>DASTLB010000052.1:0-178596 GCA_035715365.1 Kofleriaceae bacterium | reverse complement strand
GACAAGCGCAAGGAGAACTTCTGGTCGTCGCACCAGGTCAACGTCGTGCGGCTCGACGACTACGCCGCGGTGCTCGAGAAGATCTGCTACACGTTCGTCAACCCGGTGCGGCACTGCACCGTGTGGCACGAGCGCGACTGGCCTGGCTTCCACACGTACAAGCTGCTGCGCTACGGCGAAAAGATGACCGTGGAGCGGCCGCGGTTCTTCTTCCGCAAGGTCAACGACAACAAGCGGCTACCGCCGGTGATCGAGCTCGCGATGACGCTGCCCGACGAGTTGCTCGGGCACCGCACGCGCGAGGCGTTCTTTGTCGAGCTCGACGACCGGCTCGATTTCGCGCGCGAGCAATGGCTGGCCGAGCACAAGGCCGACAAGCGCAGGCCGATCGGAAAGGCGGCGGTCCTCGCGCAGTCGTGGCGTAGCTACGCGATCGACGATCCGAACCACCCGAACTACAAGAACTGGCGCGAGCGCCGCAACGCGATCAAGCCGACCCGTGCGACGAAGGACAAGGACAAGCAACGCGACGGCGCGATCCACGACGACGAGTTCCAGTGCGCTTACCGCGAGGCGCGCGCACTCATGCTCGAAGGGAAGCCGTGCGTGTTTCCCTACGGCACGTACTGGCACAGGCGCTTCAACAAGGTGAAGGTCGCGAGGCGCCGGCGCGGTGACATCGGCCCGTACTGCATGCTGTAGCGCCGCTCGAGCTCGTCGTTCGCGTCACCGTCGTCCCGTCTCCGTCGTCCGGCGCTCTTGCCCCGAAGCTTCGTTCTCGCACGCGTACCGCGCGTGTTGAAAAGCGAAGCCCTGTTCGCCGTCCGCCCGCGAGCTCGGTGCGCGACGCGAATCGAACGCCATCGTCGTCGGTCGATCTCGGCCGATCTCGATACCCCGGATCGAAATCCGGCCGATCTCGATACCCCGGATCGAAATTCCGGGACCAAGAGTCGCTATGTCTCGTCGGGGGCCGATTTCGATACCCCGGACGGAAGGCGGCAGCGGAAAGCTGTTGCCGGGGACGCGACGGATGGGGCGGCGCCTCGTCTTGACATGCATGAAGAAGAAGCTGCTCGCGCTGTCCGCTGTCACGCTCCTCGGGCTCACCGGCACTGCGTTTGCCGAGTGGACGATCCGTAACGACGACCACTCCAGCTATGAGCTGGTGAAGGAGTGCGGAGGCAAGAAGGAGGACTGGTCGATCGCGGGCAAGGTGGAGAAGAAGCTGTCGATTCCGGCGGGGGCAACGTCGTGCACGATCACGGTCAAGAGCACGAGCACGTCGTGCACCGTGAAGGACGGCGAGGGCTGCGTGATCGCGAGCGGCAAGATCACGCGCAAGTAGCTATGGTTCGCGGATGCGATTCCGCACGTACCCGAAGATCGGTGGCAACGCCGAGTCCGCCGGTGGTGCGTGGGTCGCGACCGAGAAGCTGCATGGCGCGAACTTCGTCGTCGGCGTGGCCGGCGACGAGGTGTGGTTCGGCAAGCGCAAGGTGTGGCTGGTGGCCGACGATGCGTTCTTCGGCTGGCAGCTGATCGCGCCCGAGCTGGGCGAGCGTGCCCGGCACGTCGCGCGTGCGGCGGGTGCCGCGCAGGTGGTGTGCTACGGCGAGCTGTTCGGCGGCGGCTATCCGCACCCGGACGTGCCTGCCATCGCGGGGCTGTCGCCGGTGCAGACCGGGGTGTGGTACGCGCCCGATCTGCAGTGGGCGATGTTCGACGTGCTCGTCGCCGCGGACGATGGCGACGACGGCGAGCTGCTCGCGTTTCGCGAGGTCGAGGGGCTCGCGGCGGAGGCGGGGGTCGCGACAGCACCGGTGATCGCGCGCGGCCGGCGCGACGAGCTCGAGCGCATCGCGGTCGCGGCCCCGACGGAGATCCCGGTGGTGCGCGGGTTGCCGGCGATCGCGAACAACCTGCGCGAGGGCTACGTGCTGAAGCCGGACCGCCGGTTTGCGGCGGGCGCGCGGCCGATCGTGAAGCGCAAGCTGCCGGACTTCGACGATGCGCGGTTCGACGAGGCCGCGAGCTGGAACCCGGGGTACCTCGGAGTCGACGAGCTCGTCGCGTGGGCGGCGCGGCTCGTCAATCCGGCTCGCGTCGCGAGCGCGCGCAGCAAGGTCGGGACGGCGCGCGCGGCGATCGTCGACGAGATCGTGCTCGACGTCGCGGTCGACCTCGAGACGGTGTTCGCGGCATCGTGGCGCGCGCTCGCACCGGCGGACGAGGCGCGCGTGCTCGCTGCCGTGCGGGACGCGGCTCAGTCGACGACGAGCGCGAACGTCCCCGAGTGACCGCGGGTCTCGGTCTGGTACATGAGCTCGGCCTGGGCCGGCGGGATCGCGAGCTGGCCGGCCATCTCGAGGTGGAGCACCGTGCGCACCGTCGTGGTTGCCGGGGCTTGCTCGTGATGGAACGCGACGTGACGCTCGCGATCCTCTCGCAGCGACCACGTGACCGGCGTCTTGCCGAACCGCGGATCGTCGAGCGGGAGCGCCTCGGCGCCGGTCGGCTTCGGATCCTCGACGAGCAGGTACGGCATCGTCTCGTCGCTGGCGCGATGCACGGCGACGACACTCTCGATGTACGCGCCGCGCGGCACGTGCTCGCCCTGCTTCAGGGCACGCACGCGCGCGCCGGTCGAGCCGAGCAGGTAGAGCGTGCGCTCGACCTCGAGCCCGTGGGTCGCCGGCTTCAGGTCGCGGCCGGTCGCGTGGTAGCGCAGCACCGCGCGCGCCATCATGCCGGGCGTCGCGGCCGCGAACGCGATCGTCGTGCGCGACTTCAGGCGCGCGCCGTCGACGGTGATCTTGCGCGCGAGGCCGTCGGTGAACGCGACGTGCACCGGCGCGCCGCCGTCCAGCGTGTAGTCGACACCGCCGATCGCGCCGGGCTTCGCGCCCTGCTTGCCGAGCACGTCGGTCATCGCGTAGAGCACCATCGCGGTCGCCTTCGTCGAGTTCCAGCGATTGTCCTGCTTCGTCGCGACGAAGAACGCGATCACCTCGGGGATCAGCCGATCGCTCGGGTCGTAGGCGACGAGCGCGTCGAGCACGACCGCGGTGTCTCGTAGCGATCCTCCATCCAGCGTGAGAAGCCACCGGTACGCCAGTACGCGCCGCCATCGGAGCGCACGACGCGCGTGTGTAGCGCCTCGACGAGCTTGCCTGCGTTCGCGTGGTCACCTCGCAGCACCGCGATCTGGACCGCTAGCCCGAGCGCGTAGTCGGTGAGCTTGTCGCGCCGCGCGAGCAGCGCGTTCCACCACGCGTCGGGCACGCGCTGCTTCTGCGAGTACACGTACATGAGGTACGTGCGATCCGAGAGGCCATGTTCGTCGGAGAGGCGCGCCTCGAGCAGGCCGCGCACCCGCTCGAGGCCGCGGCGCAGTGTCCGATCGTCGGACAGCTTGTAGCCGGCCTTCTCCGCCTCGAGCATGCCCCACACGACGTACGGCGTGATCATCTCGTGGGTCTCGCCGTGGCCGTTCCACGCCCAGCCGCCGTCGGGCTGCTGCAGGCTCGCGAGCCGCTTGAGCCCGGCGTCGACGATCTTCGGCAGCTTCGCGGTCAGCCGGCCGTCCTTGAGGCCGAGGTGGCCAAGCACGCCGGCGACGCGGATCGCAGGCGCGAACCGGCTCATCGTCTGCTCGGCGCAGCCATACGGATACTCGACGAGGTAGTCGAGCGTGTCGACCATGTCGGCCGCGAGCGACGGTGCGAGCGTGAGCTCGAGCGTGGCGCGCTTCGGGTCGATGCCCGGCGGCAGCTCGACCGTGAGTGGCCGGTTCGCGAACCCGGATGCGGTGACGACCTGATCCGCGGCGGACGCGACGATCGGGATCCGCTTCTCGCTCGCGTCGGCGAGCACGCCGCTCGTCGCGCTCATCGCGAGTGTCGCGAGCCCCGGCTCCTTCGCGCGCACCGTCCACGACACCGGCACGTGACCGCCGCGCGGGACGCGGACGACGAGCTGCGCCGGCGTCAGCACGTCGACGTTCTGCGCGCGCAGCGCGACGACGATGTCGCGATCGGTGTCACTCGTGTTGTGCACGGTGCCAGCGATCGCGAGCGTGTCACCCTCGACGAGCTGCCGCGGCAGCAGCGGCCAGATCATGACCTCGCGCAGCGTGCGTAGCTGCGTCGTCGTCCGGCCGACGGACAGATCACGCGCGACCGCGGTGACGACGACGCGCCAGCTCGTCAGCGAGTCCGGCAGCCTGAACTGGACGCGCGCCTTGCCATCCGCGCCGGTCCGCGTGACGAGCCAGTGCGCCGAGTCCGAGAAGTCGCGGCGCACCACATCGCCGGTCGTGTTCGCCGCGATCGCGAGCGCCATCGGCGCAGGTGGAGCGGCGAGCTGCACCGCGTACGACGCGCCCGCACCACCGAAGGAGAACGAGGCGTTGCCGCTCGCTGCCCCGCTGAACGAGATGCCCTGGCTCGCGGTCGAGGCCGGCTGGCGGTTCGGGTCCGTGAACACCAGCGTGTCGCCGACGCGCTGGATCACGACGCCGTCGATCGTCGCGACGAGCTCGGCGATCCGCGTTCGCCGCAGCTGCTTGAGGTTGTCGATGTGGTAGCTCCACCCGCCTGCGATCGAACGCGCGTCGACCCCGGCGAGCCGCAGCACGATCGCGAGCAGCGCCGGCGACAGATAGCCATCCTGGCGGACGCTGTTCACGATCTGCTGCGCCTCGTTGCGCTCCGTCGAGGCCGTCCAGTCGCCGTCGGGCACGGGCCGTTTCGCGACCTGCGTGGCGCGCTCGACGATGTCGCCGAACGTGACGTCGCCGAGCTCGAACGCGAGCGTCGCGGCACCGGCACGCGCGTGCAGCCGCTGATCGGCGTGGAAGAAGCCGACCGGATCGACGCTGCGGTCCGGCGCGACGCCGAGCAGCGACTCGTCGTACACCGACACGACGAGATCGACCGGTTCCTTGCGATCGACGGCGACCTCGAGATCGACGAGCTCGCCGGGACCGTAGCTCGGCTTCGCGGTGGTCGTGATCGCGAGCTGCTTCGACGTCGGCACGACGCGGAACAACTCCTGCGTCGCCGCGATCGCGTGGTCGTTGCCGAGCACGTACGCCTCGACCGCCGCACCGTAGCCGAGCTGCGTGCCGACCGGGATGTCGAGCTTGCCGAGCCCGCCGGCGAGCACGATGCGGCGGCGCGCGCGGATCCCGGTCGCATCGCGGACGACGACGAGCGCCGCGGCGTCGCGATACCGACTCTGGATGACGCCGGTGATGCGCTCGCCGTGCCGGACCTCGTCGCGATCGAGCTCGATCACGACCTCCGGCATCGCGGCGGGATCGCGCACGGCGACCCCGAGCTCGCTCCACACCGAGCTGCCATCGGCGAGCCGGGCGCTCGCGACGAGCCGGTACGCGCCGGGATCGTCGAGCGTCAGGTCCGCACGATCGTCGTGCACGACCGCGGTCGCCGCGAGTGCGTCGGCCGTCGCGGGCGGTGGCGCATACGACATGCGCAGCCGCCGGCCGCGATACCAGGGCCCGCATCCGCTGTTCGTGTAGAAGCACGCGGGCTGTTGCAGCACGATGCCGCCGTTCGGTGACCACGCGTTTCCGATGTACGCGTTGTTGTAGTTGCCGATGCTTTCGAAGGCATAGCCCGCTGCGGGGACCGGCGCGCGCAGCGCGGTGATCGTGGTCGTCGCGACGAGCGGTCGACCGGCAGCGTCGACGACGCGGGCTCGAACCTCGAGCTTCGATCCGGCCGCGACGAGCGGGTGCGCGGTCGCGAGCTCGATGCGAGCGTCACGCCGCGCGAGCGGGATCGTGCGGGTCGCGCGTTGCTCGCGGCCGTTGCTGTCGACGATCGTCGCGTCGACGAGCAGCCGGTGACCGCCGCGCAGGTGCTCTCCGCGCAGCGGCACGCGATAGGTCGCGCTGCCGGTGGCGTCGAGCGCGACGTCGCCCTTGACCTCGCTGACGACGGTGGGGCCGAGCGCGCCGGCGTCACGCACGAGCTCGCCGGCACGCAGCGATCGCCGCTCCGCCTCGTCGAGCAGGCCCCACGGCGTACCGAGCGCGAACCCGCTCGCGAGCGTCTGCTCGCGCGTGTCGTCCCGGACGACCTGCGCGGTCACGCTGACGCGTCCGCCCGCGACCGGCCGGTCGAGAAAGTCGACGCCGCGGAACCGCAGCTCGGCGCTGCGATCACCGACGACGGGTTCGACGTCGAGCTTGACCTTCGGCTTGCGAAACTCGGCGAGCTCCACCTTCGCGGTGCCGGCGGTGCCGTCGATCGCGAGCGTGTACAGATCGAGCGCGTCGGCCTGCGAGAACGTGTACTCGCCCGTGATCCTGCCGGTCGCATCCGTCACGAGCGGCAGCTTCGCGACGACCGTGTGCTTCGTGTCCGACACGACGCGGACCTCGACCGGCTTGTTCGCGACCGGCCGCGCGACATCGCCGTCGAGCTCGCGCAGGAACGCGGCGAACGAGAGCTTGTCGCCGGGGCGGTACGCGCTGCGATCGACGATGAAGTACGCGACCGGCGTGCCGTGCGCCGCCCGCGCGGGCACGGTCACGCGCTCGGTCATCGATGCCGCCGTCACGACCGCCTCCGTCGGCTTGTCGACGTGGACCGGCAGCGTGAACGTGTTGTCGGCGCCGACCATCGCGCTCACGACGTGGCCGCCGAGCTCGATCTTCGCGATGCTGCCGGCGAACGACGTCGAGCCGGCGATCCAGCCGATCAGCTCGTCGTCGTCGGCAACGACGCGCAACGCGGAGCCCGGCGGCGCCGCTTCGGTTGCGGTGAACAGCGGCTGCGGCGCCGCGCTCGCGAGTCCCATCGGTGGCGGCGCTGGTTTCGCCGGTGCACCATCACTGACCGAACATGCGACGAGCATGCTCGCGAACGACAAGGCAACACGCATCATGATCCTGGCTCCTGGCTGTTCCGGCTACGACGTCGCCATCGTGCCGAGTCGCTGCCCGGATCCAGGTAAGAGATGCGTAATGCCGTGTGCGACGCGCTCAGAGGCGCACGGGACTCAGTAGATCACGACATCGTTGATCGGCAGGACGCCTTCGCCTGCGGGATAGCCGTAGCTGACCCAGCCGGTATTCGTGTCGCCGCTGCCCCAGCCCCACACCCAGACTCCGAACGGGCCGACCGAATTCATCTCCTGCACGCCGTTGTTGCAGGTCGAGGTGCCGGCCCAGTGATCGACGAGCCGGACGAACGCGATCTCGTAATCCGGGCTCGCACCGACGGGCTGCCAGCCCGAGATCGTGCCGAGGCACTTCAGGTCGACGTCGCGAAACTCGCCCTCGTGCCGCTTGCGCACGACAGTGAGATACGTGAACGGATACGTCGGATCCGTGAAGAACACGTAGTGCGAGAGATACTGCAGCGGCGGCACGAGGCGCACGAAGTCCGGATCGCCATTGCCATCACTCGTCTCGTCGCCAGCACCGGTCATGTAGGTGAACATTGCGAATGGGTGACTCGTATCCTGACTGCGCACGACGAATGGCGCGTTCGTCCGGATCTCGTGATATTCGCCGAGGTTCACGATCGCGGGGCCAACGTTCGGCGGCTCGTACGTCAGCTGCGTGCCGTCGACAGCGCCGAAGATCCGGTACAGCCGCGGCTCGGGCGTGGCACGACGATCCGGATGTGGCGCGGCGACGTACTCCGATCCGAGCGCGCGCACCGGCGCGAGCATCTGTTCACCGTGGTCGCCGCAACACCGATCGATCGACATGATCTGGTGTCCGCCGAATACGCCGATCGGTTTATCCGCCGAGATCGGACTGCCCGACAGCGGGCTCATCTGCGTGATCTGCGCGTACTGGCCCTTGTTCAGCGTGAACGTGTACGGCTGGTTCGCCATGCCGGCCGGGAGTCCGCCGCCGGCGGTGATGTTCGACTTGGGTCGCATCGTCACCGTCGTCGCATCCTCCTTCGCGACGATGTTGTACGAGGGACCCTGCGCGACCGGGATCGGCGGTGCCGGGCCGTCGTACGCGCTGACCGCGACGTAGTTGTCGCCCCACGCGCTCGTCGGTAGCAGCAGCGAGGCGCCGGTCGCCGCCGCGGCGCCACCACCGTACGGCAGCATCTGATACGCGACGACCGGCAGATCGGTCGTCAGGTGAAACGCGAACCCGGTGCCGGTGCCGGGAATCTGCGCCGCCGTGCCGATCGCGGCCGGCACCGGACACGCGACGTTCATCAGCGCCGGCGCGTACGCGAGGAAGATGATCGCGACCTGTCCCGGCGCGAGCCCGACGTTCGGATCGTACGTGCCGTACGCGAGCGACTGGCCGGTGCCGACCGGCAGCTTCGCGAACTTGCCGAGATCGATCTGCGCGCCGTTCCACTCGACGGTCATGTGCGCCTGCTCGCGCGACGTGTTCGCGACGAACACCGTGTAACAGGCGTCCTGCGGCGGACCCTGCGCCGCGTCCATGTCGACCGCGTAGTACTCGCAGCCGACCGACGAGTGGTTCTCCTCGGCGGCCTGGCACGCGTTCAGGCACGCCCCTTCGGAGCACGCCATGTCGAGCGGGCAGGGCGTCTCGACGCCGTTGCAATCGATCACCGACTGGTTGTCGGCGGAGCACCGCGGACAGACGTCGGGGACGCCGTCGTCGTCATCTCCACCGCCCTCGTCACGAGCCTTCGGTCCGCACGCGGCGCACAGCACGAGCACGCATATCCAGAGCTTCTGCATCGCATCTCCCTCGCGCGCGACACTACACATGTCGTGGAAAACGCGAGTATCAAAAAGTGACTCGAAATCGCCATTTCTCGTCGAGATTCGAGTGCTTGCTGCACGTTCTGTCGCGGCCAATGCGCAGCATGTGCAAGCGCGATGACGAGACGTGCAGGGCGGCGGCGCCAGTTCTTAGGCCCCGGCGACGGTGCGAGCTACGATCGCCGCATGGCCCGCACGCGCGCGACCGCCGGCGAAGACTCGCTCGAGCGCGCGCTCGACGATCTGCGCGACAACCGGCTCGCGGACGCGCTCGCGAAGCTGCTCGTCGCGTGGCGTCGCTACCCCGGACCGCGGCTGTCGGAGGTCATCGCGATGCTGTCGAACCGCACGCGCACCCAGGCGCCGGCGATCCGGGGCAAGACCGCCGTCGCGCGCGCCGCGTGGACGAAGCTCGCCACGCTCGCGCCGCCGACCGCGATCCCGGCGCTGCTCGACAGCCTGTGCGACGCGCCGTCGAGTGTCGCGCGCGAGCGGCTCGCACACCTCGAGCGCTGGATGCCGGACCCGCGCGTCGACGACTGGCTCGTCCGCATGCTCGAGACGATGCCGTATCGCGCGACCTCGACGCAGAGCTTCTGGACCCGGCTGCTCCAGCTCGCGCGTGGCATCACCGATCCGCGCGTGCTCGCGCGCCTGCATGGCATCGACATCTCGCCGATCGCGGTCACGATGCGCAACTGGCTGCGCCCGCGCATCGCGAAGCTCGTCGATCACGTCGCGCCCGCGCTCGCCGCGCGCGACGAGCCCGCCGCCGTCGACGAGCTCGCCGGCCTCGTCGGCCCGCGCCGGATCAGCATTGGCACCCAGAACCTGACCGCGCTGCTGCAGGCGGTCTACGACGCGCCCGACGACGACGCGCCGCGCCTCGTCTATGCCGATGCGCTGCTCGAGCGTAGCGATCCACGCGGCGAGCTCGTCAGCCTCCAGCTCCGGCTCGCGCGCGGGCCCGACGATCGCGAGCTGCGCCGCCGCGAGAAGGAGCTGCTCGACGCCCACGGCAAGCAATGGCTCGGCGAGCTCGCTCCGATCATCGCGAGCGGCTTCGCATTCGAGCGCGGCTTCCTCGCCGAGTGCCGGATCGAGAACCGGTTCATCGATCGCGTGAAGAAGCTCGCCGGCCACCCCGCGTGGGCGACCGTGCGCGCGATCGAAGGCTCGGCGCTGATCGCGCTGCACCCGGTCATGCGATCGCTGCGCCGCCTCTCGTTCGTCTCGTACGACGCGCGTAATCACGAGGGCCTCGAGTCTTCGTGGCACGACCTGCTCGTCGGCACCGAGCGTCCGATCGAAGAGCTGCGCTACACCGGGATCGCGAGCGATCGCCACTGGGAGGACGCGCTCGAGCGCAACGAGTCGGTACGCCCGGGCTCGCTGCGTCGCTGGGTCCACGTGCCGCAGGCCGACGAGCTCGCCGCGCTGTGCAGCTGCGCCGCGCTGCCGCGCCTGCGATCGCTCGTCGTCGCCGAGGAGCCCGAGCTCGTCGCCGCGAAGCTGCTCGCGTCGCCGGTCGCGCGCCGGCTCGCGACGCTCGGGTTCGCGTACGAGGCCGATCACGAGCGCGCCCCGCTGCGCTGGTTCGACAGCGCGCTGCGCGAGGCGCCGGTCCCGACGCTCGTGTTCGAGCTGTCGCCGACGACGAGCTCGGGCACGATGCTGCGCCTCGATCGTGGCGACCGCGGGTACGAGCGCGTCGAGCTCGAGGTCGGACCGACGACCGCGAAGAACCGATGGAGCGAGTGGCTCGTCGACCAGGCGATCGGCCTGCTCGACGTCCTGCCGGCGAGCGTCCGCGAGCTCCGCATCACCGCGCGGCGCCATACCGATCCCAAGCAGGTGATCCGGCTGCGCACCGCGATGGCCCAGCGCGCCCGCCAGCTCGCGCTCGACGTGTGCGAGCTATCGCACGACGGCCACTGAATCCACACGCGCCCGCAGCTCGTGGCCGGGAGTACCCGCTCACGTTTGCAGCGAGCGGCCGATTGTGGGACTTGGATGGAAGCGTTCATGCCCGAGAACGACCGCAGACGATTGTTGTTGATCGACGATAGCGAGATCGTGCTCGCTTACGAGGCATCCCTGCTGTCGTCGGCAGGGTTCGACGTACGTGCCGTCAGCTCGCTGCGCGCGTTCCAGCACACGCTGTCGACCTGGAAGCCCCACTTGATCGTGACCGACCTCTACATGCCCGAGATGACCGGCGTCGAGCTCTGCCAGTGGCTGCGCCAGCAGATCACGACCGCGCGCATCCCGATCGTGCTGTGCTCGAGCGCGCCCGATCGCGAGCTCCAGGAGGTCGCGCGCGCGGTCGGCGCCGACGCGTATCTCTCGAAGCAAGAAGGCATCGACCACCTGCCGGAGCGGCTGACCGCGCTGTGCGACGAGATCCTGTGGTGAGCGCACGATGGCCAAGCGGATCCTCCTCGTCGAAGACAGCCCGATCATCCAGGCCGCGGCTGTCCACACGCTGACCGAGGCCGGGTTCCGCGTGACCGCGTGCAGCACGTTCGGCGAGCTGATCGCCGCCGGGGTCGACGGCCACGACCTGATCCTGATGGACGTCCAGATGCCGGAGCTGTTCGGCGACGACGTCGCGATGGTGCTGCGTCACGAGCGCGGCGTCACGATCCCGATCTACCTGTTCTCGAGCCTGCCGCCCGACGATCTCGCGGCGCGCGCCAACGCGGCCGGCGTCGACGGCTTCATCTCGAAGGACCAGGGCATGGATCACATGCTCGAGCGTGTCCGTCAGATCCTCGGCTGACACGAGCGTTGCATTCGCGGCAGTCGTGGGGTGCAATCGCGGCCATGCGTGCACTTGCCTGGGGTCTGGTCTTGGTGCCGAGCATCGCATCGGCGCACATCAACATGAGCTTTCCGCTCGAGCGCAACCTGACGGATCAGAAGCTCGAGCATTGCGGGACCGCGAACTGGGTGCGCGCCGACCATCCCGATCGCACGAGCACGTTTGCTCCGGGCTCGACGATCACCGTGACCTGGACGGAGACGATCAACCACCCGGGGCACTTCCGGATCGCATTCCAGCCCGACGGCGAGAAGTTCCCGATCCCGCCCGCGGCACCTGGCCTGTGCAAAGGCTCGGTCGCGTGTCCCAACGGTGTTGCGAATTGTGATTTCCCGACGGTGAATCAAGAAGGCGTCGATCCGACGACCGGCGCGATCGTACTCAAGGACTTCATCGCCGACGGATCGACGAGCCTCGACATCACGCTGCCGAACATGGAGTGCACGAACTGCACATTGCAGCTGATCCAGCTGATGACGGACAAATGCCCGTACACGACCGACGCAGCGAGTGATGACATCTACTTCCGGTGCGCCGATATCACGCTGTCAGCCAGCGCGCCCGACGCCGGTCCACCTCCGCCCGGCGACGGCGCCCTCCCGGGTAACGACGCCGGCAACCCGGACACCGGCGATGGCGGCGGCGGTGGATGCTGCTCGGCCGGCGGTGATCAGGCCGCGCCGTTCTCGCTGCTCGCCGCGACCGGCCTCATGCTGGCGTGGCGTCGGCGCCGGCGCTGAGCCCCGCGGCGGCCGCGACCTGGTGCATGCGGTCGTGGCCCCAGAATAGCTCGGCGCCGACGAAGAACGTCGGGACGCCGAACACGCCGCGCCGGATCGCCTCGTCGGTGTTCGCGCGTAGCTCGTCCTTGATCGACGGATCATCGAGCTGGCCCGCGATCTCGGGGAAGCCGAGCTCGGTCGCGAGCGCGGCGACCGCGGCTGCGCTCGAGATGTCGCGGCTGTGCTGCCAGACCGCGCGAAACATCGTCGGGTGGTAGCCGTCGAACGTGCCCGCGCGCTGGGCGGCGATCGCACCGCGCAACGCGTAGAGCCCGTTGACCGGAAACGAGTGCGGGACGCGAAAGTCGATCGCGAGCTCGGCGGCGCACCGTCGCAGATCGTTGATCATCCAGCCGAGCTTCGCTCCCGTGAATGGAATGCCGGTCTTGAATCCGTCGAAGCCGCGCAGGTACACCGGTCGATACACGATCTCCGCACCGGGAAGCTTGGCTCCGAGGGTCTCGTTCGCGAGGAACGAGTACGGACTCGCGTAGTCGTACAGGAACTCGATCGCCATGCGATGAATGTATCCGCGAAGACTCCGTAGGTGACGCGGTGCTCACGCAGTGACGATGAGCGCTGCGTGATAGTCGCGGCCGGCCGCTTGCGAGCGGTGGCCCCACACGTTCGACTTTCCGGTATGAAGCTCACGAAGGTCGTGCTCTCGATGGCGGCCGCCGGCGGCCTGTTCGTCGCGGGCGTCGCGGTCGGCAAGGCGACGAAGTCGCCGTCGTATCTCGCGCGCGAGGAAGTGAAGATGCTCGACACGCAGCCGGGCGGTCCGAAGCTCGGCGCGCTGACCGGCGATCCGAAGAAGGGGCCGTACATGGGCCTGCTGCAGATCCCGGCCGGCATGGTCGAGCCGATGCACTCGCACACCGGCGATTACGAGGGCGTGATGATCGAGGGCACGAGCTCGCACTGGCTCAAGGGCGAGGACTCGACGAAGGCGAAGAAGCTGCCGCCCGGCTCGTACTACACGATGCCGGGCAAGGTCGAGCATCAGTCGGCGTGCGATCAGGGCAAGGACTGCCTGATCCTGATCATCCAGAAGACGAAGTTCGACGTGATCCCGTCGAAGGATGACAAGCTGAACGCCGCCGGCGCGCCGCCGAAGCCGGATCAGGTCAAGCCGCCGACGCCGGATTCGAAGAAGCCATCGGTGACGCGGCCGACGCCGTGATCACGTCCCGCTCGGCGGGATGCACGCCTTGCGGCCCTGCGCGCCGGAGATGAACGTGATGTTCGCCGAGCAGTTCGACTCGTTGTCGACCGTGCGGTTCGCATTGCAGTCGACCTTGTCGATGCAGATCCGGAAGCAGTAGTTGTTGCCGTCGCCGGGCGCGACGCACGCGGCGTCCTCGGGGCAGTCGGCGTCACCCTGGCAGCCCTGGATCCCGCAGTACCCGCCGGCGAACTGCATCAGGCAGGTCTGGTTGAGGTCGGTGCGGCAGTCCTCGTTCGCGGTGCATTCGGCGCCGACGCCGAGCTTGTCGGCATCGCTGCTGCACGCGGCAAGTGCGATCGCGAATCCAATGATCGATAGTCTCATCACGCTCCTCGAACAGATCGTCAGTTGTTTCTCGCGCCCTCGCGAATCCACACGAGGAGCTTCTGATAATCGGGATCGTTCGCGCTCGCGAACGTGATGTTCGGATGCGTGTCCGGCGGCGATTCCGGCGACGGCATCGTCAGGATGAGGCTCGTCGGCGGGTTCGTCTTGACGACGCGCGTGGGATCTTCGTCGACGACCTCCGAGTAGATCGAATTCGTACCACCGTCGAGCTTGAGGCCACCGAGGTCCTTGCCGATGCCACCGCCCGAGTGACACGCGATGCAGCCGCGGTTCGAGAAGATCGGCACGATCTGGTTCGCGAACGACACGTTCGTCGGCAGCACCGGCGCGCCGTCGATCACCTCGATCGTCGCGAGCGTGACGGCGCCGGCGTTGACCGGCGACGCCGCCATGTCGAGCGTCACGGTCGGCGCAGCGGCGGCGCCGAGCTGCACGAGCCCCGGCGCGACCTCGAAGAACACGACCCAGCCCGACGTCGAGCTCTGCTTCGCGGCGGGCGCCGCCATCAGGTTCGCGTCGAGGAAGTGCGGGCCATCGCCGCCGGCGAGCACGAGCTGGTCGCTCGCGATGCCCGCGCGCGGCGCACCGTTCGCATCGACGAGCCGCGCGAGCAGGACGCCGCGCGCGGCGGAGGGCGTGACGCCGAACGCGCTCGCGATCCCGGCGAGGAACGTCTCGCTGACGACCGGCGCCTTGACCCCGCTGACGTCGGTGGTCACGACCTCGACCGCGGGGCTGAACGTCGCGCGATGCGTCGGCGGCGCCGCGGCGAGGATCTGGAACGTCGAGTTATCGGGGATGCCCTCGATCGTGAAGCTCGCGCCCTGCGACGTCACGCGCGGCGCCGGGACCACGCCCGCGGTCGACACGCTGGTCGCCCCGTCGAGCGTCGTGCTCGTCTGGAAGTCGACGACCTCGCCGGTGACGGTTCGCGAGCCGCCGAGCGGCCCTCCGTCGTCGTCCCCGCCCGGACTGTCACCCAAACATCCGGCAACCCCGGTCGAGATCGCGAACAGAGCTAGCCAACGAGCAATCATGCATGCTCCTCCCCGGCCCTACTACAGTGGCACAAAGGTGCCGCGGGGTCGCAGAAGAATGCCCACCGTTTCGCGCCGCAAGCGCGCGGAATCTCGACGCTGAGCTCGGCGATTTGCTGGCATCGCCATTGCTGCCCTCAAGGCATGCGCGCGTGCCTGGTGATCTGTGCCGCTCTCGTCGGGGCGAGCGCGCGCGCCGAGGCCGAGCCGACGAGCGGCCTCTACTTCAGCCAGTCGCTTGGCATCGGGCGGGCGCGCGGGGACCTCGCGCCGATGGTCGGCAACGCGATGCGCACGCGCGCGAGCATCGGCGCGCGGGTGCGCTGGCTCGCGATCGAGCCGTGGATCACGTCGGATCTGCAGACCGCGCGGGACGGCGCGCTGCAGGGCATCGTCGGTGGCGAGCCCGCGGCGGGTCGCTCGGACCTGTCGTACTACGGCGTCGACGTGAAGCTGATCGCGCCGCTCGTGCGCGCCGACAACGCGGTGATCGAGTCGTACGTCCGCGGCGGCGGCAGCATCGTCGAGGCGAACGGCGCACTCGACGGCTACGGCGGGCACGCGCTCGGCGTGGGCGCCGGCGTGCAGCTGACCGGTCGCGTGCGCGCGCTCGGGTTTCTGTGGGCGCCGCTGTTCTTGATCAAGAAGGGCCCGAAGGTCTCGGGCTCGCTGTTCCTCGATCAGGGGTTCGAATTCGTGACGCTGCGCTCGATGTCGACGACGACACCGCTGACGTCACGCGTCGGTCACGTGACGCTCGGGTTCGCCGTCGGCACGCGGTTTTGAGCCGCGCGGTCAGTGCTCGAGGAACGACTCGACCGCGGGCTGACGCGACGCCGCAGCCTCGGTGCCGGTGGTCGCGACGCCCGGCCCGCCCGCGAAGTAGTGCTTCGCGTAGGTCACCGCCGCCTCTTTGAGTGCCGCGAACAACAGCGCGCTGATCGCACCGCCGATCGCGCCACCGATCGTCCGCTTGGTCGCCTCGTCCTGGCGCGAGCCCCGCTTCGCCTTGCTGTGTCCGCCGCCACCCGTGACCAGGCCGAGCACGACGCCGAGCGCGAACGCCGCGCCGACCGCGAGGTGAGGGTGCGCCGCGATGTGGCCCTTGATGTCGAGCTTCTGACGCACGTCACTGATGCGGCGGCCGAGCTCCTCGGCGCGAGCGCTGAACGAAGCCTTGGCTTGCTCGATCTTCTGATCGGTCTCTCGAGTGTTGGTATCCATGACGTCCTCGGGCAACGAACGTTGAAAGAAATGCGCGGACGGAGCGGCGGACCCGCGCGCGTCGAGTCCGCCGCTCCGGCGGCGTGCAGCGACGACTAGCGACGGAACAGACGCATTCCGAGGTAGCCGACGCCGAATGCGATCCCGACCGCCTTGAGCGGGTTCGCGCGGATGAAGTCGGTCGCCCGATCGAGAGCCACGTTGCCGCGCGACACCGCTTGCTGCTTGACGTCCATCACGCGGTCCTTGAGGTGGCTGGCCTTCTCCTGGCCGCGGTCGACGAGGCCCTGGACCTTGTCCTTGATGCCTTCGAGGCGGCCTTCGCCTGCCATCGTGTTGCCCGTTCCGGTGCCGGTGATGCCGTTGTTGCGGTTGCCGTTGTTCATGGGGAGCTCTCCTGGTTAAGCGTCGAAGAGCGACAAAAGCACGCTGCGTGCCTTTCGCGTCCGGCACTTAACCGACTGATGTCGTGAAACGGTCTCCGTGCGCATGGGCCCGTCGTGCGCAATGCGTCGTAGTACTCGTGCGAAGGCTTCGGCGTGGGCGACAGCGCGCATCGAGCGCAATCGCCTCACTCCCGCTCAACTCTCACGAAGTACTCACGATGAGCGCGTTCTCACGCGCGCCTCGTAGCACCAGCGCACAGTTTCGAAGCGAGCTCAGCAGCTAACGACGTTTCTCGAGCAGCACGATCTCGCCCGCCACCGCATCGCTGCCGCCGTTCGGCGTGATCGGTCGGCTCTGCGGCGGATCCGAGACCTGCGAAGGGACGGCGGCGCTGAGCTCCGGCGTCCACCGCGGCTTGCGCACGACCGGCAGCATCTCGGTGATCCCGAACTCGAGCGAGTCCGGATCGACGATGAACACCTCGTCGCTCGGGATGATCTGCGCGGCGCGCGGGCGGGCGCGCGTCGCAGCGGGACGCGCGGGCGTCTCCGGCTGCTCGACGCGAATCTCGAGCTCCTCGTACGCACTCGACGCGAGCTCGAGCGCGATCGCGCGTGCGATCTGACGGACCTCGATCGAGACCGGGCGCAGCGTCGGATCCTTGTCGAGCATGCGATGGATCAGCTGGCAGAGCGACGCCGGCGCATCGCAGCGTCCGTGCAGCGGCTCGGGATCGCTCGTCAGGTGCATGCACACGACCTCGGCGAGCGTGCGGCCGTCGAACGGTGGATGGCCGGTGAGCGCCTCGTACGCGATGACGCCGAGCGAGTAGATATCGCACGGCGCCGCGATGTTCTTGCCGGTCGCCTGCTCGGGCGACATGTAGATCGGCGTGCCGGGCGTCAGCCCGTCGAGGGTGAGCCGGCCTTGCGGACCGAGGCGCGCGACGCCCCAGTCGATCACGCGCAGCGGGAAGTCGCGATCGCTCGGCGTCAGCAGCAAGTTGTCGGGCTTGAGATCGCGATGCACGACGCCGCGCGCGTGCACCGATGCGAGCACGTCGGCGACCTCGGACAGTAGCGTCGCGACCTCGACGGCGGGAAGCCGCGACGCGTAGTGGACGCGGCTCGCGAGCGTCTCGCCTTGCACGAGCTCCATCGCGATCCACGGCCGCAGATCGGGCAGCACGTTGCACTCGTACACGCGGACGATACCGGGGTGCCGGATGTCCTCGAGGATCGAGGCCTCCTGCACGATGCGCGTCGCCATGCCGGGATGCCGGCGCAGCTCGCCGTGCATGACCTTGATCGCCGCGCGACGCGGCAAGATCGTGTGGACGGCCTCGTAGACGGTTCCCATGCCACCGCGTCCGATCTCCTTGACGATGCGATACGAGCCGACGATGGCGTTGGGCCCGAGCTCGGCGAGGGGTTCGGACGTCATGACGGACGCTCGCTGCAGGAACCACGCCGGACATTTTCGTGGTCCAAGTTGCTGTTCGATGCGCGCCTGCTGCGTGCCTGTGGCCGACGCGCACGCGCTCCTATCGACACCGAGCTTTGCTGGCACGTGGTGTGCTCGCTGTTCGCGTCGGCAGTATGGTCACGACCGTCCAGAGCGTCACGGAAGGACACGAGGGCACGCTCCGGACAGGTGATCTGGTGTCGGCCTACCGGATCGAGAACCTGGTCGGCACCGGTGGGATGGGCTGGGTCTACCGCGCGCGCCACGCGCTCAACCACCAGCTCGTCGCGCTCAAGGTGCTGCGCGAAGATCAACTCGCGATCGATCGCTCGGTCGATCGCATGATGCGCGAGGCGAGCATCCTCGCGTCGGTCTCGCATCCCGGCATCCCGCGATTCTTCGAGTGTGGCGTGCTGTCGGACGGCCGACCGTGGATCGCGATGGAGCTCGTCGAGGGCTCGCCCCTGTCCGAGCGGATCCAGCAGCAACACGTGCTCCCGCACGAGGAGGTGCTCGAGATCCTCGGCAGCGTGTCCGCGGTGCTCGCCGCTGCGCATCGCCGCGGCGTGACGCATCGCGATCTCAAGCCCGACAACATCTTTTTGACCCCCAACGATCCCGCGTTCCCGGTGCGCGTCATCGACTGGGGCATCGCGCATCACCTCGCCGGCGCGCGCTACACGAACATGAACGAGGCGATCGGAACGCCGACGTACATGTCGCCGGAGCAGGCGCGCGGCGGTCCGACCGAAGGCCATTGCGATGTCTACGGGCTCGGCGTCGTCGCGTACCAGGCGCTCGCCGGCCGGCCACCGTTTCTCGGCGCGACGTCGGTCGAGATCCTCGTCCAGCACCTCAACAAGCCGATCCCGGCGCTCGCGCCGCGCTGCCCCGACGCGCCGTGGGGACTTGTCGATCTGGTCGAGCGGATGCTGATCAAGAACTTCGAGCACCGGCCGACCGCGACCGACGTGCTCGCCGCGATCGCGAAGCTGCGCGAGACCACGAGCGAGCCGACGTACCACTACTTCCAGTTCGAGGATTCGATCCCGGGCCTCGTCGATGGCGACGAGACCCCGGCGACCGCCCAGCTCCGGGCGCAGGTCCCGGCCGACGACTAGCTCAGGCGTCGGGGCCTTCCATGCGACGCAGATCGTCATCGAGGTCGTCGTCGTCGTCGTCGAGCTCCTCGAGGATATCGTCCTCGGCGAGCTCTTCCTCGTCCGCCTCCGGGGAAGCGGCGCGCGAGACGCGCTGTTCGCGCGCGTGCTCGACGTCCTCGTAGTCGTCGGGATTGCCCTGAGGGTCGCGCGTGCGCTCGTCCTCGACGTTCGAGGAGCGGTCGTGGCGTGGATCGTCGGGATCGATGTGAGTGGGGCGCGGCATACGTCCGCTTGACGCAAGGTAGGTGCCACCGGGACGACCACGCGGTCACGCCGTTGCGATCGAAGCCCGGCGAGCGAGCCAGATATGAAAAAGGACCGGGCGGCCGCGGCTGCCTGGCGAAGCGCACGGTCCGCCGCGCTCGATCGTGACAGCCTCGCGCGCGTGGTCACGACGCCTACCCCGTCGTCGGACTTCGCCAGCGCGGTGGTCGAGCGGGCCACGTGAAGTGGAACGTCGCACCGGCACCGAGCGTGGATTCGATCCACACCCGGCCGCCCGCGGACTCGACGATCCGGCGCACGATCGCGAGCCCCATCCCGGTGTGCTCGGCGACGTCGCGCGACTCGAGCGTGCGGAACATGCCCCAGATCTGCTCGTGGTGCTCGGGTGCGATCCCGGGGCCGTCGTCGCGCACGAACAGCTGCCAGGCGTCGCCGACCTGCGCCGCGCCGATCTCGATCCGGAGATCCGGCTTGCGCGCATGCTTGAGCGCGTTGCCGATCAGATTCAGGAACACCTGGTGGAGCGCGAACCGTACCGTCGTCAGCACCGGCAGCGGCGCGACGTCGATCGTCGCGGCGTCCGGCGGATCGAGCAGGCCGATCACCTCGTGGACGAGTTTGCCGACATCGACCGTGGTCTCGGCCTCGGTGATCCGTCCGGCATGCGCGTAGCGCAGCACCGCCTCGATCATGTCCTCGAGACGGCGCACGCGACTCTGCAGCAGCCCGAACAGCGGGCGCGTCTTGTCGTCGAGCCGCGTCGCGAGCTCCTCCTCGAGGATCTGCGCGAGGTGATGGATGCCGCGCAGCGGCGCGCGCAGATCGTGGCTCGCGACCGACGCGAACTGATCGAGGTCGCGGTTCGTCCGCTCGAGCTCGGCGATCAACCGCTTCTGATCGGCGAGCAGCATCGCGTGCGCGAGGTACAGCCCGATCCGGCGCGCGAGCTCCTCGGCGAACGCGAGGTCGTCGCGGTCGTACGTCGGCGCCTTGCAGCGCGCGAGGCCGAGCACGCCGATCACGCGCTCGCGCACGATCATCGGCACCACGAGGTGCGACGTCATCGCGCCGCTGTTCGGATCCGCCTGCTTCAGCGCGATCTGCTCGAGCTGACCCGCGGGGTCGCGCAGGTACACCGTGCATTTGTCGGCGAACCCGGGCACCGCGACGTCGGCGACGCGCTGGAGGATCGCGACGTGATCGTCGCGCGTCGCGAACAGCAAGCCGACCTCGGCGAGCATCGCGAGCCGGACGCGATCGCGCTGCGGGTCGGCGAGCCGACGCTCGGCGATCCGGTATGGCTCCGCCTCGGGGAAGCCGAGCTGCACGTTCAGTGAACCGTCGTACGGATCCGAGCCGGCGTGATGCGATCGCGGATGCCCTCGACCGAGTGCACCACCAGCTCGAGCAACCGCCCGACGACGGTCTCCAGGAAGCGGGGATGGTCGGCGATCCTGGTGATCGAGAGCGGCTTGGTGACGACGGCCATGCGGCCGCATACAGCACGCGACGTGCCACGAATCGTCAGTGAGACTCCAACGAGTTCCGACTCCCGTTCGTGGCGACGGCGCACGGTGACCACGTAGCGCACGTGGAGCGCGCAGCGTGTGCACAGCGATGGAACTTCAGTTCGTCGTCGAGCGCGCGAGCGGGAGTGTGAACGAGAACTCGGCGCCTTCGCCGTGCTTGCTCGCCACGTTGATGCGACCGCCGTGGGCGTCGATGATGCCCTTGGCGATCGCGAGCCCGAGGCCGGCGCCGCCCTTCTTCGTGCGGCCACTCCAGTAGCGATCGAAGACGTGCGGTAGCTCGGCATCCGAGATGCCGGGGCCCTGGTCGCGCACCGCGATGATCGCTTCCTTGCCGTTGCGCTCGAGCGAGATGTCGATCGGCGCGCCGCGCGCGTGCTTGAGCGCGTTGCCGATCAGGTTCGCCAGCACCTGGAGCACGCGATCGCGATCCGCAGAGACCAGCGTGGTCTCGTCGGGCACGTGCGCGTTGATCTTGCCGCCGGTCTCCTTCGCGAGCAGCTCGTGATCGGCCGCGGCCTGCTTGATGATCGCGGCCGCGTCGACGGTGCCGCGCGTCAGCTGCAGCGCACCGTTCTCGATCGCGCTCGCCTCGAGCAGGTCACTGATCAGGCGCTCCGCGCGCTGCGAGGCACGCTCGATCGCACCGAGATAGCGCGCGGCATCCCCGGTGGTCTCCTCGCGCAGTGCTTCGCACGCGAGGCTGATCGCGTGCAGCGGGCCGCGCAGGTCGTGCGACACGACAGCGAGCACGTCGTCGCGCGCGCGCGCCGCCTGGTTCGCCTTCGCGAGCGACTTCGTCGACTCCGCCTCGGCGCGGCCGATCCGGATCGCGAACCGGATCCGCAGCGCGAGCCGGCGTGGCGACAGATCGCCCTTCGGAAAGAAGTCGGTGACGCCGGCATCGACCGCCTGCTGCAGCAGCTCTTCGTTCTGCTGGCCGGTCACGAACACGATCGGCGTCAGATCGCCGGCCGCGCGCAGCTGCTTCGTCAGCTCGATGCCGGTCGTGCCGGGCAGATCGTGATCGAGCAGCAGGCAGTCGTAGCTCTGCTGCTTGACCTTCGCGAGCGTCTCCTGCGCGTTGCTGGCCTCGTCGACCTCTGCGAGCAGCCCGCTCTGTTCGATCGCACGACGGATCGCGATCCGATCGACGACATCGTCGTCGATCATCAGGATGCGGACACGGTCTGTCATGATTTGGCTGCGTCCTGAAGCGGCGGCGGAGCGAACTCCGCGACCGACCAGTAGCTGCGCATCGCATCCATGATCTGTCGGAATCGTCCCGGAGCGGCAGGCTTCACGAAGTAGCCAGCAGCGCCGAGACAGAACGCTGCATCGCGATCGTGCGGATCGTCGGACGTGGTGAGCACGACCGTCGGCAGCCGCTTGAGGCGAGTGTCCGCGCGCAGCTCGCGCAGCAGATCCAGTCCCGACATGCGTGGCATGCGCAGATCGATCACGATCACGAGCCGCTCCATCGGCAGCTCGGCGCCACGCAGCAGCTTGAGCGCCTCGATCCCATCGCGAGCGACGGTGATCGATGCAACCTCGGGCGCCTGGGCGAGGGCGCGGTGGACGTTCATGACGTCCAGATCATCGTCCTCGACAAGCAGGAGGTGGATCCGCTGCGTCTTCATGCTGCCACCTTAGCTCAAGTTCTCTCTGCTTCACCCGGGTGGCTGACGTTGCCGCCCGCTCCCGACGCCCCGTTCGGCGGTGCGTGAGACGCTCCATTCGACGACGCCGGAGGTGGCGTGGTCGGGGAGGCGGCCCGCGGCGCCGGCGAATGGTTGTCGGCGGGCTTGGACTCGTGACGCGGCTCCTCGAGCCGGCGGTACAGCGACCGGCGATCGATCCCGAGGATGCGCGCGGCATGCGTCTTGTTGCCGCCCACCGCGTTCAGCACCTGGCGCACGTAGCGGCGCTCCATCTCGTCGAGCGTGATCAGCTCGCCCGGAGACTCCGTCGTGATCACGATCTTCGAGCTCTGGTGCTCCTGCACCTTCGCCGGCAGATCGTCGACGGTGATCTCGTCGAGGCGGCACAGCGCGACCGCGCGCTCCATGCAGTTCTCGAGCTCGCGGACGTTGCCCGGCCAGTCGTAGTCCATCAGCAGGCGCGCCGCGGGACCCGAGATGCCCTGCACGGGCTTGTTCGTGCGCGCGGCGATCCGCTTCAGGAAGTACTGCGCGAGCAGCAGGATGTCGCCGGCACGGGCACGCAGCGGCGGCACCGGGATCGCGACGACGTTGATGCGGTAGAAGAGATCTTCGCGGAAGCGCTTCTCCTCGACCTCGGTCTCGAGATCGCGGTTCGTCGCCGTGACGACGCGCGCCTCGAACGGCACCTCCTCGTCACCGCCGACCGGCCGAACCTTGCGCTCCTGGAGGACGCGCAGCAGCTTGACCTGCATCTCGGTCGGCATCTCGCCGATCTCGTCGAGGAAGATCGTGCCGGCTCCCGCCTGCACGAACAGGCCGGCGCGCGACCGCTTCGCGTCGGTGAACGCGCCGCGGACGTGACCGAACAGCTCGCTCTCGAGGAGCGGCGCCGGCATCGCCGCGCAGTTCACCGCGACAAACGGCTGGTCGCGACGGGGCGACAGGTTGTGGAGGGCGCGGGCGACGAGCTCCTTGCCGGTACCGGACTCGCCGGTCACCAGCACGGTCGCATCGCTATCGGCGACGCGCCGGATCATCTCGATCGTCTCGCGGATCGCGGGGCTATTGCCGGCGATGCCGTCGATCGGGATGTCGCGGTCGGCGGCCGAGCGCAGGCGCTTGACCTCGCGCTTCAGCGACAGGTGCTCGAGCGCGCGACCGACGGCGATCGCGAGCGCGTCGACCTTCACCGGCTTGGTGATGAAGTCGTAGGCGCCGGCGCGAATCGCGGCGATCGCGGTCTCGAGGCCGCCCTGGCCCGTGAGCACGAGCGGCAGCAGATCCGGATACCGCTGACGCAGCTCCTGACAGAGCTCGATGCCGGACATTCCGGACATCTGCACGTCTGTCACGACCACGTCGGCCGGATCGGTCCGCAGGTGCTCGAGGCACTGCTGTGCGGAATTGACGGCATCGACGTCGAAGCCGCGCTTGCGCAGGGAGTCGCGCAACAGGACGGCGGTGTCGTCGTCGTCGTCGACGATCAGGATGGTTCCGTTCACTGCGAGGTCTTACCTTTCTACCGCCTACGAGTCCAGGTAACCCCTAGACCCTCAATCCACGCTCATACGGCGGGGCGGCGACCAGCGACGAAGCTGACGATCGCCAGGATGAGCGCGACAATAAAGATGATTTTGGCAATGCCCGCTGCACCAGCGGCGAGGCCCGTGAAGCCGAACAGAGCTGCGATCAGTGCGATGACAAAGAATGCAATGGCCCAGGAAAACATAGTCTTACTCTCCTAAGGGTTATGCATTCGGTCGGTGCAGCGTACATGCCAGATGGATGCCGAACTCGAAGTCGCGCAGGTACGCGTTTCGTGGTCGGACGCCTCGCGAACACCGTGCGCTCGCGCGCAGCGTGCGAGAATGCGCGCCCTACTGCGCGCAAGAGCCTCAGCTCCGGCGTGGGCGAGCCTGCATCCGGGTCCCGACGGGTGGCGCCGGGGTGGGCGGATCGGGATCCGAATTCCGGATCGCCTGGAACTCGGCATCGAGCTTCGCGAGCTCCTCGTCCGGAAGGTCCTCGCAATCGATCAGCTGATTGCGCGCCTTCGACATGACGTAGATGAGCTCGTCCAGCTTGAGGTGCAGCGCCTTGGAGTCCTTGTTCTGGGTGCTCTGGATCATGAACACGACCAGGAACGTCACGATCGTCGTGCCGGTGTTGACGACCAGCTGCCAGCCTTCCGAGTAATCGAACGCGGGACCGAGCACGGCCCAGATGACGATCGCCCCGGCGGCGATCAGGAACGCGAGCGGCGAGCCGACGGCGTTCGCGACCCGGCGCGAGAACCGGGCAAACACATCCTTCAGGCACCGCACGTTCGCCGCTGCATCGCAGACCGGGGTGTAGCGCTCGGGGGCGTGCGGCGCCGACATCACGCGGCGTCCACGACGATCCGGTTATCGATCGATCGCACCCCGTCGATGTCCTCGACGAGCCGCTCGATCCGCCGCAACGCCGCCGCATCGCGAACGCTGCCGTGCAGGATCAGCCGGTCGCGGTCGACCTCGAACCCGATGTCCCCGAGCGACTCCTCGCCGAGCAGCACCGACGCGACGCGGGCATAGAGCTCCTGCTCGTCGGCCGTCATCTGCGCCGCCATGCGACCGGACCGGAACTCCTCGCCGGACTCGGCTTCCTGCTCGTGGGTCGGACGAAACGAGCTATCCGGATCGGGCACCGTCGCGCGCACGATATCGTCGTAGCTCTGTGGGACGTGGCGTTGATTGCGCGGCATACGCCATACAGGTGCAGCGCGGATGCCACCTCAAGTCACGGTAAAGACGTCGAGCGTCCTGAAAAACTGCACCGGGCGAATTCGCTCGCTGTGGCTTTCCTGCGCAGGCGCCGAGGGTCGAGTGGCGTGCAACTCCACGAACGCGCTCGCGCGACCACCTGGTATCGAGAGTGCAGTATTCGCGGTCCGTATTCCACGGCGCCTTCTCGTGTTCCACCCGCACGAGTCGTGTCGCCAAGACCCCCGCGTTCCAGCGGGTCCCGCCGGTAACCTCCCCCAGGTTATCGGCGGTTTTTTTTTCGGCTATGGCGACGGTGTGGGTGACGCGCGCTTGAGCGTCGCGAGCATCTCGTCGGTCGCGTCGACGGCGACGCGGCCGAGCTCGGCGAATCGCGGATCCGAGCGCTGGATCTCGTTGCGCCACAGTGCGCGCCACAGGCCGTGCAGCCGGCGCGCGCGCGGCGCGTCGACGAGCGGCGTGTCGATGCCCGCCATCCACGCGAGGTCGTCGCCGAGCAGATCGAGCAGCCACGGCCCGGGCGGCAGACCGTCGAGGTTCGGCACGAAGCGAAACAGCTCCGGGCGCGCGGGCGAGGGCGCGGTGGTCGACAGCATCGCGAGGTCCGCGGCGCCGAACCGCTCGGTCAGCCCGGCCGCGCGCGCGGCGAGCGCGAGCCGTCCCATCTGCTGCTCGTAGCGGGCGCGCTCGAGCGCGAGCAGCGTCGCCTGCTGCGCGCCGAGCTGCGAGCGATACCGCGCGACGAGCGGGATCGGCGCACCGACCGCCGGCGGCGCGAGCAGCAGCTGGAAGCCGCGGCCGCGCGGAAACGCGAGCTGCGGATAGAGGTGGACCTGGGCATCGCCGAACGCCGGCACCTCGGAGCCGACGATCTGCCCTCCGCGCATCGAGTTGACCGCGAGCGCCGCGGCGGTGCCCGGCGGCAGCGGCGGTGGAAGCTCGAGATCGGGACGGTAGCCGGCGACGCGCTGCGCGTACTCGACCGCGGCCCACGTCGTCGGGCGATTCGCGACGAACACGCCCGGCCCCGGCGGCAAGCTGCCGGTGACATCGGCCGCGAGCCGCGCCGGTGCGTTGTCCGGATCGTCGACGCCGAACGCCGGGCCGGCGAGCAGCGCACCGAGCACGAGCGGCGCGCCCGCGACCGCCGCGACGACGTGCCGGCGCTCGGTGCCGACGAAGCGGACGACGGCGCTCGGGATCACCGCAGCCGCGATCGCGAGCACCGCGAGCGTCGGCACCGGATCGTGATCGACCGCGAACGCGTGGAGCGCGACGACCGCGAGCAGCCCTGCGACCCAGCGGATCGCCGGCAACCCGGTGACCGCCGCGAACGCGACGCCGAGCAACCCCGCGCCGAGCACGACCGCCCCGGCGCCGCGGCTGACCGCCTCGACGGTCGCGCTCGCATCGAACGCCGCGCCCGGCAGCCGGCCGAGCGCACCGATCCACAGCACCGTGATCGCGATGCCGAGCGCGACCGCGCCGACGACGAGCACGTGGACGCGGCTTGCCTCCGGATGACGGCGCCACAGCCACGCCGCCGCGACTGCCGCGACGAGCACGCCGAGCCACGGCGCGCACCCGACGACGACCGCGACCGCGGCGACGACGCGCAGCGCGCGACCCGGCGACGGTGCGCGCGCGTGCTCGAGCCCGAAAGCGGCCGTCCACGCGACGCCGAGCGCGACGACGATCGAGGATCCCGCGAACCCGGCGGCGTCGCGAACCGCGGGCGTCACGAGCAGCAGCACCGCGGGCGCGACGCTCGCGATCGGATCGCGCGGCAACAGCGCACGTGCGGCGCGCATCACACCGACGATCACGCCGGCGCCGGCCAGCGCGCTCAGCAGCGCGAGCCGGAACCCGACCTCGCCGACCGGCAGCCGCGCGAACGCCCCGGCGAGGACGCCGTAGAGCGGTGCGCTCGCGGTGCGCTCGAGATCGACCGCGATCACCCCGTCGAGGGCGACGTTCCACCACCCCGGCCCGCCGGCGGCGCCGAGCACCAGCACCGCCAGCACGCCCACGAAGACGAAGCGATCCGCGGATTCCGCGCGCGTCATGGTGGGCCAGC
This sequence comes from Kofleriaceae bacterium, assembly GCA_035715365.1. Classification (GTDB taxonomy): domain Bacteria; phylum Myxococcota_A; class Polyangia; order Haliangiales; family Haliangiaceae; genus JABFXX01. The sequence goes on along the minus strand of DASTLB010000052.1, from coordinate 151,137 downwards.
GTGCCACGAGCGCGCCGCGATTGGTTATGATGTGGCCAAGGGCATGGCTGCGATCCGGATCGTCGATACCTGGCTGCGCAGTCCCGCGTCGAGCGTCAGCCACTATCGATCGGTGATGGTCGTCAGCGAGAAGTGGGCCGAGCAGCGCGTGCTGATGCGCGCCTACGCCGACAGCCGCGACCAGACCGCGCCGACGATCGTGCTGCACGGCCAGGAGCTCGCGATCGGCCCCGCCGGCGTCGACGCGAACGGCCCGTGGGGCGTCCACGTCCCGATCACCCCGAACGACGGCGACAACCGCGCGCAGGAGATCAAGCACCAGCTCGAGTCCGCGGCGCGCCGGCTCGCGGGCTCGAAGGGCAACCCGCCGCGGCTCGCCGACGAGGAAGCGACGTTCGATCGCGAGCCGACCGCGAACTGGGGCCCGGGCGCGCCGCGCATCTTGCCAAAGCGCGAGATCGCGCAACCGCCGCAGATCGACTACATCGCGCCCGCAGCCGCCGCGCGAATCCCGGCGCACCAGGCCGCGACGATCGTCCCGCAGCTCCAGGCGGCGGCGCATCACCACGCGCCGGTCCACGCGCACGTCGCGCCGCCGTCGAACCCCGACATCCGGACCACGCCGATGCCGCGCGCTCGCTCGCGCACGCGCCAGCCGCCGCTCGGCAACCGCGGGACCGCGCTCGGCTACACGTCGGGCTCGGGCGCGCAGTCGGCGGTCGTCCGGCTCGGCCTCGCGCCGCAGGTCTCGGCGAAGCTCGGACGGCTCGTCGACCGCGTGGTGCCGCACGACTTCCACATCGATCCGGGCGAGCGCCGCGTGCTGAACGCGCTCGGCGACGGCGAGCTCACCGCACGCGCGATCGGCCAGATGCTCGATCTCGCGGATGCCGTTTCCTATATGGAAGAGCTGACGAAGAAGCTCGAGGCTTACAACCTCGATTTGATCGAGCCCGGTGAGCCCCACGGCGGCGAGCCAACGTATCGATTGCGCGGCTGATCGCGTCGACGGTCCGGTGGGCTAGGCACTCCGCGCTGCGGTGTGGTAAGCCCGCCTGCCCCCATGCAGGTCCGTATCGAAGACGTTTCGCCCGTCGAGAAGAAGATGTTTGTCGAGATTCCCTGGGAGACCGTGAGCCAGAAGCTCGGCAACGCGTATCGCGAGCTCGGCAAAGGCGTCGCGCTCAAGGGATTCCGCAAGGGCAAGGTGCCGCGCCCGGTGCTCGAGCAGGTCTATGGCCCGCGCGTCAACGCCGAGGTCGCCTACGAGCTCGTCCGCGAGTCGTTCTTCCGCGCGAACCAGGAGCACAACCTCGCCGCGGTCGCCGAGCCGCGCGTCGAGGAGGCCGCCGCGATCAAGAAGGGGCAGCCGTTCACGTTCCAGGCGATCATCGAGGTCCGCGGCGAGGTCGTGCCGACCGAGTACACCGCGCTGCCGATCGAGCGCCGCAAGCTGAACATTCCGGAGTCGGCGGTCGACGAGGCGCTCGCGCAGCTGCGCCGCGAGCACACCGAGCTGCGTCCGATCGAGGGCCGCGATGTCACCGCTCCCGGCGACATCGTCGGGCTGTCGGTGACCGGCACGATCGGCGAGCACCAGATCAACCAGCCGCAGTTCGCGGTCGACCTCGACGACGAGGAGCGCGAGCCGCTGCCGGGCATGCGCCAGGCGCTGATCGGGATCCCGATCGACACGAAGGACAAGCCGCTCGAGATCGAGGTGCCCGAGGATCACAAGGACGAGACGATCCGCGGCCGCAAGGCGAACCTGACCGTGACCGTGCTCGAGGTCCGCGCGAAGGACGTGCCGGAGCTCGACGACGAGTTCGCGAAGGACACCGGCAAGGCGGACACGCTCGACGGCCTGCGCGCGGCGCTGCGCCAGGAGCTCGAGGACAAGGAGCGCCAGACGATCGATCGCGAGGCGCGCGAGGCCGTGCTGCGCGAGCTGATCAAGAAGAACCAGATCCCGGTCGCGTCGTCGCTCGTCGAGCGCGCGGTCGAGATGCAGTACGCGCGGCTGCGCCAGATGCTCGGCATGAAGCCGGAGCGCGGCAACCCCGGGCTCGACGAGTCGCTGCGCGAGAAGCTGCGGCCCGCCGGCGCCGACGAGGTGCGCGGCCAGCTGCTGCTCGAGGCGATCGCCGACAAGGAAGGCATCACCGTCACCGACGAGGAGCTGAGCAAGCACATCGAGGCGACGGCGAAGGCGCGCAACATGCCGCCCGCGAAGCTGCGCGCCGAGTGGCAGCGCGACGGCCGGCTCGACAATGTCCAGTACTCGCTACGCCAGGACAAGGTGCTCGACTTCCTCGTCGGCAAGGCGACGGTGACCGAGGTCGAGAAGCTCACGCAGCAGGGCACCCCGGTGCCCGAGGCGCCGTCGCACGACGAAGAGGGCCACGTCCACGGCCCCGACTGCGACCACGACCACTGATCGGCGCGCGCCCGTAACGGGCGAACATCGCTGACCCTCGACGCCCGCGAAAAAACTGGCGTTCACGCGGAACATGTACCTGCGTGAACGATTCGGGCGATTTCTCGTCGCTGGCGATAGACTCGCCGGCTATGGAGACCGACCCGACGCAGATGTCGCTCTCGGGCGAGAAACACCCCACGCTCGCCGAGCTACGGGAAGCCTCTCATCCATCGATCAGCGAGCACCTCGCGAGCTGCGCGATGTGCCGCTCGGTGATCTCGGCCGATGACCACAGCGCGCCGATCCCGCTCGATCTCCCGAAGGGTCTCGTCACCGAGAACGCGTTCAAGTGGCCGGCGGATCCGATCGCGCGCGGCGGGATGGCCCAGATCTTCGTCGGCGAGGACAAGCGGCTCGGCCGCCGCGTGATCCTGAAGGCGCCGCGCGAGGACGAAGGGCTCGCGCCCGGCATGGCGGAGATGTTCCAGCGCCGCGTCACCGCGGAGGCACGGATCCTCGCGAAGCTGCAGCATCCGTCGATCGTCACGATCCACGAGCTCGGCAAGTCGACGGTCGGCTGGCCGTTCTGCGTGCTCGAGCGGGTCGAGGGCACGTCGCTGCGCGATCGGCTCGACGAGCTCGCCGAGCGCGAGCAGCGCGAGGGCAAGCCGCTGACCCGCGAGCGGCTCGAGCTGCTGTCGAGCCTGGTGTCGATCGCCGAGGCGCTCGCGTACGCGCACGAGCGGCGGATCGTCCACCGCGACTGCACGCCGAACAACATCCTGCTCGGCAAGCGCGGCGAGGCGACGCTGATCGACTGGGGCATCGCCCGCGATCTCGATGCGCCGGCGCTCACCGACGATGCCGCGACGATCAACGACCAGCCGCCGTCGATGTCGGGCCGCATGGTGACGATCAGCGCCGGCACGCCGCCGTACCTGCCGCTCGAGCAGACGCAGGGCCGCCAGGCGGATCCGAGCTTCGACGTCTACAGCTTCGGGATCACGCTCTACGAGGTGGTGTCCGGACGCACGCCGTTCGAGTGGCGCGCGGTCGAGGGGCCGGAGCGCGCGAAGCAGCTGCTCGCGTTCCTCGACTGGCTGAAGGGCGAGAACCCGCCGCCGCCCGCGATGGAGAAGGATCCCGAGCTGTCCGGGATCATCTCGCGCGCGATGGCGCACGATCCGGCGCACCGGTTCACCTCGGACGAGCTCGTGCTCGCGCTGAAGCAGTACCTGCACGGCGACCTCGTGTTCTCGCATCGCTACTCGTTGACCGGCCGGATCGGCCGGTGGGCGCGCCGCCACCGCGCCGCGACGGTCGCGATGATCTCGGTGCTCGTGTTCGTGATCGGCGGCGCGGTCGTGTGGGCGCAGCTGCAGCGCAGCGCGCGCGACGCCGCCGAGATGCGCGAGAAGGCGCAGGCCGCGCGCGCCGAGGCGGCCGAGAGCAAGAACGAGGCGGACGCCGCGAATCGCGAGGCCGATGCCGCGAAGGCGCTCGCCGACGAGGCCGAGCGTCGCGGCGCCAACGCCGACGAGCTGCGCAAGAAGGCGGACCGCCTGCGCGCCGAGGCACTCGACAAGAAGAAGCGGGCCGAGGTCGCCGAGAAGGAAGCGAAGGCGACCGCGGACGAGGCGAAGCGCGGCACGCAGGAGGCACTCAAGCAGAAGCAGGAGGCCGAGCGGCTGCGCGACGAGGCGCGCGCGGCGCAGACCGCGGCGGAGCAGGCGCGCGATGCCGCGATCGCGGCACGTCAGGCCGCGGACGAGGCGCGCGCCGTCGCCGACAAGGAGCGCGATGCGGCGCGGTCCGCGCGCACGGCCGCCGAGCGGGAGCGCGACGCCGCGCGCAGCGCACAGTCCGAGGCGGAGAAGGCGCGCGAGGCCGCTCGCGAAGGCCAGTCCGCGGCGGAGAAGGAGCGCGATGCCGCGGTCGCCGCGCGGGTCGCGGTCGAGCGCGAGCGCGACGAGGCGCGGCGCCGCGTGCTCGAGCTCGAGCAGAAGCTCAGGGATCGCGGCGGGCCCGACGGGCCGCCCCCACCGCCACCGGGACCGTGACATGCAGAACCACCACGAAGACGGCGAGCCGACCCCGTGCACCTGCGAGTGTCACGGCAACCCGAGGATCAAGCACATCACGGCGTGCTGCACGATGTGTCCGAAGTGCGGACAGCGCTTCGCGGCCGGCCTGCGCGCGCACGAGGCGAGCTGCCCGGGTCGCAAGGCGTGACGCTCAGCGCGTGAGCTCGACGAACCGCGGGTCGTCACGCAGCGACGCGAAGTCGGGATCGTCGCGGGCGGATGCCGCGTTGTCACGCGCGAGCCCGATCGACCGCGTGAGCGCGGAGACCGCATCGTCCGGATAGCCGAGCAACGCGTAGTAGCAGGCGAGGTTGAACCAGCTATCGGCGTGGCCGGGCTCGAGCTCGATCGCCCGTCGCGTCGACGCCAGCGCGGCCCCGAGATCACCGATCCCCTTGTACGCATTGCCGAGATCGAAATGCGCGCAATGCTCGCAGTCGCGATCGGAGCGACGATCCCATCGTGACAGCGCCTGCTGATAGGCCTCGATGCCGGCCTCGAAGCGCTCGAGGGCGACCTCGACCGAACCAAGCGTGCTGTACGCGAGATGAGGGCCGAGTCCCGTGAAGCCGGCGACGACGCCGCCGTTGCGGTCGAGCTCCGCGATCGCCTCGCGCGCCGCCGCGGCGGCTTCGTGGTTGCGGTTGGTCGCGTGCAACGCACGTGCGCGGGCGATCCCGATCGCCGCGCTGTGCACCACGACGTGGCGTCCGCCGACAGGTCCGCTCCGGCCGTCGAGATCGTCCGCGAGCGCGAGCACCGCTGCGTGATCGTGGAGGCGATCGAGGACATCGAGCAGCAGCAGCTTCTCGCCGCCCGTCGCGCGGCCGGCGTCGACCTCGCGCTGCAGCAGCGCGCGTGCGCCCGCGAAATCTCGCCGCTGCACGAGACCGACCGCCGCGTCCATCACGTCACTCACGTTCGCCTCCTGATCACGGCTCCCGCATGCTTTGCCGAGCCGAACCTCACAGCGCGACCCGCACCGGCGTGAGGCTCGATTGCTGCTTGCCGTCGCCGAGCTGCCCACGCGTGCCGGCGCCCCAGCAGTAGATCTCGTTGGTCACCAGCAGCGCGCACGCATGGTCGTACCCGATCGCGACCGCGCGCGCGGCCGCCGGCAACCCGGTGACCGGCACCGGGACCGGCGAGCTCTGGACATCGCCGTTGCCGAGCCGCCCCTGCGTGCCGGCACCCCAGCACGACACGAGGCCACCCACGATCGCGCACGACGCGTCGAAGTCGGTCGGTCCGCCGCCGACGGCGAACGCCTCGACGTTCGCGAGCCCCTTGACCTGCACCGCGAGCGCGCTCGACGTCAGCGTGCCATCGCCGAGCTCGCCCTCGGTGTTGCGCCCCCAGCACAGCAGGTTGCCGGTCGCGAGCCCGCACGCGTGCCAGCCCGCGATCTGCGGCATCGCCGTCACGTCGGCGACCACGAACGTCGGCGTCGACGAGATGTCGGGTACGGCCGCGCCAAAGCCAAGCGCGCCGTCATCGTTGTGGCCCCAGCAGACCGGGCCGATCGCCGGGCCTTGCGCGCACGCGTGGTCATCACCGACCGAGAGCGTCGCGAGCTCGATCGCATCGGCGATCGGCGCCGGCGTCGCGCGATCGGTCTGCGTACCATCGCCGAGCTGACCGGCGCTGTTGATGCCCCAGCACTGGGCGCGCGCGTCGACGATCGCGCACGATAAGCCGCGGCCGCAACCGACCTCGGCGACCGGTCCGATCGCATTCGCCAGCGGGAACGCCGCCGGCTTGACGTCGAACGTCGCGCCCCAGCAATACAGCACGCCCTCGACGATCGCGCATGCGTGCGACTCGCCCTGACTGATGCGGGTCACGATGCCCGCCGGGAGATGGACCGGCGTCGGCACCGTACGATCGACGGTGGACTCGTCGCCGAGCTGGCCCGCATCGTTCGCGCCCCAGCACAGCGCGGCGTCGTTGACGATCACGCAGGTCTGGTTCGCGTACGCGACGAGCTGATCGATGTGGTCGATCAGCCGACCATCGGGTGACGGCGCGACCTGCTCGTCGAACCCGATCCGACCGCACCCGGCGATCAGCGTCGCGACGACCAGCAGCGCCACCCTCACCTGGTCATTGTAGACCGCGGCGTCACAGCGTGGCACCTGCCCATTCCGCGATCGAGCGGTACGTGCGCTGGCCGATCACGACGTGATCGACGATCGGGATCCCGATCAGCGTGCCAACCTCGCGCAGGTGGCGCGTCAGCTCGAGATCCTCGGCGCTCGGCGTCGGATCGCCCGACGGATGGTTGTGGACGAGCACCCCGGCGGCCGCAGCCATGCGGACCAGCGGCCGGAACACCTCGCGCGGATGGACCTGGACGCCGGCGACGCTGCCGCGCGCGCACTCGACGATGTCGAGCAGCCCGTTGCGAATGTCGATGCCGATCACCAGGAAGATCTCCTGGGCGAGGCCGGCGACGCGCGGCGCGACACAACGAAACACGTCGGCCGGGCTGCCGACGAGCGGGCGGTGGTGCTCGAGCTCGAGCGCGCGGCGGCCGAGCTCGAACGCGGCCGCGATCCGCGTCGCGCGTGCGGCGCCGACGCCGGTGACCTGCGCGAGCTCGCGCGGCGAGGCACGGGACAGCGCGGCGACCCCGCCGGCCGTCTCGACGAGCGCGCTCGCGACCCGCAGTGCCGGGCGCTCGCGAACCCCGGAGCCGAGCACGATCGAGACGAGCTCGGCATCGCCGATCGTCTGCGGGCCGGCGCGCCACAGGCGTTCGCGCGGACGCTCGTGGCTGATCCGCGGCGGTGCGAGCGGTTCATCGTCCTGTTGCATGCCTGGCGGCGACAGCAAGCAGCGCGCCAGCGGATCGCGCGAGGGACATCGCGTGCTTGCGCTCACGCGTGTCCGCCGGCGGGACAACGCGTCCGGTGGTCGCCGGACAGGAATGTTATGGTGCCGGCATGTTCGTGTGCCCGGAGTGCGGTGCGGCTTCGCCGGCCGGCGGTGCGTGCCCGCTCGACGGTACGCAGCTCGCGCCGATCGGCGATGACGTCCTGCTCGGCACGACGATCGGCGCGTATCGTGTCGCGCGGCTGCTCGGGATCGGCGGCATGGGGCGCGTCTACAAGGGCGTGCATCCGACGATCGGCAGCCGCGTCGCGATCAAGGTGCTGTCGCGCGAGTGCACGGATCGCCGCGACCTCGTCGATCGGTTCTTCGCCGAGGCCAAGGCGGTGAACCTGATCCGCCACGAGAGCATCGTCAACGTCCTCGATCTCGCGGTGCTGCCGGACGGCCGGCCGTACATCATCATGGAGTACCTCGACGGCGCGCCGCTCGCGTCGATCATCGACCACGCGGTGCAGACGCGGACGCCGCTGCCGCTCGGCGGGCTCGCGAAGCTCGCGGTCGAGGTGCTCGACGCGCTCGGCGCCGCGCACGGCAAGGGGATCGTCCATCGCGACCTCAAGCCGGACAACATCTTCGTCACGCCGTCGGGTCGGCCGAAGGTGCTCGACTTCGGCATCGCGAAGCTGAGCGATCCGGGCAGCGGCGGCGGCTCGACGCGCACCGGCTCGCTGCTCGGCACGCCGCACTACATGGCGCCCGAGCAGGCCGCCGGCAAGCCGGTCGATCATCGCGCCGACATCTATGCGATGGGCGTGATCCTGTTCGAGTGCGTCACCGGCGCGAAGCCGTTCGTCGCCGAGTCGCTGTTCGAGCTGCTGCGCAAGCACGTCGAGGAGCCCCCGCCGTCGCCGCGCAGCTTGCGGCCGGATCTCGAGCCGAGCTTCGAGCACGTGATCCTGTGCGCGCTGTCGAAGCAGCCGGACCAGCGGTTCGCGACCGCGCAGGCGATGAGCATGGCGCTCCAGCACGCGACCGCGCACCTGCCCGCCGAGCAGTGGACGCCGATCACCGGATCCGGCACGCATCGCGCGCAGCCGAGCAGCGGCTGGCAGCAGCGCTCGCCGGTGAGCTGGGGCGGCGGGTCGCGCGCGCACGCGAGGCCCTCGAACCAGCCGCTCGATCCAGCCGGACAGCCGTATCCGCAGATCGACTCCGCGGCGCCGACCGAGCGCCAGCGCGGCATCGGTCATCAGTCGACGGTGAGCGCGAGCTCCGGCCAGGTCTCGGTGCCGACGAAGGTGCAGAAGCCGTCGCGCCGCAACCTGTGGCTCGCGCTCGTCGGGCTCGGGGTCATCGGCGGCGCGGTCACGATCGGCGTGCTCGCCGCGCGCGGCAGCGATACGCCGACGCCGGTCGCGCGCGTCGACGAGCCGCCACCGCCGCCGTCGCCGACGACGCCGGCACCGACGCCGAATCCGCCGGCGGGCAGCGCCGCGATCGAGGCGAAGCAGGATCCGCCACCGCCGCCGCCGCCGGCCGACGATCCGGCGAAGCCGCCGGCGAAGCGTGCCGCCGACAAGGTCGCGGTCGCGCCGGCGGATGCCGGGACCGCGAGCGATCCGAAGCCGCACCACGACACGGTCGGCAAGCAGGCGGCGGCGCTCGCGCCGAAGGTCGAGGATGACGCCGACGACGCGCCCGCCACGCCGAGCAAGCAGAGCACGTGGGTCGACAACCGCGCGCTCAGCTTCCCCGGGTTCAACGCGAAGCGGGTCAACGTCGATGCGTTCGTGAAGTTCGCGCTCGCCGAGGCGAAGAAGGCCGTGCCGGACGCGAAGCTGACGCGGATCACCGCGAGCGGCGTGTCGCCCGACGGCTACGCGAACCTGACGCTGCGCACGCTCGCGTCGGATCACGGCGACATCGAGCTCCGGTTCGTGTCACTCGCGCGCGCGAAGCCGCCGCCGGATCATCCGATCGGCGTGCCGTGGGAAGCCGCGTGCGAGTTCCGGATCGAGGCCGAGCCCGACGGCGTCGAGATCCGTCCGGTGAAGTCCGACTGCAAGGAGCGCACGATCCCGCCGCCGAAGTGCGGGGCCGCGCAGCTGTGGAAGCTCGCGATCGGCAACAACGCGCCGGCGACGAACGCGGTCGCCGAGATCAGCTACTACCAAGCGTCGATGCACAACAAGCCGAGGTTCTTCTTCGACATCGGCTTCGGCATGGACAAGGCGTTCTCGCACGCCTACACGCCGGACGACTGCCCGTAACTATTGCTCGCCCACGGCCCGCCGCAGCTGCGCCCACGCGTCGGCGAGTTGCCACTGCGCCTGTACCAGGTTGCCCTCGGCGGTCGTGACCGCGGTCTGCGCGTCGGCGAGCTCGATCTGGCTCCCGAGGCCCTGGGCGTAGCGCGCCTCCGCGAGCTTGAGCTGGGCGCGCGCCGCGGTCACGGCCTCGTCGGAGGCCTGGACGTTCGCGCGGTTCGCGACGATCTGCGAGCGCGACAGGTCGAGCTGCGTCGTGAGGTTGACGAGGAACGCGTCGCGCTGGGCCTCGGCGGACAGGATGTTCGCGCGTGCGACGCGCTGGTCGGCCTTCGAGCGGCCGCCGTCGAACAGCTGCCACGACAGCGTGACGCCCGCGCTCCATGTCGGCTCGGGCGTCCAGTCGTTCTGGTCGGGGCCCCACTGGGTCGACGCGGTCGCGGACAGCACCGGACGGCGGCTCGCCTTCGCGGCGTCGAGGTTCGCCTCCGAGGCCTGGACCTGCTTGTCGAGCTGGAGGATCTCGGCGCGATGCTGGCGCGAGCTGGCGACGAGCGCGGCGAGGTCCGGCGGATCGGCGACCGGCGGCACGGGCCACGTCGACTCGACGGTCGGCGAGCGGGTCGGATCGATCCAGCCGATCGCGGCGCGCAGGTTCGCGAGCGCGATCGCCTCGGCGGACTGCGCCTGGGCGAGGGCGGAGCGCGCGTTCGCGGCACGCGCCTGAGCCTGCGCGACCTCGATCGGATCCTTGGCCTGCGCGGCGACGAACTTCTTCGCCTGCTCGAGGTGGATCTCCTCGGACTTCACGGTCGCCTCGGCGACGCGGACGAGGCGCTGGCGCGCGATCGCCTCGAGGAACGCCGACTCGACCGAGACCCGGATGTCGAGCGCGTTGACGTCGACGGTCGCGGCCGTGGCCTCGGCGGACAGCTCGGCGGCGCGGATGTTCGCGCGGGTCTGGCCGAAGTCGAAGATCCGCCAGTTCGCGATCGCGGCGAGCCCGGTCGAGACCGTGGGATCGAAGAACCCACCGCAGGTCTGCGTCGGATCAGCGTCGCACGGGCGCAGCGGCGCGCTGCCGACCGCGGCGCTCGCGGACAGCGTCACGGTCGGACGCTGGGGGACGCGCGCCTGATCGACGCGGCCGCGCGCGGCCTCGACCTGCGCGCGCGTCTGGCGCAACGTCGGCTGCTGCTGCATCGCGATCTGGATCGCGCGCTCGAGCGTGAGCACCTCGGCACCGGCGGGACGCGCGGGCGGCGTCGTCGTCGGTGGTTGGGCCATGGCAGGGGAAGCCAGCAGCACGATCAGTGCCGCTGGCAAGCTTCGAAGGATCGCTGTCATGTCTCGTACCTCAGCGCCGTGATCGGATCGAGCTGCGACGCGCGCACGGCCGGATACAGGCCGAAGATCACGCCGACGCCACCGGCGACGCCGAACGCGATGCCGGCGGTCGCCATCGGAAAGAACATCTTCCAGCCGAAGTAGCCGGCCATCAGCTTCGCGAGGATGTAGCCGAGGCCGAGACCGAGGACGCCGCCGATCGCGGCGAGCACCAGCGCCTCGACGAGGAACTGCGTCATGATGTCCATCGGCTTCGCGCCGACGGCCATGCGGATGCCGATCTCGCGCGTCCGTTCGATCACGCTGACGAGCATGATGTTCATGACGCCGATGCCGCCGACGAGCAGCGACACCGCGGCGACGATGCGCAATAGCCACGCGATCCGCTCGGTCGATTCCTGGTTCGCCCGCGCGAACTCCGACGGGTTGCGGATGCGGAAGTCGTCATCGTCGTTCGCGTCGAGCTTGTGGTTCTCGCGCAGGATGCTCGTGATCTTCGAGATCGTCTGCTCGGCGACATCGTCCGCGGTCATCGAGATCAGCAGCTGGCCGCGGATGTACTTCGCGAGCCCCTTCTCGAGCTTCTGCTGATAGGTCTTGACCGGGATCGCGACGGTGTCGTCGTTGTCACCCATCGGGCCCTGGCCCTTCGCGGCGAGCACGCCGATCACCTCGAACGGCTGACCGTTGATCCGGATCGTCTGGCCGACCGCGCTCGCGCCGGGATAGAGCTGGGTCGCGACCGTCTTGCCGATCACGGCGACCTTCGCGGCCGAATTACCGGTGTCCTCGTCGAACAGCGTGCCTTCGGCCGCGGTCCAGTTCCGGATCTGGAACCACGCCGCGGTCGTGCCGTTGACCTGCGTGTTCCAGTTCGCGTCCTCGGACAGCACCTGCGTGCGCGTCGTCAGCACCGGCGCGATCCACTTGATCGTCGGCACCTCGCCGCTCTCGAGCGACTTGAGATCGTCCCACGTCAGCGCCGCGCCGCCGCCACCGCCCGACGACGGCCCGAGCGAGCGGTTCTGCTGGTTCGTCACGATCAGCACGTTCGTGCCGAGGTTCGTGAACACCTCCTTGACCGCGGCCTGCGCGCCCTGGCCGGCGGCGACCATCGCGATCACCGCGCCGATGCCGAACACGATGCCGATCATCGTCAGCAGCGTGCGCGCGAGGTTGCGCACGAGCGCGCGCATCGCGAGCTTGAGCGTCGTGAAGATGCTCATGCCGCAACCTCGGTCGGGGTCTGGGTCTTGTCGTCGATGATCAGGCCATCGCGCAGCGTGATCACGCGGCTCGCGTAGGCGGCGATGTCCTGCTCGTGCGTCACGAGGATCACCGTCTTGCCCTGCTTGACGAGGCCCTGCAGGATCGCCATCACCTCGTACGACGTCGCGGTGTCGAGGTTGCCGGTCGGCTCGTCGGCCATGATCACCGGCGCGTCGGTGACGAGCGCGCGCGCGATCGCCACGCGCTGCTGCTGACCGCCGGAGAGCTGGCTCGGATGGTGGTGCTCGCGGCCGGTCAACCCGACCCGCTCGAGCGCGGCGAGCGCGCGCCGGTGCCGCTCGCGCGCCGAGATACCCTGGTACATCAGCGGCGTCTCGACGTTCTCGAGCGCGGTCGTGCGCGACAGCAGGTTGAAGCTCTGGAACACGAAGCCGATCATCCGGCCGCGCACCTCGGCGAGCTGCGCCCGCGACAGCCGCGCGACGTCCTTGCCGTTCAGCAGGTACTGGCCCTTCGACGGCTGATCGAGGCAGCCCATGATGTTCATGAGCGTCGACTTGCCGGAGCCGGACGCGCCCATGATCGCGATCGACGAGCCGTGCGTGATCGACAGATCGACCCCGCGCAGCGCGCGCACGACGTTGTCGCCCATCACGTAGCTGCGCTCGATGCCGTGCATCTCGACGAGCGGCAGCGCCATCAGAACGCTCCGATCTTGCGCGTCTGCGACTGGACGCCGCTGATCTCGGTGATCAGCTGGTCGCCGGGCTGGAGATCGCCCTCGACCATCTCGGTCGAGCTGCCGTCGGTGAGCCCGGGCTTGACGAGCACCATCTTCGGCCGGCCGTTCTCGAGCTTGAACACCGCCTTCTTGTCGCCCTCGCGCTTCATGCCCTGGCCGCTCGCGCCGGTCATGCCGTCCATGCGCGGCGCGCCGGAGCCGCCACCGCCGGAGCCGCGGTTGCCGCGACCGCCCGAGCCACCGGAGCCGCGCGCCGGCAGGCCGAGCTGCTCGCGCAGCGCCATCATCTGCTCGCGCGACGGCTTGAACCGCAGCGCGGCGTTCGGGATCTTGATCGCATCGGCGACCTGCGCGAGCACGAACGTGACGTTCGCAGTCATCCCGGGGCGCAGCGACTTGTCCGGGTTGTCGACGTCGATCACGGCGTCGTAGGTGACGACACCGGACGTCGTGGTCGGCGCGTTGCGGACCTGACGCACGACGCCCTCGAACGTCTTGCCCGGGAACGCGTCGACGGTGAACGTCGCCTTCATGCCCTCGGTGATCCGGCCGACGTCGGCCTCGGCGACCTGGGTATCGATCTGCATGCGCGACAGATCCTCGGCGATCGTGAACAGCGTCGGCGCCTGCAGCGAGGCGGCGACCGTCTGGCCGACATCGACGGAGCGCGACAGCACGACGCCATCGACCGGCGACACGATCGTCGCGTAGCTGAGGTTCGTGCGCGCCTGCTTGAGGTTCGCGGCGGCCTGGTTGACCTGCGCCTTCGAGGCGGCGAGCGCCGCGATCGCCGTATCGCGCGAGACCTCGACGCTCTCGACCGTCGCGCCGGCGACGAGCTCCTGCTCCTGCAGCGTCTTCTGGCGCTTGAGCTGACGCTCGGTGTCGGCGACCGAGACCTGCGCCTTGCGGACGTTGGCGACCGCGAGGTCGTACGACGCCTGCGCCTGATCGATCTGCGCCTTCAGCACGCTCTCGTCGAGCTTCGCGATCACCTGGCCCTTCTTGACCGGCTGGTTGAAGTCCGCGTGCAGCTCGACGACGCGGCCCGAGACCTGCGCACCGACGAGCACGGTGCCGCGCGCCGACAGCGTGCCGTTCGCGGTCACCTGCGCCGCGATCGGACCCTTGCCGACGCTCACCGTCTGGAACGTGATCTCGGGCTTGCCCTTCTCCCACGGCCGCTTGATCGCCAGGAACGCGACGAGCCCACCGAGCACGCCGAGGACGATGATCCGCGGGATCCACTTCTTGAGCTTCACGATGACCAGATTGATACCCCCACGTCGCGGGAGCATTGCTCGTCTATTGCACTTTGTTGCAGTGAGATGTCGCGCGGTTAGCTCGCGAGCGGGACCTCGAGGCGAGCGGTCGTGCCACGCCCCGGCGAAGACGCGAGGGTGACCTCGCCGCCGTGCGCGCGCGCGATCCGGCGCGCGAGCGCGAGCCCGAGGCCGACGCCGCCGGTGCGACGGGTGCGACTCGAGTCGGCGCGCCAGAACGGCGTGAACGCGCGTGCGAGCTCGTCCGGGCTCATTCCGATCCCGCGGTCTGCGATCTCGAACGCCACGCTGCGCCCGTCGGGGATCACCGCCAGCTTCACCTCGGTCGAGGGCTCGGAGTACTTCGCGGCGTTATCGAGCAGGTTGTCGAGCGCGCGGCGCAGCAGCACCGGATCGCACGCGATCTCGCGATCGTCGGCGGTCACGGTCGCCGACGCGTCGAGCGTGCGGTTCGGGTGGCGCGCGACGAACCGCTCGCCGGCGCGGCGCGCGAGCTCGCCGATCTTGACCGGCCGGCGGTCGAGCTTCGGCTCGCCGTCGAGCCGTGCGGTCGTCAGGATGTCCTCGATCAGCTGATCGATCTCGTCGAGATCGACGCCGACGTCGGCGAGCACGTCCTGCGCCGCCAGAGGATCTTCGGCCGCGAGCTCGAGCGCGACGCGGATCCGGGCGAGCGGCGTGCGCAGCTCGTGCGAGACGTCCGCCATCAGCTGGCGCTGCGCGTGCAGCGTCGCGGCGGTGCGATCCGCCATGTCGTCGAACGCGCGGCCGACCTCGCCGAGCTCGTCGTGACGCTCGAGCCGCGCACGCGCCGTCGTGTCGCCCTCGCCGAACCGCCGCGCGGCGGTCGCGAGCGCGTCGAGCGGTCGCGCGAGCCGGCGCGAGAACCAGATCGACGCCGCGCCGAGCAGGATCAGGATGCCGGCGCCCATCGGCAGCACGTAGCCCCACGGGAACCCGGGCCGGTTCGGCGCGTAGACGCCGATCATCGTGCCGTCGTCGCTGCGGACGACGATCCGGCCGGTCGACAGCGCCCACTTCTCGTGCTCGAGCGTCTCGAGCTCGTCATGATCCGGAGCGGCGAGCGGCGGATCGATGTTCGTGCGGACGAGGTGGCCCTGCTTGTCGAACAGCGAGAGCTTGCCGCGCAGCCGCGGCTCGATCCGACCCATGATCTCGGCGAACTTCGCCTGGTCCTTGAGCGACCACCGCTCGACCATGTACTGGAGCAGCGCGGCCTGCGGCTCGAGGTAGCGTGCGCCGCGCGTGTAGCGAGGCAGCACGAGCAAGGCAAGCGTCATCGCGAGCGATAGCGCGACGGTGAACGCGTAGACCCGCAGCGCGAGCCGCCGGGACTTCATGCCTCGCGCCGCTCCTTCTCGTGGCGTTCCTCGCCGGCGAGCAGGTAGCCGACGCCGCGCACGGTCTTCAGGATCTTCGGGTTGCGGCTGTCGTCGCCGAGCTTCGCGCGCAGCCGCGACACGTGGACATCGATCGAACGATCGAACGACAGCTCCGCCGAGCCCTTCGCGAGATCGAGCAGCTGCTCGCGCGACAGCACGCGGCCCGGGCGCTGGGCGAGCGCGCGCAGGATCGAGAACTCGTACGCGGTGACGTCGATCGACTTGCCGTCGAGCGTCACCGTCATCCGCTGCGGATCGAGCACGAGCCCGCCGACGTGGATCGTCTGCTGCTGCGGGCCGGCCTGGCCGCGCACGCGGCGCACCGTCGCGCGGATCCGGGCGAGTAGCTCGCGCGGCGAGAACGGCTTCGTGACGTAGTCGTCGGCGCCGACCTCGAGGCCGAGCACGCGATCCGCTTCCTCGCCGCGCGCGGTCACCATCAGGATCGGGACGTCGGTGCGCGCGCGCAGCTCGCGCGTGACCTCGATGCCATCGCGGCCGGGCAGCATCAGATCGAGCACCACGCAGTCGTACTGCCGGCGCAGTGCCTCGGCCTGACCCTCGACGCCATCGGACGCGATCGTGCACAGCACGCCGTGGGTCTCGAGGTAGCGCGCGGTCAGCTGGGCGAGCCGGGCGTCGTCCTCTACCAGCAACACCTTGATCGACTGTACGGGCGCCTCGGTGGTCACGCCGTAAGGATACCGACGGGGCTGGAGCCGGCACCCGGTCCTACACAATTCGTCACGATCTTGTCGCGGTCCGCAACCGCGTCCGCGACGCCCTGTCTCGCCCGCAGACCAGCCGGTTCTCGCCTCGCCTGGAAGGAACCCCATGGCTCTACGACGCTCGCTCGTGCTGCCCCTCCTGATGGTGGGTGCGGCAGGCCTCGGCACGGCATCCGCCGACGGCAAGTTCACCCATTCCGCGGACATCAAGGTCGATGCCAAGCTCACCGAGCGGTCGCGGCCGATCGAGAAGCGCGACGTCCCCGCCGGCCCGACGGTGAAGGCGAGTGACGTGCTCGCCAGTCAGCTCGTCGCGGCCGACGTCCGGCAAGAGCAGATCGATCTGCTCGAGCAGGATCTGATCCCGCACACGCCGGACACCGACGTCGACGAGAAGGCCCAGCTGTACTTCCAGCTCGGCGACCTGTACGCGAAGCTCCACCAGCTCCAGAAGCTCAAGGCGACCGAGACCGAGCTCGCGCTCGCGAAGGCGGGCTCGGCGCAGAAGCCGGCGCTCGCCGCGCAGCTCGAAGGCTACAAGGGCAAGGCCCACAAGGCGCTGCTCGGCGCGCTGCGCACGTACAAGACGCTGACCGAGGAGCCGCGCTACGCGAGCTACCCGAAGATGGACGTCGCGCTGTTCTACTTCGGCTACACGCTGCAGGGCGCGAACTATCCGAAGGAGGCGCGCGACGCGTTCGATCGGCTGCTCAAGAACTATCCGAAGTCGAAGTACGTGCCGGACGCGCACTTCGCGTTCGCCGAGGCGTACTTCGAGGCGAAGCAGCTCGCCGACGCCGAGGCTCGCTACAAGAAGGTGCTCGAGTTCCCGAGCTCGTCGGTCTACCAGTTCGCGAAGTACAAGCTCGGCTGGGTCGCGCTGAACCTCGGCAAGCCGGGCGACGCGCTCGAGGCCTTCTTCCAGGTCGCGCAGGCGACGAACAACGATCCGAAGCGCGCGATGCTCAACCGCGCGGCGAAGACCGACTTCGTGCGCGCCTACGCCGAGATCGGTCGCGCGGACAAGGCGCTGCCCGCGTTCGCGCGCGTCGACGCTGCTCGCAAGCACGACATGCTCGCGACGCTCGGCGACCTCTATCTCGATCAGGGCAAGGTCGACAAGGCGATCTTCGTGTTCCGCCAGCTGATGACCGAGCAGCCGACGAGCAAGCAGGTGTGTCTGTGGCAGCACTCGATCGCGCGCGCGATGCTGACGGTGCCGGCCGCCGACGCCGACACCAAGGTCAAGGAGATCGAGGGCCTCGTGAAGCTGTACGGGGCGCTGCGCGATCGCAAGACGTTCCCGAAGGCCGAGCTCGCCGAGTGTCGCGACGCGGCCGCCGAGATGTCGGGCCAGCTCGCGCGCGCGTATCACCAGGAAGGCTACAAGACGAAGAACGCCGAGCTGCTCGGCCGCGCGCACCGGCTGTACCGCGCGTACCTCGGCAAGTTCCAGGACGCGCCGGATTACGCGGAGACCCAGTACTTCGCGGCCGAGCTCGGCTGGATCTATGCCGAGCTCGAGACGAAGCCGCGGATCGCCGTCGAGAAGTGGGAGGACACCGCGCGTGCGTTCGAGGACGTCGTCAAGAACCCGAAGCTGTCGCCGCGGCTCGTCCAGGTGTCGGCGGACGCCGCGATGCTCGCGTGGATGAAGGCGCTCGCGGTCGACGCGCGGCCGCGCGCGCAGTCGTTCGACGACGAGGCGGCGTACACGAAGATCCCGACGCCGCGGCCGCTGCCCGAGCGCGAGCAGCACCTCGTCGCCGCGTTCGATCTCTACCTCAAGTACGTCAAGGATCCGGACGACAGCGAGCGGATCGACGTGACGTTTCACAAGGCGAACGTGCTGCGCCGGTACGATCACCTCGAGGAGGCGATCCCGCTGTACGACGACATCGTCAAGCACCACCCCGATCACGAGACCGCCGGGTGGTCGGCGCAACTCGTGCTCGACAGCTACAACCGGCTGCAGAAGTACGACGCGATGCTCGCGTACGCGAACGCGCTGACGAAGCCGTTCCTCGCGAAGCACACCGAGGTCGACGATACGCGCAAGCGGCTCGGTCGCCAGGCCGCGATCAACAGCGCGAAGCTCGCCGAGGCCGAGGCGCGCCGCACGAAGACGATCGCGGGCTTCATCGCGTGCGGCGAGAAGTTCCTCGAGGCGTACAACCTCGAGCCGCTCGCGGACAACGCCGACGAGGCGCTGTACAGCGCCGGTGTCTGCTACGAGGAAGGCAAGTCGATCAGCGTCGCGAAGCGCGCGTACGAGCTGCTGCAGCAGTACTTCCCGAAGTCGAAGCTGACGGCGCGCTCGGTCGCGCGACTTGGCAACGTGCTCGGCTCGATCGCCTACTACAAGGAGGCGGCGGACAAGCTCGAGGAGTACGCGGCGAAGTACGCCGGCGAGCAGGACGCGTTCGGCGCCCTGTCCGATGCGGTGCAGTTCCGCAAGGGCATCGGCGACGACGCGAAGGCGATCGCCGACACCCAGCTGTTCGTGACGAAGTTCGGCAAGCAGAAGCCGAAGGAGGCCGCGAACGCGTACTTCAGCCTCGTCGCGATCTACGAGAAGCAGGGCGATCTCGACGCGCTCGCGAAGCACCTGCGGTCGTACATCGATCGCTACGGCGCGACCGGTGGCAACGACAAGCTCGTCACCGCGTGGAGCAAGCTCGGCCAGACGCTGTGGCAGGCGTCGTGCCCGGTGAAGACCGTCGACGGCGCGTGCGTCAAGATCGTGCGCAGCGTCGCGATCGGCAAGCGGCTGCGCACGCGAGCAATGGGCGTGCCGAAGCGGTGCGGCGACGAGAATCGCGCCGAGCTCACGGTCGTGGCGCGCGACGAGCGCAAGGTCAAGACCGCGATGGACGCGTTCGATCGCGCGATCGCGCTCTACGACAAGGCCGCGGGCAAGCTCGACGGCGATGCGCGCGGCGCGCTGTATCACTACGCGATGGCGCGCTACGGCAAGGTCGAGCGCGAGTTCGAGCGCTACCTCGCGACGCCGATCCCGACCGGGCTCGACTTCGATCGCCGCAAGCCGGACATCGCGAAGCGCAGCAAGCAGCGGTTCGAGGACTGGTTCGGCAGGAAGCGCGAGCTCGGCGGTGCGATGCGCAAGCAGTACGAGGCGATCACGAGGCTCGGTGACGGCGCGGTGACGATCGCGGCGGCGGCGCGGATGGGCGCGGTGTCGCAAGGCTTCGCGCTGCAGCTGTTCCGCGCCGAGATCCCGGCGGATCTGCGCAGCGGGCCGTATGCCGAGGACACCGCGCAGGCGTACTGCGACGGCCTCGCCGAGGTTGCCGAGCCGCTCGAGACCGACGCGATCGCGTCGTACGAGGGCTGCCTCGTGACGTCGACGAAGCTCGGCTGGTTCAGCGAGGCGTCGCGCGTGTGCGAGCGCGAGCTCGGCCAGCTCCAGCCCGAGAAGTATCCGCAGGCGTTCGAGCTCCGGCGCACGCCGGATGCGTACGCCGCGATCGTCGACGTCGAGGGCGCACCGACGCTGTAGCGTCAGCCGAGCAGCTTCGCGAGCGTCTGCTCGAGCGCCTCGAGCCGAAACGGTTTCGCGAGGTACGCATCGGCATCGACCGGCCCCTTGCGGTCGCGGTCGTAGCCGGTGCACAGCACGATCCGGATCTCGGGGCGCTTCGCGCGCAGCGCGATGATCACGTCGGCGCCGCTCATCCGCGGCATCGTCAGGTCTACGAGCACGGCATCGATCGCGTGCTCGTCGACGAGCTCGAGCGCGCGCTTGCCATCGGACGCGGTCACCGTGGCGTAGCCGAGATCCTGGACCATGCGCGCGACGACATCGCGCACGAGGTCCTCGTCATCGACGACCAGGATCGTGCGCTCGGTCGGCGGCGTCACCACCGGCTGCGAGACCGGCGTCGTCGTCGCGGGCCACAGCACCTGGAACCGCGCGCCCGCGCCCGGGCTCGAGATCAGGCGCATGCCGCCGCCGTGCGAGCGCACGATGCCGAGCACCGCCGCGAGCCCGAGGCCGTGGCCGGTCGGCTTCGTCGTGAAGAACGGCTCGAAGATCCGGCGGCGGGTGTCGCGGTCGATGCCGGTGCCATCGTCGGCGATCTCGATCAGCGCGTAGTTGCCGGGCGGGGCGGTGACGATGTCGTCGGGCGCCGGCTCGCCGCGGTGACGCACGAGCTCGCCGCGGATCGCGATCGTGCCCGGGTTGTGGCCGATCGCATCGCGTGCGTTGTTGATCAGGTTCATCAGCACCTGACGGAACTGCGCCGCGTCGCCGCGCACCGCGAGCGCTTCGGGCAGGCCGACCTCGAAGCGCAGCGTCTCGGGGAACGTCGGGCGCGAGATCCGCAGCAGCTCGTGGACGACCGGCGACGCGATCACGCGCGACGTCGACACGCCGCCGCGTCCCGCGTACGCGAGCAGCTGGTTCGTCAGCTCTGCGGCGCGCAGCCCGGCGTGGCGGATGTTCTCGAGCGCGGTGTAGCCGGGCGCGTGCGACTGCACCTCGCGCAGCCCGAGATCGACGTTGCCGAGGATCGCGACGAGCAGGTTGTTGAAGTCGTGAGCGAGCCCGCCGGCGAGGACACCGAGGCTCTCGGCACGCTGGGCGTCGACCATCCGGCGTTCGAGCGCGCGCGATGCGGTGACGTCGATGCACGTGCCGATCACGGCGCGCGCGCCGTCGAGCTGGTGCGGCGACAGCGTGATCGCGAGCTGGCGTCCGCGGTACTCGGTCTCGTAGCGCACGGTCTCGCCGGCGAGCGCGCGCTCGTGGTTCTCGACGGGATCGACCGCGGGCGGATCGCGCCGCCGGACCTCGTCGAGCCGCTTGCCGAGGTACGTGCCGGACGCGTAGCCCACGATCTCGGCCGCCGCGCCGCCGCTGCGCACGATCCGCAGCTCGGCATCGACGATCCAGTAGATCGCCGGGATCTGGCGCACGACGTAGTCGAGGATCTCGGCGGTGCGCTCGGTCTCCGCGCGCCGCGCCTCGGCGAGCCGGCGCTCGAGCGCGCGCGCCGCGGTGACGTCGACGCACGTGCCGATCACGCCGCGGATCTCGTCGCCGACGCGATGCGGCGACACCGTCGTCGCGAGGTGGCGGCCGCGAAACTCGGACTCGATCGACACGACCTCGCCGGCGAGCGCGCGCCGGGCCGAGTCGACCGGGTCGTTCGAGCTCGGGTCGCGCTCCTGCATCTCCTGCAGCGTCAGCCCGTGATATTGCCCCGGCGTCAGCCCGAGCATCTCGGCGATCGTGCCGCCACTGCGCAAGATCCGCAGCTCGCGATCGAGCACCCAGTAGATCGCCGGGATCTGGCGCACGACGGTGTCGAGCAGCTGGATCGTGCGGGCGTGCTCGGCGACGCGCTGGTCGGCACCGCCGAGCTCCAGCACCGACGCGTCGAGCCCGCCATCTTCGGTGACGCTGCCATGCAGCTCGAGCTCGATGCGACGGCCATCACGCGCGCACCAGCGCACCGCACACGTCGGCTCGCCGCGGCGGCATGCCTCGACGACGCGTGCGCGATCGTCCGGGTTCGCGAACACCGCGCGGTCGACGTCGAGTGCGCCGAGCTCGTCGACGGTGTAGCCGAGCAGCCGTCCGAGCGCGGCGTTCGCGTACGCGAACCGTCCCTCGCGCGTGATCCGGCACATGCCGATCGGTGCTCGATCGACCAGCGGTGACATCTCGCGATCCGTGGGACGGGACACGCAGTCTGTGCCTATCACGAGCTACAGCAGCAAGGCGTCTTCGATGTCCTCGAACGCGCCGGCTCTCCAGCGGGCGAGCGCGCTGCGGCCCGATAGCAGGTTATCGGTCTCCGCGAGCACGGCCGCGAGGTCGACGAGCCAGCAGTACGGATCCGCCGGAGACCGGGTGCCGACCTCCTCCGGCAGCTCGACCGGCGGCATCCAGGCCGCCATCTTGTGGCTCGTGCCGGCGACGAGCGCGCGCACCGCGACGTTCGCGAGCCGGCTGCCGAGCAGGCGATCGAACGCCGACGGCCGCCCGCCGCGCACGACGTGGCCGAGCACGGTCACGCGGGTCTCGATCCCGGCCGGATCGGCATCGGGGGTTTTCTCGCGCAGCCGGTGGTCGACCGCCACCTTGAGCTTGTCGACCGGGATGTTGACGCCCTCGGCCTTGATGATGATGACCCGCCGCGCCTTGCGCGAGCCCTTGCGCACCGCGAGCACGGTCTCGACGATCTGCTCGATGATCTCGGACTCGGGCTTGCCGGCCTCGGGGAACAGCGCGAGATCGGCGCCGACCGCGATCGCGCTCGTCATCGCGAGGTAGCCGCAGTCGCGCCCCATCACCTCGACGATGAACGTGCGATCGTGCGCGGTCGCGGTGTCCGCGATCTTGTCGCACGCCTCGACGATCGTGTTCATCGCGGTGTCGACGCCGATCGACAGCCCGGTCAGCCCGAGGTCGTTATCGATCGAGGCCGGCACGCCGATGATCTTGAGCGGCGGGCCCGATCCGATCTCCTCGGGATTCGCGAGGTGCATCGCGCCGGTCAGCGAGCCGTTGCCGCCGATCACGATCAGCCCGTCGATCCCGTGCTTGCCGAGCACCGCGCGCGCCTTGTCGCGCACCTCGCGCTGATGAAACTCCTTGCAGCGCGCCGAGCCGAGCATCGTGCCGCCCTCGCGCAGGATCCCGGCGACGTCGGTCGGCAGCAGCGGCTGGATCGCGCCCTCGAGCATGCCGCGATAGCCGCGCTCGATGCCGAACACCTCCGCGCCGAGCGAACGCCCGACCAGCGTCGCCGCGCGCACCGCGGAGTTCATGCCCGGCGCGTCGCCGCCGCTCGTCAGGATCGCGATCTTCTTGCACCCAGCCATGCTGCGCATCTTATGGCAGGCGGGCTCGTGGTTTCAGCGCTGCGCGACGGGGACTGCGGGGCCGCGTCGCGGACGCCGCTTCCAGACCGGCGCCTTCAGCTGGATCCCGACGTCGAACGAGGTCTCGTCGGTCCCGGTCAGCGCATAGCTTGCGCGGCCGTAGACCGCCGCCACGCCGAGCGTGAGCTTCGCGCGGACCTGCACGCCGTGGTGGGTGTCGCCGGCGACGCGCTCGCCGAAGTAGCTGACGTCGGCGCCGTAGATCGAGACCCCGGCCTCGGGCCCGACGCTCCACCGCCCGCCGGCATCGCGGTCGCCGTTCCAGTCGACGAGAGCGTCGGCCTGCAGTCCGCCCCACTCGAGGTCGTCGTTGATATGGACGAACGTCGCGATCACGCCGACGAGCGGGCTCGCACCACGCTCGCGCGCGAACACGACGCCGGATTCGACGCCGAGCTTGCCGTACCAGCCCTCGACGTGCAGGCCGTCGAGCGGGCTCGCTTCGGTGACCGCGGTCATCGCGACGAGCGCGAGCACGACCCGCCCCAGGATCTGACGCATGCCCGATCGTAGGGGCATGTCGGCGCTCCCGTGGTGGCACGTTCCGGCATGGTCGGCACCGACGTTTCCACTACACTAGCGAGATGGTCCGCACCGAGAGGGAAGGCCCGGTCCACGTCGTGATCCTCGATCGCGCGGCGCACCGCAACGCGGTCGATCGCGCGACCGCCGAGGCGCTCGCCGATGCGTTCCGCGCGTTCGATGCCGACGACACCGCGCGCGTCGCGATCCTGCACGGCGATCACGGCACGTTCTGCGCCGGTGCCGATCTCAAGGCGCTCGCGTCCGGAACGCCGAACCGCGTCGAGCGCGACGGCGATGGCCCGATGGGACCGTCGCGCATGCTGCTGTCCAAGCCGGTGATCGCGTCGATCGAGGGCCACGCGGTCGCGGGCGGCCTCGAGCTCGCGGTGTGGTGCGATCTGCGCGTCGTCGCCGAGGATGCCGTGCTCGGCGTGTTCTGCCGGCGGTTCGGCGTGCCGCTGATCGACGGTGGCACGATCCGGTTGCCACGCCTGATCGGGCTGTCGCGCGCGCTCGATCTGATCCTGACCGGCCGCGCGGTCCGCGCCGACGAGGCGCTCGCGATCGGGCTCGCGAATCGCGTCGTGCCGAAGGGCGAGGCGCTCGCCGCGGCGAAGCAGCTCGCGCACCAGCTCGCCGAGCTGCCGCAAGCGGCGTTGCGCGCCGATCGCACGAGCGCGTACCTCCAGCATGACCTGCCGCTCGACGCGGCGCTGATGCAGGAGCTCGAGCTCGGATCGCGCGCGCTCGCCGAGGCGGTCGAAGGCGCGCGGCGGTTCGCCGGCGGCGCCGGTCGGCACGGAGGCGTGGCGTGATCCGCGGCGTCGTGCTCGGGATCGCGATCGCGATGCTGATCGCCGGCTGTGTCGTGCACCGCCTGATGGGCCCGCGGCTCACCGGCACCTGCGACGGCGCGTGCGCGCACTACATCGAGTGCAAGCCCGGCCACCCGCAGCCGGATGCCTCGCGCTGCCGTGCCGAGTGCCCGGACGTGTTCAGCGACAGCGACTCGCTGATGGCGTACGAGAGCCTGTCGTGCAACGACGCGGTCGAGTTCATCGACGGCCGCACGCCGAAGGCCGCGACCGCCAAGCCCCGCTGATCCTTCGCGTGACGTCCGGGCGGGGCTCGCCGTCCGGAACCGGTATGAGGCTGTCGTTCATCCCCCTGCTGGTCGCGGCACCCGCGGCCGCCGAGCCCGCGCCGAGCGACGCGCTCGCGCCGGTCGTGATGCCGGAGCTGGTCGCGCGATCGCGGATCGAGCTCGGCGTCACCGCGGCGACCCTCCAGATCACCGACGAAGCGGCGACCGCACGGCTCGGGGTGCGCTATGCGGTCATCCCGGCTGTCGAGCTGTTCGGGCGGCTGACCTGGAACGGGTACACGATCGCGATCGAGTGCGAGACGAGCCCGTGTTCCGGTCAGTCGCTCGGCAATACGGTGCTCGGCGCGCGGTACCTCCACGACGTACCGCTCGTGACGGGCCGGCTGGCGCTCGCGGGTGCGGCCTGGGGCTGGTTGCCGACCGCGGGTGGCGGGTCCGGCGTTGGCGGTCAAGACGCCGCGTTCTTCGGGGGGCTCGAGGACACCCGCGCGTTTCACGGCGGGCTCGCCGCAGGCACCAGCGCGGCAGCGGCGTGGTACGGCGAGCGTGCGCTGGTGCAAGCCGAAGCCGGACTCGCCATCGATCTCGATCCGGACGAGGGCGGCGGCGCGGTCGTCGACAATCTCTTCTTCGCGCTCGCGGCCGGCCGCCATGTGCGCGAACAGCTGTCGCTCGTTGGCGAGTGGCGATTCGACGTCTACCCGCCAGCCCCCGCGGGCATGCTGGCGGGCCCCTACGTGCGGTTCCGCCAGGCACCGGGCCTCGCGCTCGCGAAGGATGACGGCAGTCGCGTCGCGTGGCGCGTCCGGGTCCACGCGATCATGAACAACAACTACTTCCTCGATCACGTCGTCGACGGCATCGCGATCGGCTTTGACTGGAACGGGTACCTCCCATGAGGCTCGGCAGCTATCTCTGGATTCTCGGCACCCTGGCCGGCTGTGCGCAGTGGTCGGACGATACGTGCGACACGCGCTGGACGATCGATCTGCCGAAGCAGTCCGGCGTCACCGTCGGCAGCGTGCGTGGTGATGGGTTCATCGTCGCGAGGCGCGGCGAGATCGTGCCGGTCGACGCGACAGGGCAAGAGGGCGCCGCGGTTCCGATCGACACGAACACCCTGCTGATCGAGAGCCTCGCGTCCGATGACACCGGTGGCGTCGCGGTCGCGACCGAGACGTCGTTCTGGGTGTTCGGTCCTGACCTGCGGTTGCGGCATACCCTCGACGGTAATCTGGTGTCGCGTGCATTCGATATCGGGCCTGGCGGTGAGTTCGCGTTCCTCGCGAAGACCGGTGACATGCACTTCATCAATGCCGATGGCAGCTCGCGATGGGCGCCGGTGACCACGTTCGCGTATGGCTCCGCGCTGCGGATCACGTCGGCGGGCGACGTGATCGTGTTCAGCGACTCGCGCTGGCAGCGAGCATCGGCGGACGGCTCGTTCCTCGACGTGCCGCTCGCTCCGCCGGTGACCTCGGCCTCGATCGCGCGCAGCGGCGTCACCGCTGTGTCGCACGAACGCAACGCCGACGGTCGGGTCGACGTCCAGCTGCTCGGGCCCTCGGCGGAGTCGCTGTGGTCGACCACGCTCGACGTGTCGTACGCGAGCGTCGCGATCGACTCGGCGGGTCACGTCGTCGTCGCCGCGCGCCCGAATCCGGGGGCCGTATTTCTCGATCAGAGCCCGGTCGGGGCCGTGATGCTGCGGCTCGACGGTGCGACCGGCGAGATCATCGGAGTGCGCACGCCGTGCCAGGACGACCGGCTCGTGGCGGCGAACGCGGATGGCCTTCTCGCGACGAGCTCGTACCTGACGCTGTCGTTCTACGACTGGTGGATCCCGCCGACACGGGCGCGCCGTATAGTGCGCCGGTGGCGCAGGAAGCCGACGCCGAGGTCACCGTCGACGGTACCGTCGAGCGGTTCGTGTTCCGATCCGAGGACACGAGCTTCACGGTCGCGCGCTTCGTCACGCCCGGCCACGAGCAGGTGACGATCGTCGGCGAGCTCGTCGGCGTCCAGGAAGGCCTGCCGCTGCGGCTGCGCGGCCAGTGGGTCCACGACAAGAAGTTCGGCCGCCAGTTCAAGGTGTCGACCTACCAGCTGCGGTCGCCCGAGACGCTGAAGGGCATCGAGCGGTTCCTCGGCTCGGGCGTGATCCCCGGCATCGGCGACGGCATGGCGAAGCGGCTCGTCGCGAAGTTCGGGCTCGAGACGCTCGAGGTGATCGACAAGACCCCGGAGCGGCTGACCGAGGTGCCCGGGATCGGCACGAAGAAGGCCTCGGCGATCTCGCAGGCCTTCGCGGCGCAGCGCCACGTCCAGGACGTCATGGTGTTCCTGCGCGGCCACGGCGTGTCGGCCGCGTTCGCCGCGCGGATCTACAAGAAGTACGGCAACGACTCGATCAACGTGATCCGCGCGAATCCGTACCGGCTCGCGCACGAGGTCTGGGGCATCGGGTTTCGCAGCGCCGACGCGATCGCCGAGAAGCTCGGCATCGCACGCGACGCACCCGAGCGCCTCGAGGCGGGGCTGCTGCACGCGCTCGAGACCGCGTCCGAGGACGGCCACATGCACGTTCCCGACGACGAGCTGCTCGCGAAGGCAGCCGAGCTGCTCGGCGTCACCGCGGATCGCCTGCCGGAGCGACTCGCGGCGCTCGAGGCGCGGCGGCTCGTCGTGCGCGAGACGCTCGGGATGCGCGGCCCGTGCACCGCGCTGCCGTGGGCATACCAGGCCGAGGTCGAGGCCGCGGGAATGCTCGCGGAGATCGCGCGCACGCCGGGCCGCGGGATGTCGCTCGATCTGCACGCGGCGATCCACGCGTTCGAGTCGGTGACCGGCGTCGAGCTCGCGGCCCAGCAGCGCAAGGCGGTCGAGGCCGCGCTCGTCGACAAGTGCGTCGTGATCACGGGTGGTCCCGGCGTCGGCAAGACGACGATCGTGAAGGCGATCGTCCACCTGTCGCGGCTCGTCCATCGCAAGGTCGCGCTCGCGGCACCGACCGGGCGCGCGGCGAAGCGGCTCGGCGAGGCGACGCAGTACGAGGCGATGACGATCCATCGCCTGCTCGAGTACAACCCGCACGAGGGCGGCTTCACGCGCGGCAAGAAGAACCCGCTCGAGGCCGACATCCTCGTGATCGACGAGGCGTCGATGGTCGACGCGCAGCTGTTTCGCGCCGCGCTCGCCGCGCTCGATCCCGGCGCGCAGCTCGTGCTCGTCGGTGACATCGATCAGCTGCCGTCGGTGGGCGCCGGCGCGGTGCTCGCCGACGTGATCGCGTCCGAGGCTGCGACCGTGATCCGGCTGACCGAGATCTTTCGCCAGGCCGCGCAGAGCAAGATCGTCGTGTCCGCGCACGACATCAACCACGGCCGCGTCCCCGAGCTCGATGCGCCCGCGGACAAGGGCACGAGCGACTTCTACTTCATCAACCGCGACGATCCCGACGCCGCGCGCGCGACGATCGTCGAGCTCGTCGCCGAGCGGATCCCGCAGCGCTTCGGGTTCGACGCGATCGACGACGTCCAGGTGCTCGCGCCGATGCATCGCGGCGAGCTCGGCACCGCCGCGCTCAACCGCGCGCTGCAGGACCGCCTCAACCCCGCCGGCGAACGCGCCGAGCTGCCGCGCGGCGATCGGATCTACCGCGTCGGCGACAAGGTGATGCAGCTCAAGAACGACTACGACAAGGGCGTGTTCAACGGCGACATCGGCGTGATCGTCGACATCGCCGACGGGTTCTTGCGCGTCGACTTCGATCCGAGGAGCAACGATCCGCGCAAGCAGATCGCCGGCTACCAGCGCACCGAGCTCGACCAGCTACAGCACGCGTACGCGGTCAGCATCCACAAGAGCCAGGGCTCGGAGTACCCGGTCGTCGTGATCCCGCTCGCGACCCAGCACTACATGATGCTGCAGCGCAGCTTGCTGTACACCGCGGTCACGCGCGGCAAGAAGCTCGTCGTGATCGTCGGCACGCGGCGCGCGGTCGCGCTGGCGGTCCGCAACGCCGACGCGAAGCAGCGCTACACGTGGTTCGCCGAGCGCGTGCGTGCGCTCGTGGCGTGAGGTCACACGCTGCGGTCGAGCTCGTCGAGGAGCTGCACGAGCTGCTGCACGCCGGCCTCGGGGAACGCGTTGTAGATGCTCGCGCGCATGCCGCCGACCGAGCGATGACCCTTGAGCCCGCTCATGCCGCGCGCCTCGGCCTCGGCGAGTAGCTTCGCCTCGAGCTGCTTCGTCGCACCGCGAAACGTCACGTTCATCGTCGACCGGCTGCCGATTTGCGCGTGCGGCTTCCAGTGCTTGCTCGCGTCGAGGCAGTCGTACAGCAGCTTCGCCTTGCGCGCGTTGCGCTCGGCCATCGCGGCGAGCCCGCCCTCGGCACGGATCCACGCACAGACCTCGCCGATCACGTAGATGCCGAACGTGTTCGGCGTGTTGTGCAGCGAGTGCTCGTTCGCGTACGTCCGGTACTGGTCGAGCGGCGGCAGATCGCTCCTGCCGGCGTCGATGAAGTCGCGCTTCGCGATCACGAGGCTGACCCCCGACGGGCCGAGGTTCTTCTGCGCGCCGGCATAGATCAGCGCGTGGTTCGCGAGCTCGAGCGGACGGCTGAAGATGTCGCTCGAGGCGTCGCACACGAGCGGCGCCGGCGACGGCGGCGGCACGCTCCACTGCGTGCCGTAGATCGTCTCGTTGCTCGTGTAGTGCGTGTAGCGCGCACCCGCGGACCACGTGAAGCTCGTCGGGATCGCGTCGAAGGCCGGCTCGGCGCTGCACGCGACGTGCACCGTGCCGAAGCGCTGCGCCTCGGCGATCGCCTTGCCGGACCAGATGCCGGTGTGGCAGTAGTCGGCGCTCGCGTCGTCGGCGAGGAACGAGCGCGGCACCATCGCGAAGTGGTGCGTCGCGCCCGCGGTCACGAACATCACCGCGTAGCTATCGTCGATGCCGCCGACCTCGCGGATCAGTTGCTCGGTGCGCTCGAGGACGCGCTGGAACTCGGGTCCGCGGTGCGAATGCTCGAGGATGCCGATGCCGGAGCCGTCGAGATCGAGCAGCGCGCCCTGTGCCCGCCGCAGCACCTCTTCGGGCAGCATCGCGGGGCCGGACGAGAAGTTCAGCCGCCGAGCCATCGTCGGCGCTAGCGTCGCGCGACGTCTTCCCAGTAGAAGACGGTGATCGCGATGCAGTGAAACGCTTCGTCGGAGGACTGCGTGACGACGACGTCGGTCACCTTGAGGTGCTGGTGCGCCGACATCCAGGCGGTGACCTTCTCACCGAGCTGATCTCGATCTGCGACCATCGTTGCCGAGAACACCTTCACGCCGTTGAACTTCACGTCACGTCGCAGGGTCAGCTGTCCCGATTGGTTCGCGAGATTCGAAGACATCGCCCGCAAGCTATCACAAAAGCACGCGCGCAGAGGTCTCGACGAGAGCGCGAGCGGTTACGCCTCGGTCAAGTGCGTTGCGCGCTATTCGTCGTCGTCGAGTGCGCGATCGAGCGCGGTCGCGAGGCGCTCGGCTTCCTGCGGTGACATCGAGCTCGGATTGAACGCCTTGTCCGCGGTGTCGACGAGCGCGAGCATGCGCGCCTGCTCCACGGAGAGCCCGGAATCGGTGGTGATCCACTCGTCCAGCTCCTCGGTGAGCCGCTTCTTGGGGGCGCGCGCCTCCTCGCCACGCGGCGGCAGGCTGGGCGTCGGCGCACCATGGCGGCGGTACGAGATCGACCCGTAGGCGCGCGACAGATCACGCCGGAATTCCGTCATGTTCTGGTACCGCTTGTTCGCGTCCTTCTGCATCGCTCGCAAGATCACGGACTCGGCCATCTCGGTGATCTCGCGATGGGGCGCGAACTCCCGCGGCGACGGCGGCTGCTGATGAATGTGCATCGACAGCACCTCGCTCGACTGCGGCGCCTCGAACGGCGGCCGGCCGCACAGCATGTCGAACAGGATCACGCCGAGCGAGTAGACGTCCGCGCGATGGTCGACGTCCTCGCCGCGCGCGGCCTCGGGTGACATGTACTCGGGAGTTCCGAACACCGCGCCCTGGACGGTCTCGGCGAGCAGCTCGTCCTGGACGAGCACCTTCGCGATGCCGAAATCGAGGACCTTGACGAAGTCGTACGATTCCTCGCGCTCGGTGATCCAGCTCTGGTCCGGCGCCATCCGCACGAGGTCACGACGACCGGGCCGCTTGAGCAACATGATGTTGTCGGGCTTGAGGTCGCGGTGGATCACGCCGACCGCGTGCGCGGCCTCGAGCGCGAGCGCGATCTGGTTCGCGATGTTGAGCGCGCGATGCAGCTCGACCGCGCCTTCCTTCTCGATCAGATCCTCGAGGCTCTTGCCTTCGAGGTACTCCATCACGAAGTACACCGGGCCGTCGGCGAGGATGCCGAAGTCGGTGACGTCGACGATGTTCGCGTGGTTGATCGAGGTCGCCGCGCGCGCCTCGCGCAGGAAGCGATGGATCGCCTCCTGGTAGCGCGCGAACTGCGGGTGCAGGATCTTCACCGCGACCGGACGCTTGATGTAGATGTGCTCGCCGCTGTAGACGGTGCCCATCCCGCCGCGGCCCAGGATCTTGTCGAGCCGGTAGTTGCCGATCGACGTGCCGAGCCGCGCGATGTCCTCTTCCTCGACGAGGACAGCGGAGTCGTGCAAGCAGAATCGCTCCCCGTCGGGGAACCGTGTGTAACAACGCGGACAGACTTTCACCGGGCTGTCCTCAGTACCGGGCCTGGACAAACAGGTTCAT
Organism: Kofleriaceae bacterium; assembly: GCA_035715365.1. GTDB lineage: Bacteria > Myxococcota_A > Polyangia > Haliangiales > Haliangiaceae > JABFXX01. Next base: position 119,472 of record DASTLB010000052.1, on the reverse strand, counting down.
GAATCGCTGCGCGAAGAACTTCGGCGGCTCGAGCGGGCCTTCGCCATCGGGGTCCTTGGGCTTGAGGTCGATGAACTTGAACTCGAGGCCGATGTCGAGCTTCTGGTTCGGCGAGAACTGCACGCGCGCGGTCGCCGGGATCGTGAACTGGTTCGTCGTGTCGAAGTCGCGGATCTGGAGCTGCGCGAACAGCACGACCGAGAGCGGCGCGATCGGGTTCGTCGCGATGCCGATCGACGGTGCGAGGTCGGGCTTGATGCCGTCCTCGGTGCAGTTCGCCGAGTCGACGGTTTCCATTTGGGCCATATCGGGAATCGCGAAGCAAGACTCGAGATTCGTCAGCGTCGGATCCGTTGCGTTCGGACCGCCACCACCATCGCCGCGCTTGACCGAGTTGAAGTCGAAGCTGATCAGCGTCTCGAGCGCGACGATCGCGATCTCGGGCCGCGCGACGTAGCGGAACGGGAAGCCGAGGTCGACGGAGAACTGGACGCCGGCGCCCTTCTTGTAGTCGGTCGGGACGATCGTCCCGCCGGACATCTCGAGCGCGGCGATCTGCGCCGTGCGGTTGATGTTCGCCTGCAGCCGGATGTCGAACAGGTCGTACGCGAGCGCGCCCTCGAAGCCGCCGCCGACCGAGAAGCCCTTGACGTTGTAGTCCGACGTGAAGCCGCCGATGATCGAGAAGTTGTCCGAGTAGCCGTACTTGCCGTCGAGCGAGATCCCGAAGAACTGGAACGCGGTCTTGTCGCTGACGTCGCTGCCGAGCCCGAGGCGCAGCTGCGTGATCTTTTGCGTCATCGTCAGCGGCCGGAACAGCTCGCGGACCGGGTAGGTCTTGATCGTGTAGAGGCCGCCGGCGGTGATCGGAGGCTGATCCTTCGGATCCTCCTCGTCGTCTCCGGTCTCCTCGCCGTCCCCGCCACCGTCGCCGTCACCGCCGCCGTCGCCGTCCCCGTCGTCGCCCTCGTCCTCCTCGTCATCGGCCGCCCAGACCAGGCCGTCGCGCGCGGCGACGTAACCGAAGCTGAGCCCGAGGATCAACGCGAGCCGGGAGGCGCGGCGAGCAAAACCGGAAGCGAGCATCACCACCTCCGCGAAATGCTAACCGCAAACCGGTGGGCGATCGAGCGGTTCGCACGGTCATGTCATGCGCCTCCACACGCACACGAAGACCTTGCAGATTCCGCGACGTCGGCCGAAACGCCGAAGGGCCCGTTCGATCGAACGAGCCCTCCGAGCGTGCCGAGGGAAACCCTCGTGCAGTAAGCAAGTCTAGGTGGAGCGCACCACGGCGCTGGTTACTTCCGCTTACCCTTCTTGGCGCCGCCCTTCTTGCCGCCGCCCTTCTTCGCGGACGACGTCTTCTTGGCGGACGTCTTCTTGGCGCCGCCCTTCTTCGCGCGGCCACCGCCACCACCGCTCGACGAGCGGCGCGTCTTCTTGCCGGCGCGCTTGCTGCCGCCGACCTGACGCTCCTTGCGGGCGACGTCGCCGTCACCGTCGAGGTAGTAGAGGTACTTCGAGTAATCCATCTCGATGCCGGCGTCGGCGACCTTGCTCGCCTTGCCCTTCGGCTGGCCGGGCTTCTTCCGGGGGGTCGCCCAGACGTCGCCCTTCTTGATGTAGTACATCAGGTCGTTGTCACGCTTGATTCCGAGCTTCGCGATCTTCTCACCCATGGCTTCAAACCCTCCCTAGGGTAATTGGGTGCGCGGACCGTATCTGAACGGTCTGACAATCGCAGCGAGAAATTGCTGAAAACGTCGTCGGGGCAGGGAGTGATCTCCGTCGAGGAACCCGCCGGGGGGGTCGGACCGGGCCGGTCTCCGACGAGGTTTTGGCTGTGGATAACCGGTTTCTCGACGAGGACAGCGCGCGATCTAAATCCTCGTCGAGAAACGGGAATTCCTCGTCGGAGATCGCGCGATCAGCGGCGTTTCCGACGAGGTTTTGTGGCCGGCTGACACACCAGGACCTGGCTCTCCGAGGTCGGCAGGAGCGGGCCGAAAGAAAAATCGCCGTAGCGCTCGACGAGCCGGAGACCTGCATGGGCGATCAGTGCCTCGAGCTCGGCCGGGAAAAATTTGCGCTGTGACAGTTTCACGATGCGCGGCCGCCCGGTGGGCTGCCCGGCGTCGTCGAGCGCCTCGTAATAGAGGCGGACGAGCACGATCTGGCTGATCGGATCGTAGTCGTGGTTCGTCGAGTACATCATCCGGCGCCCGGACGTCGGATCGGTGAACCGCGTCTTCGCCCATCGCTTGTGCGGATCGCGGATCAGCCACGCGAGGTCCGGCAGCTGGACATCGAACACGAACAGCCCGTCGGGCGCGAGGTGCTCGGCGACGCAGCGCAGGCACGCGTCGATCTCGCCGCGCGTGTAGAGATGCTCGAGCACGTTGAACGCGGCGATCGCGAGCGGGAACGGCTTCTCGCCGGGGATCTCGAACGACCGCAGATCGCCCGCCACGACCGTGATCCGCTGCTGCATCGTCGCGTTCATCCGATCGACGCGCGCGCGCAGCCGGTCGAGCATCGACGGTGCCTGGTCTAGCGCGACGACGTCGTGGCCATCGGTCGCGAGCGGGATCGTGACGCGGCCCGTGCCCGCGCCGAGCTCCAGGATCCGGCCGGGTGCGCCGCGAAACTGCCGGCGCGCGAGCTGGCGGTAGAACGTCACGTCGGCGCGGCGCCGCCGGTACTCGTAGTCATAGAGCGCGGCGTCGGCGTAGTGCTCGCGCGAGCCAGCGTCGACGAGATCGGCCTCGAGATCGTCGACCCACGACGCGCTCGCCGGTGCGGCCGCCGCGGCGGGGCGCCTAGCCATGACGACGCCGGCGACCGCCGCGACGACGCCGGCGACGCTTGCGCGGCTGATCGCCATCCTCGTCGCCCTGCGCTTCGGCCTCGCGGCCTTCCTGCATGCCGACCGCGAGGTTCGACGTCTCCGACGGCTCGTTGCCCGCTGCGCGCTCGAGCAGCTCGAACAGCAGCACGGCGTCCTCGATCAGATCGCGGCCACCGGCGAGCTCGGCCTGACCGGCGCGCTTCTTTGCGGCGTGCAGCTTGCGCTGGGCGAGCAGCAGGTAGCGCAGCCGCTCGCTGTCGCGGCGCGTGACGTGGAGCTGCACGATCATCGGGTGCGCGAGCTCCTGGACCGCGGCGTGGAGCTCGCCGCCGCGCAGGTCGTCGGGCAAGAACGGCCCGAGCAGCGCGCCGAACGCGACCGCATTCGACGGATCGCGCTGATCGCCGACCGCCTGATCGAGCCACGGCAGCGCGGCCCACGCGAGCTGGCGACGCCGCACGAGCTCGGGACCGGCGGGCAAGAACGTCAGCCGCACCGGCGCAGCCGCGACCGGGCGCGCGACCGGCTCGTCCGCCCACACGCGGTGCCACGCCTGCTCCTCCGGATCGAGCTCGGCGCCGTCGCCGTCGGTCTCGTCCGCTTCCTCGTCGTCCTCGGCCAGCTCGTCGGGATCATCGGGATCGTGCTCGGCGGGATCTTCGTCGTCGTACTCGACGCGCGCGACCGTCGGGCGCGGCGCGGTCGAGGCGATCGGCGGCGCGGTCGCCGGCGCGCCCGGACCCTCGAGCAGCCCCGCGAGATACGGCGACAGCACCGCGAGCACGCCGGTCTCGACGAGCAGCTCGAGCGAGCGCCGCGCCGCACCGCCGCGCAGCAGGCGATGGATCTCCTCGAGCAGGCGGGGCGGGGCGCACTTGCTGATCTCGCCGCGCCAGCGCAGCAGCGCGCGCCACGTCGCCGGCTCGAACCCGAACTCGAGCCGCGCGGCGAACTTGATCGCGCGCAGCATGCGAACCGGGTCCTCCTGGAACCGGACGTCCGGATCGCCGATCGTGCGCACGAGCTTGGCATCGAGATCGGCGAGCCCGCCGACGTGATCGATGACCTCCTCGCGCTCGACGTCGTAGAACAGCCCGTTGATCGTGAAGTCGCGCCGCCGCGCGTCCTCGGTCTCGGTGCCGAACACGTTGTCGCGGCGGATCAGCAGGTCGTGGTCGTCCTCGTCGCGCGGATTCGCGCGGAACGTCGACGTCTCGATGATCTTCGAGCCGAAGAACACGTGCGCGAGCCGGAACCGCCGGCCGATGATCCGCGAGTTGCGGAACGTCGCCTTGATCTCGTTCGGGGTCGCGCTCGTCGCGACGTCGAAGTCCTTCGGCGTCTTGCCGACGAGCAGATCGCGCACGCACCCGCCGACGAGGTACGCCTTGTAGCCGGCGCGGGTCAGCTTGCGGACCACGCGATCGGCATCGGCATCGATCGCAGCGCGGTCCAGCGAAGGCATCGCTGGACCAGCCGTACCACGCGGGCAGATCGGGTGACAAGTATGCGAACCCCTTGCGGTGTTTGCGAGGCTCTCCGACCTAACCGAATCATCACCCGTCCGCTACCCGGGTCCTGTCTCGTGGCGACGGGCGCCGAGCCGGATTCTGGAACCACCACGTGAGCTTCCACGAGCCGTCCGGCGTCGCGTTCGAGAACATCTCCCTCGAGACGGCGCCGATCGCGGCGCTGATCCTCGACCTCGACACCACGATCCTCGCGGCGAATGCCGCGGCCGCGCGCGTCGCCGGCTGCGAGCCCGGCCGCCTCGTCGGGGCGCGCCTCGCCGACCTCGTCCCGGCGTTCGCCGACCGCTGGCCGGCCCTGCTCGCGGCCAGCCGCGCGCACGGGGACGCGAGCGACGAGCTCAGCTTCGACGCACCGGCCGGGCCGCGCAGCCTCCAGCTCGTCATCTCGCCGCTCGCCGCCGGTGCCGACGGCCGCGAGCGCGTCCAGGCGTTCGCGCTCGACATCACCGCACGCAAGGCCGAGGAGCTCGCCGCACGCGCGCGCGCCGAGGCCGACGAGCAGCTCGCCGCGCGCCAGCGCCTCGAGAGCCTCGGCCTCGTCGCCGGCGGCATCGCACACGACTTCAACAACCTGCTCGTCGGCGTGCTCGCCGAGGCCAGCGCGGTCCGCGAGCACCCCGCGCTCGACGCCGACACGCGCGAAGCCCTGCGCCGGATCGAGGGCGCCGCCCGCCGCATGGCCCAGCTGACGCGCCAGCTGCTCGCGTTCGCCGGACGCGGCCAGCTCGCGACCGTCCCCGTCGACGCCGAGGAGCTGCTCGACGACATGCGCGAGCAGCTCGCCCGCGCGATCCGCCCCGAGCTCGCGCTCGCGCTCCAGCCCGGCGCGGGCGTCTCGATCGTCGAGGCGGATCCGAACCTGCTGCGCCAGATCATCGCGAACCTCGTCAGCAACGCCTCGGACGCCGCGACCTCGCACATCGCGGTCACGACCGCGCGGGTCGCTCGCGGCGCCGCCCCGTTCTGGCAGCTCGAGGTCGCCGACGACGGTCCCGGCATCGACGCCACGACCCTCACGCGCATCTTCGAGCCGTTCTTCACGACGCGCCCGGGCCAGCACGGCCTCGGCCTGTCCGCCGTGCACGGCATCGTCCGCCGGCTCGGCGGCGAGATCGAGGTCGACACCCGCGTCGGTCAGGGCACGCGATTCCGCGTCCAGCTTCCGATCATCGTCGGTGCCGAGCCCGCGCCGCGCCGGCCGTCGGAAGTCGTCCCGGTCGCACCGCGGCTCGCCGGCATCCGCATCCTCGTCGCCGACGACGAGCCCTCCGTCCGCGCGACCGTCCGCCGGCTCCTCGAACGCCGCGGCGCGACCGTCGTGCTCGCCGACGACGGCCTCGATGCCGAAGCGAAGCTGCGCGAGCAGCCGTTCGACCTCGTGATCAGCGATGTCATGATGCCGGGCTGCAGCGGCTACGACGTGCTCGCGATCGCGCGCGCGACCCAGCCCGGCATCCGCGTCGTCCTGATGTCCGGTTACACCGAGAAGCTGCGCGGCGAGGCCGGCGAGGACGAGCCCGACGCGTTCCTCGAGAAGCCGTTCACCGCGAAGCTCCTCGACACCACGATCGACGAGGTGCTCTAAAGGGGGTCAGGCTACACTTGCTCAACCTGGTGGCGCGCAAGTCGCCGAAACGTCATCGCGCGAGCAGCGAGATCCCACCCCACGGATCGAGCGCGGACGGTGCCTTGTCATCGAGCCGCAGCTTGTCCTCGCCGATCAGCGGCTCGTAGCCGCGCGCGACCACCATCACCGTGTACGTCCCGGGCGCCGGGACCGGCTGCTTGAGCTGGACGAGGCCCTGTGTGTTCGAGCGCCCCCACGACAGCACCTGATCGTCGAGCCGGTTGACGTCGATCGAGCTCGCGTTGACGCCCGGCCGCAGCACCATCACGAGCGCATCGCGGATCGGCGCCTCGTTCGCGGCGTCGATCACGCGCGTCTCGATCCGCACGCCTTCGGCCGGTGCCTCGACCGCCGACGGCTGCAGCTCGACGTCGGTGTGGCCCTCGCGCGGCGTCCACCCGGTATCGGCGATCGCGAGCAGGTCCGCCGCGGTCGACAGCGGCCGCACGAGGCCGACCTGCTTGCTCTCGATCACGCCGCCCTTGTCGGTCACGCGCGTGCGCGATGCCGACGCGATCCCGACGAGCCGGCCCTGATCGTCGACGACCGGGCCGCCCGAGTTGCCGTGCGTGATCGACGCGTCGGTCTTCAAGAAGTCGCGCCCGGTCGTGCCGTCCTGGCCGGTCCAGCCGTCGACCTCGCCCTCGGACAGCGTCAGCCCGCCACCGCCGCTGTCCGGATAGCCGAGCACCCACAGCCGCTGGCCCATCCGCACCTCGCTCGACTTCGCCTCGGGCAGCGTCGCCCAGATCCCCGCGCTCGACGGCGTCCACACGCGGCCGTCGAGATCGGTGTCGCACTTGATCAGCGCGAGATCGAGCTCGCGCTGCAGCTTGCTGCGGCTCGGACGCCCGGCGCACTCGAGCTGCGGCGCGCGATCGAGCGAGCTGAACCGACCGATCACGTAGACGTCGTGCAGGCGGCCGTTCTTGTCGTGGATCACGTGGTAGTTCGTCAGGATCGAGCCGTCCTTGCCGACGATCACGCCCGACCCGCCACCGCGTGCGACGAGCCGGCCATCGATCATGTCCGCGACGACGATCATCACCGTCGAGTCGAACGCGCGTGCGACCGGATTCGGATACGTCCGCCGCACGCTCTGGCGCTCCTGCGGCACGAGCGGCAGACCGCTGCGCGATCCCGGGCGACTGCGTACGCGCAGCGTCGGCGCGATCACCGACTCGATGCGCGACAGCTGCGACTCGCTACCGAACAGCGTCACGACATAGACCTGCTCGCGATCCACCGTCGCGTACTCGACGGCGCGATCGACGCGCGGCACGTCGCCCTTGTCCGGCGCGTGCGCGTAGCGATACGCCGTGCGCAGCCAGTTCTGATCGCCGATCTCGCGCACCGAGCTGTCGTCGAGCGTGTACAGCTCGCCCCAGCGCGTGCGCCGATCGAGCTCGAGCCCGGTCACGATGTTCGACCACTGCGGCTTCTTGTCGATCAGCACCTCGATCCGCGCGCTCGGATCGACCGACGACGTGAACGCGACGTGGTACGCATCGCCGGCCTTCGGCGGCTGTCCCGTCGGATCGCGCGCGATCCTCGGCGGCGGCACCGACAGGTCCTCGCCCTTCAGCCACGCCTGCGAGTGCGAGAACACGAGCCCGCGCTCCTCGAACGTCATGTTCGGCGGCGTCACCATCCCGCGGTGCACCCAGCCCGCCACGAGGATCAGCAAGAACGCCGCGAGCAGCACGACGATGTCATGCCGGTGGTAGTGCACGCGCAGCTCGGCGAAGTCGGTGCTCGCCCGCTGCCGCAGTCGCTGGATCGCCGCGGCCGCGATCGCGACCGGATCGAGCTCGTCCTCGTCCTCGGCGATCGCGTCGCCTCCGTCCGCGCGCACGCCCGCCTGCGACGTCGCGCGCGTCCCGCCGGGCTGCGTCCGCGCGCGCGGATACGCACCGCGGCCCTCCGCTCCGAGCGCTCCACCGATCGCCGCGCCACTCGCCACGACACCACCACCCGCCTCGATCACCGCGGGGCTCGCCGCGATGTCCTCGGCCAGCGCGCGCAGGATCCGCTCGCGCTGCATCCGCACCGTCGTCACGGGATCCGCCGCCTGTGTCGGATCGATCCCCGGCGGTGAGCCGGCAGTGCCGCTCGCGCCTGGTGCGCCCGTCACGCCCGGTCCGGGGCCGTGCGCACCACTCGCGCCCATCGCGCCCGGCGCTCCGAACGCGGCCGGCGCTCCAAATCCATCGGGCGCTCCGAACGCAGCGGGCGCTCCGAACGCGCCGGGTGCTCCCAGCCCACCGGCGACACCTGCCGCATCCCCGGCCGTCGACGCCGCGGAGGTCGCCGCCGACGCATCCGCCGCCGGCACGATCGTCACACCGCTGGCCGCGTGCGCCGCCGCCTCGGCGAGCGCCTTCGCGGCCGATGCCTGCTCGCCACTTGCCGCCGCCGCCGCGATCGCTGCGACCGTCGCCGAGGCCGTCGCCGACGGTCCGGCGCTCGCCGCTGCTTCGACCGCAGCGGCATGAATCGCGTCGGACATCGTGCTCTGCCCGGCAGCACCCGCGGCGCCCTCCGCGCCACCGGCACTCGCGCCACCGGCTGCGAATGCGCCGGCACCACTCACGCCGACCGGCGCGGCGATGATGACCGGTGCCGGTCCCAGCGGTGCACTCGCCGCCGCCGCCGCTGCTGCCGCTGCCGCCTCGGCCGCGGCCACTTCCGCGGCTCGTCGCGCGCGCGCGGCCTGGATCGCGGCACCCGCCGCGGCCGCGGCGACGATCGCCGCACCCGACCGCGACTCGATATCTCCGACGATCTCGCCGGCGATTCGCGCCGCCTCGAACGCCGCGGCCGCCGGATCGAGCGCGCGCGCCTCCTCGACCGCAGCCACCATGGGCAAGCTCGAACCACTGCTGACGAGCTCGGGCTCCGGCAGCGTCGCCGCCTCGGGATCCGTGTAGCGCACCGCCGCCTCGATCGCGCCGGCACCGGCCGAGGCACTCGACATCGATGTCCCGGACGCGCTGGACGCTGCTGTCCCGGACGCGCCGGACGGTGCTGTCCCGGACGCGCTGGACGCTGCTGTCCCGGACGCGCCGGACGGTGCTGTGCCGGACGCGCTGGACGCTGCTGTCCCGGACGCGCCGGACGGTGATGTCCCGGACGTCCCGGACGCTGTTGTCCCGGACGCGCTCGACGATGATGTCCCGGACGCGTTCGATTCGGATGTCCCGGACGCGTTCGATTCGGATGTCCCGGACGCGTTCGATTCGGATGTCCCGGACGCGTTCGATTCGGATGTCCCGGACGCGTTCGATTCGGATGTCCCGGACACGGCCGATTCGGATGTCCCGGACGCGTTCGATTCGGATGTCCCGGATGCGCTGGATTCAGATGTCCCGGACGCGTCATCATCGGGTGTCCGAAGATCGGACGCGCTTGTCCAGACGCCAGAGATCACCGCCGGCTCGACGCGCTCCGGTGGCGAGGGCGGCGGCGCGGGCGGTGGCTCCTCGTCGGAGGGCGCCGGGCTCGACGCAGGCTCCGGCAGATCGCTGCGAACGTCCGAGGCGCTGGTCCACACACCCGAGCTCGTGGTGGCGCTCGTGGTCGCGGCGTTCGATGCAACGGTCGAGGCGGTGTCCGACGGCGACGACGCCGACGATGCCGCGGGCTTCGACTCCGACTCCGACGACGATGCTGCCACCGGTGCTGACGACGCGTCGTCTGACGTGTCTGGCGTGCCGGCGGGCGGTGTCCTGCGCGAGCGCTTCGGCTTCTTCGGTGGCTTGCCGTCGCCCGCGGTCATGTGGGTCTCCGGAACGGCGACTTCGCGAGCAAGTGCTGCGCGACGAACCACAGCCCGAGGAAGACGGCGGACGCGCAGATCGCGGCATAGCCGACGCCGCGCCACGGGTGCTGCGCCATGCCGGACTGGACGATCCAGTTCTCGACGACGGCGAACTGGCCGTTGAGGACGGCGGCGCCGAGGAGGCCCGCGAACAGGAGGATGCCGCGGATCGGCGCGCTACGTCGCGAGAACTTCGCGCGGCCCATGATGTAGCCGAGCGCGCCGGCGAACGAGGCGTGGGCGAGCGTGGTGACGACGGCCTGCGCGGCGGCGGTGCTGAGGTAGACGGAGTGGCCCTGGCCCGAGAGGCGGTGGTAGTTGACCCAGACCGCGAAGCCTGTGCCGCACGCCATCATGTAGACGATGCCGTCCATCGGCTCGTCGAACTCGCGCGAGAGATAGACGGTGTAGCGAACGACGGCGTACTTGCACATCTCTTGCGAGAGACCGGCGACGAGCACGGCGTAGAGGATGCGATCGAGGGAGAACGCGGACAGGCCGTGAACCTCGAGCGCGACCGGCGGGACCGCCTGGTACTGGACGAAGTCGGCGAGCGGTGCGGCGATCAGCGCGCCGAGCACGCAGACGCCCGCCATGAGCTGCTTGGGCTCGGGCTCGTAGCGGTCCATCAGGTAGAAGAAGCCGAGCCAGAACACGGCGGGGATGCCGGCCATGATCGCGGCGAGGACGGGGCCGAGATGGACCGCGCGGTCGAGTCCGGCGACGAGCTCGACGAGCCACGTGATCACCACGAAGCCCACGAGTCCCGCGATCAGCATGAACTTCGTGCCGACCAGGACGCGGGCTCGGCGGAGCGACCACCGTGGCCTTTGCATCCCGAAATCTTACGCTGCGAATGCCTGGCGCGCGCGTTGTCGGCCTTCTAGAATCCCCGCGGCTGTCCGACATGGCGAAAAATCGCGGTTCCGACGCGCAGTTGCTGTCCATGCACGAGCTGGCGGCGTATCTCCACCTGGACGAGGCGACCGTGAGCCGGCTCGTCATGGCCGGCAAGATTCCCTCGTTGCAGGTCGACCGGCAGTGGCGCTTCAAGCGGCCCGCGATCGACGCGTGGATCGAGGAGCAGCTCGTCGGCGACGAGGAGAACTTCGCCGATGTGCCCGACGGCATGAAGCTGCCGCTCGAGGATCTGCTGCCGGATCAGGCGATCATCACGAACCTGCGCGCACGCACGCCGGTCGGCGTGATCGAGGAGCTCGCGGCGCGCGCATACACGAACGGCTGGTTGCTCGACAAGCCGTGGTTCGTCGGTGCGGTCGTCGAGCGCGAGTCGCTCGCGTCGACCGCGATGGAAGGCGGGGTCGCGTTCCTGCACACGCGCGCCAAGGACAAGGGCAAGATCGGCCGGCCGTTCATGGTCGTCGGTCGGTCGTGGGAAGGCATCGAGTTCGGCGCGCCCGACGGCAATGCGACGTATCTGTTCTTCTTGCTCGGGCTCAAGTACGACAAGCTGCACCTGCCGATCCTCGGCCGCCTCGCGCGTGCGCTGCGCAACCCGGCGACGATCGCGAAGCTGCGCGCGCTGAGCTCGCCGGATCAGGTGCGCGCGCTGCTGCTCAAGGAAGACGCGGCGGCGCGCGCCGGCCAGGTGCCGGAGATCCAGGCGCCCGCGGCGTTCAAGCCGAAGCTCGATCGGCAGCTCCGGCTGCGCGCGATCCGTCGGCTGCAGTCGCAGAAGAACGCAGAAACGACCACCGAGGCACCTGCCGCGAAGAAGACGACGCGCGGTCGCGCCGCGGCCAAGACGTCGAAGTCGCAGCCGAAAGCCCCGCGCAAGTAGCGACGCGCGCGTCCGCGGCCGCCATCGCGCCGCGCGCGCTGGGTCACGTTGTCGTGCAGGCGCGCGCTCGTGAGGGGCCGGTCACGCGAATCGTCGTTCGACGGGAGTGGTGCGCTATCATTCGAGGATGGGGCGCACCGCCCTGTATCGCGATCCCGTTCCGTTCACGTCGCCTCGGACCGAAGTCCAGCTCGACTCCGATGCGCTACTGCTGCGCATGCCCGACGGGCGATTGCACCGCCAGTCGCTCGACGGCGTGATGCCGACGACGCTCGACGGGTGCTTCTCGGCGCGATTCGACGTCCGCGCCGAGCGCAGGTTCGTGCGGATGCTGGTGCTCGAGCGCGAGCACGAGCACGAGCAGGTCGTGATCACGCCGCCGGAGCATGGCGCGGTCGCGCCGAACGTCGTGCGCGTGCCCGAGGCGCCGCCAGGTGCCGCGATCGTCGACGGTCGGATCTGGGACTCGATCGCGGACTGGGTGATGGGCGGCGGTCGGCTCGCCGCGTGCGCGATCGTCGATCTCGCGCGGCTCGCGATGATCGCGACGTCGCAGTTCGCGGTGCTGATCGGTGAGGTCGCGGGGCAGCGCGCGCTCGAGCTCGCGTGGGCGGCGCGCGGTCCGCTGCGCGGCGGTGGCGACGTCGAGACCGCGCTGCAGCCGCTCGTCGAAGCCGCACGGCATTCACCGCGCGCGGGCGAGGCGCTCGTGTCCGCGCTCTCGCACGCAGCGGGTGCGACGCGGCGTCGCTGGCGGCTCTGGTAGCGATCGCGCGCGCGGTCGTGACCGCGGCCCCAGAAGTGGCGCGCGCCGTCGAGCGGCGGTAGGTTCGCGGGCGATGCGAACCGCGACCGCGCTGGCGATCGGCTTCGCGCTGGCAGCAGCGGTGGGCTGCGCAGACTCCGATGTGTCTCGGGCACTCGGCGCGCGCTGCGAGGCCACCGGCGAGTGCGACGATCGATGCTTGCTGCCGAGCAACGAGTATCCCGACGGCTTCTGCACGCTCGACTGCGACACGAGCTCGGATTGCCCGAGCAACTCCGAGTGCATCGATCGCGACGGCGGCGTGTGCTTGTTCTCGTGCTTCGACGACGCGACGTGCGCGTTCCTCGGGCTCGGCTGGCGATGCCAGGAGGACGGCCTGCACGCGTTCCCCGACAGCAAGGTGAAGATATGTCGCGGTGGCTAGCGCTCGCGCTCGTCGTGCTCGCCGCGTCGCCGGCGATCGCGGACGACGTGCCGACCGAGGTCGCCGCGACCGAGCCCGCGACCGCGAGCGAGCCGGCGAGCGAGCCGACGATGGGCGGACTCGGCAAGCTCGCGTCGGCCGCATCGTCCGAGGACGATCTCGGCGACCAGGGGCTCGGCGCGATGATCGGGATCGCGACCGGCGGCCGCGTCACGGCCGGCGGCCTGCGGCTCGAGGCGCACTACCTGTATCAGATGTCGACGAGCGACTGGTTCGACGGCACCGCGTCGTTCACGTATGGCGGCGGCGGCGCCGGGTGCTTCCGCGATCGCATGGATCTCGTCGTCTGCGATCACGGGCTCGCGGACGGCGGCGCGATCGAGGTCCAGGCCGGCGTGCGGCGGATGCTCGCGAAGCAAGGCAAGTACCGGCCGTTCGCGCGCGCCGCGATCGGGGTGACGTATGTCCGGTTCGGCGACGATGACGTGTCCGGGTTCGCGGTGCCGCTGCACCTCGGCGCGGGACTGCGCACGCGCGTCGCGTCCGGCGTCGCGATCGTCGGGCTCGCGGAGCTCGCGGTCGGGCTCGGTACATTCGGCCGTGGCCTCGGTGCCGAACCGCAGCTCGGACTCGCGGTGACCGCGGGCGCCGAGTTCCGGCTGCGCTGAGCATGGGGCGCCGGCTCGCGATCGCGTTCGCCGGGATCGTGGCGCTCGTCGCGATCATCGTCGTCGGCTGGTGGTGGCTGCGCGGCAGACCGCCCGCGGCGCGCCACTCGACGACGACGCTCGTCGTGCGCGTCACCGATCGCGGTCAACCCGTCGGTGCGCGCGTGCTGCTGTTCGCGGACGGCGGCGCGCTGCACATGGGCAACATCGATCTGTACGGCAAGCGCCAGGGCGCGGCCGCGTGTCCGATCGCGCCGGGCGTCGTCGGCTCGTGGGATGGGATCATCCTCGCGACCGGGCTCGGCGAGATTCCCGTCGGTGCGGACGCGTGCATGCCATCGCCCGCGATCCCGTACGGCAGGTACCGCGTGTGGGCGTGGCGCGGCATCGAGTACGAGCGCTGGGAAGGCGAGGTCGATCTGTCCGCGAATCGCGGCCGCGTCGAGCTCGCGATCCCGCTCGAGCGCGCGTGGGCGCCGGCCGGAGCGCTCGCCGCCGATCTGCACGTCCACGCGCGGGCATCGAACGACTCGACGGTGCCGAATCCGCAGCGCGTCGTCGCCCAGGTCGCCGGCGGGATCCAGGTGATCGGACTGTCGGATCACAACTGGAACGGTGACCTCGACCAGGAGATCGCCGAGCTCGGCCTCGGCAACGTCGTCGCGTCGATTGCGTCCAACGAGCTGACGTCCGAGCAGCTGCACGTCGGCGTGTACCCGGTCGTGTTCGATCGCAATGCACCGCGCGGCGGCAGCATCCCGGAGGACAAGCTGATCAAGGCGAACCCACAGCAGATGTTCGCACTCGCGCGCGCGCTGCCCGGCCATCCGATCGTGCAGGTCAATCACCCGCGGTTTCGCGTCACCGCGCTGTTCGACGGTACGCGGTGGGACGGCGTCGCGTGGCCGCCGCCGTTTCCGCTCGACTTCGACGCGGTCGAGGTGCTCGCCGGCTACACCGCGTTCAACGCCGCCGGCGACCGCCGGTTCGACGACGGCGTGCGCGACTTCTACACGCTCGTCGATCACGGGCATCTCGTCGCGCCGCTCGGCAACAGCGACACGCACGACCTCAACTGGGTGCTCGACGGCACGACGCGCAACTACGTGTTCGTCGACGATCCGCGCACCGATCCGTTCGACGAGGCGGCGTTCGTCTCGGCGATCCGCGCGCGCCGCGTCGTCGCGACGAGCGGACCGTGGCTCGACATTGAGGCCGCGCCGGCGAAGGGCGTGACGCCGACCGTCGGGCCCGGGCAGACGGTCGCGGCGACCGGCTCGGTCTGGCTCGACATCACGCTGCAGCAGACGCGGTTCGTCCACGCCGAGCGGATCCGGATCACGATCGGCTCGCCGACCGGGCCCGTGCTCGTCCAGACGCTCGACGTGCCACCGGACACGCGCAGCTTTCACTGGGACGGGGTGATCGAGGTCGGCACCGCCGACACCTGGATCGGCATCACCGCCGACGGCGACACGCCGCTGCCGCTCGAGCTGACCGGCACGTATCAGAAGGATCGCTGGAACCGGCCCGGCGTCACGCCGTTCGCGATCGCGAGCCCGATCCTCGTCGACGGTGATCGCGATGGCCGGTGGAGGCGCGGCGATGCCGATGTTCCGCTACGGTGAGTACGTGCACGCGATCGCGTCGTCGGCATCGTCGGCGCGCGTCACGCAACGAGCGACGCCGCCGTAGTAATCGCGATCGACGTCGCGCATCGAATCGAAGTACCACAGGCAGCGATCCTCGAACGCGGGCGTCGCCGACGCGCGGTCGTCGGCGAGCACCGAGAACACCGCGGCATCGATGCGCTCGTTCTCGTCGTACGCGGCGAGCTGATCGCAGATCGTCTCGGGCGCCGGGATCCGCAGCCAGCGCTTCCACACCGCGAACCCGGCGACGCCGAGCACGCAGACGATCGTCGCCAGCAGCGCGGCTCGGCCGGCGCGCGTCGCCGGATACCGAAATGCTCCGCTGCTGGCGATGTCCATGTTCGACGTGTGCCACGCGTACGCGCGAGCTCGGGTGACGGTTTGGTAACCGCCCCGTCGAGCGCTCGAACATTTCGATGACAGGCGTCGGCGCTACGTGCGCCGTGTCCACACATGGCGCGCGTCCGTCACTTCGTGACGCCTTTGGGCAACAGCAACCACCATCGTCCGCCGCCGCCCATCCGTCCGCCGAGCTCGGCCGCGGTCGCGTCATCGCCCCAGTAGATGTCGCCGCGCACCGCACCGAGGATGCCGCCGCCGGTGTCCTGCGCGATCAGCAGGTGGCGCCACGGTCCGGTCTGCGTCGTGCCCGGCACCGGCGCGCGCGTGTCGACCCAGATCGGCGTCGAGTGCGCGACGAACGCGCGATCGACCGCGAGCGAGCGCCCGCCGGTCAGGATCACCATCTGCGATCCAACGGCGCCGGGCTGCTTGCCCTCGTGAAAGAACACGTACGAGTGCACCTGGTCGACGACCTCGTCCCAGCGTGCGCGGTGGTCCTCGAACCACTTGCGGATGCCCTGCATCGTGCCGCTGCCGGGCTGCTTGAGCTCGCCCATTCCTTTGAGCACCGCGCCGACCCCGCGATACGCGCGGCCGTTCTTGCCGGCGAACTCGAGCCACACGACGCTGCCGTCGTCGAGCTTCGCCTTCGCCGAGCCCTCGATCTGCGCGAACAGCAGATCGATCGGCTCGTCGACGTACATCAGCTCGAGGCCCTGACCGTCGAGCGCGCCCTTGCGGATCTCCTGCCGCGTGTAGAACGGCACGACCTCGCCCTTGTCGTCGAGCCGCCCCCAGATCCGCCGGCCGTGCGAGTCCTTGATGTGCTTCGACAGATCGATCATCACGAGGTCCTTCGGCCTCGCGTAGACCGGCGTCTGGTACTTGCCCTTCTTCTTGCGCGACGCGCGCATCTCCTGGACGTAGTAGCCGGTCATCTTGCCGTCGACGCCCGCCTTGCCGGCGGCGATGTACGGCACGAACTCGGTCTCGAACATCTTGCGCGCCGCCGCGTGATCGCCTGCCGGCACCTTCGCGGCCGCCGCACACGCCTTGCGCCACTGCTTCGCGAGCCCGCCGTGACCGTCGTGGCCGACCGGATCGCTGTCCTTCAGCTCGGCGAGCTTCGCGCACGACTTGAGGAACGCGGGCACCGCCTCGGCGTGCTTGTCGTCGGCCCAGCCCGGCAGCTCCTCGAACTTCGTCTTCGTCAGCGTCAGCTCGTCGTGTGGAGGTGCCTTCTCCTCGTCCTCCTCGACGACGCACGCCGGACAGATCGGGCACGGCGCCGCCGCGCTGCCGGCATCCGCGACTGCCACGGCACCGTCGCCGGGAGAGGCCGGCGTGGCCGGCGTGATGGTCTTGGGCTCGCGACACGCGGCCGCGAGCAGAGCGACGAAACACACGAGCCGCTGCATCCCTCGAACGATGACAACGCACGAGGGGGCACGCAAATTCGCAACCACGTACGATGCTCCGATGAAGCTCGCCTCGTGTGTCCTGTCCGGCGTCGGTGTGCTCGTGCCCGCGCTCGCCCTGGCCCAGCCCGCACCCGCCGAGCCGGCGGAACCCGCGGATCCAAACGCAGCGGACCCGGCCGCAGCGCCCGCCCCGGATCCGAACGCCGCGCTCGCGCCGCCACCCCCGGCATCGGGGATTCCCGGGTGGCCGCTCTCGATCATCGATCGCCCGCTGACGCTGAACCGCGGGCTGATCCGCGCGCAGGGAGATCTCGCGATCGCGCAGGTCACGACCGTCGACGTCACGACCGGCAACTCGACGACCTCGACCGCGATCGGGCTGACGCTGTCCGGCGGTTACGGCGTCACCGATCAGCTCGAGCTCGGCGTCGCCTACGGGTTCACGCTGAAGGAGCTCGAGGCGAAGGGTCCGCTGACGCTGTACGGCGCGTTCCGGCTCGCCGAGGGGTCGTTCAAGGCCGCCGCGAACGCCGCGTTCACGTACAACCTCGCGAGCGAGGTCGGCACGCTCTCCGGTGGGCTTGCCGCGCAGTGGAACCTGACGCCCGAGGTCAGCCTGTTCACGCCCGGCCAGCAGCTGTCCGCGGTCGTCGTCACCGACGCCGACGTCAACCCGGTGTCGCTCGCGCTGCCGCTCGGCCTCGGGCTGCAGGCGTCGCCGGAGATCTTCGCCTACGCGCAGTCGACGATCGCGACGATCGATATCGCCGACAGCGCGAGCAGCAACATCTTCGAGGATGCGATCAACGTCGCCGTCGGTGCGTTCTACTCGCCGTCGAGCGAGGTCGACCTCGGCGTCGCGCTCGTGTTTCCCGACCTCGAGAACGCCGGCGACACCGCCGCGCTCGTGATCACCGGTCGCGTCTTCGCGATGTAGCCCCGAAAACGAGACCGGCACCGCCAGGGCGATGCCGTCCGTCAAAAGCGAAGCTAGGTGGGAGCTGCGAGCGTACTTACAGCTTGTAGCCGACGCGGATGCCGATCGCGCGGGCGTCGGCGGTGCTGTTCTTGCCGGCGATGTTCAGGAACTGGAAGTCGAGGCCGGCCGACAGCTTCTCGTTGACGTTGAAGTTCGCGCCGACGCCGAGCGGGATCGAGAAGGCATCGCCGAAGCCGTCGAGCGGGCCCGCGATGCCGCTGCTCACGTACGCCGCGAGCTTCGGGCTCGCCATGAACCACAGCCAGGCCGGAACATCGATCGTCTCCTTGTTGAAGTCTCGCTCGGTCAGACCGATCGAGATGCGGGGATCGAACGACACCGCGATCTTCGGCGCGATCTCGTAGCGGCCGAGCACGCCAGCGCGGAGCGACAGCGTGAACGGGTCGAACGAGAACACGTCGAGTCCGCCGTGTGCCGCGACGCTGAACTTGCCCATCGCGAGGCTGAACAGCGCGTCGAGGCCGACGTTGTCGTAGACCTTGTTGCAGCCGTTGTCCTCGCCGGTGAGGCAGATGCCGGCGCCGCCAACGCCGGTGAGGGTCATCGTCGGATCGAGCGGGTTGACGATCGTGATCGTGCGGAACGCCGGGCGCGGCGACCACATCGTGCTGCCGGCATCGTGCGTGACACCGACGGTCAGCTTGTCGTTGACGCCGTAGTAGATCGCCGGCGCGAGCGAGATCGGCTTGCCGACCGCGTCGGCGGACAGGTTGATCGTGACGGTCTCGCCACCGATCTCGATCTTGCCGGCGCCGAGCGTCAGCGGCGGCAGCGCCGAGGTCGGCGCCATGGTCGCGTCCCCGGTTGCCGGCGGCGGCGTGGTCTCGCCACCGGCCGGCGGCGTCGCATCCCCGCCACCCGCGGGCGGATCCGCCGGGGGTGCATCCTGCGCGAGTGCTGTGCCGGCAAATGCCAGCGAAGCGGCGGCAACAAACAGAACCTTCGACACGCGTTTCATTCGATTCTCCTCGTTAAGACGAACGGCAAGGCCAGGCCGAAAACCGACCGCCCCTGTATAGATGGGCGAATCGTAAATTGGCCTTACACCGTGCGCCAATTTCTGGGCACAGCTCGCCCAGAACGCGCGAGGACCGTGTTGCGATCTGGCAAAAAGCGGAAGCCGGCCGCTCGTCGGATGTACAACGTGCGCGGACGATTACTGAATGGTCGTCGGGCGCTTGAAGACCTCGACCCAGTTCTCGCTCGCCTGCTGATCGATCACCCAGCTCGACATCACGATGTCGGTGCCCGCGATCGTATCGGCCGCGAAGAAGCCATACGCGCCGGGCCACGGATCGGTCGCGCCCGCGATCGACACGTGCGTCCAGGTGCCGTCGGTCTTGCGGGTCGCGAGCAGCAGCTCCTGCGTCGTCGCGTCCTGGTACGCGATCATCGGCAGCGTCCCGGCGTTCGCGAGCACCATGCCGGCGTCGTCGCCGACGAAGTGATACTCGGGCTTCGGCAGACCATCCGCCGTCGTGCCGACGATGCGCCGGCCGTCGTCGACGAGCGCCGGGGTCGCGCCCGCGGCATCGGTGACGTACATCAGATCGTCGTTCGTCGAGTCGACGTACGCGACGTGGACGACGCCCTGCGCGTCGACGCCGACCGACGGCGACCACCCGGCGTCGACGTTGCCGCCGCCCGCGAGCACGACCGGCGCCGCGAACTGGCCGGTCGTCGTGTTGAACTTCGCGAGCTTCAGCTCGCCCGCGGATCGATCGTAATAGACGACGACCGGCGCCTGGGTCGGCAGCCGCGCCGCATCGACGAACAGGCCAAGGCCCTCCGGCAGCGGGTAGATGTTCGGGTTGTTCGGATCGTCCGGCGGCAGCGGCGCGGTATCGACCGTCCACGTCATCCAGTCGGCGGCCGACGTCGGCAGCGTGGTCTGCGCGGCGGCGAACCGGACCTCGGCGCGCGCGCCGTTGACGGTATCGGCGACGTGCGCGAGGTACGCGACGCCGGGCCGGCCGTCGTCGGAGCGCAGCGTCAGCGACGTGTACATGCCGATCAGCGCGCCGGTCTCGGCGAGATCACCGGTGCCTTGCTCGATCACGTGGCTCTGCCACACGCCGCCGACGCGTGCCGCGAACTTCAGCGACGCGGTGTCGCGATCGAAGTACGTCACGACCGGCGTGCCGTCCGGCGCCACCGCGATGCTCGTGTACATGCCGACGTCGGCGCCCTTCTCGGCGATGCCGTGGCGATACTTCGAGTCCGGCACGATCACCGGGCCCTCGGGCACGCCGTCGACCCACTCCCACGCCTCGTCGGGGACGCGACCCGCGAGCGGATCGACCTTCGCGACGACGAGGTCGCCGTACTCCTGGTGGTACGCCGAGACCCACGTCGAGCCGTCGGCGCCGACCGCGACGTCGGAGTACGGGCCGAGCTTGCCGAGGATGATGTCGTCCGAGCATACGCACGTGTTGTCGATGCAGAACGGGATCTGACCCTGCGGGCAGTAGTCCTCGCCGCAGTCCGCCGCGGTGTCACACGACTTCGCCGCGTTCTTGCCGCAGCTGCAGCCCGGCACGAGCGACAGCGTGATCGACAGCCCGGCCCACACGGCCACGGTTGCAATCCCGTTGTACCTGCGAGCGAGCTGCACCAGCACCCGCCGCCGCGGCGCGAGCAGGATGCCGCCGACGACGAGCACGAGCAGGATGCCACCGGGCGTCGGGCCGCCGCTCGCGTCGCAGTTGCAGCCACCCTCGCCGGGCTGGCCGTGGAACGGCGCGATCAGCGCGATCGTCACGTTGCCCGCCTCGTCCTTCGCGTAGAGCGCGAATTCGTTGTCGACGAGGTACGGATCCATGTCGACGCGCGACAGCTGGATCGTGCTGCCGTCCATCCACGGCGACTCGGGGCCGGCCGCGCCCGGCTTGCTGAACGCGTACTGCAGATACGCGCCGCTGACGATGTCCCAGGTCTGCAGCTCGTAGATCCCGTCGTCCCACGTCGCCTTGTCCGCGAGCACGCGCGGCCCGACGGAGTCGACGTTCACGGTCTTGTACGACGTTTGCGAGACCGTGTGGTAGTCGCCCTTGACGCGCGACTTGAGGCCGATCGTGTACTTGCCCTGCCACGCGAACGCGCCGTCGCGAATCGCGAGCGTGCCGCCCGGCTGGTAGACGTGGAACATGCCGCCATTGAGGTTGTAGGCCCACTCGAGCTCGCGGCCGAACGCGTCGTAGCGATCGACGTCGAACACGACCTCGGGCATCGCGCCGCCCTTGCCGTCGAGCGCGGCGCGGATCTGATCCGGCGGCGGCGTCGTCACGCGGAGGAACCGCGACGTGCCCGCGCTCTGCGCCTGCGCTGTCGGGATCTGCGCCTCGAGCTTCGTCACCGCGTCGAGCGCGAACCGATCGTGCTGCGCGAGCCCACGCAGCGCCTGGTTCGTGCCGAGCGACGCGAACAGCGCGAGGAAGTCATCCTGATTCGTCACGACGTGCTGGATCGACAGGTTCTCGAGCGAGAACCCGGCGAACGTCGGCACGTTGATCGGCGGCAGATCGCCGAGCAGCGGCGTCACGAGGTCGAACACCGCCGGCAGCTTGGTCTCGAGCTCCTGCGGCGTCTCGCGCACGAACTGCGTGTTGAGCGCGACCAGCTGGACCTTGTCCTTCGAGATCCCGACGAGCGACGGCTTGATCACCGCCGGCTGCCCGGGCATCTGCTCGAACGTCAGGTTGACGCCGATGTTCAGCGACAGGTCGAGCGTGAACGCGCGGACGTAGCGCTCGTAGAGGAACGCGTAGAAGTCGACCTCGAGGTGCGAGACGCCGATCGTCAGCGCCGGCGACGCCTCGGTGTTGTCACCGATCGTGAAGTCGAGCGGACGGGTCGGCCGCGTGACGAGCAGCAGCGGATCGTTGCCGGCATCCGACTGCAGCTCCGACAGCGACGGCACGAGAATGCCGATCGTGCCGACGTTGAGCTGGTTGATGAAGCTCGTGCCGACGCCGAGGCACATCGCGCCCGACGTCACCATGTGGTGACCGGCGAGATCGAGCGTCGTCTCGGAGATGCCCATCGCGAGGTCCGCGCCGGGATCCGGCGCGCCGTTGAACTCGTTCGCGACGTTGAGCGCGAACGTCGACCGCGTCGTGATCGGCAGGCTCGCCGGCGGCGCCCCGAAGTTCGGCGCGGTCAGCGGCGGCACGCACAGCGCGGGCTCGCTCGCGAGGCCCGGCGTGCGCGTCGAGATGTCCTCGTCGGCATTGAGCCCGGTGATCACGCCGAGGCTCATGCCGCCGTTGTTCAGTGACACGTAGCCACCGGGGACGATGCGCGCCTCCATCGACGCCGTCGTGCCGGGCGACACGTTCTCGAGCAGGTTGCCGACATCCATCATCCCGGCGATCCCGAGCGGGCTCGGCAGGAAGTTCTGGATCAGATCATCGATCGTCGGCGTCAGCAGCTGGATGATGAACTGACCGAGGAACGAGTCGACGAACGACGACAGTAGATTCGCGATGTCCGACAGCACGCTGCAGCCGGAGAAGCTGAGGTTGGTCTGGAACGAGTTGATCCGCGCGACGTGGATCGTGAGCTCGCCCGTCGCGGGATCGATGCCGAACGCGATGTCGACATCGCCGTTGAGGTTGTTCGAGTTCGCGTTGAGCGTGCACGAGAACCCGATGCCGATCACCTTGCCGTCGATCGGCACCGACGTGTGGACCGCGGTCGACAGCCGGAGGTTCATCGTCTGCTGGTTCGTCACCGTCGGCGTCAGCGAGTTCAACGTGACGTCGACCTTGCAGCCGGGCGCGCACGTGCCCTGCGTCGTCGTGCACCACCGCACGCCGGTGCCGAACGTGCCGAAGCTGCCCGCTTGCCCGGTCGGCACGCAGAAGCCATTCGACAGCGAGCTGTTGATGACGCCCGGCAAGATCGACGTCAGCTTGTTGAAGCCCTGCGGCGTCACGCGGATCTGCGCGCCACCTTCGACCGTCTGATCCGGCGGCAAGCCACCGGGTGGCAGTGGTTGCGACGCGCCACACGCGCCACAGCCACCCAAATTTCCGCACGCGCCCATCGCAAAGATGAAGAGCGCACCGATCGCAAAGTTCAGACGAGTCGAGCGTACGAACACGAGGCCTCCCGCGATCACACGCGTTCCTCGACGAGCGTGATCGTCTAGAGCTATACCTGAACCGCGTTACGCTTTGGAAGCCCAATCACGCCGTAGCCCCTCGATACGGTTGGCCTTTTCTTGGCGCGATCCCGTCGGTGCGCCACCGCCTCCGAACACGCGGGATCAGTCGGTTACGCAGGGTCGCCGTGCGGTTTCGGTCAGGACCGACGAGGAACTAGCGGATGACGCGCGCGGGCTTGACAGGTGTGGGGACAAGTCGCTATGTACTGCGCCCGCACTGGGTCCGTAGCTCAGTTGGATAGAGCGCCGGGCTTCGAACCCGTAGGTCGGGCGTTCGAGTCGCCCCGGACTCACCCATCTGAAAACTGAAGATCGCGTTTCCCAACCGGGGGCATAGCTCAATGGTAGAGCATCGGACTCTTAATCCGCTGGTTGAAGGTTCGAGTCCTTCTGCCCTCACGATCATCTAGACGTCGACACGTTCGAACGTCACCGTCTTGAGCTTGCGACCGAGTGGCTTTGCGAGCTGCTTGCGAACGAGCTCGACGTACGCGGCCGGCGCCGCAACCCCGGATCGCTTGCGATCCGCGGCAGCGATGGCCATCTCGACGAGATGGGCTGGTCGCACAACCGGGCGCAGCGGTGGATCGCGATCGGGCTGTCGTTCACGGTCGTCGTGTACGTCACGTACGGTCTCGACGGTGCGGCGATGTACCTCGCCGCGTACCTGATCGAGTGCGCACTGTCCGCGGACAGCCTGCTGCCGCTGTCGCTCGTGCTCGACGCGAACCGCGTGCGCGACGATGCTCGACCTCGTCTGTTCGGCTGGGCGATCGGCATCGCGATCGTGTCGCGTGCGATCGTGCTCGCCGGTGGCGCGTACCTGGCGCGAGCGTACGACGACGCGCTGTATCTGTTCGGCGGTTATCTCGCGTACCAGGCGATCCGGTGTTTGCGCGAGGACGACGTGCATGCCGAGGTCGATGGATTCGTGGATCGCTGGGTGCGCCACGTGCGAGCGATGCGCAGTCCTGCCGCTGCGTGTCTGCTGCAGATCGCGTATGTCGAATCGATCTACGCGTTCGATTCGCTCGCGGCTCTCTCGATCAGCAGCGTCCTGCTCATCGTCATCACAGCGAACATCCTGGCGACGCTCGCGACCCGCGGGCCCGGTGTGCTGACTCGGATCCGACCATCGCGCGCGGTGATCGCCGCGCTCTTGCTGCTGACCGGCGCGAAGCTGCTCGCGCACGCGTATCTCGACGTCCCGCCGCTCATCATGCTCGCGCTCGTCGCAACCATCATCGGCGCAGGCGTCATCGCGACCACATTGGCGCCTCGAAATCCTCGCAATCCGTAGCCGGGTTTTCGGCGCGCCGAACGGTTTCGTTGCGACCCGATCCGCTTCTAAGATGGCTGTCCCACGACGCCGGACGGGTCCGGCCGGGTGCGGTGTAACGCATGTCGATCGATGACCTGCTCTCGTTCCTGCCGCTCGTCCTCGCGTCGCTCGTGCCGGCGTGCCTGTTCGTCTCGGCGTTTCTGATCTCGCGGCAGCGCTCGCAGTTCCTGTCGGTCGCGTCGTTCGTGACCGCGCTGACCGCGACGCTGACGTATCTCGCGGTGTTCCTGCGGCCGCTGCTCGCGTGGGCGGGCTTCGACGCCAAGATCACGCGGCCGGGATCGGTGATGAACGACGTCGTCCAGCTCGACATCGTGTCGGGCGCGATGTTCGTGCTGGTGTCGACGCTCGCGGTTGTCGTCGTGCGGTACTCGCGGACGTACCTCGCGGGCCAGCCCGGGCTCGATCGCTACGCGCGGTACCTGCTGCTGACGGTCGCGTCGGTGACCGTGCTCGTGACGTCGAACCACCTCGCGGTGCTCGTCCTGGCGTGGTTCGCGACCGATGTCGGCCTGCACCAGCTGCTGACGTTCTACCGGACGCGGCGCCAGGCGGTGATCGTCGCGCACAAGAAGTTCCTGCTGAGCCGGGTCGCCGACGCATGCTTCGTGTCGTCGCTCGTGTTGATGGGATCCGATGTCGGGACCCTGCGGATCGACGTCGTCAACGCGTTCGCGCAATCAAACGGCGAGCTGACGCCGGCGCTGCATGCCGCGACGATCCTGCTCGTGTTCGGCGTGCTGCTGAAGTCGGCGCAGCTGCCGTTTCACGGCTGGATGCTGCAGGTGATGGAGGCGCCGACGCCGGTGTCCGCGCTGCTGCATGCGGGCGTCGTGAACATCGGCGGGTTCGTGATGATCCGGCTCGCACCGCTGATGGCGCATGCGGCGATCGCGCAGAGCATCCTGATCGGCGTCGGATTGTTCACGACGATCGCGGCCTCGCTCGTCATGACGTCGCGCGCGGCGATCAAGGGCTTCCTCGCGTGGTCGACGATCGGCCAGATGGGGTTCATGCTCGTGCAGTGCGGGCTCGGCGCGTGGCACCTCGCGCTGATGCACCTGCTCGCGCACTCGCTGTACAAGGCGCACACGTTCCTGAGCTCGGGCTCGGTCGTGCAGCAGTGGCGCGCGTCGCACCTCGTGCACAGCGCGAAGGCAAAGCTCTGGCACCTCGTCGCGGGCGCGGTCGTGGTGTGCCTCGCGGTCGCGCCGTTCTATCTCGCGAGCGCGCTGCCGACGGGGCACATGTCGAGCACGATCGGGCCACTCGCGTTCGTGCTCGGCCTCAGCTTCGCGCCGATGATCGGGCGGGCGATCGCGGCGGGACCGCGGCCGTTCTTGCTCGCGTCGCTGTTCGCGGTCGGCGCGTCGGCGTCGTACTTCGGCTGGCACGTCGTGTTCGAGCTCGTGGCGCCCGAGATCTATGCCGGCGAGTCGACGTCGAGCTTCAAGTGGTCGGTCGTGCTGTACGGGCTCGTGCTGCTGTTCATCGCGCAGACGATCCTGCAGACGCGGCCGAAGGGGCGGTTCGTCAGCTGGCTCGAGCCGCACCTGTCGAGCGGCTTCTACATCGATGACTGGTTCACGCGGGTGACGTTCCGGCTGTGGCCGCCAGGGTTCCAATGAGTGTTGCGACCGTGCCGATGGCCGATCCCGCCGCGCTGAAGGAAGCCGTCGAGCGAGCGTGCGCGCGCATCGCTCCGACGTGGCCGCTCGATCGCTTCATCGCGGTCAATCCGTTCTGGCCGCTCACGCACAAGCCGATCGCGGAGGTCGCGGGCGAGCTGTCGGCATTCTCGGGCGCGCGATTGCTGATGCCGCGGCAGTGGTACGCGCATGAGTGGCGCGCGGGCCGGCTTCGCCCCGAGCACCTGCGCGAGGCGATCGCGGAGACCGGCGCCGACGTCACCGAGGACGATCTCGTCGCGCTGTTCTGGAGCGGCGAGCCGGCGCCGGCGCAGCGGCCGCTCGTCGTCGATACGCTCGAGGCGCTGCGCCATCGCGAGCACGAGGCGACGTGGCGCGACTTCGTGATGGAGCGCATCAGCCGGTTCTGCGCGTCGTACTTCGACGACGGCCAGGCGCAGATCAGCGGCGTCCGCGAGGGCGGGTTCTACGCGAGCTGGCGGGCGCAGGCGCGGACCGACCTGGCGCCGTATCTGTTCATGGAGCTCGGCGGCTACCGGTCGACGGTCGCGAAGCTGCCGACCACCGCGGACGAGATGATCGCGCGCGGGCTCGCCGATCTCGGCGTGCCGGTCGACGAGCGCGAGCGCTACCTGACCGCGCTGCTGCTCGACGTCAACGGTTGGGCATCGTGGTGCGCGTACCTGCGGTGGACCGCGCGCATCGACGGCGGCGAGGACGGCCACATGCGCGAGCTGCTCGCGATCCGGCTTGCCTGGGAGTGGATCCTGTTCTGCTCGAGCGACGAGTCGATCCGCGCCGAGTGGCGGCTCGCGATGACGAGCTGGCCGGCGATCGGTCGCGCGGCGCGGGCGGTTCGCTCCGACGACTGGATCCTGCAGCGCGCGCTCGAGATCGCGTGGCAAGCGCCGCTGCGCCCGAAGCTGTGCGAAGGGTTCGGCGCGCAGCGGGTCGCATCGCCGACGCTGCAGGCCGCGTTCTGCCTCGACGTGCGCTCCGAGGTGTTTCGCCGCGCGCTCGAGGCGCAGGGCGACACGATCCAGACGCTCGGGGTCGCCGGCTTCTTCGGCGTGCCGATCGAATACGAGCAGCTCGCCGCCGATGACCCGCGCCCGCAGCTGCCCGGTCTGTTCGGCCCGAAGTACCGCGCGACCGACACCGGCGTGAAGCACGGGCTCGAGGCGAAGCGGCGCGCGCGGCTCGATGCGTACTACGCGTGGAAGGCGTTCAAGTCGAGCTCGCTGTCGAGCTTCGCGTACGTCGATGCGGTCGGGCTGTTCTTCGGCGCGAGCCTGTTCCGCGATGCGTTCCGCGCCGAGCGCTATCCCGCGGAGCACCCGGATCGCGCCGGACTGACGCCGCTCGAGCACGACACCCGCAAGCCGCGGCTGACGAGCCACCTCGACGGCGAGCCGCTGTTTGCCGAGGAGCGCTGCGACCTCGCCGCGAACCTGCTACGCGCGATGGGGCTGACGCGCAACTTCGCGCGACTCGTGCTGCTCGTCGGTCACGGCAGCGAGACGAAGAACAACCCGCACGCGGCGGGCCTCGACTGCGGTGCATGCGGCGGTCAGCCCGGCGAGGTCAACGCGCGCGCCGCGGCGGCGTTGCTCAACGATCCGGAGGTCCGCGCCGGCCTCGCTGCCCGTGGCATCGACGTCCCGCCGACGACGCTGTTCGTCGGTGCGCTCCACAACACGACGACCGACGAGGTGACGGTGTTCGACGAGGGCGCCGGCGCCGCGTCCCATCAGATCGATCTCGCCGATGCGCGCACGCTGCTCGAGCGCGCCGGCACCCGGACGCGGCGCGAGCGGGCACCGCGGCTTGGCCTCGGCGAGCTGTCCGACGCGAAGCTCCACGCCGCGGTCGTCAAGCGCGCGCGCAACTGGGCCGAGGTTCGCCCGGAGTGGGGACTCGCCGGCAACGCCGCGTTCATCATCGCGCCGCGCGAGCGCAGCCGGCACATCGACCTCGAAGGCCGCGCGTTCCTCCACGACTACCGGTTCGACGAGGACAAGGAGCACACGATCCTCGAGGCGATCATGACCGGCCCGATGGTCGTCGCGCACTGGCTCAACTTTCAGTACTACGCGTCGACGGTCGACAACACGCGCTACGGCTGCGGCAACAAGGTGCTGCACAACATCGTGGGCGGCCATCTCGGCGTGTTCGAGGGCAACGGCGGCGATCTGCGGATCGGCCTGTCGCTGCAATCGCTGCACGATGGCGAGCGCTGGGTGCACACGCCGCTGCGGCTCGCCGTGTTCATCGAAGCGTCACGCGCCGCGATCGACCGCGTGCTCGACAAGCACGCCCACGTGCGGGCGCTCGTGGCGAACGAGTGGCTGCACCTGTTCCAGCTCGACCCCGCGGAGCGCGCGATCTACGGGCGAACGCGGCGCGGATGGAACCTGGTCGGGCGCTGACGCTTCATGCCGCGAGCGCGGATGCCAGCGCGGCGGCGGTCGGGCGCGCTGCTGGATCGATCGCGAGGCAGCGGTCGACCAGCGTGCAGACCTCCGGCCGCACGTGTGGGCACCGCGACGCGAGCGGCGGCGGCGCCGGCCTGGCGTAGACGGGCGGTACGTCGAACGGCAGCGCGCCGCCGAGCAGCTCGAACGCGACCACGCCGAAGCTGAACACGTCCGACGCCGCACAGGCATGCTCGGCGCCCGCGGCGAGCTCGGGCGCCATGTACATCGGCGTCCCGAGGATCGCGCCGGTCTGCGTCAGGTCGCGCACGGCCGCGGCGGTGTCGTCGTGGGCGGACACGGGATCGGTGTCCCGCGCGCGCAGCGCGGCGATCCCGAAGTCGGTGACCTTCGCCCCATCCTCGGCGACCAACACGTTCGCCGGCTTCAGATCGCGATGGACGATCCCGCGCTCGTGCATCGCGCCGAGCGCGGTCGCGATGTCGCGCAGCACCGGCAGCGCCCAGCTCGGGTCGCCGTAGTGATCGCGCAGCTCGGCGAGCGCGCGGCCGGGCACGAGGTCCATGACGAGATACAGCGTCCCCTCGTCGGTCACGCCGATGTCGACGGCGCCGACGACGTTGGGATGTCGGAGCTCGGCCGCGAGCTGCGCCTCGCGCGCGAACCGGGCGAGCGCGAGCCGGTCGGCCGTCCCGGTCATCACCTTGAGCGCGAGTGCCTCGCCATCGTCGAGCCGCTCGACCTCGTAGACCTGGCCCATCCCGCCGCGACCGATCGGCCGCAGCACGCGGTAGCGCCCTCGCACGATCGCGCCGGCCTCGAACCGCTGTGCGCGGCCCGGCGCGCCGGAGAGCCGGAGCAGCGCCTCGGACAGCTCGCGCGCGCGCTCCGCGACGCTGGCGCGCGCTCGCTCGCGGTCGATCGCCGCGCGCTGCTGGCTGATGATCTGCTCGTCGCGGAACGCCCGCCGGGATGCGCGCTCGCTTGCCGCGCGGGCGAGCACGCCGGTCACCACGGTGTTGATCGGGACGATCGAGTCGATCGCGAACGCGAAGTGATCGAGGCGCCCGGTGACCAGCCACGCGATCGCGAACACCTGGTTGAGCACGAGGTAGCTCGACGACGAGACCAGTGCCTGGCTGACCCGCAGGGGCTGCACGGTGAACGCGTACAGCGCGCCGGTGATCACGCCGACCAGGCCGAGCTCTGGTCGATCCACGATCCAGAAGGACATCACCGTGAACACCACGCCGGTGACCACGTTCGCGATCAGCTGCGCCGGCAGCATCGAGCGCACCCGGTGCTCGCGCGTGGTCGCGATCGCGAACACGAACGCCGGCAAGATGAACGCGGCGAACATCGCGGCGATCACGGCGTACGCGCGGAACGCGACCAGGAACGGCCCGACACCGAGCACGACCGACCAGGTCACGAGCGCTGCGATCATCCCCGTCCGGGCGAGCGGCACGCTGCGGTGCGCGTGCCACAGCCGGTACGCAGCCTCGGTCTCGGGCTGGGCGAACCGCAGGCCGCCGCGCGCGAGCTGGTAGGACGAGGTGTCGATCTCGATCGATGCGGTGGTTGCTCGGGGCGGCGCGCGATGCGCGGGCCGTCGCGATCCGATCGAGCGGATCGTGTCCTGCACGGTCGCCTGCACGCCGGTTCAGCATACCTCGTCGACGATCGTCGCGAGGATCGGCGCGCCGTCATCGGCGACCACACGTGCTGTCCGAGCGTCGGACGCGTGGATGAGCATGTAGGTATGACGCGTGGCGTGACCGCCGATGAGCCTGCGGACTGTTGTCCCCGATGCCGTTCGGCACTGTGGTGAGAACCGGCGTTGACGAGCCGATGAGATTCATTCGGTTTGGCGTCGTGACGGGCGTGGCATCTCGGTTGCCTTGGTGATTCGACGGGGAACGTCTTCGGATGCGCCGAGGACGTCATTGCTCGACACCGAACGTTGTCCGAGGAGGTCACCGTGTTGCGTTGTTCCATGGTCTCGCTTTGCCTTGTTGGCTTGTCTTCTGTCGCGCTCGCGCAGGCACCGGCCGGCGATCCTGCACCTGCACCGACCGCACCCGCACCGACGGAGGCGGCGATGGCACCGACGCCGCCACCCGCCGCACCGACGCCGGTGGTCACGGCGACGCCGGCACCGGTGCCAGAGCCAGCGCCCGCCGGGCCGTCGCTGCGGAACGGCTTCTCGCTGTCGGTCGGCGAGGAGCTCGGCTCGGGTCCGTCGTCGGGGCTGTCGGGCCAGCTCTACGGTGTCGACTGGCGCATCGGCGCGAAGGTCAACGACGCACTCGCGCTCTACCTCGACACCCACCTGTCGTTCGGCACGGCGCACATCGGCGCGGCGTCGGGCGTGACCGGCAACTTCGCGACCGCGGTGATCGGCGAGTACACGCTGCCGCAGCGCATCTTCTTCGGCGGTGGCGCCGGCTACGGCGTGCTCAACAACCCGAGCGGTCCGCTCGCGCAGGCGCGCGTCGGCTACTACCCGTTCGAGCAATCGTCGGCGAACAAGGTGCGCCGCCTGAACGTCGCGTTCGACGCGCGGTTCTACTTCGCCGGCGATGCGATCGGCACCGTCAGCCAGTACGCGCTGTCCCTCGGCTACGACCGGTTCTAGATGAGGCGCGTGGGGATGGCTGCCGTGCTCGCGCTCGTCGGGCCACGAGCGGCGCGTGCGGAGTCGAAGCTGTACGAGCCGATCCGACTCGATGCAGGCGTGACCGGGTCGTCGGTGGCGGTGAGCGACCGCGAGGGTGCGGGGATGGTGTTCGAGATCAAGTCGATGGTGCGCGACGACCTCGCCGTCGGTGGGCGCGTCGAGGTCGCGGTGATGTTCGGCGGGCGCGTCGGCAACGACGAGCTGCCGCTCGATGTCGCGATGGCGGCGTGCGGGCTGGTCAAGGCGGAGTACTACCTCGCCGACGATCCGATCCGTCCGTTCGTCGGGCTCGGCGCCGGTGGCTACACGATCGGCGCGCAGACGATCGACAGCGGACCGAACACGACGGGGATCTCGCAGCAGACCGGTCGCTACGTCGGCGTCGCGCCGCAGCTCGGGATCGATCTCGGGCCGGTCCGGATCGCGGCGACGTACAACGCGATCCTCGGCGCGACGCTCGAGCTGCACCAGACGATCGGCGATGTTCCGCAGACGACGCGCGTGTCGCAGAACTACCTGTCGCTCGAGCTGTCGTTTCGGTTCGCGGGTGGGCGAGCGCGCGCGTCACCGACGGTGCCCGTCGTCACGGCGAGGTGAGCACGACCGATCGGTCCGTGGCCGCGCCGCTGTCCACAGACCCGGCTACTCGCACAGCCAGTGGCGGTTGGCACGACGTGATCTCGACGGGATGCAGGCGGTACGGCCGGTGCACTCGTAGCGGGCATGCCGACTTCACTCGTGGACACGTTGATCCGTGTGCACCGTGTCGAATGCGCACGGCGCGAGCGCAGCTGGACCGCGGAGCTCGAGCAGCGGCGGCGCGACATCGCGGATCGCGCGCGGATCGATCTCGCGGCGCTGCGCGCGCGGCTCGCGATCTGAGCGCTGAGCGTGAGCTACGCTGGTCACGTGGCGATCACGGTGGACGAGCTGACGCGAGACGACCTCGAGGAAGCGCTGCGCGCGATCGCGTCGACCATTCGCAAGTGCGAGAAGGTCGAGCCGAAGCTCGCGCGAGGCAGCTCCCAGCACACGCTGCTGACCCGCCGCATCAAGGCGCTCTACGTCGCGTCGGCGTTGATCGAGCGGGAGCTCGGTCACGCCGGGACGTAGCGCTGGGCGAGCGGATCCCAGGCGAACGTCTGCTTCGCACGCAGGTCGCGCAGCGCGCGCTTGATCGGGCGGAAGCCGTCGGTCAGCGGGATCGCATCGACGACGCGGAGCTCGCGCGGCCGCGCGTACTCGGGCAGCGTCGCGACCGCGTGCGAGAGGCCGTCGACATCGAGCGCGGCGTCGGGCTGCAGCTGGATCGCGGCGATCGGGACGTCGCCGTCGGCGGCGGCGATGCACAGCGCGACGCCCGGCGCGTCGTACAGCGCATCCTCGATCTTCTGCGACGCCACCGGGCCGAGTCGCGTCTGGATCATCTGGCCCGCACGATCGACGAGCCAGAAGTCGCCCTCGACATCGACCTGGAAGAAGTCGTTCGTGACGAACCACAGGTCGCCTTGCTCGAACGCGTCGCGCACGAGGCGGCGCGGATCGATGTGCGCGACGTCGGCGCCGGCGCGCGCGCCGAGCTTCGCGATCAGCATGCCGGGCTCGTCGAGCCGGGCGCGCAGCAGGTGGCCGGAGCCGTCGCGCACGAAGTCGCCGGCGTCGAAGTCCCACGCGGCGACGACGACCTCGGGCGAGCCGGGCAGCGGGCGACCGACCGAGCCGATCTTCTTGCCGCGCGCGTTCGCGAGCACGGTGTTCGCCTCGGTCGAGGCGTAGAGCTCGAGCACGCCGACCGGACCGAAGCGCTCGACGAGCCGGCGCCAGACATCGCGGCGCAGACCGCTGCCGGCGAACAGGCGGACCGGGTTGTTGTTCTCGCCGAGGACGGGCGGCGCGTCGACGAGGCGGCGGCACATCTCGCCGGCGTAGTAGATGACGCTCGCGCCGTAGCGACGGACCTCGTCCCAGAACGTCTCGGGCTCGAACGTGCTCGCGAGTGCGAGGCGTGCGCCACCGGCGAGCGCGCTGCCGGTCGCGACGAGCGTGCCCGACGGGTGGTGGAGCGGCAGGCAGCAATAGACGGTGTCGCGCGTCGTCAGCGTCGCGGCGGCGGCGGCACCGAGCGCCGAGAACGCCCAGCGCCGGTTCGTGATCCGCATCGCGCGCGGCGGCTCGAAGCGGCCGGTGAACACGAACACCATCGCGAGATCGCGAGCGCGGCCGGGGTCGGCCTTGAACCACGACGGCAGCGTGACCGTGC
The DNA here is from genome assembly GCA_035715365.1 of Kofleriaceae bacterium. Classification (GTDB taxonomy): domain Bacteria; phylum Myxococcota_A; class Polyangia; order Haliangiales; family Haliangiaceae; genus JABFXX01. The sequence continues at coordinate 86,035 of DASTLB010000052.1, read as the reverse complement.
TCGGGTCGATCGATTCCATGTCGATCACGCCGGGCGGCAGGACGCGCGGCGCGCCGGGGGCGTACGGCACCTCGCCGACGCCGCCGAGCACGAGGATCTTGCCGGCGGTCGAGGCGCGCGCGCGAGCGGCGGAGTCCGGATCGGTGACGAGCACGTCGGCCTCGCCGAGCGCGAGCGCGTTGCCGATCATGTCGTCGGGGGTGTCCGGCGAGAGCAGCACGCTGATCGCGCCGACGCGGTTGATCGCGGTGACCAGCGAGAGGTGGCTCGGCCGCGACTTCATCATCACGCCGACCTTCTGGCCGGGCTTGATGCCCGACGCGATCAGGCCGCGCACGACGGCGTCGACGCGACGGTTCGCCTCGGCGTACGTGAACGCGCGGCCGCGCCACAGAAAGAACGTGCGGTCGCCGATCTGCTGCGCCTGATCGGCGAGCGCGCGACCGGGCGAGATCAGCGAGTCGTCGCGCAGGTTGCGCAGGCGGGCGAGTCGCGGCAGCTGCCAGCGTGCATTGTCGACGTACGCGCCGAGATCCTCCCCGAGCTCGCCGAGCCGATCGAGCGCGGCCTTCGCCGTCTTCTCGACGAGCTCCTTCGCGAGCTCGAGATCGAAGCCCTCGCGGTGGGCGTCGTCGTCCTCGTCGTCCTCGTCGTCGTCGGCCGGCTCGGGCGTGCGGCGGAACGGATCCGGGACGCTGCCGGCGCGGACGTCGAACGCGTGCGCGGGCGGGGCGCCATCGCCTTCGCGCCAGCGCATCCACTCGACGACGCTCGGCCACGTCACGGTGAGCGCGGTCGAGCCGACGACGAGGCCGAAGTGGCCTGCCTTGAGCGGGATCTCGTACATGACCTGCACTTTGGGCGTCGCGCGGCGGATCCCACGCACGGCCGCGGGCCGGCCCATCTCGTCGCGACTGCCGACGAAGTACAGGATCGGGCACGGGATGTCGGCGAGCGTGACCGAGTGGCCGTCGATCACGAAGCCGCCGGACTGCATGCGGTTGCCGACGATCAGCTCGTCGACGAACTTGCGAAACGCGGGACCGGGCCACGCGACGAAGCCCTCGCCGCCGAGGAACAGCCTCTTCGCCTCGCGCTTCTCGAGCGCTTGTCGATCGTGGAGGTTCTTGACGAAGTCGACGAGCTGCGTGACCTCCTTGCGCGCCGACAGCAGCTTGAAGCCGGTCGACGTGAAGAACCCGGGCAGGCCCTCGATCCGCGACAGCGGCCACGCGAGCGCGGCGCGCAGGCCGGCGACGAGCCGCTCGGTATTGTCCTCGCCGAGCTGCACCGTGCGATGCAGATCGACCGGGCTGCCCATCGTGATCACCGACGCGAGGCCGGCGCCGCGGCGAAACGCGCTCGCCTGGTAGCAGAACATGCCGCCCTGCGAGTAGCCGGCGAGGTGAACGTCGTGACCGGTCGCGGTGCGCACGCGCTCGATCGCGTCGGAGACCGCGCGCACGTGATCGTCGAGCGTGCGGGACATCCCGCCTTCTTCGCGCTCCGGCGCGCCGAAGTCACACAGCCAGACGTCGACGCCGGCGCGCGTCAGGTACGCGATCGCGCTGACGTCCGGCGAGATGTCGTAGACCTCGGACGCGACCATCAGCGGCGGCACGAGCAGCAGCGGCGCGCGCACGGGCTTGCCGTCGGCCTTGCGCTCGTAGCGGCGCAGTCGATAGACGCGATCGGAATGGATGACCTCGAACGGCTCGCTGTACGGCGCGGTCAACCGACCGGCGCGCGCGATCTCGAGCGCGTTCTGCCACGCGAGCGCGAGCCTGCGCATGCGGCGCGCCCACCAGACCTGGCGACGGCGGCGCGATGTGGGGTTTCCTCGACGACGACGACGGAGCGGATCGGTGCTCGGCTCGCGAGCGTGATCTTCTCCCTGCACGGGGTCAGCGGCCATCGGCCGCAGCATACGTCAGCGCGGCGGAGGCGGCGGCTGAGGCCCCGTCGGAACCGCGGGCTGTCCAGGCTGAATCGGCGCCGGTGCCGGCGGCGGTGGATAGCCGGGCTGCTGCGGATAGCCGGGCTGCTGCGGCTGCTGGTACCACTCGGGCGCCGGGCCCTGATCGGGCACGAGGCCGATCGCGATGCCCTCGTCGGTGTAGTGCTCGTACGCGCCGGTCGCGAGATCGATGATGAAGCCCGGCCAGAACAGCAGGTTGACCCAGAACCAGCCGGTGATGCTCTTCGCGCGGATCATCGTGACGGCGCGATAGCCGGGCAGATAGATCTGGACGTGCGCGGGAGCCTTCGCGTCGAGCATCGCGATCGTGGGCGTCTGACCGACGACGATGCCGTTGACGTAGACGTACGCGCCCGGCGGATTCGTGATCACCGGGATCTGCGTCTGGCGGTCCGAGAACAGCGACGCGCAGCCGCTCGCGAGCAGGAGCAGCAGCACGACCGCAGCCGTGGCACGAGGGAGGAGGCGGGTCGGCGGCGTCGTCATAAGCCGCCCCTTGCTACTGCTATCCGGGCTCGCCTGCAAGCCGATAACCGACACCGCGCTTGCTCTCGATCAGGTCGTCGGCGTGCACGGTCGCGAGCTTGCGACGCACGCGGTGGACGAGCTCGCGGACGTTCTCGCTGTCCGCCTGGACCGAGCGGAACGACAGCGCATCGGCGATCTCGTGCCACGCGACGTACGCGAGCTCGGGATCGGTGACGGTACGGCGGCGCTCGACGAGCAGCTGCAGCAGACCGAACTCCATCGCGGCGAGCTCGATCGACGACTCGCCGATCCGCAGCACGCCGCCGTCGACGCGCTGGCGGAGATCCAGCTGGTGACCGCGCGGCGTCGTGACCTTCGCGCTGAACACGAGCTCGTCGCGGCGGGTCGGTGCGGTGCGGCCGGAACCGCGCGGGGGCTCCATCTTCGGGAGCGCGTCGGGCCAGAAGTAGAACTTCACGTCGCCGAGCCGGATCGTCGCGCCGGACGCGAGATCGTGCTCCGTGATCCGCGCGCCCTCGACCTCGGTGCCGTTGCGGCTCGAGTTGTCGATGATGCGCCACTTGCCGTTGTCGAGCTTCATCGTCGCGTGCTCGCTCGAGACCGAGGCGTGCAGGACGGCGACATCGACCCGCGGATCGCGCCCGACCTTCGTGCCATCGGCGATCGCGTGAGCAACGCCCCATGCATCGATCAGCGATGCCGTCGGCTGCGTCACGCGCGAGAAGATCTGCTCGCTGGTGATACCCGGTGAGGCGATCGCGACGCCGTGGGACGTGCAAAGAACCCCGATCGAACGCGGGGAAGAGCAGAGCAGGCAAGCGACCATGTCATCGACACGATCACCCGGTTAGAGGGATCTACGCAAGCGAAGCGAGCGGCCAGCTCACTTTCGACTTGACCGGCCACGATTCCCTACCCACGCGGTGAGCGCAGGCGCTCACAGGCTGTTGGCTCGCTGACAATGCCGCCGTCGACGACGCTTCGTGAGGCACCGGTGATAGCTCGGCTGGCTGCCCGTGAGCGCACCGAAGCCGCGAGTGCAACGCGCGTATACTGGTTCTTGATGCGGCTCCTGGGTGGACAGCTCGCGCTGACGTTCTGCGTTTCGGGTTGCTCGATCCTCTACAACCCGGCGAACCTGCCGCCGCCGACCGACGATGGCCGGCTGCCACCGGATGCCGAGGTGATCCTCGACGCCGATCCGACGGCGCTCGCGCTCGAGCGCGTGTCACCGACGGTGCTGTTCGAGGGCGACGGCACGGGCGGTGGCCGCGCGGCGGTGCTGACGATCTTCGGCTCGCAGATGGTGCAGGGCGCGCAGGTCATGATCACCGCGCACGCGGGCACCGGCACGCCGATGATCACCGTCGACAACGCGAACGCGCAGGTCGCATCGAACGGGCGCATGATCGCGGTGCCGGTCGTGCTCGCGGTCGACCCCGCGCTCGACGCGCCCGACAAGATCCGGCTCGACGTCACCGTGATCCAGCCGACGCCCGCGGGCGACGTCACGCGCACGCTGTCGGATCTCGGCGGCGATCCGGCGAAGCCGGTGCTGGAGCTGCTCGGCTTGAACGAGCTCAACGCCGGCAGCATCTCGCTCGCGAGCGGCGTCCACGAGTTCTCGTCGGTCGATCTCACCGGCACGCTGACCGCGGCGGATACGAACGGCCCGCTCATCGTGCGCGCGCACGGCGCGGTCGCGATCGACATCGCGAATGTCAGCGGCCTCGCGCAGGCGGCGGGCCCCGGCGGTGGCGCGGGCGGGAACGGCGGCAGCAAGGGCGTGATCCCGACGAAGGGCGCGAAGGGGCTCGGGCCCGGCGGCGGGCTCTCGAACGGTGGCGGTGGCGGGTTCGGCAGCGCGGGCGGCGGTGCCGGTGGTGGCCCGGTCGCGGGCGACGCGCAGGTGACGTCGTACGCGAGCAACGCGGGCGGTGGCGGTGCCGGCGGCGACGCGACGACGCTCAACGACGGCGGCGCCGGTGGCGGCGGTGGCGGCACGATCGAGATCACGAGCGGCGGCACGCTCGCGATCGGCACGCGGATCGACGCGATCGGCGGCAACGGCGCGGGCGCGAACGGCGGCGCGGTCGGCGGCGGCGGCGGCTCGGGCGGCCTCGTCGTGCTGCGCAGCGGCGTCTCGATCGCGGCGCCCGCGATCAACGTCGGCGGCGGCACGGGCGAGAACCCCGGCGGCAACGGCCGGATCCGGCTCGACGCCCCGGCCGCACCGACGACGAATCCGGTCGCGTACCGCGGACCGATGTTCGCGGCGGACACGCCGGTGCTCACGCGCGTCGAGCAGCCGCAGATCACCGTGTTCGGCGAGAAGAACAAGACGTTCCAGTACTTCTTCCTCGACGAGAACGCGTCGAGCGTGCGCGGCCCGTTCACGCAGACGATCTCGCCGGCGGGCACGAACATGTTCCAGATCGCCGAGCCGCTGTTCCGCGGCGTCAACACGCTGTGCGTGCAGGTCGAGGGCGCGCAGCTCTCGGACGAACGCGCCGAGGCGCGCAACTGCATCACGCTCGCCTACGTGTTCACGCAGCCGTAGCGGTCACTTCAGCTTCGCGAGCAGGCGACGGAGCTCGGCGGCGGCGGCCTCGCGCTTGGCCGGCGTGTTCGCCTCCTGGATCTTGATCAACCGGTAGCGCGACAGCGCGTCGTCGACGAGCGCCTGGTTCGTGCCCGCCTTGTTGAGCCGCGCGATCGCGCTGCCGACCTGGCCGTAGAGGCTCTGCACCTCGGCGGCGGTGACCTCGGACGGCGGCGGATCGGGCGGCTTCGTCTCGACCGGCTTCGTCGGCACGGGCTTCGTGTCGACGACAGTCGCGAGGCCGGTCTTCGGCTTCGGCTTGACGAGCTTCTTCGGCGGGGTCGGCTTCGTCGCGAGCGTCGGCGACGTCGGCGGCGGCGCCGCGCTGCCGGCCGGCTCGGGCTCGACGACCGGTGCCTTCGCGGGTGGCTCGGGCGCGGGTGCGGGCGTTGCCGCCGGTGGTGGCACAGGCGACTCGTGCGCGACGATCGCCGGCGCCGGCGGTGGCGTCGGCGTGGCGGGGTCGCCATCGCGCGACAGCACGACCGCAGTCGCGCCGGCGGCGAGCGCGAACGCCGCGACCGCCGCGTAGAGCCACGTCCGCGATCGCCGCGGGCGGTCGAACACGAGCGGATCGGCGGAGTCGGTCGTCTCGGCCGCGGGCGCCGGCAACGGCGACGGCTTGCGCACGGCCACGGCCGCGGCGCGCGGTGCCTCGAGCGCGCTCGCGCGCAGTGCCTTCGCCGCGCCGTGCGGAACATCGCCGGACGCGCTCGGCGCCTCGTACTCGCCCGACAGCTCGTCGTCGAGCTCGGCGGGATCGATCTTCGCGACCGGCGGCGTCGCATCCTGGGTCACGGCGGGCAGGCGCGTCCCGGTCGCGATCGGAACGCCGAGCGCGGCCGCGGCCGCACTGCGATCGCGCGCGATCAGATCGAGCAGCTCGCGGGCGCGCTTCGCGTTCGCCGGTCGATCGTCGCGCTTCTTCGTCATCAGCTTGCGCGCGAACGCCTCGAGCAGCGGATCGACCTCGAGGTACGGCACGCGCTGCGCGATCCGCGGTGGATCGAGCAGCAGGTTCGCGCGCGCGACCTCGGCGCCGCTGCCGTCGAACGGCAGCCGGCCGGACAGCATCTCGTAGATCACGATCCCGAGCGCGAACAGATCGATCCGGTGATCGATCGGATCCGCGACCGCCTGCTCGGGCGCCATGTAGTGCGGCGTGCCGAGCACGAGGCCATTCGTCGTCAGCCGGCCCGCGCTGTTCGTGCTGTCGCCGCCTTCGCGCAGGATCGCGATCCCGAAGTCGACGATGCGCGGCACCTCGTTGCCGTGGTCGTCGCGCTCGACGATCACGTTCTCCGGCTTGAAGTCGCGATGGATCAGGCCCTGCTCGTGCGCGTGATACAGCCCCTCGAGCAGCTGGCGCGTGAGGTGGATGATGCGCTCGGGCTTCATCGGCGCCTCGACCATCAGCGTCGCGAGGTCGGAGCCCTTCGCGAAGTCCATGACCATGTAGCGCAGGCCCTCGGCGGTCTCGCCGACATCGACGACACCGATCACGTTTGGATGGCGCAGCCGCCCGGCGAGCTCGGCCTCGCGCTCGAACCGCTGCGCGAGCTTCGCGTCCTCGAGCAATCGCGGATGCAGCACCTTGACCGCGAAGAACCGGCCGACCTTGACGTGACGGGCCTTGAACACCGTGCCCATCGCGCCCTCGCCGATCCGCGACACGATCTGGTAGCGGCTCGCGAGCGTCTGGCCGATCAGGTGATCGAGCGGGCTCTCCTCGGTCTCGAGCGGCATGACCTCGACGGACATCAGAACCTCCCGATCGCGGCGAGCGACACGCCACCGCCCGGCGCCGGCTCGACGACGAGCCGCGACTCCTTGCCCGACGTCATGTACAGCACGGTCGTCGCGACGATGCCGCCGATCGCGATCGCGAACCCGGTGTCCGCGAGGATCGTCTTCGTGCGGATCGCGTCGCGCTGATCCTTGTCGCACGCGCCCGGCGAATCACACGCGATGTACTCGCTGCGCGCCTTGAGCCCGAAGCCGATGCCGACCCCGAGCCCGACGATCGCGATGCCGCCGGTGATCATCGCCGGCGTCGTCACGTGACGCGGCACCTCGGGCGTCATCGTGCCGCCGATCGCGGTGAGCCCGCCCGCGTTCGGCTGCGGCTTGTCGCGCACCGGCGCGTCCGGCAACAGCTGGCGTGCCGCGGATGCGAACCGCGACTTCGCATCGTTGATCGATGGCACGTCGATCGCGGGCCGTGACGTGCTCTTGCCGCTCGCAGGCTCGACCCACGTGCTGTCGAGCTGCACCGCACCGGTGCCACTCGCATCGACGACGACGACGAACAGCAGCTGATCGGCGTCGAGCCGCTTCGCGACGTCGGCGACACACGCGGGCGTCGTCAAGCAATCCGCGGGCAAGCCTTCCGCCGGCAGCCGACGCCGCACCTCGAGGCCACCGAGCGCCTCGACGTCGAGCTCGCTCGCGAGCGCCTCGGCGAGCTCCTGACCGAGCGCATCGACGCGCGCCGAGTCGACGTTGACCGCGATGCTCGGAACGATCGCGACCTTGATCGGCTTCGCACGTGCGGCCGCTGCATTCGGTGCCGCGTGCGCGCTGCTGACGACGCCGCCGATCCCCATCGCGACGAGCGAACAGAAGGCTAGGTTCACGCGTCCAGTTTATCGTCGACGACCGCGCGAGACAGAGAGTCAGCTTACAGAGCTGGGGTAAGGGCGCGGTGAGGGGCCCTACAGTCACCCACTCGGCAGCTGCTTCTTCTTGCCCTTGTCGCCGAACAGCCGCTGCCGGCTGCCCTTGCGGTTGTACTGCACGGCGTACAGCGCACCCGCGATGCCCGACAGCGGCATCACGACCATCAGCACCGGGAACAGGATCAGCGTCGGCAACGAGCTCGCGAGCGCCGCGAACGCGAGCCAGGCGGCGGTCGCCGGGATCGCCTCGCGGAACGACCCGGCGTACAGCCACCCGATCGGCCCGAGCACCATCGACGCGAGGCCCGACTTCACCCACGACTTCTCGCCGGCCTTCGGCGAGCGCACGAGCTCTTCCTTGAGGCCCTGTGCCTTCGTCGCGAGCTCGAGTGCGCCACCGAGGTCACCGCGCCGGCGCGGCGGCTCGTCGGCGACCTCTTCGACCTCGTGGACCGCGGGCGTCACCCGCTTCTTGCGCGTGACGAGCTCGGCCTGCCGCGAGCGCAGCGCGTCGCGCTCGGCCTGCTGCTGCGCGCGCTGCTCCTTGACCTTGACGAGCGCCGCTTCCTTGCGCGCGCGCTGGGCGTCCGCCTCGGCCTTGACCTCGGCCTCGAGCGCCGCCAGCCGTTCCATCACCGCGCGGTCGTCATCGGACACGGGGTGGACTATGGCATGATCTGCCGCGATGTCGCTGCGCTCGATCCTGTCCGGCCTGTCCGCCCTCGGTCTCGCGTGCGTGCTCGTCGGTGGCTGCGGCGGCTCGTCGAAGAAGCCGAAGTCCGACGAGCCGACGACCGCGAAGGAGAAGCAGCTTCGCGAGGCAAAGGCGAACGGCGAGCTCGACGAAGGCGGCAAGAGCTGGGGCGCGTGGCGCTACTCGGGCGACCGCGCCGACTGCTTCTTCGTCGTCGGCCGGCGCTGCTTCAAGACCGAGAACGCCGCCTGCCAGGCCGCGCACTGCAAGTCACCGAAGAAGTGCGACACGGTCGGCGGTGGCCCGGCGACGGTCAGCTGCAAGTAGCGGGCATGCCCATGCCCATGCCCATGCCCTTGCCCATCTGCGTGAGGGCGTGAGCTTGCGTTCGACCCTTGCGATGGGGCTCGCGCTCGCGAGCTCGATAGATCTCGCGTTACGGCACGCGATCGATCGCGGTCGCGTCGATGACCCCGGCCAAGACGGGCAAGGTCAAGGGCAGGGGCAGCGGCAGTTCAGGCGGCGGCCTTCGGCGCGACGACCTTCGGGATCCGGACGCGCGGGCCGATGCGGAACGTCATCTTCGTGACGTTGCGATAGAACTCGCCGTCGATGATCGGGGCGAGCAGCTCGCTGCCCGACGCCTCGATGATCATCTCGCGGCACGGCCGGTCGAGGATGTTGCGGCCGCGGATCTCCTCGCCGCGCGCCATCCGCGGCAGGTTGCGGATGATGCCCCACGGCGACGGCGTGCCGACGAGCGCGTTCATCAGGCCGGGCTGATCGGCCTTGCCGAAGAACCGGAGCACGTTGCCGAGGTTGATCGACATCGACGCGACGTGGACGCCGGTGAACTTGTCGCCGGGCAGGCGCATGCCGTCGAGCGTGACCTTGCACGGCGTCGGCTCGAAGATGTCCTTCGCGTAGGTCTTCCACGCGCCGAGCGGCAGCTTCGCGAGCGGCGACAGCGCGATCGGCGCCGAGGCGACGGCGTTCGCGACGACCTTCACGATCGTGCGCGGGTTCGGATCCGGATCGTCGTAGTACTTCGAGTAGAAGCGCTGGCCAACACCACCAGCGGCGGACGCGAAGCCGTAGGTGCGGAACGGAACGTCGACGCCGTCGATGCGCTGCAGGCCATCGATCACCATCGAGTCGACCTCGGTCTCCTCGATCGCCGAGCCGTGCTCGACGTTGCGGCGGAGCGTCGCGAGGATGCCCTCGGCATCGCCCTCGATGCCGACGTTGTTCGCGACGAAGTCGATCGTGCCGCCCTTCGTCGGCAGCGTGGTCGGGAGCGTGACGGACTGGCCGACGAACTCGTCCTCCTGGAGGACCTCCATGCCCATCTTCAGCATCCAGTGCAGAGCACCGTCGCCGCCGTCCGCGACCCAGTAGCGCGCGCGCTTGCGGAGAAACTCGCGGAGCACGGGCTTGATCGATTCCACCGAGGTGGTCTCGTGGACTTCACCGATGTTCCCGACGATGCGCTGGAGCCGTTCCGCCCGGTCAGGGCGATTCCGATTTTTCCGGCTGTTCGGGTTGGTGATGACACCGATTTCCATCGTCGCGACTTGATTGCAATTGTCGGGCGAGACGCGTCGCGTCGTAAGTTGTCGAGATCATGTCACTCAACTGCGACGAACGAGGTTCGGTGCGTAGGCCCTTACGCGGCGAGTGGATAAGGATCGCGCCGCTCGCTACCGTGGATGAATGCGCGCGGCTGGATGCGGGTGGTTCGCAGCGATCTCGGTGATCGCAGCGTGCAGCCACACCCTGCCGACAACCGACCCGGTCTTGCCACCGGCGCGATCGCCGGCGCCGGCGCGCGCGAGCTTCGAGGTCGTGCCGGCGGAGCTCGCGGATCCGGGCGTGCTCGGCAGGATCCGGCATCGCGCGCGGATCAAGCGATTCGGCGCGGCGTGGCTCGGGACGTCGAGCGAGGCGCTGTCGACGAGCCGCGACGAGGGCGACGCGATCGACGAGCTCGGCGATGTCGTGCCGGTGCTCGGCGAGTCCACCGGCAAGATCCGGATCGTCGTCGAGGACGATGACGCGCGGCTCGCGATCTGGGTCGCGCGCGGCGATCTCTGGGAATCGATCGCGGCCGCGATCCCGCTCGCCGATCGCGACGGCCACGCGTCACCGAGCGCGGGCGTCTGGCTGTCGCTCGGTGCGCCGGTCGTGGCGGCGCCCGCGCGCGATCACCAGCGGTTCGTGAAGCTGCACGATCCGGCGGTGCTCGTCGAGGGCTACGCGGCGGCGTCGTCGATCGCGCACGTCTGGGTCGTGCCGCCCGGTGCACCGATCGAACGCAGCGGCGCGCTGCCGCCGAGCGATCCGAGACCGCGCCAGCTGCTCGCGAGTCACGCGCGGATCCGTGCCGCGGCGGCGCCGGACGCGCCGGTGCTCGCGACGATCGAGAACGACGAGCTGTTCGCGGCGGTGCTCGGGACGCGCGGCGCGTATCGCGAGATCGAGCTCGTGCGGCCGTTCGCGCGGATCCGCGGCTTCGTGCTCGCGACCGAGCTGTCGCCGTCCGACGACGAGACGCTGTCGCTCGGCGGCGGCGGTCGCCACGGCTTCGGGATGAGCCACGCGGATCACATCGACGTGCCCGCGGGGACGTGCCTGTTCGAATCCGCCGAAGGCGAGGTCGTCGGCGTGCAGCTGAAGCCGACGATCCGGCTCGGCCACCTGAAGTCGGAGACCGCGGGCTGGTCGCGGATCTACATCGCGACCGCGTGGTCGGTGGTCACCGTGTACATCCACGACACCAGCCGCGATCCGGCGCAGCCCGCATGGGAATCGTGCGCCGAGCCCGCGCATCGCTGATACTCGACGTGGTGTTCGCGAACGTGCGCACGGTCTTCATCGCGGCGGTCGTGTGCTGCACCGCGTGCGGCGCAGCGCCGGCGCCCGCGACGGCGAGCGCGACGACGCGGACAGCGCCCGCAGCGCGACACGGTGGCAGCGGCGAGCGCGCGCCGATCGATCCGATCGCCGCGCTCGCGCCACCGGATGCGTCCGACGAGGGCGCGGGACAGATCCGGCTCGAGCTCGGCGGTGCGCCGATCGACGCGCCCGGCGGCAACCGGCCGCTCGACGTCGCGATCGTCGAGCGCCAGGGCAACCTCGTGCGCGTTGCCGTGCGCTTGCCGCACGCGCGGTTCCTCGCGTGGACGGATCGCACGCGGCTGCTCGGCGTGATCGCGCGCCGCCAGCCGATCACGTCGCTTCCCGCGAGCCCGACGTCGGACATGTTCGTCGCGCTGCTGCCCGGCGCGCGCGTCCACAAGCTCGCGCACAAGGGCGAGCACACGCAGGTCCGCTACGTCGGTGCGATCGAGGTCGAAGGCTGGATTCCCGACGGTGCGCTCGTCGATGCCGGCCCGGTGCGCGACTACGTCGGTCGCGTGCCGACCGGCCGGCGCACGATCATGGTGCTGCCCGGTGCGGTCATCCGCACCGAGCCGCGGTGGGGCGGTGGCGAGCTCGGCAAGCTCGCGCTCGGCTACATCCTCGACGTGATCAAGGACGTCGACGATTCGTGGGTCGAGGTCGCGTACACCGACGGCGACATCGACATCCACGGCTACGTGTCGAAGCACGCGCCGCCGGGCCGGATCCATCGCGTCAGCGATCCGCCCGCACCGCTGCCGACCGTGACGCCGAACCACAAGCTCGCGAGCGGCACGTGTCTGTACAGCCGGCCGAGCGGCGACATCGTCGGCTACGTCGTCGGCGATGTCGACGCGCTCGTCGAGGACGCGACCGGCGGCTGGTGGACGGTCACGCTCGACACGCCGTGGGGACCGGTCGCGTTCGCGTCGAAGGGCACCGCGCCGACGAGCCTCGCGGCCTGCGCGCCACCCGGGAGCGTGCCGCCCGCGGCTGCGACGACCGCGCCTACCGTCCCGTGAAGGTCGGCGGCCGCTTCGCGAGCAGCGCCGCGATGCCTTCGCGCGCGTCGTCGGTCGCGAGCGACTCGGCCTGCGCGTAGGCCTCGGCACGCGCACCGTCGCGGACGTGGAGCTCGAGCCCGCGATGGATCGCGCGCTTCGTCGCGCGCACGGCGAGCGGCGCGTTGTCGGCGATCGTGCGCGCGAGCTGCATCGCCTCGGCGAGCACGTCGCCCGCGGGCACCGCGCGGTTCAGGATGCCGAGCGCTTCGGCCTCGCGACCGTCGACGAGCCGGCCGGTGAACAGCAGCTCGGACGCGCGGGCCATCCCGATCAGGCGCGGCAGCAGGTAGCTGATCGCCATGCCCGGCGCGAGACCGAGCTTGACGAAGTTCGCGCCGTACTTCGCGTCGAGCGCACCGATCCGCAGATCGCAGACGAGCGCGAGCCCGAAGCCACCGCCGACCGCGTGACCGTTGAGCGCGCCGATCACCGGCACCGCGATGTCGAGCAGCGACAGGAACGGCTCGTACATCGCGAACGAGCGATCGCTCGGGGCCTCGCCGCTGCGCTGCAGCGTCGACTTGAAGTCCGCACCGGCGGAGAACGACGCGCCGGTGCCGGTGACCACCACGCACCGTGCCTCGGTATCGGCCCGGGCCTCGGCGCTCGCCGCCAGGAATGCATCGAGCAGCTCCGGCGTCATGCTGTTGCGGTTGTCGGGCCGGTTCAGCGTCAGGACGCCGATGGCATTTGCGCGCGCGTAACGAACCGCTGGATCGGACATGGACGCAGCCTACAACGGCGAAATTCATGGCTGCCAAAGCCGCAGTCCGGCCTGCATGTCCCGCAGCCCGTAAGTCTGGTTTCCATCGAGGTTTCGACAACTTGCGCGTGGCACGCGGAGAGCAATAACGCCTTGCCGAAGCTTGAGGGCTTCAGGATTCAAGGAGACCCGTTATGAACATCAAGGCCGTTATCACCACGCTCGTTCTCGGTACCTCGTCGGTCGCGATGGCTGACCACACCACGCCGTCGGCGACGTTCTCGGCAGAGGCATCGTGGAGCCTGGGTTATGGAGACCGCCCCGTCGTCCGCGACCACCGCGAGCCGGTCGTCGTCCAGCCCGCCCCCATCTACACCCAGCCGGCGCGCCCGATCTACAGCGAGCCGTTCTACAGCCCGAACAACACCCGCGTCACCGCGAGCGGTAGCACGTACATCGGTGCGTTCTTCCAGCGCCCGATGACGGTCGCCCGCCGGCCGTGGTTCCGCGCCGAGCCGCTCGGCTGGTTCAACCTGACCGAGGCGACGCGGATCGACAACGAGCGCGAGTTCTTCAACCTCCGCGAGCGCTCGGGTGGCTTCCACAAGCTGGCGCTCAAGGCGGTCGCGGGCCGCACGGACATCCGCCAGGTCGCGATCGAGTACCGCGTCAACGGTCGCATCGAGACCCAGAAGGTCCAGATTCACTCGCACCTCGATCAGCACATCCCACAGCTGACGATCAACCTCGCGGGCGACTCGCGCGACATCCAGCGCATCGTCGTGTACGGCGACAGCGGTCGCGGCGCGGCCTACCAGCTGATGGCGCTGTAAGCTTTCCGGTCCTTTCCTCCTCCGGACAGCAGCCCGGCACGGCAACGTGTCGGGCTGTTGTCGTTCAGAGCGCGACGCGAAAGCCGACGGTGTCGAGCCGGAATGTCGGCGGGAAGCTCGCGCGCGCGTAGGTCCGCAGCGACTTCGCGTCGAATCGCCACGAGCCGCCGCGGATCACGCACGGCGCGTTGCCGGGCTGGATCGTGTTGCGCGGGTTGCGATCGGGGCCGTGCAGGTAAAACGCGACATCGTCGACGTCCTCACACCACTCGAACACGTTGCCGGCCATGTCCTCGATCCCGTAGAACGACGCGCCGCGCGGATACGAGCCGATCGGCGCGATGCCACCGTCGGCGGTCGTCGCGACCGGGTACGCCTTCGCGCGCGCGTGGCCGAAGTTCGCGAGCTCGTCGTTCGGCTCCTCGCGGCCCCACGGATACTTGTTGCCGTCGGGACCGCGCGCGGCCTTCTCCCATTCAGCCTCGCTCGGCAGCCGGCGCGCCGCCCACCGGCAGTACGCGCGTGCGTCGAGCCACGACACGAACACGACCGGATGATCGAGCAGCTCGGGTGGGCATCGACCGTCCTTGCGAAAGTGGGCGAGGAACCGGCCGGCCTCGGCGTCGGTCGGGCGATAGCCGGTCTGGTCGACGAACTGCTGGAACTGGCGGTTCGTGACCGGGTGGCGCGCGATGTAGAACCGATCGAGCAGCACGGTGCGGCGGTGCGATCCCATCTGGAACGCGCCGGGCGCGATTAGGATCATCTCGTTGCCGTCTTCCTCGACGATCACGCGCGGGTGCTCGGCCTCGCGCTCGACGCGGATCGGCGTGACGTCGGCGAGCGCGTGCTCGAGCGCCTCGCGAAACTCGGCGCAGCTCTGGTGGCGATCCTCGCGGTTCTTCGCGAGCGCCTTCAGCATCACCGCCTCGAGCCCCGGCGGCAGGTGCGGGCGATACGCCGACGGTGGCTCGGGCGACTGCTCGACGTGCGCCATCATCAGCGCGAAGTGGTTGTTGCCCTCGAACGGGCAGCGCCCGGTGACGCAGCGATACAGCGTGACGCCGAGCGAGTAGATGTCGGCGCGATGATCGACATCCTGCGGCGCCTGCACCTGCTCGGGCGACATGTAGCGGCACGTGCCGAGCAGCGCGCCGGTCATCGTGTACGTCGTGCCCTCGAGGATCTTCGCGATCCCGAAGTCGACGATCTTCGGCAGCACGCCGGTCTCGTCGAGCTTCAGCAGGATGTTCTGCGGCTTGAGATCGCGGTGCACGATCCCGACCGAGTGCGCCTCCTGCATCGCCTCGAGCACGCCGCAGAAGATCAGCCGGATGTCGTCGTACGGCAGCTTGCCGCCCCAGCGCTGCGCGTGATCCTCGAGCGTCGGGCCCTCGACGTACTCCATCACGAACGCGAGCAGGTTCTCGTGCTCGATGAAGTCGTGGACGCGAGCGACGTGCTTGTGGTTCCAGCCGAGCATCAGCTGCGCCTCGCGCGTGAACCGCCGGCGGATGTCGCCGTCGCCCATCAGGCTCGCGTGCAGTGCCTTGATCGCGACCGGGCGCGCGCGCTGCGTGTCGGTGCCGCGGTAGACGACGCCCATCCCGCCCTCGCCGATCACGCCGTCGATCGAGTAGCGGCCGGTGATCTGCGTGCCGGCAGCGATCAGGCGCGGCGGCAGCATGCGCGCGCGCGGATCGGTGACCGTGCCCGACGTCGCGGACACCGCGCTCGGCGCCTGCACGCCTCGTCCGCAACCCGGACAGAACCGCGCGCGCGCCGGCAGCGCTTCGCCGCAATCGAGACACCGCGCATCACCCATGCGGGCCGACTGTACCAGGCGGCGACGCCGCGGTTACTTCACGCGCGTCGCCGGGATGTGCAGGCCGGACTGATGGATCGTCAGCTTCGCGGCGTGCGCACCGCTCGTCGGGAATTCGATCACGATGCTCGGATCGACGTCGATCGCGAACTTGCCATCGCCCTGGTAGAGCAGCGTCGCGGCCGGCTGCCCGGTCGCCTGCATGCGCAGCTTGCCGGCCTCCTCGAAGACCTGGAGCGCGAGGCCGTCGGCGCCGAAGCCCTTGACCTCGTAGCGACCGAGCAGGCGGGCGCGCTCGGTCGGCGCGAGCGCGAGGTCCTTCACCGTCGGCGCGGCCAGGCCGAGCACGATGCGCGCGAGCTCGGCCTCGAGCTTGTCGGGCGCGGACGACTCGGCATTTGCGAGCACGACGATCGTCACGTCGTCCTTCGGATAGCGCGCGAGCATCGACGTGAAGCCGTTGATGCCGCCGCCGTGCGCGATCCGCGGGTGACCGTCGAGCTCGCCGAGCATGACGCCGTAGCCGTAGCCGGTCGACGAGCCGTCGGCGAGCTTCGCGGCGGTGCGCATCTTCGCGAGCGAGCCCGGCGACACGAGCTTGCCGGTGTCGAGCGCGCGCTGCCAGCGGACGAGGTCGTTCGCGGTCGAGCACAGCGAGCCCGCGGCGTACGGGTGCGCGAGGTCGAGCGGCTTCGCGGGCTCGGGTCCGCCGGCACCGACGTGGTAGCCGGTCGCGTGGTTCGGCAGCGCGTCGTCGCAGTACGCGGATGCGGTCAGGCCGGCGGGCGCGAGCACGCGATCGCGCACCACGTCGGCGTACGGCCGGTTCGTCAGCTTCTCGATCACGAGGCCGAGCAGGTAGTAGTTCGAGTTCGAGTACGCCCAGCGCTCGCCGGGCGCGAACGCGAGCGGCTTCGTCGCGAACAGCGCGACGAGCTCTGCGCGCGACATCGGCTTCGCCCCGACCTCGAGCCAGTCGGGCAGGCTCGTGTAATCGAAGATGCCGGACGTGTGTGTCAGCAGGTGCTCGATCGTGATCGTGCGCGGCTTGCGATCGGGGCCCGGTGGACGGAAGTCCGGCAGGTACGTGCGGATGTCGTCGGTCAGCGCGAGCTTGCCTTCGTCGACGAGCTGCAGGATCGCGATCGCGGTGAACTGCTTCGTGATCGAGCCGATGCGGAACACGGTGTCCGCCGTCGGCACCGTGTGCTTCGCGACGTCGGCAAACCCGTAGCCCTTCGCGACGATCATGCGATCGCCCCGCGCGACCGCGACCGCGAGGCCGACCGCGTGGTGCTTCTCGAGCGCAGCGGTCGCGGCGGCATCGAGCTTCGCGACGAGCGGATCGGGCGTGGGCTTCGCGGCGACCGGTGCCGCGGGCGCGGGTGGCGTCGCCGGTGCGGGGGACGGAGACGGCGTCGAGCACGCGACGAGACAGCCGAGCAGCAGGTGTCGAATCATGGGTGGCCTTCCTTGGCAGGGCACCCGGGCTCCATGTGGACCATGCCCCAGGTGCGACGGAACACGCGCGCACGCTCCGCGCCGATCTCGGCGGCGAGCTCGCGCTCGAATGCATCTCCGGACTCGATCGCGAACCGCAGGTAGCGCTCGATCACGCTGCCCTTGTCGGTCGCGACCGGCCGCAGCCCGGCACGCTCGGCGGCGACGCGCTCGTACGCGGCGGACATCTCGGCCTGCGGCGTCTTCTGCGTGATCTCGAGGATCATCGTCAGTGGATCGAGCTCGGCTTCCTCGCCGGTGAGCTCGCGATACAGCTGCTCGAGCGTCGCCTGGTACTGCGGCTGGAACTTCGTCATCAGCCGCTTCACCGCGGCGCGCTCGGCGTCGGTCAGCGCGACCTGGCGCATGCCTTGCTCGGTCAGGCCCTCCATCACCGTCGAGCCCGCGGTCGGCGGCACGTCGACCGGCACGACGCACTCGTGCGCGAGCTCGGCGAGCTCGGCCTTCGACATGTCGATCGGACGCTTGCCGTCGCGCACCGGACCCAGCGCGTCGGGGCCGGTGCTGCCGAGCCGCGCCTCGAGCTCGGCGATCCGGTCGCGCAGCGCACGATCGCGCGCGAGCAACGCCGCGATGTCTGGCGTCGCCGGCAATGCGGCGGTCAGCGGCGCGGTGAGCGCGTGCGGCGCACTGCCCGGCGCGGCGGTCGCGCGCTCACCGCCGACGAGCTCGACCTCGCCGAGCGCGTTCGCGAGCTCGACCTTGCCTTCGTACACGGTGACGAGCACGGCGCGCGGATCGGCCTCGACGCGGAAGCACGTGCCGCGCACGCGGACCTCGCCGGCGGGCGTGGTGACGACGAACGCGCCGCCGCGCTCGACGCGATAGAACACGTCGCCGGTCGCCTGCTGGATCCGCGCGGCGTCGTCCGTGATCTGCCACGCGAGCGTGCCGCCCGGCTCGATCACCGCGACGCCACGGTTGCCGAGCGTCGCGGTCGTGCGGACCGTGGGTGCGCTCGCACCGGTCACCGGGTCGTTCCCCGAGGGCCACGCGATCACGAGCAGCACGGCGGCGGCCGCGACCACGAGGCCGGCCCCGGCGACGAGCGCGCGGGTCGATACCCGGCGCTGCGTGCGCTCTCCGAGCCGCGCGAGGAACCGGTCGCCGAGATCGGGAGCAGGCTCGGGGACCTCGAACGCGTCGAGCGCGCTGCGATCGATCCGGGGTTCGTCGTCGATCGTCATGGCTGCACCCCCTGCAGGGCCTCGCGCAACGCGGCGCGCGCACGCGACAGTCGCGACTGCACGGTGCCGACGGGAACCTCGAGCGCGGCCGCGATCTCGTCGAGCGTGCGGTCGTGATACTCGCGCAGCACGAACACCGCGCGGTACGCATCGGGCAGCTCGCCGACCGCGCGCGCGACGAGCCGGCCGACCGCGCGCGCGTGCGCCGCGTCGTCGGGACGCTTGCCGCCGGGCAGCGCCACGAGGTCGACGTCGACGGTCGCATCCGGCTTGCGCTGCTTGCGACGCAGCTCGTTGAGCGCGACGCGCGTCGCGATCGTGAGCAGCCACGTCGACACCCGCGCCTCGCCGTCCGGCACAAACCGTGGCAGCGCGGCGAACGCGCGCAGGAAGGTGTCCTGCACCAGATCCTCGACCAGCGGCCGCGTCGCGTACGGCGTCAGCATGCGCCACAGGTAGGCGTGGACGAGCCGGTGATAGTGATCGAAGAACGCTCGCGCCGCGGTCTGATCGCCACGTGCCGCGCGCCGGAGTGCGAGCGCGTCGACCTCGTCGCCGGAGCCTGCCGGGGCAGGCGATGGATCGGCGACGGTCATGGCCAGCATCGTAGGGCTTACACACCGGCCCGCGCCGGATGGTCCCGGCCAATCATTGCAGCCGGATGCGCGACCTCGAAGCAGCGATTGCGATGCCGGAACGTGCCGGGATACCATTGGAAACTGTGCTGCCTGTCCCCGAGCACACGGTCCTGGCGGGGGCGTTCCTCAGCTGTCCGAAATGCCAGCGCGCATTTCCGCCGAGCGCGCGCGCGTGCAGCGTCGATGGCACGCCGCTCGAACGGTCGATCGTCGCGGCGCCGACGCAGCTCTCGACGCCCGCGTATCCAGTGGGCGAGCTGAGCCCGGGCGCGCGCGTCGGCGAGTACGAGATCGAGTCGAAGATCGGGTCCGGCGGGATGGGCGCCGTGTATCGCGCGGTCCACCCGGTGATCGGCAGCCGGGTCGCGATCAAGGTGCTGTCCGACGCCGGCCTGCGCGACAAGCTCGCGGTCCAGCGGTTCGTGCAGGAGGCGTGTCTCGCGAACCAGATCGCGCACCAGCACATCGTCGACGTGTTCTCGTTCGGTCACCTCGACGACGGCCGGATCTACTGCGTGATGGAGTACCTCGACGGCCAGAGCCTGTGGGAGCGGCTGTGCAGCGTCCACCGGATGACGCTCGCCGAGACCGTGCGGATCCTCGAGCCGATCGCGCGCGCACTCGATGCCGCGCACGGCAAGCGCGTGATCCATCGCGACATCAAGCCGGCGAACATCTTCCTCGTCCGCGATCCGGATGGCGGGGAGCTCGCGTCGGCGAAGCTGCTCGACTTCGGCATCGCGAAGCTGCTCGACAGCGAGCACGCGATCGCGGATCTCCATACGCAGACCGGCACCGTGATCGGGACGCCGATGTACATGTCGCCCGAGCAGTGTCGCGGCAAGGAGGTCGGGCCGCCCGCCGACGTCTACAGCCTCGGTGTCGTCGCGTACCAGATGCTGACCGGTGCGCTGCCGTTCCGCGCGGATTCGTTCGGCGACCTCCTGCTGTTGCAGCAGACGCAGACGCCGGCGCCGCCGTCGGAGCTCGTCGCGGAGCTGCCGGCTGCCGTCGATGCGGTGCTCGCGCGCGCGCTCGATCGCGAGGCCAAGCATCGTCACGCCAAGCCGTCGCAGCTCGTGCGCGAGCTCGCAGATGCCGCACTCGCCCCCGCGGCCGTGATCTCGCTGCCGAGCCCGTCGACGACGCTGCAGATCCAGACGCGCCGGCGGCCCGTCGTCGCGGCGTTTGCGATCGCCGCGGTCGTCGCGATCGGCGGCACGCTCGTCGCGCTGCGGCCGAGCGATCGCGCCGTGTCCGCGTCCGCGATCGTCGAGCCACCGACGGTATCGACGCCGATCCCGGCGCCCGCACGCGCGGAGCCGCCGGTGGTCACGACGCCGGAGATCACGGCCGCGCCGGTCGTCGAGGAGGCGCCGCCGACGCCACCGCCGAAGCGCGCGGCGAAGACCGCCCCGAAACGCACGAAGCACGTCGAGCCACCGCCACCACCCGCGCCGGCACCCGCACCGCGTCGCGACGTCGTGCCCGACATGCCCGTGAAGTTCTAGCGGCCATGCGATCGACCCGTGCAGCGCTCGTCGTGATCGCGCTCGCCGGCACGATCGCGCACGCGGATCCCGCCGCCGACGCCGCGCAAGAGAAGGATGCCGCCTACCAGGCGTACGGCGTGTCCGACTACGACGCGGCGATCGTGCACTACAAGACCGCGTACCGGCTCACGGCCGATCCGCGGCTGTTCTACAACCTCGGGCTCTCGCACCGGAAGCGGTTCGAGCTGCGCGGCGATCGCAGCGATGCCGTCGAGGCGCGCGACTACTTCCGGCGGTTCCTCGAGCTCGTCGAGCCCGCGGATGGCGACCGCGAGCGGATCGAGCAGACGCGCGCGCTCGCTCGCACCTACGAGGTCGAGATGGCGACCGCGATCGCCCGGCTCGACGCGCGCCCGCCCGCACCGACGCCCGCACGCCGCGGCAAGCTGTGGCTGATCTCCGCCGGCGCGCTCGCGGTCGCCGGCAGCGTGACCGGGGTGCTCGCGCTGCGCGCCGAGTCCGATGCCGAGGATGCGAACGCGATCGGCGACGTCGAGGCGGTCGCCGCGCGCGGCCGGGCGGCGGATCGCTACGCGCTCGCGACCGACGTCCTGCTCGGGGGCGCGCTCGTCGCGGGCGGCATCGGGCTGTACCGCGCGCTGTCGAAGCCGGAGGCGTCACCACCGCGCACGACGTGGCTCGTGTCTCCCGCGGGCATCGCGGTGCGCGTGAGGTACTGATGCGCGCGTTCGCGTCGATCGGGCTCGTCATGCTGGCCGGCTGCTCGCTGATCGTCGATCCACCCGAGGCGGTGCATCCCGAGACGCTCGTCAACTCGATCGGCGGGCTCGACCAGAGCAATCCGATGGCGGTGTTCGTCGGCGATCACTACCTCGTGGTCTGGCAGGACAGCAGCGTGACGCCGCCGGATCTCTCCGAGGACGCGATCCGCGGCCGGTTCGTCGATCGGACCGGCGCGCCCGAGGGCAGCGACTTTCTCGTCAACGATCCCGCGCGCACGCTCGGCGCACAGGAGCATCCGCGCGTCGCGGTCGCCGGTGGCACCGTGCTCGTCGCGTGGACGGATCAGAGCGGGCTCGGTCCGGATCTCGATGCGACGATCCGCGCGCGCGTGGTGTCGGCCGGCGGCGGCTTCCAGTCCGACGACGTGCAGGTCAGCACGACGCTTGCGGGGATCCAGGAGCAGGTCGCGGTCGCGGCCGCGGCCGACACGTTCGTCGTCGTGTGGACCGACGCGAGCGGGCTTGCCCCCGACGCCGCCGGCCTGGCGATCCGCGGTCGCCGGCTGCGCCTCGACGGCACGCCGCTCGACACCGCCGACTTCGTGATCAACTCGACGATCGCCGGCGACCAGCGCGAGCCCGCGATCGCGCACGGCAGCGACGGCCGGTACCTCGTCGTGTGGACCGACGCGCCGGCGGTCGGCAGCAGCGAGATCCGCGGTCGCCTGCTCGGCGCCGACGGCACGCGGATCGGGAGCGACTTCGTCGTCAACAGCACGACCCAGGGCGAGCAGCTCGAGCCGACGGTCACCGCGACGCCGAGCGGCTACGTCGTCGCGTGGACCGATCTCGGCGGCAGCCTCGACGATCCCGAAGGCAAGGCGGTGCGCGCGCGCCGGCTCGATCCCAGCGGCCAGCCACTCGCCGACGACGTGCTCGTCAACGCGACGAAGCCCGGCGATCAAGGCCACGCGTTCGCCGCGACGCTGCCGGACGGATCGTTCGCGATCGTCTACGAGGACGCGAGCCTGCAAGCCCCCGATCGTGACGGCAACGCGGTCCGGCTACGGCGCTTCGCCGCCGACGGCACGCCCGCGGACGAGCAGCTCGCGAACACGTTCTTCACCGGCGATCAGGAAGACCCGTCGCTTGCCGTCGACGACGCCGGCGCGCTGCTCGTCGTCTGGGAAGACGGCAGCGCGCGCGACGGCTCCGACGACGCGATCGAAGCGCGCGTCTATGCACCGTGAGTTCAGTCGCTCGTGCAGGTCACCTGGGTTCCTGGCACGGCGCCGTCCGCGGTCGGCGACGAGAAGCTGCACGACACGGTGAGGACCGCCGTCCCCTCGGGCTGCTGGACCGTGATCGTCGCGCTCGTGAACGCGAGGTCCTGGATCACCTCGGTCCACATCGAGTTCGCGCAGTCGGGCGCGCCCTCGACGGTGGCCGCGGGTGCCTTCGTGTAGACGTCGAACGCGACGGTGCCATTCTTGAACTCGCTCGCGGGGATCGCCTGCGAGCCGGTCACGGTGATCGGCGCCGGGTTCTGCCCGGGCGCCTGCCACGTGTTCGTTCCGGGATTGCCGCAGGTCGCGTCGACGTTCGCCCGCGCGGCGAGCTCGACGACGATGTCCGGGTTGCCAAGGCCCGACAGCTCGCCGGTCGCGTTCAACGACAGGCCGAGATCGGTGAAGCTCGGCTCGGCGTGCGCACCGCCCTTCAGGTGCACGCTCGAGAGCTGATCGAATTCCGACGTTGACGGCTCGTCGGCCACACACCCGACAGATGCCGCGACGAGAACTCCACACAGAGTGCTTGCTCGGATCATGTGTCTCCTCCTTCCCACGTGGGCACCAGGCCCCGCCGGCCTCGCTGCAAGTCGTGAGCCCCGGCGAGCGATCCGGATCACGCGTGTCACGCGTGCGACTTGCGAGACCGACGCGACGACGCGCGACGCATGCGGCGTGCTCCGCGGTCGCGACGCACCACCGCGATGATCAGCGCGCACATCATCGCTCCACCGATGCAGTGGAATTGTTTTGCTCGACGGAAATTGGTCGCGACGTCGCGACCCGATCACGTC
Source organism: Kofleriaceae bacterium (assembly GCA_035715365.1). Classification (GTDB taxonomy): domain Bacteria; phylum Myxococcota_A; class Polyangia; order Haliangiales; family Haliangiaceae; genus JABFXX01. The sequence continues at coordinate 62,603 of DASTLB010000052.1, read as the reverse complement.
ACGGTCACGCGCGGGAGCATCGCCTGCAGCTCGGTCTTCCTCGAGGCCCAGCTCGAGTACGCGATCGTCAGCTTCTCGAGGCGCGCGAGCTTCGCGAGCTCCCGTGGAATCGCGACCGGAAGCGTGCACGACACGAAGTCGAGCTCCTCGATCGGCAGCTCCCAGAAGCTCGCGGGGAATCGATCGAGCACGTTGAACCCGAACCCGAGCTTGCGCAGTCGGTGGAGCGCGCCGATGCCTTCCGGGATCCCGTGGATCCGTGCCTCGTCCTCGCCGTACTCGTGTTGATTCGACAGCTCGAGGACCTCGAGCCGCGACAGCGCGAGCACCTGCTGCGGGAATTGCCGCAGGCGGTTGAACGCGAGCGACAACCGCTCGAGCGGGAGTGATGCGATCGCGTCCGGCACGCGCGCGATCCGATTGCCCTGCAGATCGAGTCGACGCAACGACGTCAACGCGAGCACCGCCTCGGGAAACTTCCTCAGGTGATTGCCGGCGAGGTTGACGTCCTCGACGTGCGTGAATGCCGCGACCTCGGCCGGCACCGTCGCGAGATCGGCGGCCGATAGATCGAGCACGCCGCCGGACCGGGCCACGATCGTGTCGAGCACGCGCGTGATGTCCTCGGTCGTGCCGCGTGCGAGCACGTAGCCAAGCCCGGCGCGGCCGCGCGCCACGAGCCGGTGGGCGAGCTCGAGCGGATCGATCGCGGACGCCTGGTTGCAGAACGCGCGGATCCGATCGCTGCGCTTCGCCTCGCCCATGCTCTCGAGCAGCAGCGACGACTTGAGGTGTTTCTTCATCGCGGCGTCGACCGCGGGCGCGCGCAGCGCGATCAGCTTCTTCGCCGCGTCACGCGACTTGCCGAGCTTGATGTCCTGGGCGACCGCGACGAGATCGACGAGCAGCGGCGCGATCGCGCTCGTCTCCGGCTGCGTGGCGAGCGTCGCGACGGCGCTCGCGGTCTGCGCCTCGTCGCGCGATGCGAGGGCCACGCGGATCGCGGCTCGATCGATCGCCGGTACGGGATCCCTGGGCCGGGTCGCCGTCGATTCGAACAGCTTCGCGAGGTGAACGTCGAGCACGATCGGCCGGCCGCCGAGCTCCGCCTGCTTGCCGGCCGGCTCGGCACCGAGGATCACGTGCGTCGTGGTGTCGAGGATCTTCGTCGCGAGCGTCGCACCGCGCGCGGTCAGCTCGGTCGCGAGCTGCTGCTTCGCGAAGTTCGTCTTGCCGAGCAACGCGAACGCGGCCCCGGCGGGTAGCCCGGCGCCCACGAACGGATCCGGCAGCGTCGCCGCGAGGCACTGCAGCGCGGCCTCGCGCACGGCCGTGACGTTGCTGTCGAGCGCGGCGAGCAGATCGGCGTGCGACGCGAGCACCTGCGCGCGCGAGTGCCGACCGAGCAGCAAGTTGAGCTCGATGATCCGCCGCCGCTTCGAGGTCCGCGCCCGCGCGAACCCGAACAGCAGGTGGTTCAGCCGGCTCATCTGGTACGCCTTCGGCAGCGCATGACAGTCGTACATCGAGAGGTACGCGAGCGACTCGATGCCGAAGACCTCGTCGGGGATCGACTCCAGCGCGTAGCAAAAATCGACGTCGAGCCGGCGCAGCTTCGTCAGCTTGCCGAGCGCGCGCGGCAGCTGCTCGACCATCCCGTGCACCTCGAGCCACTCGAGGTTCGCGAGACTGTCGACGCCGGCAGGGAGCTCGCCACCGTCGGTATGGAGCGCGAGCCACTGCACCTTGTCGCCGGCCTCGCGCGCGTCGTCGAGCTCGCTGTACTGGATCGGGAACTCGACGCCTGGCAGCGTCGGCGGCCGGTGCTTCGCGACGATCGCGCGGACGTCGTCGCGCGCGCGCTCGTACCTGTCGAACACCTGGAGCTCGCGCAGCAGCCGCGCGATCGGCAGCTGCAAGATCGCGCGCACGAGCGACGGCAGCTCGTCCTGGATATCGGGCAGCACGCGTACCGAGCGCAGGAACCCGAGGTGAAAGTCCCACGTGATGCCGGTGTGCTGGCCGAGCTCGCCGAACAGCCGCTTGCGATGCTTCGTCTGATAGGCGTGCAGCGCGTTGCCGAGGTGCGCCTGCTGCGCGTCGTCGGTCGCGTGCTGCAGCTGATGCATCAGCACGATCAACTCGCCGTGCGGATCGCCGCGCTCGGTCAGCTGATCCGCATGGACGAGGTACGCGTCCGCATCGTCAGGGTTCGCCTGGATGCGGGCGAGTAGCTCGTCGCCCACTACACCGTGCCGCCGAGCTCGTCGAGGAACTGCTGCGCGTCGGCAAACGCCGGGTCCTCGCGCAGCGCCTTCTTCGCCCACAGCTCGGCCTTCGCGCGGTTGCCGCGCGCGTGCTCGATCTTCGCCTCCCAGAGCAGCGCCATCGGCCGGGTGACCGGCGACGGGTTGTCCATCAGCGTGATCGCGCGCAGCGGCTTGAGTGCGAGCTCGTAGTCGCCGATCTCGGTGGCGAGCTGCGCGAGCTCGGCCGCGACCTCGGCGTTCTTGCGGTCGACGTCGAACGCCTTCTTCAGCCAGTTCAGCTGGCCGTCCTTGTCGCCCATCATCGACGACACGCGGCCCATCCGCTGCTGCAGCACGGCGAGCTCGGGCGTGCGCTTCTTCTGCGCCTGGATCGCGGCCTCGAGCGTGCGCGCCGCGTCCTCGAGCTGTTGTGAGGCGATCAGCACGTCGACATTGAGCATCAGCGCAGTGTGGTCATCCGGTTGCAGCTCGAGCGCGCGCGACGCGGGAACCTGCGCGGCGTTCGCGTCCTCGAGCTGGTACAGCAGCAGCTCGGCGGCGCGCCGGTAGTTCGCGTACTTCGCGGCGGCGTCGCTGCCGTGATCGGCGTCGGCGATCAGCACGCCGGCGAGCAGGCGGAACTCGCCCGCGGCCTCGTACATCTCGCGCAGCTTGTCGCGGATCACCTCGACGCCGGGCTGGTTCTGGTGGACGAGCTCGAGCACCGGCACGACGTCGGCGGGGCGGTCCGCGTTCGTCGATGCCATCGCGGCGCGCAGCGCGGCGGCGACCTGCGACTCGCCCTCGGTGACGTAGGCGAGCCGCGTCGCGGCGGCGGCGACGCCGTCCCAGTGCTGGATCGACTCGTCGACGTCGCACAGCATGTACAGCGGCTCGGCGTCGCGCGGATCGCGCTCGATCCATGCGACGAGGAAGCCGCGGCCACGCTCGACGTCGCCGTTGTCGATCAGCAGCTGGGCGAGCTTGAGCGTCGCGGTACGCTCGGTCGTGATGTCGCTGTCGCGCTCGGCGCGCACGCGCAGCCGCTCGAGCCCGGTGACGAGCATCTCGCGGACCTGATCCTTGTCGAGCTCGTAGGCCTCGCTCAGATCGTTGACCGCGGACGAGTCGTCGCCGAGCTGCTGGCGGAACTGCGCGCGCAGCAGCAGCAGGTCGAGGCGCGCCTTGCCCTTGACGGTCGCGAGCGCCTCGCCGATCGCGCGCTGCGCGGCATCGAGCTCGCCGGCGGCGGCGAGCGCCGTGGCGAGATCGGTGACGAGCGCGGCCTGGTGCGGTGCGCGGGCGCGGGCCTTGCGCAGCACCTCGGCGGCCTTGAGCGGCTGGCCGAGCATGCCGGAGTAGACGTTCGCCGCCTCGCGCAGGCGCTCGACCGCGGGTGCATCGCCGAGCCGCTCGGCGTCGCCGGTCATCAGCTCGGCGAGCTCGGTCCACAGCTCGTGGTCGCGGTACCACTTCTCGAGCCGGCCGTGGATCGCCTTGTCGTCGGGCGCGGAGCCGTGCGCGAGCTCGAGCGTGCGCTGCACGCCCTTGCTGTCGCCGGCGGCCTCCCACATCGTCGCGAGCTTGCCCGCGAGCTCGGGGGCGCGCTCGGGCGTCTCGACCGCGAGCAGGCGCTCCATGAGCACGGCGCCTTCGCGCGGGTTGTCGTGCTCGCCGAGCAGGTTGACGACCCGGCGCAGGATCTCCCGATCGTCGGGCGCGACGATCAGCGCGGCGCGATACACGCGCACCGCATCCGGCGAGCCGGTCTTCTCGAGCAGCGCGCCGAGCCGGACCGCGACGTCGACCGTCGAGTCGCGGTGACCGCGGCGCTGCGCGTCCTCGAACCGCGACCACAAGAACTCGGCGATGCCGTCGTCGTCGTCGAGGTTGCGCAGCGTCGATTCGAACAGCTCCGCGGCCTCGAGGTTGTCGGCGTCGTCGGACAGCGCGTCGCGCAGGATGTCGAGCGCGTCGTGGTAGCGCTTGAGGTTCTCGATCAGGAACCGCGCGTGCTCGAGGCGAAGCGCGTTGCGCTCGGCCGCGGTGACGAGGTTCGGCAACGTCGAGCTGACAACGCTGCCGAGCCGGTCGCCGTCGCCGGTCTCGCGATAGATCGAGAGCAGCGGCTGCCACACGGCCCGGTCTGCCGGGCTGCGCTCGCGCAGGAACTCGTAGACGTCGGCGGCGAGCTCGACGCTGCGGTGCGCGAGTGCGCGGGTCGCGATCCGCATCGCGAGGCCATCGATCTGCTCGGCGTCCGCGATCGGCGCGATCTCGTACGTCAGGTCGCGCGCCTGCGTCAGGTCACCGGCGGCGAGCCGGCGCTCGGCGAGCGCGAGCACCGCCCACGGCGCGGAGCCGAGGCCATCCGCGGTGTCGCGCGCCGCGGCGACCGCGCGGACGAGCAACGCTTCGGCGCGCTGCTCCTGGCCGGCGTCGATCGCGACGTCGACCGCCTCGCGGATCTGCTGCGGCGTCGCCGACGGCAACGCGGCGCGGCGCTCGAGGAAGTCGAGCAACAGCTCGCTATCCCCGGCGTGGCGCGCGACGCGCTCGTACATCGTCATCACGCGGTCGTCGGACATGTCGTGCGACGCCGCGACCTTGAGCAGCCGGCCGGCCTGCGCCCACCGCGGCTCGGCGGCGAACGCGCGCTCGAGCAGATCGAAGCCCTGGCGGCGACGGGTGTCGCTCGTCAGGAAGATCTCGGCGAGCCGGTACAGCGCGTCGACCTGCGCCGGCGTCGGCTCGGCATCGGTGCCGGCGAGCTCGAACATCTTGTCGAGCGTGCGGCCCTGCTCGTTGTGATCGCCGAGCGCGGCGGCGACGCGCGCCTGCGCGTAGAACGACTCCGCGAGTCGCTCGCCGAGGATCTCGACGCGGCGGTACATGCTCGCGGCGCCCTGCAGGTCGTTCGCGTCCTGCTCGAGCGCCTCGCCGGCGCGCATCAGGAGGTCCGCGATCAGCGGCGGATCGTCCTTGCGGCGCAGCTTGTCGACGGTCGCATCGACCGCATCGACGAACTTCTTCGTCTGACCGAGCCGCTTCGCGATCTCCCTCGCACGCTCGTGCAGATCCGTGCGCGATGGCATCACGCCGATCGCGCGCAGCAGGGCCTCGAGTGCCTCGGCGCCGCGATCGAGCTGCTTGTCGAGCGCCTCGGCCATGTCGGACAGCAGCCGGGCCTGGCTGTGGACGTCCGGGTTCGTCGCGAGCCGGCGCTCGAGCACCTTGAGCAGCAGCTCGATCTCGCCGTGCGCGACGAGCGAGCGGCGCAGCCGGTGGACCTCGACGTCGGACTGGATCGCGGCCTCGATCGCGCTCTCGAGCAGCTCCTTGGCCTGATCGCTGTCCTTCTCGGCGAGCTTGTGCAGCTCGTACAGCACCTCGCTCGGACCGACCAGCGCCTCGTCGTCGCCGGGCGGCTGGCGGCGGACGACGAGCAGCAGCGCGCGATACGTGCGCTCGGCCTTGTCGAGCTGGCCGGCGGCGCGCGCCATCTCGGCGAGCTCCTTCTGGATGCTCGCGTTCGACTGGTCCATCTTCGTCGCCGACTCGAGCTCGGTCATCGCCTCGTCGAGCTTGCCTTCGGCCTGCGCGACGCGTGCGAGCTCGACGTGGAGCGCTGCACGCTCTGCCGAGCGCCGGCGGCCGAAGCCCTCGATCAGCTCGGCGAGCAGCGCGCGCGCCTCCGGCAGCTTGCCCGCGACGCGCTGGCCGATCGCGAGCGCGGTGCGCAGATCCTTGTCGGTCGGATCGAGCGCGAGCGCGGTCTCGAGCGCGGGGATCGCCTTCGCGGGCGAGCCGACGCGCGTCAGGTAGATCGTCGACGCCTCGCGCGCGAACTCGCGAGCGAGCTTCTCGTCCTCCTTGAGCAGCGGCAGGCTGCGCGTCAGGTGGCGCGCGAGCGGCTCCCACTGATCCGCCTTGCGGTACAGATCGGCGAGCAGCACGCGCAGCTCGATCGCGGACTCCTTGTCGTCGAGGTTCGTCTCGATCGCGGTGATCGCACGCTCGGGCTGGTTCGCCGACAGGTGCGCCTTCGCGAGCTGGCTGACGACGAGCAGGCGCTCGCCGGCCGGTACGGTGCCGAGCAGGCTCTCGAGCCACGGCACGGCCTGGCCGGGCTGGCTGCGCTCGAGGTTCAGGCGGGCGAGCGCGCGCAACGAGTCGCTCGTCGGTGACAGCGCGACGACGCGGCGGTGGCCGCTGATCGCGCGCTCGATCTCCTTCGTGTCGACCTCGACGACGTGCGCGTAGCGCGACCACAGCTTCGCGGCGCGCGCGCTCTCGTTCGCGGTCTCGAGCCGCTGCGCTTGCTGCTCGAGCAGGTCGGCGAGCTGGCGGTGCTGGCCCTTGCTCGAGAGCAGCTCGGCGACCGCGTCGATCGACGCGTCGTGGCCGGGCTTCTCCTCGAGGTTGGCCTTGAGCGCGTCGAGCCGGCCACCGCGCTCCTCGACGATGCCGACGAGCCGCGCGAGCTCGAGCCGGAGCGCGAGCTTCTTCTCCGCATCGGTCTCGAGGCCGAGCTGGATCTGGCGCAGCGTCAATAGCTCGGGGACGCGGTCCTCGACGCCGAGCAGGTGCGCGAGGCGCTCGATCACCTCGAGGTCGTTCGGCGACTGCGCGAGCACGCTGCGATACATGTCGATCGCGGCGGCGTTGTCGCCGAGCTCGACGGTCGCGAGCTGGGCGGCGCGCATCCGCATCTCGCGGCGCGTCGCCTGATCGAACGGCAGACGCGCGGCCTCGACCAGGGTGTCGACCGCGGCGCGCGCGCGGCCGCCGGTGCGGTACAGATCGACGAGCGCGTCGATCGCCCACTTCGCGACGGCGTCGACCGAGCGCGCGGACTTGATCGAGGCCGTGCCGCGCCACGCCGCGGTCGCGCGGCCGAGCACGGCGGACAGGATCTGCAGCGCCTGCTCGCGCTCGCCGAGCTTGCTCGCGACATCGGCGGCACCGACGAGCGAGTCGAGATCGCGGCCGTCCGCGTCGGCAAGCCGGCGCAGCGCATCGAGCAAGTTCGCGGTGACGCCGGCCTCGCGCTCCATCGTCACGAGGTCGGTCAGCCACGCGGTGCGCTCGCCGCCGAGCTCGAGTGCCCGGCGCAGCGCGCGGATCGAGGCGGTGCGGTCCTTGCGATGATCGCGATGCAGATCCGACAGCCGCTGGTAGAACAGCGCGCCGACGGCACTCGGCAGCTTGTGCTTGTCGAGCGCGGCGGTCAGCGCCTTGCCGAGCGCGTCGTGCGCCGAGTGCGTCGCCGCGCCGACCTCGAGGATCGACAGCAGCTCGTCGTCGAACGCCTCGCGGACGCCGCAGTAGCGGACCACGACCTGCGCGCCATCGTCCCACCGGCCGAGCTGCGTCGCGAGCGTCGCGAACGCGTTGACCGCGCGGCGATTGCCCGGCTCGACGGCCGCGACCTGCGCGTACGCGTCGGCGGCGTCCGCGGGCTGGTCGAGGTGATCGGCGACGAGGTTCGCGTACGCGAGCCGCAGCCGGGCGGCTTCGCGCTGGTCTTCTTTCAGGGCCTCGATCGCGTTGCGGTACGCCTCGGCCGCGACCTTGAACGCGCCGGTCGACTTCGCGAGCGACTGCACCTGGTTCTCGATCAGCTGATCGCGCGGCGCGAGCGGGAATGCCTTCGCGAGATCCTCGAGCGCGCCGGGCGCGTCGTGCTTGTGCTCGAGCCGGACCTGTGCGGCCTCGCGGAGCAGGGCGAGGCGCGTGCGATCGTCCTTCGCCTCGGCGAGGCGCGCGGGCAGCAGGTCGAGCACGCCACCGAGATCGCCGTTGATGCGGAACGCCTGGGCGAGCGCATCGGCGGCGCCAGCGCGCGTCGCGTCGACGTCGAGCAGCGCGGTCAGGCCGGCGCGCGCTTCCTTGCTCGCCGGATCGATCGCGATCGCGTTGCGATACGCGGACAGCGAGCGAACCGGCTCGTCGAGGTGCTCGCGCAATGCGGAGCCGAGCCGGACGAGGCGCGCGACGGTGCGCGTGGTCGCGCGACCCGACGCGCTCTCGAGCAGATCGGCCATCTCGGCCCACCGGTTCGTCTCGGCGAGCAGATCGGCGAGCGCCGAGATGCCTTCCTCGTCGTCCTTGTGGTCGGCGACGACGCGCTGCCACGCGTGGATCGCGGCGTTGAGATCCTTGCGCTGCTGGTGATGGACGAGCGCGACGCGCACGAGGTCGGCGCGCTTCTGGTTCGGCGCACTGACCTTGTTCGCGCGGCTCTCGAGCGACGCGACGAGATCGTCCCAGCGCTCCTGTGTCTGCAGGATGCCGATCCGCGCATCGAGGCCGGACAGATCGTTCGGATCGCTGTCGATCCGCTGCTCCCACAGCGTCAGCGCGCGGTCGGTGTCGCCGAGCGACTCGGCGAGCTTCGCGGCCTCGGACAGGATCGCGCTGCGCGCGACGTCGTTCGCCTCGAGGTGCGCCTGGCGCTCGAGCACGGCGAGCCGCTCCTTCGGGCGGTTCGTCTGATCGTAGAGCGCGGCGAGCTTGCGCGCGACCGCGAGCTGCTCGTGCTGCGCGGCGCCGCTGACATCGGATGCCTCGACGAGCAGCTGGATCGCGGCCTCGGCATCCCCGAGCCGCTCGAGCCGCGTGCGCGCGGCCTCGGCGAGCAGGACGACGCGCCGGGTCGGCTCGGTCGCCTTGCGCGCGGCGGCCGCGATGCCGTCGGCGTAGCGATCGTGGTGGCCACCGCGCTCGGCGAGTGCGCGCAGCTTCTCCTCGACGGCGACCGACTCGGGCGACATCGCGAGCATCACCGCGTAGTGGTCCATCGCGGGCGCGAGCTCGTCGAGATCCGCGAGCCGCGTGCCGGCCTCCTCGTGGAGCGGCGCGCTCGCGGCCGGATCGAGATCGATCGCCTTCTCGAGGATCCGGATCGTCTCCTTCGGGCGCTGCGTGGCGTCGTAGTGCGCGCGCAGCAGATCGAGCGTCGCGTCGCGGACAGGCTTCGTCGCGGTCGAGGCCTCGAGGATGCGCTCGAGCAGCTTCGTCGCCTCGCGATCGTCATCGGCCTCGGCGAGCAGCGGCTTCGCAGCGGCGAGCGCCTTCGCGGGATCGTCGAGGTTCTCGAGGAACACCGACGCGATCCGCGCGCGGGTCTTCTCGCGCTCGCGCTTGCCCTGGCTATCGAGCCGGTTTTCCCACAGCGCGATCAGGTCGGCCCAGCGCTCGTGGCGCTCGAGCAGGCGCTCGAGGCTCTGGCTGATCTGGCCGTCCTCGGGGGTGAGCGGCAGCAGCGCCTGGTAGTAACCGATCGCCTTCTCGGGCTGGTTCGCGACGTCCTTCGCGAGCTGCGCGGCCTCGCGGAGCAGGCGGATGCGGCGCGCCTTGTCCTTCGTCGCGTCGACCGCGCGATCGTAGAGCCCGAGCGCGTCGGTCCACCGCTCGTTGACGGTGTAGAGCACGCTGAGCCGCTGCAGCGCGGTGTCGCTCGCGGGCGCGAGTCGCGTCACGCGCACGAGGATCTTCTCGAGCACGTGCGGGTCGTCGCCGAACCACTCGTCGCAGAATCCGCCGGCACGCTCGCCGATCATCTCGGCGACCTGCGGCTCGACCGAGCCACCGAGCGCTTCATTGTAGAGCTCGACGATCTCGTCGGGCTTCTCGAGTCGCGCGGCGAGTGCCTCGACTTCTTCCCAGGCGCTCACCGCATGCGGCGAATGTTTGACGGCGGCAGCGGCTTCCTGAAATTGCGACAGATCGGCCATGAGCTCCTCGACTCCGCAGCGAGCAAAATCTCGACGCCACCCCGCGGCGCCGAGCTTGAAAAATCGTATCACGCGCGCTGAACCTCAGATCGCGTGCCCCCGGTCCGAAAAGCTCGGAACTACACGCGTCCGACGGTTATGGATGGGGTGCTCAGAACGCGTGGTGAAGGCCGAGCACCACCGACACCGGCGCTTGAAACTGGGTCGGCAGTCCGTACGCGCTGCGTCGCGATGCGGTCATCGCGGTCGAGCCGGCGTCGCTCGTCGACTCGTTCTTCGCGAAGATCAGGTCCTCGTAGCTGCCACCGCTGATCGGGTGCACCTGACCACCTGCGTAGATGTCGTTCGTCGCCAGCACGTCGCGGCGATCGAACACGTTGAAGACATCGAGTGTCAGATCGTAGGCGTGCCAGCTCGCGGCGAGCCGGACGTTCGCCTGCGACGTCATCGGCAGCCGGCCGCCGGCGCCGCGCGGGAGTAGCTGCACGATCCCGAGGTCGCTGTCGCCGAGCACGTTGCGGAACCGACCGCTCGCGACCGCGAGCCGCGTCGCGACCGCGACCTCGATGCCGCGCCACTTGCCCCGGCGCTCGCCCTCGAACGCGAGCCGGTGCCCCGCATCGCTCGGCAGCCGTCCGTCGAGGTTCGTCGCGTCGAGGTCCCAGTCGGTGCCGCCGTAGAGCACCGCGCCTTGCCGCGGATCGAACGGCCCGGTCCACGACCCGACGGCGCGCGTGTAGGACCACGTCGCCCGGAACGACAGCTTCGGCGTCGGCGCGAGGAACGCCTCGGCCGCGATCACGAGCGCCTCGCGCGAGGCGGGCGTCCGGCCATCGCGGCCGGGGTTGTCGAACGTCGCCTCGCCGGTGACCGGGTTCGACAGCACGTTGTCGAGCCCGCGGCGCAGCGAGCGGTGCTGGATCCACAGCGTGCCGCGCAGCGCGTCCGGAACGCCGGCGACGAGCCCGGTGATCTGCTCGTCCTGCGACGCGGGCGCGATGCCGTCGGCGACGCCGTACACCGCGCCGCGATCGATGTTGCGATCGACGTCCATCCCGCCGAGCGAGACGTCGCGCACCGTCTCGTTGCGCGCGATCACCGTCGGGCCGAGCCCCGCGGGCAGCATCGCGAAGCTCTTGCCCATGCTCGCCCACCACACGAGGGCGCCGTTGCCGAGCACGTCGAGCGTGACGCCGAGCCGCGGCGCCCACTGGTTCGAGAAGTGGAGCCGCGGGCCGACCCACATCAGCTCCCACCGCAGCCCGCCGTTCATGCGCAGGCGCGGCACCGGGCTGAACGTGTCCTCGGCGTACGCCGCGGTGTAGCGCGTGCGGTACGCGAGCTCGTACGAATCGGCGTACGCGCACGGCGTGCCCGGGACTTCCTCGCACGCACCGGCCGGCTGGAGGAAGCGCTGGCGATCGAGGTGCCCGTCGAGGATGCTGCGATCGAGCTCGCCGCCGGTGTAGCTCGTCGTCGTGACGAGCCGCGTGTCCTCGAGCGTCGCGCCGGCGCGGATCACGTGATCACCGCGGCGATGCGCGATCGAGGCGGTCGCGGTCGGGCGGTCGCCGACGGTGTCGACGAGCGTGCCGGCTCCGTCGCTCGCGAAGAAGCCGAACGGCACGGGGCAGTTCGGGATCATCGGATATGGATCGCCGGCGCCATCGCTGCATGCACCGGCGAGCACCGGATCGTCGGCGAGCGCGGCGGGCACGTACGCGGTCAATAGCTGCGGGATCGCGGCGGCATCGTCGTCGGCGGCGCGCTCGTGACGATCGCTGCGGTGCCACGCGAGCAGCACGCGCGCGCGCGTGTTCGGCCACGTACCTCGCCACGCCGCGATGCCGTCGAGGATCTGCGCCCCGCGCCGGATGCCGGCGGCCTGGCGCGTCGCGTTCGCGAGGAAGAACGAGTCGCGCGTCGTGTTCGACAGCAGTGTCAGCGTCACGTCGTGACGGCCGCGCTGCCAGCCGACGCGCGCCATCGCCGGGATCACGTAGTCGATCGTCCGGCGATCGGTGTCCTCGATCGTCTCGAGCGCGATCGTGCCCGGAAACCCGTCGGGGATGCCGTCCTGATCGACATCGACGAGCCGCGCCGCGCGCCACGCGAAGTCGGTGCGCGACAGCGCCGGCGCGACGCCCGCCGCGTACCACGCGCGGCCTTCGAGCACGCTGGGCAGCGGCCCCTTGCCGACGACGGACAGGCTCGTCTCGGGGCCGGCCTCGACGTCGATCCGGCGCAGCTGGTACGCACCGCGCGCGATCGGTCGCTCGCGGCCGTCGCCGGTGATGCCGGCCCACGCGTGCGCCTCGACCTCGTGGTGATCGCCGCCGCGCACGAGCTCGACATCGATCGCGCCGCCGAGCCCGACGCGATCGCGCGCCGCGAACCCGCCGGCCTCGACGAGCATGCCGGTCATGAACGTCAGCGGGATCCGGGTCTCGACGGCGCCGGTACGCAGGTTCTCGATCGGCGCGCCCTCGACGGTCCACGCGTTCTCGAGCCCGGTCGCGCCGGCGAACGCCGGTCCGGCGTCGTCGCGCGTGGCCCCAGTCGCGAACGGCACGACCTGGTCATGGCGTGCGTCGGACACCGGCAGGCGCAGCAGGTAGCTCGCGGGCAGCCAGGTCTTCGTCGCGAACGGCGACACCGGATCGAACGGATCGGTCGCGGCGGTGCAGCCGAGCGTGCGACCGTCCTCGCAGCTCGCGCGCTTCGCGACCTTCGGCGAAAGCCCGAAGACGTCGCGCGCGTCGTCACCGGTCGGTGCCGGGGCCGGCGGCTTCGGCGATAGCCCGAATGCCGCGCGCGGGTCTTCGGGCGGCGGCGGCGCGGGTTCGTCGGCATGCGCGACGCGACCGACGAGCAAGCTCGCGAGCAGCGCGCAGCGTCGGACCACGGCGCGAACCTAACAGATTCGCGCAGGACTTGCGGCCCTGCGCGGAAGCGGTGCGCTCAGTGATCGTGGTCGCAGTCCGGACCGTGCTCGTGATCGTGCTTGTGGGCTGCGATCTCGGCGCGCACCTTCTCCATGTCGAGGCCCTTGGCCTGCGTCACGAGCTCCTCGAGCGCGGCGGGCGGCAGCGCGCCGGACTCGCGGAACAGCAGCACGCCGTCGCGGAACAGCATCAACGTCGGAATCGCCTGGATGTTCGCGGCTCCGGCGAGCTCCTGCTGCGCCTCGGTGTCGATCTTGCCGAACACGACGTCCTGATGGGTGTCCGACGCCTTCTCGAACACGGGCGCGAACGAACGGCAGGGGCCGCACCATTCGGCCCAGAAGTCGAGCAGCACGATGCCCGGCTTCTCGATCACCGATTGAAAGTTGTCTGCTGTGATTTCCACAGTGGCCATCCGCAAACCATGGCCGGGCTGCCAACATCTCGCAAGGCTTGGCGGCAACTGCTCGCGGGCGTGCGCGTGAGAAATCCCGCCGAGCGTGGGCGCTCGGGCGCGGCGCGACGACCCGTGGCACGTGCGTTGCTCGTCGTAATGCGCATGTCGATGACCGCGCAACCGACCCACGTCGTCGTGGGTTACGACTTCAGTCATACGGGTCACGCCGCGTTGCACCGCGCTGTCGCGCTCGCCGCGCGCGCACCTGGTCACGTGTTGCACGTCGTCTGCGTCATCGATCCCGACGAGCCGATCCCGAGCATCCCGAGCTACGACGGCGTCGATCACATGTACGCCGCGCGCGTCCAGGAGGCGCTCGCGATCGAGACCCAGAAGGAGCTCGACGCCGCGGACGTCCATGGCCGCGTCCACTTCTTCGTCCACGCCCGGATCGGCGACAAGGTCGCGGCCGAGATCCTGGCGATCGCCGAGGAGGTCGGCGCCGATCTGATCATCGTAGGCAGCCACGGCCTGACCGGCGTCGAGCGGTTCCTGATCGGCTCGACGTCGGAGAAGATCGTCCGCGAGGCAAAGTGCACCGTCGAGGTCGCGCGCGCGAAGCACTACCCCGGCGTCGAGCACGCGACCGACGGCGACCACGACAAGGCCGAGCGCGACGCCAACTACCTGCCGCCGCACCGCTACGAGTACGAGGACCATCGGGTGAACCTGCGTCCGCCGGAGTGGCCGCTGTACTGAGATCCGCGTGCTAGCCTGAAGGTGTGGCGAAACTACGGATCAGTTACAACGCGCCCGTTGTTCTGACGTTCGCGCTGCTCGCGGTCGTCGTGTTCCTGCTGCCGCTCGACACGCGCGCGCACTGGTTCACGACGCACGGCAACCTGCACGAGACGGCGGACTACGTCACGCTGGTCAGCCACATCCTCGGTCACCAGAGCTGGGATCACCTGCTCGGCAACTTCATGCTGATCCTGCTGATCGGGCCGATCCTCGAGGAGCGCTACGGCTCGCTGCAGCTGCTCGTGATGATCCTCGCGACCGCGCTGATCACCGGCATCGTCAACGTGCTGCTCGGCGACACGACGCTCGGCGCGAGCGGCATCGCGTTCATGATGATCCTGCTCGCGTCGACGGCGAACATCCGCCAGGGCGCGATCCCGCTGACGTTCATCGCGGTCGCGGTGATCTACCTCGGCGGCGAGATCGTCCGCGGCGTTTCGCAGGACGACAACATCTCGCAGCTGAGCCACATCGTCGGCGGGATCTCGGGCGCGGTGTTCGGCTTCCTGAGCGCGCGCGCGAGGCACACCGATACGTCGATCAAGCCGTCGTCGATCAAGCAGATCTTGCCGACCTCGACGGCGCCGACACCGGCGAAGAAACCCGTCGCGTAGCTAGTTGTCGTCGCCGCCGATCGGCTGATCGCGCGTCGGCGCGTTGAGATCGGTCCAAGCGTCGAGCGCGGGCGACTTCGTCGTCCCGCGCGACGCCTTCGGCTTCGCCGCGCGCGTCGACTCGGCCTTTGGCTTCGACTTCGCCTTTGCCTTTGCCTTCGTCGCGCGCATCGGCGCCCGCGTCTTCGTCTTGGTCTTCGTCTTCGCCCGGGCCTTGGCCTTGGGCTTCGCCTTGGTCTTCGTCGTCCTGCGTGGTTTCGCCATCACGACTCCATTTCGTTGCGAGACTCGCCATCGTCGGCGCCGCTCTGCGCCGGTCCGAGGAACTGGGCAAGCATGCGCTGTGCCGCGTCGGGTCCGTCGAGGTGCTCGGTGTCGCCGGCGCCAAAGTCGAAGCTCTTGAAGCCGTGGAAGTTGCGACGCGACTGGTCGATCATCGCGGGCCCGTACACGCCGTCGAAGCCGTCGGTGTACGTGCCGTTCATGACGTGCGTGACGACGCCGTCCGCGAGGTAGACGTCGAACCCGGGGTAGGCGAGGCTGACGCACGGCAGGTCGTCGACGTCGAGCACGAACACCGGGTACTCGCCGTACTCGTCGGGCTCGCCGACGTACATGAACCGGCGCGAGTCCGAGCCATGCGGTAGCACGAGGCAGTCTCCCGGCAGGATCGCGCTGAAGTCGGCGGCCTCGACGGCCTCGGGGCCGAACTCGTGCGCGACCATGTCACGGAACGAGCGGAATCCGAGGCGCGGCGGATCGTGGTCGTCGAGCACGCCGAGGTACGTGCGGTCGTACGCGAGGAACCGCGCGAGGCTCGGCGGTAGCGGCCGGCCGTTCGGCAGCGAGAGCTGCTCGAGGACGTCTGCGGGCACACCATCGGCGGCGTGGTCCGGAATCCCGCAGCCGCCGAGCGTGCCGCCGTTCTGATCGATCGCGGCGATCACCTGCTCGACGAGCCCGCGACCGCGCGGTGCGAGCGGCGCCGATTCCGTCGGTGCAGCCGCCGCCGGTGCACGTGCCGGCGCGTCCCACCCGGCATCGACGACATCGGCCGGCGGGGCGGGCGTGTGCTCGACGTACTCGACGATCGGCTCGACCGTCGGGGTGTCCGGCGTCTCCGGCGTTTCGACCTGCGCGCGCCGGGTGCGCGGCGCGGCCTTCTTCGGCGCCGCCTTCTTCGGCGCGGTCTTCTTCGGTGCCGCCTTCTTGGGTGCGGCCTTCGCCTTCGGCTTCGCCTTCGCGGCGGGCTTCTTCGCTGCCGCCTGCTTGGCAGCGGGCTTCTTCGGCGTTGCCTTGGCCTTCGCCTTCGCCTTCGCTTTTGCTTTTGCCTTTGCCATGCGAGCCCCTAGATGAAGTAGTCCGGCAGGAGCTGTGCCGTCGGATCGACCGCGTACTCGGCGAGGTCGGTCTTGCCTTCCGCGCGCAGCACGTCGTCGTCGATCAGGAACTTGCCGGTGAACTCGCGCGAGGGCTTCGTCAGGATCGCGTGCGCCGCGTCGCCCATGATCTCGGGCTTGCGCGAGCCGCGCATCGCCGCGTCACCGCCGAGCAGGTTCTTGATCGCGGCGGTCGCGATCGTCGTGCGCGGCCACAGCGCGTTGACCGCGATGCCGGCGCCCTTGAATTCGCCCGCCATGCCGAGCACGCACATGCTCATCCCGAACTTCGCCATCGTGTACGCGACGTGCGGCGCGAACCACCGCGTCTCCATGTTGAGCGGCGGCGAGATGTTGAGGATGTGCGGGTTCTGGGCCTTCTTGAGGTGCGGGATGCACGCCTGCGAGCACGCGAACGTGCCGCGCGTGTTGATCTGGTGCATCAGATCGAACCGCTTCATCGGCGTCAGCTCGGTGCCGGTGAGGCTGATCGCGCTCGCGTTGTTGACGAGGATGTCGATGCCGCCGAACGTCTCGACGGTCTTCGCGACCGCCGCCGCGATCTGATCCTCGAACCGGATGTCGCACAGGAGCGGCAATCCCTTGCCACCGGCGGCGGTGACTTCCTCGGCCGCGGTGTAGATCGTGCCCGGCAACTTGGGATTCGGTTCGGCGGTCTTAGCCGCGATCGCCACGTTCGCGCCGTCACGCGCGGCACGCAGCGCGATCGCGAGCCCGATGCCACGACTCGCACCCGTGATGAATAGTGTCTTGCCTTTGAGCGAACCCGACATGGCGAAAGCCTACACCCGCGGCCAGGGCGCAGCTCAGAACTGCTCGGGATTCATGGCGTCCTCGAGCAGGTCCGGATCGTGCGGGCGGAGCAGGCGATTGAGCATCATCGAGCTCCACAGCCCGAGGATCATCCCGGTGCCGAACGCGAAGAAGCCCACGCCGACGCCGACATAGCCCGACGGGCCCGGCTTGACCGCGACGAACACGCAGCCGCAGATCAGCGCGACGCCGATGCCGAGCAGCGCGGTCGTCGTCGGCATGATCGGCAGCGCGACCCGGCGCTTGGCCGCGACGAGCACGGCGGCGAGCAGCACCGAGACCGCGCCGATCAACGTCGCGACGAACGTGATCCAGCCAAACGTCGTCCACGCCGACGAGATCCGGTGCGCCTGGGTGATCGGCCCGACCGCCTCGTTCGCGAGCTGGACCTCGTGCTCGGCATCGACGACCGCGCGCCTCGCCTGGCTCGCGAACTGCGGATCGTTCTCGAGCAGGTGGTCGCGGTTCTGCTTCATCGTCTCGAGACGCTGAGCGCCGACCCGCGCCTGCAGCTCGTCGTCGACCGGATCGCCGGACATGAACCGCGCCTCGAGCAGCGTCTGCAGCGCGTCCTTGACGTGGCCCCCCGCGTTCGCGACTTCCTTCTCCCATGCCTCGACGAACTCGCCGTTCGAGCGGTCGACACACGTCGCCTGCTCGCACGCGAACATCGAGCGCAGCCCGAAGCCGACCTCGTGCACCGGTCCGATCGCGACCGTCTTGTCATGCTCGTGGAGCTGTAGCTGCGTCGCCGACGAGTACAGCCACTGCCGCGAGAACGCCGCGAAGAACAGCGCCGCGCTCGCGACGAACGCGAGGCTGAGCACCAGCGCGCGCCGCTCGGGCTTCTTGGGGATGTTCGTCATCGACCACTGGCTCACGTTGCTCACAGTGTCCCCCTCGGACCGATTGCTGGATGAGGCATGACCTTACCCATCTCGACGTATTCGTGGTGCGCGCCGAGCCACAGATCTTCGGCGACCATCGAGCGGCCGGCGCGCGCGGCGATCACCGCGGCGCGGACGACCGCGTTCTTGATGTAGCCACCGGTCATCTCGAAGCGCTCGGCGAGCGCGTGAAAATCGACGAGCTCGTGCAGCCCGGTCGACGGCGGCAGCAGCTGGCGCCACAGCTTCTCGCGCTCGTCGGCCTCGGGCTCCGGGAACCGGATCCGGAAGTTGAGCCGGCGCTGCAGCGCGGGATCGATCGAGCTCTCGGCGTTCGTCGTCAGCACGCTGACGCCATCGAAGCTCTCCATGCGCTGCAGGATGTAGTTGACCTCGAGGTTCGCGAACCGGTCCTGCGCGGTCTTCAGCTCGGTGCGCTTGCCGAACAGGCTGTCGGCCTCGTCGAACAGCAACATCGCGTGGGCGTCCTGCGCCTCGTCGAAGATCTTCGCGAGGTTCTTCTCGGTCTCGCCGACGTACTTCGAGATCACCGCGGACAGATCGATCCGCACCAGCTCGAGCCCGAGCTCGGACGCGACGACCGCAGCCGCCATCGTCTTGCCGGTGCCGGGCTCGCCGGAGAACAGGCCGGACACGCCGCGCGAGATCCCGAGGTGCCGCTGGTAGCCCCAGCGCTCGAGGATCTGCGAGCGCTCGCGGACCATCGCGACGAGGTCGCGCAGCGTGTCGATCACGTCGTCGGGCAGCACGAGCTCGGCGAACCGCGACTTGCGCGCGACCACCGTGCCGTACGTGCCGAGCCGCAGCGACAGCCGGCGCCCGACCGCGGCCTCGAGCGTCGCGACGTCGACCGCGGTGCCGGCCGCCGTCGCGTAGCGCGCGGCCTCGGCGGCGACGTCTGCGATCGCGCCCGGCCCGATCACGTAGCGTCCGGCGAGCTCGGCCGCATCCGCATCGAGGCCATGCGGTGCGAGCGCGGCCTGCCACGCGCGCTCGCGATCCTCGAGCTCGGTGCGCGGCAGCGCGACCCCGAGGACCGGCCGGGCGAGTTCGAGGTGACCGGTGCGCGACACGCTCGCGATCACGAGGCCGGGCAGGTGCGCGATCGCATCGCGATGCTCGGCGGCGAGCTCGCCGCGATCGTCGAACAGCGCCTCGGCATCGGCGAGCAGCGGCACCGCGTCGCGCAGCCGCGCCGCCGCGAGCGCCTGGCCGAGCAGCGCGGTCTTCGCGCGGTGCTCGAGCGCGACGAGCGCGGGCACCGGGATCACGAGCAGTGCCCGGCCGAGCGCGCGCGCGAGCCGGTGCGCGGCCGCGCGTCGACCGGCGCCGCGCGGACCGCGGATCACGACGGCGACGTCCTGGCGCAGCCGCGGCACGAGCGCGTCGAGCGCCGAGGTCGCGGCCGCGGGGAGCACGACACCCGGCTCGTCGGTCGGCGCGACGAGCTCGACGAGGCCGGCGAGCGGGAGCTGCAGCGCCTCGTCGCCGGACAGCCATGCGAGCGCGGGGCCGGCGAGCTCGAGCGCCGCCGCGAGCCCGTCGCCGTCGACGATCACGACGCGCGCGCGGCGCAGCGGGGACCCCGCGACGATCGCGAGCGCGAGCGACTGCGCGGGCACCTGCAGCACGTCGGCGCAGGTCTCGACGTAGAGCGCCGGTCGCCGACGCGGCGCGAGCGCGTGGCACAGCTCGCGGACGTCGAGATCGATCGCGTACGCGACCGCGACCGCGAGCACGAGCCGCGCCGCCGGATCGAGCGCGAACCGCTCGGCCATCGTCTCGAGCCGCGGCGACCGCGCCTTCGTCCGCGCGAGCACGGCGGCGACGTCGGCGGCGGCCTTGGCGTGCGTGCCCTGCGGGCGCAGCGTGCCGCCGGCGATCCGGGCGAGCGCCGCGCGGTCGCGCAGGTAGATCTGCGACGGCACGCGCGGATCCGCGAACCCGGAGCCCGCGTCGAGCCGCCGCAGCAGCGCAGCCTCGGCGAGCAGCCGGATCTCGTCGACGATCGGCGCGAGGCTCATCGCGCACCCTCGTCATCGCCGAGCGTCGAGACGTGCTCGGCCCGCTCGACCGCCGGCTCGCCCGACAGCGTCGACGGCGGCTTCGCCGGCTCGGGCCGCTCCGGGCCGACGAGGCTCGACCGCGCGGCCTCGACGAACCCGGGCTCGACGTCGCCGGCGGGCTCGTCGCCCTCTTCCGGCTCGTCGCCCTCGCTGGCTTCCTCGAGCTTCTGGCGCGCGTGCTCCTCGATCATGTCGTCCTGCGCGTCCTCGAGATCGAGCAGCGTGTCGCGCAGCTCCGCGATGTCCTCGGTCAGCGCGTCGTACTTCGATTGCAGCTCGGCGAGCTCGGACGGCGAGCCGTGCGTCAGGTTCTGCTGCAGCACCGCGAGCGCCTGCTCGAGCAACGCGCGTCGATCTTCGGCGTACACGAAGTCGCCGAGGTGCACGTCGCGCCCGCTGACCGCGGTCTGCAAGAACTCGAGCGCGTGGGTCTCGCGCTGCGGCAGCTGGAGCAGGCTGATGTTGATCTGCTCGCGCGCCAGGATCAGCTGCAGCGCATCGAACAGCCGCCCGCGATGCCCGAGCTCGAGGTCGGCGACCTCTTCCCCGGCGAGCACCGGCAGCTCGTCTTGCTCGCGAAGGTTGTTCTCCTCCTCGAGCCGCTGCTCGCGCTCGAGCTCGGGACCCTCGAGCTCCTTGTCCTCCGCGCGCACGACGCCCGCGCTACTCGACCTTCTCCCACCACTGGCACCACCAGTTGCCTCCGACGAGGATGCGCAGCTTGGGGTGCCAGCAGTACGAGATGTTCTCGTCCGCGTTCAGGTAGAACAGGCAGTTGTCGCAGCGCTCGTCGCCGTACGGCTGCCCCTTGAGGACGTTGTCCTCCTGGAGATGCTTGAGCTGGAGCGCCAGCTTCTCGTCGATCTCTTTGGGCTCGGGTTTCGGCAGCAAGTCGTCGGCCATCGCGCCGAGAGCTTAGCCGAAACCCCGCCGCGAGCCGGCGCTACTTCTTGTCTTTGCGCAGCCGCTGGGCGAACCACGCGACGGTCTCGGCCATGCCGTCCGCGACCTGGTGGCTCGGTACGTAGCCGAGCGCGGCGGTGATCTTGTCGATCGCCGCCTGCGAGTGCGTGATGTCGCCGGGGCGCGGCGGCTCGAACGCGGGCTCGGCGTGCGCGACCTCGGGGAACTCCTTCGACAGGTTGTCCCGGATCATCGCGAACAGCTGGCGGAGGTCGGTGCGGCCGTTACAGCCGCAGTTGTAGACCGTGCCGACCACCGCCGAGTCCGCCGCCGTCGCCGCGAGGATGTTCGCCTGGACGATGTTGTCGACGTAGCAGAAGTCGCGGCTGTTCGTGCCGTCGCCGAAGATCACGCACGGCTTGCCGGCGACCATCGACGCGATCCAGCGCGGGATCACGGCGGCGTAGGGCCCGTCGGGATCCTGGCGGCGGCCGAACACGTTGAAGTAGCGCAGCCCGATCACGCCGAGGCCGTACACGTCGTGGAAGACCTGGGCGTAGATCTCGTCGGTGCGCTTCGTGACTGCATACGGCGACAGCGGCTTGCCGATCCGATCCTCGTGCTTCGGCAGGCCGGGGTGGTCGCCGTACACCGACGAGCTCGACGCGTAGACGACGCGGCCGACGCCGTTGTCCTTCGCGGCGACGAGCACGTTGAGGAACGCGTCGACGTTGTGCTGGTGCGACGCGACCGGATCCTTGATCGAGCGCGGCACCGAGCCGAGCGCGGCCTGGTGGAGGACGATGTCGACGTCCTTGATCGCGTCCTTGCAGACCGCGGGATCGCGGAGGTCGCCCTCGACGAAGCGGAACTGCAGCCGCTCGTCGGGGTTGATCGCGAGCACGTCGTCGAGGTTGCGCTTGTGCCCGGTCAGGAAGTTATCGACACCGACGACGGTCTGACCGAGATCGAGCAGGCGCTCGAGCAGTGCCGAGCCGATGAAGCCGGCGACGCCGGTCACGAGCCACCTGCGTGGCGAGTTGACCAGGTCCTCGCAGACCTCGTCGTAGCGGGTGCGTTTCATCGGTGGCTTGGACCCGGCAGGACCGGGCCCCTCCTCAGAGGCTCCAGACTCGGATACCACGAGGCGCCTTCGTGTTGGCGGGAAGTGCGCTCTTGACGTCGATCAGGATGCCGCCATCGCGGATCCGCTCGAAGATGCCCGGGATGTTGTCGACGTATTCTTGATGCGCGACTGCGAGAATCGCGGCGTCGAGGCTCTGGAACTTGTCGAGCGGCGTGATCTCGATCTTGTACTCCTCGTGCGCCTCGCGCGGATCGCCCCACGGATCGTGGACCATCGCGTCGATCCCGAACGTCGCGAGCTCGGCGACGATGTCGGGGATCTTCGAGTTGCGGAGATCGGGGACGTTCTCCTTGAACGTCAGGCCGAGGATGCCGACCTTCGCCTTCTTCAGCGGCACGTCGGAGTGCGTGAGCATCTTGACGCACTTCTGGGCGATGAACGGGCCGATGCTGTTGTTGATGCGGCGGCCGGCGAGGATCACCTCCGGCAGGTAGCCGAGCTCCTGCGCCTTCGTCGTCAGGTAGTACGGATCGACGCCGATGCAGTGGCCACCGACGAGGCCCGGCGAGAACTTCAGGAAGTTCCACTTCGTGCCCGCGGCCTCGAGCACGTCCGCGGTGCGGATGCCCATGCGGTCGAAGATCAACGCGAGCTCGTTCATCAGCGCGATGTTGAGATCGCGCTGCGTGTTCTCGATGACCTTCGCGGCCTCGGCGACCTTGATCGACGGCGCCTTGTGAACACCGGCGGTGACGACGGACGCGTAGACGCGCGCGACGCGATCGAGCGTCTCGGCGCCCTGGCCCGAGACGACCTTCAGGATCTTCTCGAACGTGTGCTCCTTGTCGCCCGGGTTGATGCGCTCCGGCGAGTAGCCGAGGAAGTAGTCGACGCCGTTCTTGAGCCCGCTCTTCTCGTCGAGGATCGGGCCGCAGATCTCTTCGGTGACACCCGGGTAGACCGTCGACTCGTAGACGACGACGTCGCCCTTCTTGAGGTGCGGACCGATCGTCTTGCTCGCGCTGATCATCGGTCCGAGATCCGGACGATTGTTGCTGTCGATCGGCGTCGGCACGGCGACGATGTAGAACGTGCACTCGGCCAGCTTCGCCGGATCCGCGGTCAGCTCGAGCTGCTTCGCGGACGCGAGCTGATCCGAGGTGACCTCGCGCGTATCGTCCTGGCCCTTCTTGAGCTCGTCGACGCGACGCTGACGGATGTCGAACCCGATGGTCGGCAGCTTGCGGCCGAAGCTGATCGCGACCGGCAAGCCGACATAGCCGAGTCCGATAACTGCAATCTTCTCCTGTTCCAGTGGGCGCATCGTGCTCGGAGATCAGCACGATCGGCAGGTAGTCAGCAAGGCGCGATACCGTTTGACCTTCGTGAGTGGGCGATGGCGCACGTCCAAGGTCACAGCGCGCACCCGAGTGTGGAGCAACCGCGCGGTTCGGGTGGGGTTCACCCGACGAGGAGCACGCCCAGGAACCGACCTTGCGGCATGAGCGGCGCGAGCTCGAGCAGCTCGCTCTCCTTCGTGTGATGCGCGCGACCGACGAGCGCGACCGCATCCATGCACGCCGCCGCGCTGCCGTGCTCGCCGAGCAGCTCGAATCCGGTCAGATCGACGAGCACGTGCGCGAACAGGTCGCTGCCGTCGAGCAGCACGCGCGCGAGCTGCGGCACGACCTCGCCCGCGCTCTCGACGCGCGGCGGTGACAGCAGCGCGAGCGAGCCGCGCAGCCACCGCGTCGAGAACACGGTGTCGTCGGAGTCGGTCTCGCGATTCGCGTTGAGCTGGCCGAGGCCGGGGTAGCGCACGTTCGCGTCGATCACCGCGATCGTCGCGCCGGTGAGCTCGGCGAGCGCGAGCCCGAGCTGGATGATCACCGGCGGCGTCGCGACGAGGTTGTCGCACGGCACGAACCCGACGACGCGCAGCTTCTCGCTGTGGATCCGCCGCGCGATCTGCGCGCACGCCGCCTTGAGCTCGCCGCTCTGCGCGTCGCCGACCGCGATCCCGAGCGACTTCAGCACGGCATCGTCGTCGTCGCGATCCGGTGTCGACGGCACCGCGAGCTTGAACTTGCGCACCGCGCGCCGATTGCGCGCCGCGATCAGGTTGCCGACGAGCGTGTGCCCGACGACGAGGCTCAGGAACACGGTCAGAAACTCGGCACCCCACCGCTGCCAGCCGACCAGCGTCGTGTCCGCGGTCGCCCAGTACGCGTAGTTCGCCAGCAGCGCCACGAACGTGATGGCGAATCTGTTGCCGAACGAGACCACGGTCCGCAGCATAGCTTGCGAAGCGGGCGCGACACACGCTACCCACAGAGGAGAGACTCACTCGTGCAGCGGCCGCGCTCGATCGTTCACGTTCTGTCGTCCTACGGGGTGGGCGGGCAGGAGCGCGTCGCGCTCGATCTCGCGATCGGCCAGCGCGCGCGCGGTCACCACGTCAGCGTGATCTCGCTCGCGCCGCCACCCGACGGTGCGATGGCGGAGGAGTTCGAGGCCGCGGGCGTCGAGGTCGGCCGCGTGCCGAAGCGTGGCGGCCTCGATCCGACGCTCGTGCCGCGGCTCGCGCGCGAGCTCCGCCGCCGGCGTGCCGAGGTCGTCCACACGCACAACCCGCTGCCGCTGATCTACGGCGCCCCGGCCGCGCGGCTCGCCGGTGCCGCCGCGATCCACACGAAGCACGGCAAGAACCCGGGCAGCCGCGGCCACCGCCTGCTCCGGCGCGCCGCCGCGCAGCTCGCGCACGCGTTCGTCGCGGTCTCCGACACCACCGCGGAGCAAGCGCGCGCCCAGCACGACACGCCGCTCTCGAAGCTCCACACGATCCCGAACGGCATCCGGCTCGATCGCTACGCCCCCGATCCCGAGGCGCGCGCCGCGATCCGCGTCGAGCTCGGCCTCGGCGACGCGTGGGTCGTCGGCACGGTCGGCCGGCTCGACGAGTACAAGAACCAGGCGATGCTCGTGCGCGCGATGGCGCCGCTGCTGTCGTCGCGCGTCCGGCTCGTGATCGTCGGCGACGGCGACAACCGCGCCGAGGTCGAGGCCGCGGTCGCCGCACTCTCCGAGCCGCGGTGGGTCGTGCTCACCGGCCGCCGGATGGACGTGCCGCGGATCGTCCACGCGTTCGACGTGTTCGCGCTGTCCTCGAAGACCGAGGGCCTGCCGCTCGTGGTCCCCGAGGCGATGGCCGCCGCGCTGCCGATCGTGACGACCGCCGTCGGTGGCCTGCCGACCGTCGTCGAC
The DNA here is from genome assembly GCA_035715365.1 of Kofleriaceae bacterium. Classification (GTDB taxonomy): domain Bacteria; phylum Myxococcota_A; class Polyangia; order Haliangiales; family Haliangiaceae; genus JABFXX01. Next base: position 37,417 of record DASTLB010000052.1, on the reverse strand, counting down.
GACGGCGAGACCGGTCTGCTCGTGCCGGTCGACGAGGCCGCGCTCGGCGCCGCGCTCGCGACCCTCGAGGCCGACCGCGACCGCGCCCACCGCATGGGCCTGCGCGCCCGCGAGGTCGCGCTGGCCCGCTACAGCCACGAGCGCATGGTCGACGAGTACCTCGCGCTGTACGAACAGGCGCTTGCGTGACCTGATCCCCTGAAAATTGGCGATCGCCGGCGCGGCCGCGGGACAATTTTTTCCATGCACGCCTACCGCCGAGAAGGTCCCCGCGTCGACGTCGAAGCCCTGTGCTGGGAAGTCATCGACGGCGAGGAGACCAGTGCCCTGGCCCTCGATCTGTCGTGGAAGGGCCTGCGCCTCGAGCGCCCCTACCTCGGCGGACCGGCGCGCCGCCAGGTGCCGCTGCAGATCGAGCTGCCCGGGATCGACGAGGTCATGTGGGCGCGCGGCCATGCCTGCTTCGACATTCTCGTCCCGACCGAATCCCCGCGCGGCGGCCCGCTCGGCCTGATCCGTCGCACCGGCTACCGGATCGCCGCCGCCGCCTCGCGCGACCTCCGGCTGCTCAAGGACTACGTCGTCGAGACCCATCGCGCCCGCACGCGGGCCATGATCGAGTCCGCCCTCGCGCGCTGCTTCGCCGCGCGGTCCGGTGCGTAACGGGGTCAGGCTACACTTCGTCAACCTGGCGCACTGCAAGTACCCGAAGCCACAGCGGCGATCGGGGACAGGCTACACTTCGTCAACTTGCGTCGCTCGAAACACGAGTCGGAGTGCGTGCGCAGCAGGCTGTGCGTGTTCGCAAGTTGAGCAAGTGTAGCCTGTCCCCATCGAGCTACGGATTCTCGAGGACTTGCGCTGCGCCAGGTTGACGAAGTGTAGCCTGACCCCGATCAGTCGTCGTAGTGGTCGACGTACGCGAAGCGCGGGACGGCGACCTGGGTCAGGAACATGGCGTCGTTCATCCGGCGGTCGGTGGCGAGGCGGCGGACGTCGAATGGATCGATCGGGAACATGCCGCGCAGCGAGACGGGCCACAGGCGGTTGACGCCGGTCTTGTTCGACATCCCGATGCGGTAGCCGGCGGCGGCGATCGCGTCGCGGATCCGGGTCTCGCGGTTGATCCGGCGACCGACCGGGAAGGCGATCGCGCGGACGGGGCGGCCGAGCTGGGTCTCGAGCTCGGTGCGCGAGCCGGTGAGCTCGTCCTCGAGCTGGTCGGTGTCGAGGGTCTGGAGCACGCGGTGGCGGCGGCCGTGCGACTCGACGTCCATGCCGGCGCGCGCGAGCGTGCGGATCTGATCCCACGTCATGATCAGGTCGTCGGCGTACTCGGCCTCGATGTCACGGTTCCAGTCGACGCCGAAGGCGGTCGCGAGCTCGTCGAGGAAGCGATCGACGTCGAGCGCGGGCGTGGTCTTGACGATCACGAGCAGGCGGGCGCGCAGGCCGGGATCCTGGCGCTCGAGCTCGACGCGATGCGGGTAGGTGATCGTCGCGTGGTCGCGCTTGGCGCCGGCGAGCAGCAGCGAGACGCGCTCCCACCAGTAGAGCCGGCGCTCGGAGACGAACGACGTCGAGATGAAGAAGGTCGCGCGCACGCCGACCGCGCGCAGGATCGGCAGCACGACGTCGTGGCACGAGGCGTAGCCGTCGTCGAACGTGACCATCACCGGGTTCTGCGGCAGCGGCTCGCCGTCGACGGCACGCACGAGCTCGTCGACGCCGATCGGCGTGCAGTAGCGCGCGAGCAGCTCCATCTGGCGGCGGAACTGCGCGGGCGTCGCGTCGACGGTGCCTGGATCGAACGGGTACGACGCGTCGATGTCGTAGACGTGGTGGTACGTGATGATGCTGAGGTTCGGCACCGGCGCGAGCCGGCGTAGTTGCATCACCGCGCCGAGTGCGCCGGCGCGATGTAGCAGTCCGGCCAGCCGCTCTCGCATTCCTAACGCAGAGCATACCCAAGCACGATGCTATGTTGACGCCGGATGTTCGCGATTCCCGGCATCGTCGCGTTGATCGTTCTGATCCTCGTGCGGCCGCAGGAGTTCTTGCCGCTGTTACAGCGCGTGCCGTTTCTTCATCTGTTCGCGGTGCTCGCGCTCGTCGGCTGGGTGATCGACGTGCGGTTGCGCCGCACCCAGCCGCTCGCCACGCCGGCGTTTCCGTGGGCGGTCGCGTTTCTCGGCTGGTGCCTCGTTACCGTCGCGGTGGTCGTCCCCGACCAGCTGATCCCGAAGACGCTCGAGATCATCATCCTGTTCACGCTGTACGGGACGATCGCGCACGGAATCCAGCGATTTCGCTCGTTCCAGATCGTCGCCGGCGTGATGGCGCTGACCGCGACGTTCATCGCGCTCGTCTGCATGCACCAGGGCGTCGCGCCGAAGCAGTGCATCGGCGGCGAGGACATGACCGGCGAGGGCGTCGGTCAGCCGGACGGCCGGCCATGTGAAGATGTGTTGCAGTGCATGGGCCCGGACTCCGAGCCCGGGCTGCAGTACCGCTGCGAGCACGTCGGGCTGTTCGATACCCACTCGGTCGAGGACCGCGTGCGGTACCGCGGCGACCTCAACGATCCGAACGAGGTCGCGCTCGTGATCGCCGCGGGCGCGATCTCGCTGCTGATCGCGTTCATCCGCCGCAAGGACAGCACCGTCACGAAGGTGCTCGCGGTGCTCGCGATCGTCGCGTGCATCGTCGCCGTGCTGATGACGAAGTCACGCGGCGGGCAGCTCTGCATGCTGCTCGTGCTGTTCGTATACCTCGTCAGACGCTACGGCCTGTGGTCGTTCGTGCCCGCGATCGCGATGGCCGCGCCGCTGCTGCTGTTCGGCGGACGCAGCGACGAGGCCGCGGACATGTCGACGCAGCAGCGCTACGAGGCATGGGCGACCGGCCTCGCGATGTTCAAGCAGTATCCGATCTTCGGCGTCGGCTCGGGGCAGTTCACCGAGCACCACTACCTGACCGCCCACAACTCGTTCGTGCTCGCGCTCGCCGAGACCGGGCTCGTCGGGCTCGTGCTGTTCAGCGCGATCATCTACGTGTCGTTCAAGTCGCTGTGGGTCGGGCTACGCACGCTCGCGCACGTGCCCGGCGCCGAGGTTGCGCAGGTCTGGGGCATGGCGCTGCTCGGCTCGATGGTCGGCGCGATGTTCTCGATCACCACGCTGTCGTTCACGTACAAGTCCGTCCTGTGGATCATGTTCGCGCTGATCGGCGCGTGGACGAACTGCATCCGCCATCACATGCCGGACTTCACCGTGAAGCTGACGTGGAAGGACCTGCTCGTGATCGTCGCGGTCAACATCGCGTTCATCACGGTGATCCTGCCCATCTTCCTCAAGTACAAGGGCGAGATGTAGCCGCGCGCTACTTCTTCTTCGCGGCGGGCTTCTTCGTCGCGGTCTTCGCGGCGGCCTTCGGCGCCGGTGCCTTCTTCGCGCTCGCCGCCGGCTTCGCCGCCGGGGCCTTCGGCTTTGCCGGGGCCTTGGCCGCGGGCGCCTTCGGCGCGGGCGCGGGCTTCTGTGCGACCGGCGTCGGCGCGGGCGCGGGCTTCGCAGGCGCAGGCGCCGGCGTGGGTTTCGCGACCGGCGCGCTCGGTGCGGGCGCAGGCGTCGCCGGCTTCGCGCCCCCGGCGGCCGGACGCGCGGGCACCACGATCGGTGCCGGCTTGCCGGTCGGCAGCGGCTTCGGCGGACGCGGCGGCAGCGGACCGCGCGGCGGACGATCGTCGGGATCGATGATGTCGCGCTCGTCGTCGTCGTCGTCCTCGTCCTCGTCGTCGTCGTCGTCGTCGTCGTCGGATTCTTCGTCGTCGTCGAGGATCGGACGGCGGGCGCGGATCACGCGCGACGGCGCCGCGACGTCATCGTCATCGTCGTCTTCCTCTTCTTCCTCGTCGTCGTCTTCCTCTTCCTCGTCGTCGTCTTCGTCTTCGTCCTCGTCCTCGTCGTCATCGAGGAGCTCGCGGCCCCACGGCGGCTCGTCACCGTCGCGCCAGCCGCCCGCATCCTTGTCATCCTCCTCGTCCTCGTCCTTCTTCTCCTCCTCGGTCCACTCCTCGTCGTCGCCGGACCAGTCCGCCGTCGTCGACGAGCTACCGCCCTCGTCCTCGACCTCCTCGTCGGCTTCTTCGTCTTCGTCCTCGTCGTCGCCGACCTCGTCGAGGTCCGCGTCCTCGTCGCCGTCCTCGTCGTCCTCGTCCTCGTCCTCGTCTTCGTCCTCGTCTTCGTCCTTGTCCGGGTCCTCCTCATCATCTTCTTCACGACGCGCCGCCGGGCGACGCGAGGACGCCGCGCTCCAAGGAATCGTCTCGACGAGATCACTACGCATGGTTCGATTGCTCCGGCCGAATTCTAAGCATGCGGATTGGCAGGCTTGTCAACTCGCTGCGTAGCCTTTAGCACTGAGACACTCGCGCGCAATTCGATGCGTGCACGCAACGCGTTCGCGCTCCACACATGCGACTCGCGGACCGCTCACGCACCCGCGCGCTGGGTCGCCGCAAAGCGCGTGATACAACACCGCCGTGCGCGCACCTTCGCAGCGTCGCCGTCTACGCCTACCACCCCTGGCACTGGCGATCGCACCGATCGGGCTGGCGATGACAGCCACTCCCGCGCACGCGGATCGCACGAGCTGGCACGTCACGGCGAGCGGCGACGTCGCCGCGACCGACAACGTGTTCGCGACCACGCGTGACGCCAACGAGTCCGACGTGTTCTTCACGGTGCGTCCGGGCGTGCTGTTCGGCTACGACGCCCCGAAGATGATCCACGACATCAACCTCGAGTCCGAGGTGCTGACGTACGTGCTGCATACCGAGAAGCCGTCGGTGTCGATGCGCACCGGGATCCGGTCGTACTTCGTCACCGGCAAGTACTCGTCGATCATCACGCAGATCAACGCGAGCAACGGCGTGCTCACGGCACTGACCGCGCGCAACAGCCCGGATCAGACCGGCCCGGTCGTCACGCCGCTCGGGCGGCTCGACACCCAGCAGGCGGACGCGAGCGAATACTTCACCTACAACACCGGCCGCGACGTCCGGCTGTCGCAGACGCTGTTCGGCCGCGCGAGCCGCAGCGACGACAACGCGGACACCGCCTCGATGGGCGCGCTGATGCCGACGATCGTCAAGTCGGCCGAGGTCGGCGCCGCGCTCGGCTTCGAGAAGGACTTTCGCAACGACACCGTGAACCTCGAGGCCGGCGCGTCGGTGCTGCGCCTCGAGCGCGACGCCGATCCATCGGCGCTGCAGGGGCCTCGCCTCGATCGTCAGCTCAACCCGCGCGCGCGCCTGCAGTGGCGACACGACTTCTCGCGCCGCTGGAGCGGCGTCGCCGATGGCGGCGCGGTCTACGTGCATCCGTTCGGCAAGGATCCCGACAACCCGGACGCCAAGCTGCACGACGGCATCTTTCCGATCGCGGGCGTGACGCTCGCGTTCTCGGAGGTGTGGGGCCGCGCGGCGTTCCAGGCGCGCCGCGACGTCACGCCGAACCTGTTCGTCGCGCAGAACACCGTCAACGATCAGGGCGTGCTGACGCTCGCGATGCCGCTGCCGTGGCTCGACGAGTCGAACCTCCGCCAGCCCAAGCTCGTCGGGCTCGGCTCCATCGGCATCGTGCGCACGCAGCTGATCGATCCGGAGACCGGCGACCTCGCGAGCTCGTTCGTCGCGGGCCGGCTCGACGTCGGCGTCGGCTACTCGCCGCGGCCCGGCTTCACGTACGGGATCCGCTACGAGTTCATCTACCAGACCGGCGACGATCAGGCCGTGATGGCGATCCCCGGGTTCTGGCGCAACACGCTGTCGTTCACGTTCGCGATCCGCTACCCCGATCGCGTCGTCGCGCAGGTGCCGAAGCGCCGCACCGGCAGCGTCCGCGCGGACGGCAAGGACCTCGTCCCGATCGGTGTCGATCCGGTCACGACCGACTTCGTGCAGGAGCAGGACGAGTCCGACGAGTCCACGGATCGCTAGCGTGACCGCGGCGCTCGACTGCCGGACGTGCGGCGCGTGCTGCGTCAACCTGCCGAGCAACCGCGCCGAGGGCTTCACGTCGTGGGTCGAGATCGCCGACGGCGATGCGATCCTCGCGCGCAGCGATCTCGTCAAGAAGCACGTCGTGCGCGATGCCGACGGCGTTCCGCACCTGCGGCTCGCCGCCGACGGTCGCTGCCTCGCACTGCGCGGTGCGCTCGGCGAGCGCGCGAGCTGCGCGATCTATCACGACCGGCCGTCGCCGTGCCGGCGCGTCCAGCCCGGCGATGCGCTGTGCCTGCGCTATCGCCACGAGCACGGGGTCAGGGTCAACTTGCGCAACTTGTGACGCGCAACCGCGCGAGATTGCTCGAGGCGACGGGGACAGGGGCAAGTTGCGCAACTTGCAGTGAAGATGCACCTGCAATCGCGCTGCAGTGGCAGGGGACGCAAACGTCGCGAAGCCGCGGCGCCCAGCCCGCATCGCTCGACAAGTTGCGCAAGTTGACCCTGTCCCCGAGCGCGCTAGCGATCTCGCGTGGTTCCAGATCAAAAGTTGCGCAAGTTGACCCTGACCCCCTAGACCACCACCACGTCCGCCGGCGGGATGCCCGCGAACCCGGTGTTCCATGCGACCGCGTAGCCGCTCACGTTGCGCATCACGACGCGCGCACCGACGTCGAAGCGCGATAGATCGACGCTCCACTCGCCGAGCACGTCCTCCTCGAAGCACGTCGGTCCGACGAGCAGCATCGGGGCGCCGGTCCCGGGGTGCGGTGCGGGACAAACCAGCTCGAGGTGACTCCACCGCAGGTGGCAGATCCGCGAGATGTCGGTCACGCGCAGCGCGCGGTCGTCGAGATCGCGCGCGGCGACGACGTGACCACACGCGAATCCCGCCTCGTGCGTCGCCGCGCGGCCGGGCTCGATCACGAGCTCGATCGTGTCGGGGATCGCATCGCGCAGCTCGCGACACGCGCCCGGGATGTCGATGATGCCGTGCCACGCACCGCCGACGTTGATGAACGCGGGCTCGCGGCCGGCATCGCGCGCGGCATCGAGCGCGACCCGCGCGGTCGCTGCGAACCGCTCGGCGTTCGTCGCGGTCACCGGGCCGTGGTGGATGTGCATGCCGACGGTGCGGCCGGCGGCCGCGGCCCACATCGCCTGGATCTCCGCGCGCCGGCGTTCCGGATCGACGTCGAGCCCGAACCGCGATCGCCGGTGGCCGCTGCCCTCCTGCACCGCGCCGACCGCGGGATCGCGGCCGACGATCGACGACGATAGCCGGATCGCGATGTCGGCATGCGCCGGCGCTGCGCGCACCTGATCCGCGGTCTCGCAGCTGATGATCACGCGCTCGGCCTTCGCACCGGCGGCGCGACCGCGGTGGCTCGGATCCGATAGCGAGACGACCTTCGCCGGCGGCAGCTCGGCGACCTCGGCGTCCGACGCCGCGTCGAAGCCGTCGATCACCTTCGCCGCGAGCTCGCGCACCGAGCGATGCGGGAATGACTTCGCCGCGAACAGCGCCGTCATCTGACACGCGCGCGCGGCGTCGGCGATCGAGCGCAGGTTGGCTTCGATGCGCGCGAGATCGAACACGAGCGCGGGATGCCGGCAGCGATCGATCGCCGCCACGATCACCACGGGAAGGTCCGATCGCATGCTGGCAGGCTAGCAAACTGCGTAAAATTCCGACATGGCGGCAATGCGGAGCGAAGGTGAGGCCGAGGTTGCGACGATCCGGCTCGAAGGCGGCAAGGCGAACGCGATGACGAGCGACCTGCTCGACACGATCGAGCGGGCGATCGACGAATTCGAGCGCAGCCCGGCCCGCGCGGCCGTCCTCACCGGCTACGACCGGTTCTTCTCGGCGGGCCTCGCGCTGCCAAAGCTCGTCGGGCTCGACCGCCCGGCGATGCACGTCTTCATCGAGCGGTTCGGACGCACGATGATGCGCGTGTTCGCGTGCGAGAAGCCGGTGATCGCGGCGATCAACGGCCACGCGATCGCCGGCGGCTGCGTGCTCGCGCTGATGTGCGACTGGCGCGTGTTCGTCGACGAGCCGGGCGCACGGATCGGCCTCAACGAGGTCCAGCTCGGCATCGGCCTGCCCGCGATCGTCGTCGAGCCGCTGCGCTGCAGCGTCCCCGCGACCTCGCTCGTCCCGATCGCGCTCGAGGGCCGGTTGTTCTCGCCCGTCGAGGCGCTCGCGATCGGCCTCGTCCACGCAGTCTCGCCAGCGGCCGAGCTCGCCGACCGCGCCCACGCGAAGGCCGCCGAGCTCGCCGCGCTGCCACCGCTCGCGGTCACCCAGATCAAGCGCGCGCTGCGCGGCCCGATCATCGATGCCGTGGCGCGCACCCAGGCGGTCGAGACCGAGCGCTGGCTCGACAGCTGGTTCGCGCCCGATGCCCGCGCGCGCCTCGAAGCGGCCGTCTCCAGCTGGGGTCAGGCTCCACTTGATCAACCAGGTGGCGTGCAACCGCGCGAGATCAGGTGATCGGTCGTGTGGCGGCGCAACTTTCGCTTGACTTGTTAGTGTTCGAAGTACACTAATGGCGACAGCCGGGAGGCACGCCATGACCACGTCCACGATCCAGCTCGACACCGACCACCACCTGCTCGTCCTGACGGGCGCGGGCATCTCCGCCGAGAGCGGCGTGCCGACGTTCCGCGATGCCGGCGGATTGTGGGAGGGCCATGCGGTCGAGGACGTCGCATCCCCGGACGGCTTCGCCCGCGATCCGCTGCTGGTGTGGCGGTTCTACTCGCAGCGCCGCGCGAACATGACGAGCGTCGAGCCGAACGCAGGGCATCGTGCGCTCGTCGAGGTCGAGCGCCGGCTCGGCGACCGGTTCCTGCTCGTCACCCAGAACGTCGACGGCCTGCACGCCGCGGCGGGCAGCGAGCGCATCGTCGAGCTGCACGGCAACCTGATGCGATCGCGCTGCACGATGTGTGACCGCCCGCCGTTCGAGGACCGCACCGCGTACCGCGAGCGCGTCGCCCCGATGTGCGGTCGCTGCAAGGCCGCCGGACGCGACGCGCTGCTCCGGCCGGACATCGTATGGTTCGGCGAGCGGATCGCGGCCGAGGCCCTCGCGCGGATCGAGGCGTTCGTCGAGCGCGCCGGCGCGCGGCTGCGGTTCCTCGCGGTCGGCACGTCCGGCCTCGTGTATCCGGCGGCTGGCCTCGTCGACGTCGTGCGCGCGCGCGGCGGACGCAGCTGGCTCGTCAACGCGGACGCGCCGGCGAACGTGCAGCAGTTCGACGAGGTGGCGCTCGGCCGCGCCGGCACGTTGCTGCCTCAGCTGTTCGCGTGACGCGCGAGCTCGCGTAGCCGCTGATCGAACGCCGGGAACGCGCCGCGCGGATGCACCGCGAGCGCGCGCTCGAGGCCATCGACATCGCCGGCGAGCGCGCAGCCGAGGATCGCGGCGTGATCGCCGTCGATCGGCGCGACGAGTGCGGTTGACCGGGCGAGCGCCGTGCGCGCGGCGGCGAGGTCGCCGGCGACCGCACACGCTTCGGCGCGCGCCAGCCACGCGTTCTGGCAGTACGGCGCGATCGCGACGGCGCGCGCGGCGTGCTCGAGCGCCGCCGCGACATCGCCGGTCCGTGCGTGGTAGCGCGCCGCGTGCTCGGCGCCTTCGTGCGCGAGCGGCCGTCGCTTCGAGAACCGCTCGATCGCGCGCCGCATCGTGTCCGTGTCGCCGTGCTCGAGCGCGATGTCGAACGTCGTGTTGAGGACGCCTGGCGCGTCGGGCGCGAGCGCGGTCGCGTGGTCGAGCGCCGCGGTTGCGGCGTCGAGATCGCCGAGCTCGACGTAGGCGTCGGCGAGCTCGAGCCACGCCGGTGCGTGACCGTGGCGCGCCTGCGCGAGCTGATCGAGCGGTCCGCGATCGCCGCCGCGTGCGCGCACGATCGCCTCGCGGATCTGCCAGACGTGATGGCCGGCGCGGCTCTCGTTCGCGGCGGCCTGCGCGGCGCGGATCGCGAGCGCGGGCAGCGCGATCGGCTCGCGGCTCGTCAGTCCGAAGTAGATGTCGAATGCGAGCCGCGCGGGCACCGCGTCCGCACACCGCTCGGCGAGCCATGGCACGAGCTCCTCGAACGCGCCGGCGAGGCGGTACGCCTGCAGGATCGCGCACTCGAGCTCCTCGACCTCGATCTGCTCGTCGTCGAGCTGCGCCGCGGTCAGCGTGCGACGCTCGGCGAGCAACGCGCGAGCGTGGAGCAGCGCGCGATCGTAGCGATGCTCGTGATAGTGCCACTCGGCGAGCCGGAGATGCGCGTCGCGCGGATGCTCGGCGAGCTCGATCGCATCACCGAGCGTGCGCGCCGCCTCGGCGTCGCGACCGAGTCGCGCGAGCACGAGTGACCGCGCGTCGAGGAACAGCTCGTCGTCGGTGTTGTCGTCGGCCGCCTCGTCGAGCACCGCGAGCGCGCGCGTCGGATCGCCGGTGACGTGCCACATCGCGAGCGCGATCCGCGGCGGTGCCCAGGTTGGCTCGCCCGCGATCACCTGCTCGAGCATCGCGACGCCGCTCGGATCGCCGCGCAGACACAGTAGCCGGCCGAGGATCGTCATCGCGATCGGGTTCGTGCTGCCGGCGGCGCGCGCGAGCTGCAGCACCTCGATCGCCTCCTCGGCGAAGTAGCTGTGCTCGAGCTCGCTGCCCATCGCCGCGAGGAAGTCGACGTCCTTGGCGCGCGCGCGGCACAGCTGGACGACGCGCGCGCCGACCTGCTCGTCATCGAGCGACGAGCTGCGCAGCGCATCGAGCAGCGGCTCGGCGAGCAGCCCCGCGGCGGTCAGATCCTCGAGCGCCTGCGCGAGGTGCGTGAACCGCTCGTCGGGATTCTCGATCGCCCTGGCGCTGCGCAGGATCTCTGCCGCGCGCGGCCTGGAAGCCTCCCTCGCCACGCGATCAGCATACGCGACGACGTCAGCGAGGCTCGGTCGGTGGTGTCTTCCTCACGGCGGGACGCTCGGGTGGACGCGCAGGTGCGTCCTCGTCTGCGTTCTCGTCGGGCGACAGCATGCGAATGCCGCTGTCGTTCGTCTTCGCGAGCTTGGTGTCCGGTTTTTGCGCACCGGGTCCGCCGGACAGCACGATGTACGCGACCGGCGCCGCGAGCCCGACGCCGATCAGCGCGGTGCCGCGCCAGCGCAGGCCGAGCTTGCCCTTGATCATGAAGATGCCGCTGATCGCGAGATACAGCAGCAGCACCGCGTACGCGTCGGCGATGTACTTCCACGCCTGCTTGCCGCGCGTCGCGTGCAGCCACACCGCGATCCGGAAGAAGAACCGGTCGTCGCGCGCCTGCACGGTCACGGTGTCGGCGATCGCGGTCACCTTCGTGCCGTCCTCGTATTCGAGGCGGACCTCGTCGCCGGCGCGCAGCACCTCGTCGGGCTTGCCGAGCCCGGCGGCCGCGGTGACGCGCGCGACCGCCTCGTCGTCGGTGAGGTTGTCGTCGATCGGCTGGATCGCGAGCGTCCTCTCCGTCGAGCGGAAGCTCGGATCCCACGCGTCGATGTGGTTCATCGCGATGCCGCTGATCGCGTAGATGATCGTGAACCCGACGGCGAGGTAGCCGATGTCCCGATGGATCGCGCGCAGCCACGCGCGCCAGCGCTTGCGGACGAGCTGCCGGAAGCGACCCGGCTCGGCGTCAGCCATAGCGTTCTTCTCGCCACGGATCGGCGTGGTTGTGATAGCCGCGCGTCTCCCAGTAGCCGGGGCGATCGGTCTTCACGAAGTGCACGCCGGTGATCCACTTCGCGCTCTTCCAGAAGTACAGATCCGGCACGAGCCCGCGCACCGGCGCGCCGTGGGCGAGCGCGAGCGGCTTGCCGTTCAGGCGATACGTGACGAGTGCGTTGTCGGCGAGCGCCTCCTTGAGCGGGACGTTCGCGGTGTAGCCGTTCGCGGCCTCGAAGATCACGTGGCGCGCGTCTTCGGTCATGCCGGCCTTCTCGGCGAGCAGCGCGATCTGCACGCCCTTCCACTGCCCACCGAGCATCGACCAGCCGGTGACGCAGTGGACGTCCGCTTCCTTCGTGACCTGCGGCAGCTTGAGCAGCCCCGCGTAGTCGACCTCGAACGGCGTCTTGCACGCGCCGTACACCTTGAGGCGGAAGTTCTTCACCTGGCCGTCGCCCTCGTCGCCGCCCATCGGGCGCAGCGCCTCGATCACCTTCTGTCCCGGCGGCAAGCGCGGCCGGCCGTCGGGCCGCTTCTGCGCGCGCGCTTCGCGGGTCAGATCGTCGACGGCGATCCGCGCGAGCGTGCCGCCGGCCGCGATCAGCACGGTGCCGACGGCCGCGGACTTCAGAAACTGCCGGCGCTCCCAGGCTCGGGCGAGCTCGGGATATCGATCGAGATCAGGTCGGTCGGTCACGGCGCTCCTTAGCGTAGCTGGTGGCTTCGATACGGGCGGGCCACCCCGTGGTTACGAGCGGCCGGCGTGTCCGGTTGGGCGCGCGCGCGTGGTGGAGCAAGTGTAGCCTGACCCCGATCCACGACAGGATTTCACGGACTTCGGCGTCGGTAGGTTGAGCAAGTGTAGCCTGACCCCCTGCCGGGGGTGGACGGTCAGCCGAGCCCGTAGACCGGGACGAGCGCGCCCGAGGTCAGCGTGTTCTCGGGCGACGCGAGGAACGCGATCGTCTCGGCGATCTCGGTCGGCTTTGGCCAGCTCGCGAAGTCGGCGTTCGGCATCGCGGCGCGGTTTGCCGGCGTGTCGATGATCGACGGCAGCACCGCGTTGACGAGGATGCGCTCCGCGAGCACCTCGGCGGCGAGCGACTGGGTCATCGCCGAGACCGCGGCCTTCGCGGCGACGTAGGCGGCGAGGCCTGGCGAGCTCTGCGCGGCCGCGCGCGACGACACGTTGACGATGCGGCCGCCCGCGCCGGTCTTGCGGATCGCGCGCACCGCCTCGCGGCACGACAGGAAGCACGTGAGCGCGTTCGTCCGCCACTGCTGCTCGAACGCGTCCGCGGTCGTGTCGGCGAGCGGCGCCATCGCGAAGCCGCCGACCAGGTGGATCGAGGCCCACAGCGGCGGCAGCGCGGCGTAGAACGCGGTGGCCTGGGCCTCGTCGTCGAGGCGGAACGCAGGGGGATCCGGCGTGACGTGGACGATCGCGCCGCGCGCTTCGAGCACCGACACGACGCCCTTGCCGAGCGCGCCGCGTCCACCGGTGACGACGATATGACGTCCTTGCATGCGTGATCCGTAGATCACGCGAGCACCCCGGCGAAAGCCGGCGTCCCGGGATTCACCGGTTCAATAGATGATGTTGCCGCACGCGGCCTGGAAGGTATCGAGCGCGCTCTTGAGGCCGATCGTGAGGTCGCCGGCGCAGATCGACGAGAACACCGCCTGCGTCGTGCCGTTCGCATTCGCGAGCGTGACGAACTCCTTGAGCCGCGTCGCGTCGTCCGCCATGCCGAAGCTCGAGCTGCAGTCGCCGTCGCCCGCGATCACGCCCGCGGCCCACCGCGTGCGGTTGCCCTTGAGCGCGTCGAGGAACGCGACCTGATCGGCCGGCTGCCAGGTCGGCGTCGGATCGCCGCCGTTGATGCCGATCACCCAGTTGTTCGTGTCGGTCGACGAGTCGTTCTCGTCGGTGAGATAGACGATCGCGAGCAGCGCGTCGTCGCGCAAGAAGCCGGCGTTCGTGCCGTCCATGATGCGCTCCGACAGCGCCCACTTCGACATCAGCAGCGGCATCTCGTACGACGGACCGCCCGTGCCGACATTCGCGCGACACGCGAGCGTGCTGTTGAGGTTCGCATCGGTCGTGTCGAGGAACCGCTTCGCGTTGCCGCACGTGTCGCGGAACGCGCCGTTGTCGCCGTCCTCGTGGGTCGGCAGCGTCGTGCCGCCGACGCTGATCGTGTAGTCCTCGTCGCGGCCGGTCGTGGTGACGGCGACGCGGAAGTCGATCTTCTCGCCGTCGGCGGTGACGTAGTTCGCGAGCAGGTCGGCGAACATCGGGAAGTTCGTCGCGAGGTTCTGCTGCTCCTCCGCCATCGAGCCCGAGTCGTCGACGACGAACACGATGTCCATCTTGTTGCACTGGCGCGGCACGTCCGAGCCCGAGCCGCTACCGCTGCCCGAGCCCCTGCCGTCGTCATCGCCCATGCCGTCGCGCGCGCCTGGACCGCAGGCGCCGAGCGAGAGGCCAAGCAACAGAGTCGAGATCGAAACAACCGAAACGCAGACTGCCTTCTTCATGGTTCCCCCCGTGAAGCGCCGCGACCATACACACGACCACGTGCCTGGCCCAAGGGATTTCTGACCAATGGCGCAGCCCGTTCGACGTTTGGCGCGAACGGCGAGGCTGCGTGTTAGAAGCACCCCATGGGCGCTCAGTGGAAAACCGCCGGCAAGATCGCGAACGCCGCCGCGAAGGGCAAGGTGTTCAGCAAGCTCGCGAAGGAGATCATGATCGCGGCGCGCGCCGGCGCCGACCCGTCGATGAACGCGCGGCTGCGCGCGGCGGTCGAGGCGGCGAAGAAGGCGTCGATGCCGCGCGACACGCTCGATCGCGCGATCAAGAAGGGCGCCGGCCTGCTCGACGAGACCGTGACGTTCGAGAGCGTCACGTACGAGGGGTTCGCACCGCACCGCGTGCCGGTGATGGTCGAGTGCCTGACCGACAACAAGAACCGCACCGCGACCACGATCCGCGTGCTGTTCCGCAAGGGCCAGCTCGGCAACGCGGGCTCGGTGTCGTGGGACTTCGCGCACCTCGGGTTCGTCGAGGCGACGCCACCGGAGTCCGGCACGACCGACGCCGAGGAGGCCGCGATCGAGAGCGGCGCGCAGGACTTCGAGCCCGACGGTCAGGGCGGCTTCCACTTCTATACCGAGCCCGCCGACCTCGACGCGGTGAGCAAGGCGCTGACCGCGATGGGCTGGACCGTCGCCTCGATGCGCCTCGGCTGGCGCCCGAAGAACCCGATCAAGCTCGAGGACCCGGCGGCTCGCGCCGAGGTCGAGCAGTTCCTCCACGAGCTCGACGACGAGGACGACGTCCAGCACCTCTATGTCGGACTCGAGGCCTGATCCGCCGCTGATCTAGCCTCGTTACGCCTCGTCGGTGCAGTGCTACTCTCGGGGCGTGGAAGCGGGCGACGCCACGGAGGCCGACCCTCGCGAGGACACGGCGACCGGCACCCAGGCTGCCTCGCCACGCGCCCTCGCCGAGGCGGCCGCCGTCTCGAGCGCACCGACCGCGGCCGCGGAGCTCAAGCCGTCCCAGTGGGCGACGGCGTCCGCGCGGCCGGTCCCGACCGCGGCCGAGGCGCTCGATCGCAGCGATCTGCCGCGGATGCGCGTGTTCCACATCTTCGGCGTGTTCGCGCCGCTCGTCGCGATCGCGATCTCGTTCGCGATCGGCGGCGATCCGTTCGCGCGCGAGCTGTTCTGGGCGGGCGCCGGGCTGCTCGCGCTGTGCAACGTCGGGCTCGTCTGGCTATCGGGCGATCCCGCGCGCTGGCAGCCGCGCCCCGTCGGGATCCTGTGGATCCTCGCGACGAGCGGCACGATCCCGATGCTCTACTACTTCGGGCCGTTCTCCGCCGGCGTCATGATCCTGACGCTCGGCACCGTGTTCATCGCGCTCGGCCGCCAGCGCTGGACCTCCCTGTCGGTCGCCGCGATCTGCATCGGCGGCCAGCTCGCGCTTGTCGTCGCGATCATGGCCGGCTGGATCGAGGACGTCGGCGTGCTGTCGAGCCGCTATGCCGAGCACTCGCAGCTGCTCGTCGCAGAGCTGCTGATCCTCGCGATCCTGGTCTCCGGCTACCTGCTCGGGCGGTGGGCGCGCCACACGAGCGCGACCGCGATGGCCGAGCTCGCGAACGCGATGCGCGTGATCGGCGATCAGCAGCAGGCGCTCGTCGAGGTCAAGGAAGACGTCGCGCGCCAGCAGCGCGTCAACGAGGGCCGGTGGACCGGTCAGCAGATGGGCAGCTTCAAGCTCGGGCTCGTGCTCGGGCGCGGTGCGATGGGCGAGGTCTACGAGGCGGTCGCCACCGACGGCCGGCCCGCCGCGATCAAGCTGCTGAACGCGCGCTCGGATGCGTCGAGCTCGCTCGTCGAGCGGTTCCATCGCGAGATGCGCGTCGCTGCGCGCCTCGAGTCGCCGCACATCGTGCGCGTGTTCGAGCTGTCGCCGCCGGATGCGCCGGTGCCGTACCTCGCGATGGAGCGGCTGTACGGCACCGACCTCGCCGCGCGGCTGCGCAGCGAGAACCGCATGCCATCCGACGAGCTCGTCGTGATGCTCGATCAGGTCGCGCGCGGGCTCGAGGTCGCGCGGCTCGCCGGCGTCGTCCACCGCGATCTCAAGCCGCACAACCTGTTCCTGCACGACGGCAGCACGTGGAAGATCCTCGACTTCGGCGTCTCGAAGCTCCTCGGCAGCGAGGGCACGCTGACCGGCGAGGGGATCGTCGGCACGCCGCAGTACATGGCGCCCGAGCAGGCGTCCGGCGGCACCGTGACCCACCTCGCCGATGTCTACGCGCTCGGCGCGATCGCGTATCGCTGCCTGACCGGTCGCTCGCTGTTCAAGGGCAAGGACATCGCGGAGCTCGTCTATCAGGTCGTGCACACCGCGCCGGTCCGGCCGTCGCTGCTCGGTCGCGTGCCGCCGGCGATCGAGGATGTCCTCGCGGTCGCGATGGCCAAGGACGCGCGGCGGCGGTTTCCGTCGGCGATGTCGTTCGCGCAAGCATTCATCGCAGCCCGGCGCGGCCGCCCGGTCGCGATCGATCCGCCGCCGAACGCGTGGACCTGACGCGGCGCGCGCGGTAAACGCGCTCGGTGCCAACCGAGACGTTCCGCATGCCCGCCGAGTGGGCACACCACGACGCGGTGTGGACCGCGTGGCCGCACGATCCCGATCAGTGGCTCGAGGGCCTCGAGGCCCCGCAGCGCTCGCTGATGGAGATGATCGCGGCGATCGTCGATCTGCAGGACGGCCGGCCACAGGGAGAGCGCGTCGAGCTGCTCGTGCGCGACGAGGCGGACGAGGCCGCCGCACGCATGCTGCTCGGCCACGCGGTCGCCGGCGTCAAGTTCCGGCGCGCGCGCTACGGCGACGTCTGGCTGCGCGACACCGGACCGATCTTCGTGTGTCGTCCCGGCGAGCTCGCGGCCGCGCGGTTCCGGTTCGACGGCTGGGGCGGCAAGTACGTCATGCCCGGCGATACCGAGGTCGCGGCGCAGGTCATGAAGTGGGCCGGCGTCACCGGCCCGGCGTTCGACTTCGTGCTCGAGGGCGGCGCGATCGAGGTCGACGGCGAGGGCACGCTGCTGACGACGAAGCAGTGCATGCTCGGCGGCGCGCGCAACCCCGGGCTCGACGTCGCCGGCATCGAGGCACGGCTGCGCTGGGCGCTCGGCGTCGAGCACATCGTGTGGCTCGACCAGGGACTCGCGAACGATCACACGGACGGCCACATCGACACGCTCGCCAGGTTCGTTGCACCCGGCATCGTGACGTGCATGGAGCCGGCGCCCGGCGATCCGAATCGCGACGCGCTCGCGGGGATCATCGATGCGTTGTCGTGCGCGCGCAGCGCGAGCGGCGAGCGGTTCACCGTGGTCACCGTGCCGTCGCCAGGCACCGTCGAGGATGCCGCGGGGAATCTGATGCCGGCGAGCTACATGAACTTCTACATCGCGAACACCACGGTCGTCGTGCCGACGTACGGGGTCGACGCGGATGCGGACGCGCTCGGCAAGATCGCCGCGATGTTCCCGACGCGGCGGACCGTCGGCGTACCGGGCAAGGCGGTCGTGGTCGGAGGCGGGGCGTTCCACTGCTCGACGCAGCAGCAGCCGTCGCGGTAGCCGCGCGGGTCGGGGGCGAACGTTCGAGAGCGCGCGGACGTTCGGCTGCTCGCATGGACGTCCGCCGACGAGGACGAGAGTCGCTGGTGGATTGTTGGATACGTGCCGTTCGTGATCCGCGGGTCCTTTCGTCCGTTTCTTCGACACCTCGGTCCGCGGCGCCTCGCCCTCGCTCGCTCTCGCGCGAGACCACGTGCCGAGCGCCGCCGGAGCCGACGTTGCGCGTGGAACCGCCGCACAGTTGCAGCGCCGACGAGACGCGCGGCGCCGTGCCCGCGCTCGTCACGGGTCTCGCGCTCCGCTCGCATCGGTCGACAGGCGCCGCGGCCCTCGGGCGGGAAGGTCCTTCTTTTCTGGGGCGAACGTTCGAGAGAACGCGGACGCTAGGGTGCTCGCGCGGACGGCCGGCGAACGCGCCACACAAGCGAGTCCCGTCATCGACGGTGCATGTCATCGCCAGGACTTCTTCATCACCTTCGTCATGAGGGATTCGTGTCTTCCTCAAGTCCCATGGGATCGGTCGGCCATCCCTGCGTCCCATGGGACGAGGTCATTCGCGTCCCATGGGACGAGATCATTCGCGTCCCATGGGATCGGTTCCGTCAGCTCTTCGTCCCATGGGACGATTCGCGTCGAGTCCCGTGGGACGAGCGCGGCCACCTCGTCGCGCCCGACGAATTCGAAGAGCACCTCGTTCGGCGCCTTGCCGGTGATCCGCAGCTTGCCCTTGTGAACGGCCGCGTGATGTCCCGTACACAACAGGATCGTATTCGACAGCTCGTGACCTCCTCCGGCTGACTGGAAGTTGACGTGGTGAATGTCGAGATATCGAGTCATCCGGCAGCCCGGCACGGCGCAGCAGTGGCCATCGCGCGCGTAGATCTGTCGCCGCTTGCGCTTCGTGACCGAGCTCGTCACGCGTGCGGGCGCATCGGCTTCGAGATCTCCGAGGTGCTCGTGATCGCACTCGGCGCGCGCCATCGTCGCGGCATCGACGTCAACCTCCTCGCCACCGACATCCTGATAGCTCCGCTTGCAACGCTTGCACGTGCTGATCGCCATCTGGAACGGGGGCTGGCCTTCAGCATCGGAGCTGGGTTCGAGCGCGCGGCGAAAGATCGTTTCGATCAGCTCGTCGTCGTCGAGCTTGCCGCTGCCGAGCATGGCTTCGAGCTCCATGCGCGCGCGATACGCGAACGCGTGCACCGTCGGCGATACGCGGAACGTCAGCGTCAGCAGCTCGTTGTCCGGATCCTTTGGGTCCCCGGGACGCGCACCCTTGTCGTGACCGGCGACCATCCGCTGCACCTCGTGCACGGTCTTGCCCGCGATCGCATCGAGCCATTCCTGTTCGGTATCCGGCGTCGCGATGCGCGTGAGCTCGCGGATCGCGCACGGGAACACCTCGCCCGCCTCGAGCGCGGCGGTCATCTGCGGCAGCATCGCGAGCGCCTTCGCCGTGCGCACGAGCTCCATCGCGGTGTGCGCGCGATAGCCGAGCTCCTGCTCCATGTACTGCACGAGCGACACGTGACCGAAGTGCTGCCAGATCGTCAGGTCCTCGGCGAGTCGCAACAGCGCGACCTCGCGCGCTTCCAGTTGTGCACGCTGCGCACTGAGCTTCTTCAGCCCGACGTGCACGGCGAGCCAGTGCTCGCGGTCATGATCGTGTGCATCCCCCACTCGAGTCGTTCCCTGCATGATCCCGCTCCGTCGTTCTCGCGTGTGCACGACGGTCTTATCACCCCGTTTTTGCGCTCGTTCTCCTCGCGTCTGACGCGCGAATTCCGGTCTGCCGCCGAATCAACGCGAGCAGCGATTGTTTCGCTCCCACAAGCGAGCCTCGCGTTCCTCGTCGAGAAAATCAGCGGGTGTGAAGCATCGCTGCGTCCGACAACTATATTTCGTGTCAAGTAAAAAGAGACTGACACGAATAAAAACACGATACGTGATTGGCAATCTCGCGATCGCTTCACGGGCGAGCTCACGCCGCATGCGCGAGCCGCTTCACGGCAGTCTGGATCTCCGTTTCGCTGCACACCGCGTAGCCGAACCGCGCCGCCTGCAGCGGCTTGCCGGACAGCGTGAAGTTGCCGCCTGGCTGAAACGCGACGCCGTGCTCGAGGCCGCGCGCCGCCCAGCGATCGACATCGAGCCCCGGCGCGACCTCCGCCCACAGCGCCATGCCGCCGGTCGGCACGCGGAACGTCAGTCGATCGCCGAGCGAGCGCTGCAGCAGCTCGACGAGCAGGTCGCGGCGCGCGTGGTAGATGCGGCGCATCTTGCGCGCGTGACGGCCGAGCTCGTCGTCCTCGAGCAGCTCGGCGATCGCGAGCTCGAGCGCCTGGTCGCCCTGGCGATCGAGGAAGTAGCGCTCGCGCGCGAGCCGCTCGATCAGCGGGCGCGGCGCGATCACGAAGCCGAGTCGCAGTCCGGGCGCGAGCACCTTGGACAGCGTGCCGACGTAGATCACCGAGCCCGTCGCGTCGATGCTCGCGAGCGGCAGGACCGGTCGGCCCTCGTAGTGAAACTCGTGGTCGTAGTCGTCCTCGAGGATCGCGAACCGGTGCTGGCGCGCGAGCGCGAGTAGCTGCATGCGGCGGGCGGCGCTGAGGATGGTCGTCGTCGGGAACTGGTGGTGCGGCGTCACGTACACCATGCGCACCGCGTGCTTGGCGACCGCGCGCTCGAGCGCCTGGACATCGATGCCGCCGGCGTCGACGGGAATCCCGACGAGCTTCGCGCCGGCGCGCTCGAACGAGGCCCACGCCGGCTGGTAGCCGAGCGCCTCGACGCACACGACGTCGCCGGGCCGGATCATCGCGCGCGATGCGAGCTCGAGCGCCATCTGGCTGCCGCGCGTGACCATGACCTCGTCCGCGGATGCGGCGACGCCGCGCGCTTCACGCACGAGCTCGGCGAGCGCGGCCCGCAGGCGGACGTGGCCGGTGGTGTCCGCGGAGTAATCGAGCACGCTGCGCGCGTGGCGGCGTATCGCCCGGCGGTACGCGCGCGCGACGAGCTCGCTCGGCACGAGGCGTAGATCCGGCACGCCGGAGGTCAGCGAGATCGTGCCGGGTGGTAGCCGCGGCGGCACGAGCGAGGGCGGTCCGGCGTCGAGCGCGTAGCCGACCTGGCGAGCGAGCCCGCGGCCGGTGCGTGCGCCGCGCGGGACGTCGGCGACGATCGTGCCGGTGCGCGGCAGCGTCGACACGAAGCCCTGCGCCTCGAGATCGCCGTAGGCGGCGAGCACGGTGTCGCGATCGACGCCGAGCTCGCGCGCGAGCGACCGCGTGCCGGGCAGGACGTCGCCGGCGACGAGCCGGCCGCTGCGGATCTGGTCGACGAGCGCGCCGGCGAGCTGCGCGAACAGCGGCAGCGGCTTGCGGCGATCGATCGTGATCGGTAGCGATGGGTGGCGCATGCTGGAGGGGTCGTCTTCTCAAATCTGGATGTTGTGGACCCACCACACGAATAGCATGCTCGCGGCATGGACAAGCAAGCTTTCGAGCCTGCGTCGGCTCGCTCGACCGTCCGTCGGGTCGCCCGCCGCGCGTCCTACGATCCCGCGGTCGTCGACGCGATCCTCGATGCGGGGCTGATCGCGCACGTCGCGTTCGTCGTCGAGGACCAGCCGTTCGCGATCCCGATGATCTACGTGCGACGCGGCCGCGACGTCATCATGCATGGCGCGATCGCCAGTCGGCTGCTGCGCGGTGGCGCTGCCGGTGTGCCGATGGCGGTCAGCGTGACGCTGCTCGACGGGATCGTGTACGCGAAATCGGCGTTCCATCACTCGGTGAACTACCGCTCGGTCGTGCTGCTCGGCTCGGCCCGCGAGGTCGTCGACGAGGCCGAGAAGCGCGCGTGCTTCGACGAGCTGATCGAGCGCGTGTCGCCCGGGCGATCGAAGCTCGTGCGGGCGCCGAACGACAAGGAGCTCGCGGCCACGCGCGTGATCGCGATGCCGATCACCGAAGCGAGCGCGAAGATCCGGACCGGCGGCCCGATCGACGATGCCGAGGATCTCGGCGTCGCGGTGTGGGCCGGCCACCTGCCGCTCGGGCTCGCGGCGATGTCGCACGTCCAGGCCGCGGACGACCAGCGCTACGCGCTACCGGCGATGCCGACCGGCATCACGCTCGCACCGTGAGGCGGGCGTGGCCGGCTTGCGAGCGCGCGCGGCGTTGCGCAGCATGCGGGCATGAACGTCGAGCGCGTCACCGAGGTCGATGCCGAGCTGGTCGCGGCGTTCGCGCACCTCGTGCCGCAGCTATCGAGCGCGCCGCCGCCGGGCGAGGACGAGCTGCGCGCGATCGTCGCGGCGCCAGGCTCGATCCTGCTGATCGCGCGCGATGCCGAGCGGATCGTCGGCGCGACCGCGCTGACGGTGTACCGGATCCCGACGGGCTGCCACGCGCGGATCGATGATGTCGTCGTCGACGGCGCGGCGCGCGGCCGTGGGATCGGAGAAGCGCTGACCCGCGAGGCGATCCGGCTCGCGCGAGAGGCCGGCGCGAAGGCGGTGCACCTGACGTCGCATCCGTCGCGCGAGGCGGCGAACCGGCTCTACGAGCGGATGGGCTTCGCGCGCCGACACACGAACGTCTATCGGTTCGATCTCACCCACTGAACGCAGTGTTGCGCTCCCGCACCGGCGCGGGCTGCTACCTTCCGCCTCATGTCCACCGTCACGGTTGCCGCACTCCAGACCGCGCTCTCCGACGATGTCGCGACGAATGTCGCGCGCGTCACCGAGCTCGTCCGCGAGGCCGCCGGCAAGGGTGCGCAGATCATCCTGCCGAGCGAGCTGTTCGAGGGACATTACTTCTGTCGCACGCAGCGCGAGGACGACTTCGCGCGCGCGCACCCGGCGGAGAATCACCCGACGCTGCGCCACTTCCAGCAGCTGGCGGCGCAGCTCGGCGTGGTGATCCCGGTGTCGTTCTACGAGCAGGCGGGGCCCGAGCACTACAACTCGATCGCGGTGTTCGATACCGACGGCCGCAACCTCGGCGTCTATCGCAAGAGCCACATCCCCGACGGTCCGGGCTATCAGGAGAAGTTCTTCTTCAAGCCGGGCAACACCGGGTTCCGCACGTTCGCGACGAAGCTCGGCACGATCGGCGTCGCGATCTGCTGGGACCAGTGGTTCCCCGAGGCGGCGCGCGCGATGACGCTCGCGGGTGCCGACATCCTGTTCTATCCGACCGCGATCGGCTCCGAGCCCGAGGAGCCCGAGCTCGACAGCCGCGACTCGTGGCAGCGCGTGATGGTCGGTCATGCAGTCGCGAACGCGGTCGGCGTCGTCGCGGCGAACCGCGTCGGCACCGAGGGTGAAGGGCGCGAGGCGATCACGTTCTACGGCAGCTCGTTCGTATGCGACGCGCGCGGTGACAAGCTCGCCGAGCTCGGCCGCGACGAGACCGGGATCGCGCTCGCGGCGCTCGATCTGGCGAAGATCCGTCGGGTTCGCGCGAGCATGGGGTTCTTCCGCGACCGCCGTCCGGGCCTGTACCGCGCGCTGACCGAGTAGCCGAAACTCGTTGCAACGTCGGGCCGGTCGCGCTTGTCTCAGCAGGCGTGATTCGCCGCCACGTGCTCGCCGCACTCGCCGACGGGGTCGATGCCGGCCACGAGGATGCAGCACGCGCCGCGCTCGCGCGGACCGAGTGGCTGCTGCGCGGCCGCGCGCGTCGCCGGCTCGAGCGTGCCTTGATCGATGCGTCGCTCGCGACCGGCGAGTCCGACACGTTCCACGATCCGGAGGCGGCGCGCCACGTCCAGCGCGTCGCCGCGCTCGCGCTCGGCAAGCGTCGCCTCGACGACCCGAGTGATCGCAGCGCGGTGCAGGCGGCGTACGACACGCTGCCGGTCGCGACCGTCCCGCGCGGTCCGCGCGCGCTGCTCGCCGTCATGGCCGCGGCCACGCTCGCGATCGCAGCGACGATCGTGGTGTGGCCCGATCCGCCGCACCGGCGCGGCGCGCGCGTCGCCGAGGGCTACGTGCGACCGCTGCCGCCGCCGGTCGCCGGTGCGTACGAGCACGGCGGGGTCCCGCTGCGCGACGAGTCGCTCGAGCAGCTGCTCGTCGGCCCGTTCACCGCGCTCGTGATCGAGAGCGATCGCGACCGCGAGCACGGCGGCATCGATCGCGATCGCGCGGAGCACGCGGCCGCCGTCGAGCGCGATCCGGCGATCGCGCGGCACGGCGCTGCGCTCACCGCGGCGTGGAGCGATCTGCTCGCGATGCTCGATCGCTGGGTCCACGTGCCGATGTCGAGTCGCGACTTCGACGACGTCGCGCGCGAGCTGCGGGCGAAGGTCCGCGTGATCTCGGATCAGCTCGCCGCCGCCGGGCTCGGCTACTACCTCGAGGGCACCGTGCTGACGGGCGGGTCGGGCGCGCACGCCGTGATCCGGACGTACCGCGTCGAGCAGGTCGTCTACGTGCATGCCGGTCCCGAGCGCAGGCGCGTGCTGTCGCTGCGCAGGCTCGATCGCCTGAACCTGTCGCACGCGCTGCTCGGCATGCAGTCCGAGGAGCTCGGCGATCCGGTCGTGCTGCTCGATCAGATCGACGAGCACGTCGCGACGGCCGTGCTGCCGGTGCTCGCGCCCGGCACGCCGTACCCGTTCGGCGACGACTGGCCAGACGGTGCGCCGCTCGCGAACGCCGCCGGGGACGCGATCCGCGGCGAGCTCGCGCGCGCGCTCGGGCCCGATGCGCGAGCGGCGTCGGACGTCGGCCGGCTGCTCGCGAAGCGCGAGCGCTACGTCGAGGGCTGGCGCACCGCGATCGATCGCCGCGGTCTCGTCATGGCGCGGACCGACGCGCTGTACCTGCCTCCGGGCCTGCTCGACGATCTCGCGCGCTACGTGCCGGCGTCCGAGCTCGATGCGGTCGGCGAGCTCGAGACCGAGCTGCAGCAGCTCGGCGCCGAGCGGATCGCCGCGCGCTGCCACGACCTCGTCACCGCGACCGTGCGCCGGCACGAGGCGCAGCACGGGCTCGACGACGATCGCGCGCTCGGCACCGAGGTCGAGCCGCTGCGCTATCCGCCGCCGCTCGCGGCGTTACTCGGCGACGAGCTCGATGCCAAGGGCGATCCGCGGCCGCATGTCGAGCGTGCGCGTGCCGAGCTGTCGGGTTACCTGAGCCAGATCGCGAATGACCCGGCGACGCCGCAGCTCGCGCTGTGGCACCTCGCGCGGCACGTGTTCGCGCAGCGGGGGTGGGGCAGCGCGGAGTCGTACGCCGGCGTCGTGATCCTGGAAGGCCTCGCGCGCCAGCTCGACATGCCGCTGGATCGCTCGGTGGTCGAGCGCGGCCGGATCGATCGCGCGCGGCTCGTGCCGGCGGCGGTCGCGATCGCGAAGCTGCCGACCGACCGGCTGCGCGCTGCCGCACGGTCGCTGTGGGTCGAGCTGTACGACGAGCCGTTCGTCGCGATCACCGAGTGAGCACCGCGCGCCGTACAATTGTCAGCGCTCGCTGACACTGGCGGGAACAAAATGTTGCGCCGCAATTCGGCTGCAAAAGGATGCACGGCGGACCCGGCAAGGTTACCCACAACACGTGCGATCTGCGTTCGCTCCGATCGTGCTGCCGCTCGCCGCGCTGATCGCTTCACTCGTGCGCTGGGTGATGCAGGGCTCGGGCAATCTCTACACCGCGACGCACAAGCGGTTCTACGTCCCGGATCCGGACCTCGAGTGGCGCGAGAGCAGCCAGCATCCGATCTGGCTCGGCCTCGAGGTCTGCGCGATCATAGCGGCGATCGTCGTCGGGCTCGCGATCGCGGGCTGGTTCATCCGGCGTCGCGAGCGCAAGCGCGAGCGGCCGAGTATCGTGCTCCGCATCCTGACGTGGCTCGTCGCGATCCCGCCGCTCGCGGTGCCGATCCTCGCGTTCGCGAGCGGTCCGGGGCCCGCGGACGCGCGTGACACGCGGCCGCCGCCGGTCGCGCATGTCGGTAGCGCCGGGGCGTCCGGGATCGCCGGCTCGCTGCCCGCACCGGCCGGCCGCTACGAGGTGGTCGCGCACGACGGCACGTCCGTGACCGCGCATCTGTCCGCGGGCGGCGAGACGTTCGATGCGGTGTTCCGCGGTGACGTGAAGGGCACGTGGCAGGGCGACCCGCGCGATCTGACGAAGCCGACGACCGCCGAGCTCAGCGTCGCGACCGCGTCGGTCGACACCGGCATCGACGAGCGCAGCAAGCACGCACGCGAGAGCTACCTCGTCGCGGACAAGTACCCGCGGATCACGTTCAAGCTCGACCAGGTCGTGTCCGCGCACCAGGACGGGCCGGACAAGCTGGCGTTCCGCGCGAAGGGCACGGTCGGCTTGATCGGCAAGACCCACGTGGTCGATGTCGCCGGCACGCTGCGCAAGCCCGATCCGTCGGCGCTGCAGCGGCTCGGCATCACCGGCGAGGCGCTGCTCGTCCAGGCGGACTTCTCGCTCGCGATCCAGGAGACCGCGCTCGCGCCCGACGCGAGCGATTTCGATGGCGATCGCATTCCGATTCACGTGTCGCTGGTGTTGCGCCACACCGGCGGCTGATTCGACGTCGGCGCAAATGGAGCTGCACGAACCAATGAAGACCCTGAACATGATCCTGCTCGCCGCTGTCATCGCGGCTACTCCGGCCTGCAAGAAGAAGAAGGACGAGCCGAACACCGCGGGCTCGGGCCAGACGATGGGCTCGTCGAACATGGGCTCGGCGACCCCCGAGGGCAGCGGCTCGGCGGGCTCGGGCTCGGCGATGGGCTCGGCCGAGGGCTCGGGCTCGGCGGCGATGGGCTCGGCGGCGGGCTCCGGCGAGGGCTCGGCGGCGATGGCGGGCTCGGGCTCGGCCGCGCCGGCCGATCCGAACGCTGACTACATCACGGTGCTCGCGACCCACAAGGAGAAGAAGCCGACCGATCCGGTCGAGGTGAAGTTCGAGAAGTACTCCGTCGTGAAGGCGAACTTCGATCCGAAGAAGATCGAGGGCGGCAGCGCGACGATCGAGCTCGATCTCACGAGCCTCAAGACCGGCTCGGAGAAGCGCGACGCGCACCTGCAGTCACCCGACTACCTGAACGTGCCGAAGTTCGCGAAGGTCACGATCGACATCAGCAACGTCAAGAAGAAGGCCGACAAGACGTACACCGCGACCGCGAAGGTCAAGGCGGTCGGCGTCGACAAGACGTACCCGGTGACGTTCGACGTCGTCGACGCGACCGATGACTCGATCAAGATCAAGGGCGAGCACAACTTCAAGCGCACCGACTTCAAGGTCGGCAAGGATCCGAAGGACGAGAAGGAGTCGGTCGCGAACGATCTGACGATCAAGATGCAGCTGACGCTCAAGAAGACCTGAGAGCTGACGCGCGCGCATCCGGTGCTACGATCGCCGGATGCAATTCTTCGTGCGTGCCGTCGTCACCGGGTTCGCGCTCAGCTTGGGCGCCGCCATCTTCAAGAAGGTGCAGGGCAAGATCGGGCTGGCCGAGGAGAAGGACGACAAGAAGTCCGACTCCGAATCCGTCAACCGCCAGGACGCCGCGACCGATCCCGGTCTGCAAGGCGCCTGACCGCGGGTGTGACGCCGGCCCACCGCCGGCACTGCATACGGGCAGGAGCTGTCGGCAAAACGTGATCGAAATCAGCGGCATGTTCGCTGGTTTTCGGGAACACTCGGATCGGTGGATTCGGCGAACCTGGCACCTGGCCTGCTCCTGGCGATGCCGCAGCTCGCGGATCCGAATTTTCGTCGGTCGGTCGTGCTGATGATCGATCACGGCGAACGCGGATCGTTCGGCCTCATCATCAACCACCCGAGCCCGATCCGCGCGAGCGAGCTCCTCGAGAGCCTCGAGATGAAGTGGGAAGGCGACGACACCGCGCTCGTGTGGGCCGGTGGTCCGGTCCAGCAGAACACCGGCTGGGTGCTGCACGAGCCGATCGAGATCGCCGAGCCGGGGCAGGGGACGATCGCGGTGACGTCGAGCATCTCGCTGTCGACGTCGCCCGAGCGGCTCAAGGCACTCGCGTCCGCGCCGCCGCGCAGGATCCGCTTGCTGCTCGGCTACTCTGGCTGGAGCGCCGGTCAGCTCGAGGACGAGATGTCGCGCGGTGCGTGGCTGCACGCCGAGGCCGATCCGAAGCTCGTGTTCGAGACGCCGGCCGACGATATGTGGGAGACCGCGCTGCGCTCGCTCGGGATCAATCCCGAGAGCTTGTTCGTGTCGCGCGGCGTGAACTGAGCTGCGCACGCTGATGGGCAGCTGTCGGGGACTGCCCGCTCCACGGACAGGGTGAACGATCCTTGCGCAACCGAGCCAAGTCGGCCAACGGACTGGGCGTCGCGAGGTGTGTAGCCGTGCGAAATCTCGTGCGCGGTGGTTGGAGTCCGCCTTGCATCGCGTTCGCGCCTCGGAGGGAACGCATGCGAGCATTGCTTTGGGCTCAAACGATCGTCCTCGCACTCGTCGGAACCGCGCACGCGGATCTGACGGTGACCGTCACGACCACGCCCAATGGCGGCCCGTATGCACCGAAGAACATCGTCGCGATCTGGGTCGAAGGCAGCGGCGGCACGTTCGTCAAGACGATCGATCGCCACGCCGGCGTGCGCAAAGATCACCTCGTCGCGTGGGAGCAGAAGGCCGGCACGAATGACGTCGATGCGGTGACGAGCGCGACGCGCCAGGATCACGCGCAGCCGATCACGCTGACGTGGAACCTGCGCGACAAGACCGGCGCGCTCGTTCCCGACGGCACGTACACGATCCGCATGGAGCTCGCGGACTCGAACGCGAACCAGGCGTCGCAGAATCACCAGGGCACGTTCACGTTCGTGAAGAGCGATGCACCGCAGCAGCAGACCGGGCTGTCGAACGGCGGCTTCCTCAACGTCTCGATCGATTTTCAGCCGGTCGCCGACACCTGCAACAACGGCGCGGTCGAGGCGGGCGAGACCTGCGATCCCGCGCTCGCGGGCAGCTGCCCGACGACGTGCACGCCGGCGACCGACGCGTGCATGCCGAACGTGCTCGTCGGCTCCGCGGCGACCTGCAGCGCCGAGTGCAAGGTCCAGCCGATCACGGCGTGCGCCGACGGTGACGGCTGCTGCCCCGACGGCTGTGACGGCATGGACAGCGACTGTGCCGGCGGTGGTGGCGGCGGAACCGGTGAGGGCGCCGACATCAACGGCGGCTGCAGTACCGGCAGCGGCGCTGGCGGGCTCGCATTTGCAGCACTTGCGCTCGTGCTCGTGCGCCGGCGCCGGTGACTCGCTCCCCGGACACCGAGGGATCGGTCCCCGGGTCGATAGACCCTAGCAAATAGCTGTAATTTCAGGGTTTCTTCTCGCCCACGACGGGCGTAGGGTCGGTGGTCATGAGGGCCCTGCGATCCGTCGCCGCGTGTTTCGTCGTCACGGCAATGGCCGCGCCAGCCGCGCGCGCCGACCTGACCGTCACGGTCACGACGACACCGAACGGTGGCGAATTCGCGCCGAAGAACGTCGTCGCGGCGTGGATCGAGGTCGACAACGGACCGTTCGTGAAGACGATCGGCCAGTACGCCGCCGAGCGGAAGATCAACCTGATCGCGCACAACCTGATCTCGCCGAACGACCTGGACGCCGTGTCCGGCGCGACGCGACTCGATCACGCCACGCCGATCACGTTCACCTGGAACCTGCGCGATCGCGCCGGTAACCTCGTCCCCGACGGCGCGTATCGCGTGCGGCTCGAGATGGCCGACAGCAACGCGCAGACGACCGCGGACAATCGCCAGGGCGCGTTCCTGTTCACCGTCGGTCCGAACCCCGAGACGCAGACCGGACTCGAGAGCAATGGCTTCGTCAACGCGACCGTCGACTTCCAGCCGGTCGTGTGCAGCAACGGCAAGCTCGATCCCGGCGAGACCTGCGATACCGCGATCGCCGGCAGCTGTCCGACCGCGTGCGAGCCGAGCGGCAACGCGTGCAAGCCAAACGAGCTGATCGGCGCGGACTGCACCGCCGCGTGCGCGATCGTCGAGGTCACCGAGTGCGTCGACGGCGATGGCTGCTGCGCGCCCGGCTGCTCGGCGAGCGAGGACAGCGATTGCGCCGGCATCGATCGCGACAACATCACGAGCGGCTGCGACACCGGTGGCGGGGCGCTCGCGCCGGGGATGATCGTGACACTCGCGCTCGGTCTGCTCGTCGCGCGCGGATCAAGAAGCCGTCAACGCACGCGTTGAACAACGCCCAGCGCTGACGTCGCGCATGCTCCCGGGTAGATCCGAGCATGTCGATCCAGAGCTACGTCGCGCGACTGCCGCAGCGCCTGCACATCCCGGTCGTCGACGACACGCTGACGCTCGCGCTCGAGGGCTACGAGATGATCGGCAATCGCTGTCGCGCGCTCGGCACCGACGTGTTCGAGACGCGGATCCTGATGCAGCGAACGATCTGCATGCTCGGCGCCGAGGCCGCGCGCGTGTTCTACAGCGATCACATGCAGCGCCATGGCGCGGCCCCGCATCGCATGCAGGCGACGCTGCTCGGCAAGGGCGGCGTGCAGTCGCTCGACGGCGACGAGCACCACGCGCGCAAGCAGCTGTTCCTGATGCTGCTGACGCCGGAGGCGATCGCGCGGCTGTGCGCCGACTTCGAGGCGCTGCTCGTCGGGCAGCTCGCGCGCGGCCGCGATCGCGTGCTGTGGTTCGACGAGGCGCAGGCGCTGCTGTGCCGCGCGGTGTGCGCGTGGCCCGGCGTGACGCTCGACGACGACCGGCGCATCGCCGATCTGTCCGCGATGATCGAGGGCGGCGGGCGCGTCGGGCCCCGGCACTGGCGCGGCCGGTTCGGACGCGCGCGCGCCGAGTGGTGGATCGAGAAGCAGATCCAGCGCGTGCGCGACGGCAAGCTGACCGCGACCGGCGCACTCGGCGTGTTCGCGGCCGCGAAGCTCGAGACGAAGACCGCCGCGGTCGAGCTGCTCAACGTGATCCGGCCGACCGTCGCGGTCGCGCGCTATCTCGCGTTCTGCGCGCACGCGCTCCACGAGTATCCGCACACCGCGCAGCTGCTCGAGGCCGACACGATGCTCGAGCCGTTCGTCCACGAGGTGCGACGGTTCTATCCGTTCTTCCCGGCCGCGGTCGCGCGCGTCCACGACAGCTTCGAATGGCGCGGCGTCGCGCTCACCGCCGGTACGCGCGTGATGCTCGATCTCTACGGCACGAACCACGACGCGCGGCACTGGCCAGAGCCCGAGCAGTTCCGTCCCGAGCGGTTCCTCGGCTGGGACGGCGATCCGTTCACGCTGATCCCGCAGGGTGGTGGTGATCTCGCGACTGGTCATCGCTGCGCGGGTGAGCAGCTCACGATCGAGCTGATGAAGACGACGCTACGGTTCCTGACGCGCACGATCGCGTACGACGTGCCGGAGCAGGATCTCTCGATCTCGCTGCGCACGATCCCGACGCTGCCGGCGAGCCGGTTCGTGATGACGAACGTGCGCGCGCGCTAATCGCGATACGGATCGTCGGAAAGCGCGCGGCGCGGAAACCCGGGATCCGCCGGCAGCGGCCGTCGCCGCAGCACGCGCGCGCGGGCGGGCCCGACTGCGAAGACGACGCCGATCAGCGCCACGATCGCGACGAGCAGCCACATCCTTAGTCGTAGTACTCGGCGCCGAGGTGCGTGATCAGCTCGTCGCCCTTCGTGTAGCGCAGCGTGTTCTTCAGCTTCATCAGCTGGATGAACAGATCGTGCTCGGGGTACAGGCCCTCGGGCGTCATCGGGCTCTTCCAGTAGAAGCTCAGCCACTCCTGGATGCCGGACATCCCCGCGCGGTGCGCGAAGTCCATGAACAGCGCGAGATCGAGGACGATCGGCGCCGCGAGGATCGAGTCGCGGCACAGGAAGTTGACCTTGATCTGCATCGGGTAGCCGAGCCACCCGTAGATGTCGATGTTGTCCCAGCCCTCTTTGTTGTCGCCGCGCGGCGGGTAGTAGTTGATGCGGACGACGTGCGAGACGTGGCCGTACAGCTCCGGGTAGATCTCCGGCTGCAGGATGTGATCGATCACGCCGAGCTTCGTGACTTCCTTGCTCTTGAACGACTCGGGATCGTCGAGCACCTCGCCGTCGCGGTTGCCGAGGATGTTCGTCGAGTACCAGCCGGAGAGGCCGAGCATGCGCGCCTTGAAGCCGGGCGCGAGGATCGTCTTCATCAGCGTCTGGCCGGTCTTGAAGTCCTTGCCGGCGATCGGCAGGCCCTGCTTGCGCGCGAGCTCGAGCAGCGCGGGCGTGTCGACCGACAGGTTCGGCGCGCCGTTCGCGTACGGCACGCCCATCTTGAGGCACGCGTACGCGTAGATCTGCGACGGCGCGACGTCGTCGTGCGAGCCGCGCAGCGCGTCCTCGAACTTCGCGAGCGAGCTGTGGACCTCGCTCGGCTTGCGATAGACCTCGGTCGAGCCACACCACACGGCGACGAGGCGATCGCAGCCGTGCTTGGTCTTGAACTGACGGATGTCCTCCATCAGCTGCTCGGCGAGCTCCATCTTCGAGCCGCCCTTCTTGACGTTCGGCCCGTTGAGCTTCTTGACGTACGCCTGCTCGAACACGGCGGTCATCGGCTTGATCGCCTCGAGCTCCGCCTTGAGCGGATCGAGGTGCTTGCCGTCGAGCACGCCGGCGCGCACCGCAGCCTGGTACGCGTTGTCCGTGAAGATGTCCCAGCCGCCGAACACGATGTCGTCGAGCTTCGCGAGCGAGACGTAGTCCTTGATCGCGGGCGACTGGTTGTCGGTGCGCTTGCCGATGCGGATGTGACCGAGCTGGGTCAGCGAGCCGATCGGTTGACCGATGCCGCGTCGGATCGCCTGCACGCCCGCGATGAACGTGGTCGCGACTGCGCCCATGCCGGGCAACAGGATGCCGAGCTTGCCGGAGGCCGGCTTGACTTCGACGCCTTTTTTCAGAGCCATCTGGGCGTACTCCCTCTGTGGAAAGCTGGAAATTGCACCACCGGACGAAACCGAGCAAGAGGAACGGGCCGGTCGCGCACGGCAATCGCCGTCGGTGTCGAACTTTCAACACGACGCCGTCGACAACCACGAATCGATTGCGCGAGCTTCACCGCACCGACGCGGCGCTCGCGCGAACGATCGAGCCCGCGCTCGAGGATCTCGCCGGTGGATTCCACGCGGCTGTGGCCCTTCAAGATGCGAGCCGCCCGATGACGCGCGCGTCAGCTCGGATAAAACACGGGCCGGATCTTACGCGGATCGTTCGTCATGATGCCGTCGGCGCCGAGCGCGAGCAGGCGCTGCGCCTCGTCGGGATCGTCGATCGTCCAGAAGTCGACGCGCAGCCCGAGGCTGTGGCACTTCGCGATGAACGGCGCGCGATCGAACCGCAGCGGCCCCGAGTGCGTCGGCACCTGCGCCGCGGTCCCGGTGAACGGCAGCTGACGCCATAGCAGTGCCGGCAGCGACACGAGCGAGGCGACCTCGCCGCGCGACAGGCTCGTCGCACCGCCGTAGCCCTTGCGGCGAACCTCGACGACCGTGCGCAGCTGGAAGCTCGCGAGCGTCACGCGATCTTCGGCCTGCTTCTCGCGCAGCAGATCGAGCATCACCTGCACCGCGCGCTCGCCCTTGATGTCGACGTTGAGCAGCAGCTTCGGGAACGCGTCGAGCACCTCGACGAACGTCGGCACGCGGATGCCCTTGCCGGCGAACGGCCGCGTGCCGTCCTCGGCGACAAAGCCCCAGCCGGCGTCGAGCTCGCGGACCTGCGCGAGGTCGAGCTCGGCCCACGTGGTCTGCGCACCGGTCGTGCGCGCGCACTCGTCGTCGTGGACGACGATCAGCTGCTCGTCACGCGTGAGCTGGACATCCATCTCGAGCGCATCGACGCCGATCTCGACGGCGCGCTCGAACGCGGCCATCGTGTTTTCCGGCAGCTCGGCTGAAGCACCTCGATGCGCGTAGAGCCTGCGCGGGTGCATCGCGAACCTACTTTTCTTCTTCCAGCTCCAGCGCGGCAGCCGGCACCGGCGGCGGGCGCGGATCGCTGACCTGGACGACCTCGACCGAGTACTTGATGTCCTTGTCCGCGAGCGGATGGACGAACCGGACCTGCAGGCTGTCGCCCTCGATCTTCTCGACGAGCAGGATCACGTTCATCCCATCTGCGCCCTTGGCCACGAATTTCTCGCCGACGGTGAGCTTCGCGTCCTTCGGGAACTCGGTGCGCTTCATCGTCTTGACCGGATGCATCGACTTGTTGCCGAACGCGTCCGCGGCCTTGATCACACCCTCGCGCTTGGCGCCCTTTTCCAGGCCCGCCAGCACGGTCTCGAGGCCCGGCAACATCGTGCCGCCCCCGTGGATGTACTCGACGGTCTTCTTCTCCAGCGTTTCCCCGCCTGCGACGGCAAGGTCGACCTTGAGCGTGACTCGACGGCCTTTCTCGATCTTCACGACAGCCAAGGTACACGTGCCCGTGAAGTGACAGCAACGTCCGGCGCTGTGAACATCCGGTGTTGGTTCCGCCTCGTCGATCAGTGCTTGCAATAAGTTGCGCGCTGGCACGCTGTACGCATAATCCGACCGCAGCAGATGTCGTCTCGCTTTGTTGTCGGGCTCTTGTTCGCGCTGTCGGTGGCGACGGTGGCTGGTTGTTCAGCCACCAAGTCTCCCGAGCTGCGCGTGATCGGCGTCCACGATGCGCCTCGCCACGAGGTCGTGTTCGTCCAGGTCACGAACCCGGCCAAGCGACCGATGCGGCTGACGAAGCTCGAGTACACGTTCGCGGCGGGCAGCGCGAAGATCAGCGAAGGCGAGCTCGAGCTGCAGCGTGACGTGCCGGCCGGTGCCGCGATCGTCGTCGAAGTGCCACTCGATGCCGGATCGGAGATGCCGATGACGCTGTCGGGCAAGCTGACCGCCGAGCTCGACGAGATCATCCGAATCTTCAAGGTCTCCGCAGAGATCGCGCCGCGACCGGAAGGCTGATCTCCGGTCATCCGGAGCGCACAAACCACCACGGCGAGCCTTGCCTGCCTACCCCGCCTTCGGGGCACGATTGCGGGCAATGCGCAGCATCTTCCTAGGTGTCGCTCTGCTTGTCACTGTCGTCGTTGCCGACAGCGCGCACGCGGACGCAAAGAAGCAGTACCGGTTCGTGGGCGTGCATCCGATCGCCAAGTCGCAAGGCGGCGGCATGTGTTACATCGAGGGCCCGCACGTCCACGTCTACGCGGCGGACAAGGTCCAGTACCGCGATCACGATGGCTCGGCGTACTTCGTCGGTGACCCCGTCGCCTACGGCTACGAGGGCCCGCGCTACCAGTACAAGGGCCACCACCCGATCCATGTCGAGGCGGTCGTCGGCGGCTCGCCGGACGTCGAGTACTGCTACCTCGACGGCCCGCACTACCATTACTTCGTTCCGCCCGAGGGCCCCGAGTTCAAGGTGGTCGGGGACACGTACTTCTACGTGACCGCCGAGCCGCCGGCCGCGTATGTCGAAGCGCGCCCCGCGTACATCGGCATCAACGCGATGTACCGGCCGCTCGTCTACGCGCGTCCGGTCGTCACGGTCGAGGCGCCGGTGGGCTGGATCGGCGCGGGCGTGGTCGTCGGCGGGCCCGGCGTCGTGGTCGCGCCGCCGGCCGCGGTCGTGACGACGCCCGGCGTGCGCGTCGGCGCCGAGGTCGCGATCCCGGTGCCGAGCGTGCACGTCGACGTCGGCATCGGTGGCGGCGTGATCGTGCGCGACCGCGGGCCTCGGTATTACAAGCACAAGAAGTTCAAGCGCGGCCGCCACTAAGCCGCGCGGATCCTCGCTAGAATCCACACGATGCGACAGCACGTGTGGATCCTCGGTCTCGCATTCGCCGCGCTCGCGGCATGCGGCGGCAAGAAAGACGACGCGGGCGGCGGCAGCAACGCGACGGACAGCGGGCCACGCGCCGATGTCGTCGAGAGCTGGAAGAAGGCGGGCGTCACGGTCACCCCGCTCGCGCCGGTGACCGTCGCGTTCGGCAAGGACTGCCAGAGCACGACCGCGAACAACGTCGACGTCGTGCTCTGCCAGTACGGCTCCGACGACGAGGCGAAGGCCGCCGAGAAGTCGAGCCTCGACTGGGTCGGCAGCACGACCGGCGCGTCGTGGGTGCAAGGCAAGGTCGTGATCGCCGCCGCGGATCGCAAGAAGGCCGATCCGAACGGCCGCACGATCAACCAGCTGATGAAGCTGGCGAAGAAGTAGCAGTTTGGCTAGCTTGCCGCCCATGTCTTCGATGTGGTCGGCACTCGCCGACGAAGCGCTTGCGGGCCAGCTGATCTCCCGCGAGCACGCCCGCGCGATCCTGCACGCCCCCGCCGACGAGCTGCTCGCGCTGCTCGACGCCGCGTTCCGCGTGCGCCGCGCTCACTGGGGGCGCCGGGTGTCGCTGCACGTGCTCGAGAACGCGAAGCTCGGCGCGTGCCCGGAGGACTGCGGGTTCTGCTCGCAGTCGAGCAAGTATTCCTCGCCGAGCGGCGAGGCACCGATGAAGTCGGTCGACGAGCTGGTCGATGGCGCCCGGCGAGCGCACGCGGCGCGCGCGAAGCGCTACTGCATGGTGACCGCGACGCGCGGCCCGTCGCAGCGCGATCTCGACACGATCTGCGAGGCCGCGACGCGGATCAAGGCCGAGCTCGACATCGAGCTGTGCGCGTCGCTCGGCCTGCTCACCGACGCGAAGGCGCAGCGGCTCGTTGCGTCCGGCGTCGATCGGTTCAACCACAACCTCGAGACGAGCGAGCGCCACTACGATCAGATCGTGTCGACGCACGCGTGGAAAGATCGCGTCGAGACCGTCCGCATCGCGCAGCGCGCCGGCATGGATACCTGCTGCGGCGGGATCGTCGGGCTCGGCGAGGGCGAGGACGATCTGCTCGATCTCGCGTACGCGCTGCGCGAGCTCGACGTCGACTCGGTGCCGGTCAACTTCCTCGACGCGCGGCCGGGCACGCCGCTCGCCGGCTATCCGCTCGTCGAGCCGGGCTACGCGCTGCGCGCGCTGTGCATGTTCCGGCTCGTCCACCCGCGCACGGATCTGCGCGTCGCCGGCGGCCGCGAGATCACGCTGCGCGCGCTGCAGGCGTTCGCGCTGTACCCGGCGAACTCGATCTTCACGCAGGGCTACCTGACGACCGGTGGCGCGACGCCGCACGCCGATCACCAGATGATCCGCGACGCCGGTTTCGAGCTCGAGCTCGCGTCCGGGGAGGCGGTGCCGGCCGATCCCGAGGCGATGAAGCTCGTCGCGGCGCGGCGGCCATCGCTACCGATCGCGCACTGAGCCTCGTGGCCGTGGCCGTGGCCGTGGCCGCGATCGACCGCCGCATTCGCGGTCGTACGAGAGAGCGCGGTTTGGTGCGAGCGATCGGGCGACGGTGCAGACCGTGCTCGACGAGATCGAAGCCTTCACGGGATCACGATCACGATCACGATCACGATCACGATCACGGCCACGGCCA
>DASTLB010000051.1:0-42189 GCA_035715365.1 Kofleriaceae bacterium | reverse complement strand
CTGCCGAGGTGCGGCAACAAACGGCGCAGCGCCGAGAGCGGTGGAGCGCGCCTCACTCGATGAACGTCTTGTGGAGCGCGCGCACGAGGTTATCGACGTGTGGCCGGTCGCACCATAACGTCACGCGCAGCGGCGAGA
This sequence comes from Kofleriaceae bacterium, assembly GCA_035715365.1. Taxonomy (GTDB): domain Bacteria; phylum Myxococcota_A; class Polyangia; order Haliangiales; family Haliangiaceae; genus JABFXX01. The sequence continues at coordinate 42,051 of DASTLB010000051.1, read as the reverse complement.
CGCTGACCGCGTTAAGCGGCACGCCGGCGCCGACCGCGCTCGCGCGCGCCTTGTTGATGATGCTCGGGTTGCCGCCGATGCCGTGACCGACCATCGTGACGCAACCTTCTTCGCCGAACTCGATCTGATCACCGAGCACGGTGTCGAGGCGCTTGCGCACTTCGCCCCAGTCGGGAACGTCGGCGATCGAGAACCAGCAGCGCAGCTCCTTGCCCTCGAGGTCGAGGTGCGTGAGCGGAATCGATGCCGCCTCGATGATCTGCAGGCAATGCTCGACGGCGGCGCCGCCCGATACCTTGACGCGGATGAGCGAATCTTGGCCGGTCACGGCCGCGACCTGGCGCTCGCGTTCGGGCGCGAAGTCGATGCGCGTGCCGCCGCCATCCTTGTTCGTGGCGCGCGCGTAGAGCGCGATGCCCGACTTGCGCGCGAACTCGACGGCGGCATCGTGCAACACCTTCGCGCCTTGCGCGGCCAGCTCGAGCATCTCGTCGTGGCTGATCGAGTGAAGGAGCTGCGCGGCATCGACGACGCGAGGGTCGGCCGTGTAGACGCCGTCGACGTCGCTGCAAATCTCGCAGTAGTCGGCGCGCAGCGCGCCGGCGAGCGCGACCGCGGTCGTATCCGAGCCGCCGCGGCCGAGCGTGGTGATCTCGCGTTTGTACGAAACGCCCTGAAAGCCGGCGACGATCACGACCTTGCCGCGGTCGAGCTCGTCCTCGACGCGGAACGGCCGGACCTCGACGATGCGCGCGCCGGAGTGGCGGTCGTTCGTCAGGATACCGGCCTGCGACCCGGTGAACGAGATCGCCTCGATGCCTTCCTCGTGGAGCGCCATCGAGAGCAGCGCCATCGACTCGCGCTCGCCGCACGTCAGCAGCATGTCGAGCTCGCGGCGCGACGGCGACGGGCTGATCGACTTCGCCTTTTCGATCAGCTGGTTCGTGGTCTTGCCCATCGCGGACACGACCACGACGACCTTCTTGCCGGCCGCCTTCGTGCGCGCGATCCGCTTCGCGACCAGCTTGATCCTCTCGGCATCGGCGACGGAGGAGCCGCCGTACTTCTGCACCACGATTCCAGTCGGTTGCACGTCGGGCACCATACACGATCACAACGCGCGGGGATGCTAGGTTTGTTCGTGATGGCAGTCGTACGGATGGCACCCGCCGTGATCGTCGTAGCGGTGATCGCGATCGCCGGCTGCCACGGCGCACAGCGTGCGAAGGTGACGTGGCCGGACACGCCGGTCGAGCTGCGCGACGACAGCGACCGCGACGCGGCGATCGATCATCTGTGGGTGATGCCGCTCGGACCGGAGCGCGATCGCGCGCGTGCGGCGATCGCCGATGCGATCGTGCGCCGGATCAGCGATGCGGTCGTCGAGGAGCGGCCGTTCGCCGCGGGCGATCTGCTCGACGAGCTGATGATGCTGTGGCAGCTCGATCCCGATCAGATCGGCACGGGGCTCGCGCGTCACACCGGCCTGCTGCGTCAGCTGCGCGCGATGTTCGCGAAGTCCGGCATGCTCGAGCCGACGGTGCAGACGCTCGTCGTGCTGTCGCTCGTCGAGCCCGATCAGAAGACCCAGCACCTCGCCGAGCTCGACGAGGTGCTCGCGTTCGCGGACGAGCTCGCGGTGTCCGAGAACGGGCCGAACGCGACGCGCGCGCAGCCGATCGATCTGCTGCAGTCGACGGTGCTGTCGCTGCCGCTGCCGTGGCTCGTCGATCGCTACGTCACGATGCTGATCGAGCGCCAGCGCACGGTCTCGCAGCTGCTCGACAAGCAAGGCGCATCGATGGAGCTCGTGCGCGCGCATCACGACATCCTGTCGACGTCGCGCCGGATCGCGAACGCGCTCGCGCGCGCGAACCGGCCGCTCGAGATCCATCGCTACCTCGCCAACATCAAGGGCATCGGCGCCGACCGCGATCTGACGATGCGCGCCGAGATCCTCGCCGAGCACCCGACGGCGGAGTCGTATCTCGAGCTCGCGAGCCTGCTGCGCAACGACGAGCACGCACCCGACCCCGGCGCCGCGCTCGCGGTCTGCATGGCGGGGCTCGCGAAGTTTCCGAACGACGCCGAGCTGCTCGCGGCCGCCGGTGGCGACGCGCGCTCGCTCGGCCGCGTCGATCAGGCGATCGCGTTGCACGAGCAGGCGCTGCACGGCTCGTCCGAGGTCGACACCGCGCTCGCGCTCCGGCTCGGCAAGCTGTACGGCGATCGGATCGGCCGGCTCGCCGCGAGCGGACGCCCGCAGGCCGCGCACTCGGCGTGGCACGACGTCATCACGTTCACGGCGCGCGTGTCGAAGCGCCACCCGAGCGTCGTGTGGCAGCAGGCCGCGGCGATCGCCGAGAGCGCGCTCGGCAAGGGGCTCGCGAGCCAGGGCCTCGTCGACGATGGCCGGCGTGCGCTGCGCGCATCGATCGAGCGGGCGCCTTCGATCGACGCCTACGAGACGCTGACGACGATCGACGGCCAGGTCGCGCGCTACTCCGACGCGCAGCGCTGGGCCGCCGCGGGCATCCAGCTGCTCGGCACGACGACGACCGGCGATCGCTACCGGCGCGCGAAGCTCGAGCGGCTCGCCGCCGATGCGATGCGCCAGGCCGGCAAGTCGCGCGACGCGGCGTCGCACTACCTCGAATCGCTGCGCGCGTGGGCGTCGCTCGGCGAGGAGAAGGATCTGCCGCGCAGCGTCGCCGCCGAGCGGCTGCTCGAGAGCGGACGCGCGATGTGGTGGCTCGGCGATGCGGCGCGCGCCGTCGAGCTCGTGATGGCGGCGGTCGACAAGGCGGAGTCGCCGGAGGTGTTCGCGAGCGCGGTCGCGTTTCTGATCGAGGCCGGGCGCTATCGCGACGCGCTCGACGCGTATCACCGCGGGCTCGGCGAGCCCGACGGCAGCGAGCTCTACAACGTGTACACGAGCCTGTGGATCCTCGGCGAGGCGAAGCGACTCGGCGAGCCGCGCGACCGGATCGCGTCGGACTACCTCGCGAACCGGCGCGGCGATCTGTGGTACGAGCTGCTCGCGCGGTGTGCGAGCGGCAAGCTGTCGTTCGACGCGCTGCGCGCCGCGGCGACGACCGGCCCGCGCAAGGGCGAGCTCGCGTTCTACGGCGCGGTGCTCGGGCTCGATCCGCAGGCCGCGACGCCCGAGGGCCGGCGCAAGCTGCTGCGCGAGGTCGTCGACGCACGCGCGGTGCTCGACGCCGAGTACGATCTCGCCCGCACGTACCTCGCGGCGCCGTGAAGCTGGTCGGCGATGCGCTGCGTGCGGCCGGGCTGCATCCGCGCGCGCTCGCGGCGTGGGCCGGCACCGATCGCGCGAGCGCCCTGCCCGAGCGGCTGCCCGCGCTCGCCGCGGTCGATCCCGTGCCGGCGGCGACCGCGCTGTCGCTGTTCGTCGCCGGCGCCGAGCTGCCGGCAGCGCGGGTCCGGCTGCCGCTCGACGAGCTCGTGGCGCACGGCCTCGTGGAGCGACGCGGCGATGCGATCCGCGCGACGGTCGCGATCGTCCCGATCGGGCCGTCGCTCGTCGTCTGCGACCGCGACGATGCGCGGGCGCACCGCGAGCTCGTCGCGTGGCCCGATGACTCGAGCTACCACCTCGCCGGCGCGATCCCCGGCGGCCGCGTCGCGCGCTGGATCGATCTCGGCGCCGGCTCGGCGTTCGCGCAGCTCGCGCGACCCGCGCTCGCCGAGACCCGGCTCGCCGTCGATCTCAACCCGCGCGCGGTCGCGCATGCCCGGCTCGGCGCGGCGCTGTCCGGCGTCGAGCTGACCGCGCACTGCGCGAGCATCGCGGACCATCGCGACGCGCCGGCCGCGCTCGTCACGTGCAACGCGCCGATGCTGCCGGATCCGGCGGATCCCGTGGTGTGGCGGCGCGCCGATCCCGAGCTGTTCGACGCGCTGTGGCCGGCGATCCGCGCGCTGCTCGCGCCCGGCGGACTCGCCGTGATCCACGCCATGACCGATGCGATTCCGCCCGATCTACCCGGCGAGCGCGTCGTCGTCGGCTACGCGCCGGGGTTTGCCGTGCTGTGGTGGCGCCCGGACGCGGCCGCCCGGCTGGTGACCGCGCAGCGCGCCCTGACCGCCGATCGCCCGCACATCGACGCGCGGGATCGCGACGACGCGATCGCACGGTGTTAGCCTCAGCCGTCGGGGATGACCAGGCAGCTCTGGATCGTCGTGGCATTGCTCGTCGCGGCTTGCACGCCGTCGCGCCGCGCCGACGTTCCGCTGCCGCCGCTCGATCCGTCGCGGCTCAAGCACGAGCAGCACGCGCAGATCCCGTGCGTCAGCTGTCATCGCGGCACGAAGCGGCCGGGCGCCGACGATCACAAGCCGTGCGATGACAGCGGCTGCCACAAGAAGGAGTTCCTCGGCCCGCCCGGCAAGCTGTGCACGGTCTGCCACGAGCAGGTGACGACGCAGCCGCTCGCGGCGCCGCTCAAGGACTACCCGACGACCGCGCCCTGGCAGTCGATGCCACCGGCGTTCTCGCACAAGAGCCACATGGACGCCGACAAGATGGAGGGCACCGTCGGCTTCCATGTCGCGTGCGTCGATTGCCACACGGCGCCCGACGGCCTGCAGGTGCGGCCGAACCACGCGACGTGCTCGCGCTGTCATGCCGCCGAGGCCGGGCTGTCGCGTGTCGCGCGCATGGAGGACTGCACCGGCTGTCACGTCGGCGGCGCGCGCACGCGGACGCGCAACCGCCTGATCGCCGGCGACCTGAGGTTCTCGCACGATCGCCACAAGACCGATCGCAAGGGCGTGCCGATCCGCTGCGAGGCGTGCCACGTGCGGAGCGCGACGTCGGCGAGCCACGACGATCACGTCGCGCCCCGGATCGAGTCGTGCGTCGGCTGTCACGACGACACGAAGCGCACGCCGTACCCGATGCGCATGCGGATCTGCGAGACCTGCCATCGCGAGAAGAGCGCGACGCTGACCGCGCTCGCACCGCGCAATCACCTGCCGGCGACCGAGCGGCCGCTCGATCACACGCTCGCGTTCCGCCGCGATCACGCCGAGGCCGCGGCGAACAGCGCGGCGCGCTGCGCGACCTGCCACACGCAGATGTCCGGCAATCCGCGGCAGGCGTGCGACGAGTGCCACCAGCGCATGCTGCCCGCGGATCACCGGATCACGTTCCGCGAGCTCGACCACGGGCCCGAGGCCGCGGCGGATCGCGATCGCTGCGCGACCTGCCACGTCGTCGAGTTCTGCACCGCGTGTCACGCGCAGCGACCGCGCTCGCATGGCTTCGTCGGCTCGTTCGAGCGCGAGCACGGCCGGCTCGCGCGGCTCAACGTGCGGTCGTGCATCACGTGTCACGTCGAGAGCTTCTGCACGAACTGCCATGCCGCCGCCCCGGCGGCGCGGAGGCTGCCGTGAAGCGGGCGCTGGCCGTGCTCGCCGTGACGACGGTCGCGCACGCCGATCCGCCGAAGCTGCGGCTCGAGCGCGAGCCCGCGCCGCGCACGCTGCGGATGCGGCCGAAGCACGTCGCGCAGACGTCATCGCCTCCTCCGGCCGCGAAGCGCATCCCGATGCCGGCCGCGCCGGCGGTGTCGGCGACGTCGCCGGATCCGATCGACGGCATCGACGGCATTCGCGACGTCCGCCAGCCGGTGTCGTTCTCGGTCGCGCTCGGCTACCAGGTCGATGGCGCGCGCCCGAGCAACCGCGCGGGCCTCGGCTCGCCGGCGCCGGTCGTCGGTCAGGACTACGCGACGCTGCGCTCGTACGGCTTCGGCGAGGCGTTTTTGTCGACCCGCGGGCTCGGGTTCGACAGCCTCGAGACCTACTTCGCGGTGCGGTTTCAGGCCGCGCGCAAGCTGCTGACCGACGAGGATCTCGGCGAGCCGCGCGAGGTCGTGCCGGCGCCGATCGCGACCTGGTTCGCGCGCTCCGGCACCGAGCTGCGCACCGGATGGGCCGAGCTCAAGGACTTCCTGCCGAAGCGACTCGGGCTGTCGAAGCTGCGCGTGCGCGCCGGCGATCAGTTCGTGTACGGCCCGTGGATCCTGCACATGGACGGGCTGTACGCGACGTACGAAGGCCCGGCGCTCACCGTCGCGCTGTACGGCGGCCCGCGGCACTCCGACTACACGCGCGAGCAGACCGAGAAGCGTCCGCTCGCCGGCGGCGCATCGCTGCGGTTCGATCTGCGCGGGCTCCAGGACAAGGTGCCGATCGCGGTCGCCGGCGAGATCATGACGCTGTCGAAGTCCGACGAGACCGGCGAGGCGAGCGTCGACACGTCGCTCATCCAGGCAGACTGGCGGCCGCGCCGTGACGTCGCGGTGATCGCGCAGGTGCGCGGCGTCAACGGCGCGATGGCGAACCAGCGCGTCGAGGTCCGCACTCGCTACAAGCAGGTGACGAACTTCGTGTTCGACGTGATGCGCCGGTTCCAGGCCGACTGGCGGTGGGATCCGTCGCTGGTCTCGCGCCCGACCGAGGACATCACCGAGGCGCGGCGCTATCTCGATCTCGGGCCGGTCGTGCCGCAGCTGATCGCGTCGGCGCGAGCCGGTACGCTGATCCGCGAGAACATCGACCTGCTCGGGCGGATCGCGTACGCGACCGATCTGCTCGAGGACGGCGAGCCGGTCAACACGTTCTCGCGGCCGTATCTCGAGCTCGCCGGCGCGCTCGAGGTCCGGCTCCGCCGCCAGGCCGCGGTCGGGTTCTCCGTGCTGTCGCGCCGGATCGCGCAGCCCGACGTCCCCGCGCAGCCGATCCTCGACGAGCACGGCCCGATCAACGCGCTGCCGAGCGACAGCGACGTCGGCGAGGACGGCTTCCTCGAGCTCGGCACGACGCTGAAGATGACGCTCGGCGCACGCCGGTTCTCGGCGATGGTCGAGGGCTATGCCAGGCGCACGCGCTACTCGGTGCTGTACCGCGATCCGATCGCGCCATTGCCGGACACCGAGCTGCACGGCGGCGGGCGGTTCACCGTCGACGCGTGGGTCAGCCCGAAGGTGCGGATCTTCGCGTCGTACGACGTCTCGACCGTGCTCGACACCGCGCCCGACATCAACGGCTACAAGAGCCTGCGGCTCGTGCTGAGCGGGGTGTACTGATGGTGCGCGCCGCGCTCGTGATCCTCGTCTGCCTGCTCGGCAGCGCGCGCGCCGACGTCCGCACCGAGCCGACCGGGTTCGATCACACGCTGCACGCGCGCGACGTCGACGTGTCCGCGGCGCCGGCGATCCCGTGCACGCGCTGCCACGCGGTCAAGGGCGGGACGCTCGTCGGCAAGCCCGGCCACGCGGCGTGCTTCGGCAGCTGTCACGGCCCGGCGCCGAAGCCGCGCCAGAGCGTGCCCGCGGATCGGCTGCGGCTGTGCAATCCGTGTCACGCCGAGTCGCAGCTCCCGTCGGCGAAGCCGCCGGTGACGTACCCGCCGTACACGCGCGATCGCGACTTCGCGCTGCAGATCGGTCACAAGTCGCACGCGCAGGTCGCGTGCACGCAATGCCACGCGACGCTCGCCGCGAAGCGCGTGCCCGGCCCACCGCACCGTCGCTGCGCTGGCTGCCACGACGGCAGCGCGACGAAGGCGTTCGCGATGGGCGAGTGCGCGACCTGCCACACGCCGGGCTCCGGTCAGCCCGAGCCGCCGAAGCTGCTCGTCACGGCGCAGACGCAGATCTTCGTGACGACCGCGTTCTCGCACAGGAAGCACGCGACGCGCGGCGCGGCGAAGCAGTGCACGACCTGTCACGGCGCGATCGTGAAGACCGACGACCGCCAGCTGCCGCGCCCCGCCGCCGAGGGCTGCGCGATCACCGCGTGCCACGACGGCAACACGGCGTTTCCGATCACCGCGGCCTGCACGAAGTGCCACCAGGACGAGCCGAAGACGAAGTACGAGGTGTATCGCGAGTTCGAGCGGTTCTCGCACGCGACCCACGACTTCACGAACCTGCCGTGCGCGGCGTGCCATCCGCTGTCGAAGACCGGCGAGGTCCAGGTCTCGGGACACAGCGTGTGCGCCGACAGCGCGTGCCACCGCGCCGAGTTCACGAAGCGCGAGTCCAAGAAGTGCGGCGCGTGCCACAACGGCAGCGAGCCGTGGCGCAAGCTCGTCGCCGATCGGTTGCCCGCGATCACGACCGAGTTCGGCGCGAACCTCGATCACGGCAAGCACCCCGGCGCGTGCACGACCTGCCACTCGCTGACGACGCGGCTGACCGAGCTGCGTCCGGCGCGCGGACATCGCGCGTGCAGCGACGCGAAGTGTCACGCGATCCAGGGCGGGCCCGCGCCGCAGCTGACCGCGTGCGAGGGCTGTCATCGCCGCGGTCTCGCCGACGAGCGCCAGCGGCTGCGGCTCGCGACGACGTGGTCGGTGCGCGCGAAGTTCGTCCACGCGCCGCACCTGCAGAGCCGCGGCGCCGACGTCGCGTGCACGCGCTGCCACACCGACATGACGTCGCAGCTCGTGCTCGGGCTCGCGGTCCCGACGAAGGCGACGTGCGCGCCGTGTCACGACGGCGACACCGCGTTCAAGCTGACCGGCACGACGTGCACGCGGTGTCATCCCGGAGTCGCGCGATGACCGAGATGCGACGCGCGGATCGCGCGTACATCCTCGCGATGTGCGCGATCATCGGCGGCGCGTTCGCGTACGCCGCGTGCGACTGGGGACGTTGGCCGCGGCTGACGTACTTCCCGTTCCGCGGCGAGCTCGCGCTGTCGACCGACGCCTCGCCGACGGCGATCGTCTATCCGGGCATGGTCGCGTGGGGGCTCGGCGGCGCGCTGTGCGGCGCGCTGGTCGGCGCGCTCCTCCTCCGGATCGTGCCGAGGCCGTGGCCGGACCGCGTGCTGCACCTGTTCGGCGCGTGGGCGCTCACCGCGATCCTGTTGGCCGGCGGGTACTTCACGTGGAGTCTGTGGCCGTGGTGATCGGCGTGTAAGCCGCGGCGCGGCAGCGGCGTTGAAGGGGCAAATGCGCACCGCTCTCGTCGCTGCTCTCGTCGTGGCCGCCTCGTCGTCTGCATCCGCGAACACGATCGCGAGCGACGGCCTGTACGCGCGCGCGAGCGGAGACGACAGCACGCCGAGCCCGCGCCGCATCGAAGGTCGCGTCGGCCTGCTGCTCGGCGGCTCCGACCTCGGCGATGCGGACGGCTTCTCGGCCGGCGTGACGTCGGGGCTCGGCTATCGCATCGGTGACGTCACGCTGCGCGCGCGGTTCGATCATTATCGCGTCGGCGACAGCAACGATGAGATCACCGAGGACGGCATCGTGCGGCGCGGCCGCGGCACGCGGATCGGCGGCGCGGTGCGCTACTCGTTCGCGAACACCGGTGACGAGCGCACGAGCTCGGGCCTCGGCCTCGATCTGTGGGGCGAGGCCGGCCTCGGGCTCGAGCACGTGACGTGGCGGCATGGCGGCGTGCTCGATCGCCCGAGCGGCGAGCTCGCGGTCGGCTTCGAATTCGATGGCTACGGCCGCAAGCACGAGCGCACGAACCGCCGCCGTCACGTCGGTTACTTCATGGCGTTCCGCAGCTTCCTCGCGCAAGGACCGGAGATGGACGGTCCCGCGACCTGCGGTGGCCCGTGCACGAAGGCAACGAAGCCGTCGCGCACGGACGTCAGCATGTTCTTCGAGATGGGCCTGCACTGGGGCCGCTAGGAAAGGATCAAGCAATGATGCTCGCGAAGAGCGTGCTCCGGCACGCATGGGTTCCGTCTGTCCTGTTCGCGTTCGCCGCGTGTGGCGGCGGCATGCAGAAGTCCTCTCCGTCGACGGTCGCGTCGAGCGGCGGCTACTACGGGCCGAGCCCGGCGCCGGAGCACGTCGCGGCCTACGACTCGCCGTCGCCGGGCGGCGCGATCGCCGAGCCGGTGCCGGATCGCCCCGGCCTCGGCACGTCGTGGGGCGAGCAGGTGTCCGCGCCGATCTCGTTCTCGCCGTTCCAGCGCGCGAGCGGCTCGCCGTGGGCGCAGGTGGTGCTGCACTACAACGACGCGGAAGGCGTCGCCGCGCACGCGGCGTATCTCGGCACGCGGCCGCAGCCGCTCGAGGTCTACGCCGGCGACGGCTCGATCGGCATCGCGCTCGTCGACGAGTACGGCCGCACCCTGCCCGGCTACATGGCCTCCGGCCGGGCACTCATCGTCGGCGAGGACGGCGCGCGCTACCGGATCATGGTGCGCAACGGCACGTCGGCGCGGTTCGAGGTCGTCGCGTCGGTCGATGGGCTCGACGTGATCGACGGCAAGCCCGCCGATCCGAACCGCCGCGGCTACATCGTCGATCCGCACGACACGCTCGTGATCGACGGCTTCCGCACCTCGGACGCTGCGGTCGCCGCGTTCCGGTTCGGCAAGGTCGCGGACTCGTATGCCGCGCAGACCTCGGGCGATCGCAACGTCGGCGTCGTCGGGTTCGCGATCTTCTCCGAGCGCGGTGCGGTGTGGACGCCGGCCGAGCTCGGGCGCCGCGACACGGCAGATCCGTTCCCGCAGCGCGGTTACTCGGTTCCGCCGCGCTGACTCGCGCTAGACTGCGCGCATGCTCGCGCGGCTGGCCTTGATCACCGTCACACTCGCAGCCTGCGGGGGTGGCGCCGGTGACGGCGAGCCGATGTCGGGCACGCTCGCGATCGGCGTCGGCGGCGAGACGATCACGCCGGCGTTCGGCGCCGCGATCGAGGAGTCGCTCGATCAGGATCCCGGCGGCACCCGTGCGGTCGTCGTCATGGGAACCGCGCCGGTGTCGTGCGAGACGAACGTCACCGGCCAGCTCTCGCAGGGCACGTACGTGACGTTCCGGATCGACCGCGCGACCGGCGCGCAGACGAGCTTCGCGACCGTGATCCGCGTCGTCGAGATCGGCGCGTTCCTGAACGGCGCGCCGAGCCCCGTGATGATCGACGCGCTCGACGGCCGCATCACCGGCAGCGTGACGCTCGCCGCCACCGACGACCGGCTCGGCGCGATCACCGCGGCCGGGACGTTCGACGTCATCCGGTGCTTCTGATGCGCGCGCTGCTCGTGGCCGCGATCGTGCTGTTCGCTGCCACCGCGCACGCGGACCCGACGATGCTCGGCGGCACCGTGCGCGATCGCGACACCGGCACGGCGGTCGAAGGTGCGCTCGTCCTGATCGCGGGCGAGCACGGGCTCGCGCACACGCTGACCACCGACAAGGCCGGCCACTACGCGATCGCGCTGCCGCCCGGCACGTACAACGTCGTGTTCGTCCACGGCACGTCGCGCACGAGCGGCAAGGTCGTCGTCGAGTCGGGTACGCCGGCGACGCTCGACGGCCGCGTCGAGAGCCTGCGCGGCGAGGTGATCGTGATCCGCGATCGTCCGGCACCCGCCGTCGAGGCGAAGCCGAAGAACTTCTCCTCGATCAAGGCACCGCCGTACAGCGAGCGCGCGATCCTGTCCGATGCGTGGACGAAGGCGTGGCTCCTGCTCGACGTCGACGAGCGCGGCCGCGTCACGCGCTACAAGTTCCTCAAGAAGCCCGGCTACGACCTCGAGTCGATCGCCGGCTCCGAGGTCGGCAAGCTCGTGTTCGAGCCGGCGCGCGACGGCGATGGCAAGCCGATGAAGTCGTGGGTCGTGTGGGGGATCGAGTGGCCGTCGAACGGCTGGCTCGTGAAGTTCCTCGGCGTCGCAACACGGATGCCTCCGCTCGTCGGATTTCCGCCGCGCTCGATGGCCGCATCGGTGCCGTGCGCCGGCGAGGGCCCGCTGAACCTCGGCTCGCTGTACCCGACGTACCGCGATTGCTCGACGCCGGATCTCTCCAAAGCAGATGCCGAGCCGTGGGTCACGACCCGCAGCTCGGCACGCTGATGAGAGGGACGCGCTCGCTCAGGGCGTGCGGCGACGGCTGCGCGCCGCCGAGCGCGCGCGGGCGCCGTTCACCTCGGCCTTGACGCGGTTCTTGACGCGGTTGCCGAGGCCCTCGAGGTCGCCCTTCTTCTTCTCGACCGTGCCCTGGGTCTCGCGCACGCGGTCGCCCGTCAGCCGGCCTTCGGTCTGCTTCAGCTTGCCCTTGATCTTGTCCTTGATCTCACCCATCGGAATTCTCCTTTTGTGGTGGCCAGCGAAGGCCACGATTCGTATCTGCGCTGGATGGGTGCATCGCCTGTGCCCGGTGAGTGACCGATCGAACATCTCGTAGCGGATCGCCGAAACGAGCGCGTCCATGGCCTCCCACGGGCGATCCTGGCAATTCTCCGCGCGCGCTCGTCGAGCGAGCGATTCGTGTCGTCGAGCTACGCGCGTGCGCGTGCGCTCACGATCTCACGAGCCGGGACAGACCTTCGTCCACCGCGCCTTGAGCTCGGTCCACCGCGGCTCGCTCGCGAACGGCGAGCCGTCGAGCGTGCGCTTCATCGCCGCCCACTCGTCGCTCGAGCACTCGGTGTACGACGGCGCCTCCGGCTGCTCGGCCTTCGCCTTCTCGGCGGCGACCACCGCGCGCGTCGCCTTGCCGAGCGGTGCCTCGAAGCTGCAGATCCGGCGCAGCTCGGTCACCGGGTCCTTCAGCGCGTCCTTGACGACGTCGTCGGCGATCCGCGCTGCCCACGCGCAGTCCTCGGCCGCGTCGAGCCCCTTCGCGAGCGATTCCTTCGCACTGGCGAGGTGCTGCTTCGCGTCCTCGGCGTCGAAGTTGTCGATCGCCTTGTCGACCTTGTTCACCGCCTCCTTCGCCTTGGTCTTCGTCCCCTCGTCACACGCGGTCGCCGCGCACAGCAGGACCACGATCGCGATCGCTCGATTCATGGCGCGATGGTCGCTGCCGTGGGATGGCGCGTCAACGCGCAGCGCGCGGTACGGTCACAGCCGGCCGATGACGCCGAGCGCGGGCACGAACAGCGTCGCCGTCACGCCGGGCTCGGGATCGAACACGTGCTCGACGCCGAGCTCGGCGATCACGGATACGTGGCGCCCGAGCGGCACGTCGACCCCGGCGCCGCCGCGCACCGCGACGCGCGCGCCGTCGGAGACGTAGATCGGAAATCCCGCCACGACGATCGGCCGGACCCGCGTCTCGAGCACCGCGAAGCTCGCGCCCGCGTAGCCGCCGAACGTCGCGCCGAGCAGTGCTGCCGCCTGGACCTGGAGCCGGCTCGTGACATCGAACGCCGCACCGACGAGCGCGGCCGCGCCCGGGTTGACGACGTCGCCGTGGATCCGCACGAGCGCGCCGAATCGCGCGCGCGGCTCGGCCGCGACCGTCGCCGTGACGCCGGACGCGACGTCGGTCGCCGGCTCGCTCGGGCCCGGTGCCGGCGCCGGTGCCGCGATCGCGACGAGCGCCAGCTCGACGGGCAGCTTCGCGCCCGCGGCGGCGGTGACCGTCTGCTCGGCGGGCTCGTGGCGCGGCGCGCGTGCACGCACGACGACCGGCCCCGGATCGACGCGGTAGCGCGCCGCTGCGGTCACTGGCAGCCACTCGCCGCTCGCGATCTGGACCTCGGCACCGGCCGGCGTGACCGCGAGCTCGAGCACCGCGACCGAGCGGTCGAGCTCGGCGAGCGCAGCCGCGACATCCTGCTTCTTCTTCGCGACCGCGTCCGGCGCGTCGAGGTAGCGCTGGTACGCGTTCGCGGCCTCGGCCTTGCGATCGAGCCGGCTCAGCGTCGTGCCGATGTTCAGCAGGAACGTCGCGCTCGGAAACCGCGCGTAGCCATCGCGGAACACCGCGAGCGCACCGAGGTAGTCCTTCGCGGCGAACAGCTTGAGGCCGGACTGCAGCAGCGCCTTCGCGTCGTCCTTCGTCCGCGTGTCCGGCGGTGCGGGCTGCGCGTACGCGACCGGGATCGCGAGCGTCAGGGCGGCGAGCAGTGGCGCGACGAGACGGCTCACAGATCGGTCTCGAGCAGCGGGTCGTCCGGCTTCGTCGGCTTCGTCGGCTTCGCCGGCTTCTTCGCCGGCTTCTTCGCGGGCGGCTCGACGACCGGCGGCGCATCGACGACCGGCGGCTCGGCGACGGCGGCATCCGGTGGCGTCACGACCGGGGCCGGCGGTGGCGCGGGCGGCGCCGGCTTGATCTCCGGCGCGGGCGCCGGCGCGGGAGCCGGCACGTGCTGGATCGGCGACGCGCCATGGGTCTCGTGATCATCGCTGCCGCCCATCGCGGCGACGGTGACGAGCGCGCCGATCGCGACGAGCGCGATCCCGACGCCGATCCCGATCAGCCGGTTGCGCTTCTGCGTGCGCGAGGCGAGCACGACCGACTGACTCGCCGCGCCGGACAGCGTCGTCGGCTTCTGCGTCGGCAGCGGCTGCGCGGGCGTCATCTGGCCGTGCCTCGCCGGCGGTGGCGTCGGCACCGGCGGCGCTGGCGTCGGCATCGGCGCGGTCATCCGCAGCGCGGGCACCGGCGTGTCGAACATGCCGGGCGTGTACGGCTGCGCGACCGTCGGCTCGTCGGCGCCGCGGTACGGGATCGACTCGGGGGCCGGCTGGATCAGATCGTGCGGCGTCGCGAGCTGGCGCGGCCCGACGTACTGCTGCGCGATGATCGTGAGCCGATCGACGAGCTCGCGCGCGGTGGCGATCCGCTGCGCCGGATCCTTCGCGAGCAGCTGCATGATCAGGATCTCGGTGTCGCGCGTGACGCGCGCGTGCGCCGACACTGGATCCGGCTGGACTAACAGATGCGAGCCGATCAGCTCGCCGGCGCCCGAGTGCACGAACGGCGGCCGGCCGGCGACGAGCTCGTAGAACATGCAGCCGATCGAGTACAGGTCGGCGCGATGATCGACGTTGCCGGTGCCCTTGCACTGCTCGGGGGACATGTACGTCGGCGTTCCCATCACCGCGCCGGTCTTCGTCGCGGTCGTCGCGAGCCCGACGTCGGTGAGCTTCGCGATGCCGAAGTCGAGCAGCTTGACGCGCTCGCCGACCGGCGACTCGAGATCGGGGACGACGAAGATGTTATCGGGCTTGAGATCGCGGTGGATGATCCCCTTCGCGTGTGCCGCCGCGAGCGCGCTGCAGACGCCGCGCAGGTACACCGCGGCCTCGCCCTCGGGCATCACGCCGCGCGTCCGCATGCGCTCCGCGAGCGTCATGCCGTCGAGGAACTCCATGACGATGTACGCGTGGCCCGACGGCATGTAGCCGAAGTCGAAGATCTCGACGATCCCCGGGTGCTTGATCGTCGTGGTCGCCTTCGCCTCGTTGAAGAACCGGTTGACGATGTCGTGGTTCGTCGTCAGCTCGGGGTGCAGCACCTTGATCGCCGCGATCCGGCCGATCAGTGTGTGCTCGGCACGGTAGATCGTGCCCATCCCGCCGACGCTGATCTGTTGCAGCACGCGGTAGCTGCCGACCGTCTGCCCGATCACGCCGGCTTCACCCTCCGGCGGCGCAGCACGAGCGCGAGCACGAGCAACGTGACACCGAGCGGACCCACGCCGCCAGCATTGCACGACAGGTAGCTATGCGCTTCCCCGGTCAGCTTGCCGAGCCCCTCCGCGGTGAGCGCGATGCTGACCGTGCCGTCCGGCGTGTCGACGAGGAACGTCGCCGACTTGAGGCCGACCGTGCGCGACGTGAACACGACGAGCCACTCGGCCGACTCGCCCTTGCCGAGCATCGTCACCGCCGGCTGGGCGACGATCGCGAACTCGTCCGCGTTCGGGCCCTCGAGCCGCGCGTTCGAGAATGCAGCGGGCGTCTCGCTGCAGTTCGTCAGCGTCAGCGGCTGGCCGATCGTCGTGACGTCGACCGGCTCGCTGCCGAGATCGACCTCGGTCGGCGTCGCCGAGACGCCGGCGCCGAGCCCGGTGACCGCGAGCTCGACGGTGCGCGGGCCTTCGTTCGGGATGTCCGATCCGAGGACGAGCGTGCTCTGCGCGACGCCGGGCTCGAGCGGCGCGACGCTGACGTCGAACATCAGCTGGTTCGCGCCCGAGCCCTGGATCGCGGCCGGCAGCGCGGGCGCCGCGAGCGTGAACGGCGCGGCAGGCGGCTCGATCGACGTCAGCTGGAACGCACCCTTGCCGTTGCCGAGCACGGTGAACGTCCGCGTGTCGGTATCGCCGACGCAGACTGGGCCGAAGTCGACGAAGCCGTCCGGCGTCAGCGACATCGACGCGAGCAGCGCGGTCGCGGTGATCTGCGAGGTCCGCGTGCCCTCGGGGGTCACGACCGACAGCGTGCCGGTCACCTCCCCCTCGGCGACGGCGTCGAACGCGACGACGACCTGCACCGCGCCGCCGGGCCCGAGCGGCGTGTTCGGCGCCGGTGCCGCCTCGATCGCGAGGCCCGCGCCGGACAGCCCGACGCTCTGCAGCGTCGTCGACGCGCCGCCGGAGTTCGTGATCGTGATCGGCTGCCGGATCGGCTCGCCGACGCGCGTGCCCGCGACCGCCGGGCTCGGCGCGATCGCGATGTTCGAGTCGACGCCCTTGCACGCGAGCCCGACGTTCACGGTCGGCGTCTGCGGATCGTTGCTCGTGATCGAGAGGTTGCCGCCGAGCGCACCGACGCTGCCGGGCTGGCACGTCACCGTCAGATCTTGCGTGCCACCGGACAGCACGTTGAACGCGGCCGGCCCGGACAGGTTGAAGCCGGCGGGCACGGTCACCGAGCTGACGGTCAGCGTCGAGCCACCGAAGTTGCGCACCGACACCGTGGCCGGGCTCGACTGCGTGTTGATCCGGACATCACCGAACTGCACCGACCCGGGGACGACGTCGATGTCGATCGGCGGCGGGTTGCCGGTGCCGCTCAGCGTGACGGTCTTGATCGTCGTGCCGCCGTTGAGCGAGATGTTGACGACGCAGCTCTGCGGGCCGGCGATCGAGGGCCGGAACGCGGTCGCGAACTGGTAGTTCTGGAAGTCGGTCGTCGTGCACGGGATCGCGGCGGGCACGCAGTCGACGCACGTATCGCAGACGCGATAGACGGTGAACGGCAGGCCCGGCGCGTCGATCACGAAGTCCGGGCACGCCGCGGTGACCGCGTCGATCGTGTCCTCGTTGTTGCCGAGCGCGGGGTTGACCGAGATCGTCTGCACCGCGGACGTCGTGCCGACGGTGATCGTGCCGAAGTCCTTCGACAGCGGCGAGACGATCACGGACTCCTGCAACGTCGTCGAGAGCTCCGGGGAGCCGGAGCAAGCCGCGGTGATCGCGAACAGCACGAGCCAGCCGTGGCGCACGGCCCGAGCATCCAACCCCGCGACCTGCTTGTCAATTGTCGGATTTCCCGAGGCGGCGACGCAGCTTGGGTCAGCGCACCCACACCCGGTGAATCGTGTCGCTGCCGCTGCCGGTCGCCTGGGCGTCGCACTCCCACTGCCCGGCCACGCTCGACATGATCCAGTTGCCCTTCGGCATCGTGTTCTTGAAGAACGTGTTCTCGGTCATCGCGAAGTCTCCGGCGTCGCCGATGATGTGCGTGATCTGCTCGGGCAGCATCGCGGTGTGGCCCGGCAACAGCGTGTGCGGCGTCAGCAGATCGAAGCACGCGCCGGCGCCGGTCCGCAGGTAGGTCAGGCATTGCGCGCCCGCCGTCGAGAAATCGAGCACCCGCGTGTGCGCGCTCGACCGGCACGTGAACCGCGCCTCGTTGAACGGGATCTGCGCGACGAGCGACGGCGCGGCGTGGCCAAAGCTCGGCGTGTTCGACTCGTCGAGCCCGAGCGTGTCGCCGCCGAACATCGGCAGGCTCGCGGTCATCACGACGAGCGCCGGGTTCGTGCCGGCCTTGTGCACGTAGCTCAGCACGAGCGTCCAGCCGCCGCCGGCGGTCGTCATGTCGCAATACGCCTGGACCGGCGCGCCGCTGCCGCTACCGTCCGGATCGATCGTGTACACGCCGTCGGTCGACGTCGGATCCGACGCCTTGATCCCGCCGCAGCTCACGGTTCCGCTGACGATCGCGGCATCGGCGATCATCACCGCACCGTCGCCGCTGCCGCCGCCGATCACGATGCCGGCGTCGTCGTCCGCGGAGCCATGCGCGTCGAAGCCGATGCGCCCGCACCCGCACACGAGGACCGCCGCGACGATCGCCCTCACCCATCCACCATGAACGGCTGCCCTCGGGCCAGCAAGTGCCGAGGTACGACGCACGGCACCGTGCGGGTCACTTGCCGGGCGGGTCACTTACCGGGCGGGTTACTTACCGGGCGGTCAGGCCACCGTCGACGACGAGCTCGGTGCCGGTGACGAACTTCGACTCGTCGCTCGCGAGATAGATCACGGCGTACGCGACATCGTCGACGTCGCCGATCCGGCCGATCGGCGCGGCGCGCTCGACCGCGGCGCGCATCTTCGCGCGATCCGGTGCGCCCTCGACGACGCGATCGACCATCGGCGTGTCGATGAACGACGGATGCACCGAGTTGCAGCGGATGTTGTAGCCGCGGCGCGCCGCGTGGAGCGCGACCGACTTCGTCAGCAGCCGCACCGCGCCCTTGCTCGCGCAGTACGCCGGCGCATCGGGATCGGCGACGAGGCCTGCGACCGACGAGATGTTGATGATCGAGCCGCCGCCGGTGTCCTTCATCGCCTCGATCGCCGCGCGACAGCCGAGGAACGTGCCCTCGCTGTTCACCGCGTTGACGAACCGCCACTGCTCGAGCGTCGTGCGCTCGATGTCGCCCCACACCGCGACGCCGGCCGCGTTGACGAGGACGTCGAGCCGGCCGTGACGCTTCACCGTCTCGTCGACGACGCGCGCCCACGCCGCCTCGTCGGTGACGTCGAGCGGGAGGAACCGGTGCGGAGCTCCGAGCGCGGCCGCGACCGCGGTGCCGCCGGCCTCGTCGCGATCCGCGACCACGACCGTCGCGCCTTCGGCCGCGAGCCGGTGCGCACAGCCGCGGCCGATGCCCGACGCACCGCCCGTCACGATCGCGATCTTGCCTCCGACTCGTCTCATGGCGCGGATGGTTCCGCGTCACGAGACCAAGAGCAATGGCTCAGCGGTCGCGATCGCGATCGCGCTTGTTCTGCTTCTCGTCCTTGTCGCGGCGCGTGCGATCCTTCGCATTGCCACGCGCGCGATCGTTCGCGTTGTCGTCGCGGTCGTTTGCCTGGTCGTTGCCACGCCCGCGATCCTGGTCGTAGCGGTTCGAGTTGCCGCGATCGACCGGCGCCCCACGATCCGGCGGTGGCGTCGGCCGCGCGTCCGGCTCGCCCGCGTTCGGGTTGCCGACGTCGTGATCCGGCCCGCGGTCGCGATCGGGTCGCGCGCGATCCGGCGGCCCCGGATCTCGCTGATCCGCGGGCCGGCCACGGTCGTGGTCACGATCGCGGACGTCCGCCGGCGTGTCGCTGTGCGGCGGCTGGTTGCCGCGATAGTCCGGCGTCGTCGGGCTGTTCGGCGTCACCGGCGGCTGCTGCTGTGGCGGCCGCGGATTCGCCATCGGACCGCGCGGCGGCTCCGGCCGCGTCGGCGTCACCTGACCCGGCGGATAGTTGCGATACGGATCGTTGTCGCGCTGGTCATAGCGCCGGTCGTACCGCTGGTCGTAGCGACGATCCGGTGCGTTCGGCGTGCGATCGTAGTAGCGGCCATCGATCCGCTGGTCGCGCACCGTCGTGCGGTGGCCGCGATCGCGGTAGCGAACGTACGCGTACGGCTGGTCGATGCGACGCAGCCGGTACGGCGTGTCGTAGTACCGGACCCATCCGCCGCGATACGTGTTCGAGCGGTACCAGCCGCCGTCGCGATACAGCCAGTAGTAGTTATCGGTATAGAAGATCGGCTCGTCGGCGTCCGCGACCACGTAGACGTCGGGCTCGATCGTCACCAGGTCCGGTGAACGAACGACCACACCGCCGCCGTAGCGCACGTCCGTGGCTCCCGCGCACGCGGCGAGCGCCGCAGAGAGCATGAAGGCGAGTGTTTTGGTCATGACGGGTTCCTCCGTCTGAGAAGTCAGCACCGGCCATGCCATCGACGTCGAAATTTCACGTACCGAGTTTTCGGATCAATGAACGTGGGCGCCATCGAGCTCGTCGCGCGTCGGCTGGATCGTGGCGTGCGCGCGCGGTGACGACGGCAGCGCGATCGCGAACACGCATCCCTTGCCTGGCAGATCGCGAACCGTCAGCGTGCCGCCATGTGCCTCGATCGCCTGGTGCGTGATCGCGAGCCCGAGCCCGATGCCTCGCGTATGCGCGCGTCCCTGCACGAACGGCCGGAACAGCTCCTCGGGTCGCTCGACCTCGAGCCCGCCGCACTCGTCCTCGACCTCGATCACGACCTGGTCGTCGTCGCGCTTCGCGCGCAGCTCGACGCGCCCGCGATCGCGCGTGAACTTGAACGCGTTCTGCACGAGGTTGCCGAGCGCCATCTCGAGCAGCCGGAAGTCGGCGGCGACCACGAGCCCGGGCTCGACCTGCACGGTCAGCGTGACGCCGCGCTCGTGCAGCGTGTCTGCCTCGATCTCCTCGACGAGCGCGGCGAGCGGGATCTCGATCGGGTGGAGGTCGCGGCCACTGCTGAGCTGGGCGGCGGCGAGGGTCTGCGCGACGAGATCATCGAGCCGATGCAAGCTGCGTTCGAGCACGCGTACCGCCTGCGGTTCCTGGCAGCTCTCGAGTGCCTTCAGCACCTCGAACGCCATCGTCGCGGTCGCGGTGACGTTGCGCAGCTCGTGGCCGAGCGCACCGATCCACTGCGCGGTGTCGCGATCGGTCTGGCGTCGACTCGCCTCGAAGTAGCGCGACACCGCCTCTCGATTCGCGCACTCGAGACAGTCGTTGAAGATTTGCAGCGCGCCTGGACTGGGCTGGATACCGCGCTCCGCCGCGAGCCCGAGCACGACGTCGCTCAGCACCGCGATATCGGACGCCAGCTCGCAGATCCGGAACCCGTGCCGGAACCGCACGACGCCGAGCGTCGCGCCCGCGTCGACGAGCGCCGCATCCGCTCGCCCGAACCGGCGCTGACACCCGATCACCGCATCGATCAGCTTGATCGTCGCGATCGCCAGCTCGGGCGGCATGTAATCCGGGTGACGTTCCCGGAGCCGACGTTCGCAGCGGTCGATGATTTCATCCCGATTCCCGACCAAGACCTCTTGCAGCATGTCCACACCCCGCGCCCGGTTGCGGCAGCTTCGTGCAAGTTCGAGCCCGTACCGTGCGCCGACGATTCGACCGCGCGCCGGTGAGCCGGCAGACTGCGCCCAAGCACGTTGTGGCGTCGGCGCCGCGCGTTCGTGTCTTGCCGGTACCGCGCAACCTCGTCGGCGCGGGCGCGGCTACGTCACTCCACGCAGGGTACGACCGATGCACTGCGCGCGAGCATGGCCACTCCCATCGATCCCGCTTCTGTCACGACCATGCCGACCGACGGCGTACGCGCCGAATCGGTGTTTCCCACCGCCGAGCGATCGTGGATCGCGTCTCCGGTCGGCTGGTCCTCGATCTTCGCAGCGACCGCGGTCACCGTCGGAGTTTGGCTGGTGCTGCACCTGTTCGGCATCGGCCTCGGGTTGACCGCGATCGAGCCCGACGATGCCAGCTCGCTGCGCCGGGTCGGCGTCGGGACCGGAATCTGGAGCCTCGTCGCGCCGCTGATCGCGCTGTTCATCGGCGGCCTCGTCGCCGGCCGCGTCGCGCCGACGATCAACACGCTGAACGCGGCGATCCACGGCGCCGTCGTGTGGGCGCTCGCCGCGATCGCGTCGCTGATCTTGCTCGCGATCATGGTCGGCTCGATGGTGCGCGGGCTCGCCGCGACCGGCCGCGCGGTCGGTGATGTCGCCGGGACGACCGCCGGCGCGGTGCGCGGTGCCGATCGTGATCTGTTCACGACGCTCGGCATCGACGAGAACGATCTGGTCGCGCCGGTGAACAAGCGGCTGCAGGAGCAAGGCATGCCGCGCGTCAGCCCGGACAGCATGCGCGCCGCGGCGCGCGAGATCTCGTCGACGTTCGTGCGCCGTGGTGGCTCGATCGATCGCGCGACGATCACCGACATCATCGCGCGCCGCACCGAGCTGTCGCGGGCGGACGCCGAGCAGGTCGCGACGCAGGTCGAGCAGAAGATCCGCGCCGGCGGCGAGCGCGGCCGCGAGCTGCTCGGCGAGGCCGGAGAGACCGCGCTGCAGGCCGCCGAGACCACCGGCAAGGTCGTGCTGGTGCTGTCGCTGATGATGATCGTCGGGCTCGGCGCCGCGATCGGCGGCTCGGTGCTCAGCGTGCGGCGCGAGCGGCGCGAGCACGTCGTGTTGCCGCGCGCGCACATGCGGTGACTCGAGGCGAAGGAGGATGTCATGAGCACGCGAGCGTTCGTCGTTGGCTGGCTGGTCGTTGGCGCGGCATGCCGGCAGGTTCCCCCTGCGCCCCCACCGGCGCCCTCCCCCGCCCCGGCGCAGACCGCGAAGCCGCCGGCGCCGCGCAACATCGACTGGCCGGCGTACAACAACACGCTCACCGGCGAGCGGTTCGCGGCCGTGCCGGGCCTCGGCCCCGCGGAGATCAAGAACCTGCAACGCGTGTGCAGCTACGACACGCGCAAGGACACGAGCGCGCAGACCGGCCCGATCGCGATCGACGGGACGCTGTACCTCACCGACGACGACTCGGTGTACGCGGTCGACGCGGCGACGTGCCGCGAGCGCTGGCGCCATCATCGCGCGGTCGATCCGCCGGGCATGCTGCGCAACAACCACGGTGTCGCGTTCCTCGACGGCAAGCTCGTGCGCGGCTACGCCGATGGCCGGGTGATCGCGATCGACGCGCGGACCGGGCGCGAGCTGTGGAGCGTGACGCTCGCGGATCCGCGCAAGGGCGAGTCGATGCCGGCGGCGCCGATCGCGTGGAACGGCCTCGTCTACGTCGGCACCGCCGGCGGTGACATGTACGGCGTCCGCGGCCGGATCTATGCGCTGCGGATCGGAGACGGTCACACCGACTGGCGGTTCGATGTCATCCCGGACACGCCCGAGGTGCTCGCGACGTGGCCGAAGGCGGACACGCGCAACCTGCCGACCGGCGGCGGGCTGTGGACGTCGTTCTCGCTCGACACCCAGGACAACGTGCTCTACGCGTCCGCCGGCAACGCGGCGCCCGACTTCATGCTCGCGCTGCGTCCCGGCAAGAGCCTGTACACGAACGCGGTGCTCGCGATCGACGCGCGCGCCGGCACGCTGCTCGCGTACGTCCAGCCGATCGGCGACGACGAGCACGATCACGACGTCGCCGCGGCGCCGGCGCTGATCGCGACCCGCGGCGGCAAGCAGCTCGCGTTGACCGCCGCGAAGGATGGCCGCGCGTACGGCATCGAGGTCCACAACCTGAGGACGCAGCCCGAGCTCGTCGTCGGCTACCACGTCGACACGACGACGCGCGAGAACCTCGACACGCGCCTCAACACGAAGACGCCGGTGCGGTTCTGCCCCGGCACGCAGGGCGGCTCGGAATGGAACGGCGCCGCGTACTCGCCGCAGCTCAACACCGCGTTCGTCGGCGCGGTCGACTGGTGCACGACGATCCGGCTGCGCCCGCCCGAGAAGCTGCTCGCACAGGCGAAGCCGAACGCGCCGTTCACCGGCACCGACGACGATCAGGCGCCGTTCGGCGCGATGGATCCGCCGGCGAAGTGGCGCGGCTGGCTGACGGCGTTCGATGCCGACAGCGGCCAGATCAAGTGGCGCTACCAGACGCCCGCGCCGATCCTCGCCGGCGTCACCGTCACCGAGGGTGGCGTCGTGCTCGCCGCGGACCTCAAGGGCACGTTGCGCGCGTTCGACGGAACGACCGGCGACGTGCTGTGGCAGGACCGCGCCGGCAACGCGACCGGCGGCGGCCTGATCGCGTACGCGGTCGCGGGCCGGCCGTACATCGCGGTCGTGACCGGGCAGCCGTCGCCGCTGTGGCCGGTGGATCCGAAGGCGACCGCGCAGGTCGTCGTGTACAGCCCGACCGCGCCGACCGCGAAGTGACCGGTCAGCTCGTCGGCGCGACCGTGCTCGGCGGGATCGGCGCGGTCACCGGCAGCGCGTTCGGATCCGCCGCGCGCGGTCCGAGCAGCGCCTCGAGCTCCTCGCGCTCGAGCGTCTCGCGATCGAGCAGCGCGGCGACCAGCGCGTCGAGCCGCGGCCGCTCGCTGTCGAGCACGTGGCCGGCACCGTCGAGCGCGCGGCTCAGCAGCCCGCGGGCCTCGGTCTCGATCGCGTGCACGGTCGCCTGGCTCGCGCCGCTCTCGCTGCCGACGCGCTGACCGAGGAACACGTGCTCCTCCTGGTGCTCGTAGTACACCGGGCCGAGCTGCTCGCTCATGCCGTAGTGCGCGACCATCTTCGACGCGATCCGCGTCGCTTCCTTGAGATCGTGCTCGGCGCCGGTCGAGACGTCGCCGAGCACCGCGCGCTCCGCCGCGTAGCCGCCGAGCAGCACGCGCAGACGCGCCGCGAGCTCGCCGTACGTGTGAAGGTGGCGATCCTCGGTCGGCGCCTGGTGCGTCGCGCCGAGCGCCATGCCGCGCGGCAAGATCGAGACGCGCCGGATCGGTGCGGCATCGGGCGTGACCCACGCGACGAGCGCGTGGCCGGCCTCGTGGACCGCGACCCGCCGCTTCTCGATCTCGCGCAGCTTGCCCTCGCGCGGATCGCCGAGGACGATCTTGTCGTACGCCGCCGCGAAGTCCGCGCGCGTGATGTGATCGCCACGCCGGCGCGTCGTCATCAGCGCGGCTTCGTTCGCGAGGTTCGCGAGATCGGCGCCCGAGAACCCGACGGTGCTCTCCGCGATCCGATCGAGATCGACGTCGGGATCGAGCGGCTTGCCGCGCGTGTGGACGCCGAGGATCGCGCGCCGCGCGCCGGCCTCCGGCAGCTCGACGATCACGCGGCGATCGAACCGCCCGGGGCGCAGCAGCGCCGGATCGAGGACATCCGGCCGGTTCGTCGCGGCGAGCACGACGACGCGATCGTTGCGATCGAAACCATCCATCTCGGACAGCAGCTGGTTCAGCGTCTGCTCGCGCTCGTCGTGACCACCGCCGAGCCCGGCGCCACGCGCGCGGCCGACCGCGTCGATCTCGTCGATGAACACGATCCCGGGCGCGTTCTTCTTCGCCTCCTCGAACAGCTCGCGCACGCGTGCGGCGCCGACACCGACGAACATCTCGATGAACTCGGACGCGCTGATCGAGTAGAACGGCACGCCGGCCTCGCCCGCGACCGCACGCGCGAGCAGCGTCTTGCCGGTGCCGGGCGGACCGACGAGCAGCACGCCCCGCGGCACGCGCGCACCGAGCCGGGCCGCGCGATCGGGCTCGCGCAAGAACTGCACGATTTCCTCGAGGTCGCGCTTCGCACTCGTCAGGCCCGCGACGTTGTCGAACGTGACATCGCCGGACAGTGACTTCTCGAACCGCTTGCCGCGCTTCAAGAAGCCGCCGAACGGACCGCCCTTGGACAGCATGTTGCGCGCACGCCGGGCGAGCCACCACCACACGCCGATGATCAAGATCCACGGCAGCAGGCCGGTGAGCAGCTGCAGCAGGATCGACGGTTCGGGGTTCACGACCTCGATCGCGACGTTCTTCGCGCGCAAGGTTTTCACGAGATCCTCGTCGGCCGGCGTCAACGTCCGGAACCGGTCGACGACGCGATCTCCGAACGGCTGCGGCGCGACGAGCTTGCCGGTCATCTCGGGGCCGGTCAGCGTGACGGTCGTGACCTTGCCGTCCTGGATCCAGCGGTACGCGGTCGTGTAATCGACCTCGGGGTGCGTCGGCGTGCCGCGCGACGTGAATGACCACGCGAGCGCGAACCCGAGCGCGAGCACGATCCACGAGATCCACGGCCGCTTGGGTCTCGGAGGCGCAGACAGGATTTCGCCAGGCATGCCCCTGGCACAAGCATGTCGTGGGCCGACCCGGGCCGCCCCGTCGGGGAACCGCTCGCGTTGACCCGTCCTCACTGTCGCGGTGCGGCACGACGGAGTGCGCCCGCGCGCGCTGCGTTCTCACCGCGCCGCTGTTCGAACCTTGAACGATTCGTTCATCGCCATCGTGCACGCGTGAAGCAGCGCGGGTTCGCGACGACGCCGAAGCGCGTGAAATCGCGGCCGGGTTTGACTGGCCTCGTGCGTGCTCGTGGGTCGTGCCGGAGGAACTCACGAATGAAGCAGCTCTTGCCTCGCACGCTCACGCTCTGTTCGACCACGGTATGCATGCTCCTGTTCGGCGGATGCGCCGACGATGACGACGACAGCACGCCGACGCCGACCGGGATCCTGACGCCGCCGGCGGCGGGCGAAGGCATCCAGCTCTCGCTCGTCCATTCGCTTTCGCCCGGTGAAGAGATCCACTGGTGCCGCTACGTCGTGCTCGACGAGGCGCTCGACGTCTCGCGCTTCGAGCACGCCTACACTCAGGGCAGCCACCACGTGATCGCGTACACGACACCGTTCACCGCAGCGACCGTGCCGTCGGCCGACGACTTCAACTGCGAAGCCGGTGCCGGCGAGACGTTCAACGGCGTCGCGTACGTGGGCGGCGTACCGACCGGGGAGCTCGCGTTTCCCGCCGGCGTCGGATTTCACTTCAATGCCGGGGCGGTGGTCTTGCTCGAGGCCCACTACCTCAATCCGACCGACGCGCCGCTCGATGCGGAAGCGGCGATCAACTTCTACAACGCAGCGCAGCCACCGACGGAACAGGCAGGCACGCTGTTCCTGTTCGACCCGGGCATCCTCGTGCCGGCGAACGGCACGTTCACGGCGCAGATGACGTGCGAGGTACCGCACGATATCCACGTCGTCTCGTTGCTGTCGCACATGCACAGCCGCGGTATCCACTACGAGGCGAAGGCAACGAGCGCCTCGAGCTCGATCCCGCTGCTCGATACGGATCAGTGGCTCGATCCAGAGCCGACGGTC
Source organism: Kofleriaceae bacterium (assembly GCA_035715365.1). Lineage (GTDB taxonomy): Bacteria > Myxococcota_A > Polyangia > Haliangiales > Haliangiaceae > JABFXX01. The sequence continues at coordinate 15,166 of DASTLB010000051.1, read as the reverse complement.
CTGTCCGAGCCGCTGACGCTCTCCACGGGCACGCGCTTCGAGTTCAGCTGCGACTATCGCGACACGACTGGCATGACCGTCGTCGATGGACCGTCGAAGGACCACGACGAGATGTGCATGCTGATCGGCACGTACTGGCCACGCATGGACTTCGTGCACGAGCAGTGTCTCGCGCCTGGCTCCGGCCCGGTGTTCTCCGGCACCCAGACCTGCGCGCAGTCGCTCGCATGCATCCAGTCGGCGAGCGACCCGATCGCGGCGAAGCAGTGCGCGGTGAACACGTGCAACGACTCCTCGACCGCGCTCGACGATTACCAGAATTGCGTGTTCCTGCGCTGCATCAACCCGGGCACGTGCAGCGGCCCCGATTGCGGTGCCTGCGCCGCCGCGAGCTGCGGAGCGGAATTCCAGCGCTGCGAGGCGGCGACCTGCGGTTCGTGAGCTGATACTCGGTGAGCGCGCGCGCCGCAATGCGCGTTCGTGCGGCAAGGCCGCTCACGAACGTCGCGAAATCGGCTGCGAGCAACACGGAATCGCGTTTGCACGAACCGCGCTGCGATGAAGACGCGAACGCTATCCCGTCGGCAGTTCCTCGCCGGGTCTGCCGCCGGTCTCGCCGCACTCGGGCTGTCGCGCCGCACCGGGTTCGCGAAGACCGGTCCGCTGCCGAAGCCGGACAAGTCCGGCATCCGCCACATCATCGTCGCGATGGTCGAGAACCGCTCGTTCGACCACCTGCTCGGCTGGCACCCGAACGCGGACGCGATGCAAGCCGGGCTCGTCTACTACGACGCTGCCGGTGTGCCGCACTCGACGTGGTCGCTCGCGCCGGACTATCAGGGCTGCGCGTACGGCGACCCCGATCACTCGTGGGAAGGCGGCCGCATCGAGCTCAACGGCGGCGCGTGCGACGGCTGGCTGCTCGCGAACGACATCTACTCGATCGGCTACTACCGCCAGCAGGACCTGCCGTTCCTCGGCAAGGCCGCGCTCGACTGGACGCTGTGCGATCGCTACTTCTCGGCGATCATGGCCGCGACGTATCCGAACCGGTTCTACCAGCACTGCGGCGTCACCGATCGGCTCGACGACTCGCTGACGCCGTCGACGCTACCGACGATCTGGGATCGGCTCGCGGCGGCGCACGTGCCGCACAAGTACTACTTCAGCGACGTCCCGTTCCTCGGGTTCTGGGGCACGAAGTACGCCGGCATCACGCGGCCGTACAGCGAGTTCCTTGCCGACTGCGCGGCCGGCACGCTGCCCGCGGTGTCGTTCGTCGATCCGCGGTTCGGCGGCGAGGACCAGGGCGTCTCGGGCGACTACCACCCGCACGGCGACATCCGCACCGGCGAGCACTGGCTGTACCAGACGTACCGCGCGATCACGACGTCGCCGGCGTGGAAGCACACGGTGCTCGTGATCAACTTCGACGAGTGGGGCGGGTTCTTCGATCACATCGCGCCGAACGAGGCGCCCGATGTCGATCCGCGGTTCAAGCTGCGCGGGTTCCGCGTGCCGGCGATCGTCGTGTCGCCGTTCGCGCGGCGCGGCTACGTCGACTCGACCGAGTTCGATCACACGTCGATCCTCAAGATGATCGAGTGGCGCTGGGGGCTCGCGCCGCTGTCGGTGCGCGACCAGTACGCGAACAACCTGGCCAGCGTGCTCGACTTCTCGACGGTGAACCGCGTGGCGCCCGACTACAGCGTGCCCGACGTCGCCTCGGCGCTCTGCCCGATCCTGTAACCAGGCGAGATTGCGGGCCCGCGGCTGAAAACGCCGGGGCCGCGTGACGTTTCCGCCGCCGGCGCCGTCGCATCTCTACGTGCAACCGGTACAACAACAAGTGGTGGACGACGACGAGCTCGAGACGCTCGTGGTGGCCGCAGCCGGCCAGGACGAGGCCGCCTGGCAGCAGCTGTGGGCCGCGATCGAGCCGCCGCTGACGAAGATCGTCGCGCAGCCGCGGTTCCTCGGCCGGCTCGGCCAGCGCGAGGACGATCGCCGCAACATCGTGGTCGCGGTGATGGCGCGACTGCGCGCGGATCGATTCAACCGGCTGCAGCTCTACCTCGACGCCCGCGCGACGAACCCGCGGCTCCGGTTCATGAGCTGGCTGCGCGTCGTCGCGAAGCGCGTCGGCATCGACTACCTGCGCTCGCATCCCGACTACGTGCGCCGTCACGATCAGGGCGCGAGCCGGCCGGGCGCGTGGGTCGACGCGGGCACGCTGCCGCCAGGCAGCCAGCTGTTCGGCGAGCGGCCGCCCGTCACGAACCGGGGCACCGCGCGCGAGCTGCTGCAGTACGCGGCCGGCGTGATCCCCGACGATCAGCTGCGCGCGCTGCAGCTGTGGACCGAGAGCGAGAGCTTCGGCGACATCGCGCGCACCCTGGGGCTGACGAGCCCGCGCGAGGCGGAGCGGATCGTGCGCGCCGCGATCGAGCGACTGCGGCGTCGGTTTCGAGAGGCGAGCGAGGACAGCGAGGCGTGACGGCGGCGGTGGCGGCGTCGGCCTCGGATGGGGGGTCGGGGACCGGGGAGTGCCCGGAGCTGTCCGCGCTCGAGCGCGTGCCGTTGCCGCCGGCGGTGCAGCAGCACGTCGAGCACTGCGCCGCGTGCCGGCTCGTCGTCGACGTGTTCTCCGAGGGCCGGCCGGATCTCGACGACTGCCCGCGATTCGATGCGCTGCTCGCCGCGCGCGCCGAGGGGATCCTCAACGCCGCGGGCATGAACCTGCTCGAGCGTCACCTCGCGAGCTGCGAGGCGTGCCGCGCGGTCGCCGAGACGCTGTCGCCGCTCGACGACACGCCGACCGATCACACGACGCTGCCGAAGGTCGATCCCGCCGGCTACGCGCTCGGCCTCGAGGTCGGGCGCGGCGGCATGGGACGCGTGATCGCCGCGCGCGATCTGCGGGTCGGCCGGCCGGTCGCGGTCAAGGAGCTGCTCGGTCGCTCGCCGCAGCTCGCGGCGCGGTTCGAGCGCGAGGCGCGCGTCACGGCGCGGCTGCAGCACCCCGGCATCGTCCCGATCTACGAGATCGGGCGGTGGCCCGACGGCACGCCGTTCTACTCGATGCGCATGGTCGACGGCCGCACGCTCGCCGCCGCGATCGGCCGCGCGAAGACGCTGCAGGATCGGCTGTCGCTGCTGCCCGCCGTGATCGCGGCGTGCGAGGCGGTCGCGTTCGCGCACGGCCAGCGCGTGATCCATCGCGATCTGACGCCGGCGAACGTGATCGTCGGCGCGTACGGCGAGACCGTCGTGATCGACTGGGGGCTCGCGAAGGATCTCGCGGACGCGACCGACGACGAGCGCGAGGCCGCGCCGTACCGCGACCACGACAGCGCGTCGGACAGCCTGACGAACGTCGGCGCGGTCGTCGGCACCGCCGCGTACATGCCGCCCGAGCAGGCGAATGCCGAGCCGGTCGACGAGCGCGCGGACGTCTACGCGCTCGGCGCGATCCTCTACCATCTGCTCGCCGGCAAGCCGCCGTACCGCGCGACCGGCAGCGAGGAGCTGCTGCGCGCGGTCAAGGCCGGCCCGCCACCCGCGATCGAGCAGGTCGCGCCGACGACGCCGCGTGATCTCGTGAGCATCGTCGACAAGGCGATGGCGCGCTCACCGGCGGCGCGTTACCCGAGCGCGCGCGAGCTCGCCGAGGAGCTCAAGCGGTTCCAGACCGGCCGCATGGTCGAGGCGCACCAGTACTCGCGCGGTGAGCTGATCAAGCGGTTCGTGCGTCGCCACCGCGGCGCGGTGACCGCGACGGCGCTCGCGATCGTCGTCGGCGCGACGGCGGGCACGGTCGCGATCGCGAACATCGTGCGCTCGAACGCCGAGGCCCGCGCGACCGCGCGCGAGCTGCTGCTCGAGGAGGGCCGCGTCGAGCTGCGCGAGGGCAACCGGCTGCGCGCCCTCGCCTATCTCTACGAGGCATATCGCCAGGGCGCGCGTGGCCCGGTGATCGACTTCCTGCTCGGCGACGCGCTCGCGGATCTCGACGCCGCGGGCGAGATCCTCGAGTGCGGCGGCGACGACCGCACGCTCGACGTCAGCCCCGACGGCAAGTACCTCGCCGGTGCGTGCCACGATCGCGCGCGGCTGTGGCGGATCGGCGCGTCGCTCGAGCTCGTCGCGACGTTCGAGGACAAGGGCGCGACCGACTTCGACAACCTCGAGTTCTCGCGCGACGGCTCGCTGCTCGCGACCTCGGGCGATGGCGGCGTCGCGCGGATCTGGGATGTCCGCGATCCGAAGGCCGTCCGGCTCGTCCGCTCGTTCGCGCATCGCGGCGACCACGAGGCCGCGCCGCACGCGATCACGTTCGCGACGTTCACGCCGGACAACCGCCGGCTCGCGACGACGGGCAACGACGGCTACGCGCGGATCTGGGACATCGCGACCGGCGCGAAGCTGCGCGAGATCCACGGTAATGACGATCCGATCTTTCCTCGGCTGTTCGGCCGGATCACGCCCGACGGCAAGAGCCTCGTGACGCTGACGTTCGACGGCACCGGCAACCAGTGGGATCTCGAGACCGGCGCGAAGCTCGGCACGCGCGAGCACGGCGGGTTCACCGGCGGCGGCGAGCTCGCACCGAACGGCAGGTACGCGGCGTCGTGCGGGCTCGACGGCGGGATCAAGATCTGGGACCTCGAGCGCGGCACCGCGCTGCACACGATCCCCGGCCACAGCGACGTCGCGTGGCGCTGCGTGTTCAGCGCCGACAGCTCGCTGCTGCTGACGACGAGCCATGACGAATCCGCGAAGGTGTGGGACGTCGCGACCGGCCGGCTCGTCACCGTCGTCGATCACGGCGCGCTGATCTGGCTCGGCCGGTTCTCGCCCGACGGCAAGCGGTTCACGACCGTCAGCCCGGGCAGCAGCATCAAGGTCTGGGACACCGCGTCGGGCGCGCTGCTCGGCAGCCACGACTCGCGCGGCAAGGACGCCCGGTTCCTGCCCGACGGCCGGCTCGCAGCGCTGCGCGGCGACGGCCGGATCCAGATCTGGCGGCCGAGCCCGATCCGGCCGCACGCGTTCAGTCCGGCGCCCGGACAGACGATCGAGCGGGTCTCCGGCGACGGCAGCTGCCTCGCGACCGTCTCCGACAGCCTCGCGCCGGCGCGGCTGTGGTCCGGCGACGGCGAGCCGATCCGCCATCCCGATCTGTGGCCGCCGGTCGCTGCCGCGGCCGACCGGATCGCCGCGCGCACGAGCACCGGGATCGCGGTCGTCGACTGCCACGGTCAGGACATCGCGCGGTGGGACCTCGTGCCGAGCGCGCTCGAGCTCGATCCGACGGGCCGCCGCGTCGTGATGACGTTTGCCGATCACGTCGAGCTGCGCGACGTCGCGACGCGCGGCGAGCTCGCGCGGTGGCCGGATCGTACGCGCGTCGTGTTCGCCCCCGACGGCGCGCACGTGCTCGCGTACGCCGAGCCGACCGGGCTCGTCGAGCTGCGCGGCGTCGAGCCGGCCGCGACGGCCGTGACGTTCCGGCCGCTGCACGGGCGCCCGACGGCGCTCGCGCGCGATGGCCACCACGTGCTCGTGTTCGACGCCGAGACCGACACCGTCGAGCTGTGGGACGCGACCCGGCCGTTCGCGCCGGGCCGCCGCCACACGAACGTCGATCTGCCGCCGCGGCTCGATCCATCGGGCCGCTACGCGACACTGATCGGCAAGGACCGCGTCGTCACGATCTGGGATCTCGAGGCCGATCGCGCGTGGTCGTTCGCGACCGAGCAGCTGCAGGACGCGCAGGTCAACGCCGACGGTACGCTCGTCGCCGCGATCGGCGAGTACGGCCGTGCGCTGCTGATCGCGAGCGCGACCGATGGCCGCGTGCTCGCGCGCCGCGAGATCGAGCACGCGCAGGCGAGCGTCGCCGCCGGCGGCTTCAGCGGGCCGCGCAGCCACGCGTCGTGGACGCCCGACGGCGGCTCGATCGTCACGCGCTCGAAGGGCGTCGCCACGTGGCGCGTGTCGAACCCGCACACCCAGCCGCAGATCAAGCAGCTCGTCAGCCGGCACGTGCCGTGGCGCGTCGTCAACGGCCGGCTCGAGCTCGTCCAGGACGCGCGGCTCGCGGGCACGATCCGGCGAGGCGGCGAGCCGGTGGCGAACGCGAGCGTCGAGGTGATCGTGCGGCGCGCCGCGGACATCGGGGTCGCGCCGATCAACTGGGAGTCGATGAAGGCGCGATTGACAAAGCTGCCGATCAAGACCGACGAGCACGGCGAGTTTCGCGTCGAGCGGCTCGTGCCCGGCGAGTACGTCCTGCTGATCACCGCCAATGGCAAGACGACGACACGCACGGCCTACGCGAGCAGTGACGAGCTTGCCGACGCGGCGTTCGAGATCGATCTCGCGGCGCCGTGACTACGTGCGCTCGCGGCGCGCGCTGTCGCGGTCGACGAGGTTCGCGATCAGCATCACCACGAGCCCCATCGACGCGAGCACGACGGTGCGCACGCGGTTGATCATCGCGAAGTCGATCCCGCTGCGCGGCGACGCGCCGAGCAGCCCGGCGAGCGCGTAGTTCCCGCCCTCGGACAGCCCGAGCCCGAGCGGCACGACGTTCGACATCCACGTCACGAGGATGCCGACCGACAGCAGCCCGATCACGAGCGGCGCGGTCAGCGGCATGCCGGCGGCGACGAGGATCACGACCGAGCCGGCCATGTTGAGTGCGCGCGACGCGATCACGAACCCGAGCGCGCGCCGCGTCGACGCGCCGCCGAACTGCCGGACGTTCGCGTCGATGTCGGCGATCGCGCGCTCCCAGCGCTGCGCGCGTGCCGCGGACACCAGGCGCAGCCGGCGCGCGGCGTGGACGAGCGTCGCGACGGCACCGCGGCGCGCGAGCGCGACGAGCCCGACGACGACCGACAGCAGGATCGCGGTCGCCACGATCACCGCGAGCTGGACGCGTGACGGCAGATCGAGCGACAGCAGCGTCAGCGGCACGCCGAGCACGATCACCGCGATCGCGACGATGTACGAGGCGAGGTTGAACATCACGATCGCCGACACCGCGGCGGCCTCCGGCACGTGCGCCATCAGCATCGTGACCTTGATCGGCTCGCCGAGCGAGTTGCCGGGCGTCAGCCGGTTGATCGCGAGCCCGCTCGCCTGCGCGACGAACACGCGCGGATACGAGATCGGCGCGAGCGGCCGCACGAAGCAGTACACGCCGCCGGCGTCGCACACGAGGCTCGCGAGGTCGATCGCTGCGATCACCGCGAACCACCAGCCGACGTCGATCACCGTGTGCTCGAGGCCTTCGATCCCGAGCTGGTCGAGCAGGATCACGAGCGCGACCACGCCGACGACGAGCGCCAGTGCGTGCAGCACGTGACGACGGCTCGGGCGACCCACGATCGTCACGGTAGCCGAGTCCATGCATACAGAGGACGGCAGACGACGGCGATCCGTCACGCGTGACGGTTCGGCGCGCGATGGCGTCCTGGGAAGACGTGCCTCCCCTGCCGCTTCGCAACGACCTTCCCGATCTCCGGCCCGCCGACGAGCCCACGCACCGGCACGACCCCGGCACCGCGTACTGGGTCGACCGCGCGCTGACCACCCAGGGCGTCGGCGCCGTGCTGCCGGCCGGGCGCTGGCTGCGCTACCACGCGTGGACGAACGCGCTGCTGCACCGGTTCACGCTGTCGCGGCTCGACCGCCGGCGGTTTCGCCGGTTCGTCGACCTCGGCTGCGGCCGCGGCGAGTGGACGGCGCTGTTCGCCGAGCGCGCCGACGAGGTGCACGCGTGTGACGTCGCGCTGCCGTTCGTCCACGAGACCCGCGGCCGGCTCGAGGCGATCGGCCATCGCGCGAGCTTCGTCGAGCAGGCGGACATCCGCGACTTCCGGGTCCCGAGCGGGACCGACCTCGCGTACCTCGGCGCGGTGTTGCTGTACCTGCCGGATCCGGTCGCGCTCGGGCTGCTGCGCCGGCTCCGTGCCGCGATGGTGCGCGATGGCCAGCTGGTCATCCGCGACTACTGCACGTTCAACTTCGGCACCCCGTCGGTGAACCACGTCACCGGCTACAGCGTGCATCGCCGTGCCGAGGACGTCGTCGCGCTCGCGCGCGATGCCGGGTTTCGCTGCCGCGAGGTCCGCGCGTCGCCGAGCATCTACGCCGAGGTCATGGGCAACCGGATCACGCGGTGGCCGCTGCGCGTCGCGTGGCGGCTCGCGACGCTGCACTGGCTACGGGCTAGCCATACGTTCGTGTTCCGCGCGGGGTAGCGGCTCGCGCGGCGCATCGGCGAGCGGCTCGAACAGATCCGGCGACGCGAGGTACTCGCGGAACGCGGCCATCGCGCGACTGACGTGCCAGCCGTCGACGTAGCGATGATCGATCGTCGCGGTGATCGGCAGGATCGTGCGTGCCTCGACCCGACCGTCGACGACGACCGGCCGCTCGGTCAGCTCGCCGACGAGGACGAGCACCGGCACGTCGTACATCCACGCGATCGGCGCGAATCCTTGCGGCAACCCGAACATGCCGACGCTCGTCACCATCGCGCTGCCGAACGGCGCCTTGTGCAGACCGAGCACCGGTAGATCGAGTCCGAGCGTTTCGGTCAGCGTCGCGCTGAGCCGCAGCACGCTGCGCAGCAGGAACATCGGCGTGTGATCCATCAGTGACTTCGTGCGGCGAAACTCGCGATCGGTGCCCTGCTTGAGCTCGCGGCTCTTGTGCGTCAGCTCGGTCGCGACATCGACCGCGGTCTTGTACGGAACGTCCTCGATCTTCACACCGGACAGATCGCGCCCGCTCGACACCGCCGTGATGAAGAAGATGTCGACCGAGGGCCGCGGCCGCGCCGACCCGCCATGGATCGACACGTTGAGGTCGGGCACCATCTCGAGCGCGTAGGCGAGCGCTCTACCGACGAGGTGCGTGGGCGTGACACGCTGGCCGGCGTGCTCCGCCCGCGCGATGAACCGCAGCAGCGGGCCTGCATCGATGTCGAGCGCGCCGTAGATCTGCGGATCGTCGGGGGCTCGCCACATCGCGCTCGCGATCCGTCTCCAACCTGTGACTCGGGTGCTGCCTCGCATGACGACGGTGGCGTGCATTCGGTTTGCCAAGCTTCTCCCGGCGGAGCGCGCAGACCCTGCGCGTCGCGCACGTTCCGCTGCATGACCTGCGCGCGAACACGAGTTTTCCGGGCGGCTCGCGTGGAACGCGGCGTGCTCTGTCGGGAGTCGTGCACCCATTTCCCCATCGTTATGCGATCACCACGACCCGGCTCGGTCACGGACGGGCGCTGATCGACGCCAGCCCGCGGCCGCCGATCGAGGGCGGACCACCGCCCGAGTTTGGAGGCGTCGCGTCTCGGTGGTCGCCCGAGCACCTGCTGATGTCGTCGATCGGACTGTGCCTCTACACGACGTTCGAGGTCTTCGCGGCCCAGGAGAAGCTCGAGATCATCAACTGGCACGACTCGGTCGTCGGAGTCCTCGAGAAGACCCCGACCGGCCTCGCGTTCACGTCGTACACGATCGAGGTCGAGCTCGTGGTCGATGCGGACGATCGCGAGCGCGCGGCGACGATCTTCGAGCGCGCGAAGCGTCACTGCATCGTGTCGAATGCGCTGCGCACGACGCCGACCGCGACGGCGCGCATCGTCTCGCCCGAGGACTGACGGCGACGCCGGTCACAGCGCCGGCCGAAGCTCGCCCGCGATCGCGCGGTCACGTGCGATGCTGATGGCAACAGCAGGACCTGTGGGCCTGCGACGTCTCCAGCGCTGTCGGACGGTCGGGCCGACGTCAAACCTCGAAACGGAGAGACTCATGTCCAGGTTTGCTGCGCTCTCGACGCGCGTCGAGCAGCACGTCGTTGTCGCATTCGTTGATCTTGCCGGGTTCGCGATGCAGAGCACGCGGGTCGCCGACGACGAGATCGCCGCCGTGATCGATGGTTACTACGAGCTCGTCGCGTCCCGGATCGCGGCCGCGCGTGGGCACGTCGTCAAGTTCATCGGCGATGGTGTGCTCGTCGTGTTCGATCGCGCCGATGCCGATGCCGGCGTCGACGCGCTGCTCGCGCTCAAGACCGAGATCGACGACTACCTCGCCCGCCACCGCTGGGAATGCCGGACCACGATCAAGATCCACGCGGGCCCGGTGATCGCCGGTCCCTACGGCGGCGCCGGCGCGAAGCGGTTCGACGTGATCGGCAAGACCGTCAACACCGCGGCGATGCTCGACGCGAGCGGCGTCGCGCTCTCGGCGGAGGCGTTTCGGACGCTGTCGCCGCCGCTGCGCCAGCGCTTCAAGAAGCACACCTGGCCGGTGACGTACATCCGCGTCGAGGATCCGCACCGGTTTCGCAAGCGGTGATCAGCTGCCGAGCTGACGCCACGCGAGGTAGTACGCGACGCGACGCCGGATCTCGTCCTGCTGCTCCTCGTCGGCCATCGGCTTGCCCGTGCGCGCTCGGTCCATCGCGGCGCACAGCGCAGATGCATCGGTGCTGTCGACGATCACGTCGTCGCCACGCTTCACCGTGACCGTCCAGCTCGGCATGTCGTGCAGCGGCTTCTGGTCCGAGAACGTGATCATGTAGCTCTGCTTGCCGATCGTGATCGCATCGGCCGCGAGGCTGCCGACCGGCTTGCCGTAGCGCCGGAGCTTGCCGTCCTTGACGTCGAACACGACCCGCTTCGAGGTCACGACCTTGATGCCGTCCTTCGACTCGATGTCGAGGTACAGCGCGCCGACCCGCTTCTTCGTCTTCGTGCTCGTGATCGCGCCCGAGTTGATGAGCCAGTTGATGTCGAGCTTCTTCTCGTGATCGGTCATGTGCCAGAACCCGCACGCCTCGGTCGCTTTCGCACCCGCGACGACGATCCACAGCCCGACCAGCAACCCAGCGATCTTCGCAGCCATCCCTCGATGCTGACGGGCACTGGCGCCCGCTGCAACGGCGAATTGTGTGTTGCGGTTCCGTCCGGCGAGCTTGCGGCTATGGTGCAGGCGGCGTGAACGAGGTGAGCGTGCAGTCGGCGGCGCTGGTGCTGGATTCCCTGCAGCAACGCCACATGGATCCAGTGACGCTGTGGGACGGGCTCCCGATCGCGGCGCTGCTCGAGCGTCGTCACCGCGCGCGGCTCGACTGGACGATCTGGGTCGAGATGATGGAGCGCGTGGAACGCGCGAGCGCGCTGCCGCTCGAGGAGCTGTTCGTTCCGGGCGTCGGCGTGCGGGCCGGGCACCCGTTCATCCAGGTCGCGAACCGGCTGCTGTCGCTGCGGGATCTGTACGGTCTGTTCGCGCGGTGGGGCCTGCCGCGCGCGTTCACGGTGGTGCGAGCGCGGATGCAGTCGATCGACCGCCGGCACGCGCGACTCGCGGTCACGATCGATCCCGCGCGCGTCGGCTCGCTGCCGACCCTGCGGTTCTTCGTCGGGATCGTGCGCGGGCTGCCGAGCCTGCAGGGCTATCCCGACGCGCGCGTCGAGCTCATGAGCGCGACGCCGCATCGCGCCGAGTACCGGATCGAGCTCCCCGTCGAGCGTCCGCTGCGCACGCGAGCGCGCCGGCTACTGCACATGATCGGTGGGTTCGGCGCGACGCTCGACGAGCTCGAGCACCAGGCGGCCGAGATCGCGACGAAGAACGTCCAGCTCGAGCGCCAGATCGCCGAGCTCCGCGAGACCTCGGAGGCGTTGCGCGAGCGCGAGGCGTGGCTCGACGTCGCGCTCGCGGCCGGCACGATCGGGCTGTGCGGTGGGATCCCGCGAACGACACCGTGCGGATCTCGTCGGTGCTCGCGCGCGCGCTCGGCGTGACCGCGGCCGAGATCCCGACGTCGGTGTGGCGCGATCGCGTCCATCCCGATGACCGGGCCGCGATGGCGGAGCTCGTGGGAATCGCGCTCGCGCACCGCGCGCCGTTCGATACCGAGTTCCGGATCGTGCGTCCGTCGGGCGAGCCGACGTGGCTGCAGATCAAGGGTCAGGTCGACGTCACGCCGGATGGCCGCGCGTACGTGTTCGGCTCGACCGCGGACATCACCGAGCGCAAGCAGATGGAGAGCCGGCTCCGGCTCGCCGACCGACTGATCGCGGCCGGCACGCTCGCGGCAGGCGTCGCCCACGAGATCAACAACCCGCTGACCTACGTGCTCGGCAGCATCCACCTGATGCGGCGCCGGCTCGCGAGCCACCCCGGCGCGCGCACCGCGGTCGACGAGCTACTGACGCAGATGCTCGACGGGATCGAGCGGATCCGGACCGTCGTCGCCGACGTGCGCAGGTTCGCGCGCAAGGATGACGAGGAGGACCTGGTCGTCGTCGATCCGCGTGCGGTGTGCGCGTCGGCGATCCGGATCGTGTCGGCCGACGTTCGCCATCGCGCGACGCTCACCGCCGAGTACGCGGACGACACGCCGAACGTGCTCGCGAACGACGCCCGCCTCGTCCAGGTGATCGTGAACCTGATCGTCAACGCGAGCCAGGCGATGCCGGAGCGCGCGGTCGACGCCAACCGCATCGTGATCCGGACCCGCCGTCGCTGGCCGGGCGAGGTGGTGATCGAGGTCGAGGACAACGGAGCCGGCATCCCGCAGGATGTCGTGCCCCAGCTGTTCGATCCGTTCTTCACGACGAAGCCGATCGGGCTCGGCACCGGTCTCGGGCTCTCGGTGTGTCAGGGCATCGTCGCCGCGCTCGGCGGCCGGATCGACGTCTCCAGCGCGCTCGGCCGCGGCTCGGTGTTCTCGGTCGTGTTGCCGGCTGCCGATGCTGCGCACGTCACCCCGCCGCCACCCGTTCCGATCGTCGCCGCCGCGCCGAACGGCAGCGGCGAACGCGTGCTCGTGATCGATGACGAGCCGGTGCTGCGCCGGATCCTCGCGTCGAGCCTGAGCTCGAGCGGCTACGTCGTCGACGAGGCGTCGAACGGGCGCGCCGGCCTCGACCTCGCGACGTCGCGCACGGCGTATCGCGCGATCGTGTGCGACGTGATGATGCCCGACGTCGACGGCGCCACGTTGTACGAGCAGCTCGTCGAGCACGACCCGTCGCTCGCGGCGCGGATCGTGTTCATCTCCGGTGGCGCGGTCACGCCGCGCGCGCGAGAGCTATTGCAGCGACCCGAGGTTCACGTGCTGCACAAGCCATTCGAGCTCGACGATCTGCTCGGCGCGATCGAGCGCATCACCGTGTAACCCGCGGGGGGGTGATCACGTCGGCCGCAACCGGAACGACAGCTGGAAGCTCTGCTCGTCGGCCGCGGCCGGCGGAAACGACCAGCTCTCCATCGCGCGCTCGACGCAGCTCTCGACGCGCTCGGTGATGCCGCGCGCGCGGCGATCGCTGAGCCGGCCCGTCGTGTCGACGGTCAGCATCACGGTGACGCGACCGCCGAGCCGCGGATCCTTCTTGAGCTGGCGACCGTAGCAGCGCTCGAGATCGCGCATGTACTTCGACTGGATCGTCGCGAGCACCGCGTCCGGCGTCAGCGGCTCGGGACGTGGCGCGACGGTCCGCGACTGCGCGACCGGCCGCGCGGCCGGCGTCACCGCGCGGTGATTCCCGCCGCACGCCGCGAGGGCTGCGACCAGGCCGACCGTGGTGCCGCGTCCGAGCATGATCGGCTGGGTAACATGGCACCGACGATGAAGCGTGTTTTCTGACGGCCGTCTTATGCTCCCGCGCGGTAACCACGCGGAATCGATACGGCGTGCGCAGGGCGCACAGCGGGCGTTGCTCTACGAACGCCGGCGTTTGCGCGCATGACGAACCGGGGCCGGCATCGCGAACCCTGCCACGAGCGCCGAAAGCGCTGCGCGCCACAGTCGCGGCGCATCCGTTCGCGGCACGAGGCCACGCAGCTCGATCGCCGCGAGCCCTTCGCACAGCGAGTGAAACGCGCTGAACGCATCGTCGATCGTGAACGCGCCCAGCACGCCCGCAACCGCGGCGCGGTGAAGCCGTGTCCGCAGCGCGGCGCCGGCTTCGATGCGTGCGGGTCGGAACGCCTCGATCACATCCGGCGACGTCTGTGTCCACTGGACCGCCAGCGCGAACAACCCGGGATGTTCGAGCGCGAACGTCCGGAACACGAGCCCGGACTCGACGAGGTCTGCGGCCGGGTCATCGGTGACGGCGACCGCGGCGACGCCCGCTCCGAGCAACTCGAATGCGCGCGTCCCGAGCGCGACGAGCAGACCGTCGCGCGACCCGAACACGCTGTACACCGCGCGCGTCGTCGTCCCGGCTTCGGCTGCGATCCGCCGGAGCGAGAACGCTTGCTGACCCTCGGCCTCGACGACGCGCTCCGCCGCGGCGAGTAGCTCCGCCCGGGTGGCCGCGTCGTGCTCCTTCGGTCGTCCCACGTTGACACGATACCGGATCGCCGTTACGTTACACTGTAACGAAATCGAGGTGCATCATGCGCGTGGGACGATGGATCCGGTGGGGCGTCGCGATCGGGGCTCTGTCGACGCTGATGATGGACGCGGGCGCGATCGCGATGCGCGCGCTCGGACTGCTCCGAGGCTTGCCGCCCGTCGCCACGGGCCGGTGGTTCGGCTCGATGGCGCGCGGCACGTTCACGCACCATGACATCCTCGAATCGCCGCCGGTCCGGGGCGAGATGCCGATCGCGATGGCGACGCACTATCTGATCGGATGCACCCTCGCGACCGGGTGCGTGCTGCTGCTGCGCGCACGTGCGCGCGCGTCCGGCAGCCTGTCGACGCGTATGAACATCGCGCTCGCGATGGCGTACGGGACGTCGACGACGGTGATCGCGTGGTTCGTGATGTTCCCGGCGATGGGCTATGGCCTGTTCGGACGTCACGCGCCGCCCCCGATGCAGCTGTTCCCCTCGAGCCTGGTCAATCACGCCGTGTATGGCGGCGGGCTCGCGCTGTGGACGTACGTGTTCCGCCATCGTCTCGCGGCCGCGTTCGACGTGCCCGTGCACGGATCGATGTCAGTGCTGTCCGCTCGCGACCGTCCCCTCGGACGGTGAAACTCTGCTACGAGGTCGGCATGTGGAGCGACTTCAAGAAATTCGCGTTCAAGGGCAACGTCATCGACCTCGCCGTCGCGGTGGTGCTCGGCGCTGCGTTCACCGCGGTGGTCAACGCGCTGGTGACCGGCGTGCTGATGCCGATC
>DASTLB010000050.1:0-285080 GCA_035715365.1 Kofleriaceae bacterium | reverse complement strand
GGGAACACGCACGGCTCGCCTTTGATCATCTTCTTGCGTGCCTTGCGGTACTTCTTCTGGAACTCGGCGTCGTGAATCGCGCCGTCGCGTTGCTTGTCCTTGTCCTTCGTCGCGCGGGTCGGCTTGATCGCGTTGCGACGCTCGCGCCACTTCGCGTAGTTCGGGTGGTTCGGATCGTCGATCGCGTAGCTACGCCACGACTGCGCGAGGACCGCCGCCTTGCCGATCGGCCTGCGCTTGTCGGCCTTGTGCTCGGCCAGCCACTGCTCTCGCGCGAAATCGAGCCGGTCGTCGAGCTCGGCGAAGAACGCCTCGCGCGTGCGGTGCCCGAGCAGCTCGTCGGGCAGCGTCATCGCGAGCTCGATCACCGGCGGTAGCCGCTTGTTGTCGTTGACCTTGCGGAAGAAGAACCGCGGCCGCTCCACCGTCATCGTCTGGCCGTAACGCAGCAGCTTGTAGGTGTGGAAGCCGGGCCAGTCGCGCTCGTGCCAGACGGTGCAGTGCCGCACCGGATTGACGAACGTGTAGCAAATCTTCTCGAGCACCGCGGCGTAGTCGTCGAGCCGCACGACGTTGACCTGGTGCGACGACCAGAAGTTCTCCTTGCGCTTGTCGCGCACGAGGTTCATCGCGCGCGCGGTGAGCCGGTGGAAGTTCTCGAGGAACTCGGGATAGCGGCCCTTGGGATCGAAGATCACGGTGTGGTGGTGATTCGACATCGCGCACGACGCGATCACCTGCATCTCGTAGTTCTTGATCGACACCGCGAGGCAGTACGCGAACACCTGGGTCGTATCGCGGTCCGGGTGCAGCAGGAACTGCCGCTGCGCGCAGCGCCGGGTGATGAAGTAGAAGCGGCCGGGAACGACTTCGCGAGGTCGGGTCATGGTGAGCGCGCGTGTCGGCCACGGCGCTGCGTGGTTGCCGAGAATTCGCCGCCCGGCTGGGCACACCCGAAAATCGATACCCCGGATCGAAACCGGTCAGCAGTTTCAGTGACTTGCGCGATTTTTAGCGGGAGCGTCGATTGCGTGTCGAAACGCGGGCTCGCCGTTCGACCGGTTTGCGAGAGTTCATCCGCACACCGCCGAATCAAACGAGGAGACCGCGATGCAATACATGCTGCTCATCTACAACAACGAGAAGGCCTGGCAGGACATGGGCGAGGCCGAGCGCCAGAAGCACTTCAACGCGTACATGCAGTTCACACAGGACATCAAGGCATCGGGTCATTACAAGGCGGGCGATGCGCTGCAGCCGGTGCACACCGCGACCACGGTGCGCGTTCGCGAGGGCAAGACGCAGACGACCGACGGTCCGTTCGCCGAGACGCGGGAGACGCTCGGCGGCTATTACCTGATCGAGGCGAAGGATCTCGACGAGGCGGCGAAGATCGCGGCGCGCATTCCGGACGCGGCGATCGGTTCGGGCTCGGTCGAGATCCGTCCCGTGATGATGTTCGGCTGAGTGACGTAGAAGAAGTAGTACGTTACGGGCGTGCGCGCCGCCGCGGCGATCGAGGAAGTGTTCCGGGCCGAGCGAGCGCGCGTGCTCGCGTCGACGATCCGCGTGACGAACGGCGACTTCGATCTCGCGGAGGAAGTCGTGCAGGAGGCGTTCGCCGCGGCGCTGCAGCGCTGGCCGCTCGAGGGCACGCCGGACGAGCCGCGCGCGTGGCTCGCCGCGGTCGCGCGCAACAAGGCGGTCGACATGATCCGGCGCCGCGTCAAGCTGCGCGAGATCGTCGGCGAGGAGGACACGAGCGAGCGCAGCGCGGCGACCGAGCTCGTGGCGGTCGCCGATGATCGGTTGCGGTTGATCTACACGTGCTGCCATCCCGCGCTCGCGCCCGAGGCGCAGGTCGCGCTGACGCTGCGCACGCTCGGCGGCCTGACGACGGAGGAGATCGCGCGCGCGTTCCTGACGTCGCCGGTGACGATGGGACAGCGGATCGTGCGCGCGAAGGCGAAGATCAAGGACGCGCGCATCCCGTACGTCGTGCCCGAGGCGAGCGAGCTGCCGGAGCGGACGGCGCAGGTGATGGCCGTGATCTATCTGATCTTCAACGAGGGCTACGCCGCGACTGCCGGCGACAGCTGGCTGCGCCGCGATCTGTGCCGCGAGGCGATCCGGCTCGGCCGGCTGCTCGTGGAGCTCGTCGGCAACGGCGAGGCGCGCGGACTGCTCGCGCTGATGCTGCTGCACGACTCGCGGCGCGATGCGCGCACCGACGCCGGCGGCGACCTCGTGCTGCTCGAGGATCAGGATCGCTCGCGCTGGGACCGCGCGCAGATCGACGAGGCACTCGCGCTCGTGCCGGATGCGCTGCGCGCCGGGCCCGGTCCGTACGCGCTGCAGGCCGCGATCGCCGCGCTCCATGCGTCGGCGCCGACGGCAGCGGCGACCGACTGGCCGCAGATCTCGGCGCTGTATCGCGAGCTGCATGCGCGGCAGCCGACACCGATCGTCGCGCTCAACGGCGCGGTCGCGATCGCGATGTGGCAAGGCGCCGAGCTCGGGCTGCGGCTCGTCGACGAGCTACGCGACGCGCTCGCCGACTATCACCTGTGGCACGCCGCGCGCGCCGACCTGCTACGCCGGCTCGGCAAGCGCAAGGACGCCGCCGCTGCATATCGCGCCGCGCTCAAGCTCGTCGGCTCCGAGCCCGAGCGCCGGTTCCTCGAGCGCCGGCTCGCCGAGCTCGGCGACTAGCTGTCGCCCGTGCCGGAGCCCGACGATCCCGACGACGATTGCCCGACCGCGAAGCCATAGCCCGCGAGCTGCGCGCGGATCTTTTCCTTCGCGTCGCCGTCGAGCTTGCCGAGCCATTGCTTCAGGACCTCGAGCGCGCGCGTGCGCAGCGCATCGCGGCCGTCGATGTCGGCGGGCAGCGCGAGGCCGAATGCCTGCGTGGAGCTCGTCGATCCGGCGAGCGCAGCGTAGGCCTCCGCGAGCCGCGCTGCGGCGGCGGGATCCGACTCGCGCTCCGGTGTGTGCGCCTCGATCTGCTCGGTGAGCCAGTTCGCGATGTCCACGACGTGAATCTAGCCGATCACCGCGTCAGCTTGCGATATTCGTTGATGTGGCGGATCGCGGAGCGCGAGTCGCCGGACTGGTCGAACAGCGTCGCGAGGTTGTAGTGCGCCTCGGCGAGCTTCGGGTCGAGCTCGAGCGCGCGCGTGTAGAGCGCGATCGCGTCGGCTTCCTTGCCGGCATCCTGCGCGAGCACGCCGAGGTTGTAGTACGCGGTCGCATCTCCAGGATCGAGATCGAGCGCGCTGCGGAAGCAGTCGTGCGCCGCGATCGCGTCGCCGGTCTCCGCGAACAGCCGGCCGAGGTTGATCCATGCCTCGGTCGCGTCCGGCCGCAGCCGTAGCGAGCGCCGGTACGCGTCGACCGCCGCGACCGGATCGCGCTCCTCGAGCGCCATCGCGCGCGTGATCCACTCGTCGGCGGTCACCGGCGGCACGAACGCGGGCGCCGGTGCGTCGGCCGGTCGCGGCAGCTCGCGGATCTCGCCGCTCGGCCGCGCCGCGGGCTCCGGCGATGCCGCCGGCGCGTCGAACGGCAGCGCGAGCTGACCGGCGTGCAGCGCGCCGTCGCCGACGCCACCGACGTGGATCTGGCCGCCGCGCTCTTCGATCGTCAGCTCGGCGATCGTCAGCCCGGTCATCTGCTGGATCCGCACGAGCTCCTTGCGCACGCGCGGCAGCGGCAGCCCGGCGTCGACGAGTGCCTTCACGGTACGCAGCGCGGCGAGGTCGCGGAACGACAGCTGCGCCGGCACCATCCCCGGCGTGCCGACGAGCCCGTCGCGGATGCAGCTGCGGACCGCGGACTCGGGAAGCCCGATCAGCTGCGCGGCGTGCCGGGCCGAGTAGCTCGTCCACATCGCGCCGACCTTATCACCGACGCTCCGGGAGCTTCGCGATCACCTGGTCCATCCACGCGACGATCGTGTCCGCGAGCTCCGCGATCACGTCCGCACGCGTGCGCCCGGAGCGCACGAGGACGTCGAAGCCGTGATCCGCACCGTCGACGACGTGCAGCGTCGCGCGCGGACCGAGCGCGTCGACGACCGGGTGCAGCAACGCGAGGTCCGCGAGCGCGTCGCGCGTGCCTTGCAGGAACAGCAGCGGGCCGGTCGCGTGCGCGAGGTGCTCGGCGCGCTCGATGCCCGGCCGCTCCGGCGGATGCAGCGGAAACCCGAGGAACACGATGCCGCACAGGCCGTCGAGCGGCGCGGCCGCATGCGCGCGCGACGTCATCCGGCCGCCGAACGACTTGCCGCCCGCGAACAGCGGAACGGCGTCGCCGAACTGCGCGCGCATCGCCTGCCATGCCGCGCGCACCGCCGCCTCGGCGACCGGCGCCGGATCCGGACGCGGCTTGCCGGCGCGCATGTACGGAAACTCCCAGCGCACGGTCGCGACCTGCCGTGCCGCGAGCGCGCGTGCGATGTCGCGCAGGAACGGGTGCGCCATCCCGGCACCGGCGCCGTGCGCGAGCAGGAGGACAGCCCGGGGATCTGGCTCCATGCGCGAAGTACGATCGAGCATTCGCGCAGTTGCAAGCCGCCAGGTTGATCAAGTGGAGCCTGACCCCGGTATCGTGTGCGGGATGCGCGCTGCGGTGGCTGCGGTGGTCGCGCTCGCCGGCTGTCACGTCGTCGAGCGCACCGAGACGCTGCGCCCGCACCTGACGCAGCAGCTCGTCGACGAGGCGCACGCGCGCGATGCTGGCGCGGCGACGATCGTGCTCGCGACCGACGGCCACCTGCGGTTCGTCCAGCCGCGCGCGTGTCCGAGCACGAACGTGCGGCGGCAGCACCGCGTGATCGAGCTCGAGACGCGGCCGAACATCGCGACGTTCGTCGTCGGCATGATCGCGACGTCGATCGGCGGCATCCTGATCGTGCGCGGCGCCGCGGACGGGACCGGGCTGTACACGGTCGCCGGGCTCGGGCTCGTCGCCGGGGGCGGTCCGCTCGCGATCGCGCCGTGGGTCGGCAACGGCACGACGCGGACGAAGGACGGCGAGCGCACGCTGCGCGAGGCGGGGCCCGAGGTCGCGTGCGGCGATCGCGCGCTCGCGGCCGGACGCGCGACGCTGCAGGTCGGTGGGCTCGAGGTGCGCGGCACGATCGACGATCGCGGCGTATTCGAGGTCCCGGTGTTCGACCTCGTCGACGTGTTCGAGCAGCCGCGCCCGCTCGCGATCCGCGCGACGCTCGACGCGGGCGGCGCGATCGACGCCGTGATCGATGGTCCCGACGCACTCGAGACCCGGCGCGCGCTGCGCGAGCGCTGGCGGCAGCCGAAGCAGACCGCGCAGAGCGGCGCGCCGGATCTGCGGCCCGGTCCGCTGCGCGCGAGCCTGACCGCGACGGCGAACGGCCCCGCGGTGCGCGTCGTGCTGCGGCTCGCGAACCTCGGCACCGGCTCGGCGTGGGACGTGCGCGGTGCGATCGTCGCCCCGGGAACGCCGGCGATCGACGGCCGGATGCTGTACGCGGGCACGCTCGCTGCGCGCGAGCAGCGCGATCTCGAGGTCCGGATCCCGGTGACCGATGCGGTCGCGGCGACGCTGCGCAACGCGACGATCGCGCTGTCGATCGAGCTGCGCGACGCCGAGCACGCCGCCCCGACGACACCGATCCAGCTGCGCGGGCCGATCCTCGTGGATGCGCCGCGATGACACGCCGGCCGCACGTCGCGATCGTCGGGTCCGGGATCGCGGGGCTCGGCGCCGCTCGTGCGCTCGCCGGTCGCTGCGACGTCACGATCTTCGAAGCGGCGCCACGCGCCGGCGGCCACGTCTACACGGTCGGCGCAGATGGCCACGCGATCGATATGGGTTTCATCGTCTGCAACCGCGAGCGCTATCCGCACTTCATGCGGCTGCTCGGCGCGCTCGGCATCGCGACGCGGCCGACGACGATGGCGTTCTCGGTCAGCCTGCCGGGCGACGACTTCGAGTGGGGCAGCGCGAGCCTGTCCGCGATGTTCGCGGATCGCCGGCGCGTCATCGATCCGCGGCACTGGCGCTTCCTCGTCGAGGTCGTGCGGTTTCTGGCGCGCGCGCGCCGCGATCTCACATCCGGCCGCGTCGCTGGCTGCCTCGACGACTACGTCCCCGCCGGCGAGCTGCGCGACCGGTTCGTGATCCCGCTCGCGGCCGCGCTGTGGTCGCTCGCGCCGGATCACTGCGGCGCGTTTCCCGCGGTGACGTACCTGCGGTTCCTCGAGCAGCACGGCATGCTCGACGCGCTGCGACCGCTCGCGTGGCATGTCGTCGACGGCGGCAGCACGCGCTACGTCGAGGCCCTGGTCGCGGCGCTCGCGGCGACCGGCCGCTGCACGCTGCGGCTCGCGACCCCGGTCGCGAGGATCGCCCGCGATCGCGACGGCGTGACGATCGTCGCCGGTGGCGGCGAGCAGCGGTTCGATCGCGTCGTGATCGCGACCCACGCCGATACCGCGCTCGCGCTGCTCGACGAGCCGACCGCCGACGAGCGCCGCGTGCTCGGCGCGATCCGCTACAGCACGAACCGCACCGTGCTGCACACCGATCGCACGTTCCTGCCGCGCCGACCGGCCGCGCACGCGGCATGGAACTACGTCGCCGATCCGGACACCGCACGCGTCGCGGTCACCTACTCGATGACGCGGCTGCAGGGCCTGCCGGATCGGCCCTACCTCGTGACGCTCAACCCGCGTCGCGAGCCCGCTGGCATGATCCACGACGTGACGTTCACGCATCCGCAGCTCGATCGCGGCGCGCTCGCCGCGCAGGCCGAGCTGCCGCGGCTCGCCGGCACCGCGCGCACGTATCACGCCGGCGCGTACTTCGGCTTCGGCTTCCACGAGGACGGCCTGCGCGCCGGGCTCGCGGCGGCCGCGCGCGCGCTTGCCGACGAGGCGCTCGCGTGACGCGCTCGGCGCTCTACACCGGCCACGTGATGCACGCGCGCGCCGACGTCCACGCACGCCGGCAGTTTCGCTATCCGGTGTACACCGCCGTCGTCGATCCCGACGAGCTGCCGGCGCTCGATCGCACGTTGCGGCTGTTCTCGTATCGCCGTCGCAACGTGTTCTCGCTGCGCGATCGCGACTACGAGCACGGCCTCGATCATCGCGCGCTGCTCGCCGCGAACGGCGTGCCCGCACCGGCGACCACGCGGCTCGTCACGAACCTGCGCGTGCTCGGCTACGTGTTCAACCCGGTCAGCTTCTTCCTCCACTACGACGCGCGCGGCGCGCTGCAGTCGGTGATCGCCGAGGTCAACAACACGTACGGCGGCCGCCGGCTCTACGTGCTCGGCCCGGCGCAGCGGCTTGCCGATCGCGCCGGGCGCGTCGGGTTCGCACATGTGCGCGAGCTGTTCGTGTCACCGTTCCTGCACGGCCCGGCGAGCTACGAGCTGTGGTTCGATGCGCCGCTCGACGGCGACCGGCTCGCGATCACGATGCACGTCGATACCCCGGACGGCGCGCGCGTGTTCGTCGCGCGGCTCGACGGCGACCGCCGGCCGCTGACCGATCGCACCCTCGCGGTCGCCGCCGCGCGCTATCCGCTGATGACGCTGCAGGTGATCGGCCGCATCCACTGGCAAGCGCTGCTCCTGCACCGGCTCGGCGTGCCGTACCGCCGGCCCGGGCGAGATCACCGACCGATCACTTCGCCGTCTTCGATCGTAACCACGGCACCACGATCGCGTTCGATCAAGTAACGTGTGCGCTCCGTGCCCGGCGGTGACCTCGCACAACCCAGGGTGTTTGCGTCGCCACGGCTGTGGCCGATCGCGACGACCGTGGCGCGTCGCGCGGTGCTCGCACGGCTCGCGGCGCAGTGGACCGCCGGCCCGCTCGAGCTCGTGCTGCCGTCGGGCCAGCGCGTGCGGCTCGGCACTCCGCATGGCGCCGCCGCGCGCGTCACCGTCCACGACGACCGGCTGTTCGTGCGCCTGCTCGTGCGCGGCGAGCTCGGCGCCGGCGAGTCGTTCGTCGCCGGCGAGTGGTCGAGCGACGATCCGGTCGCGGTGATCCGGCTGTTCCTGCGCGCGACCGGAGCGCGTGGCCTCGAGTCGCCGCTGACGCGGATCGCACAGCTACCGGATCTGATCCGCCACCGTCGCGCCGCGAACACGCCGGACGGCAGCGCGCGCAACATCCACGCGCACTACGATCTCGGCAACGCGCTCTATCAGCTGTTCCTCGACCCCGAGACGCTCGCGTACTCGTGCGCCTACTTCCCGACCGCGACCGCGACGCTCGCCGAGGCGCAGCGCGCGAAGCTCGACCGGCTGTGTGACTGGCTCGCGCTCGGTCCGCGCGATCACCTGCTCGAGCTCGGCTGCGGCTGGGGCGGCATGGCGATCCACGCCGCGGCGACGCGTGGCTGCCGGGTCACCGCGATCACGATCTCGCGCGAGCAGCACGCGCTCGCCACCCGTCGCGTCGCCGACGCCGGGCTCGCCGATCGCGTCACCGTCGAGCTGCGCGACTACCGCACGCTCGCGAGCTCCGGCCGCCACTTCGATCACGCGGTGTCGATCGAGATGCTCGAGGCGATCGGCTACGACTTCTTGCCCGGCTTCTTCGCGACGTGCGCGCGCGTGCTCCGGCCGTCGGGTCGGCTCGCCGTGCAGTCGATCACGATGCCCGACGATCGATTCGACGCGTATCGCCAGCGCGTCGACTGGATGCAGACCTACGTGTTCCCGGGCTCGCTGATCCCGTCGCTGACCGCGATTGCACGCGCGGCCGCATCCGCGGGCTTCGCGATCGCACGCGCCGACGACATCGGCCTGCACTACGTGCCGACGTTACGCGCGTGGCGGGCGCGCTTCGTCGACAAGCTCGCGGCCGGCCGCATCCGCGCGCTCGGCTACGACGATCGATTCGTGCGCACGTGGCTGCTGTACTTCGCATTCAGCGAGGCGGCATTCGCGGAGCAGACGCTCGGCGATCACCAGCTGCTGCTGACGCGCTGATTGCTACTTCTTCGTATGGGTGACGGTCACGCTCGTCGTGATGCCGCCGCGGACCCAGAATTTGCCAACGACCGTGATCGATCGCGGCGCGATCGCACCGACCAGGTCGTCACAGATCTGGTTCGTCACGGCCTCGTGGAACGCGCCCTCGTTGCGGTAGCTCCACAGGTAGAGCTTCAAGCTCTTGAGCTCCACGCACAGCTCGTCCGGGACGTAATCGATCGAGATCGTTGCGAAGTCCGGCTGACCGGTGATCGGACACAGGCACGTGAACTCGGGGCACTCGAACTGGATGTGATAGTCGCGGCCCGTTCGCGGGTTCGGGAACGTGTCCAGCTGCTTGCTCGGTCGCGTCGTCATGCGGAATCTTTCTCGTCGACGTCGCGCTGAATAGCACGTCGCCCGCTCCGGAGGGCTAGCGCGATCGGGGCGCTTGCCCTAGAATGGTCCTTGCGACTCACGTCGCCGAGCACACGCACGATGACCATGTGGACATCGCGAACCGTGGACTTCGAGACGGGCCGTTGCGCCCATTACGAAGGCCCAACCCCGGGAGCCGCTGCAATTCTGCTGGCGGGCCGTATGGTGTTGGGCTCTGGCTCATGCCAGGGGAGGACGAAAGAAATGCAAAGTACCAGTCACAGCTCTAGGGAGGGTGTTTCTTAAGCCTCCACGTGTTCCCCTCGCCGTAAGGTGAGGGTAATCGACAGAGCAAACGGGCCTGGCTGACCGGGCCCGTTCTATTTTTCGGCGTCGAACGGAATCGCGCGCGCCCCGACGCAGCAGTGTGCAACCGGGCAGCCAAGAAGCCGCTCGCACACCTCTCCCCCGGTCACAGCGACGTGACGCTCGACGGCGAGTCGCCCGCGTCGCTCAGAACGTGAAGATCTGCTCGGGCCGCTTCTCGGCCGGCTTCGGCGCGCTCTCCTGCTGGCGAGGCTTGATGATCGGCGGCGGCGGCTCGACCGCGAACCGCGCGGCCGCCGACGTCATCGGCACCGGCTGGGTCGCGACGCGCGGCGCCTCCGCCGGACGCACCGCCTCGGGGCGCGCGACCCGCGGCGGCTCGCCGAGCGGTCGCGGTGACGTCGGCGCGACCGGGCGGGGTGCCGCCGGTGCGGTCACGTCGTTGCCCAGGAAGTCGTTCACCCGGGTCTCGACGAGCTGGCTCATCGAGATGTTGTTGGCCTCGCAGAAGGCCTTGAGCCGCTCGTAAGTCGTGCGGCTCACACTGATGCTCCGTCGAGTCTGCTTCTTGGCCATGATTCCTCTGTACGCTACGGGTAGGGGAGCGTCAAGCCAGACCTACTAGACCTGGGTGCGTCGGGACCTTCCGTGCGATGGCCATTGGGTAACATCCACGTCTGACAACGAAGCGCGCGGCCACGCCGCGACCCGCCGCGAACGACCGCGGACCGCCCTCGAAGCGACCGGCGTCAGGCCTGGCGGCCGAGCCAGTCGATCGGGCGCAGGTGCGTCAGCAGCTCGGCCTCGGGCGAGCCCGGCTGCGCCATCACGTCGTAGTCCCAGCGCACGAGCGGCGGCAGCGACATCAGGATCGACTCGATCCGGCCGTTCGTCTTGAGCCCGAACAGCGTGCCGCGGTCGTAGATCAGGTTGAACTCGACGTAGCGGCCGCGCCGCCGCAGCTGCCACGCGCGCTCGGTCTCGCCGTACGGCAGCGTCTGCCGGCGCTGCGCGATCGGAATGTAGGCCTGGGCGAACGCACGGCCGATGTCACGAACGAAGTCGAACACCTGCTCGGGCGAGTGCTCGCCCTTCGCGCCGAGGTAATCGAAGAACACGCCGCCGACGCCGCGGGTCTCGTTGCGATGTGGCAGGAAGAAATATTCGTCGCACCAGGCCTTGAACCGATCGTAGTCTCCGGCGGGCCGATGGCGGTCGCAGGCGTCGGCGAGTGTCTGGTGAAAGTGCACCGCGTCTTCGCGAAAGAAGTAGTAGGGCGTGAGGTCTGCCCCACCTCCGAACCACAGCGCGTCGCCCTTCATCAGGCAGCGGAAGTTCGCGTGCGTGGTCGGCACGAGCGGCGACCGCGGATGCAACACGAGCGAGACACCGCTCGCGCGAAACGTGCGCCCCTGCCCCGGCATGTGCGCGGCGATCTCGTCCGGCAGCTCGCCATCGACATTCGACCAGTTAACGCCCGCCTTCTCGAACAGCGCGCCACCCTCGAGCACGCGCGCCACACCACCACCACCGCCCGGGCGCTGCCATGCGTCAGCGTTGAAGTCCGCTGCTCCGTCGAGATCAGCGAGTGCGCGGCACAGCTCACCTTGCAGATCCGAAAAGAACTTCGCCGCGCGATCGAAGAGGTCAGACACGCGCGCATGCTACCATCGGAAGAAGTCGCCTCGACGAGCTTCGACTGATGTGGGCCGCAATTCGACTCATTCGCGCCACGCGCGTGTTCGCGATCATCTTCCTCAGCTATCTGTGGCAGGTGTCGTGGGCGCGGCTGTGGAAAGCTCGTTACGACACCAAGGAACGCTGGAAGAAGATCCACCGCCGCAACGCGCGCCGGATGTTCAAGGGATTCGTCCGGCTGCGCGGCGTGTACATCAAGCTCGGCCAGATCCTGTCCGTCATGGGTACATTCTTGCCGCGCGAGTACACCGAGGAGCTCGAGCCGATGCAGGACGACGTCCCGCCGACGAGCTTCCGCAAGATCAGCGCGACGTTCAAGCGCTCGTTCGGTAAGCCCCCGAGCGAGGTGTTCACCGCGTTCGCGCGCGACCCGATCGCCGCGGCGTCGCTCGGTCAGGTCCACGAGGCGCGCAACGCCGCCGGCGACCGGCTCGCCGTGAAGATCCTCTATCCGAACGTCGCGACGATCATCAAGGTCGACTTGCGCGTCCTCGGCTGGGCGCTGCGCGTCTACAAGAACTTCGTTCCGATCCAGCAGATCTCGCGCGTCCACGAGCAGCTCGCGGACATGCTCGCGCGCGAGACCGACCTCGCGAACGAAGCGCGCTGCGTCACGCGGATGGCGAAGAACTTCGAGAGCGATCCGGACGTGCTGTTCCCGAAGGTCTATCCCGAGTGGTCGTCGCCGACGGTCATGACGATGACGTTCATGGACGGCGTCAAGATCACGAAGAAGGATGCGCTCGCGACGCTCAACCTCGATCCGTACGACGTCGCGACGAAGCTGACGAAGGTGTTCTACAAGCAGCTGTTCATCGATCGGTTCTTCCACGCCGATCCGCACCCCGGGAACTTCTTCGTCCAGCGCGGCCCCGACGGTCAGGTCCGCATCGTCGTGCTCGATCTCGGCAGCGCGACCGCGCTCACCGACAACCTCGCCGACGGCATGTTCGACATCCTGTCCGGCCTGATGACCCGCAAGGACGACCTCGTCGTCAAGGGCATCGATCGCATGGGCTTCATGGCCGCGACCGGCGATCGCGCGCTGCTCGAGCGCACGGTGCGCAAGTACTTCGAGAAGCTGCTCAACCTCAACATCACCGACTTCGGCAAGATCGATCCCGCGGTCGCGCAGCAGCTCGCGGATCCCGAGATGAAGCGCGAGGAGCTGCGCGATCTCATGAAGTCGATCGCGTATCCGGAAGGTTGGTTCTACGTCGAGCGCGCCGCGGTGATCATGTTCGGGCTGTCGGCAACGCTCGCGCCGAAGCTCAACGGCATCCAGGTCGGGTTCCCGTACGTCACGCAGTTCATCATGGAGCGCAACGCGAAGCGCCTCGCCGAGGCCGCGGTCGCGCACAAGGCATCGACGACCGACTCGCATCCGGTCTCGGCAAGCTCGAGCAAGAGCGATGCGAAGGCCGAGGTCAAAGCCTCGGCGAGCGACGACGCCGAAGTCCTGCTGAATTAGCGCCCCGCCGGCAGGGTTCGAACCCGCGACTTCGGAGGTCATTACTCTCCGCACTCTGCCAGCTGAGTTACGGCGGGCCGAGCTCATGGTCTCACGACCTCGAGATCGAGGAGCTCGCCGATGCGCAGCTTCGCGAGCGTCGCATCGTCGGGCAGCCGGCAGTAGCGCGCTGCGCGAGCACACCGACGGTGCTCCATCGTGGCGAGCCACGCGCGCTGATCCTCGAGCGATGCGAACCGCCCGTGGATGCGACCGCGGGCGTGCGCGCGCTCGACGTGCAGCAGGTTCGCGACCATGCGCAGGATCGCGCGCTCGCCTTGCGCCTCGGCGGCGGAGCAGCCGAACGCTTGCCAGTACGGCTCGTCGCGATGGTCGTGAGAGATCGCGCGGCGCACGAGGCGGATACGCGCGTCGATGCGGCGAAGCAACGTGCGCGCGTCGAGGGATCGAGGAATCGAAGTTTCAGTTGTCATGACAGTTCCTTTGCGAGACCGCGCACCAGCGGCAGGTGCGCGAGGTGACGGCGCACGCGCACGCGAGGCATCGGGACCACCCCGATCGCCATCGGCGCATGTCGCCCGGCGCCCGCGGCAGCCGCGGCCGCCGGGTCGTTTCTATACGGCTCGTCCGGTTCACGGACGAGAACGTGAGGGAGGTCTGCGTCGTCGAGCGCACGCGCGATCGCGAGCAACTCGTCGACGGACGATGCCAGTAGGGCGACGGCCGGCCGGACGCGACAGCGTCCGGCCAGCCGGCACCTCCGGACAATGATCACCGTCGGCGGCGCCGCAGAGCAAGCTCCGGGCAGCTGCGACAGGCGCCCGCGGCAGCCGCGGCCGCCTGCCTCTTTGTATGCGGCTCGCTCGCGCGGCCTTTCGAACCTGCGGTTCGACTCGGCGCGTTTGCACGCGCCGTCGGCCGGCTCGCTCGCCAGGCCCGCAGCGTGGATGATCATCGCGGCCTGGACGCCAACGGGGACGTCGGCGCGAACGATCACGTAGTGGGCGGCGAGAGCGGTCTCTCGGCGACTGGCGTCAATGCATGGGCGTCACCCTAAGTGGCGATCGCAGATCCGGCAAGCGGAATCTTGTAAGCCGGCGATCGCCAAGCGAACGCGATCAGTCGCGGCGCCGCACGAGATTCGCGATCACGAGCAACACCAGCGCGCCGACCACCGCGCCGAGAAACCGCGCGCGCTGTCCGGGTTGATACAGCTCGAGCGCCTGCCCGGCGTACGTCGCGAGCACGGCGCCGCCGATGCCGAGCAGCGTCGTCACGATGAAGCCGTAGCCCTGCCGGCCGGGCATGATCGCGCGCGCGAGGAGCCCCGCGAAGAACCCGATCAGGATGATGTACAGGATGCTGTGCTGGCCAAAGACGTCGTCCATGGTGCCTCCGCGTTCGACGCTAGCAGCCGCTGCGTGTGCGAGGACAGGCAACAGGGCAGACCCATGCGAGCACCGGCGCTTAGCGCTGACGCTTGCGGCCGAGCTGCGCGAACCGCTCGAGCAGCGGCAGGCCGAGCGCCGGAAACGGACGCAGCAGATGAATCAGCGCGGCGCGATACGCCGGCATCGTCTTCACGAGGCGCGGATGATCGACGAGGTCGATCGCGGCATCCGCGACGTCATCGAGCGACAGCAGCGTTCCCGACGAGAACAGGATGCCTGCGGCCGCATCGTGCGCGACCGCGTCGGTCATCTCGCCCTTGATCGCGTCGGGACACAGCGCGCTGACGGCGATCGGCTTGTTCGCGCGCCGCAGCTCGCCCGCGAGCGACAGCGAATAACCGAGCACGCCGTGCTTCGACGCGCCGTACACCGCGAGCCCCGGTGCGGGCACGAGCGACGACATCGACGCGATGTTGACGATCGTGCCTTGCGTCATCGCGCCGACCGCAGCGTGACAGCCCCAGATCACGCCGAGCAGGTTGACCTCGACCATCCGGCGCGCGGCCGCGTCGTCGACCTGCCAGCTGTCGCCGACGGCGAGCACGCCCGCGTTGTTGATCCAGATCGCTAGCTCGCCGAGCTTCGCCGCGGCCTCGGCGATCGTGCGGTGACTGTCCGGATCTCGGACATCGTGCGCGAACGGCGTGCCGTCGACGACCGCCGCGGTGGTGCGCGCCGCGCCCTCGTCGATGTCGGTCGCGACGACGTGGATGTTGCGACGCGCGAGGCGCTCGGCGATCTTGCGACCGAGCCCGCGTCCCGCGCCGGTGACGACAGCGACCGTCGCCACTACTGGAGGACCGAGGGCGCGCACGTCGAGACGCCGGCGCCCGGGATGAAGTACGGCAGGTTCTGGAGCTCGATCGTGTACACGCCTGTGGCCTTGTCGATGCTGCGCACCGTGGAGTTGCGGACGCCGAGGCTGTCCTGGGTGGTGATGAAGATATAGAACTTGTTGCCCCACTGGGCGAACGCCCAGTCACGAATCTGGCCGCCGAGGCCGGTCGTGCCGAGCGGGAACTGCGGACCGATCGGCTGGCCGGTCGTCTTCTCGATCTCCTGGACGTATGCCGGCGCGCTCGTCAGCACCGGATAGAAGCCGTACAGCCGGCCCTCGTTCGTCCCGGTGAGCTCCGGCGAGAAGTCCGAGCTCGCGCTGATCGAGCCGACGATCTGCGGTGCGTACTGCGCGTTGTGCGTGTCGACAAACCCGAGCCGTCCGTTCGGCTCCGCCGACTGGCCGCCGCCAACGATGTACAGCTTCTCGGTGTCGGTGTTCGGTCCGTCGGTGACAAAGCCCATGCCGAACAGGTTCATGCCGGCGGACTGGCGGACGTACGGCGTCGCGGTGCACGCCGCGGTCGTCAGCGACACGTTGAAGATCTCGCCGCTCGAGTACTCGACCCACGCGACGCCGTCGCGATCGACCGACATCGAGAACGGGATCACCGGGCCGGTCGGGATCTGGATCGAGCCACCGGTCACCGGGCAGTTCAGCGTGCCGATGATCCGGAACGGATCCGCGCTGCCGAGCAGCCGTGGATCGAAGCTCATGAAGTGCTGGTCCTCGTCGATCACGTAGATCAGATCGACTCCATCGGCGGTGCACACGTTCGTGCACGTCGCGTTCTGGCAGGTCATGCCGTTGCCGCACGCGGTGACGACCGCGCCGTACGTGCCGTCGGCGTTGCACGCGACGACGTTGCTGCCGCTGCACGCGTTGCCGAGCGCGGGATCGCAGTCCTTGCAGCCGACGTCCTCGACACACAGCGACGGGCATGTCGCGTCGGTCGTGAACACGCCATCGCGACATACCTGGTAGCTCTGGCCGACGCAGCGGGTCTGACTCGCGCTGCAGCTGTCGCCGCCGTCTGGCGATTGTGGAACTCGCTCGGGCGTGCAGCCGACGATCATCAGTGCGACAAACCCGAGCAGCGCGTGACGCATGCGACCTCCGCACAGCGAGCCCCCGTCGAGCCCACGTGGACCCAGTATCGCGCGAAATCTTCGCAACGCACAGCACGCTCGTCGGACGCCACGGGTAGGACATCGCCATTCATCGGCGCCAGCGCGCCCGATCAGTCGTGGCGCTGGCGGTGAACGTCGAGGGATCGTTGGTGTTAGCGTGACCGCGTGACCTTCGATGTTGTTGTCGCTGCAGATCTCGACTGGGGCATCGGCAAGGACAATGGCCTGCCGTGGCCGAAGCTGCGCGGCGACCTGCGCCACTTCAAGCGCATCACGAGCACCGCGAGCCCGGGCCGCCGCAATGCGATCGTGATGGGCCGCAAGACGTGGGAGAGCAAGGAGGTTGGCAAGGCGCCGCTACCGAATCGGCTCAACGTCGTCGTGTCGCGCTCGCCGTACACGGTGCCGGCCGGCGTGATCGCGGCGCGCTCGCTCGACGAAGCGCTCGGTGTGCCGGACGTCGAGAACATCTTCGTCGTCGGCGGCGCGGGGCTGTTCGTCGACGCGCTCGAGCATCCGCAGCTGCGCTACATCTACCTGACGCGGATCGAGAGCCACTACGAGTGCACGATCCGCATGCCGGATCTCGACGCGCGCGGCTTCGTTCGCGATCCGAGCTGGGATGGCGAGCAGTCGGCGGACGAGCACGACGTCCACTACACGATCGAGCGGCTGATCCGTCAGCGCGCGTAGCGCGCGGTCACTCGGTGGATCAGTGCGCGACCTCGTGCGCGACGAGCCCACCGACGACGCCGGCACCGGCACCGACCGCGGCGCCCTTGCCGATGCCGCGCGAGCCGTCGAGCGCGAACCCGACCGCGCCGCCGAGCAGCGCGCCCGCGAGCGCACCACCCGCGGCCGCCTTGACGTGCGCGTGGCGCGGCTCGGTCTTCGACGGCGTCGCCTGCACGACGACCGGCGCGGGCGCGACGTTCACGACGACCGGCTGCGGCTGCACGGTGTTGACGACGGTGACCTGGTTCGGCTTGCCGCCGGTCAGCGCGCCGAGGGCACTTTTGGCTGCGCCACAGCCCGTACCCATCGCCGCCAGGATCGAGATCGCGATCGCGAAGTGCCTCATCCCCGGCAAGCCCTGCACGGCGCGCGCCGCGGCAACACCTGGCAAACCGGCCGTGCCGGCGTGATCACCGCCACCGAGTGACACGCGCGCTACGCGACGTGGAGCGCAGCTCGCTACGCATCGTCGAGCCAGTTCGCGATCGCCGCGCGCGTCGTGAGGTGGCGCCCTCGCGGTAGCACGAGCTCGTCGAGCTGCGGCGCGAGCTTGCGGAACCCGGCCTTGTGCTGCAGCTCGAAGCTCAGGAACTCGCGAACCTCGTGGATGTCGTCCTCGAATTCTTCCGAGCTGCCAAACCGCGACCGATAGTGGACGTAGCCGACCGGCTCGCAATCCGAGAGATCGATGTGGCGCAGCGCGGGGTGCTTCCACTTCCACAGCGCCGCCAGCAGGTCGACGCCGCGCTCGATATAGGGGCGGAGCTGCTCGTGCGAGACGCGCCACCTCACGCGTGCGAGCTTCGGCACCTTCCACGCGCGGCCGCGGTCGCAGATCGGAAGGCCGTCGAACACGAGCTCGGTCACGTTCGGCAGTGCGATCGTGTGAAACAGCGAGAACCCGGCGAGCTCGAGGCGCTCGAGGTTCGGCAGCATCGGCCACAGCGCATCGCCGCGCTCGTGATCGTGCGTGTCCGGCGTGGTCGAGTACGCCGGCTTGCCGCTCCGCCCACGCGAACGCTGGTGGAGCACGAGCGCGCGCAGCGTCGGGCGCGGGCGACGCGCGAGCTCGAGGATCGCCGCCGGCAGCTCCGCGTGATCGGTCGCGACCTCGAGCGTGCGCACGAGCCGGGCGCTCGGATGCGCGAGCACCTCGGCGATCGCGTCGGCGCCCCCGCGATCGATCCGCACGCGATCGAAGTAGCCGAGCCGCCACGTCACGTGATCGGGCGCGACCGGGCCGAGCAGCGCCGCCGCGTGCTGCTTCAGGTGCTTCGCCTCGGCGGTGCGCAGCTTCGCGGTATCGCCGCGCGACCGCTGGTGCTGGAGGTGCGCGAGCTCGCCGCGCGGATCGCCGGCCTCGATCAGCGCATCGGCATGAACGAGCAGCTCGTCATCGCTGTCGAGCGCGAGCTGCGGCTCCGCGTTGCGCTTCCCCCGCCCCATCCCGGCCTCCGGTCACACCGCGACGGGGAACTTGATGAACGGGTGGTGCTGGTAGTTCTCGAGCGCGATGTCCTCGTAGCGCATCTCGAGCGTCGGCTTGGCTGCGAGCACGAGCTTCGGCAGCGGCAGCGGCGTGCGCTCGAGCTGCTGCTTCACGCCCTCGACGTGGTTGAGATAGATGTGGACGTCGCCGAACGTGTGGACGAAGTAGCGCGGCTGCAGCCCACACTCCTGCGCGATCATCGACATCAGCAGCGCGTAGCTCGCGATGTTGAACGGCACGCCGAGCGCGAGATCCGCGGACCGCTGGTAGAGCTGACAGTCGAGCCACTGGTTCTGGACGTAGAACTGGAAGAACGCGTGGCACGGCGGCAACCGCATCTTCGGCAGGTCCTCGACGTTCCACGCGCTGACGATGATCCGGCGCGATGTCGGATCGCGCTTGATCGTGTCGATCGCGGTCTGGATCTGATCGCCGCCCCAGTGGCGCCACTGATAGCCGTAGATCGGACCGAGCTCGCCGTGCTCGTCGGCCCACGCATCCCAGATCGGCGTGTGCTCGTGCAGGTCGTCGTGGATGTTCGTCGAGCCCTTGAGGAACCAGATCAGCTCGCGAACGACCGCCGGGAACAGCACCTTCTTCGTGGTGACGAGCGGAAAGCCTTCGCGCAGGTCGTAGCGCGACTGCGCGCCGAACAGCGAGATCGTCCCCGTGCCGGTGCGATCGGGACGGCGCTCGCCGTGGTCGAGCACGTGACGGAGCAGATCCAGATACGGCCGCATCGCCGTGCGTATAGCACCCCGGTCCGACAATCGGTTGCTACGATCGGCGCGTGACCGAGCCCCAGGCTGCGTCGATCACGGAGCTGCTCGACGCGTATGAAGGTGTCCTGCTCGACGCGTTCGGCGTGCTGATCGACGGCAGCGGTGCCCTGCCCGGCGCGACCGCGCTGCTCGGCGAGCTCGCGCGCCGCGAGATCCCGTACGCGATCGTCAGTAACGATGCCTCGCGCGCCCCCGAGACGTTCGCGCACCGGTTCGCCGGCTTCGGGCTCGACGTGCCCGCGGATCGATTCGTGACGTCGGGGACGCTGCTGCCGGACTACTTTCGCAAGCGGCCCGGCGCGCGCACGTGCGTGCTCGGCACCGACGACTCGGTGGCGTTCGTGCGTGCGGGTGGCGCGGTGCCGGTCGCGCTCGAGCCGGGGATGACGATCGACGCGGTCGCGGTGTGCGACGACGATGGCACGCCGTTCGTCGAGGGCATCGAGCTCGCGCTGTCCGCGATCGTGCGCGCGGTCGAGGCCGGCCGGCGGCCCGATCTCGTGTGTCCGAACCCCGACCTCATCTATCCCAAGGGCGGTGGCGAGCTGGGCGTCACGACCGGCGCGATGGCATCGCTGATCGAGCTCGCGCTCGCGCGCCGGTTGCCGCACGAGCGGCTCGTGTTCGAGCGCCTCGGCAAGCCGGAGCCGCACCTGTTCGTCGCCGCCGCGCACCGGCTCGGGATCGCGCGCGAGCGGCTCGTGATGATCGGCGATCAGCTCGAGACCGACATCGCGGGCGCGCGTGCCGCGGGCGTGCCGTGCGCGCTGGTCGCGGGCATCTCGCGGTGGAACCCGGCGGCGACGAGCCTCGTCCCGGCGCGGCCGACGTACGTCCTCGCGTCGATCGATCCGGGCAGCGGCGACTCGGGTGCTACGGTACGGCCGTGATCCAGCGATTCTGCTTCGTGAAGCTGCTCGACGACGAGGTCGCGACGCGGGTCGAGCTCGCACAGCTGCTGCGCGCGCAGCTGCAATCCGCAGGTGCCGATGCGGTCGTCGGATTGCCCGCGGATGCGAGTGCTGCGAAGTGGGATCTATCGATTGTCATCACCGCTGCATCCGTCGAAGCGTGGAATGCACTGGCACGCTCGCCTGCGATGACGGGAGTGTTCGATGAATTGTCGGTGCGTGCAGCGGTAGTGAAGGCGTGGACGTTCGAGGCCGCGTGAGCGTGCGGCACTCTGCCCCATGACACGTGTACCCGTTTGGGTACAAACGATGACCATGCTTTCGTTGCACGATCGCGAAGCGCGATGTCACGCTCGCGTGCGAGGAGGCATTGATGAAGATCCGCACGACGGTGGTACTCGCGATTGCACTGACGACGACGGCCACAGCCTGCAAGAAGAAGAAGACCGAAGGCACGCAGGAGCCGCAAGGCACGACGCCGAAGACGACCGAGCCGGGCCCCGGCAGCAACCCGACGCCCGAGCCGCCGAAGCCCACGCCGAAGACGGGCCAGGAGCTCGCGGCCGCGTACACCGCGTGCGTGAACCAGATCAACGATGCGAAGTTCGACGACTTCCGCAAGAACTGCATCGCTGACAGCTACACGGCGCACCAGATGGACGGCGACGACATCTCGGGTGGCGACAAGATGGTCGAGTACTTCAAGAACATGCGCGTCGGCTTCCCCGATCTGAAGCTGAGCCCGCAGCTCGTGATGGTGAACGGCCGCAACATCCTTGCGGTCGAGCTGATGACCGGCACGAACAGCGCCGACTCGAAGACGCCCGATGGCAAGGACATGAAGGCGACGAACAAGAAGGTCGGCGCCTTGATGCTGCACAAGCTCGCGATCAACGACGAGAACAAGGCAACCGAGGAGTGGGTCTACATGGACCAGCGCACGATCCTCGGTCAGCTCGGCGTGCTCCCGAAGGAGGCCGGCAAGACGCGGCCCGCGCTCGAGAAGGGCTGGGACGGCGCGCCGATCGTGCTCGTCACCGCCGACGACGCGAAGGAGAAGGCGAACCTCGAGGCCGTCAAGAAGGCGAACGACGCGATCAACGCGCACAAGGTCGCCGACGTCAGCGCGCTCGTCACCGACGACGTGATCGAGTCGGATCAGGCGGGCGATGCCGACCACAAGGGCAAGAAGGAGATGGAGAAGAGCACGCAGGGGTTCCTGGCGGCCTTCCCCGACGTCAAGATCGATGCGCCGAACGTCTACGCCGCCGGTGACTACGTGATCGTGCTCGGCACGATGACGGGCACGAACAAGGGCCCGATGGGCCCGATCAAGGCGACGAACAAGCAGGTGACCGGCAACTACGCCGAGGTCGTGAAGCTCAAGGACGGCAAGATCGCCGAGCTGTGGCGGTTCCGGAACAGCATGGCGATGGCGAAGCAGCTCGGCCTGATGCCGGACGCGGCGAAGCCGGGCGACGCGACGAAGACCGACGCGACGAAGACCGACGCGACGAAGACCGACGCCAAGGACGTCAAGAAGGACGCCGACAAGAAGACGCCGGACGCGACCAAGAAGGACGCGACGAAGTAGTCAGGTCGGCAGCCTGAGCCGCTCGATCCAGCGCGCGAGCGGCTCGGGCAACGCGCTCTCGAAGCGCATCGGTTGATGAGTGGCGGGATGCTGGAAGCCGAGCACGGCGGCGTGGAGTGCCAGCCGCGGTGCTCGGGGCACGAAGGTCCGCGCGGTCTCGCCGCCGTGCTGCGCGTCGCCCGCGATCGGATGGCCGACGCCGGCGAGGTGGATCCGGATCTGGTGCGTGCGGCCGGTCTCGAGCCGGACCGCGAGCAGCGTCGCGTTGTACAGCGCCTCGAGCGGCGTGACGTGCGTGATCGCGGCGCGGCCCTCGATCGGTCGATCGATCGTCTGCTCGGCGACCGCGCCGATCGCGACCGCGCGGTACTCGCGCTCGATGTCGTGGCGGACGAACGCGTCGCCGAGGATCTTGTTCGCCTCGCGCGTGCGACCGAACACGAGCAGCCCGCTCGTCGGTCGATCGATGCGATGGATCAGGTAGACCTCGCCGTACTCGCGCGACAGCAGATCGAGCAGGTCGCCGCGATCGCTCTCGGGCGTCGGCGCCGTGACGAGGCCCGCCGGTTTGTCGACGACGACCACGTGATCGTCGGCGAACACGACCGCGGGCGCCGGCGGCGGCTCGACCTCGCGCTCGAGACGCTCGACCGCGGCGACGTGCACCTCGATCAGCTGACCCTCGCGCACCGGGCGGCTCGCGACCTTGACGCGCGCGCGGTCGACGAACACGCCGCCGAGATCGATCAGCGTGCGCGCCTTGCGGCGGGACAGTCCGGCCACGTGGCGCGGCAGCAGCTGGTCCAGTCGCAGCCCGGCCTCGTCGGGCGCGACGGCAAACGTCGTCTTCATGAGTCAACCGGCCGCGACGGCGGCGCGTCGATCACCACTCGCCGTCGTCGTCGTCCCGGCGCCGACCGCGCTTGCCGCGATCGTCGTCGCCACCGCGGTCGCGATCGCGATCCTTGTCGCCACCGCGCCGCTTGCGATCGTTGCCGGCCGCCGGTGGGCCGAAGCCGCCGGCGCCGGGAGGCCGGCCGCCGAAGCCGCCGCCACCGCCGAAGCCGCCGCCACCGGGAGGCCGGCCACCGAAGCCGCCGCCACCACCGCCGAAGCCGCCGCCACCGGGAGGTCGACCGCCGCCGCCACCGTAGCCACCACCACCGCCGCCGTAGCCACCCCCGCCGCCGGGGCCGCCGGGACCACCGGGACGCGGGCTGAACGGACGCGGACCGCGCGACTCACGCTCGCGCGCCTCGTTGATGCGCAACATGCGTCCGTCGAGCTCCTGTCCGTCGAGCTCCTGCATCGCTTGCTGCGCCGCCTCGGGCGTCGCCATCTCTACAAACGCGAAGCCGCGGGAACGTCCGGTCTCGCGATCCATGATGATCGACACGCTCGTGACTTCTCGACCATTGGCGCCAAACGCTGCTCTGAGTGATTCCTCGGTCGTGTTGTAATTGAGATTGCCCACGTAGAGCTTCGTTCCCACGGACGTGTCTCCTCGACGGATCTGCGAACTTCAACGGTTGCTGACTTGGGCGACGGGTGGCTTCGATTGTCACCCCACGCCGAAAATGAGCGTAACACACCGCCCTCTGGGCGATCCGCGGAATGGCGATCGCGGGTTGAAGTCGGTCCAGCCGAGGTCGGTCGCGCCGAGACCGCCGTAAACGCGCGGCCGGCGAAGGCTTGCACTATTCTCTGACGCGGTTGCTGGGACCGCTTCCATACCCGCATCGCGCCACGTTTCTGGCGAGCACGTTGCGCATGTCCGGAGAGCTGGAGCCGCTGGCCCCGTACGTGGCTCGTCTGCTCTCGGTCCTCGTGTTCGACCACCTCGTCCGACACCCGGTGGTGACGCTCGGCGATCACGACGACGAGCGCCTCGTCGATGACAGCGGGCGGCTGCTCGACGCCTATCACCCGCAGGTCGAGGACTCGATCGACTGGTTCTTTCGCGTGTCGCGGCGCCACGAGGTGCTGTGGTTCGAGCTCGGCTTCGAGCCGCGCGCGACGCCGCCGAGCTTGCGCGCGCGCCGGCCGGACGCGCCGATCGAGAGCTGGGGCTCGACGCCGGGACTGCCACTGTCGCAGCAGCTCGGACAGTGCCTCGCGCAGTGGCTCAAGGCGCGGCGGTTGCCGGCGGTCGGTGCGTTCCCCGAGCTGACGCTCGACGATCTGCGCGCGACCGCCGAGCGCCTCGCGCGCGCCGACGCGCAGCTGCAGCAGGGCCGCGAGCTCGCGCAGCTGCCACCGGCGCTGACCCAGCCACCGGCGCGGCTCGGCGTCGCGTTCCTGCGCGTGCTCGCCGAGCTATCGCGCGACGAGGCACGCTCGCTCGACGGTGCGATCCTCGCGCTCGATCCGACGCATCCGGTCGCGCGTCGCAACCGCTACGTCACCGGCCTGCTGAATGGCGAGGTCGACCGTCGCGAGATCCTGCCGCTGATCGCCGAAGCGCCGATGTACGCGAAGCCGCATCTGTCGATCTGGGGCGAGCCGTTCGCCGCCGATCGCCCGCTCGAGAACATGGGCGTGCGGCACCAGGGCATCGCGTCGAGCCTGATGCCGGCGAATCCGTACGCGTGCCACAACTACTCGCTGCAGCTCGCCGAGGTCGGCCGTCGCGAGGAGAGCTATCGCTGGGCCGATCGCGCGACCGTCGCCGCGCCGCAGTTCGGCGCCGCGCACCTCGACTGCGTACGCCGGCTGCGCCAGGTCGGGCGCCCGGGCCAGGCGTTCGCCGAGGCGCAGTACCGGTGTCGCGAGATCCTCGATCGTGCCGCCGCGAACAAGCTGCCGCCGAACGACTGGCAGGCGCCGCACCACGCCGCGCTCCTGATCGCGTTCGCGCACCTCGACATCGGCCGGCTCGGCGAGGCGATCGAGCTCGCCGACGACGCGATGGCCGCGCTGCCGCCGGATCCGCCGTCGCGCGACGCGTTCGCGTGGGCGCAGAAGCGGATCGCGCACTGGAAGACCGACGCGGGCCTGCTCGCACGCGCCTATGCGTGGGAAGGCCACCACCGCGGCGACCCCGGACGCGTGATCGCCGGGCTGACGCGCGGCCGGATCACCGACGACGATGACGCGATGATGCTGCTCGATGCGCTGATCGCGATCGGCCGCGACGACCAGGCCGAGGTCGCGTACTGGCAGTGCAGCGGGCTCGATGGCAGCGGCGTGCTCGCCGACGGCAAGGCGCGGCTCGTCGCGGCGAAGACGCTGATCCTGCGCGGCGACCTCGACGAGGCGGTCGACCAGATGCAGATCGTGCAGCTGCGCCGCAGCCAGAGCCGGCTCGAGGCCGAGCTCAACCGGCTGTGGCGTCTCGCGGCGACGCGCCCCGCGGCTGATTGGGACAAGGTCGTCGAGCGCAGGCTCGATCGCGGCGCGCGGACGCTCGCCCGGCTCGCCGCGCGCGACCTCGCGGACTTCGTACCGGGGATGGACACGCCCGTGATCCGGCGCGCGCTCGGGGAGCGAGCGGCGCTGACGAT
The DNA here is from genome assembly GCA_035715365.1 of Kofleriaceae bacterium. Taxonomy (GTDB): domain Bacteria; phylum Myxococcota_A; class Polyangia; order Haliangiales; family Haliangiaceae; genus JABFXX01. The sequence goes on along the minus strand of DASTLB010000050.1, from coordinate 259,796 downwards.
CGAGCAGGCGTGGATCGACGAGCTGATCGCGGCCGTGCCGTCGGCGGAGCCGGCGTCGGCGGCGATCGTCGCGCGGCTCGCCGTGCCGCAGGCCGCGACACTCGCGGCCGCGGACGCGCTCGCGCAGGAATGGTGGACGGTGCTCGTGCCGCCGGCGAAGGACCGCGACGCGCACGCGAGCAGCGCGATCCTCGCGCTCGGCATCGCGCTCTCGCACTACTTCGCCGCCGCCGCGCGGCCGCCGTCGCCGATCGCGGGCGCGTATCGCCACATCGCGACCGAGGCGCTGCACCTCGTCCGGCGCTCGCGGTACCAGCTCGACACGACCGCGATCCAGGCCCTGCTCCGGCTGCTCGATCACCTCGGCGGACACCTCGGCGCGATCGTGCCGGAGTGGCTGTTCGACACCTGGCTCCTGCGCGTCGAGCGCGCGCTCGATCTCGAGGCCGAGCACGGCTCGTACCTCGACGGCATGCTCGCCGGGATGCGCAACATCCAGCGGCTGCTGCGCGGCGACGAGCGGATCGGCTGGGAGCTCCGGCTCGCGCACGACCTCGCCGCTGATCCGTCGCAGTACGAGCCCTCGGCGATGCTGTTCGAGCGCTGCCAGCGCGCCGTCGAGGGTGGCTCGGTCGCCGCGGCGTGGTCCGCGGCCGCGGCCGCCGCCGACGTGCCGGCCGAGACCCAGCTCGATCTTCACTGGCTCGCGGCGATCAGCAATCCGTCCGGCGTCGCCGCGCCGTGGCTGCGCGTCGCCGCGAGCATGCTCGGCGCGAAGCGCAACGCGGAAGGTTTCGCCGCCGCGTGTCGCGGCATGGCCGCGGCCGCGCCGAAGGATCGGGCCGCTGCGCGCGCGCAGCTCGGGCCGGCGTGGCAGATCGCGAGCCTCGCGACGCCGCTCGACGGCAACGCCGCATTCGACGCCGGTCTCGCCGCGGCCTCCGAAGATCGGCTCGACATCGCGATCCAGCACCTGCGCTGGGCAGCGGCGTGCGAGCCGCAGAATCCCAAGCGCGCGCAGAGCCTCGCGGTCGTGCTCGGCCGTGTCGGCCACGGCTTCGAGGCGATCCGCGTGCTCGCGCAGCACGAGCGCAGCGATGCGCCGCGCCTGATCGGCCGCGTGCTGTTCGATGCCGGGCGACCGTCGGACGCCGTGCCGATCCTGCGCTACGCGTCACGCCGGTTCCGCACCGCCGACGACTGGGTGACGCTCGCGATCGCGGCGAGCCAGTGCGACAACGACGCGATCACCGTCGAGGCCGGCAAGCGCGCGCTCGCGATGGGCACGCGAGACGTCCACCTGCTCGTCGCGCTCGCGACCGGGCTCTATCGCATGGGCGAGTTCGTCGAGTGCGAGCGGATCGCGCAGCAGCTGATCACCGAGGGCGGTGCACGCGAGGCGCGCGTCGCCGGGCTGCACGCGATGGCGCGCGCGCTCGCCGGTCAGGGCCGTCACGTCGACGCGCATCCGTATGCGAAGGCCGCGGCCGAGCTCGGCCCGAACGGCGAGCTCGCCGCCGATCTGATCGAGACGATGGACCGGATCGTCGCGCAGCAGACGCCGCCGACGCGGCCGAGCGTCGAGCTCTCGATGGAGCGCCAGGCGTGCAGCGATCTCGAGGCCGGTCGGTTCGACACGCTGATGTCCGCGATCACGAGCCCGTCGTGGGGGATCGCGCGCGTCGCGCTGTGCGCGTGCGAGTTCCGCCGCGAGGACGAGAGCGGGATCCCGGTCGCACCGCGCGCGCTCGACGCCGCGATCGCGATCCTGCGCCGCACCGAGGGGGCGACGCAGCCAGACGCCGTGCTCGCCCGGATCCGCGCGCTGCGGATTCGCGACAACGCGTTCATCCAGATCGATCCGCCGCCGCCGATGGGCGTGCGGATGACGCCGCAGGAGTTCGACCGCGCGTACGCCGATCGCGAGCGCCGCCCGCATCGCCCGAGCGCCGCGCTGAGCTTCGCGCGCTGATCGTCAGACGCGCGCGCTAGCGTCACTGCATGTTCGCGCAGCCCCAGGGACAGCTCCAGATCGCGTCGACGCGCGAGCGTCCGCTCGGCAAGAAGCAGCAACGCTTCAACAGCCTCGTGCGCAAGATCGAGCGGCTGCGGGCGGAGCTGCGCGGGTGGGCGGAGCTCGAGTCGACGCTCGCCGACGGCATGCAAGAGCACGCGCGGCTCGTCGAGGACCACCGGCGCGCGGCCGTCGAGCTGGTGCGCCTGCTCGATCGCCAGCTCGATCACGCCGCGCTGACGGATCGCCAGCGCGACAAGTTACTGCGGATCGTCGTCGACACCACGGACAGCATGCTGCGCGAGCGCGGTGATCCCGAGCTCGCGGCGATCCTCCAGCACCGCGCGGGTCGCGACTGGGAGCGCGAGCAACGCGAGGCCGAAGCCGAGGAAGCCGCGAACATGCGTGACATGTTCGAGTTTCGGTTTGGCTTCGAGTTCAGCGGTGTCGGCACGGACTCGATCGACGAGCTCCAGCGCGCGGTCGCCGAGCAGATGCAGGCGATGGCGGACGCACAGGCGCGTGCCGACGAGCAACGCCGCGCGCGTCGCAAGCCGAATGCGCGCCAGGCGGCGGCGGAGCGCCGGCAGGCCGAGGAGCGTGCGCGGGTCGACAAGGCGCTGCAGGACGTGTATCGCCAGCTCGCGAAGGCGCTACATCCCGATCACGAGCGCGATCCCGTCGAGCGCGCGCGCAAGACCGCGCTGATGCAGCAGGTCAATGTCGCGTACGAGGCGAAGGATCTGCTCCAGCTGCTCGATCTGCAGCTGCGGATCGAGCAGGTCGATCAGACACACCTCGACGGGCTCGCGGACGAGCGACTCGCTCACTTCAATCGCCTGCTGTCCGAACAGATCCGCGAGCTCGAGTGCGAGGCGATGCACGCCGAGAACCACTGGCGGATGCGGCTCGAGCTCCACCCGTACGCGAGCCTGACGCCCGCGATGGTGGAGGAGGAGCTGCGCCTCGACGTCCGCGAGCTCTCTCGCGCGCTCCGGCGGGTGCGCGACGATCACGAGCGCTTCGAGGACATCCGCACCGTCAAGCGCTGGCTGACGGGCCGTGCGTCGCCACGCTGATCGAGCGGACCGTTTTCGATTGCGTGCGCGGTCACGCGATGGCATCACCGCCCGCATGACGAAGCTCGTGGCATTCGCGATCGTGATCGGGAGCGTCGGCGTCGTGGCCGCGGCTCCGTCGGGCAAGGCGACGCTGTCGATCAACGAGCCGAAGACGAACGGTCCGCTCGCGGCCAAGGCGGTGAGCCCGGTCATCAAGCGGGCGCGGACGAAGCTGCTCGCCTGTTACGCGAAGGCGCTCGCGAGCACTCCGGCACTCGACGGCACGCAGGAGGTCAGCTTCACGATCACCGTCGACGGCAAGGTGATCGACGTCGCCGCGACCGGCATCGACCCGGCGGTCGACGCGTGCGTGTCCGCCGCGGTCGCGCAGCTGCGGTTCGCGAAGCAGAGCGAGGTGACCCACGTCGGCGTGTTCCTCGACTTCAGCAACGGCCAGCCCGCGCAGGGCGGCGCGTTCGCGTCGCTCACCGGGACCGGCGACATCTCGAGCGGCTTCGACGACACGAACATCTACGGCGGGCTGCTCGGCGACGACACCACCGGCACCGGCGGGGGCTGGGGCACGATCGGCACCGGTCGCTACGGCACGATCGGCAAGGGCTCGGGGACGGGCTCCGGGTATGGCCCGGGCGGCATGCGAGGCCGCACCACCGCCGTGCCGACGGTCTCGATCGGTCAGCCGGTCGTCAGCGGCGAGCTCGACAAGGCGATCATCCGCCGCTACATCAAGCGCAACATCCAGAAGCTGCAGTACTGCTACGAGAAGGAGCTGTTCACGCACAAGACGCTGCAGGGCACGGTGATGACGGACTTCACGATCGGCGCCGACGGCATCGTCTCGGCGTCGACCGCGACCGGGATCAAGAACAAGAACGTCGAGACGTGCATCGCCGGCGTCGTGAAGGGCATCGAGTTCCCGAAGCCGAAGACCGGCGAGGTCCGCGTCAACTATCCGTTCGTGTTCCATCCCGCGAGCACCGCGGCGCCGACACCGGCGCCCACGCCGGCACCCGCGCCGAAGCCGTAGCTCACCGCTTCGCGACCGCGCAGATCTCGCGGCGATTCGACGGCAAGTGACGCAGCCCGACCTCGGGCAACCCCATCTGGCGGATCCGGTCGACGAGCGACGGTAGCTCGTTCACGAATGACCAGTCGTTCATCTTCAGCGTGAACACCGCGCCCTGCACCGTGCCGCGCAACCGTGGCATGAGGCGCGACACCTCGTGCAGCGCGACCTGCGGCGCGAGGTTGACGTCGACGAGCAGCCAGTCGACGCGCTCCGGCAGATCCTCCCAGCGCAGCGCGCCGACCTTCTTCGCGAGGTGGTGCACGTTCGGCAGCGCGCGGACGTGTGGTGCGAGCTCGCCGGTATCGACCCCCCACACTTCGAGCCCGCGGCGCGCGAGCGCCATCACCGCACCGCCTGGCGCCGCGCCGATCTCGACGGCGACCTGCCCGGCCGCGACCGGCAGCTTCGCCCACGCGATCGCCTCCTCGATCTTCGCGTACGCCCGCGACGGTGCGTCCGCCGGCACGTCGACCGGGATCGCGCCGCCGGGTTGCGGCGGTCGCGACGCGTCGTGGCGGTGCACGCCGATCCACGCCGCGTCGGTGCTCGACACGATGACGTCGGCGACGAGCTCGCCCTCGCTTGCCGGTCCGCCGCGGCCGAGCGATTGCCACGGCGCGAGGTCGACCGCCGCGTCGTCGGGGTCGCGCGCGAAGGCGTGCACGCGATCCGCGTTCGTACCGCCCACCTGGGCCGCCGCGACCACCGGATCGCCGGCCGCGCCGATCGATCGCCCCCACACCCGCGCGAACACCGACCCCGACGGATCCTCGGGCGCGACGCCGCGCGACGACTTGAACGTCACGAGCCCCGGCCGCGAGTACGCGAACTTGAGCTCGGGACGCGTCCGCGCCACCTCGAGCTTCACCGCCGGCTCGATCCCGGGCAGGCACGTCGCGAATACGAAATCCGTCACCGCCGTAGGCGTACCACCGACGGAGATCGCGCGTCGCGCTGTCGGACCGCTCTGGTACGCTTGACATGTGGCGGATCCGGTCAAGCGCCCGGCGACGTACCAGGACGTGATCGATGCACCCTCGAACATGGTCGCGGAGATCGCGGGTGGCGAGCTGCGCCTGTCGCCGCGCCCGGGCGCGCCACACACCGCAGCCGCGTCCGTGCTCGGTCAGCTGCTCGGCCCGCCGTTTCAGTTCGGCAGCGGCGGTCCCGGCGGCTGGCTGATCCTCGACGAGCCGGAGCTCCATCTCGACGAAGACATCCTGGTGCCGGATCTCGCCGGATGGCGACGTCATCGAATGCCACACGTCCCTGCCGGCGCAGCATTCACGATCGCACCCGACTGGGTGTGCGAGGTGCTCTCGCCATCGACCGCGATCAACGATCGCTCGGAGAAGCTGCCGATCTATGCGCGCGCCGGGATCGAACACGCGTGGCTCGTCGATCCGCGCTACCGCACGGTCGAGGTGTTCCGGCGACAGGGCTCGCAGTGGCTGCTGCTCTGCGCGGTCACCGGTGACGTGCGCGTCCGGGCCGAGCCGTTCGACGCGATCGAGCTCGACCTGTCTCATCTGTGGGCGTACTCGGCGCTGCCACCGCCCGGATCGCGTGCCTCGGAGTATGGCGCCGAGTACGTGACGAAGTAGATCGCCGACGCTATCTTGCCGCCGCGATGTACCGGTTCCTGTACTGGCTCGTACTGCAGCGGCTACCGGCCGAGGGCACGCATCGCATCTCGTTCGCGTTGCTGCGCGCGCTCGTCGTGCTCCCCGGCGTGCTGCGCCTGATGCGCCGGCTGTTCGCGTCGACCGAGCCCGAGCTCCGCGTCCACGCGTTCGGGCGCGAGATGCCGAGCCCGCTCGGTCTCGCCGCCGGCTTCGACAAGGACGCGAAGGGCGTGCGCGCGCTGCTCGCGCTCGGCTTCGGCTTCGTCGAGGTCGGCACCGTCACCGCCCACCCGCAGCCGGGCAACCCGAAGCCGCGGCTGTTCCGCCTGCCGCGCGATCGCGCGCTCGTCAATCGCATGGGTTTCAACAACGACGGCGCGGTCGCGGCCGCCACTCGCCTCGCGCATCGCCCCAGCGACGGCGTCGTCGGCATCAACATCGGTAAGACGAAGCGCGTCACCGAAGCCGAGGCGCTCGCCGACTTCGTCGCCAGCGCCGACCGCCTCGCGCCGCTCGCCGACTACCTCGTCGTCAACGTCAGCTCGCCGAACACGCCGGGCCTGCGCGATCTCCAGGCGGTCGACAAGCTCCGCCCGCTGCTCGTGGCCGTCCGCGCCGCCTGCGATCGCGCCTCGCCGCTGCGCCGCGTGCCGCTGCTCGTCAAGATCGCGCCCGATCTCGCCGACGAGGACGTCGATGCTGTCGCCGACCTCGCGCTCGAACTCCAGCTCGACGGCATCATCGCGACGAACACCACGATCGCGCGCACCGGCCTTCAGACCCCCGAGCCGCAGGTCGCGAAGCTCGGCGCCGGTGGCCTCTCGGGCGCACCGCTCAAGAGCCGCGCGCTCGTCGTGCTGCGCCGGCTGCGCGCGCGGCTCGGCGACCGCGTGCTGCTGATCGCCGTGGGCGGCATCGAGACCGCGGACGATGCGTGGAAGCGCATCCGCGCCGGCGCGACGCTCGTGCAGAGCTACACCGGCTTCATCTACGGCGGACCGGCGTGGCCGCGAAAGCTCCAGAAGGAGCTCGCCGCACGCGTGCGCGCCGAAGGCTGGGCGTCGATCGAGCAGGCGATCGGCGCGGACGTCTAGATCACGCGGGCGGAACGCAGATCTTGACGGTGTTCATCGGCACCTGCAGGCAGCTCAGGCCCGTCGGGCACTGCGCGTTGTCGGTGCAGACAATCGCGCAGCCGTTCGGCGGCTGACCCGCGGCGGTCGTCAGCGCGCACTGCGGCATGCCGCCGGCCGGACCGGTGTAGCCCGTCGTGCAGAGCGTCGTCATGTTCATGCAGTCCGGGGTGCAGTAGCCCGTCGTCGTCGAGCCGAGGCCCTGGAGGGTCACGCACGCGTTGCCCGCGGGGCACGGCTGGCCCATGCCACCGGCGGCGAATGGACAGAGCTGGCCGAGTGCGTTCTGCACCGGCGGCGGCGAGTCGATCGGCGGCGGCGAGTCGACCGCGGCATCCGCGCTGCCGCCACCCCCACCGCCATCCTTGCCGCCACCACAGGCAACAAGGCTCGAGATTCCGACGAGACAAACGAACAACAAGTGAGACAGACGCATGGCCCCTCCTGGGTGGCCGGGACAATACACAAAACTTTCCCGAGGGAAACTGCATTACGCGTGGACGTCGCTAACCGGGCTGCAACGGCGGCTTCGCGCCCTGCTAGATTTCGCGCATGGCGATTCGCAAGATTGCGCAAATCGGGCATCCGGTGCTCCGGCAGACTGCGCGCGAGGTCACACGCGAAGAGCTCGAGACCCCCGCGATGCAGCGGTTCATCGATGACCTCGTCGAGACCATGCGCGACGCCGACGGTGCCGGCCTCGCCGCGATCCAGGTCTACGAGCCGGTCCGGATCTGCGCGATCGAGGTCCGCGACAACCCGCGCTATCCGTACAAGCCCAAGATCCCGCTGACGATCCTCGTCAACCCGGTGCTCACACCGGTCGACGACGAGCTGTTCGACAACAACGAGGGCTGTCTCAGCGTCCCGAACCTGCGCGGCGTCGTGAAGCGGAATGTCCACGTCCGCGTGCAGGCGTGGGACCGCCACGGCAAGCCGATCGACGAGGTCGTGCACGGCCTCAAGGCCGGGACCTACCAGCACGAGGTCGATCACCTGAACGGCAAGATCTTCGTCGACCGCGCCGACCCGAGCACGTTCTCGACATGGACCGAGTTCGAGCGCCACCACAAGGCCGCGTTCGTCGAGCAGGTGCAGCAGCTGGTCGCACGCGTCGGCTCCTGAGGTAGCGGATCACCCGGCGGTGCTCGACGGTTTTCGCCCGCCCCTGCTTGCCGCGGACGGCGGCGTGAGGTTTGCTCGAAGCGAATGGCGCGCAAGCGTTCGTCGAAGAAGGCCGAGTCTGAGTCCGACGACAAGGCCGATCGTGCGAGCGTGATCCCGAAGCGTGCCGGCCGCGGCAAGAACAAGAAGCCGGCGGGACCGCTGATCAACGTGCGGCACATGCATCGGCGCGACATCAACCGCGTCTGGGACTTCCTGAAGGTCAGCTTTCGCGAGGTCAACACCGAGACCGTCGAGTACCAGCGGCCGCGCAGCAAGCACCGGTTCGAGGAGGTCTACGAGGAGGAGGGCATCGAGCAGCTCGTGTTCGAGGTCGACGGCGACATCGTCGCGTACGCCGAATGCAGCTACGAGGTGACCGGCTCGGACAACTGGATCAACCCGCGCTACTTCGAGAAGCGCGACATGCGGCCGCTGTTCGTCGACGAGCTCGCGGTGCATCCCGAGTGGCACGGCCGCGGCGTCGGCTCGTTCGCGCTCGAGCAGCTGCATCACCTCGCGCGCGTCCACGGGCTGAACCACATCGTGCTCGAGGTCGCCGAGAACAACGAGAACGCGCTCAACTGGTACAAGAAGCGCAAGTTCAAGAAGCTCGACGCCGCGATCTTCATGGCGTGCGAGGTCGAGATCGAGCCCGAGCTGCTGCCGCCCCGCGAGCTGCCGCCGGCGCGGCAAGAGGATCAGGTGCCGCCGATCGCCGACGCCGCGAAGGACAAGGAAGAGTAGGCCGTCAGCGCGCGAGCTCGAGCAGCGCGATGCCGTTGCCATCGACCGCGAGGTCGCCGAGTCCGAGGTGTGGCGCGGTGGGATCGTCGAAGCTCGTCGCGTAGCCGAGGACGGTGTCCGCGGTCAGCGACGTGAGGTAGAGGCGCTGGGTACCGGCGCCGGTGGTCGTGGTCACGGACCGCACGCCGGCCGCGTCGACCGTCGCGACGAAGCCGTCGGCATCCGGCGAGACCGGCGCGTCGGGCGCGAACCCGAGCGCACCGCCGTAGTCGCCGGCGGCGACGATCTGATCGCCGTCGGTGACGAGCGACGTGACGCGGTCGGCGAACCGCTCGCCGAGCGGCACGGACCACCGCAGCGCGCCTTCGGCATCGAGCATCGCGATCGCTTGCGCGCTGCCGTCGGCGAGTGCGCCGTCGTTCCCGAGCACCGCGATCGAGCCGTCGGTCGCGGTCGCGACGCGATCGTATTCGGCGAGCCCGAGCATCGCGGGCTCCCGCGACCATCGCATCGCGCCGCGCGTGTCGTACGCGACGAGCTGCGTGCGCGTCGCGACGACGACACCGGACGGATCAGCCGCGATCGAGGCCGCGGCGACGCCGTCGGTCGTTTGCGTCCACAGAAACGCGCCGGTGTCGCGGTCCGAGGCAATGACGCGGTTCGGGATCGCTACGTAGACCTGCGCCGGGCCGATCTGGAGGTCGTAGTCGTGCGTGATCTCGTTCGTCGACAGCACCGCGCGCCAGCGACGCTCGCCGCTCGGATCGTAGACATCGAGCCGCGTGAACGACTTCGCGTCGATGTCCCCGATGTACTCGAGCTCGAAGCTCAGCACGGCGAGCGTGCCGTCGTCGGCAAGGACGAGGGCGTCGACGCTCTGCTCGTCGTCGAGCTGGTACTCGATGTCGATCGCGTCTCGGGGCGCGAGGCCGGCGTCGTAGCGCAGGAGGTCGCCGTCGCAGTTCGCGCGCACGAGCTGACCGGCCGCGTTGCTGGCGACCTCGAGGTACGTGTCCGGCCCGACGAAGCGCGCGTGGCGGATCGCGCCGGACGGCGCCAGCGCGCGCTCGGACTCGCACGGAGTGCCGCACCCGAGGCACGCGAGCATCGCAAGCAGCAGGCGCCGCACGCAGCGTCAGTGTGCACGAGGTTTGCCAGCGCGCAACCGGCGAGAACACCGAGCGCGCGCCGCACCACGCGAGGCGGCGTACCGACATCGCCGTCGGGCCGGCCTCGAAAATTCGTCAGCGCTCGCAGCGGACGTCGACGCGCGTGCCGGGCGGTGGCGGCGCGGTGCGCGTGATCGCGATGCGCGCATGATCGTCGGTGGTCGGGCACGCCGCGGGATCGGTGACGAGCTCGAAGCAGTCGCCGTCGGCGGGGCAGCGGGGCAGCGGCGTCGCGATGCCCTGCGGCGACACATCGTAGGCCTCGCACGCCGGCTGGATGCCGGGCTCGGGCGACGTGTCGGCGAGCGACGCGGTGTCGATGCACGCGATGCCGAGCGAGCGCCGGATCGGCAGCGCGATCGCGCGCAGCGCGGGCCGCAGATCGAACGTGCACACGGGCTCGAACGCGCCACGGCTGGCCAGGCGCTCGGCCAGCGCCGCGAGCCGCACGCCGGGATCCGCGAAGTGGGTCGTCGTGGTGTCCTGCCACATGCAGGAATGCGCGAGCCCGAGCTGGGGCATGCCGTTGATCGTGTGCTCGATGATCTCGAACGGATCGGGCACGCCCGCGATCGCGGCGATCACGAGCTGGTCGTGCCGCTTGAGCCCGGCGAAGAAGTCGGCGAACCGCTGGATGCCGTCGACGTACGACGAGGCCTCGTCGGGCGCGCACGCGGTCTTGATCCCGAGCGCGTCGAGTGGCTCGGCGCACGTGATGCCAAACCGCGTGCAGCGAAACGATTGCAGGTCGCCGAGCGTGCTCGTGTCGGCAGTGAAGAACTGCGGATCGCGTACCGAGCAGTCGTCCTCGTCGGCGAGTACGAGCACCGCGAGGCTCGCGTCCGGCCGCACGAAGCTCGCCTGGTCGGCACGTTCGAGCGCGCGGCGGGTCGCGGCGAGTGGTTGCTCGAAGCCGCAGCCGACGCTGCCGACGCTGACCATCTGCCGCACGGCGTCGGCCAGCGTGCCGGTGTAGTTCGTCGTGCGGCCGCCCGCACCATCGGATTCATCGACGACGAACGTGCCCGTGATCGGTGCGCCGTTCGTCACGAAGCCCCCGTCGTCGCCGGCGCCGGCACACCCGCCCTGCCCGACCATGCCGATGTCCGGCGCGGGCTGGCTCGGATCGAGCGAGCCCGTCGTGCCGAGGTCGGACGAGACGACCGCGATGTGGAGATCCGGCAACTCGCCGTCGATCGCGATCGCGTCGAGCAGTGCCGGCAGCGCCTCGGCGAGCGCGAACTGCAGATGCACGGTGCTGCCGGAATTGTCGACCTGGAGCACGAGATCGAGCGCGCGCGACGGCGTCGCGGGCACGCTCGCGACCTCGACGACCTCGTGCGGCGTCGGGTCTGGCGCTGCGTCACACGCGACGAGCGCGACCGCCAGCGTCAGCGCAGCTGGCAGCGCACCGACGTCCACGTGTCCTCGCTCGCAGTCGTGCGATGAAATCGGATCCGTAGATGATCGGGGGTCGCGGGACACGCGATCGGATCATCGACCATCTCGTAGCAATCGGAAGCGGTATCGGCGCAGCTCGGCAGCGCGACCGGATCGTCGGGCGCCGAGTCGCGGATGTCGACGACCTCGCACGCCGGCTGGACGCCGGGATCGGGCGAGCGGTCGACGAGCCGCGTGGTGTCGAGGCACGGATCGCCGAGGAGCTGCTTCGCCGAGGCGCCGATCGTCGCGAGCGGCGCGCTGAGATCGGGCGAGCAGATCGAGGTCAGCGTCGAGCGCCCGGGAAACGCGTCGACGAACGCAGACAGCCGGACCGCCGGATCGGCCGTCTCGGGGCCGCTCGCGCCGGTGAACGTGCACGACGGCACGAGCGCGGTCTGCAGCTCGCCGTTGATCGTGCGCGGCGCGACCGCGACCGGATCCGGATCGCCGACGATGCCGGCGACGAGCAGCCTGCGCGGATCGCCCTTGACCGCGACGAGCGCGTCGGCGAACGGCGCGACATCGGCGACGAACGCCGAATCGGCGCGCGGCGTGCAGCCGGTCTTGTCGCCGACCGCATCGATCGGTTGGTCGCAGTGGACGCCCTGGGTCGTGCAGCGGAACGACTGCAGTGGGCCGAGCGTGGAGGTGTCCGGCGTGAAGAAGCTCGGCGTGAGGACCGAGCAGTCATCCTCGTCGGCGATCACGATCACGGCGAGGTTCGCGTCGGGGCGCACGAAGCCAGCGTTCGCCGGGTTCGCGAGCGCGCGCTGCATCGCCGCGAGGTGCTGCTCGAACCCGCAACCGGTCTCGCCGACGGTAGCGATGTGCGCGAACACGTCGCGCAGCTCGCCGGTGTAGTTGCGCATCCGGCCGCCGGCGCCGTCGTCGGCGTCGACGATGAAGCTGCCGGCGAGCTCGGGCGCGTTCGCGTGCTGGAGCACGCCGTCGTCGCCGGTCGCGCTGCAGACTCCCGCGCCGGGCTGGCCGACCGCGGGCGCCGGTGGCGAGCCATCGAGGCCCGACGTGCCGAGATCCGACGTGACGACGCCGATGTGGAGGTTCGGCAGCTCGTCGAGCTCGCCGAGCACGTCGATCATGCGCGGGAAGCTCGCGGCGAGCGCGGCCTGCTGGTCCGCCATCGAGCCGGAGTTGTCGACGACGAACAGCAGATCGAGATCGCGGTTCGGGATCGCCTTGAGCTGCACGACCTCCTGGAGCTCGCCGACGACGATCGTGTCACGGCAGGCCGGGATCGCGACGACGAGCGCGAGCGCCGCGACGCGCATGATCACGGGCACCGCGCGGACAGCCGCGAGCGCTGCGCCGATTCGGGCCACCGCACGTCGAACGCGGCGAGCTTGTCGGCCGTCGTCGGATCGTGGAGCCGGCACAGCGCCTCGATCTCGATCGCGGCGGCGTCCTCGGCGAGCTGGCCGTGACCCGCGGTCTCGCGCGCGTGCACGTGGACCGCGACGAGCGCGGCGGATGGATCGCCGCTCTGCATCGCCGCCATCGCGCGATCGATCAGCGCGACCTCGCGGCCGAGATCGATCGTGGCGCGCGGTGCGATCGCCGATGCGTGCGGCTCGACGACGCGCGCCGGTGGCGGCGCCGGGTCGTCGTGGGCGGAGGCGTGGAGCGCCGGCGTCGGCGGCGCGACCACGTGATCGATCTCGAGCGCGGGCGGCGCGATCGCGGCGACCGCGGTGTGCTCGCGGCGCGCGTAGAGCACCGCGCCGGCGACGAGCGCGAGCGTGATTCCGACGAGGCCGAGCTTCGTCGCGAGCGTCGTCGTCGCCGCGGTCGCGGTGCCGGCACCGGCGGTGACGACCGCGGCATCGATCCGCGATCGCATGCGCGCGATCGCCGCGGCGTCGGGCGACAGCCCCTCGCGGGCGGCGTCGAGCAGGGCGCGGGAAGCCGAGCCGAGATCGTCCTTCATGGCTTCACCTGCGTCTTGACCGCTGCCTCGAAGGCGTGGCGCGCGAGGCGCAGCCGCGAGTAGGCGGTGTTGAGGTTGATGTCGAGCATGCGCGCGACCTCGGGCACCGAGAGCTGCTCGAGCTCGACGAGCGCGAACACGGTGCGCTTCGTCTCGTCCATCTGATCGAGGATCGCCATCACGGTCGCCGCCGCCTGCGCGCGTGACATCTCGGCGAACGTGTCTGCGCCGCCGGCCGGCTCGTCGGCGAGCGGCTCGGTGCGCTTCGTGTCGAGCTTGCGGCGATGCGAGCTCGCGACGCGGCGCGCGATCGCGAACAGCCACGTCGTCAGCGCGGCGCGGCCTTCCCACTCCGGCAGCCGGCGGTGAACGACGACGAAGACGTCCTGTACCGCGTCCTCGAGCTGGGCGTCGCGCAGCCCGAGCGTGCGCAGCGTCCGCCACACGAAGCCGACATGCGCCGCGTAGACCTCGTCGAACGATGGAGCGGCGACTTGCATCGCGGGCTCCAGCGCGTGGGCGGCGGAGGTCAGCGTCATCTGCAGCGTTGGTGCAGCCACCGCGGCCGATCCGTCACGGGTCATTGCTTATTTCCACCCGAGCTCGAGGCCGAGCGCGCACCGGGCGGAGGCGCCGGATGGCTCGTAGACCATCGTGCCGTCGGCGAGCTCGAAGCGCGCGCGCTCGACCGGCGCCGCGAGCTCGAAGGTGCCGACGAGGCGCGCATGCTCGGACATCGGCCAGCCGACGCCGAAGCCGGCGGCGACCGCGGTCCACCGCGTCGAGCCGCCTTGCGACGCGTAGAGATCGATGCCGGTGCCGTGCATGAGGCCGCTCTCGACGCCGAGCCAGCCGCGTAGCGGCATGTGATCGGAGGCCCAGCCGCCGCGCGCGGCGAGCAGCGTGATGCCGACGTCGACGCGGCCGGGCGCGCCGGCGGTGAGGTACATCGGCCGCTCGGCCCAGCGTGCCACCGCGAGCTCGCCGAACGCGTTGTGGCGACGGACGAAGCCGGCGAGCTCGCCGCCGAGGCCGACGTGCGGCACGAGGCCGATGCCGGAGACGGCGAGCGCGCGGACGCCGCCGCCCCACACGCGCGGGCGTTCTGCGGTGTCGACGGGCGTGGCGGGACGGCGGTGATGGACGAACGCGGCCGGCTCGTCGGCGTCACCGACCTGGCCGGCGTCGGTGTCGCCATCGCCGGTGTCGAGTGGGGCGGTCGCGACGCGCTGGCGGCGCGCTTCGGTCGCGAGGCGGGCGACGATCACGGCGACGGCATCGGCGAGCTGATCGCAGCGCGCGCTGCGCAGGGTGCGCGTGCCGTTCGCGACGGTCAGCGCGCGCGTGTCGACCTGGGCGACGAAGCCGTCGCCGTCGCGGGTGATCGAGACCTCGATCCCGAGCACGCGGACGTCGCCGGGCAGCCGGCGCTCGATCCGGGCGCGAACGGCGGCGGCGTCGGGGCAGCCGGCCGGCGCATCCCACACGAACCCGGGCTCGGCGTGTGCGGGCGCCGGCGCGGACACCGCGAGCAGCACGAAGCCGGCGAGCAACCACCACACCGCGCGCGAGGCCATGTTCGAACGACAGCACGCCGGGGACCGCGGTTGCCCTGGCGGCTGCTCGCGGGTTGCTCGGGTCGGTTGTCGCCACCGCCAACGGCGTTGACGATCGTCACCGCAAGTGAGTCGCGAACACCTCGACCACCTGCGCTGGCGCCTCGATATGGAGCCAGTGTCCGGCATCCACCGGGTGCACGTGCACGTGCGGGGCCGCACGCGCGAGCCGGTCGCGATCGTCCGGGCTCAGGGTCGAGGAGCGCTCGGCCACGACGACCTCGACGTCGCCGTCCGGGCGTGCGAGCGCGTCCCACAGATCCTGCCGGAAGTAGTCGGCGAGCATCTCGCGCAGCGCGGCGAGATCGAGCCGCAGGGAGAGCGTGCCGTCGGCACCGGGCACGACGTTCATCGCGAGCCACTGCGCGAGGCCGGTGTCGTGGCCGTCGGCGATCACGGCGGCGACGAAGTCATCGCGGCGCGCCCAGGTCCTCGGTAGTCGCTCCATCAGCGCGAGCACGCGCAGCACCGAGTTGTTCGGATCGGACATCGCGTCGGGGCGCGCGCTCGGACTCGCGTCGAGGATCCAGGTCTGACGAACGGCGACGCGGCTGCGTGCGGCGAGCATGACCTTGCCGCCGAAGCTGTGGCCGGCGAGCGCGGTGATCGCGCCGAGCTCGCGAGCGAGCGCGGCCACGTCGTCGGCGCATGCGGCGAGCGTGTGCGGCGGCTCGCCCGGATCGGAGCGACCGTGCTGCCGCAGATCGACGAGCACGACGCCCCACTCCGGCCGGCGGTCGGTGAGCTTGCGCGCGATGCCGCGCCAGTTGCTGCCCGCGCCGTAGATCCCGTGCGTCATCATCAACCACTGCGTGGGCGTGGCGTCCGACCGCGCGATCCGTTCGTGGTGAAGCTTCGCCGGCACGTCGCGACTATGCCGCGCGCCGCATGAAGTGGCATGGTGAGCCCGTGCAAAACGCGATCGCCACGCTCGCGGACGCCGGGTTCGACCTCGTGCACGCGTTCGATGCCGGCGCGATCGCGCGCGCGCCCGGGCTCGCGTGGGTCGCGGACGGCGAGGCCGCGCAGCTCGGCTTGCTCGTCGGCAACACGCGCGCGCTGTGGCCGCACTTCGTCGCGGCGATGCGCGATCCCGCGCTCGCGGCCGAGGCCGATCCGCTCGATCGCTACACCGAGCGCGCGATCGATCGTGCGATCGCGAGCGAGCGCTGGAGCGATGCACGCGTGCGTCACGCACACGCGCAGTACGACGGCGCGTTCTTGCCGTTCCAGCAGCTCGCGGTCGCGACCGGGCTCGGTGCGTGGGCGCCGAGTCGCCTCGTGATCCACCCGGTGTACGGGCCGTGGTTCGCGCTGCGCAGCCTGATCGTCGTCGCGGGCGCACCGGTCGCGCGCGCACCGATCGCGAAGCCGTGCGCGTGTGCGGAGGCATGCGACGTCGCGCTGCGCGCGGCGCTTGCTGACAACCACTGGCGGAAGTGGCTCGCGGTGCGCGACGCCTGTGCGCTCCGGTCATGGCGCTACGGCGACGACCAGATCGTCTATCACTACACGAAGCGCTGGCCGACCGACCGCGACTGAGGGCCCGGATCCCCGCGCTGGGGACCGCGGACGTCGGCGCGACGCGGCGCGCGCGTGCGCTCAGCACGAGTTAGCTGCGGTACATCGGTTGCAGCATCGATCGTCGTGCAACGCGTCGTCTGGCTCGCGGTGGTGCTCGCGGCCTGTCGGTTCGAGCCACCGGACGCGGTGCAGGCGGACGGCGCGCCGGGCATGGCATCGGACGATGGCGGTGCGTCATCCCAGGACGGCGGGCCGAGCTCGATCGCGTGCCGGACGGTCGACGCGACCGGCGCGGTGCTGTGCCTCGACTTCGAGCAGACGACGATGGACAAGGTGATCGATCGCTCGGGCCTCGGCCACGATGCGACGGCGACGAACGTCGCGTCGGAGCGCCACGTCCAGCCGCCGTTCGACGAGGGCGCCGCCGCGTTCAGCGCGATGTCGCAGCTGACGATCGGCGCGACGCCGGATCTCGATCTGCGGAGCTTCACGATCGAGATGTGGATCCTGCCCGCGCAGCCGGTGCCGATCGGCTCGCGCTACTTCCTGTTCGACGCGAGCGATCAGTACTTCCTGTCGCTCGGTGACGATCAGGAGCTGCGCTGCGGATTCAACGGCGGCATCTCGGTCGACAGCAACGACGCCTTTCCGCACGACGGGATGTGGCATCACGTCGCGTGCACGTACGACGCGGCGAATCGCGGCGAGCTGCGCGTCTATCTCGATGGCAACCTCAGCGACTGCGAGCGCACCGACCTCGCGATCTTCGACATGCCCGGCGGCACGTTCATCGGCGGCAGCTCGCGGCCGACGCAGCCGCTCGAGCACTTCCTCGGCGTGCTCGACAACGTCCACGTGTATGGCCGCGCGATGACGCCTGCTCAGGTGTGCGCGGCGGCCGGCGCCACGGGGTGCGCGGCGAGCTGCCCGTCGGGAAATACGACCGGGATCTGACCCGCGTACGATCGACCTGAACTGACGTTCCGGTTCGGCCGCAGGAGCGATATTCTCGCCGACCGGATCGTGACGATGCGCGACGTCCTCGACGCATTTCATCCGCTCGTGGCCGGATGGTTCCGCGAACGGTTCGGTGGTCCCACCGAGCCGCAACGCGCGGGATGGCCGCGCATCGGCGCCGGCGAGGACGTGCTGATCGCGGCGCCGACGGGCTCGGGCAAGACGCTCGCAGCGTTCCTCGCGTGCATGGACGAGCTCGTGCGCCGCGGGCTCGAGGCACCGCTCGGCGATCACACGGCGATCCTCTACATCTCGCCGCTCAAGGCGCTGTCGAACGACGTCCAGCGCAACCTCGAGTCGCCGCTCGCCGAGCTGACGCGCTACGCAGCCGAGCGCGGCGTCACGCTGCCCGAGATCCGCGTCGCGGTGCGCACCGGCGACACGCCGGCGAGCGAGCGGGCGAAGATGGCGAAGCGACCGCCGCACATCCTCGTCACCACGCCGGAGTCGCTGTTCATCCTGCTGACGAGCGAGAAGGGCCGCGCATCGCTCGGCGAGCTGCGCACGGTGATCGTCGACGAGATCCACGCGATCGCCGGCGACAAGCGCGGCGCGCACCTCGCGATCTCGCTCGAGCGGCTCGACCGGCTCGTCACGCAGATCTGTGGTCGTGCACCGACGCGGGTCGGGCTGTCGGCAACGCAGCGCCCGATCGAGCGGATCGCGCGGCTGCTCGTCGGCACGCGCAGGCCGCTGCCGTTCATCGCCGACGCCGGGCATCGCCGCGAGCTAGATCTCCAGATCGAGATCACCGACGACGAGCTCGGCGCGGTCGCGTCGAACGAGCAGTTCGGGCGGGTCTACGACCGGATCGCGGAGCTCGTCACCCAGCATCGCTCGACGATCGTGTTCGTCAACACGCGCCGCCTCGTCGAGCGCGCGGCGGCGGCGCTCGAGCAGCGGCTCGGCGAGGAGCACGTCGTCGCGCACCACGGCTCGATGTCGCGCGCGCTGCGGCTCGCCGCCGAGCAGAAGCTCAAGCACGGTCAGGTCAAGTGCGCGGTCGCGACCGCGTCGCTCGAGCTCGGCATCGATGTCGGCGCGGTCGATCTCGTGATCCAGCTCGGCTCGCCGCGCTCGATCGCGACGCTGCTCCAGCGCGTCGGGCGCTCGGGCCACACGCTCGGCGGGACGCCGAAGGGCCGGCTGTTCGCGCTGACGCGAGACCAGCTCGCCGAGTGCGCGGCGCTGATCCGCGGCGTGCGGCGCGGCAACCTCGACGAGATCGGCGTGCGCGATGCACCGCTCGACATCCTCGCCCAGCAGATCGTCGCGATCTGCGGCGCCGAGGAGATCCGCGAGGACGAGCTCGGCACGCTGATCCGCGGCGCGACGCCGTACGCGAGCCTCGACGACCGCCAGCTCGAGCAGATCCTGACGATGCTGTCCGAGGGCGTGTCGCATCGCCGCGGCCGGACCGGCGCGCACATCCATCGCGATCGGATCGCGGGCCGGTTGCGCGGTCGGCGCGGCGCACGGCTCGCGGCGATCACGAGCGGCGGCGCGATCCCGGACAACAACAACTACACGGTCGTGCAGTGGCCCGAGGAGATCCAGGTCGGCACCGTCGACGAGGACTTCGCGATCGACAGCTCGGCCGGCGACATCTTCCAGCTCGGCAACACCGCGTGGAAGATCCGGCGGATCGAGGCAGGTAAAGTGATCGTCGAGGACGCGCGCGGGTTGCCGCCCACGATCCCGTTCTGGTTCGGCGAGGCACCGGCGCGCACGAAGGAGCTGTCCGACGAGATCAGCGATCTACGCGGCGAGGTCGATCGCCGGATCGAGGCCGGCGAGCCCATGGAGCTCGTCGCGGCCTGGCTCGCACGCGAGGCGAGCATGTCGCTGCGGGCGGCGCAGCAGCTCGTCGCGTACTGGATCGCGGCGCGCGCGGCGCTCGGTGCGCTGCCGCGCAAGGATCTGCTGATCGCGGAGCGGTTCTTCGACGAGGGCGGCGGGATGCAGCTCGTGCTGCACGCGCCGCTCGGCGGCCGGATCAACCGCGCGTGGGGCCTCGCGCTGCGCAAGAAGTTCTGCCGCACGTTCGACTTCGAGCTCCAGGCGCTCGCGACCGACGACGGCATCGTGATCTCGCTCGGCCAGCCGCACAGCTTCGCGCTCGAGACGGTGTTCGGGTTCGTGCCGTCGCACAGCGCCGAGGACACGCTCGTCCAGGCGCTGCTCGATCGGCCGATGTTCGAGATCCGGTGGCGGTGGAACGTCACGCGCTCGCTCACCGTGCTGCGCCGCCGCAACGGCAAGAAGGTGCCGCCGCACCTGATCAAGATGCGCGCCGCCGACACGCTATCGGTCGTGTTCCCCGCCGCGCAGGCGTGTCCGGAGAACCTGCCCGGCAGCATGCCCGGGATGCCTGGTAACCGCGAGATCCCGGATCATCCGCTCGTGTTCGAGACGATCCGCGACTGCCTCGTCGAGGCGATGGACGTCGAGGGCCTGCGCGAGCTGATCGAGCGGCTCGAGCGCGGCGACATCCAGGTGCTCGCACGCGACACCGTCGAGCCGTCGCCGCTGTCGCACGAGCTGCTCAACGCGAACCCGTACGCGTTCCTCGATGACGCGCCGCTCGAGGATCGCCGGACCCGCGCGGTCGCGCTGCGCCGCGGCCTGCCGGCGATGCCGGATGCTGCCGGCGAGGACATCGGGGTGCTCGACGCCGACGCGATCCGCGCCGCGAGCGAGGAGGTCCAGCCGATCGTGCGCGATGCCGACGAGCTACACGACGCGCTGATGGCGCTGTGGCTGGTGCCCGAGACGATGGGGCTCGCGCTCGGCACCGACGCGACGCGGTGGTTCGAGGCGCTCGCGAACACCGGCCGCGCGATCCGCGTGTCGTGGGCCGACAACCTCGCGTGGGTCGCGACCGAGCGGATCGGCGCGATCCGCAACGTGCTCGGCGACGCGGTCGCGTGCATGCCACCGATCCCGACGCCGTCGTGGGCCGAGCGGCCGGATCGCGAGACCGCGATCGTGCGGATCGTCGGCGCGCACCTCGATCATCGCGGGCCGGTGTCGACGCGCGCGCTCGCGATCGAGCTCGGGCTGCCGATCACCGAGGTGCTCGTCGCGCTGCTCGCGCTCGAGGGCGATGGCGCGATCCTGCGCGGCTCGTTCACGTCGGCGGCGACGATCTCGCCGGCGCGCCACGGCAGCACGCTGCAGGTCGTCCTCGACAACGCGAACGACTCCGACCAGCTGCACGATCTCGAGTGGTGCAATCGCCGCGTGCTCGCGCGGATCCATCGCCTGACGCTCGCGCGGCTGCGCAAGGAGATCGAGCCGGTGAGCGCGGCGGCGCTGATGCGGTTCTTGCTGCGCTGGCAGCGCGTCGCGCGCAACACGCAGCTGATCGGTGCCGACGGGCTCGCGCGGATCGTCGAGCAGCTGCAAGGCTTCGAGACCGCGGCCGGCGCGTGGGAGCGCGAGGTGCTGCCCGCGCGGCTGTGCGGCTACGACGCGAGCTGGCTCGATCAGATGTGTCTCGCCGGCCAGATCGTGTGGTGCCGGCTGTCGCCGCGCAAACCGACGCTCGAGCCCGAGGCCGACGCCGCCGAGCCGACGGCCGAGCCGACGCCCGAGCCCGCGGCGAAGCCGAAGAAGCCGGGGCGCGTCACCGGCCGGCTCGTCCAGCCCGACCGCGATCTGTACCGCGACAGCTACGACCTCGCCGAGGCGGCGGCGGAAGCCGCGCGGCTCGCCGGCAGCACGCGCGACCAGATCGCGGCGGCGGCGACCGCGGCGATCAGCGGCAAGGTCCCGGTGCGGCCGTGTCAGGTGATCACGTCGCTCGTGACCGCGACCGCGATGCTGCGCAACGAGCATCGCGGCGAGCCGACGCCGCTCGCGCGCGGCACCCTGCCCGGCATCCCGTGCCCCGATCGCGACGCGCGCTACGAGGCCCTCGAGGACGAGCTCGCGACGCTGTCGACCGAGCAGCTGCTCGGTCCGCAGCGCACGATGCAGTTCGGCGAGCGCGCCGAGGCGCCGGGTCCGAAGCTGCGGCTCGATCCGCGCGCTGCGGTCCGCAAGCTGGCGCCCGACAAGGCGCGCGAGCCCGTCGCGAAGCCGTCGCGCACCGCACCGTCGCGATCGGCGCCGCTCGCGCTGATGCTGCGCCGCGATGTCACGTGGCTGCGCGCGGCCGCCGCGATCGATCACGAGCAGCCGCCGCTGCTGTCGCCGCCGGCGAGCCTCGTGCGCGATCACCTGCAGAAGGTCGGCGCGTCGTTCTTGCCCGATCTCGCGACCGGGATCGATCTCGCGCCGGACGAGATCGAGGACGCGCTGTGGGAGCTCGTCGGCGCCGGCCTCGCGACCGCCGATGGCTTCGCGAGCCTGCGCGTGCTCGTCGATCGCAAGCGCGGCGAGGTCAAGAGCCACTTCGATCGCACGACGGCGGTCCCGGCTCCCACCAGTGTCCGCAGCTGGCAGGACGCGATCCGCAAGGCGCGGTATCGCGATCGCGCGCGGCCCGATCACGCGCTGCGCTCGCTTCCGACCGCGGCGGGCCGGTGGTCGCTGCTGCCACCGACGAGCCCGGACGCGATCGATGCCGAGGCGTCGGCGCGCCAGCTGCTGCACCGCTACGGCGTCGTGTTCCGCGATCTGCTCGCGCGCGAGTCGTGCCTGCCGCCGTGGCGCGATCTGCTCGTCGCGCTGCGCCGGCTCGAGGCGCGCGGCGAGATCCGCGGTGGCCGGTTCGTCCACGGCTTCGTCGGCGAGCAGTTCGCGTTGCCCGAGGCGCTCGACGAGCTGCGCGCGGCGCGCCATCCGTCGTCGCTGCCCGAGGCCTGCAAGGTCGCCGCGACCGATCCGCTGAACCTCGTCGGCGTGCTGGCGCCCGGGCCGCGCGTGCCGGCGCTCGTCGGCAACGCCGTGCTCTACCTCGACGGCCAGGCGGTGGCGTCGCTCGAGGCGGGTACCGTCGTCCACCGCGCGTCGCTGCCGCCTGGCAGCCGGCTCGACGACGATCTGACCTACCACCCGCCGCCACGACCAGCGCCGGTCGTCTCGCAGGCGCACCTGCCGCTGTGAAGGCGTTCTTCCACGACCGCCGCGGCTGGTTCATCGCGATCTTCGTCGCGGTCCAGCTCGTGTTGCCGCTGCGCTACTACCTCGCGCACCGCGATCCGCACGACGAGCGGTTCGCGTGGCGGATGTTCTCGCCGATGCGCATGGCGACGTGCACGCCGGCGTTCGAGATCGATCACAAGCCGGTCGCGCTCGGCAACGAGTTCCACGAGGCGTGGATCGAGCTCGCGCGGCGCGGCCGGTTCGCGGTCGTCGAGGCGATGGCGCGCCGGCTGTGCAGCGATCATCCCGGCGCCGAGGTGACGGTGAAGCTGTCGTGCAAGTACATCGATCGCGCGCCCGTCGATTACGGCGGGTTCGACATGTGCCAGCTGCCCGAGCTCTGACATGGCGAAGAAGAAGCGCGGCAAGCAGCACGCACGCAAGCAGCCCCGGCGCACCGCCCCGCCGGCGACGCATGCGCCGAAGCACGCGCCTTCGCACGCCAAGCCGCTGCCGCCATCGACGAGCTTCTGGTTCGGGTTCGAGATCTCGTCGGCAAAGCTCGCGGTCGCGCGCGTCGTCGTGTTCGGGCTGCTCGCGCTCGACGCGGTGCTCCAGGTGCGGCACGCGCCGCGCTACGGCGCGAGTGACTTCAACGTCGCGCAGCTGCCGTGGCTCGACGCGCTCGGGCCGGGCCGCGTCGCGTACACGATCTGCCAGCTCGCGATCGCGTACCTGCTCGTCGTCGCCGCATTCGGTCTCGCGACGCGGATCGCGCTGCCGATCGCGACCGCGCTCTACGCGTGGCTGTACTTCGGCAGCCAGCTCGACTCGTACCAGCATCATTATCTCGTCGCGCTCGTGCTGCTGCTCGCGTGCTTCGTGCCGTGGCAGCCCCCGCCCGAAGCCGCGCCGGCGACGCCGGTTCGATCGTGGGCGCTGCGGCTCGTGCTCGTGCAGCTCGCGATCGTCTACCTGTGGGCGGCGATCTCGAAGCTCGATCGCGCGTGGCTCGACGGTCGCACGCTCGCATCGCAGCTGACCGGCACCGTCGGCAAGCTCATCGGATCGACCGTCGGCTTCAAGGTCGCAGCGATCTCGATCATCGTCGTCGAGCTCGCGCTCGCCGCCACGATCTGGAGCAAGCGCACGTGGCGGGTCGCCGCGCCGCTCGGGATCGCGCTCCATCTCGGGATCATCGCGACCGGGCTCGAGATCGGGCTGTTCGCGTACCTGATGCTCGGCCTCTACGTGCTCGTGATCCCGGATCGGATCTGGCTGTGGATCGCCGACCGCATGCCGAGCCCGCGCGCGTGGCTCGATCGCACGAGCTGGCGCCTCGTCGGCGCGTGCCTCGTGGTGTCGATCGTCGTCGCGTGGCTCGTCCGCCTGCCGTTCGCGCTACCGGTCGCGCTCGTCGCGCTCGTCGTGCCGCTCGAGCTCGCGAATCGCGCGCGCCGCCGGCGCTCGGCCCCGCGCGCCGCGATCGGGATCGCCCACCTCGCCGCGATCCTGCTGTGGCTCGTCGTCGATCGCACGACGTCGGTCGCAGCCGACTACTACAAGTACTGGGGCGGCTCGCAGCGCCGGCTCGCGGCCGGCAACCCCGCGCGCAAGCTCGCGCACGAGGACGAGGCCGAGCGCGCCTACCGCCGCTGGGTCGCGATCGCGCCCGGCGACGCCGCCGCGCACTTCCAGCTCGGGCGCCTGCTGATCCAGCGCGGCCGCGGCGACGACGGTATCGGCGAGCTGCACCAGGCGCAGTCGCTCGATCCGCACGGCGCGCGCGCGTTCGCCGAGGAGGCGCGCGCCCTCGCGGCACAGGGCCGGATGCCGGAGGCGGTCGCGAAGGCGAAGGACGCCGTGTTCGCCGAGCCGAGCAACCAGGACGCGCGCGCTCTGCTAGATCAGCTGTCGAAGTCGCAGGTGCCGGCCTCGCCCGCCCCCGACGACCCCGATTGAACATGCACGCACTGACGACCGACACCGCCCCGAAGGCTCGCAAGGAGCGGGCCGCGAAGATCCTCGAGATCCTCGATCGCCTTCATCCCGACGTCGAGATGTTCCTCGACCACGGCGACGCGTTCCAGCTGCTCGTCGCGACGATCCTGTCCGCGCAGTGCACCGACGCGCGCGTCAACCTGGTGACGCCCGCGCTGTTCGCCGCCGCGCCGGACGCGCGCGCGATGGCGAAGCTCGGCGCGGACGGCATCCTGCCGTACATCCGCACGTGCGGCCTCGCGCCCGGCAAGGCGAAGAACATCGCCGCGATGAGCCAGATCCTCGTCGAGCAGCATGGCGGCCAGGTCCCTCACGATCTGCAGGCGCTCGAGGCGCTGCCCGGCGTCGGCCACAAGACAGCGTGCGTCGTGCTCGCGCAGGCGTTCGACGAGCCGGTGTTCCCGGTCGACACGCATATCCATCGGCTCGCCGGGCGCTGGCAGCTCTCCCGCGCGCGCAGCGTCGAGGAGGTCGAGCGCGATCTGATGGCCGCGTTCCCGAAGGAGCGCTGGAACACGCTGCACCTCCAGATCATCCAGTTCGGCCGCACGCACTGCACCGCGAAGCAGCACGATCCGACCGCGTGTCCGATCTGCAGCTGGGCGATGTCGAAGGCGCGGGCGCGCGCCGAGCTGCGCCACGGCCGCAGCAAGCCGAACGTCGCGCCGAAACGCCGACGCGCCGCGCCGGCAAAGCCCAAGCGGCCGGTCCGAAAATCGCGCACCGGCACGCGCCGGTAACGCCCGGCAGACGACGAGCGCGAGGCAACCCGCGCGCGAAGTGCTAGCTCTGTGGGCTCATGCGCCGTCACGTCCTGGGGGTTCTGCTGTGCATGGCCATCGTCGGGTGCGCGAATCGCGGCACGCCGGCCGATGGCTCGATCGAGACCACGTTCCCGACGAAGTCGCTCGCGACGTCGCTGCCTCGCCAGCTGCGCGTCGTGACGTTCAACGTCCACATGGAGACCGCGACGCGCGTGCTCGAGGGCCTGCGCAACGATCGCGCACTCGAGCACGCCGATCTGATCGTGCTCCAGGAGGTGATGCGGTTCGACGACGCGGTGCCGTGCAGCGTCGCGTGCGCGATCGGCAAGGAGCTCGGCTTCCACGCGATCTTCGCGCCCGGTCACGCGATGGGCAAAGGCAGCCTCGGCGTCGCGATCGTGTCGCGCGCGCCGATCACGTCGGCGCAGGTGCTCGAGCTGCCGTACTTCAACGTCCACTTCAACAGCGGCCGGCGGGTCGCGATCGCGGCGACGCTCGACGTCGATAGCGCGCCGGTCACCGTCTACGCAGTGCACCTCGACAACCGGCTGACGATCACCGATCGCAAGAAGCAGATGACGCCGGTGCTCGAGCACGCACGCCGGCAGCACACGCCGGTGATCATCGCCGGCGATCTCAACACGAGTCACTTCACGTGGCTCGCGCACGTGATCCCGGTGCCGATCACGACGCAGGACAACCGCATGGAGCAGCTCGTGCGCTCGTACGGCTTCGAGACGCCGTGCCACGACAGTGGCCCGACGCACCGCTACCTCGGGATGAAGCTCGACGCGATCTACACGCGCGGGTTCGACACCGTGAGGTTCGCGACCGCGGACGCGAAGAACGTGTCCGATCACCTCGCGCTGTGGGCAGTGCTGCATCCGAGCGCACCGCCGCGCACGCTCGCCGCGCGCTGATCGCGTCCGCTCACGCATGCGCGGCTGCGTGCAGCATCGCAGCGCGCCGCTTGGCGTCGCCGAGGAACGCGAGCAGTCGCAGGCGGCGTGCCGGGATCATCCGGCCGAACGCGGCTGCTAGCGCATCGTCACTGCGAGGATTCGCCAGCCGGCGATGCAACTGGAACGCATCGATCGGCGCGAGCTGGGCGAACCACGCGCCGACCTCGCGCTCCTTGCGATCATGTCCCTGGGTGGCGGTCTCGCCGTCGCGGAGGGGCGCGAGCAGCAGCTGCAGGAGCTCGGCTTCGCGCGATTCGGCTCGCGGCGCAGGCTGAATCTGTGGTGGTTCGGCCCCTCCGCGCAGGTCGAGAAGCCGGCGATGCATGGCACTTGGCGTCTTCATGACGGCGCCTATCGCGACCCCGGAAGAAAGTTGCGCAACTTTCTTCGGCCCGGCCGAAGCGCTCGGCCATGGGTCAAGACACCAACGACAAGCCGGGCGGTCTCTTCGGTCGCCCCGAATCAACCCCGCGCGAACCGTGGCAGCAGTGGCTCGACGACCACCTCCTCGGTCCCGAGCCGGCCAAGCGGCCCCCGGCAGCGCCCGCCACACCCCCGAGCCCCGCGCAGGTGGACCAGATCAGCCGGTCGATCCATGCACCGAGCAAGATCGACCTCGGCACCACCGAGGTCGGTGATCGCTCGGTGAGCCGCACGCTCGTGTACGCGGACGGCCAGGGTCACGGCCACCAGGGACCGCGCATCGCGCCGACTGTCGATGGCATCCCCGGGCTTCGCCTCAAGCATGCGCCGATGACGCTGTTTGCGTCGGAGACCACGTACAACCCGCACGAGCACGACATCGAGCTCGAGTACCAGCCGTACAAGCCGGGCCCGGTGCACGGGACGCTCGACCTGCACGTCTCGGATCCGCGATACGCGAACCGGACGATCGCGATCGAGGGCAAGGCGCACCAGACGCCCTCGCCGACGCTCGCGCCGATCCCGACGTTCTTCGATCTCGGCGAGCAGGTGATCGGCAGCGAGCATACGTTCACGGTCGCGACGCTGAAGAAGCTGAGCGGCAACATGCCCGCGCAGTTCGATCTCGATCTGCGAAACGCCGACGTCGCCGCCGGTGTGCCCCAGCCGCTCCGCGTCGATGCGATGAACGGCCTCAGCGTCGAGCCGGGCCCGCATCGCTTCTCGTCCGACGAAGCCGCCGTGCGCGTCCGGTTCGCACCGGCGCGTAGCGGTGCGTACCGCGCCAATCTGTTCGTCGCGGTCGCGTGGCACAACGGCGAGTTCGTGCACCACCAGATCGTGCTGACCGCGTCGGCTCGCGATGTCCACGATGCCCCCGCTCAAGTGCAAGACAAGCCGGCACGCCCGCAGCCGGACATGACGGACGCGAAACACGTGCAGCCAACCCCGACGGACGTCGCGACGTTCGACATCGAGGGCGACGCCGCCGGCGAGGCCGCGCGCCATCTGGCCGGCCGTCAGCGGGCAGCGGTCGGCGCCGTGCAGACCGAGATCACGAACGCGAAGGCGCCCGCCCCCAGGTCTTCGATCTTCGAAGAGCTTGCTGGCCTCGCGATCACGATGGCCGTGGGCGGTCTCGCGCAGGTGGTCTCGAAAGCGATCGCGGCGAAACTGGTGGCCGCCAAGCAAGACCCGGTCGTCTTCGACGGCCTGGCGTCTGCGATCAAGGATGGGCTCAAAGCCAAGGCGAAAGCGGTCTCCCTTCCGAAGGGAGCTGCGAACGCCGGCCACCACGAGTCTGGGTCGGGCGATCCGTTTGCCGAGTTTTTCGGTCGCCAGGAGCTGATGCTCACGGACCTCGAGAGCCAGAACGAAAAGCTCATCATCGCCGAGCGGAGACGATTGCTACCGCTCCTGGCATCGCGCCCGCAGGTCGTATTCGACGGGTTGCGACAGCTCAAGCAGGCGTTCGAGGAGTCCTCCCAGGACGCGTACGACTTGCAGGCAACCTCGACCGCGGCACGCTGGGCATCGGCGCTGGCGCAACAGCGGCTCGGCGCTGATGTCGTGCATCGCGGTGACAAGCTGATCGGGCCCGCGACCCGGATGTCCCCGGAGAACTCGGTCGACCGCAGTGGCGTGCTGCAGCTCTACGCGAGGATGGATGGCGCCGGCTTCGACACGAGTCGAATGCTGGTCGAGCGAGCGGAGCTCCACGGTGTTCCGGATACGACGTGCGAACGTTTCGTGAAAGATCCGATCGACAAGCTGGGCCTGCCCGTCCGGATCGTGTTGCAGTCCCGAAGCGGCGTCGCGTTCATCACCCGCGACGAGGTGGGCCGTGTACAGCTCGAGGGAACGCTGCCGCCAGCGGAGTTCGAGGACAACGGAAAGCCGGCGGCGATCCAGCGCCACCACGACGCAGAGCTCGTCTGTCGAGCGCTACTCGCGACCAGCCTCGTCGAACGCCGGATCCCGCTTGTGAGTGACATCCGAGGTAATCGAGATCTCGACAAGAAGGGAGGGTCTCGATGAAGGCGCTGATCGGGCTCGCTGCGGTGATCGTGTTCTCCGGATGCCAGCAAGAGCCCAGGGATCCGCTCTTCTGGAACCAGGCGGAGGGAAACCACTTCAAGTGGATCCCGGCCGGAATCGCGCGCGGCGTCGATCCGTGTACGCGCGAAACGCGGATCGAATGGGTCCCTGCTTTCGAGATGCTGGAGTTTCCGATCCTGGCTGGCGACTTGATCGATTGGGAACACGAACAGGATCGGTCGGATTTCGGAAGCAAGGATTACCGAGGGGGCCCATTCGGTCTGGGGCTCGTGGAGGCGCGATCGAAGACAGCTGCACTGTTGT
The DNA here is from genome assembly GCA_035715365.1 of Kofleriaceae bacterium. GTDB lineage: Bacteria > Myxococcota_A > Polyangia > Haliangiales > Haliangiaceae > JABFXX01. The sequence continues at coordinate 230,706 of DASTLB010000050.1, read as the reverse complement.
GTCGTGATTTCGGGATGTCGGTGCCCACCGTTCCCGAGCTGTGGCGCGCGATGCGTGGCTCGAGCCCGCAGTTCGAGTGGGGTAATCGCTGGATCGAACAGCCCGTGTGCCCGGTGGGCAGCTGGGGCGCAGAAGATCTGTGCATCTGGATCTCGCGGCGTGGCGTGGTTTCACCGCTATATGCTCACCACCCTCTCAAGTGGGGTGAGAGCGTCGAGCTCGAGCATTGCCCGCACCGGTACGACGCGTATGACGTCACCACGAGCGAGCTCTGCGAGCTTCCGCTGGCCATGATCCGCTGCGTCCGGCGTCGTGATCGGCCCTGAAATCGCGCGGTTGGCGATCGTCGATGTCTCCCACGCAACTCGCGTCGAACGCGGCCGAAGGGCGGCTCCATGCATGTCCCCTATGCGTCTGCAGATGAAGTCGCACACGATCGCATCGCGTGGTGCGTCGCATTGCTCGCCGAGCTGGTCGGCCGCGCGCGCTGCGAAGGCTGGCTCGACGGCACAGCTCCCGAGCCCGCATCGTCACCGACGTTGCTCGTCGATACGCTTCGCGCGCGGGTCGCCGAGACGTCAGGCCGCACCGCGCCGCTCGAGTGGCTCGCGATGCGGCTCGGGTTGTCGGTCGTCGAGGTCGATGCGTTGTGGCTGCTCGCGTGCATCGAGATCTCGCCGGCAGTCGCGCGCCTCGCGCAGGCGTTCACGACGCCAACGTGCCCCGACCTGTCCGTCCAGATCCTGCGCGAGCTCGTGCCCGTCAGCTCGGCGCAGCTCGCGAATCTCGAGCAACTCGCGCTCGTCGACGTGACGAGCGATCCGCGCGCGCCCCAGCACCGGCGGTCGCTGCGCGTGGTGGATCGCGTGGTGGAGCTGGTGCGCGGCGAGCTTGATCTCGATCGCGAGATCCGCTCGATTGCGCAGCTGTCGCCCGTGCAGCGGAGCGATCAGGAGATTCCGGCGGCGCTGACGAACGCGCTGCGATCGAACAGGCCGGTCCTCGTCGTCGCCGTCGGAGCACACGGATCGGGTCGCTCGACGTTGCTGGCGAACGCGGCCGGTGACGTCGGCTACCAGACGTTGCGTGTCCGCGCGCCCGCCATTGCGATCGATCCGAGCACGGCGCGCCGTCAGATCCGTGCGGTGTTTCGCGAGGCATGCATGGTCGACGCGATTCCGCTGTTCGAGCGACTCGACGAGCTTCGGTCGCGCCCGTGCTGGGATGCCATCGAGACGGAGCTCGCGCAATTCGCCGCGCCCGCGCTCGCGACGGCCGAGACGGCGTTGACGGTTGCCGACAAGACGGTCGTGCAGCACCGGATGGCAGCAGCCAGCGACGAGCAGCGGCGACGGTGCTGGCGGGATGCGCTTCGCGGTGCGCCCGACCACGTGACCGAGGCCGCGGCGCGATCGTACGCGCTGCGCCCCGGCGCGATCACCGCATCCGCGCGCACGATCCTGGCACGGTGCGCGGCGCCGAGCGCGATCGGCATCGACGACGTGCACGAGGGCATCCGTGCTCATCTCGGAGATGCGATGGGAACACTCGCGACGCGCGTGACGCGGACGCAATCGTGGGATGACCTCGTCTTGCCCCCGGATCAGTTCGAGCAGATCATCGAGCTCGTCGCGCGCGTGCGGCATCGACGTCGCGTGCTGAACGACTGGGGATTCGGTGACAAGATCGGCGCCGGCCGCGGCATCACGGCGCTGCTCTCCGGGCCCCCAGGCACCGGCAAGACGATGGTCGCAGCGCTGATCGCGCAGGAGCTCCGGCTGGATCTCTACCAGGTCGACCTGTCCAAAGTGGTTTCGAAGTACATCGGCGAGACCGAGAAGCAACTGGGTGCCGTGTTCGACGCGGCAGAGTCGGGCCATGCGGTCGTGCTGTTCGACGAGGCGGACTCGCTGTTCGGAAAGCGATCGGAGGTCAGGTCGTCGAACGATCGCTACGCGAACCTGGAGGTCAATTACCTGCTCCAGCGTCTCGAGGCATTCACGGGAATCGCGCTGCTGACCACGAACCACGAGGCTGCGATCGACGAGGCGTTTCGTCGGCGACTGGCCGTCCACGTCCGGTTCCCGGTTCCCGACGAGACCCAGCGAGGGCAACTGTGGCGCGCGATGATTCCAGGCCGCGCCGCTGTCGAAGGGGAGATCGACGCGGTCGCACTCGGCCGCGAGTTCGAGATGACGGGCGGCTACATCAAGAATGCGGCGCTTCGTGCGGCGTACCTGGCCGCCGACGAAGGGGTTGCGATCTCGCAAGCGCACCTGTGGCGCGCAGCGCGTGCCGAGTACGAGGCGCTGGGAAAGGTCATGTTCCACCGCGCATGATCGCGCTGAGGCGATCTCTGAAATCGTCGCTGGTGAACGGCGATTGTCATCGGTCGACGACAAATTCTCAGATGCATCGGTCACACGCGCGCGACCGTGCGCCCACCGCACGAATCGATCGCGATTCACGCTCCGCGGGCCGTCTGGCGGCGGGCACCTCGGTTGCAGAACCGTCCTCCGAATTAAGGAGGAATTGCGATGAAGACTCTCATTTGGTCGTTGGCGACTGCGCTTGCGATTTCCGGTGGTGCGGCTTGCAAGAAGAGCGAGTCGGAGAAAGCCGGAACCGAAGTGAAGAAGGCGCAGGAGCGCGTCGAGGACAACCGCGAGGATGTTCGCGACGAGCAGAAGGACGTCCGCAAGGAGCAGAAGGACGTCGCCGAGGAGCAGCGTGACGTCGCCAAGGAGCAGGCCGAGCTCTCGAAGTCCCAGGCGGACCTGACGGCGGCGCAGCAGCGCTACGTCGCGTCGGTGAAGGAGCGGCTCGCGCGGATCGATGCGAAGCTCGCGGTGCTCGACTCGCGGACGGACGCGAAGGCGAAGGAGAAGGCGGCCGAGCTGCGCGTGCGCCGCAACGAGATCGCGACGCGCGTCGACCACCTCGATGCGAAGGCCTCGGCGAACTGGGAGGGCTTCAAGAAGGATGTCGACGACAGCTTCGACAAGCTCGAGAAGGACATCGACGATCTGAAGTGATCGTCCCTGAATCCTCGCGGCAATGCGGGCGCGGAATGAATGTTCCGCGCCCGCGCTTTTTTTCGGTTCTGGTTTCGGCATCTTGCGAGATCGTCGTAGAAAATGCTTGCCGGCCGCGCGCGGAATGAATATTCATTCCTCACCGCACGAGACGAGCCGATGTCGAACCCCGCCGCTCCCAAGCCTCGCCACAGCCAGCCGGTCCTCGCCGGCGCGGCGGAGCCGGCGTCGCGGGCGAGCCAGCCGGCGATCGCGACCCGGCGGGCGGCCGGTGGCGACAAGCGCGAGGCGATCCTCGATGCCGCGCTCGAGCTGTTCGTCGAGCGCGGGTTCTTCGGCACTGCGGTGCCCGAGATCGCGGATCGCGCTGGCGTCGGGGCCGGGACGATCTATCGCTACTTCGAGTCCAAGGAAGCGCTCGTCAACGCGATCTATCGCCAGCAGAAGCTGGTGTTCGCGAACGTCGTCCTCGACGGATTTCCGGCGACCGCCGCGACCCGCGAGCAGTTCCGCATGCTGTGGATGCGAATGGCGCAGTTCGCGATCGAGCACACGAACGCATTCATCTTCCTCGAGCTGCACCACCACGCGCGTTACCTCGATGCCGAGAGCCGCGCCGTGGAGGCCCGGATGCTCGAGCTGTTCACGAGCGTCGTGACCGCGGCCCAGGCGCGCGGCGAGCTCAAGGCGGGTCCACCGCGGCTCCTCATGGGGCTCGTGATGGGCGCGTTCGTCGGCGTGATTCGCAGCTGTGTCGAGGTCGAGCTCCAGCTCGATCGGGCCGACTGGAAGCTCGCCGAGCAGTGCATCTGGGAAGCCGTCCGCGCCTGAATCTTGGTTCTGTCCGAGGCAAGTCCTCGGTTTTTCTTTGTCTGTAGACGGAATGAACATTCATTCCCCGAACACTCAGGAGCCCAACCCCATGTCGTTCACCTCGAAGATCGTCCTCATCACTGGCGCCACCGCAGGCATCGGTCGCACGACCGCGCTGTTCCTCGCGAAGCAGGGCCACCACGTCATCGCCTCCGGTCGCAAACCGGCCGAGCTCGCGTCGCTCAAGGCCGAAGCGAGCGGCGGCAAGCTCGACACGCTGCTGCTCGACGTCACCTCGCAGGCGTCGATCGCCGCGGCCGTCGCCGAGGTCGATCAGCTGACGAACCACCGCGGCATCGATGTGCTCGTCAACAACGCGGGGTTCGGCGTGCTCGGGCCGACGTCGGAGATCACGGACGCCGAGATGCGGCGCCAGTACGAGACGAACGTGTTCGGGCTGATGAACGTGACGCGCGCGTTCCTGCCGAAGATGATCGAGCGCCGCAGCGGCCGCGTGGTCAACGTGTCGAGCGTCGGCGGCCGGCTGACGCTGCCGTACTTCGGCGTCTACAACTCGACGAAGTACGCGGTCGAGTCGCTATCGGATGCATTGCGCTACGAGCTGAAGCCGTTCGGCATCGATGTCGCGCTGATCGAGCCGGGCGTGATCCGGACGAACTTCGAGTCGACCGCCGCGAAGAACATCGCCGTCATGCAGGGCGGCGCGTACGCCGGTGCGCTCGCGAAGTACGAGCAGATGTCGAAGTCGGCGGACCGCTTCGCGTCGAACCCGATCGTCATCGCGAAGGCGATCGGCCGCGCGGTCAATGCGCGCCGCGCGTCCGCCCGCTACGTCGCGCCGTGGAGCACGAACATGTTCCTGTGGATGCAGGCGATCCTGCCGACGCGCGTGTGGGACTGGGCGATGCGCAAGGTCGGCAACCTGAACGCGAAGACGCTGAACGTCGGCGCCGCCGCGCCCGCCGCGCAGAAGCCGGCGTCGCCGCCCGATCTGCGCGTCGCGAACTGATGGTTTATGGCCGGCGGCGGGTGGCTGCGCGCAACCCGCTTCACCCGGCTCCGTGGGGCGGGCGTTCGTTCCCCACGCGCGAGCCACTGCCGCCGGCCATGATCGTGCCTTGTTGAGGCGACCGTCGAGGGGTAGTCTGCCCGGCCTCATGGCCGACCCCAAGGACGACTCCGAAGACTTCGCCTCGATGTTCGAGGCCTCGCAAGCGGGCGCACCGCGCACGAAGCGGCCGCGCGTCGGCGATGTCGTGAAGGGCAAGATCATCTCGCTCGGCAAGGACACCGTGTTCGTCGATGTCGGCGGCAAGGCCGAGGGCACGCTCGACCGCTCGCAGGTCAGCGACAACGAGGGCAAGCTGCTCGTCAAGGTCGGCGACACGATCGAGGCGCGCGTCGTCGCCGATGCCGGTGGCGTGCTCACGTTGCGCGTGAAGCTCGGGCGTGGCCCCGAGGCACGCGCGGAGCTGCAGCAGGCGCAGGAGCTCGGGATTCCCGTCGAGGGCACGGTGACCGAGGTCGTCAAGGGCGGGTTGTCGGTCGACGTCGCCGGCGTGCGAGGGTTCTGTCCGGCGTCGCAGATCGACAACCGCTTCGTCGAGGATCTGTCGACGTACGTCGGCCAGCGGCTCACGTTCCGGATCACGCGCTACGAGCCGCGCAACCTCGTGCTGTCTCGCCGCGCGCTGCTCGACGAGGACAAGGAGAAGCGCGCCGCCGAGACGCGCAAGAAGCTCGAGCCCGGTGTCGTGATCCGCGGCAAGGTCGTCGGGTTCAAGCCGTTTGGCGCGTTCGTCGACCTCGGCGGGATCGAGGGCATGCTGCACATCTCCGAGCTCGGCTACCAGCGCGTCGAGCGGCCCGAGGACGTGCTCGCGCTCGGCCAGGAGCTCGACGTCGCGGTGCTCAAGGTCGAGACCGCGATCGAGAAGGGCAAGTCGGTCGATCGGATCAGCCTGTCGCTGAAGGCACTCGCGAACGATCCGTGGAACGACGCGACCGCGAAGCTCCACGAGGGCGCGCGCGTCAAGGGCACGGTCACGCGGCTGCAGCCGTTCGGCGCGTTCGTCGAGATCGCACCCGCGGTCGAGGGCCTCGTCCACATCAGCGAGCTCGGTGCGGGTCGCCGCATCAACCATCCGAAGGAGGTCGTGTCGGTCGGCCAGCAGGTCGAGGCGAGCGTGCTCGCGATCGATCACGACAAGCGCCGGCTCTCGCTGTCGCTCGCGGCGAGCAAGGACGCGAGCCCCGAGGATGTCGCCGCGGCGAAGCAGCAGCAGGCGCCCGCGAAGCTCGGCACGTTCGGCGATCTGCTGTCGCGCAAGAAGTAGTTGCGGTTCCACGTCCACCACGGCGGCAAGCGCGTCACGCACCAGATCGCGCAATCGCGCGAGATCGGCACGAGCTCGACGGCGGACACACCGATCGCGATCACGCCGCCGTGGAACGCGAGGCTCGTGCGGGAGCCGGCCGGCTGGACGATCGAGCTCGTCGCGGGCTCGCGGCCGACGCGGCTGGGCGATCGCGTGCTCGCGCCCGGCATCGCGACGCCGCTGCTGCCGGGCGACGTGCTGCGCATCGATTCGACGACGATCTCGTTCGTCTACGAGGAGCCGGTGCTGCCGGCTGCGCCGCCGCTGACCGCGCACGAACGCACGCTGCTCGCGCAGCTCGCGCGCGACCCCGACGACGACGCGCTGCGCAGCGTGCTCGGCGACGAGTGGGAGGCGAGCCTCGATCCGGCGCGCGGCATGTTCGTCCAGCTCCACGACAAGCTGCCGCGCCGCGAGCCGTACGATCTGCTCGCGCGCCACGGCGATGCATGGCGGCGCGGCGCGCGGATCGCGGGGTTTCCCGACCGCGCGCTCGAGCTCGCGCGTGGGTTCGTGCGCGATCCGCTCGTCGTCGTCGCGGGCGAGCCGCTCGAGCGCCACCCCGAGCTGTTCCGGCTGTCGCCGCGCGTGGTTCGCGAGGACGCGCTGCTGCGCGACAGCCTCGTGATGGCGGTGTTCGACGGCCGGCTGCTCGCGGCCGATGGCGAGCACGAGCGCGTCGTGATCAAGGCGCTGATCGATCCGACGCAGTCCGCGGTGCCCGCGGCGCACGCGGTGTTCCGGCACCCTCACCTGCCGCGCTACGTCGGACGCGCGTGGCGGCGCGACGGCTTCGCGCTCGTCCTCGCGTGGGCGGGCCACGATCTGCGGCGCGTGCTCGAGCACAGCATCGGCGACGAGCCGTTCGCGATCTCGATCGCGCTGCAGCTCTGCGACACGCTCGCGTACCTCCACGACCACGGCACCGGTCACGGCGCGGTGCAGCCCGAGCACGTCCTGCTCGCGCCCGACGGCAACGTCACGCTGATCGGCGGCCAGGTCGGCCACGCGCTGTTCGAGCATGCCGACCTGCGTGCACGCGCCAGCGACGAGCGCCACCAGTACGGCCTGCGCTACCTCGCGCCCGCGCAGGTCCGCGGCCGGCGCGGCGATCCGAGCTCCGACGTCCACTGCCTCGCGATGGTCGTCGGCGCGGCCGCGACGGGGCGCGAGCTGTTCGCGCGCGATCAGTCGACCTACGACCTCCTGATGATGCTGCGCGACAACACGTGGCCGGTGCCGCCGCTGTCCCCGCGGCTGCGCGCCGTCGTCGAGCGCGCGCTCGGCCGGATCGCGCCCGGCTATGACGCGTGGCAACAGCTGCACGACGATCTCGCGGCCGCGGCGAGTGCGCCGATCGGTCCGTCGGTGATCGCCGAGCGCATCGCTGGTCTTCAGTAGAGCCCGACGAACGACCAGCACAGCGCGTGCGCGATCGCGGCACTCGCGAGCGGCCGATCGCGGCCGCGCAGCGCGCCGTAGACGAGCCCCTGGCCGAGCCGCGCGACCACGGACGCGGGCTGGAACATCGGGAAGTGCCACAGCGCGTACACCACGGCGGTCACGACGTACGCGCCGCGAAACCCGATGCGGCGCGCGAGCTCGCCCTGCAGGTAGCCGCGAAACAGCGACTCCTCGGCGATCGCGATCAGGATGCCGACGCTCGCGAACATCAGCCGCTGCGACGGCGAGTAGCCGAGCATCTGCGCGAGGCCCTCGCGCACGTCCGCACCGAACGCCGCCGCCGCGGCGAGCAGCGCCGCGGTCGACGCGATCGCGCCGAGCACACCGAGCGCGATCGCGCGCGCCGGCGATTCCGCGCGCCAGCCGATCTCCGCCGGCGACATCCGCGCCGCGCGCAGCAGCAATCCGCCGACGAGCAGTGCGACCGCTGCGACACCCGCGACCGCACTCGCGGCGATCACCCACAGCGGGATCGATCGCGCGAGCGTGTCGTCCGGCGTCCACAGATAGTCGTGGAATGGCGCGAGCATGACCCCTGGCACGAGTGGCTGGAGGACGCACAGCCCGGCGGCATGAAGCAGACGACGGTTCGACATCGACCTCACGACACCGGCGATCCGGATCGGTTTCATGCGTCGAGGATCGCCGCGCGCAGCGCCGCTGCCGGCTCCGACATCCGGCCGCGCGCAACGACGTAGTACGTGATCGCCGGCGTCGCGAACGGCAAGCCGACCATGCCGCGCGGCAGCTCGCAGAAGTCGTTGACGATCGCGATCCCGACCCCGAGCCGCGCGAAGTGCAGCATGAGCGGCCAGCCATTCGCCTCGACGGCGACCGACCACGCGACGCCGTGCAGCGCGCGCTCGACCATCGCGCGGTGCGGCCGGCCGGCCGGCGCGACCACGATCGCCTCGCCGGCGAGATCCTTCGCGGCGACGCTGCGCCGGCCAGCCAGTCGATGATTCGCGGGCACGACGACGATCTGACCGACGTCGCGCAGCTTCGTCGCGACGAGCTCGCGCGGCGCCGCATCGAGCGCGACGACGCCGAGGTGCGCGCGTGCGTCGCGGACCGCCGTGATGGCGTCGGGCGCGCCGGCGAGCGCGAGGCGCAGCGGATGGCGGCGCGCGAACCGCCGGATCGCAGGACCGAGCAGGTACAGGAACGCGCCCTCGCCCGCCGCGAGCACGACCGGATCGCCCGGCCGCTCGCCGCGAAGCTCTGCGAGCACCTGGTGACCGAGCTCGCGAACCTCGCGACCGTGCGCCGCGAGTCGCTCGCCCTCCGGCGTCAGCACGAGCGCGCGGCCGTGCCGGATGTACAGCGGACGTCCCACCTCGTCGGCGAGCTTCTTGATCTGGACGTGCAGCGCGGGCTGGGAGATGTGCAGCTGTTTCGCCGCGCGCGTGAAGTTGAGATGCTCGGCGAACGTGACGAACGCGAACAGCCACTCGTACGTCATGGCAGCTATCACACCACGTTATAGTTGCTCACGAAACAATCGTTCCGCCAAAGCCTCGCGCGCCGTACGTTGACCGCGCCATGAACGTCCTCGATCATCCTCGTCTCGCCGATACGTACCGCCAGCTCGCTGGGGTCGGCCTCAACCCGCGCCGCCACACGGCGGCGAACGCCCACGCGCACTCCGAGGCGGTATCCGCCCGCGCCGGTGCGCTCGCGCGCGCGAACGGCTGCTCTGCCGACGACGTCGAGCTGCTCGAGAACCTCGGCCGCGTCCACGACATCGGCAAGATCACGGGCACCGCGAAGCCCGAGAAGTCGCTCGACGTCCTGCGCGAGCACGACGTCACCGACGCGCGGCTGCTCGCGCTCGTTAAGTGGCACGACACGAACCTGCCCTGGTACAACGCCGCGCAGCGCGGCCAGCCACCGTCGGACAAGGCGTGGCGCCGGCTCGCCGCGGAGCTCGACGTCCGGCTGCTCGCGCTGTTCATGGTGGCCGATCGCGTCGACGCACCGCCGGGCTGGCGTCGCAACGCGCCGCTCGTGTGGTTCCTCGGCGAGGCGCGCACGCGCGGCCTCGTCGGCGTGCTGACGCTCGATCTGCCCGGCCACGCGAGCGAGGTCTCCGCGGGGTGCGCGCTCGTCCACGACGGTCGCGTGCTCGCGATCCGCGTCCGCAGCGCCGGGTTCGAGCTGCCGAAGGGCGGCATCGAGTGGGACGAGCTGCCCGAGGAGGCGGCGACGCGCGAGCTGCGCGAGGAAGCCGGCGTGACGTCGGCGGTCGTGCTCGCCGGCAAGCTCGGCCACGTCGACTACGAGGTCGGCGACGGCGCGGATCGCCACACGAAGCGCGTCGTGTACTACCGCGGCACGTCCGCCGCCGAGCCCGTGCTCGGCGAGCTGCCGGAGCGCACGCGCGAGCGCCGGTGGCTGACCTCCGCCGAGCTCGCGAGCGTACCGGTCATCGACGAATCACTGCGCCGGATCCTGGCGAGCGCGCTCGGCTGACGAGTACGATGCCGCGGATGCGTATCGAGATCGTCCTCGTCACCGTGTTCTCGCTCGCCGCGTGCGGCAAGAAGCCCGCGCCGCAAGCGCCCCCCGCCTCGACCGGCAGCGCCGAGCCGGCGCCGACGCCGACCGAGAAGGCCGCCCCCGAGTCGGCGCCGACCGACACGAAGTCGAGCGCCGATCCGTGCATGGGCGGCGAGAAGCGTTAATCGGTCTTCAGCGCGCAGAACACCAGCGGCATCAGCTCTTCGCCGGAGAGCTCGGCGTGCACGGTCACGATCGCCGCGCTGCGCTCGAGCTTGATCTTCGACACGATCTTCTCGATCGGCTCGCGGCACGCCGCCGGCACGTCCTTGTTGTCGGCGAGGCTCGCGCGCGCCTGGCCGCTCAGCTTCTCGGCGGCGGCCGCATCGATCGCCTCGAGGCGGGCGTCGAGCACGAGCTTGTCGTCCTTGCTCGCGAGCCAGCCGGCGAGCGTCTTGATCGGCAGCGCGGCACTCGGTGACTTCGGCACGTACGCGACGACCGCGACCGTTCCGTTCGGCGCGCGGTCGAGCTCGCGCTTGATCGCGCCACTCGGGCCGTAGCTCGGCGCGACCTTCGCGGCCCACTTCTCGCTCGCGACGATGATCAGATCGGTGCCCGGCGCCGGCACGAGGCCGACCGGATCGATCTTGACGAACGGGAGCTTGTCGCGCTCGGCATTCAGCTTCTTGATCTTCTCGTCGAGCGGCTCGCCGTCGGACGCATCCTTCGGGGCCGCGACCATCAGCTGCTTGTCGCCGTACGCCATCACGGCGAGCTTGTCCTTCGCCTTGTCGTCGGCGCGAAACACGACGACGAGCTCGGCATCCTCGGGCACGCGCGCGAGCAGCGGGGTCTGGCTTGTCGTGCCGCCGGCCTCGCTGTAGCTACCGGTCGACGCCGGCCAGAACCACGTGCCGTGCTTCCACACCGCGCGGATCACGCCGAACCGGCCGATCGCGAACATCGGCACGAGCGCGACCGCCGCGACGACGACCGCGCGCATCACGTAGCGATCGCCGGGTGTCAGCGTCGACTTCGAGGGCGTCTTCGCCGCGGCGAGCCGCGTGCGCCGGCGACGCTCGCCGATCAGCTGCCACGTCACCGGCAGCATCGGGAACGCGAGCGCGCCGACGATCGCGGCGAGCCAGAGCGGCAGCTCGCGCGACACGATGTACGACGAGGCCACCAGGAACGTCAGCGCGCCGAACACGAACGCGCCGATGCCGAATACGACCTTCCCTCGACGAGTCGACATGCCCGCAAGGTAGCACGGGCGGTTTTCGCGAGCCCGCGCGTTCTCGGCTCGGGAATTTTACGGAAGCTTCACGTACTCGAAGTCACCCGGCAGGCCGTTGATGCCCTTCGCCGGCGGCGCGATCCAATTCGCCATCTTGCCGCGCTCGTGGACCGGGTGCATGAGGCTCTTGATGTAGGCCTCGTCGGCCTCGTTCGGCAGCCACTCACCGCGGCGCGCATCGAACGTCGCCTGATCGATCATCTCGCCGTCGGGCGTGAAGCACAGGCCCGCCCACATGCCGATCTGGCGGTGGAACTTGTTCGACGGCAGCTTGAGCTCGAACGCGATGCCCTCGTCCTTGATCGTCTTGTTCCAGCGATCGACGCCCCGCTGGCAGTCCTTGATGTACTCGGTACGCAGCACCTCGTTGAGCGCGTTGCGCATCGGGATGTCCTTGTGGACGACGCGGTTGCCCTCGAGGACATCCATCGCGAAATGCGAGCCGACGAGCTTGTGCTCCTCGTAGCGGTCTTCCTTGTAGCGACCCTTGAGGCCGGCCGCGAACGCATCGGCCGCGTTGCTCGACACCTCGCCGCCGAACAGATCGAGCGACAGCGTGTACCAGAGGTTCAGGTACTTCTGCACCGTCGGTAGATCGATGCCGCCGTGCTTGCGGACGTCACCGTTGCCGTCCTGCTTCATCAGCTCGCACGCACGCTTCACCACGCGCTGCACGCCGGTCTCGCCGACGAACATGTGGTGCGCCTCCTCGGTCAGCATGAACCGGCAGGTCCGCGCGAGCGGATCGAAGCCGCTCTCGGCAAGCGCGCTCAGCTGATACTTGCCGTCGCGATCGGTGAACATCGTGAACATGAAGAACGACAGCCAGTGGCTCGTCGGCTCGTTGAACGCGCCGAGGATCCGCGGCTTGTCGGCGTCGCCGGACCGGCGCGCGAGCAGCTCCTCGGCCTCCTCGCGGCCATCGCGGCCGAAGTACGTGTGCAGCAGGTAGACCATCGCCCACAGGTGACGGCCCTCCTCGACGTTGACCTGGAACAGGTTGCGGAGATCGTAGAGCGACGGCGCGGTGGCGCCGAGATGGCGCTGCTGCTCGACGCTCGCCGGCTCGGTGTCGCCCTGGGTGACGATCAGCCGGCGCAGCAGGTTGCGGAACTCGCCCGGGACCTCGTCCCACACCGGCTGGCCGTAGAAGTCACCGAAGCCGTGCGTGCGGTTCGGATCCTTCGGCTCGAGGAAGATGCCCCACCGATAGTCCGGCATCTTGACGTAGTCGAAGTGCGCCCAGCCCTCGCTCTCCACGGAGACCGCGGTGCGCAGGTAGATGTCCTTCGCCTGCCAACCTTCGGGGCCCATCTCCTTCCACCAGTCGATGAACTTCGGCTGCCACGCCTCGAGCGCGCGCTGCAGGCGCTTGTCGCTCGCGAGGTTGACGTTGTTCGGGATCTTCTCGTCGGTGAGCACGCTGGACATGGCTTAGGTCCTCTTCCACTGGAACTGCGGCCGCTCTGGCTGGCCGTACAGGGTGAGTGCGCCGTGCTCGCCCGTCGAGTTGGCGCGGGTGAAGATCCAGTTCTGCCAGGCCGACAGGCGGCCAAAGATCTTGGTCTCGAGCGTCTCGGGACCGACGAACCGCAGCGACTGCTCCATGCCGGTGAGGGCATCCGGAGACAGCGACGCGCGCTCCTCGATCGCGATCCGCAGCTCGTCCTCGAAGTCGATGTCGTCGGCGGCGATCGTCGCGATGCCGAGCTTCTCGGCCTCCTCGCTGGGGATCCGCTCGCCCTTGCCGCGACCGAGCACGGCGTCGACGCGTTCGGGCTCGCCGTAGAACCGCGCCTGCAAGCGCGACAGCCCCGACGACATCGTCATGAAGCCGGCATTCGCCGAGGAGGTCGCGACGCCGATCGCCTCATCGCCGTCGATCAGCATGTAGAACCGATCCGCGCCCAGCGCGAGCTCGAGCAGCGAGCCCGCGAAGCACGAATCCGCGCGATCGGCGACCGCGTAGAAGCTGCGCGCGGTGTTGTCGAACCGCTTCAGCACGCGGCGCTGGAGCAGCCGGATCTCGCGCGCGAACCCGGTGGTCGCGGCCGCGAGCGCCTCGTCGTGCGCGACGACCTGCGCGACATCGCCGACGGTGCGCACCGTGATCATGCCGATGTCGGGGAAGTCGAACCGCAGGTGGAGCAGTGCATCGTCGAGCTCGCGGAACGCCTGCAGGCTCCAGGTGTCGGGCTTCGCGAGATCCGGCGCGCCGTCGGGGCCGCGCACGGTGAGCTCGCCGACGCGACGCGCGTTGTCGATCTTCAGCTCGACGTAGCGATACCGGAGCGTGGTGCCGTCGAGCTTCGGCGACAGCGCCGGCAGCTCGATCGCCGGGCCGCGCTTCACGGTTTGCTTGCCCGCGAGCGCCTTCGCGCGGTCACCGACCGTCTTGTCCCACGCCGAGCGCGACACGACGTGATCGACGAGGCCCCAGTCCTTCGCGCGCTTGCCCTTGATGCCCTCGGCAGTCGTGCAGAACACGTCCGCGCGATCGCGGCGTACCTTGCGCTTGTCGACGAGCCGCGTGAGGCCGCCGGTACCGGGCAGCACCGCGAGCAGCGGCGTCTCGGGGAAGCTGACCGCCGAGTTGCCATCATCGACGAGCATGATCTCGTCGCACGCGAGCGCGAGCTCGTAGCCGCCGCCGGCCGTGGTGCCCTTGCACGCGCACAGCGTGCCGAGCCCGGAATTCGCGGCCGCGTCCTCGAGATAGAGCCGCGTCTCGTTCGTGAACTTGCAGAAGTTCACCTTGAACGAGTGGCTCGACATCCCGAGCATGTAGATGTTCGCGCCGGAGCAGAACACGCGGTCGAGGTCGGCCGTGATCACGAGCGACTTCACGGCCGGGTGCTCGAACCGCAGCCGCTGGATCGCGTCCGCGAGCTCGATGTCGACCGAGAGATCGTACGAGTTCAGCTTCAGCTCGTAGCCCGGCTTGTGCGGGTGCTCGTCGTCGACCGCCATGACGAGCGTCGCCACCTCCCCGTCGACCGCGAGCTTCCAGTGCTTGTACTTCGACGGGTGGGTCTCGAACCGGGTCAGCTCCATGGCCGTTTCCCTACCATGCAGTTTACTGCTTGTCACCAGGGTTCTGCATGCACTATATTTCGGTCATGACATCGCCGTCGTACCTCGCAGTCGTGGGCGCGACGGTGCGCTCGCATCGCGAGCGTCGAGGCTGGTCGCGGCGCGAGCTCGCCGAGCACAGCGGCGTATCCGAGCGATTCCTCGCGCAGCTCGAGGCCGGCGACGGCAACATCTCGCTGCGCCGGTTCGCGGAGGTCGCGCACAGCCTCGGCACCACGCCGTCGGCGCTGCTCGCATCGGCAGACGCGCCCTCGGCCGAGCTCGCGAAGCCGATCGCGCTGCTCGGCGTGCGCGGCGCGGGCAAGTCAAGCGTGGGCGCCGCGCTCGCGAGGAAGCTCGGCCTGCCGTTCGTCGAGCTCGATCAGCAGATCGAGCAAGCGGCCGGGTTACCGCTCGGCGAGGTGTTCGCGCTGCACGGCGAGGCCTACTACCGGCGGATCGAGCGCGAGGTGCTGACCCAGCTGCTCGCATCGCCGGCGCCGTTCGTGCTCGCGACCGGCGGCTCGATCGTGAACGATGCGACGAACTACGGCCTGCTGCGCTCGCGCTGCATCACGATCTGGCTGCGCGCGCGTCCCGACGATCACTGGAACCGCGTCGTCGCCCAGGGCGATCTGCGCCCGATGGCCGAGAACCCGCACGCGTTCGCCGAGCTGACCGCGCTGCTCGCGGCGCGCGAGAAGCTGTACGCGCGCGCCGCGCACACGATCGACACGTCCGGTCGCCGCGTCGCGGGCGTGGTATCGGCGATCGCCGACGTGCTCAGAAGCTGAGCGACAGGCCGGCGACGCCGCCGCCATCGCGCGTCTTGTTCACGTACGGCAGCATCCGCGTGTACAGCGGCTGCGGCATCCCGAGGCGCATCCGCAGCTCGCGCACGCGACGGTTGTGCTTCGGCGGACCGGCGAACGCATCGACGACGCCCCACGTGCGGAACACCGTGTAGCCGAGCAGGCCGGCGATGAACAGGCCCTCGCCGTCGTTGTTGTCGCACGTCGACTCGACGGTCGCGAAGCAGTCGTTGAACATCTGGGTCATGCCGTAGACGAGCGCCACGAACGACGCGCTCTCGCCGAGCGTGAAGATCCAGCCGGTGTCACCCCACCGGCCCTGGATCGCCTGGCCGACACCGAAGCCGATGAACAGCGACGCGATGCCGCCGCCGACGTGCGCGCCGTCGGAGATCTCGCCACGCATCAGCAGCTCGTTCTCGTCGGGCGTCAGCTGCACGGGCACCAGGTACGGTTGCGGTTGCGGCTGTGCGTACGGCTGCGGCTGCGGCTGATTGACCGGCGGCGGTGGATAGCCCGACGGCGGGGGCGGATAGGGATCCGGTGCCGGCGGCGACGACGGGGTCGCGCCGGGCTGGGCCGAAGCCACCCCCGCGAACGCGAGCAGCAACGATAGTGCGAGGCTCTTCGATCTCATGAGTCCCTTTCCACGGCGGACGTGTACCGACGATACACCCGATGTCGTCTCGCCCGACCCCGGGGACGCGTGATGACGATCACCGGACCGCTCACCAATGCTGATACGATCGCGACGTGCGGTCGCTGCGCATCGATCTCGGCGCGTGCCTCGTGGCTGCGCTATGCAGCGGCTGCCAGGTCGTGTTCCCGCTCGACGGCCCCGGGGATGGCGGTGATCCGGCGAAGGGGCCGTACATCGTCGACGGCGACTACGACGGCGATGGCAAGCCGAACGCGACGGATCCGTGTCCGCTCAACGGAACGTCGCGCGACGACGTCGATGCCGACAGCGACGGGATCCCGGACGACTGCGACCCGGACATCGCCGACGACGGTCGCGACTGCATCGTGCTGCTCGACACGTTCGATATCGGAGTTCGCGCGCTCGATCCGCGCTGGTCGTACTTTCCGCCCGAGTTTCCGTGGCAGCTGCGGCCGTGCGATGCCGGCCCGACCGCGCTGTGCTCGCCTCGCAACGCCGCGCCGTCGGCCGTCTACTTCGATCAGACAGGCCTCGACGCCGCGCGGGTCGATGTCGAGGTCGTGATGGATGGCACGGCCGGTCAAATGGCGGTGTTCCACTCGATGATGCTCGACGGTACCGGCGTCACGGGCCGCGGCTGCGGGCTCGCGGTCAGCAATGCGAGCGTCGTGCACGCATTTGCCGCCGACGTCGTGCAGGGCGCCGCGTCCAACATCGTCGACGGGACGATGCCGGTCGCGCAGAACGATGTCGCGCCGTTCATGCTGTACTGGCGCGCCACCGATTGCGAAGTCGCCTCGCCGTTCATCGAGCACGTCCCGTTCGACGGCGGCTCCGAGGGCGGGCCCCTGATCGGCATCTACACGACTGCGACCGAGGTCGACCTGCACTGGATCGTCGCGTACGGCTCGCACTGCCCCTGACGTGTCGCCCGCGGTCACAGGTTTGTCGCGCACGGAATGATCCAACGTCCGGCGCCCCGGAGTACGCTGCGCGCATGTTCATGCTCGACGAGCAGACGCAGATGGTGGCCGGGGTGATCCGGCAGTGGTGTCAGTCGACGCTCACGCCGAAGATCCCGGCGCTCGAGGCCGGCACCGAGATGCCGTTCGACCTGATGAAGAAGATGGCGAAGACGTTCGGCTTCGACGCGATGCTCGGCGGCGCGGTCAAGAAGCGGATCGCGAAGCTGCGCGCAGGCGATGCCGGCGATCCGGACCGGCTGATGAGCGAGGCGACGAA
The DNA here is from genome assembly GCA_035715365.1 of Kofleriaceae bacterium. Lineage (GTDB taxonomy): Bacteria > Myxococcota_A > Polyangia > Haliangiales > Haliangiaceae > JABFXX01. The sequence continues at coordinate 213,409 of DASTLB010000050.1, read as the reverse complement.
GAATCCGATGATGATGCACGTCGTCGTCAAGGAGCTGTCGCGCGTGTCGCCCGGGTTCGCGATGGGCTTCGGCGTCTCGGTCGGGCTCGTCGGCGGCGCGATCGTCGCGAAGGGCACGCCGGATCAGATCGAGCGCTGGGGCCTGCCGATCTCGACGCTGCAGCAGATCGGCTCGTGGTGCCTCACCGAGCCGGGCGCCGGCTCCGACGCGTTCGGCTCGATGCGCACGGTCGCCGTGCCCGACGGATCGTCGTACGTCCTGAAGGGCAGCAAGACGTTCATCACGAACGGCCCGGGCGCTGACGTGTTCCTCGTCTACGCGAAGATCGATCGCGGCGAGCCCGACGCCGCGCGCGGCATGGCGACGTTCATCGTCGAGCGCGGCATGCCCGGCGTCACGGTCGGCCCGCCGTTCAAGAAGATGGGCATGCGCGACTCGCCGACGTCCGAGGTGTTCTTCGACGACGTCCGGCTCGGCGTCGAGCACCTGCTCGGCGGCCGCGAGAAGGGACGCGGCGGACGCGGCGATACGAAGGAGAGCCTCGGCAACGAGCGCTCCGGCGTGCCGTCGATGGCGTGGGGCATCATCGAGCGCTGCTACGACGCGAGCGTCGCGTACGTCCGCGAGCGCAAGCAGTTCGGCCGCGCGATCGGCGAGTTCCAGGCGGTGCAGCTCAAGATCGCGGACCTGTTCCTCAAGCTGCGCACGGTCGAGAACATCGTGTTCCGGCTCGCGTGGATGCAGCAGCACGGCAAGCGCGACATGCCGTACATCAACGCGAGCAAGGCGATGGCCGCACAGCTCGCGGTCGATGCCGCGCTCACCGCGATCCAGATTCACGGCGGCTACGGCTACATGGAGGAGCTCGGCCTCGAGAAGCTCGCGCGCGATGCGAAGCTGCTCGAGCTCGGCGCCGGCACGACCGACATCAACCTGCTCGCGGCCGCGCGCGAGCTGATCGGCGTCACCGATCCGACCGCGCCGAGCTGATGCAGCTGACGCTCTACGTCGACGGCTACTACTGCAACCAGTTCGATGCGGTCTGCATGACCGCGCTCGAAGAAAAGGCCGTGCCGTACTCGACGAGCGTCGCGCTGCTCCGCGACGGCATGGGCGTGCCGCCCGCGCTGTCGAGCCGGACCGGCCACCTGTCGCGCGTGCCGACGCTGCAGCACGGCGACTTCTGGCTCACCGAGTCACTCGCGATCGTCGAGTACCTCGATCAGGCGTTTCCGTCGCCCGCCTACCCCGCGCTGTTCCCCGCCGACCCGCGTGCGCGCGCCCGCGCGATGCAGGCGATGGCGTTCATCCGCTCCGACATCCAGAGCGTGCGCCAGGAGCGCTACTGGGCCGCGACGATCTACCGCCTCCCCGTCGAGCCGCTGTCACGCGAGGCCGAGTTCGAGATCGAGAAGCTGTTCAAGCTCGTCGTGATGTTGTCCGCCGCCGGCTGCTTCGCCGAGTGGAACATCTCGCACGCCGACCTCGCGTTCACGCTGTACCGGCTCGCGCGTACCGGCATCCCGCTGCCCGAGCCGTCGCAGCGCCTGCTCGATGCGAACCTGATCCGTCCGTCGGTGCGCGCTTACATCGATCACGCGCGTCCGCCGAACCCACCGCCGTGATCGGGGTCTGACCCCATCTCGTAGAGCTGTCCGGCAATCGTCAGGTAGAGCGTGCCGCCGGAGACCGCGAGATCCCAGCGGTTGTTGCGGTCGAGCGTGGCGGCGATCTGATCGAGGAACGCGGGGTCGAGCGCGCGTAGCTCGAGCTCGTCGGCGCGGTGGACCTTGCGCTCGCGGATCGCGGCGGCGAGATCGGCGACCGACTTCCACGTGTAGACCACGACGCGCGGCGACGCCTTGCTCGCCTTGTGGAGGCGATCGGGCGAGGGCGAGCCGATCTCGATCCACGCGACGAGGTCACCGCGCAGATCGCGCTGGACGAGCGCGGGCTCCTCGTCGTCGGAGACGCCGCCCTTGGAGAAGTCGAGGCCCTCGCCATGCTCGAGGGCGCGCGCGAGGACGCGAGCGACCAGGTAGCGCTCGCTCTCGGACGGGTGCTGGGCGACGCGCAGGTCGAGCTCCTCGTAGAGGCCGCGATCCGAGTCGGCGAGCACGATCGTGAACCGTCGCATCGTGGCGGGCAGAGCCATGTCGACTCGCTATCACGGATCGCGGATCTGGAGTCGGGATGCCCGATCGGGCCGCGCGTCCGTGGCAGCCGGAGTTGCCTCGTGGCGGCAAGCGCGCGAGATCGTGGCGATCGTGCGGCGGCACCCGGCTTGCTGAATGGTCGGACCGCATCATGCGCGGCCTTCTGTTTGCCTCGATCATCATCAGCTCGCTCGTCGCGCGGCCACTCGCGGCACGACCACATCCGCGTCGTGAACCGGTCGCGGCGGCGGCGCACGCGCACGACATCGGCGCTCGTCGGCGGTGAAGACCGGCAACGACATGGGTCGCGATCTGCTCGCGCAGGCGCGCATCGAGCTCGCCGCCCAGCCGGCGGAGGTCGTGCTCGGAAAGTCGTGCGCGATGCTGCTCGCGATCGACGACGGCGAGATCATGGAGGCGCAGCGCGTGCTCGAGCGCAGCGACGACGCGGACGTCCGCGACTACGCCGAGCAGATGATCGACGATCACGGCTTGCACGCCGAGCAGACCACGAACGTGCTCGCCGATGCCGGCGCGGTCGAGATCGAGACCTCGGTCGCGGCGATGCTGCGCGCGCAGTCGGCCGCGCACGCCGGTGATGTCGAGGCGGCGACAGATGTCGACTTCACGTACCTCCGGGTGCAGGTCGTGCAGCACAGCGCCGCGCTCGTGCTCGTGACCGGGCTGGTCGACTACGCGCCGTCGGACGACGCTGCACGCTGGCTGACCGACACCGAGGCCACGATCCGCGGCCATCGCGCGCGTGCCGAGGTGTTGCTCTCCGTCCGTGAATGATCGCGACCGCGTGGCATGGCCGATGCAGCCTCCGCGACCATGCGGCGCATCTTCTCCTCGACTCGTGCAGTCGCTGCGATCGGTGTCTTCGCGACGACCGTCCTTCCCGCGTGCAACGACAGCGATCGGACCGCGAACGACGCGGTCGTCGACGGCGAAGCGCTCGGACGCGCGAAACTCGTGCAGGCTCGCGTCGAGTTCCACGGTCAGCCGCACGCGATCGTGCTCGGCAAATCTTGCGCGATCGTGCTCGCGATCGACGACGGCATTGCGATGCAAGCGACGCTTGCCCTCGAACGCTCGAGCGACGATGGCGTACGTAGATTCGCGCAGCGCATGCTCGACGAGCATGGCGATCATGTCCGGCAGACGACCGACGTGCTCGCGGCGCTCGACGTCATGGATCTCGACAACCCGGTCGCGGCGAGCCTGCGTGCCGAGGCGGACGCGAGCGTCGCCGAGCTGAGTGCGTCAACCGCGTTCGACGTCGACTATCTGCGCAGTCAGGTCACCGATCACAGCGCGGCGCTCGTGCTCGTCGTGGGGATCGACCGCTACCTAGCGATGCCCTCGGACACGACGATCCGGTGGTTCGACGACACCGAGTCGATGCTGCGCGAGCATCGAGCGGATGCGGTCGAGCTGTTCGACGCGCGCCGCTGATCACGCGTCGTCGGACTTCTTGCGGCTCGTCGGCAGCTCGCGCACGACCTCGGCCGCGGACTTGTCGAGGCGCAGGCCCTGGAACGACGGGTGGCGCATGCGGCCGTCGTTCGTCCACTCGCTGAACGCGACCTCGCACACGAGCTCGGGCTTGACCCAGTGGCGGTTCGGTCCGGTCCACGCGCGCGCCGGCTCGGGGTCGAACGGCGATGCGGCCTGCTCGAGCGGGTCTAGCCGACCGCGCAGCTCCACGAGGAGCTTCTGCGTGTAGCCGGTGCCGACCTTGCCCGCGTACACGAGCCGCCGCTTGTCGTAGTAGCCGACGAGCAACGCGCCGATCGCCTCGCGTGCGCCCTCTGGATCCGTGAACCCGCCGATCACGAGCTCCTGGCGCAGCAGGCACTTCGTCTTCTGCCACGCCATGCCGCGGCCCGGGATGTACGGCTTGTCGCGGCGCTTCGAGATGATGCCCTCGAGCCCGCGCTCGCACGCGAGCTGGAAGAACTTCGCGCCGCTGCCGACGACGTGATCGCTGTAGCGGATCACGCCTGGCTTCTTGCCGCGCTTCGGTGCGACGAGCTTTTGCAGCCGCGCCTTGCGCTGCTCGAGCGGCAGATGGGCGAGCGATTCGTCGTCGATCGCGAGCACGTCGAACACGAAGTACACGAGGTTCGAGGCATCGACGCCGAACGCGTTCTGCAGTCCCTGAAAGCTCGTGCGCCCGTCCGGCATCAGCACGCAGACCTCGCCGTCGAGCACCGCGCGCTTGCACGGCAGCTCGCCGAGCGCGCGCCCGACGCCGGGGAACTCGGCGGTCCAGTCCTTGAAGCGCCGGCTCAGCAATCGCACGCGGCCATCGTCGAGCTCTGCGAGGATCCGGTAGCCGTCGAACTTCTGCTCGTGCACCCACTCGTCCCCTTCGGGCGGCGCGTCGACGAGCGTCGCGAGCTGGAGCGCACGAGGCAACGTGATCGACGGCGGCGCGACGGCACGGACAACGCGTGGCATGCCCACACCAGGTTGCACGCAGCATGCCCGTGCGCGCGCGCGCTGGCAGATGGGCTGGCCGGCGTTGATTCCGGCAACGCGCTAGATCCGCACGATCACGTGGATCTCCGTCGGAACGGCCCGTGCACACCGCGGCGGCATGCTGCGCTCCACGCTGGTTCTGGCAAGTTCACTGGTCACCCTCGCCGCGTGTGCGGACGCGCCCGATGCGGGCGGCCGTGGTGGCGGCGGCGGCAAGGCCGACGGCGAGCTGACGACGCTGTCGTTCGATGCCGACTGGAACGAGGTCGCCGACGGTCCGCTCGTCGCGGGCTCGTCGATCCGCATCGCGTACGATCTCGATCGGATGACCGAGTGCAAGTCGTCGACGGGCGGCAGCGAGGTGTGGGGCGTCACCGGCTTCGCGTCGTTCGACGGCGGCGCGCCGAAGACGTTCGGGGTCACGCGCCTCGACAACGGCCGCGTCGTGCCGGTCGAGCCCGAGCTCGAGCTGCCCGCGGGCGCCTCGCACGTCGAGCTGTGGTTCCAGATCAACGATCGCTTCGGCTGCAACGCGTACGACTCGAACGAAGGCGCGAACTACGGCTTCGACCTCGAGCACACGGCCGGCACGTCGGTGCTCGCGTTCGAGGCCGACTTCAGCGAGGACCTACCGGCGGTCGCGGCCGGCGACCAGGTGATCGTGCACTACGATCCCGAGCGGCTGTCGCAGTGCGCGGGCTCGAGCGGCGGCCACGCGGTGTGGGGCGTGACCGGGTTCTATCAGGTCGACGGCGGTGCGGTGAAGCAGCTCGCGGTCGGCCGCGCCGACGGCTCGACGCTCGTCGCCGCGGATCCGCAGCTCACCGTGCCGCGCGGCAGCGACCTCGCGCTGTGGTTCGAGGCGACGAACATCTGGGGATGCCACGCGATCGATTCCGATCTCGGCGCGAACTACCACGTCGCGATTCACTGACCGACGCGCGACCGCCGCAGCGCGAGCTGGAGATCGCCGGCGGTCGCGAAGATCCGATCGATCCCGCTGACCGCCCCGATCTCGTTCGCGAGCCACTCCGCGGTGTCGAGCGAGTGCTCCGCCTCGGTGCCGTGCGCCTGGAGCAGGCCACCGAGCTGGTAGCTGATCTCGTCGAGGTTGCCCTTGCCGAGCTCGATCAGCTCGCGCGCGTGGAGCAGCTCGATCAACCGCCGCGCCCACGCGTTCAGATCTTCGAGCGGGACCGGCGCCTCGTCGACGAGATCCTGGAGCTCGACCGGCTGGGTCTGGTCCGGCTCGTCGCCTTCCTCGGTGTCATCGTCGGCGATCACCGGCTGCGCGGGCGGCGTCATCCGCGGGATGCTCGACCGCGACAGCTCGCGCGGAGCCTCGGCACGCGCCGCGAGCGCGGCCTTGCGGTCGACATCGCCGAGCATCAGCAGCACGCTCGGGATCCGGCCGTCGACCTTGATCTCCGGACCGAGGTTGCCCTGGTCGGCGAAGTTCAGCAGCGCGTTGCGCGCGCGATCCCACGGGATGCAATCCGCGAGCGGCACCTCGAACGGCTTGCCGTCGTGATCGGACGCCTCGAACGAGTCGCGGATCCGCGGATCGCCGACCGACGTACCGTAGCCCTCGAGCGACTCGACGACGTAGAGCGCGCACTGCTCGCGCGACAGCACCGCGACGACCTGGTCGTCACACCGCGACCACAGCCGCAGCGTCACCGGTCGCTCGTGCGCGGCCTCGTGCAGCAGATCGAGCGCGGTGATCATGTCGCGGTGGTTGCGGAGCCGCAGCGCATCGTCGCCGTACTCGCCCCAGATCAACAGCGCGTCGCCGAACGGCCGGCGATTGCTGCGCGCGAGCTCGGACTTCTCGCCCTCGATCTCGACGACGAAGCCGTCGGCGATGTCGCGCACCGCGGCCTCCTTGAGGATCAGCTCCCATTTGCAGTGGCCGTCGGCCGTGATGTAGACGAACCGGTACGTATCGACGCCGTCGATCCGCCCGCCGTGGCCGACGTCGTCGCGCAGCGCGTCCTCGGCGTCGAGCAGCTTGTTCGGATCGGGCAGGTCCAGATACGCCACGACCTTCTGCATGAACGTGCGGAAGTCCTCGGGGATCGTGAACGGCGTCATGACGGACGGGCCCAGGACGACCCTCTCGTCCCGCAGCGCCGCAGCGTATCAGGATCTCGTAAACCTCAACAACGGCAGCGGGGATCGCGAGACGGCTTACACGCCGCCGTGCCACTCGTAACCACTGTTCTCCCAGTAGCCGCCGGTCTGCGTGTCGAGGAAGTTGATCTCGGACAGGTACTTCACGTTCTTGTAGCCGAGCTTCACGGCCGAGTAGACCTTGACCGGCGCGCCGTACGCGGGCGACAGCGGCTTGCCGTTCATGCCGTACGCGATCAGCGTCTGCGGATGCATCGCGCTGTCGCGATCCCAGCTCGACCAGTAGCCGCGACGCCAGCCGCGCGGCACGTCGAACGATCGGAATTCGACGTAGTCGACGTCCTTCGCCTGCGCGAGCTTCGCGATCTCGGACAGCCGCACGCCGGTCCACGTCGCGACCGCGGACCAGCCCTCGACGCAGTGATGCTCGATCCGGTACTCGGTGCGCGGCAGCTTCATCAGATCGTCGAGCGTCAGCGCGAGCGGCTTGCCGACCATGCCGGCGACGATCAGCTTCCAGTCCGGCGGCATGATCGGGGTCGACGGCGCGACGTGATACATCGGGAACGACTCCGCCGGCGTCAGCTCGCCCGGCGTGAATTCCTTGTTCGAGAACAGGAACGACTCGAGATGCTCGTTCGCGCGCTCGAACCGTCCGAGGTTGCCGGCCTTCGGCTTCGACGAATCGACCGCGAGCTTGAGCGCGGCCCAGCCGCCGCCGATCACGCCGACACCGGCGGCCAGCTTCACGAGCTCGCGCCGGGACAGTGGCTTGCGCGCACCGCTCATGGTGTCTCCTCCTTCGTCGCGATCGCATCGCTCGCGAGCGCCTGGATCGAAGGCTCGGTCGGCGCGACCGTCGACGGCGTCAGCGCAGGCTTGTCGGCGACCGGCGCCGCGATCGCCGCCGGCAGCGCCTCGGCCGCGAGCGGGATCTCGCCACCGGTCACCATCTCGGGGAACTGTCGCCAGTGCACGATCACCATGATCAGGTGCGTGATCACGAACCCGGTCAGCGCGAGCAGCGCGAGGAAGTGGACGACGCGCGCGCCGTCGTAGCCGCCGAACAGCGCGGCGAGCCACGACAGCTGCACCGGCTTCCAGATCGCGAAGCCCGACAGGATCTCGAGCGTCGCGAGCACGAGCGCGGTCGTGTACGCCATGCGCTGCAGGCCGTTGTAGAGGTCGACCTTCGGCGCATCCTTGCGAACGCGGATGTAATACAGCGCCTGGTGGATCGCGGGCTTCGTGTCGCGCGGCGGCCAGAAGAACCGGCGCTTCCACTCGCGGCTGTAGATCAGATATCCGATGTAGACGAGCGCGTTCAGCACGAGCAGCCACGCGAACGCGAAGTGCAGGTGCCGCGCGGCGCCGAGCCAGCCGCCGGCGCGCACCCAGTCCGGCGACTCCCAGCCCTGCAGCGGCACCCAGTCGTACCGCGCACCTTGCGGTCCGAAGAACGGATACGCGCGCAGGATCTGCAAGCCGCTCATCGCCATCACCACGATCGCCGGCACGTTGAGCCAGTGCGTGATGCGGATCAGCAGCGGTTGAGGAGGCCGCCCCTTGGTGTATCCGCCCATATCGCGATCCTATACGGGCGAGCCGGCGGATCGGTTACATCGCGAGCGCGTAGACGAAGCTCGCCTTCGGAAACCGCAGGAATCGCTCCTTGATCGTCGCATGCGGGACGACCGTGCCATCGACGTACTTCGCGAGCAGCGCGTTCGCGGCCGCGGCATCGCCGCGCGCCTTGATCCCGGCGACGAGCCGCATCATCTCGTCGACGACCGGCACGAGCTTGTCCATGTGCAGCGTGAACGCGCCGGTATCCTTGCCGTTCGCGGCGGTCGCCTTCGGATCCCAGGTCAGCGCGCCCTTCTCGATCAAGAACCCGATCTGGATCGCGGCGAGCTGCGAGTACGTCTTGCGCTTGCCGTCGCCGTCGTACATGCCCTGCGAGATGTGGCCGAACGCCCAGACGATCGAGTCGGCGTAGGTCTGCGCCGCCATCGTGTCGTCGATGATCTTCTTGCCGCGCAGAAACTCGATCAGGAACAGCGCACCGGTCTGCGCCTTGAGCTCCTCCATCACCGACGCGATCGGGCCGGTGAACACCTGCGGACCGGTCTTGCCGTTGACCTTGTACTCGTGCGCGGGCCCGAGGTTGTGCGTCGCCTCGTGCAGGATCGTCGACAGCAGGCCCGGCTCCGGCGTGCCGGCGTAGAGCTTCATGCTCGCGGCATCGAACAGGCTCTCGGCCTGCGCGCGGCGCGCGTCGCGGCTGTCCGGATCGTTGTAGAGGTTCACCATCGCGACGGTGCGGCCGCGGCCCTCGTTCGCGACCGGCCCCCAGTTCGGCAGGCTCTGGCCGATCGTCGCGCCGAGCGGCGTGCGGTCGTCGCCGGCGTTGATCACGATGTCGATGAAGTCCGGCAGGTGGAACGTCACCTTGCGCTCGGCGTACGGCTTGCCGGCGCGCTGCGCGATCGCCGCCTCCATCTCCTGCTGCACGGGGACGAGCTTCGATTGCCAGTCCTTCGAGCCCTGGTTGATCCGCGCGAACGTCAGGTGCGGCCCGGCCTTCTGCGAGCACGGCTCCCAGTACACCTCGTCGGGCGCGACGCGCACGTACCACTTCGAGTTGTCGACGGTCATCTTCGCCCATGCCTCGTCGGCGGGGACCCAGTCGTTCGTCGTGAAGCTCGTCGCGGCGGCGCGGAGGTAGTCGACGAGCGGCTTCTCGGTCGGATCCTTGACCGAGTCCGCCGCGGCGGTGAGCTCGGCGGAGATCGCGGTCATCTTGTCCTTGTATGCCTCGGTGTACGGCACCGCGTTATACGGCGATGCATCGCCGCGCACGACGACGAACGGCGCCATCAGGTCCTTCGCGTTCTTCTCCTTCGTCAGCGCGTCGCAGAACTTCGCGTCCTTCTGCAGCGCCGCCGGATAGAGCGTGAAGATCGGCTTCGGCGAGCCCGGCAGCGCGGAGCACAGCGGATCCTTGTCGGTCGCGGGCGCGACGCACTTCGGACCGCGATTGCGCCGGAACAGGCTCTGGCTCGCGGTGTCCTTCGGCAGCTGGGCCGCGAGCGCGGCGGCGCCGTTCATGTCCTCGTACAGCGTGTCCATCAGCGACCCGACGCGCAGCATGTGACCGACGAACGCCTTGTCGTCGGCGGACAGCGCCGTGAAGTCGTTGAACACGAGCGACGCGCGGCCCTGATCGAGATCGTCGCCGACGAGCTTCTGGCGCTTGCCTTCGTCGGTCGAGACATCGGGTGAGGGGGCCTTCGATGCGGTGACGATCGTGTCGTACGCGGCCTCGAACTCCGGCGTGAACCGACCGCTCGTCACCCACTTGCCCTCGGTCGGATAGAACAGCAGCGACGCGACCTCGTCGGGATCGAGGCTCTTGTCGCTGTCCTTGTCGGCGATCCAGTACACCGGCACGTTCGCGCGCACCGCCCAGCGGTTGAAGTCGATCCGCGCGAGCCCGTCATGTGCGCGCGTCGGCGTCGGAGTAGGTGCGATCGACGATCCCGAGCCCGAGCCTTCGCGTGGTTGCGGCTCCGTGGATCGTTTGCACCCAAACGATGTGACAACCACTCCGACGGGGATCACGACGCGTGCCAGAGCTCTTTTCATGGGGCGCACGCTAGCAGACACTGGATGTCGTGGGGCCTTCGACCTGGCGTCGTGCTGGTGGTGCTCGTCACCGCGTGCCGGTTCAGCCCCACGACGCAGTCGCTCGATGACGGCGGCGGCGACGACGGCGGCGGCTCCGGCGCCGAGCAAGGACAGTTCTGCTTCGGCGCGCAGCCGAATTACACGATCTGCACGGACACGTTGCCGCAGGATCCGTTCACGGTCGGCGCCGACCAGAACTTCAACACGAGCGCGGTCCCGGACTGCACGCAGATCATCACGCCCGCGCAGGGGCCGGCGCTGTGCGTGAAATTCGCGACGACCGTCGAGATCTCGGCGACGCTGACCGTGAGCGGCGCGAATCCGTTCGTGCTCGTCGCGACCGACTCGCTCTCGATCACCTCGACCGGCACGATCGATCTCGCGAGCACGTCCGCCGGCAACGTCGGCGCCGGCGCGAATTCCGCGGACTGCATCGACCCGAGCGCCGCGACGAGCGATAGCAACGGCGGTGGCGGTGGCGGCGGCGGCGGGTTCGGGACCGCCGGTGGCAAGGGCGGCAAGGGCGATGGCGGCAACATCAATGAAGGCGGCGCCGGCACGGCGGGCACGGCGCCGTTCGACTACCTGCGCGGCGGGTGCAAGGGCGGAGCGGGCGGCGACGGCGATACCGGCGCGACCGGCGGCGTCGGCGGCAACGGCGGCGGCGCGGTGTATCTGGTGTCCGGCGGCGCGATGACGATCGCGGGCACGATCAACGCGTCGGGCTCGGGCGGCTTGATCGGCAGCAACCCGAAGGCGGGCGGTGGCGGTGGGGGCTCGGGCGGCATGATCGTGTTCCACGCCGGCACCGCGCTCGATGCCGGTGGCGCGCACATCCTCGCGAACGGCGGTGGTGGCGCCGAGGGCGCGGACACCGGTAACACGCCGCGCGTCGGCAAGGAGCCCGATCCGACGAAGGTCACGACCGCTGCGCCCGGCGGCGCGGGTGGTTGCGGCGCGGGCGGCGATGGCGGCGATGGCGCGGTGCTGCTGCTGCCGGGCATGCCGGGCATCCAGGGCAGCGACGCCGGCGGTGGTGGCGGTGGTGGCGTCGGCGTGATCCGCGTGCTGTCCGTGCACCTGCTCACCGGCGCGATGGTGTCGCCCGCTCCGCTTTAGAGCTCGATCCCGAGCACGGTGCGAAACCACAGCTTGCCGAACGCGTCGCCCGGCGCGATGCCGGAGCCGAGCTTGTCGAGCCGCGCGTACGCGCCGAACGACAGGAACACGTGGCCGCTCTGCGCGAGCACCGTCGGGCCGAGGTAGTGACGCGCGCCCGGCGGCGCCTCGGTCTCGCCGGTCATGTCGGTCGCATCGGTCGCGTCGTCGAACCGGCCGCGGCCCCAGTACTCGACGCCGACGATCAGCTTCGGCGAGACCTCGTACGAGACGCCGGCGGTCGGGTTGTAGATGTACTTCGTGTCGCCGGTCTGCCAGTAGTACTCCTGCTCGATCCACAGGTTCACGGTCGCGTTGAAGTCGCCGAACCGGCGCGACACGAGCAGCTTCTCCTCGACCTCGAGCTCGTCGTACGACTCGGCGAGCTCGAGGTAGACGCCGACGTCGACCGGCCACTCGCCGGCCTCGGCGAACCGCATGCGCGCGCGCTGCTTGACGCCGGAGAACTTCAGAAACGGCGTGCCGTCGGACGCGCCCTGCTCGAACGCGAAGTACCAGCCGACCTCGATCTTGTCGGTGAGGCCATACTCGATCTCGGTCTGCAGCTCCGAGCGCAGCGCCCACACGCCTTCGAGCGTGCCGTCCGGGTTCTCGCGCGCGACGCGCACGGGCACGAGGTCGACGTACTGCTCGATCTCGAGCTTGTCGGCGAGCAGCGTCTCGTACGGATACGAGAACGGCAACGGCCGGGGATTGGCGTGGGCGCTCGACGCTGCGAGCACGAGACAGGCGATGACGAACAACTTCACGGGCGAGCTCCGTGCTGCGAGTTGACGGTGACGAGTGACGCCGGCGCGGCGTCGGACAGCGGCAAGATCCACGATGCGGGCATCAGCGAGTCGGTCTCGCGCGCGAGATCGACGGTCGGATCGACGAGCCGCATCCGGCGGCGGCCGTCGAGCGACGCGAACGCATCGACGCGCACCTCGGGATCGACGATGCCGCGCGTGCGGAAGTCATCGGCGACGATGTGCGCGAGCTCGAGGATCATGTCGGGCTGGGTCGCCATCATCCGCGCCTGATAACGCGTCAGGTAGTCGGTCGGCGCGACCTCCCAGTGGCGGCCGGTCGACGGCTCGCGGACATGGAGCTCGAGCGAGCCGTCCTTCTCCATGACCATCACGTGCCACGCGAACCGGAACCCCTCCTCGGTCCAGCACACGTTGCCGGGATACGCGAAGTGGCGCAGCGGCAGCACGAGCTGGATCGCGAAGTACGTCGCGAGGACCGCGGGTACGAGGCGCGGTCGCCACGTCGCTGTCTGCCCGGGCGGCCATGCGCGCAGTCGCAGCAGCCGGCGCGGCCAGCTCGGCGGCAGGAAGATCAGCGAGCTCGCCATCATGATCCACGGGAACATTCCGATGTGAAACAGCTGCGCGGTCGTCACGTGAAACACGACGACCGCGGCGTACGCGACCGCGCGCGTCCGTCGCCACAGCAGGCACGGCACGATGCCGAGATCGAACACGAGGCCCGCCCACGAGAACACGTACGCGACCGCCGGCTCGCTGAAGTAGCGGCCGACGACCGGGAAGTCGGTGTTCGCCGACAGCCAGATCTGCATCGGCTGCGCGTCGACGAGCCAGTCGTACTTGAGCTTCGCGATGCCGCCAAAGAAATAGACGAGCCCGAGCTGCAGCCGGATCGCGTACAGCGCCCACGCCGGGACGACGAGCCGGCGCACGCGCTCGCTGCGCCACGCATCGATCGACGCGCACGCGTGCAGCGGCAGCACGGTCATCAGCGCACCGAGGCAGATCAGCAGGTAGTAGTGGTTGAGGTAGTTCGTCTTGTCGATCAGGTGCGCGTACGCGAACAGCACCGTGAACAGCGCGGTCGCGACGCGATACCAGAGCCCGACGATGATCAGCGCCGCGCACGCGCCCATCACCGCGAAGTGGACGTACATGCCGTGGCCGGGCCACGGCTTCACCCAGCCGAACCCGCGGTACGTGAAGAAGTGCGTCGGCGTCAGGTAGTACTCGGCGATCCAGTCGTGGACGAAGAACCGCACGACCGCGATCAGCATCAGCGTGCCGAACGCGATCCGGAACACCGCGAGCGACGCCGGATCGATCGGCCGGCCGAGCCACGCGCGCAGGCGGCTAGTCGCCATCATTGTCGTTGAACTTGAGCGTCGCGCCGAGCGTGCCGACGACCTCGGTCGCGAGCACGCGCTTGAGCTCCTTGACCGCCTCGTGCGCCGCCGTGACCTCGGGCCGCAGCTCGACGAGCGCGGTCGCGAACGGCCGCGGGATCGCAGCGACCGCGGCGTCGGCGGCATCGAGCGCGTCGCGCACCGCGCGATCGGTCGCCGGGCTGCGCTCGTCGATCAGCGCGCTGATCCCGCGGTCGCCCTGCCCGGTTCGCGAGCCGACGTAGATCGCGCGGATGCTGCGCAGCTCGTTCGCGATGTCGAGCGTCGAGTTGTCGCTCGGCCCGGACTCCTGCAGCGACGGATCGGGCACGCCGCCGGTCGTGACGCCGAGCGGCTTGCCGAGCCGCGTGTTCGCGATCACCTCGGCGAGGAAGACGCTCTCGTTGACGAGCGTGTCGATCACGCTCTGGATCGTCGGGAACTCGGTGTTCGCGGCGCCGGGCTCGGCCATGCGGATCGCGTAGTCGCCGACCCACGCCTCGCGCAGCGCGCGCGCCTCGTGCTCGAGGTTCTGGGCGAGCGCGACGACGAGCTCCCGGCGGCGCGGCTCGGCAAATCCGGCGAGCACCGTCGCGTCGTCGCCGAACAGCAGGTACTCGAGCGCGTGGAAGCCCTTCGCGTTCGCGCCGGTGTTCGCGATCGTCGCCTCGGTGATCGGATCGGGGCTCGCGAGCAGGAGCTCGAGCTTCGCGGGATCGATCGGCGTCTGATCGATCGCGACCGCGAGCCGCAGATCGGTCGCCGGTCCGAACGCGAACGCCTCGCTCTGCTTCCACGGCACGCGCGCGGCGCGCCAGGCCTCGCGCGCGGCCGCGAGCGTCTCGGCCGACGGTGCGGATGCGAGCGCGCTCATCGCGGCGGTCTGCGCCTGCGCCTGGGCGAGCACATCGTCGAGCGTCGGCACGATCACCTCGTCGATCAGCTCGTGCGCGATCACGCGGCGCTTGCCATCGCCGAGCGGCACCGGCGTGCACTGCACGAACGCGAGCACCGCGAGCGCACCGACGAGCACGAACGCGGTCGCCCTCACAGCGACTCCACGAACCGCACGAGCGCGGCGCGATCGTCGGCGGCCATCGTGCGGAACGCCTCGCGCGATGGCTCGGCCTCGCCGCCGTGCCACAGGATCGCCTCGGCGAAGTCACGCGCGCGACCGTCGTGCAGGAACCGCGTATGGTCGTTGACGACGCCGACGAGCCCGATGCCCCACAGCGGCGGCGTACGCCACTCGGTGCCGGTCGCGAGGAAGTCCGGGCGGTCGTCGGCGAGCTCGGGCCCCAGGTCGTGCAGCAGCAGATCGGTGTACGGCCGGATCGTCTGGTTCGAGACCTCCGGGAATCCGTCGAGCGTGCCGGTCACGAGCTTCGGCACGTGGCAGCCATCGCACCCGGCCTCGGCGAACAGCGTCTTGCCGCGCAACACCGTGGGGTCGTCGAAGTCGCGGCGCGCCGGCACCGCGAGCAGCGTCGAGTAGTACGTCACGTCGCCGATCTTGTCGGCATCGATCTCCGGCGCGCCGCCGCTGACGGCCATCGCGCACGCGGCCTGCGCGGGCGGACAGTTCTCGCCCGGGAACAGCGACGACGTGATGCCGATGTCGCCCAGGAACGCGCCGGAGTTTTGCTGCTCGAGCCCGGGCTGGTTCGCCTTCCAGCCGAACCGACCGAGCGAGGTCGCCTGCGTCTTCGGATCGAACACGCGGTTGACGCGCCCCGAGATCCCGTCGCCGTCGGCGTCCGCGTCGTCGGCGAGCGCGACGATCGTCGCCTCGTCGACCGCCTCGAGCAGGCCGAGGCCGATCATCGCCGGCGCGGTGCGCGGCGAGAACATCGTGCCGGTCGCGAACGCGCCGAACGCGAGGTTGTCGAACGTGTAGCGCGGACGCTGCAGCGTGTACGGCGTGCCGTCGCCGTAGCTGCCCGGCACGTCGTCGTATGCGAGGTGCGAGTCGCCCTCCGCGGGCACGCCGAGGATCGCGCGGTGGTTGAACTGACCGCCGTAGCTCGGCTCGGCGAGCGGACCGCCGTGCGCGTCCTCGCCCGGAATGCTGAGCCGGACGAGCAGCCCGAGGAACAGCTCGTCATCGACCGGCGGCGCGCCGCGGCCGTCCTTGAAGTGACACGCCGAGCACGCATTCGCGTTGAACGTCGGACCGAGCCCGTCCTGGCCGGTCGTCGACGACGGCGCGGTCACCCAGCCGCGATTGAACATCGAGTTGCCGACGAAGAACCGATCGCGGCGCTCGTCCTTCAGGTTGCGCGCGGCGAGCGAGAACGCGCTCTTGCCGGCCTCGAACACGGTGGTGTCGCCACCGGACAGCTCCTCGCCGGGCTCGTACGCCGACGGATCGCTCGACGAGCACGCCGTTCCCGTCACCACCCAGACCAGCCAGACTAGCTTTCGCATCGCCGCCTCACTCGAGGTTGATCGTGATGTCGAGCAGCGTCGCGACGTCGACGATCGTGTCGGTCTGGTCACGCAGCGCGCGGACCGCGGCGAGGATCTTCGCGCGGCCGTCGTCGTTCATGATCGCCTGGTCGAACGGCACCGGGATCGCCTGGATCGCGGCGATGCTCGCGGCGAGCTGGTCCTGCATCCGCGCGTCGAGCTCGGGATCGCGCGCGCGCACGAGCTCGTCGAGCCCCGGCCCGTCCATGCTGCCGTAGCGGCCGAGATAGACGTTCTGGATCGCGGTCGCGTTGTTCAGCAGATCGCGATGCGTGTTGTCGGAGAAGCACGAGTGCTCGTCCTCCTGATCGCGATTGTCGAGGGCGGTCGCCATCCGCTCGCCGGACAGCTCGGCACCGGACAGCGCGCCGAGCCCCTGCAGCATGCGGCGAATCGCCTCCTCGGGCGGCAGCGCGGCAAGCTCGGCGGCATACGACTCGCCCGGCACCCACTGCACCGCGACCGAGCTCAGATCGTCGACGAGCAGCTCGCCGACGAGCGCGAGGTACGTCGCGCGGCGATCCTGGTTCGCGGCCGTGCCGCCGACGACGTAGTCGGTGTGCGGGCGCGCCCCCGGTCCGGTCGCGCTGCGATCCTGACCCCACAGCAAGAACTCGATCGCGTGATAGCCGGTCGCGATGTTCTTCTCGCCACCCTTCTCGTTCTGCGCCGCGAGCAGCTCCTTCGTCAGCGTCGGGAACTCGACCGGGTGGTTGATGATGCCGGCGTCCGGATCGCCCTCGACGTAGTCGATGTAGACCTCGTCGAGTGGCCACGCGTTGATCCGCGGCTCCGGTCCATCGTCCGGATCGTCGATCGGGCCATCGTAGAACCGGTACGACTCGGTCAGCGCGTACGGCTCGCGCGCGGCCAGCCACTGCTGCTTCGCGGCCTCGAGCGACGCGGCATCCGGCGCGGCGACCAGTGCGTCGATCCGGGTCTTCAGGGTCTGGGCCTCGCGCAGCGTGTCGTCGTAGCTCGCGTGGACGATCGCGATGTAGTTGTCGACGACCGGCTTCGCGTCCGCGAGCGGCGCGTCGTCGGAGCTCGAGCACGCTCCTGCTAACAGCATGAAAACAGCTGCGACCCTGCTGAAATTGACAACGGTTTTCATTTTCAAGCCGGATATCACGCGGCCGGCGGCACGGTCAACGGCTTTGCGCGTCCGGAGACTGGCCGCTCGCGATCGATCGCTTAGTGTTGAAGCCATGAGGCCTGTTCTCGCGGCGCTCGCGATCGCGCTCGCTGCGCCCGTCGCGTCGGCATCTCCCCCGGCCGTCGCGCTGAGCGACGCGCGCACGATCCTTCCGGACGCCGCGCCGAAGTGCACCGATGTCGAGTGCCTGCTCGAGTCGACCTACGCGAAGGACGACAAGGCGCGGTCGCTCGCGCTCGTGCTGTATCGCGAGACCGGCAGCGTCGCCGGCGTCGGGCCCGAGGAGCTCATGGACGGCGGCTATCGCGGCAAGATCAAGCTCGTCCCGCAGCTACCGACCGGCACGTATCGCCAGCACCTCGCGTGGGTGCTCGACGCGCACCGCTCGTTCGACGCGTTCTTCGCGAAGCTCTACGAGGGCCAGCCGGCGCCGAGCTATCGCTGGCAAGGCATCCAGTACCGGTTCGTGCGCTCGGTCAAGAAGCGCACGCCGAGCGCGTACGCGATCGACTGGCTCGTCGAGTACAACGTCGTCGGCTCGCTGCTGCAGAGCGAGGCCGGCGTGCGCGAGACGATCTTTCACGAGCTGTTTCACTCGAACGATGGCGCGCACAAGGACTGGTCCGCGCGCGTGCTGCAGAAGGACTACGACGCGATCGTCGCGCGCTGCAAGACGAGCATGAAGTGCCTCGCGCCGTACGCGCCGAACGACACGATCGTGCGCGCGACCGGCACCTACTACGCGTTCCAGCAGAACAACGGCAACGGCGTCCACGAGTACGCCGCCGAGCTCGCGGTGCGCTACTGGGAGGAGCATCGCCAGATCCTCGCGACCGGCAAGCTGCGCGCGCGGCCGTTCAAGTGCGGCACAGCCGAGAACGCGCGATCGTGGAAGGCGCTCGTCGACGAGTTCTTCGCTGGCCGCGATCTGACGCCGAGCTGCTGACTACTGGAGGTCGAACGACACGACCGACGGCGTGCCGTTCCCGGCGGGCGCCGAGAAGAACGCCGAGTTCGTGATCAGCGCGCGCGTGCCATCGACGACGATCGAGGCCGGCCCATCGAGCGGCGCGCCGGTGTGGACGTTGTTGATCGTGCCGTCCTGCGCCACGCGCTGCATCGTGTTCGACGGGCCGTTGCGCACGACGAGGATCGAGCCGTCGCTGTCGAGCGCGATGCCATCGGCGCCCTGGAGCAGCGCGCAGTCCTCGGCGACCACGGTCGCGGCGCCCGCCGTGCCGTCGGCGTTGATCGCGATCTTCACGATGCGGCCGAAGTCGCTGACCGCGACGTAGCGGAAGCTCGCGTCGTGGGTGATCCCGTTCGCGCCGATGTTGAAGCCTGCACCGCTGCCGCCGCACGCGGTCTGATCGCCGACCAGCAGCGGATCGCCCTTCCACAGGCTGACGCCACCGCCGGAGCCGACGCGGAAGATCTTGCCGCTGCCGGAGTCGGCGACGTAGAGGATCGAGCCGTCGACGTCGAGCCCGTTCGGGAACACCATCGCCGCGGCGGACGCGAACAACGTTGCCTGACCACCCGCCGCCGGGATCTTGTAGATGCCGGGCGCAGGCACCGGCGCCGCGCCGGCGACACCGACGCCGACGAAGATGTCGCCGGCGGCGTTCGGCGCGAGGCCGAGCGTGTACGTGTCCTTGACGGTGCCCGGCAGGTTGCCGAACGCGGTGAACGTGCCGCCGTCGACCTTCACGACCTGACCGAGCGGCGCGAGACCGACGTAGACGTTGCCGCCCGAGACCGTGATGCCTTCGGGCAGCTGCCCCATCGCCGGGTCGAACGAGGCGAGCGTCGTGAATGCGTTGCCGCCGGGACCATCGTTGGAGCCGCCGCCGTCGGAGCCACCGCCGTTTCCACCTTCGGGCCGCAGGTTGTCACCACAGCCGGCCGCCAGGACGAGCGCGAGCAAAGCGATTCTCTTCATGGCCGCGATCGTACTGCCGCGTGTGCTCGCGCACGCTCGCTCCCGGGCACGATCTGATGTGCCGTGCGGGCGGGGATCATCCGACCTGCACAACGCGAGATTGCAAACCACTCGTAGAAACTCTGGGTGCGCGCTTACGTGCGGTCACGCGCACAGAGCGCGGGCGCCCACGCCCACCGAGCGCACGCGCTCGTCGCGCCGTCGCAAGTGCCTGCATTTCGCGAGTCGTTTATGAAAATTTGCGGGCACATGGCGTGCACCACGACAACCATCGTGGTTTTTCAACCAGTCCTGACATCGGCGCGAGGGGTTCAAGCCGAGGTCAGCGAGGGCACCTGCGATCGGGTTTTCCTCGCAGGCGATTGTGCCTTTGTAGCTCGCCGTGTCTGATGCAAGGTGCCGACGCGAGGGATGTCGGGACCCGAGGTCTATATGAGTACCGGACAAGGCCCCACGCCACCCGATCTCCCGTTCGAGCTGGACGACGATGCCAACCAGCTCGCGATCAGCTATGGCCGCGATATCCTGGTCGTCGACGACAACCAGACGAACCTCGTCGCGATCGAGGCCGCACTCCAGCCGCTCGGTCGCAACCTCGTGCTCGCGCACTCCGGCGTCGAGGCGCTCGGCCGGCTGCTCGAGCAGGACTTCGCGCTGATCATCCTCGACGTCGCGATGCCGGGGATGGACGGCTTCGAGACCGCGAAGCTCGTTCGCTCGCGCGACAAGAACCGCGCGACACCGATCATCTTCGTCACCGGCCTGTCGTGGCAGGACGACGCCGTGCTGCGCGGCTACGAGCTCGGCGCGTTCGACTTCCTGATGAAGCCGATCCGCCCCGAGGTGCTGCGCGCGAAGGCGAGCGTGTTCGTCCAGCTCCAGGAGCGCACGATCGAGCTGCAGCAGAAGGCCGACGAGCTCCGCCAGGCGCAGTCGCGCGCGCACGAGCGCGAGCTGGTCGCCCAGCGCAAGCGCTTCGAGGCCGAGGTCATGGAGCGCCAGATGCAGCAGATGCAGGAGACCGATCGCCGCAAGGACGAGTTCCTCGCGATCCTCTCGCACGAGCTGCGCAACCCGCTGCAGCCGCTGCAGACCGCGGTCGAGGTGCTCGAGCACGATCCGAACGCGCCGGTACCCGCGCGCGTGCGCGGCATCATCCAGCGCCAGGTCCATCACATCACGCGCCTCGTCGACGATCTGCTCGACATCGCGCGCCTCAACGCCGGCAAGCTCGAGCTGCGCCGCGAGCCGGTGACGCTCGACTCGATCGTCGACGAGGCCGTGCAGTCGTGCCGCAGCTCGATCGATTCACGCAAGCACAAGATCGAGATCTCCGGCGCGCAGCAGCCGACCGTCGTCTACGGCGATCCGATCCGGCTCGTGCAGGTCGTGTGCAACCTGCTCAACAACGCGACGAAGTACACCGAGGCGGGCGGCAAGCTGCGCGTCGAGTGGGGCGCCGACAACGGCGAGGGCTTCATCCGCGTCGTCGATAACGGCCGCGGCATCTCGAGGGAGCTGCTGCCGACGATCTTCGACATGTTCGTGCAGGAGCGCACGACGCCCGACGGTGCCGGCGGGCTCGGCCTCGGGCTCGGGCTCGTCAAGCGGCTCGTCGAGATGCACGGCGGCAGCGTGCGCGCGTTCAGCGATGGCCTGAAGAAGGGCAGCACGTTCGAGATCCGGATCGCGCTCGCCGATCCGAGCACGATCGAGAAGACCGCGCCGCGCACGAAGACCGGTCCGCACGAACGGCCGCTGCGCGCGGTCGTGTGCGATGACGCGCCGGACCTGCGCGAGCTCGTCGCCGATCTGCTGCGGCTGCGCGGCCACGACGTCACGATCGTCGAGGACGGCCCGTCGGCGGTCGAGCTGATCTGCAAGCAGAAGCCCGATGTCGCGCTGATCGATATCGGCCTGCCCGAGATGGATGGCTATGAAGTCGCGCGTCAGATCCGGCGCGCGCTCACCGAGAAGAGACCTCGATTGATCGCGATGACGGGATACGGCCAGGCGAGCGACCGAGCTGCCGCGTTCGACGCGGGGTTCGATGCCCACATTGTCAAACCCGCGAGCGCCGACAAGATCCTGCGCGCGCTGTACGGAAGCCCAGAGGAATCATGAACACCTTCGAGTCACCGAAGAAGAACGGCAACGGGAACGGCACGAAGACGGCGAAGAACGCCGCCGGTGGGGCCGCGCTCGACCACCGTCAGATCCTCTCGGCGCTCCGTGCATTCAAGCGCGGCGACTTCTCGATCCGCATGCGAGAAGATCTGACGGGCGTCGACGGTCAGATCGCCGAGACGTTCAACGAGCTCGTCGAGCTGGTGAAGACGATCCGTGACGAGGCGAGCGACGTCTCGCACGCGGTCGGCAAGGAAGGTCAGGCCGGCAAGCGCATGCGCCGGCTCAACGCGTCCGGCGGCTGGGCGGACTACGTGTCGTCGGTCAACGACGTCATCCAGGACCTCACCGGTCACGCGAACGAGATCGCGCGCGTCGTCACGGCCGTGGCGCGCGGTGACCTCGAGCAGACGATGGAAGTCGAGGACGGCGGACACGGTCCGCGGCGCGGCGAGTTCCTTCGCCACGCGAAGATCGTCAACGGCATGGTCGCCCGACTCGCGCAGTTCGGCTCCGAGGTGACCCGTGTCGCCCAGGAAGTCGGTGGCGAAGGCAAGCTCGGCGCCCAGGCCCGCGTGCAAGGCGTGTCCGGCGTCTGGAAGGACCTCACCGACTCCGTGAACCTGATGGCGTCGAACCTGACGTCGCAGGTCCGCGAGATCGCGCGCGTGACGACCGCCGTCGCGCAGGGCGACCTGACGAAGACGATCACGATCGACGTCAAGGGCGAGATCCTCGAGCTGAAGAACACGATCAACACGATGGTCGAGCAGCTGCGCGCGTTCGCGAACGAGGTGACGCGCGTCGCTCGCGAGGTCGGTACCGAAGGCCGCCTCGGCGGTCAGGCGACCGTGCGCGGCGTGTCCGGCGTGTGGCGCGAGCTCACCGAGTCGGTGAACTCGATGGCGAACAACCTGACGTTCCAGGTCCGCAACATCGCGGAAGTGACGTCGGCCGTCGCGTCCGGTGACCTCGGCAAGAAGATCACCGTCGAGGCGAAGGGCGAGATCCTCTCGCTGAAGAACACGATCAACATCATGGTCGATCAGCTCTCGGCGTTCGCCGCCGAGGTGACGCGCGTCGCCCGCGAGGTCGGCACCGAGGGTGTGCTCGGCGGTCAGGCCGAGGTCGCCGACGTCTCCGGCGTGTGGCGCGAGCTGACCCAGAACGTGAACTCGATGGCGTCGAACCTGACGTCGCAGGTCCGCAACATCGCCGAGGTCGTGACCGCGATCGCGGGTGGTGACCTGTCGAAGAAGATCGGCGTCGACGCGCGCGGCGAGATCCTCGCGCTCAAGAACACGATCAACAGCACGGTCGACAAGCTGAACCGGTTCGCCGCCGAGGTGACGCGTGTCGCGCGTCTCGTCGGTACCGAAGGCACGCTCGGCGTGACCGCGGACGTCAAGGACGTGTCGGGCATCTGGAAGGAGCTGACCGACAACGTCAACCAGATGGCGAAGAACCTGACGAACCAGGTGCGCGACATCGCGGAGGTGACGACCGCGGTCGCGAACGGCGACCTGTCGCGCAAGATCACGGTCGAAGCGCGCGGCGAGCTGGTGACGCTGAAGAACACGATCAACGCGATGGTCGACTCGCTCGGCTCGTTCGCGTCGGAAGTGACGCGCATGGCGCGCGAGGTCGGCACCGAAGGCGTGCTCGGCGGTCAGGCGCAGGTCCGCGACGTGTCCGGCATCTGGAAGGAGCTGACCGACAACGTCAACTCGATGGCGTCGAACCTGACCAACCAGGTGCGCAACATCGCCGACGTGGCCCGCGCGGTCGCCGCCGGTGACCTGTCGCGCAAGATCACCGTCGACGCGCGCGGCGAGGTGCTCGACCTCAAGGCGACGCTCAACACGATGGTCGATCAGCTGAACTCGTTCGCGTCCGAGGTGACGCGCGTCGCGCGCGAGGTCGGCACCGAAGGCCGGCTCGGTGGCCAGGCGTCGGTCGAAGGCGTCCGCGGCACGTGGAAGGAGCTGACCGACAACGTCAACGGCATGGCGTCGAACCTGACCAACCAGGTCCGCGACATCGCCGAGGTGACCACGTCGGTCGCGCGAGGTGACCTGACCCGCAAGATCACCGTCGACGCGAAGGGCGAGATCCTCGAGCTCAAGAACACCGTCAACACGATGGTCGATCAGCTGAGCTCGTTCGCCGATCAGGTGACGCGGCTCGCGCGCGACGTCGGTATCGAGGGCCGCCTCGGCGGTCAGGCCGACGTCCGCGGCGTGCTCGGTACGTGGCGTAACCTGACCGACGCCGTGAACTCGATGGCCGCGAACCTGACCGATCAGGTGCGCAACATCGCGAAGGTCGCGACCGCGATCGCGAACGGCGATCTGCAGCAGAAGATCGTCGTCGACGCGAAGGGCGAGATCCTCGAGCTCAAGAACACGATCAACACGATGGTCGATCAGCTGTCGGCATTCGCCGATCAGGTGACGCGCGTCGCCCGCGAGGTCGGCACCGAAGGCAAGCTCGGTGGCCAGGCGTCGGTCGAAGGCGTCCGCGGCACGTGGAAGGAGCTGACCGACAACGTCAACCAGATGGCGTCGAACCTGACGAACCAGGTCCGCGACATCTCGGCCGTCGCGACCGCGATCGCGCGCGGTGACATGACCCGCAAGATCTCGGTCGAGGTCCGCGGCGAGCTGCTCGATCTCAAGAACGTGATCAACACGATGGTCGACACGCTCAGCTCGTTCGCCGACGAGGTGACGCGCGTCGCGCGCGACGTCGGTGTCGAAGGCAAGCTCGGTGGTCAGGCGGCCGTGCGCGGCGTCGCCGGTACGTGGAAGGAGCTGACCGACAACGTCAACCAGATGGCGTCGAACCTGACGAACCAGGTGCGCGACATCGCGGAGGTGACGACCGCGGTCGCGAACGGCGACCTCACCCGCAAGATCACCGTCGAGGTGCGCGGCGAGCTGCTGCAGCTGAAGAACACGATCAACACGATGGTCGATCAGCTCGGCTCGTTCGCGTCCGAGGTGACGCGCGTCGCCCGCGAGGTCGGCATCGACGGCGTGCTCGGCGGTCAGGCCGAGGTCCGCGGCGTGTCCGGTACGTGGCGCGAGCTGACCGACAACGTGAACCTGATGGCTCGTAACCTGACCGAGCAGGTGCGCGGCATCGCGACGGTCGTGACCGCGGTCGCCAACGGTGACCTCGAGCGCAAGCTGTCGCTGACCGCGCGCGGCGAGATCGCGACGCTGGTCGAGACGATCAACTCGATGATCGACACGCTGTCGACGTTCGCCGAGCAGGTGACCGGCGTCGCGCGTGACGTCGGTGTCGAGGGTCGCCTCGGTGGCCAGGCGGACGTGCCGGGCGCCGCCGGCGTGTGGCGCGACCTGACGAACAACGTCAACGAGCTCGCCGGTAACCTGACCGGTCAGGTCCGTGCGATCCGCGACGTCGCGACCGCCGTGACCCAGGGCGACCTGACGCGGTCGATCACCGTCGAGGCGCGCGGCGAGATCGCGCAGCTGAAGGACACCGTCAACCAGATGATCCGCACCCTGGCCGAGACCACCAAGGTCAACCAGGAGCAGGACTGGCTGAAGACGAACGTCGCGCGGTTCACCCGCATGCTGCAAGGTCAGCGCGATCTGCTCACGGTCGCGCGCCAGATCCTGAACGAGCTCGCCCCGCTCGTGAACGCCCACCACGGCGCGTTCTACATGACGGAGACCGACGACGAGGGACCGATCCTCAAGCTGTTCGCGTCGTACGCGTACCAGGAGCGCAAGAGCGTGTCTAACGCCTGGCGCTTCGGACAGGGGCTGGTCGGTCAGGCGGCGCTCGAAGGCAAGCGCATCGTGCTGTCGAAGGTTCCGTCGGATTACATCCAGATCACGAGCGCGCTCGGCGAAGCACCGCCGCACGCGATCGTCGTCGTCCCGATCCTGTTCGAGGGCGAGGTCAAGGGTGTGATCGAGCTGGCGTCGTTCGAGAAGTTCAGCGGCATCCAGCTCGCGTTCCTCGACCAGATGCTCGAGTCGCTCGGCATCGTCATCGCGACTATCGAGGCCACGATGCGTACCGACGAGCTGCTGCGCCAGTCGCAGAGCCTCACCGAGGAGCTGCGCAGCCAGCAGGAGGAGCTGCAGCAGACGAACGAGGAGCTCGAGGAGAAGGCCGTCCAGCTCACCGAGCAGAAGGCCGAGGTCGAGAAGAAGAACAAGCAGGTCGAGCTCGCTCGTCAGGAGCTCGAGGAGAAGGCGGAGCAGCTGGCGCTGACCTCGAAGTACAAGAGCCAGTTCCTCGCGAACATGTCGCACGAGCTGCGCACGCCGCTGAACTCGCTGCTGATCCTCAGCCGCCAGCTCGCGGACAACGTCGAGGGCAACCTCAACGACAAGCAGATCCGCTACGCCGACACGATCCGGCAAGCCGGTACCGACCTCATGACCCTCATCAACGAGATTCTCGATCTCGCGAAGATCGAGTCCGGAACGATGGCGGTCGAGATCGGTCAGGTCCGGTTCGGCAACCTGCGCGACTACGTCGACCAGACGTTCCGCCAGGTCGCCGAGGAGAAGGGCCTGCAGTTCTCGGTCGAGCTCGACGACGATCTGCCGCCGTGGATCGACACCGACGACATGCGTCTGCGTCAGGTGATTCGGAATCTATTGTCGAACGCGATGAAGTTCACCGAGCGTGGCCGGGTCAATCTCCGGATCTATCGCGCGGCGCCGGAGGTCATCGGGTTCGGCGTCTCGGATACCGGCATCGGCATCCCGAAGGACAAGCAGCGGCTGATCTTCGAGGCGTTCCAGCAAGCGGACGGTTCGACGAGCCGCAAGTACGGCGGCACCGGCCTCGGCCTCGCGATCAGCCGCGAGATCGCCGGTCTGCTCGGCGGCGACCTGCGCGTCGAGTCCACCGTCGGCCAGGGCAGCACGTTCACGCTGCTGCTGCCGACGGTGTACAAGGCGCAGAGCCGCGAGGCGCGCACGATCCAGCAGGCCCGGGTCGCGCAGGCGGCGCAGGCCGCGCTCGAGGCGGGGGCGCAGACGACGAGCTTCGTCGACCTGCGTGACACGAGCTCGATGCACACCCTGCCGCCGCCGTCGATGACGGAATCGAGCGTGAACCAGCCGCTCGTGAAGCAGCTGGCGCGCTCGGTCCCGGACGACTACGACGAGCTCGAGCCGGGCGATCGCGTGCTGCTCGTGATCGAGGACGACGTGACGTTCGCGATGACGCTGCTCGAGATGGGACGGCAGTCCGGCTTCAAGGGCGTCGTCGCGACGAGCGGCACGCAGGCGCTCGAGCTCGCACGCACGGTCAAGCCCGATGCGGTGACGCTCGACCTCCGGCTGCCCGACATCGATGGCTGGGTGCTGCTCGATCGGCTCAAGCACGATCCGGCGACCCGCCACATCCCGGTGCACGTGATCTCGGGTCTCGACGAGGAGCGGCGCAGCCTGCAGTCCGGCGCGCTCGCGTTCATGCAGAAGCCGGTCAGCGAGGAGGGTCTCAAGACCAGCCTCGACGGCATCCGCGAGTTCGCCGAGCGTCGGGTCAAGCAGCTGCTCGTCGTCGAGGACGATCCGGTGCAGAGCCAGGCGATCACCGATCTGATCGGGGATGGCGATGTCCAGACCACGACGGTGTCGTCGGGCGAAGGCGCGCTGCAGTCGCTCGAGGACAAGAACTACGACTGCGTCGTGCTCGACCTGCGCCTGCCGGGCATGTCCGGTTTCGAGCTGATCGAGCGCATCAAGGCCGACCCGCGGCACCGTCGCCTGCCGGTCATCGTGTACACGGGCCGCGAGCTCACCGACGAGGACAAGGCGCGTCTGCACGGCCTCGCCCAGACGGTGATCATCAAGGACGTGACCACGATGGAGCGGTTGCTCGACGAGACCGCGCTGTTCCTGCACCGCGTCGAGGCGAACCTGCCCGAGCGTAAGCAGCGCGTGCTGCGCCGGCTCGCGAAGAGCGATCCGCAGCTCGCGGAGCGTAACGTGCTCGTCGTCGACGACGACCTGCGCAATATCTTCGCGCTGACGTCGCTGCTCGAGGGCCACAAGATGCACGTCCAGTACGCCGAGAACGGGCGCCGCGCGCTGTCCAAGCTCGAGGAGAACCCGAACATCGACGTCGTGCTGATGGACATCATGATGCCCGAGATGGACGGCTACGAGGCGCTCCGCAAGATCCGCGAGCGCCCGCAGTGGAAGGACCTCCCCGTGATCGCGCTCACCGCGAAGGCGATGAAGGGCGACCGCGAGAAGTGCCTCGAGGCCGGTGCGTCGGACTACATCACGAAGCCCGTCGACGCCGACCAGCTGCTCTCGCTGCTGCGCGTCTGGCTGTACCAGGCATAGTCGCCAGAGCGCGGTAGAACCCCGACATGCGGATCTTGACGATCGGCGGGTCGGGGTTCATCGGGCGGTTCGTCACGATCGAGCTGGCGCGCCGCGGCCACGACGTCGCGGTGTTCCATCGCGCGAAGTCCGCGGTGCCGACCGCGCGATCGATCGTCGGCGATCGCAAGCAGCTGCGTGCGCATCGCGACGTGATCGCCGCGTTCCAGCCCGACGTCATCGTCGATCTCGTGCTGAGCTCCGAGCAGCAGGCGCAGGCGCTCGTCGAGGTCGCGCGTGGCCTGTCCCGCCGCATCGTGGCGCTCAGCAGCATGGACGTCTACCGCGCGTGCGGCGTCACGCATCGCCTCGAGCCCGGCCCGCTCGAGCCGCTGCCGCTGACCGAGGAGTCGGCGGTGCGGACGAAGCTCGAGACCTACCCGCCGCAGCAGATGGTGGTGCTGCAGCAGGTGTTCGGCTGGCTCGACGACCACTACGACAAGATCCCGGTCGAGCGTGTCGTCCTCGGCGCGACCGACCTCGAACCGATCGTGCTCCGATTGCCGATGGTCTACGGCCCCGGCGATCCGCTGCGTCGCCTGCTACCGATCACGAAGCGCATCGCCGACGGCCGGCGCGGGCTGATCTTTCCGGAGTCGCTCGCGAGCTGGCGCGCGACGCGTGGCTACGTCGAGAACGTCGCGGAGGCGATCGCACTGGCCGCGATCGCCGAGCCGGCGCGCGGCATCTACAACGTCGGCGACCCCGACACGTTGACCGAGCTCGCGTGGGCCGAGCAGGTCGCTCGCGCGATGGGATGGGACGGCGAGCTCGTCGTCCTGCCCGATGACCGGACGCCACCGCACCTCAAGCTGCCGGGCAACACCGACCAGCACTGGGTCGTGGACACGTCGAAGCTGCGGCGCGAGCTCGGCTACACCGAGTCGGTCGATCGCGACGAGGCGATCCGGCGCACGGTCGCGTGGGAGCGCGCGACGCCGGTGGTCGGCTTCGTGCCGTACCAGTTCGACTACGCTGCCGAGGACGCCGCGCTCGGCTGAGCGTCGCCGATCAACCGCAGTACGCCGCGTACGACTCGATGCGGGCCGCTAGCCGCGCCGCGAGCGTCGCGCTTGCCGCACCGAGCGCATCGAGGATCGTCTGCGCCTCGGCGCGGTACGCGATCCGCTTGTCGCGCGGCCAGTACGCCGGCGGCTCGTCGAGGTTCGAGATCCGATCCGCGAGCTTCACGGCCCACACCTCGCGCGGCTGCTCGCGAATGCGCCGCAGACAGTCCGCCATCTGGTCCGCCTTCGCGAGCGTCGGGTTCTTGCTCAGCGCGCGCACCCCGTCGGCCACCGCCCCGCCGAACCGCGCGGCGATCTCGTCGGGCGTCGTCTTCGTGTCCTCGACGGTGTCGTGCAGCAGCGCACACGGCACCGCGAGATCGCCGTCGAGCCCACTGGTGGGCAGCGCGGCGATCACCTCGGCCGCCACCGTGACCACGTGGACGAGGTACGGCATCTCCTTGCCCGGAAACCGCTGTGCGTCGTGCCGCTCGGCGGCAAACCACAGTGCGGACGTGTAGCGCTCGACCGAGAACATCGCGTCATCGTGCCATGAACCTCACGCGGCCGGCCCGGCAGATCCCGCTGGCGGGGCTACATGTTCGCGATCGACGGCCGAGTCTGTCTTCGTGAGCAGGGGACGTCCGATGAGCCAAGCCGAACGAATCGAGCACGTCCAGACGCTGGAGCTCCTTGGCCGGCTGGTCGTCGCCCTGCCCCTTCGAGTCGCCCGTCACCGAGCCTTCGTGCTGCTGACGGCCTGACCCACGGTTTCTGAGAGCCGCGGGCCGGGGCGCCAACAGGTGGGTGGGGTGCGCAGGTCCAGCAGTACCGGACGCGACGCGCCGTGGGACGGAGGCGCGGGTCCGCGGCTCCAGATCTTCAGCGACCGTCAGCGCACGACGCGCTCGATCGCGCGCGCGAGATCCGGCCGTGGACCGATGCGCTCCTTCGTGTTGCCGAGCTGCGGCGTCCCCGTCGACTCGAGCAGCGCGCGCAGCTCCGCCGGCGACAGCGCGCGGCCTTTCCGCTCGCGAGCGATGCCCTCGAGGATCACGGCCGCGCCCGCCACGATCGGCGACGCGCTCGACGTGCCGCTGAACTCGTTCGTGTAGTGGCGATCCGTGTACGCGCCAGCATCGACGCCCTCGTCGTCGTCGCACGCCTGCAGATCGCCATAATCGAGCGTCGCGACCTTGCGACCCCAACCCTGCACGTTCACGCGCGCACCGTAGTTCGAGAAGTCGAGCCGCTCGCGATCCTTGAATCCCGTGCGCGGTGGCCCGCCGGCGCCGACCATGATCGCGCCCGAGTCACGCTTCTTCGGATCGAACTTGCGGTCGTACGTCACGTGATCGAGGTTCTCGCCGCCGTTGCCAGCCGCCTCGACGACGATCACGCCGCGCTTCGTCGCCGCGGCGATCGCCGCGTACACGTCGTCCCAGTACTCGACCGGAATGTAGCGGCCGCGTGGACCGCCACCCTGTAGCTCGATCAGCAACACGTCGCCCGGCCGCAGCTGGCGCGCCGTCGCATCGATCGCGTTCGCCACCGACGTCCCGAAGATCGATCCGGTGAACACGCGCTCGACGTCCGGTGCGATCCCGACGACGCCCTTGCCATTATCGCGTCCCGCGACCTCGCCGAGCACCGCGGTGCCGTGCGCGCGCCACATCGGATCGCGCACCGGCTCGCCGATCACGTTCGCGATCCGATCGCCCGGCAGGTCCTCGTGCTGCGCATTCCACCCGCCCTCGATATCCGCGAACCACACGCCGCGTCCGCGAAATCCGCGCATCCAGGCCGACGGCGCATCGATCCCGTGCGGCGCCGGCCCGAGGTAGCCCTGATACGACTCGTACGACGGCGTCGTCAGCGGGCAGCTCGGCCCGTCGTCGACGGACGTCCACACGTCCTCGCGGATGAGCGCCTGCCGCGCGGCATCTCGCCCGTCGATCCCGACGTCCTCGCCCGCACCCTCGTGCGCCCACTCGGTCGTCGCGAGCGTGATGTCCGGTGCGACGAACGCCTGCTCGACCGCGGGATCGA
The DNA here is from genome assembly GCA_035715365.1 of Kofleriaceae bacterium. Taxonomy (GTDB): domain Bacteria; phylum Myxococcota_A; class Polyangia; order Haliangiales; family Haliangiaceae; genus JABFXX01. The sequence continues at coordinate 182,487 of DASTLB010000050.1, read as the reverse complement.
CCGCCAGCCGACGAACCAGCTCGTCCGCCTCGGCGATCGAGCGAGCGGCGACTCGCATCCACTGCGTGCGCGGATCGCTCTCGTCGATTTCCGCGGACGCGGCGTACGACGTGAACAGCATCTCGTGTGGAACGTGCGCGCTCGCGATCGTCGCGCTCCACGCGCGGGCATGCGCCAGCTTGACGTGCACGTACACCGGCCTCGCACCGGCACCACCCGCTGTTCCCTGCGCTGCATCGACTGCCTGCTCGGCGCGACCGATCACCAGCTGTCCGACCGACCACGCGATCGCCGTCATGCCGATGGCCGCCACCGCGAGCCGCCACGGCGCCCTGACCTTGTCCGCAAGCATGCAGGAATCGTAACCGACGCCGCCAGATCCACAACCCGCCTCTCGGGATCCTTCACGCTCCGATCCCGGCGGCCACGCCCAGCCGACGCGGCGCCCGCACACCCCCGTGACGCGGCAGCTTCCGTTCTGGAGTCATCGCGTCATCGCGTCATCGCGTCATCGCGTCATCGCGTGCCAGCCCCCGCACCCGCGACCGGCAACGCATCGAGCGCCTTGCGTGCCGCCAGCGCGGTCTCGCGATCTGGATCGTCGAGCACCGACTGCAGCCACGCCCGCGCGCTCGCGACATCCCCGCGCGCGGCGATCAGTCTGCCGAGCAACAGCGACGCCCTCCCCCGTCGTAGCGAGGTCGGGGCATGGTCGAGGAACGCGAGCAGCACGCGCTCCGCCTCGCGCGACTGTCCGGCCCGGACGAGCGCGACCGCCTGCCAGTACCTCGCATCCGCCGCGAGCCCCTCCTCGGGCGCCTCGTCGGCCGCCGCCCCGAGCTCGCGCGCCGCATCCCGCGCCTTCCCCGCCTTCAACAATCGCCAGCCCGCCTGGAACCGGCGCTCGAGCTGTCGCCTGACGGCATCCCGATCACGCCGCTCCCCGCTCGTCGCCGCATCGACCTTTGTCGTCGGCGCGTTCGGCGACGCCGTCTTGGTCACGGCACCCGTGACGGCGTCTGCGGTCGTCGTTGTCGTCACCTTACCCGGAGCGCTGCCCGTCGTTGTTGTCAGGTTTCCCGCCGCGGCGGCGGCGCCGCTCTTCGTGTTGCCAACAGCGCCGCCAGTGCTCGGCGTTGTCACGTTGCCAGCGCCGCTGCCGCCGGTGTTTGCAGTCACGCTGCCACTGCTCGGCGTTGTCATGCTGCCAACAGCACTGCCGCCCGTTGCTGTTGCCACGTTGCCAACAGCGCTGCCGCCGCCGACGTTCGTTGACACGCTGCCAACGCCGCTGCCGGTCTTTGCAGTCACGCTGCCCGTGCTCCGCGTTGTCATGCTGCCAACAGCGCCTGCACCGGCCTTCGTTGTCATGCTGCCAACAGCGCCGGCACCGGTCTTCGTTGTCACGCTGCCAACGGCGCCGGCACCGGTCTTCGTTGTCACGTTGCCAACAGCGCCGGCACCGGTCTTCGTCGTCACGTTGCCAACAGCGCCGGCACCGGTCTTCGTTGTCACGCTGCCAACAGCACTGCCGCCGGTTGCTGTTGCCACGTTGCCAACAGCGCCGCCGACGCCGGTGTTCGTTGACACGCTGCCAACAGCACTGCCGCCCGTTGCTGTTGCCACGTTGCCAACAGCGCTGCGGTTGGTCACTCGCGGATGCGTGTCGAGCGGCAGCGTGTCCTGACGGCGATCGCGCGTCGAAGGCGAAGGCGAGAGGTCGGTGGTGATGATCGGAGCGCGCCAGGTCTGACCCGCGGCGAGCACCACCGTGTGCTGACCGCGGACCTTGATCGCGGCAGTGCCAGACGTGACGCGCACGGCGTCGAGCGAGCGAGCGACGACATGGACCTCGTACACGCCGGTGCCTTCGACCTCCGCGTCCGCGGTCACGGCGCGGACATGGTCTCCCGAGCGCATGTGATCGACAGAGACACGGACGGTCCCCGTGTGCACCTGCACGACCTCGTCGAGTCCGGTCGAGGTCGTGAACGTGGTGCGTTCGAGTTGGGCTTCGGCGGAGGCGGTGATCTCGGCCGCGAACGGCGAGATCGGGTCGGGATCGTCGTCGCGGACGACGACGAGCGCGATCGCGGCGGCGGCCATCGCACCGGCCGCGAAGGCCAGGCCGGCGAGCGTGACGCGGCGCCGCGATGTGGTCGACGTCGCGGTCGGCTCCGAGAGTGAGGCCTCGACGAGCAACGACGATCGCACACGATCGCGGCGCGCGGCATCGGGCCGATCCCACGGCAGCTCGTTCGCGAGCTCGCGCAGCAGGTCGTCGCTCATCGCGATCCTCGCGTGCCGCATTCGATCCCTACGACGGGCCCGCATCCGCGCGAGCGAACGCATGCGCCGAGGCGGATGCGCGGACACGTCCGGCACGACGGCGCGCTCGCGGGTTGGGGGTTCGAGCCGGGACGCGTCGGGACGATGCCGCGCGTGCGGTCGTGGACCAGGCCGCGCACCGGATCGTCGGCTACTCCGCACGCGCGGTGGTGGGCGAGCCCGCGACGGCGGCCACAAGATCCGCAGCGGACGCGCTCGCCGCGACCGTGTGCTCGGCGTGACGGGCTCATGCGGGCAGCTCGGCGGGTCATCGCGTGGCTCCTTCGATCGAAGCGCGGAGCGCACGTCGCGCGTCGTGGAGGCGACGCCACAGCGTGCCCGGTCGGATTCCGAGGATGCGAGCGGCGTCGGTCCCGGCCACATCCTCGAGATCGCACAGCACGTACGCGACGCGTAGATCGTGCGGCAGTGCATCGAGCGCGGCGGCGAGCCGCTGCACCTGGCGTGCACGCTCGAGAGCGTCGTCCGGCCCGCTGCGCGCGGGTGGGGGTTGCCATTCGGAGATCGCGTCGTGGCGTCGCTGGCGACTGCGCAGGTGGTGACGCACGGTGTTCGCGGCGATACCGAACAAGAACGACTTCACCGCGCCACGCGCGCCGTAGCGGCTGGCCGATCGCCAGGCCTCGAGGAACGTGGTCTGCACGAGATCGTCGATCTCGTCGGGATCCGTGCGCAACAGCCGCGAGATGAAGCGATAGATCGCCTCGTGGTGACGGTCGAACAACGCGCCGAGCGCGGCCGAATCGCTCACCGAGCATGCCGCGAGCAAGGCCTCGTCGGAGATGTCGGACAGCGCGGCGCGACGCTCGTCGAGCCGGCGCAGCGGAACGAGCTGTCCACCTGCACGCGCGCTGTGCTGGCCGACAGCACGGTTGCTCGTCGATGACGTCGTGGCCTCGTCGCGTTGGCCCGCCGCCACCGCAGCGCTCGGTCGCGCGAGCTCGGCGACCCGATGCGCACCGGATCCGCTCGCCGTCCCCGCGCTCGCTGACGTGCGGTCGGATTCGGAGCCGGCACGAGAGACTTGCGATGACGGAGCGGTCGATGGTCGCGCATGGTCGTCGCCGCGATCGGAGGCGGTGTCGGTCGGCACGTCAGGTGCGCGCGGCACGAGCGCGATCCTCGGATTGCGCCGGACGATCGTCACGGCGCGCCCACCCGGATCCCGATGCCGAGCTGGATCGATGTGTCCGGTTCGCCCGGCAGCGTCACGGCATCCGGTGGAATCTGGCCCGTCGGATCGAGCACGGCAGGCGCGTACGTCGTGCCGTGTCCGAACGGCAGCATCGTGAACGACGCGAGCGCGTCGAGCCAGACATGGTCGAACAGCGGGACCGCAACACGAACGGCGGCGGACGCCCGCGGGGTGATCGTCGCGACCGAGAGGCCGTCGCCGACGAACACCTTGCCCGCCGGATCGCTGCACATCGGCACGGGCGGCGGCGGCTCGCACATCGTCATCGGATCGGTCGGATCGCAGTTCGGCGGGGTCATGTCCGGCGACGGAGCCACACAGCTCTCGACCCGCCGGGTCCACATCCGACCGACGCCGAGCCCGAGCTCCGGCGTCACGACCATCTTGCCCACCGCGATCGGACGCGCGGCGGTCGCCAGCGCCGACGTGTCGCCTCGCGCCATGCCGGTCAGGTTCACGATCTGATCGGCTTCGCGAGCATGGTGGAGCCGCGCGCCGAGGCACATCCCGCCGGTCTTCACGCATGCCGCGACTCCGAACCCACTCGAACGGCCATCGGTGTCGACGCCCGGCGCACGGTCGCCGCCGCTCGCCCATCCCTGCTCGTAACTGACCGCGAGCGAGAGCTCGGCGAGCAACTGCGACAGACGTGGCTTCGGTGGTGTTGCATCCTGACTCGGTACGAGGCCCGGAGGTTGAAGGGTGCGAGCTCGCGACGCGCTCGTGAGCGCCACGTCGAATTGCGCGTGTCTTCCGGCGTCGGTCGCAGGTGGCGAGAGCGCGACGCCCGTCGACGGCGTCGACGTTGCCGTTGCCGTTGCCGAGGGCGACCCCGCGGTCGTCGGGATCGACGTCGCGGACGGGTCATCGCGCAGCCACGAGTCGATCCAGGTAGCGGCCACGCTCGCGTCGCTGACGATCCGACGTTCGGTTCGCTGCAAGCGATCGCGAATCACGACCGCAAGTCCGCCGCCACCCGGCTCGCGCTCGATCTGCGCGACCACACCCGGACAGCCTGTTTTCAGCTTGCCAACACCAACGTCGAGTCGAGCCAGCTCGGCCTGGACCGCCGCGGTCGACGCTGCCTCGCCGGACAGCTCGGCACGTGCAGCGCAGGGCTCCGCAGACGCTGTCCGAAATCCGGACAACGCGAGCAGGCAACCGAGCGCTGCACGTGCAGCGGTCACAGGGACGCGTGCTCCATCAGTTCGCCTTGCACCCGAAGTCCGACGGGACGTTCGCAGGCATCATGCCGTCGTCGGGCTCGCACATCCCGGACGAGTCGCAACACGTGTCCGGCGGAGGCCAGCAGTTCGGGTCCTCCATCGTGCAGCCGCACGACATCGGATCGTTCGCACACGGGTCCGTGCAGGTGTCTGGATCCATCGGGTTCTCGCACGGCGGGGGCGGACAGCTGCCGTCGGCCGCGCAGCCGCACGTCGGGTCGTTCGGATCCATGCACGGCGGCTTGCAGTTCGGATCGTTGGGGTCCGTGCATGGCGGCGGCGGGTTGCACGTCGGGTCGTACGGGTCGGTGCACGGCTGGCAGTTCGGATCCATCGGATCGGTGCACGGCAGTGGCGGGCAGTTGCCAGCCGCGTCGCATTTGCAGTCGGGATCCGTCATCGGATCGCAGCTCGGTGGAGGCGGACAGCTGCCGTCTGCCTCGCAGCCGCAGTTCGGATCCGTCGGATCCATGCACGGCGGCGGAGGAGGCGGGCACTGACCCGTCATCGGGTCGCAGTTGCATCCCGGATCGTCTGCCGGACACGGCGGCGGACAGCTGCCGTCCGCCTGACAGTCGCAGTACGGATCCGTCATCGGATCGCACGGTGGTGGCGGCTGACAGTTCGGATCCATGGGATCCGTGCAAGGCGGTGGCGGGCACATGCCCGTCGTCGGATCGCATGGTGGCTTGCAGTCCGGATCCTGCGGATCGCAGTCGTAGCTCGGCGCTCCGATGCTGCCGACGTCGTACGGAGAGACCGGCTGACAGACACTGAAGACGAGCTCGCGGAAGCCGCCGCTCGCCTGCGAGGGCGCGACGATGTGCTTGACGCCTCGACGCGTGAGCACTTCGAGCCGATAGTCCTCGCCGGTCGGCACGCGCAACGTGAAGCTGCCGTCGCTCCGCACCTGCGCGGCGCTCACAATCTCGGCGCCCGACACCGCGCGGATCGCCAGGGCACCCTGGTTGGTCTGAAACCGACCGCTGATCACCTGACTGGATGGTTCTGCACTGCACGCGGCGAGCGCGCACAAGATCAGCGCGCTTCGCATCGAACGGACGGTGGTCATTCGCTCCTCCTGCCCCCTAGTGCCCGCCCATCGTCGACCCTTCGCCACATTCGACATCGGCCGGTCGATTGTTGGAGCTGGGCCAGCGCACCACCGCGTCCGCCGCGCACCGCCGGCGTCGAGCCGCGCGCCTGCGACGTCATCGATCTCGAGTCGTGCGCGCGGGATCACGCGAATCACCGTCGAGCATCATGCATGCTCGGTTCGCGATGACGCGTGTCGCTCATCACGGCGCGTGCTCGTTCATCGCCACAGAAATCTGAGACGCGCTGCAGTTTTCTGAGGCCGACGTTGCTCGTCGTGGATGCGTGACGATCGATGCTCTGCGGCGATGCTCGTCACCGACGGATGCGTACGCGATCGATCCGTTTCGGCGTTACGCGATCGATCCTCTTCGGCGTGCGCTCGTCGTCTGACGACTGCCCGCCCGACGCGGCCAGCTCGTGGACCTCGCCAACGCGCTACCAACGTCCGGCCCGACGAACGGGCCACACCAACGCGCTACCAACGTCCGGTGCGGCGAACGGGACTCGCTCCGCGTCCGAGCGCGCTCCGCGTGCGATCACGCGAGCTCCGCGTGCGTGGGCTGCCGTGGCGCTCGCGTTCGATCAGGGTCGCAAGCCCGTGACGGAACGCAGGTACGCCTCGAGCATCATCGCGAGCGCCTGCTGGACGTCGGCATCGAGCTCGTTTCCGACCTGACGCCCGACCGACGCGGCGAGCGCATACTTGCCGAGCGCGAACCCATACGCCGCCGCCACGGCCGTGACGAGCCCGATCTCGATCTTGCTGACCAGCTCGGCACCTGCACGCGGGTCGATCGCTTCTGCAACCTGGATCGCGATCAGATGAAGCCCGCGATCGCGCAGTGCGAACGCGTGGTCCGCGGCCGGACGTTCGCTCGCCATCAACCACCGCGTCAGTCGCACGTGGATCGGATCCTGGAGCGCCTGGAACAGCGAGCTCAGGAGCTCTCCGGGACGCGCCAGCGCCCCGGACTCGCGAAGCCGCAGCATCATCTTCTCGCGCAGCAACCGGATGCGCCGCTCCAGCACGGCTTCGATCATCCCGGCGTAGGTGCCGAAGTAATGCGTGATCAACGAGTGGCTCACGCCGGCTTCGCGTCCGACGTCCTTCAGGCCGACTTGATCCGGCTGAAATTCCACGAACACGCGCTCGGCAGCATCGAGGATCTCCTGCCTCGCGAGCTCGGGCTGTCGACGGCGCCGCCGATCACGTAACCGTGACGGTCGTGGGGGACGCATCGGCACCAGTCGCCGAGAGCTACGAGCTCGGGCCATGAGGATGCGCATCATAGCCAACGCCTGTGACGTTCGCCGCGCGCATTTGCCGCACGAATCCCACGACGGCTCCCGCTGGTGCCATCAGGCCAGCTCCCGGCGGGTCCTCACAGGGGCTCGAAACTTATTGTCATGTTGACAATAGTGGTTACCGCGCCGCTGCCAGTAAGTCTGCAGAACGAATAGCTGATTGATCCCGGCACCGTCGTCACCGCGCTCGGCGACGTACATGTTTTCACGCTGACAACAGCGACCGCCTCTATTTTCACGCTGACAACAGGAGAGCTGCGGCTATTTTCAGGTTGACAATAAGAGGACAGCTCTTATTATCAGGGTGACAATAAGAGCTCGGCGGCGCTCGCCACGATGAAACGAGCCGGGACGACGACCGGCGCCCCGCGCCCCGCGCCCCGCGCCCCGCGCCCTGCGCACCGCGCCCCGCGGCGCTCGCCACGATGAAACGAGCCGCGACGACGACCGGCTCACCGCGCCCCGCGCCCCGCGCCCCGCGCCCGCGCCGTCCGCGGATCGTCGAGCCAAGCAAGACGGGGCGGTGCCCGGACTCCCTCGGCGTTGCGATCGATGACAGGTTTCCCAGTATCTCGTTCCGGACGGGTTGCCGTCACGCATCCGTCAGGCAGCCATCGCCGACGACACGCTGTCGCTCCGCGGGTGCGAAGCGATCGTCAACGCTGTCGCTCCGCGGGTGCCTAGCGATCGTCAGCACTGCGCGCTCACGGACGCTCCTTGCGTCCAGCGCACCACGTTTGTGCTCTCTCGAAACAAAGGATGATCATGAATGACTCGATCTTGATGACGGACACGTCACGCACGCGCGCCCATCGGGCGACCCGACGTGCCGCACGCGACATGCGGACAGCGAGACGCGCTGCCGCGAGCACGATCCGTACGGCGGGCGTCGATGCGACGCGACTACCGGCGAGGTTGCGCTGGCAGCGGGCGCTCACGGCGCTCGGTCGCGTGCTGCTCGATCCACAACAGACGGATCAGGTGCTGGTGTTCGCGATGTACGCGAATGCCGGCTCGATGCCGCGTCGGGTTCACCGCTTCTATGACGATCCACGTGGCCGGCTGCTGTACACGCAGCGGCGGACGATCGATGCGCACGCGGTCGACTTCGCGAAGCTGCGGGCGTTGCCGGTCGGTACGCTGGGGCATGCCTACGTCACGTTTCTGGACGCGCGCGGGCTGACGCCCGAGGTGTTCGAGTCGCCGCCCGAGGAGATCCACGATCCCGCGATGGCGTACGTGATCCAGCGGCTGCGCCAGACCCATGATCTGTGGCACGTCGTGACCGGGCTCGACACCGATCCAGCGAGCGAGGTCGCGCTGCAGGGCTTCACGTTCGCGCAGGTTCGGGCACCGAGCGCGCTGATCCTCGCGGTGCTCGGGACGGTTCGCGGCACGCGCTGGAAGCCGCGGCTCGCTCGCGACGTGCGACGCGCATTTCGTGCCGGACGGCGCGCCGAGAAGCTGGCGGTGTTCCCGTGGGAAGACCACTGGGCGACGTCGCTGGACGAGGTGCGGGCGATGCTCGGCATCGAGCCGCTCGTCGCGTCGTGAATGGCGTCGTGAATGCCTCGCGAATGGCGTCGTGATCGCGTCGTGGAATCGACGTGAATCGCGATTGTCGTCCGCAGTAGGCAACGTGCGAGGGGCGGCGTCCCAGACAGCGGTGGAAGGCGTAGCCGCCGGCGATCGTCGCGTGCACGCGCGGCAAGTGCCGGAAATCATCCCGCCTGCCATCGCGAGGCACATGCGCGGGTCGTGGCACTGCCACTGCAGCAAGCGTCGACATGACCAAGCAGACCATCCACACCTCTCTGTTGTCGTCGTGCTCGCTGCCACTCGACGATCTCGAGCGCGTTTGCGGAGGCGCCGGCGGGATGCCGCTCAGCGGCGACGTCACGCAGCAGATCAACACGAACTGGGGCGGAACCCAGATCATCAATCCAGCTCCGCCGCCGGTATCGCCCTATCGCTTCGAGCAGCTGCGACAGAATCCGCAGCTACGCTTCGGGCCGCCGCCGTACAAGCCGATGCCGCGACGCTGAGCCGCGAGCACCGTCCGTACACACACGGACGAGCGCAGTCGTCACTGCAAAGGTTTTGGAGTGCGACCGCGCGCGCGTGAGAACGCACTGGTGCCCACGCCGCGCTATCGTCGACGAGCTAGACCCGATTCATGGCCGCGTCTCGATCGCGCCGACTTGCCATCCCCGCCGCGCTCGCGTTCACGATCGTCGGCTGGGGCATGCAGGCGATGTGGGGCTGCGACGACGACTCGTCGCGACGCAGCGACGATGCGCCGACCGGCGATGCGAGTGAACCGCCGATCGCGGACGCTGGTGATGCGATGTCCGACGCGATCGTCGATGCGAGTGACGGAGCGCTCGATGGACCGGGCGACGCCGCACCGCCCGACACCCCGGGTTGATGAGCGAATGCGGCCCGGTCGGGCTGCCGGTCAGAAGCCGAACAGCGTGAAGCTCGCGCCGACTCCGACGTTGCGACCGATGACGTCGGCATCGCCATTGTTGTCGCTGTCGTCGCGATAGAAGCCATTGCCGAAGCGCGCCTCGAGTGCGATCGCCCAGCGGTGAGCGCGAACGATGTCGAGCGAGGCGGCCCCCATGACGGCGAACGCATCGTCGCTGGTGACGCGCGCGTCGATGATGCCGTCGTAGTCGAGCGTCGCATGCGCGGCGCCGATGCCGGCGGTCAGCGTCAGGATCGGCAGCGGCCGCACCTTGATGCCGATCGTGTTCACGTAATGCGAGAACGTGAAGTTGTCTTCTCGGTGCGCCATCACCCAGAAGTCCGCCATCAGCGCGAAGCGCGGACCGAAGAAGTACGCGGCATTGAGGTTCGCGCCGCCCGCCTCGGTGAAGTCATTGCACGCATCGGTCTCGCTGCGGCAATAGATGCGGCCGAGCTGGAGGCCACCGCCGAGCTCGAGTCCTTGCCGGGGTGATGGCACGTCGATCGGCTGGGCGTCTGCGGTATGCGCGATGACAGCGAGTACGAGAAGCGAACCTACGAGTAGAGAAGTCGAACGCATGAAACCTCGGGCCTGCGACGGCGGCCACGAGCATCCGGACAGCAACCGTCACGCCACGCGCAACCGTGATAGCGATCGCGCATCGCCATCGCGATTCGCGCGTTTGTGCCTGACCGGTGATGCGCTCGCGCCACGCCGGCACCGATCACAGCGTCGGGTTTCGCCGCAGGGTGGCGGAAACGAAGACGCAGCGAGCGTCAGATGTGACGCGCGCTGCGACGTCGACCGCTGCGTCGTATGTCGGTGCGGGCCTTCCCCGAGGCGCAGGCAATCGCGTGAGTCGGAAGACGGTCGCCGATCGAGGTCAGCGCGTGCAGGTGCGGTGCGCGCCCGGGTTCGAACGAAAATCCGTCGAATCGATCAGGCTGCAGTTCGCCCGGAACAGGACGCGCAGCTGGTCGAATTCCGACCAGGTCAGCGCCATCGAATCGAACACGATCGGGAACGTGGTCGCGGTCGTGATCTGCGTGCGCAGCGCGCCGAGCAGGTCGTTCGCGCGCCCGGTCTCCCACATCTTCGCGAAGTTGTCCTCGAACTTGCCGACGACCGGGAGGAACTGCGGCCCGCTGAGGTGCATCGCGTTCTCGAACGTCCCGTGCTCGGAGTTCATCGACAGGTTGTAGCTGCCCGACAGCAGCTCCTTGCCATCGATGATCATGTACTTCGAGTGCATCTGCACGGCGTACGTCGCATCCCAGCGGTAGGCGTACACCTTGAAGCGCACGTCGATGCCGGCGTCGACGAGTGCCTTGCTGAACAGGAAGTCGTTGTAGCTGCAGTCGCGCAGTGCCGTGCTCGTCGTCGCGCGCGCCTTGCAGTCCTCGACCTGCTTGCGCTGCTCGGCGTCGCCGGACACCGAGATCCACTCCTGCTGATCGAGATAGACCTTGATGTCGATCGTCGGATTCGCTTGCTTCTTCGCGATCAGTGCCTCGGCCACGGGACGAAGCCGCATGTGGCCAGAGCCGATATGGATCGACTTCTCGGCGCGCTGGATCGCCGCGACGAATTGATTTGCAACGACGAGCGAGTCCTTGTTCGCGCTCCAGGTCGCGCCATCGCTGCCGCCGACCGTGAAGTTCGCGCGCGTGAACAGCGCCTCGAGTCCCGGTTCATCGCGGACGTCTGCCGGCTTGATGCTCGCGGTCGATGCCGACTGGATGGTCGCCGGCCCCACGAAGTCGCGCGAACCGACCCAGAGCGCGTCGAACTCGTTCTGGTAGAGCGCCGCGATCTCCTCGCTGTTCTCGATGAACATCGTGTTCTCGTCGAACACCGTGCCGCCGGTGCTCGACCAGTTCGCGCTGCCGGTCACCACCTTCGCGGTGGCCGCGAGCGACGCGTCGTCACGCGGTCCATCGACGATCGTGAACTTGTGATGGAGGATCTTGTTGACGTAGCGGACGTCGACACCGATCGCCTCGAGCCGGCCTGACTTGGAGGCGGCGCGCGCCGTCGGGTCGGTCAGGCCCTTGTCGTCACGCGCGGTCTCGAACAGGAACCGCACCTTGACGCCGCGCTGCACGGCATCGGTGAGCGCCGCGGTGATCCCGGCGTCCGAGTAGCTGTACATCGCGATGTCGACGGTCTTCTGCGCACCACGGATGAGCTGGGCGATTCGCGCGTTGTGGGAATCGGCAGCGGCCTGTGGCGAGAAGATGACGTCGATGCGGGCGCCGGTCGCCACCAGGCCACGATCGCGCGCGTGTGTGAGCAGCGCGTTCAGCGTCACGGGCCCCACGTACGGGATCGCATCGAGCTCGGCCAGGGTGTCGAACTTGTCATCGTCCGCGGTGCCGGCGACGCCGTCCGCACCATCGCGGTGCTTCACGATGTTCGTCGCGACCCGCGAGGTGATCCCTGCCCCGCTCTTCAGCGCGCTCGCGGTCGATGCCGGATCGTTGACGAGCGCGAGCACCCCGATCGCTTCGGGAGAGCCTTCCTCGATCCCACCATCGGCCTTGCCGTCCGGGAACGCGTCGTGCTCGCCATCCTCGACTTCGGTGTCCACACAACCGGACACAGTGATGAGGGTTGTTGTCAGGATGCCAATGACGACCGCGAAGTGACGCACGCGTCCGGCACGAGCAAGCACTGCGCCGCGTCAGTTCCTTCGGATATCCGCCACTTGAGTGCTCGCTGGCGGATCGCGTCGCCACTGTCCGGTAGCTACCGGACAAGCCGGACAGCGGCCGTCCAGAGGGCTCGTGCCGTGACCGCTACCGGACGCGCTACCGGACGGCCGCCGGACGCCGGCCGGACGGTCGGCGAGGCACGCCGGTGGGATCACAGCATGCGGTGCGCGCGGAACCAGTCGATCGCGTCGCGGATCGCGGGCTCGATCGGGCTGATCGAGTAGCCGAGCTCGCGCGCGGCCTTGTCGCTGCGGAACCGGAAGCGATCGGTGTACGCGTACCGGATCTGCGTGGAGTTGACGAGCGGATCGCGGCCGCGCCGCTCGACAAGGTCGCCCCACTTGCCGACGAGCCAGGCCGCAGGCCTGGGGATCTGGAAGCGCGGCGGCGCGACCCCGGCGACGCGAGCGATCGTGCGCATGATGTCGCCGTAGGTCATGTCGTGGCCGGACAGGATGTAGCGCTCGCCGCGTCCGCCGGTGCGCCAGGCGGCGAGCATGCCGCGCACGACGTCGCGGACGTCGACGAAGTTGTTGTGGCCGGGCGTCCAGCCGGGGACCCGGCGGCGAACGACGTCGACGATCAGCTTGCCGGAGCTCGGGCGCGCGTCGCGCGGTCCGAACATGTAGGTCGGGTTGACGATCACGGCGTCGATGCGTTCGCGGGCGGCGGCGGTGACGAGCTGCTCGGCCTGGTGCTTGGTGATCGCGTACGCGTCGACGAGGTTCTCGGTGTCGAAGTTCCACGCGGCGGTCTCGTCGCATGGACGGCCATCGGTCGAGAGGCCGACCGCGACGACCGACGAGGTGTGGACGAGACGCCCGACGCTGGCGGCGACACACGCGTCGATCACGTTTGCCGTGCCGGTGACGTTCGCCGCGGTCATCTCCGGCGTGACGTCACGCTTCACGCTGACGGCAGCGGCGCAGTGGAAGACGGCCGCCGCGCCGGTGAACGCGCGCGTCAGCGCCGCGGGATCCGAGAGGTCGGCATCGACCCATTCGATCGCGAGATCGTCGAGGTGGCGGGCCTGGGTCCGCGCGCGGCGGGTCGCGACGACGCGATGACCTTCGGCGACGAGCGCGGCGGCGAGATTTCCACCGAGCAGCCCGCTCGCGCCCGTGACGACAACACGTTCGGTTGGCACACGCGCAGCGTACGCCGTGCGCTGCTGTCACGCTGTGCGACCGTGGCGCGTTTGTACGTTCTGAATACGCGCGCTTAGGCTCGCCGTGCGCGTATGGCACTTGCAGCGGGTGGCGGCGATGGAAGTGGCCCTCAACGCGAGCACGCTCGCGCGCCTGCAGGCGGAGACGAGCGAGCTCCGGCATCGCGTCGAGGCCGAGCTCGACCTGCGCGCGGAGACGACGTCGTGGCTGGACTACCGGCTGTACCTGTTCCGCATGTACGGCTTCTTCATCGGAGCCGAACGCGCGCTGGCGTCGGTGGAGGCGCTGGCGCAGGTGGTGCCGGACGCGAGCCTGCGCAACAAGAAGATCCATCTGCTCGCGCATGACCTCGTCGCGCTCGGCGTCGAGCGGCGCGATCTGAACGAGCTGCCGCGGATGCCGACGCCGGGATTCCTCGAGCTGCCCGAGGCGCTCGGCTGGATGTACGTGCTCGAGCGGACCACGCTCGACAGCCGCGCGCTCGCGCAGCACCTGGCGCGCGTGCTGCCGCTCGAGATGGAGAGCGCGGCCGCGTTCCTCGGCTGCTACGGCGACGAGGTCAGCGCGCGCTGGCAGAGCTTCGGCGTTGCGCTCGACGCCTATGCATCCGACGCGGGTGTCGAGGATCGGATCGTCACCGCGGCGCTCGATTGCTTGCTGCGGCTGCATCGCTGGCTGCGGCCCGCGGCATCGCACGCGCGCCCGGTGGTGCCGGCGCTGCGCGCGTCGTGACGTCTCCTCGCGAGGTTCAATCGAGCTCGACGAGCACGCTCTGGATCGCGCCGGTCGCGTGATCGACTGCGATCTCGGTATGGGTTCCGAGCCAGCGCCCGATGTAGAAGTCGGTGTTCGGCACGCCCGCGATCGTCTCGGGGACCACCGTCTCGCGAAACGCACGCAGGCTCGCGACGTGCTCGGCGCGAAACTCCTGGGTGAGCGTGTCGTACGAGCGGCCGAACTCGGAGTGCTCGTAGTCCTGCGCTGCGAGGTAGTCGAGGAGCGCATCGGTCACGAGCTGCCGCGTCGCGGGAACGTCACCGGGCGCGGCCGGCGATGGCGCGACGTATCGCAATGGCCGCGCGTACGCCGCGGCGATCCGCGCGTCGGTGTCGCGCGCGAGGATCGTCGAGCGTGCGGTCGCGGTGAGTAGCCACAGCCCGCGATCGGCGTCGAGCGCGGCCGCGATCTCGGCGCGCACGCCGGTCACGAGCGCCGAGGCTCGCGCGCTGCCGACGAGCGCGGGCGCGTCCGCCGTGAAGCTGCCCGCCAGCTCGGCCTCGGCGGCGGCAAGCCGCGCATCGATCGCCGAGGCCTCGACGAAGCTGCCGATCTGGCCGCTGCAGCGCGAGACCTCGATCGCCGGTCCGCACGATGCGAGATCGAGCGCGCCGTCCGGCAGTGCTTGCAGGCACGCGAGGCGCTCGCCCGTGCATGTCGGCGACGGGAACACGACCTCGACGTCGTCGGACGTCAGGCCGAGCCGCTTGACCGCGAGCGCGAGGTTGCCGCCGATCGTCGTCGTCGAGCCGCCTTCGAGCGTCGCGGTGAGCGACAGGCGCGTGTCGGGCAGCGTCGCGGCGAGCAGCTGATCGAAGTCGAGATCGAGCTCGAAGTGTGTCGGGTCGACGAGCCGCGCGGTGCCGAGCGTCGGCTGCAGGCGCGTGATCGCGCGCGTCGAGCGTCCGCGCAGCCGGTACACGGTGCGGCCACCGACGATGACCGGCGTCAGCTCGGCGGTCAGCGCGAGCGTCGACGAGCCGGCGACCGCGAACATCCGCGGCCGCACGATCACGCGCGCGGTCAGCGCGTCGGGCCGGCTGCTCGAGTGCACGAACGTCAGCTGCGTGAACAGCTGGACGCCATCGGCGACGCCGCGCGCGGTCGAGCTCGGCCAGCTCACCTCGTAGACGCGCGGCGACGGCTGCGCGAAGTCCCCGTAGACATCGTCGAAGATGAACGCGTGACCGCCGACGAGGGTGCGGCTCGTGCGAGCGTGCAGGACGAACTGATCGCCGCGGCGCTCGAGCGCGCGATCGACCCACAGCGTCGTGTCGCCGGCGCGCACGCGCAGCTCGGGATCGAGGTCGGCCTTGCCATCGTCGTCGGCGGCTTCGACATCGTCGGTCGGGTCGAGCGAGTCGCTCGCGCAGGCGGTCACGAGCAGCAACGTCAGGAGCCAGGGCGAGCGCATCGCGCGCGCGGTGTGCAACGCGCATGCGCGCCGGCGTCGACGCGATCACGCCAGGTTACGCCGCACCTGGTTGAGCAAGTGTAGCCTGACCCCTGGCTAGCGGACTTGCCGCTCGCGGAGGTACGCGCGGCCGCGGGTCATCAGGCCGCGAAAGCCTTCGAGGTCCTGGGCGCGGACGACCGAGCGCAGGCGTTCGATCGCGTAGAGCAGCGCGGCGAGCGACTCGGTGCCGTAGTCGTTGAGGGTCTGGATCTCGAAGTAGAGATCGGGGTTCTCGCCGGCGACCTTCGCGGCGACACCCAGCTGGGCATCGAACGTCGTCGAGGACAGGGTTGCGAGGCGCGGGGCGGCCTCGCCGCTCTCGGCGAGCGCGGTGAAGAACGCGATGTTGAGCGCGTGCGAGAGGCCGAGCACGTACGCGATCAGGCGGTCGTGGCTCTCGAGGTCCATCTCGACGAGGGTCGCCATCGTCGGCTCGAACAGCGCGCGCGCGGCCGCGGTCGCGGCGGGGGCACCGACGTCGACGAAGATCACGTGGCGGCCGCTCAATAGCTCGGTCTCGGGGCCGAACATCGGGTGCACCGACGTGACGTTGCCGCCGGCGGCACGCAGCGTGCGGAGCGCGTTGCGCAGCGGGCTCTTGAGCGAGCCGACGTCGAACACCACGCCGCGCGGCGGTGACTGCGCGAGCTCCTCGAGGATCGTGGCGGTCGCCGGCATCGGCGCGGCGATCACGATCAGCTCGTGGTCGAGGGTGACCGTGCGCCAGTCGCGATGGTGGACGACGTCGCGCGTGGCGGGCTCGGCCGGGTCCGCGATCTCGACGCTGAAGCCCTGCGCGCCGAGGTAGCGCACGAACCACTGACCCATGTGGCCGGCGCCGCCGATCACGAGCACGCGGCGGCCGTTGCCACCGCCGGCGGCGGCGACCGTGTCCTTTTCCTGGACGGTGAGCGAGCCGCGGATCAACGCGAGGATCAGCTCCTCGCCAAGCTGGGGCGAGAGACCATGCTGGATCGCCGCGGCGCGCGCGCGCTCGACGACGTCACGCTCCTGGCGGTAGTCGCGCGTCGGGATGCCCGCGTCGCGCTTGACCTGGCCGATGCGCTGCGCGAGGGCCTGACGTCGCGCGACGAGCGCGAGGATGTCGCGATCGATCTCGCCGAGCTCGGTCCGCAGCGGATCCAGGGCGGCGCGCACGCTGTCGTCGGATGGCATCCGACAACGGTATCGCTAAACCGCCTGGCGCGCGTCTGCCTGGTCTTGCTCGATCCAGCGGCGCTGCGTGCGGAACGCTTCCTGCGCCGCATCGACGATGCGGTCCGCGATCGCGGGCACCTTCGCGACCTCGTCGAGCACGGCGCCGAACTCGCGCCAGCGCGTGCCGACGACGCCGGAGTAGCCTTGCAGATACGCCGAGGCCTTCTGCATCTCGCGCGGCAGGCGCGTCAGCAGGTGGCGACGGATCACGCTGTGCGCGAGCGTCGACCGCTCGATGACGTACATCCAGCCGAGCGCCTCGGCCGCGCCGCGGAACTGCGGGATGAACAGGCACTGCGGGACCTCGGCGACCTCGCTCGGACGCAGGCCGAGCGCGAGCAGATCTTGCGCGAGGTACTGGGCCTTCTGGCGCTCCCGCAGATCGATCAACAGATCGAGGGTCGGCGTCATCGACAGCGACGACTCGAGCGGCGCCTCGAAGCCGTACACCCGCATCAGGAACAGCATGTAGTGCGTCGACGACGCGTCGTCGCGGAACAGGATGTCGAAGTCGGCGTCCGCCTCCGCATGCCGACCGCGCGTCTCCTCGTTGAGCCGCGCGATCATCCAGGACGTATGCGGCATCGGAGCCCGGTAGTGCAAAACACAGACGAATCCGGACCTGCTGTCCGTTGAAGGAAAATCAGCGTCTTGGCGTACCTAACCAAGCGTCGATCTGTGTCAGATCCGCTCGCTGTGTAAAAACGGTACGGGCGCGTGAGCGCATTGTGCGGCGGCTGGACTCAGTGCCGTTTTGCAACAACCACCTTGGCGACAAGGTGGGGCTCGACGGACGCGACCTCGAACCCGGCGGCCTCGAGCATCGGCGCGAGGTCGTCCTCGAGGTAGTCAGCGTAGAACGGCTCGTGGAACTCCCGAGGGAACTCCCGAAGCGCGGTCGCGATGTCGGCGCTCTCGGCGAGCTGCGCGGAATCTTCGATCACGACGAGCCCGCCCGGACGAACGACGCGATGGAGCTCGGCGATCACGTTGCGGCGCGCGTTGCGCGGCAGCTCGTGAAACAGATAGACGCTCGTCGCGATATCGAACGCACCGTCCGCGAACGGCAGCGACTCGCCGTTCTCGACCGCGAGCGTGATCTCGTCGACGTCGGCGAGCCGCTTGCGCGCGTGGCGGACGTACGCCGGCGAGAGATCGACACCCCACAGCTGCATCGCGGGATGCGTGCGCCAGATCTGGTGCAGCGTCCGTCCGGTGCCGCACGCGACGTCGAGCAGCCGCACGCGATCGGCGCCGCCACGCTCGCGCACGAACCGAGTGATCGGCGGGATGATCTGGCGGCGCATCACGTCGGCGGTGCCGCGGAACAGCAGCTCGACGCCGAGCTCGTAGACCTCCGCCGAGTGCTCGCTGAAGTAACCGTCGGTCTGCCAGTGAAAGTTGCGGCGGTAGTAGGCCGGATAGCGATGCTTGTCGACGGCCGGAATGTCCTTGTAGTCCTTCGCGCGCATGCGGCGCACCACGCGCGGCGTGTCCGCGACGAGCCGCGGGAACGAGCGCAGGTAGCGCCGCACCGGGATGTCGAACAGCAGCTCGCGCGGATACAGCCCGGCGTCGACGTTCGCGAGATCGCGCGCGTGCAGCTCGTCGCGCCGACGCAGCACCGCGCGCAGCTCGCTCGCCGGCACCTTCGGCCGCGGCGTGCGCGTGACGAAGCGCGCCGCCTCCTGCATCACCGTCGCGTTGATCAGGAAGGACAGGTGTTGCCCGCGATACGCGAGGCGATCGAAGAAGCTCAGCATCGTGTGCGACGCGGGCGTCGCAACATCACCATACCAACCGCGATTCCAATGGCCAGCAGCCCCGGAACCCCCTCACCGCCGGTCTCGCAGCAGCCCTTCGGCGGCTTCTGTACGACGGTTTGATCGACGCCCGGACCGCCATCGCCGGCGGCCGCACAATCGCGATTCGCGGTGCAGCCGAGCTGCGAGCACAGGCCGCACCACAGCACCGCGTCGCACTGGTCCTTCTGCGGCGTGCCCGCGGCGCACGGTCGCGGCTCCTGGATGTCCTGGTACTTGACGACGCCGGTCCACGTCGTGAGGTTCGTCGACTTCATGATGCCGAAGTCGTCGCTCGGCACCTGCGGCGAGCCGTAGTTCTGCGTGCACGCCCAGACCTCGCCGGCCGAATTCTCGGCGAGGCAGTTGATATGCGGCGCACCCGCGACGTCGGTCCACGTCGTGCCGGTGTTCGTCGAGTGCACGGTGCCGAACGCCTGCGTCGCCGCGACGAGCTCGCCGGTCTTGCGCACGAGGAACGCGATCGAGGCCTGTTTGCCGAGGATGCGCGTCCAGCTCTGGCCGCCGTCGGTGCTGCGATAGATCGCGTCGCTGATCGAGTTGTCCTCCAGCGTGACGCGCGCATAGACCAGATTCGGGTTCGCGGGATCGATGCCGACGATGTCGATCGTCGAGTTCGGCATCGTCGCGAAGTCGGTGACCGGCAGCGGCGCGTACGACGCACCGCCGTTCGTGCTCTTGAACAGCAGGAACACCTTCGGCTGACCGGCCTTGATCCGGTAGCCCGACACGTAGATGACGCTCGCGTTCGACGGCGCGACCTCGAGCGACTGGTACCAATCGTTGAGCTGCCCCGCGGCGGCCGCGACCGGGAACGTCATGCCGTTGTCGGTGCTCTTGTAGATCTTCGCGTCCATCGGGTCGGCGGCCGCGGCGTAGATCGCACCGTCGGGTCCTTGCGCGATCACCGAGAAGAACTTGACCGCCGGCGGTGCGGGCTCGAGTGACGTCGGCGCGAACGTGCAGCCGTCGCGATTGACCTTGACGCCGTCGAACGTCGTCGCGAACAGCGCGCCCGTCGACGTGTACGCGTAGTCCGGATCGTACATGCCGCCATAGCCGACCGCGTCCTCGCACGACCACTGCCAGGTCGCGCCGCCGTCGTCGGAGTACAGGAGGCCAAATGTCATGCCGGCGGCGATGTGCTGCTCGGCGCCCTGCCGGAAGTTGATCGTCGACGTGCCGGGCGCGCGCCCGTTCGCCTGCGCGATCCCCGCGAGCGCGACCACGCACAGACTGGTGAGAACGAACTGCCGCCACATGCCGGCGAGCGTAACGTGGTCGTCGCCGAGGACGCGAGCGCGGAATGCGTGCCGGCGCTCACGCCCGCTGAAATGTCGCGAAGTCTTTATCCGAGCCCGATCTCGCGGAGCCGCTGCGCGAGGTACTCGCCCGCGGTGATCTTCGGATAGCGGGCCGTGCCACCGGTGCGAGCGATGCACGACGGCAGCGGCGCGAGATCGACCTCGGCGCGCGCGTGCACGAAGCACGGCATCGAGAACCGCTCGCTCGACGCATCCGCGGGGTTGACCACGCGATGGGTCGTGCTCTTGTAGAGCCCGTTCGTCAGGTTCTGCAGCATGTCACCGGAGTCGACGACGATCGTGTCGAACCCGGTGTGGACCGGCATCCAGCTGCCGTCGCGGCGCAACAGCTCGAGCCCCTCCGACGTCGCGCCCGAGAGCAACGTGATGAGGTTGATGTCCTCGTGCGCCGCCGAGCGCACCGCACCGGGCGGCACGTCGGGCGGGACCGGTGGGTAGTACAGCACGCGCACGATCGTGTCGCTCTCGGTCGCGAGCTCGCGAAACCGCGCGGGCGGCTCGTCGATGTACGCGGCCGCGGCCTCGAGCAGCACGCCACCGAGCTGATCGAGCTGGCGGTAGAGCTCGACGAGCGTCGGCGCGAAATCCGGCACCTCGGCCGGCCAGATGTTCGGCCCGAACAGCCGGTGCACCGGATGGTCGTCGGGCACGTCGGGGCGACCGACCTGCCAGAACTCCTTCAGATCGGGCGCCTGCGAGTCGCGCGCGTGCTCGGTGCCAAAGCCGGTGAAGCCGCGCTGGCCCTTCTTGTCGCGCTGGTGGTAGCGCGCCTTGACGTCGGCCGGGAGGTGGAAGAACGCGCGCGCGACCTCGTACGCCTGGCGGGTCAGCGCGTCGGACACGCCGTGGTTCCGCACCGCGAAGAACCCGATCTCGGCGAGCGATTCGCCGACGCTGCGAATGAAGCGCTGCCGCGCCGCGCCTCCCTCGTTCCAGTCGCCGAGGTCGACGACCGGGATGTTTTGTACTGCCATTTGGACGCCAGTATCGACGAAGGTCGACGGTAGCGACAAGGATGTCGCGATCTCGGGCAAGCTCGGAGACGTGTCGCGCGTACACCGGCCGAACGACTCGCCGCCGCCTGGCGCGGTAGCCGCACAGGGCGGGCTGCGATGAGAGGGATGACGCTCGTTCTGGTGCTCGCCGCGTGCGACGGCGGTGGCATGCGCGCCGGGTTCGACAACCCGGATGGCCACTGCGCGCAGATGCTCTCGGATCTCGAGACCGCGACGGTCGACCGCGGCAGCTGCACGAGCGTGCTCGACTGCCAGGTGATCGGTGGCGCGCTCGACGAGTCGAGTTGCAGCTGCGCGGCGTTCGCGCTCGCGTGCGGCGGCGTGCCGATCGGTCGCAACGCGCCGCACCTCCCGCTCGCGCGCACGCTGTTCGCCCAGCTCCAGGCGTCGTGCACGCCGGACATCGGCGGCTGCAGCAGCGACGAGCTGCCGTGCGAGTGCGAGTGCGCGCCGATCGACCAGCTCGACTGCGTCGACGGGCGCTGCGTGGGCACCGCGTCGCAGACCTGCACGCTTCCGCCGGAGCCGCTCGACGGCGGGTTCTAGCGAAGCAGCTTGCCGACCTGTGCCGGCGCGGCGACGAGCGCTTCCTTCTGGGCGCGCGTCAGCTGCTTGATCGCGTGCTCGAGACGGAGCGCGCGGCTCTTGTCGCGACACCGCCGGACGAGCAGCACGGTCAGCGGCCCGCGCGCGCGCGTGTACTTCGCGCCCGTGCCCGCGTCGTGCTGGGCGATCCGCGCCTCGACGTCGCGCGCGATTCCACAATACAGGGTGTCATCGGCGCAGCGCGCGAGGTAGACGAACCAGGTCACGCCCGGCGGCGCTCCAGCACGATCCGCACGAGCGACGCGATCGCGATCATCGCCGCGGTCGCGGTCACGCCCCACGCGTACAGCTCGGGAAACGGCGGCACGCCGTCGAGCCCGGCCGCGCGCCCGAGTGGCACGGCGATCGTGTTGTCGCGATCGAACAGGTGCCACAGCGGACGCGGCTGCAAGATCCCGAGCACGACGGACGCGACGAGCGCACAGGTCGCCGCGTCGATCAGCCGATCGTTCGCGGTCGTGCGCACGCGGTTGATCCCGGTCGCGCCCCAGCCGAGCGCGGCGACGACGATGCCGGAGATCGCGAAGATCGTCGTCGCGGACGCGAGCGCCTTCACCGCGAGCGTCGCGATCAGGTAGCAGAGCACGCCGCCGATCGTGCCGACCACGGCGACGAGCGGGATCGAGTGGCGCATCCGGTGCGCATCGCGCGGCGGCGGCAGCTTCGCGCGGCGCTGCGACTCGTCGAGCTCGGCGTCGAGCGCGCGCTCGGCGTGCTCGTATGCGCGCCGTTCCGATTCAGGATCCATCGCTCACCCGGCCTTGTGCTCGATCTCGGGCGGCGACGCGAAGAACCGGTTGCGCTTCGGATCGTTGAACCGCTTGTAGTCGATCAGCCACGGCGTGACCTGCGCGGTGCCATTCTCGAGCCGGATCGTCGCGGCCATCGGCGTCACGCTGCGATAGCTCGAGTCGTCCGGCAGATCCGCGTTGTCGGCGCCGCCGGCGGAGAACAGCGAGATCAGCGACGTCGCATCGCTGTACATCGAGCGGAACCCGGAGTCGACCTTCTCGTGGCCGCGCACCATCATCGAGCAGCCGATCCGCTGCATGAACGACTCGAACTGCAGCTTGCCGAACGGAAACCGCGCGTTCTGGGCCTGCAGATCGTCGGGGATGTAGTCCGCCGTCGATGGATCGCTCCACAGCATCTGGAACCGGAGGTCCGGATCGTTGAGCGCGCTCATGTCGACGAGCTTGCCCTTGATGTCGGTGTCGCGCGGGATCCCGGCGTGCACGAACATCAGATCGTCGAAGAACAGCATGTTCGGCAGCGCCTCGAACAGCTTCATGTACTCGGTGAACACCTCGTCCGGCATGTGCCCGACGAGCGTGTTGATCGCCTCGGCCGGCTTCACGCCACCGTAGATGCGGCCGCGATACTCGATGTAGTACTCGTGATTGCCGCGCAGCGGGAACACGTGCTCGGGCGCGGCGAGGAACAGCTGCATCACCGCGCGCAGCACGCCGTTGTAGCTGAACCGGCCGCGATCGATGTAGTCGCCGAGCAGCACGAGCTTCGGCTCGGGCTTCTTGTGGTCGAGCTTCCAGGCCTCGAGCTTCGCGAAGAAGTCGGCCTGCAGCAGCGCGCCCTTCAGGCAGCTGTAGCAGCCGTGCAGATCGCCGAGCACGGTCAGCTCGTAGACGCGATCGGGAATCGCGGGGTGAACGTAGATGTGACCATCGAGAAACGGCTGCTCGCCGACGAATTCGGCGATCGACTTCTTGCCGCGCAGCTTGCCGGCGCCCGCCGCGCGCTGCTCGTCGAGCTTCGCCATGAACCGCCGCATCAGGTCGAGATCGGCGGCGGCCTGCTGGCGGATCCGCTGCGGATCGGCGGAGTAGTGCTGCTCGAACCCGGCGAAGAACGGGTGATCCTCGACCCGCGGCTTGACCGCGGTCGCGGGCAGCGGCTGGCCGATCGCGACCTTGCTCTGCTCGCGCAGGATCTCGATGTCCGCCGGCGTCAGCGCCTGGTCGAGCAGCCGCTCGATCTCCTCGCGAAACTTCTTCTCGGCGGGATGGACGCTGCCGTCGGCGTAGATCAGCTCGTCGATCGTCGACAGCAGCTCCTGCTGGTTCTCGCGATCGAAGCTCTGAAAGATCTCGTAGCTGCGCAGCTTGAGCTTCGCGTAGACGAACTTCTCGACGTCCTCGCCGTCGGCGACCGCCTCGTCGAACAGGTCCTTCACGCCATGGTCGATCTGCTCGAACACCTCGTGGAAGTGGGTGACGAACCGGCTGACGATCTCGTCGCGCGTCTTCGGATCGGCGTCCGGCATCGCGGTCTTGGCCCGCGCCGTGACCAGCTGCCGGATATAGATGCGGATGAACGTCTTCTCGGTGAAGTCGAACTCGCCATCGATGTACCCGAACGCGGTCAGGTAGAAGATGATGGCGTTCATCTGCTGCTCGGCGACGTCGGGATTGTTGCTGAACGTGAGCATCGACCCGCAGAGCTTGCCCCTTTGGTGAATGTCGGCGCAAGCGCTGCTATCATGCGGTCGTGCGTGCAGGGGTCATCGCGCTCGCGACGGTCGCGACCGTCTCGGCCGTGCCGCGCGCGAGCCGTGCCGAGCCCGACGCCGAGGCGCGGATCGAGGCGAGCGGCTTCGTCGGCATGGGCTGGTTCTCCGACGACAGCGGGCTCGGCAACTCGTGGGCGGCCGAACAGGTGCCGCACACCGCGCCGGTGTTCGGCGTCCGCGGCGGCTTCCTCGCGGTGCCGGCGCTCGTCGAGCGCGGCGACAAGCGGCTCTCGCTTGCCGTCGAGGGCGAGCTCGCGCTCGCGACCTCGTACACCGGCAGCACGTTCCCGAGCGAGGGCGGCCGGATGTCGTACTTCGCGCCGGTGATCGGGTGGCGCGCGCACGCGGTGCTGCGCCTCGCCGGGTTCGAGACCGTGCAGCCGCAGCTCGTCGCCGGCGGTGGTGCGCAGACCGTCGCGTCGTCGTCGCCGTTCATGGCAAAGGAGACCGAGGGCATCGTGTACTGGGGGCCGGGCGCGGTCGTGCCGATCACCGATCGCTGGCGGGTGCGGTTCGACGCGCGCCACAGCCTCGTCCCGGCGCGCGATGGCGGACGGACGTCGAACCTCGAGGCCCAGCTCGGCGTCGTCGCGACGTTCGGTGGCACGGCGCCGCGCAAGCCGCACACCGTCGAGCCGCCGCCCGGACCCGAGCACCCGCCGGTCGTCGACAACGCGGACACCGACGGTGACGGCATCCCGGATCGCGTCGATCGCTGCCCGAAGGACAAGGAGCTCGTCAACGGGATCGACGATCAGGACGGCTGTCCCGAAGCCGATCCCGACGGTGACGGCCTGATCGGCGCGGCCGACAAGTGTCCCGATCAGCCGGAGGACTTCGACAAGTTCACCGACGAGGACGGCTGTCCGGATCCCGACAACGATGGCGATGGCGTCGCGGACGCGAAGGACGCGTGTCCGCGCGAGGCCGAGACGCTGAACGGCTTCGACGATCAGGACGGCTGTCCGGACAAGATCCCCGACGACGTCACGAAGGCGCTCGCGGCCGGCGCCGCGATCAAGTTCGAGGCGAAGCGCGCGCGACTCACGCAGGCCGCGAAGGACGCGCTGCTGCCGGTGCAGAACATGCTCGGGGCGCGCGCGAACCTGCGCATCGTGATCGTCGGCCACCCCGACGCCGCGGCCGGCGAGGATCTCGCAAAGCGCCGTGCCGAGGCGGTGAAGTGGTACCTCGTCGACGAGGGCCTCGTCGCGTCGCGGATCGACGTCAAGGTCGGCGCGGTCGCGAAGTCAGCGATCGAGCTGACGATCGCGCCGCCGAGCAAGTAGCGCGATCCACGACGCGTACTCGCGCACGAGCCAGCGCAGCGTGCGCCGGCGATCGCGGTACTGCACGCTGTCGGCGATGTGCCAGACGTGCGCGTCGAAGCCGGCGGCGCGAAACACGCGGCGCGCGCGGCGGCCATGAAACGGCTGGGTCACGAGCCACACCGAGCGCACGCGATCGCCGACGAGCGCGCGCACGAACCGCGCGTTGTCGATCGTCGACAGCGCGCGATCCTCGACGGTGATCGCGGCCGCGGGCACGCCGCGCGCGACGAGCGCCTCGGCCATCACCGCGGCCTCGGCGCGCCCCGCGCCGCGCGTCTGGCCGCCGGTCACGACGACGACCGGCGCACCGCCACGCGCGAACAGCTCGGCCGCGGCGCGCACGCGCTCGTCGAGCACCGTCGACAGCCGATCGCCGGGCGCGAGCGGCGCGCCGAGCACGACGATCGCATCGCACGGCGCGAGCGCCTCGCGGACAACGAGCGGGCGCTCGAGCAGCGACGCGAGGCGGGTGAGCGACATCGCCGGCTACGGATCGTCGACGCGACCGGGCATGTCCGCGACGACGTACGCGAGCACGGCGACCGCGGCGACATCGTCGGCGAGCTGCTGCGGGTCGACCTTGTCGAGCGTGTCCGCCTCGGTGTGATGCGTGTCGAAGTACGTGCGGCCGTCGACCGACAGCCCGACGGTCGGCACCGCCGGCAGCATCGGCGAGATGTCGGCGCCGCCGTGGCCGTCGGTGACGCGCGTCGCGCCGAGCGGTGCGAGCAGCGACGCGATGTCGGCGAGCCGCGCGACCACGCGTGCTGCGATCTCCGGCCTCGCCTCGACGGTGAAGCCGCGCGGCGCGAATCCGCCGGAGTCGGCCTCGAGCGCGAGCACGGTCTTCGACAGCTCGCTCGCGTGCTGCTGGGCGTACGCCTTGCCGCCGCGCAGGCCGTTCTCCTCGTTCGTGAACAGCACGACGCGGATCGTGCGGCGCGGCACGAGGTTGAGCCGGCGCAGCGTCGTCAGCGCCTGCATCATCGTCGTCACGCCGGCGCCGTCGTCGTGCGCGCCCTGCCCGACATCCCACGAGTCGATGTGCGCGCCGATCACCACGATCTCGTCCGGCTTCTCGCGACCGCGCAGCTCGCCGATCACGTTCGCCGACGCGGCATCCGGCAGCTGCTGCGACTCGAGCCGCAGCTTCACGGTGACCGGGCCTTCGGCCGCGAGCCGCGCGAGCAGCTGCGAATCCTCGACGGTGACCGCCGCCGCCGGGAGCTTCGGCAGGTTGTCGTCGTAGCCGAGCGCGCCGGTGTGCGGCGTCGACAGGCTGTGCGCGGTCACCGACCGCATCAGCACGCCGACCGCGCCGACCTTCGCCGCGCGCGAGGGCCCCTTGCCGCGAAACTTCACGACGTCGCCGTAGCCCGAGCCCTTGACCTCGCTGTACGGCGGCATCGCGACGTCGAACAGCACGATCTTGCCCTTGACCTGCGCCGCCTTCGCGTCGAGCTCCTCGAAGCTGCGGATCACGATCACCGGCGCCGTGATGCCGCCCTTCGGCGTCGGCTCGGTGCCGCCGAGCCCGATCACGTGCAGCGGCCGCACGATCGGTGTCGCGATCGAGGCCTGCTCGACGCCGCGCACCCAGTGCGGGACCTGCACCGGCTCGGTGCGCGTGTCGTGACCGTCGTCCTTCATCGCCTTCGCGGCCCACGCGATCGCCTGGTCGAGCTCGCGCGAGCCGGACAGCCGGTGCCCGATGTGATCGGTCAGGTACTGCAGCTTCTGGTACGCCCCGCGATCGGCGCGCGCCGTCGCCAGGATCCGCGCCGCCGGCTCGCGGTAGCGATCCGCGATCGACGTGCTCGCCGTGCCCGGTCCACCGTACGAGCTCGTGTCCGAGACCCACTCGGGCGTGTGCTGGCCGGTGTAGCTCGCCGTGCACGCGACGAGCAGCGATGCGAGTACCGCGTGCTTCACGAGACCTCCAGATCCGACGGGACCCCGACCGGCGCCGGCGGCTCGAGCACCTGCGTGCCGAGCTCGACGAGCAGCTCGATCGACGCGATGATCTCCTCGGCGTTCGGCGGCACCTTGCCGTGCGCGAGATCCGACAGCGGCAGCGGATGATCGAGCGGCGCGCCGCGGCCCGGGTACACGCGATACCGCACGCCCTCGCGCTCCCAGTAGGCGAGCCAGCCGGCGAGATACGTCAGCGCGCGCTCGCGCCGGCCGTCGTCGAACAGCGTCGCGAACGCGGCGGCGTTGCCGCGCACGCGGAACCGCTCGTCGAACCGCGCATCGCCGCTCTTGATCAGCGGCCCCGCCGGCGGCGCCGCGGGATTCGTGCCGAGGCCGCGCTCCGGCACCGCCCACACCGTCAGGGTCGCGCCGCGCAGCTCGTCGATCTCGCGACCGATCACGACATCGATCGCGAGCACCTTGCCGTCGACGCGCTCGATCCGCGCGCGCACCGGCACGCCCTTGACCTCGCCGACGATGATCGACGACGCGAGCCCGCCGTCGCCGCGCGTGGTCAGGCTGTGGACATCCGCGAGCGTGCGCCGCAGCCCTTGCGTGATCATCCCGATGTACGTCGACCACGTGCCATCGGGAACCGGCGGCGCGTGCGCCACGTACGGCATCGCCTCGAGCTCCTCGTCGCGGACGCGGCGCGCGGCGTCCGCGATCAGCGCGACCCCGAGCAGCGGCAGCAGGTAGTGCTGTGGCCACACGAACGCGTAGCCGCCGAGCAGCACGAGCCCGATCCCGGCGCCGATCGTGCGCCGGCTCTCGGTCGCCGCGAGCGCGCACGACGTGATCGTCCAGCCGAGCGTCGCGACCGCGAGCAGGTACAGCGCGAGCCGCTGATCGGCGTGCGTCGGGCTCATCTCGATCCCGATCGCGAGCTCGGCCGCCTTCGCGACCTTGCCGTACCACAGCCGCGCGACGAGCGCGCCGACCGCCGCGAGCGACATCGCGACGATCACCGGGATCGGTCGCGTCACCGACGTCGCGAACGGCCGCGGCGCGAACAGATACGGCGACAGGATCGCGGCGGCCGCGAGCGACCACACGCCGGCCTGCAGCACCGTCTGAACCGGTCCATCGAACGTGTTCTCGGCCCACAGAAACTCGGCGCCGATCACCGTCGCGCTGTGCAGCAGCAGCGGCACGACGAGCACCGGCAACCCGAGCTGGACACCGAGATCGCGATGCTTGCCGAACACCGTCGCGGCGACCGCGAGTACCGCGACGGCGAACGTGATCGCGAGCGCGACGGTGGTCCACGGCGGCACCGACACGAACAGCGGGAACGCCGACAGCAGCGCCGTGATCCCGAGGACGACATGCGCGATCGCATCGCGCAGCCCGCGACCCGCGTCGAGCGCCGACACCGAGCGCGCGAGGATCACGAGCATCGCGAGCGCGCCGGTGAAGTAGAAGACGAACAGCCCGACGTAATCGAGCGCGGTATGCCAGACCGGCGGCGGTCCCGACGTCGGACGCAGCATCGGGACCGCGATCCGATTGATCGCCACCTCCGCGAGGGCGACCACCAGAAGCACGTGGATTGCGGTCAACCCGGAGAAGCGGCGTTGCGACAACCCGAAAACCGTAGCGTTGTGAATTACTTGATTCAAGGAGCGAAGCCGTCCGCCACACGCTTCGTCGCGCCGAGAAATTGACCCGCCCCACCACTGCCATATCCTACATGTGGTGAAACTGGCTACCGCCGCGACGCTCGCCGCCCTGCTCGCCTCCGCAGAGGCCACGCCGAGCCTCGCGGACGGTCGCCGTGTCGTCCTCGATCCCGGGCACGGCGGCACGAACGCCGGCGCGCGTGGCTACGGCGTCTCCGAGAAGCAGCTGACGCTCGCGCTCGCGGATCAGGTGCGCGACCGGCTCGCAGAGCGCGGTCTGCGCGTCGACCTGACCCGCACGAAGGACGAGACGCTCACGCTCCGCCAGCGGGTCGCGTTCGCGAACCGTGCGCGCGCCGACCTGTTCGTCAGCATCCACGCGAACGCATCGCCGAACCGCACGCAGCGCGGCTTCGAGACGTTCCTGCTCACGCCGCACGGCATCGACGTCGACGGTCGCGCGCTGCGCAGCGACACGATCACGCCGCGCCCCGACGTCGACCCGGAGATCGCGCTCGTCCTCGACGACGTCGAGCGCGGCTCCTCGCAGTGGGAAGCCGCGGACCTCGCCGCGCGCATGCAGCGCTCGCTGCAGAAGCGCCGAGGCGCCAAGGGCGACCGCGGAGTCCGCCAGGACGCGCATCACGTGCTGCTCGGCGCGACGATGCCGGCGGTCCTCGTCGAGGTCGGCTTCATCGACCATCCGATCGAAGGCCGCGAGCTGCTCGATCCCGCGGTGCAGGCGCAGCTGGCCGATGCGATCGCGGAGGCGATCGTCGATCAGCTGGCGGAGTGACCGACCCGAGGACCGTCCCGAGGACCGCCCCTGAGGACCGCCGAGGCCCCGCCTCTCCGAGGCCCGCCCCTGAGGACCGCCGAGGCCCGCCCCGGCCCTGAGGACCGCCGAGGCGCAGACCGCCGACGCGCAGACCGCCGAGGCGCAGAGCCCAGATCAGCACGGAGAAGCGGAGCCCGCGAAGTTCGCAGAGGATCGTTTTTGGAACCCTCCCGATCTCGAGCGAACCGCCGACGACATCTTGCGGTCGAGCGCCTCGAACCTCGAAGGGTGAGCTGTCCCCTCACTCAGATCGCAACGATCGAACCGCGCGAACCGAGGGTGCGGTCGAGATCGCGGACGATGATTAGGTACGCGCGGGAAGCGTCGTAAGCGTTCGTGCTGAAGCGCTGCGCGTTCTCGACGGTGGGCGGTCGAGATCGGGAGGGTTGCCCGAAAGATCTCTCTGCGAGCTTCGCGCGCTCCGCCCCTCCGTGCTGATCTGGGCTCGGCGCCTCTTGTCCGCCTGTCGGACGAGCGCGACGGGCGGGAGGCGTCATCGGGAGCCGAGACGGGCGCGAGACGCCGTGGTCACGCCGGCGGCGGGTAGCCGCCACCGCCCTGGCCGTAGCCACCGCCCTGCGGCGGGTAGCCACCCCCTTGCGGCGGGTAGCCACCACCCTGCGGGTTGTAGCCACCGCCCTGGCCGTAGCCACCTTGCGGCGGGTAGCCACCGCCTTGCGGCGGGTAGCCACCGGACTGGCCCTGCGGACCGGGTCCAGGCATCCGCGCCGGCGGCTGCGGGCCGGCCCAGCCCGAGCGCGAGCCGAGCATGATCAGCGCGAGGAAGCCGATCGCGCCGAATACGAGCGTCGAGGACAGGCCGCGCGACGTGATCTGCCACGACGCCTCGGTGAACACGCCGGTCAGGACCTGGTTGATCCCGGCGATCGCGAGCGCGCCGTAGACGAGCGCGAGCAGGCCCAGCGCGTAGCGCTCGGGCTGACGGTGGGTCGCCGCGTTCGTCTTCGGCATCAGCACGAGCCACATGATCAGGACGACCACCGCGCCGACGATGATCGAGGGCAGCGCGAACCGGATCGGCATGCTGCCGCCCTTGAAGCCGCCGAGCATGTAGCCGAGGAGCTGGTCGAGGCCGCTGGCGGCGAGCCCGACGCCGGCGATCACGAGTCCGTAGAGGACCAGCTTGATGCCGACCTGGGTGTCGTCCTTGCTGGGGCTCGTCGCGCGCTGGCGATCGAGCGTGATGATGAAGTACGAGAACGCGACGAACCCGATCGCGACGGCGACCGGGACGTAGCTCGTGAGTGCAGCAAGGATCGACGGGTCCACGGCTCTCCTCCTAACCAGACGTTGGGCGTGGCCCGATGGGGGCCACCGGCGGGCTATCAGGATGCCAGATGTTCGTGTCCTGGTACTGGCCCGTGTCCATCAACGTGAAGCCGACGAACAGGGCGGCTGCCAGCAGGGCCGACACGAAGACGACCGAGTGAAACAGCTTGTCGTACTTGAGGTGCATGAAGAACAGGACGACCAGGGTCGCCTTGACGACCGCGATCAGCATCGCGATCGCCAGGTTGATGTTCGCCCCGAAGTCGATCTTGGTCGCGAGCACGGTGACCAGGGTGAGCAGGAGCAGCGAGCCGCCCGTGCCCACGAGGACCTTGACCGAGGCGACGTGAGAGATGCCGTGATCGTGATCGTCGGCGTGATGTTCGGTGGAAGCCATCGTTGCCGCCTCGGTTAGTGGATGAGGTAGAGGAGCGGGAACAGGAAGATCCAGATCAGGTCGACGATGTGCCAGTAGAGGGCGGCGAAGTCGACCGGTCCGAAGTAGTCGGCCGTGAAGTGACCCTTGATCGCGCGGATCAGGAGCCAGATGAACACGAACACGCCGACGAGGACGTGGATGCCGTGCAGGCCCGTCATCGCGAAGTAGATCGTGAAGAACATGTTCGTGTGATCGGGAGGCGGGCCGAGGTAGCTGCGCTCGTGCTCCTCGTGCGTCGACAGCTCGTGCGTGGCCGAGATCGCCTTCTCGCCGATCGCCGGCTTGCGCTCGGGCTCGGCGAACTGGTCGCCGGTGGCCTTCGGTGCCGGCGGCGCGTCGCACTTGGCGATCACGCCGACCTCGCGCTCGCGCTCCTCGTGATCGCCGTACTCGACGACGACGCCGGACTGCTCGCTACGCGTGCAATCGGAGACGACCCAGGTCTCGCCGGCCTTGTCCTTCTTGAGCTCCTTGTCGCGCTTGAGCTTGCCGTCGGTGCACTCCGACCTGTCCTTGAACGCCGGGCTCGCCTCGAAGCTCGGGTTGCAGGTGCCCGCGGTGCAGCGCGCGGTGAAGAACCAGCCCGGGCGGCACACCGCCGGCTGCTTCGAGATCCGCCAGCACGGGTACTTCGCGCCCTCGCCGTGGGAGTGCACGTACTCGGGCGTCAGCTCCGGGCACTCGTTGACGATCTTCGTGCCGGGCGTCTGCTTGATGATCCAGCCGCCGTCCTTGCCCATCTTGGGCTGGCCGTTCTCCTGCTCGATCTCGATCTTGCTCTCGAACACCTCGCACTTGGCCTGGACGCCTTCGCGCGGCTCCTGATCGATCGCGAGGTCGGCGAGGCAGCCGGTCTGCGGACGCTCGGCCGAGTAGTCCCAGATCACGCTGCCCTTCGTGCCGGGGCAGAGGTTGTTCTTCGTCAGCAGCGGCCCGTTGCCGGAGCTCACGCACGGATCGAAGTAGCGCCCGAACAGGATGTGCTCGTGCACCTTGTGGCTGTACTCGATGTACTTGATCCCGAGGAACGTCAGCGCGCACAGGATCGTCGCCGACAGACACGCGATCAGCAGGTTCTTCTGACCGAGCTGCGCGGCGCGCACGGCCCACGCGGCCGTGAGGCTCGAGAAGATGAGGACGGCGGTGTTGATCGCGCCGTACTTCACGTCGAGGTACTTGTGCGCGTAGCCGTAGATCTCGGGATGGTGGTGTCGGTACAGGATGTACGCGACGAACAGCGCCGAGAAGAACAGCACCTCCTGCGCGAGGAAGATCCAGATTCCGAGCTTGCCGGAATCGAACTGATGGACCGCGTCGTCGTAGTGGTGCTGGATGAACACCGAGCCGTGGCCGTGGCCGTGCTCGTGCTCTTCGTGGGCCTTGTCGGCGGTCACTTGTCATCCTCCGGGGGCTCGGTCGGCGCGACGTACGGTGCCGCGGACGGCAGCTTCGCCTCGGCCGGTGCGACGACCGGCGGCAGCGGCTTGGCGTGCTCGTGCGCGTGGCCGGGGGCTTCGCTCGGCTCGACGTCGAGCGGTGCGCGGCGCTCCCAGACGTCCTCTTCGACCTCGACGAGGTCGTCGTAGTTGTAGATCTCGTGGAGGACCGGCGGCTTCTCGAAGTTGTAGAGCGGCGGCGGCGTCGGCGCCTGCCACTCGAGCGAGCTGCCACCCCACGGGTTGCGCGGCGCGCGCTTGCCGTTCCAGAACGACGCGACGAGCGAGATCACCGTGACGAACATCGAGATGCCGAGCACGAACGCGCCGATCGTCGAGAGCTGGTGGAAGATCTGGTACTGCGGATCGTAGTCCCAGTAGCGCCGCGGCATGCCGCGCGAGCCCATCACGAACTGCGGCAGGAACGTCAGGTTGAAGCCGATGAACACGCCGATCGCGCAGATCCGGCCGATGCCCTCGTTGTACATGCGGCCCGTGAACTTCGGCCACCAGTAGTGGAGCGCGCCGAGGAACGCGACGAGGGTGCTTCCCATCATCACGTAGTGGAAGTGCGCGACGACGAAGTACGTGTCGTGGAGGTGGACGTCGATCGCGAGCGTGCCGAGGAACAGACCGGTGAGGCCACCGATCGTGAACAGCAGCACGAACGACAGCGCGTAGATCATCGGCGTCTTCAACCGGATGTCGCCCTTGTAGAGCGTCGCGACCCAGTTGAAGACCTTGACGGCGGACGGAATGCCGACGGTGAACGTCAGCGCCGAGAACACCATGTTCGCGAGCCGCGACTGGCCGGACACGAACATGTGGTGACCCCACACGAGGAACGACAGCAGCGCGAGCGAGATCGACGAGTACGCGACGAACCGGTAGCCGAACAGCGGCTTGCGCGAGAACGTCGAGATCAGCTCGCTGATCACGCCCATGCCCGGGATGATCATGATGTAGACGGCGGGGTGCGAGTAGAACCAGAAGAAGTGCTGGAACAGCACCGGATCGCCGCCGAGGTTCGGATCGAAGATGCCGATGTGCGCGAACCGCTCGACCGCGAGCAGCAGCACGGTGATGCCGAGGACCGGCGTCGCGAGCACCTGCATGATCGCGGTCGCGTAGATCGCCCAGATGTTGAGCGGCATCTGGAACCAGCCCATGCCCTGCGGCCGGAACTTGTGGATCGTGACGAGGAAGTTGAGGCCGGTGAAGATCGACGAGAACCCGAGCAGGAACACGCCCATCGTCGCGACGAACACCGGTGTCTTGCTCTGCAAGCTGTACGGCGTGTACAGCGTCCACCCGGTGTCGAGGCCACCGAACGGCACCGCACCGACGAGCAGCAGCGCGCCCGCGATCCACAGATAGAACGACGCCAGGTTGAGTCGCGGGAACGCGACGTCGGGCGCGCCGAGCTGGATCGGCATGATGATGTTGCCGAGCGCGGCCGGGATGCCCGGGATGATCACGAGGAAGACCATCACGGCGCCGTGCAGCGTGAAGAACTTGTTGTACGTGTCCTGATCGACCAGCGTCTTGCCCGTCGACCACAGCTCGGTGCGCACCAGCAGCGCGAACGCGCCGCCGACGATCAGCGAGAACAGGATGCCGAACAGGTACATCATCCCGATCCGCTTGTGATCGAGCGTGAGCAACCAGCCTTTGAGGCGCGTCCCGAACGGCTTGCCGTCGTGGATGCTCAGGAAGTCGGGCTCGCTGACCGGCCCGTCGTTGCGTGGTTTGGTTTGCGTCGTCGCCATGGTGGTCCCCGCTACTTCAGCGACTTGATGTATTCGATCATGCCGTTGATCTCTTTTTCTTTGAGCCGGCCCTCGAACGACGGCATGGTGCCGGCCGGGAACCCCGCGTGCGTCTTCGCGGTCGGGTTCAAGATCGATTCACGGATGTAGTTCTCGTCCATGTCGACCGTCCCGCCCTCGGCGACCGGGATCTTCGTCCCGAACGAGTGCGCGAACGTCGGGCCGATGCGCGGGCTGCCGTCGACGGTGTGGCACGACACGCACTGCGCGGCGTACACCATCGATCCGATCTTCACTGGATCGGAGCTGTTGAGCGCGCCGCGATCCGCGAGGTAGCGCTCGTAGTCGCCCGGTGCGTGGACGACGACGACCGCGCGGCGCTTGCACGCGCCGCTCTCCTTGTCGACGTCGCGGCACGCCATCTGCGAGTGGTTCGTGCCGCAGTACTCGGCGCACGTCAGCCGGTACGTGCCCGGCTTCGTCGCCTTGAACCACGCGTACGTGTAGCGGCGTGGCACGAGGTCCTGCTTGACGCGCATCGCCGGCGCGTAGAACGAGTGCAGCACGTCGGTCGACGTCATCACGAGCCGGACCGGCGTGTTGACCGGCACGTGGAGATCGGAGTCGGTGGCGCCGTTCTGGTGCGTGAACAGCCAGCTCCACTTCATGCCGATCACCTGGATCTCGACCGCCTTCTGCGGCGGGGTGACGACGCGGACGTACGTGCGCCAGCCGAAGTAGAACAGGAACACGCAGATGATCGTCGGGATCACGGTCCACGTGATCTCCAGCGCGTCGTTGTGCGCCGCGCTCGGCTCCGGCTTGTGGCCCGGGCGGTGCCGGTACTTGATGACGAAGTACACGACGGCGGCGACGATCGCGACGAAGAAGAAGATCGAGAGCGCCGTGACCGCGATGAACATCTGGTCCGTCGAATCGGCCTCCTCGTTCACCGCCTTCGGTAGCCAGAAGTTGCCCTCTTCCTCGATCGGGCGGTTCGCGAGCTCCTCGTACCAGGGCAGCGCGGCGACCGGCGCCGCGGCAGGTGCGGCCGGCGCGGCGGCCGAGCCGGCGGAGCCCGCGGCAGCGGCATTCGGCGGCGGGTTCGGCGCGCTGCCGGTTCCCATCGGACCCGCACCCTCGCCCGAGCCCGCCATCCGACCGCCGACGGCGGAGCCTTCTGCGGGACCACCCGAGCCGGTGGTCGGCGCCACGGGGGTGACGGCCGGCGGCGTCGGATTTGCCGAGCCATCCTGGCCGGCGGGCGGCGGGGCTGTCGGCTGCGCCGGTTGCGCGGTCGCGATCGGCGAGCCGAAGATCGCCATCGCGATCCCGATCGCCAGCACGGACGTCACCAGCAGGGTGACCGCATAACGAGCATACGTCTTCATGACACCTCCCCGGGGCTGTCCGGGCGCGGGTTGTGATCGTGAGAATCGCTGGCGTCACGCCGGCCATTGCGGCGGATCACGTGCAAGGTTCCGAGCCCTGCGAGTAGCAGCACGAGGCAGCTGACGGCGGCGATGCGCAGCGCCATCACGCCGGCGTGCGAGTAGTTGTTCGCGTTCGGATCGTACTCGTAGCAGCGATGCATGAAGCCGACGGCGCTCGTCGGCTCTGCCAGACCTGCCTTGAAGATGGATTCGCGCATCACGACCGGATCGATGTCGATCCCGTAGACGTAGCGAGTGACGACGCCGGTGGTGCTGAGGAACACGAAGGCCGCCGGATGCGCCCACTCCGCCCGCTCGGGGATATACGTGTATGCGAATCCGACCGTCTCTGCGACGCGACGAATCGCCGCGTCATCCCCCGGCACGTCGGGGACGAGGAACGTCCAGCCGGTGCGCGCCGCCGCTCGCTGCGCCTCGGGCAGGCGGTCGAGGTACTTCTGCTTCATCTTCTGCAGCTTCTCGAGCGTCTCCTTCGGCTCGAGGCTGATCGTCACGACGCGGTACTGCTTGCCGAGCTGGAACGCGAGCTTGTCGGGCTTCTCGGCACCGACCGGCGGCGCCGCGAGCTCGGCCGCCTTCGGCATCGCCGCGGTCAGGCCGTTGAGCTGCAGGCTGCACAGCATCGGGCAGTCGGAGTAGTTGAACGTCAGGATCGTCGGCAGCTCGCCGGCGAGCACCTCGCCGAGCGTGACGTGCGTGCCGTCCTGGGTGCGGAACTTCGCGTCGAGCGGGACGCGCGCTCCGAGATGCTCCTCGACGGTGACGCCGTTCGCCTTGTAGGTCGGCGGCGGCGGCAGGATCTGCTCGTCGGGCGCGACGTCATGACCCACCGGATCGGCAGCCGCCGAAGCCGCTGCCAGAAGTCCGATGGTGAGCGTCGCGAGGAGCGGTCTACCGAGCATTGCCTTTCGTCGCAGCGGAGCCGGTGTTGGTCGCCGGCGCCTTCGGGGTCTGGGTCTTCGTCGCCTTCGGATCGTTCGTCGAGCCCGCGGCCGGCGTGACCTTCTGGCTCGTGCCCGAGCCGCCGCCCGCGTTCTTCGTCTTGTCACCCTCGGCACCGACCGGCGCACCGCCGCCGGGACCCTGGCCACCGGTCGGGACCTGCTGCGCGGCCGAGCCGACGCCCGGGTTCGCCGCCGCCGAGCCGGAGCCCGCGTTCGGCTGCGCGGCCGAGCCCTCGGCGCCACCGGTCGTCGACGCCGCGCCGGAGCCGGAGCCCTCGCCGCTGCCCGCGCTCGGGATCTGGCGCGGACGGCCCGGAATCGGCAGCACGGTCGGCTTGTCGGAGCGGCCGATCGCCGGCACGAGGTTGCCGACGTTCTTCGGATCCGCCTTGACCTCCTCGAGCACGCGCTTCATCGCGTGGTCGATCGAGATCCGGTAGGTCTGCGAGCCACCGCCCTGCGGAGCCGGGTTCGGCTGCGCCTGCCCGGTGATCGATCCGAGCTGCGTCGTCTTCGTGTTGCGCGCGACGGTGTCCTGACCGCCGTAGTCGGCCATCGTCTGGATCTCGGACGTGTCGTCCATGTAGAAGGCCTGGAGCGCGACGATCGTGACGTACACGAGCACCGCGCCGCAGATCCCGACGACGACCACGCCGATCGTGTTCAGCTTGTCTGGATTTCGCTTGGGACCGGACATTGTCATGTTCTCCGTCGGCTCACATGTTCTCGTGTGCGAGCGAGAGCGGCAGTGTCGGATCCTTGATCGGGATCAGGTTGCCCTTGAGGTTGCGGCCGATGCCGACGAGCAGGATGCCGATCAGGCCGAGCCACACCGTGACATCGACCGCCGAGAAGCCAACGTGGTGATAGGCCACGTTGCCCATGTACGGGCCGCTGTTGATCACCGCCTGGCCGTTCGAGACCTCGAGCCAGTCGTAGCTCGGCATCACGTTCCAGTAGAGATCGAGCCAGTGGAACACGAGCTGCCACACCGCGAAGAACACGAGGGACGGCACGATCCGCTTCGTCCACCGCGACAGCAGGAACACGAACGGGAATGCCCAGAATCCGACGAGCATCGCGATCGAGACCCACTGCCACTCGCCGAACAGCCGGTACTTGTACCAGTGCGTCTCCTCCGGCATGTTGCCGTACCACTGGAGCATGAACTGCGAGAACGCGGTGTATGCCCAGAAGAACGTGAACGCGAACATCCATTTTCCGATGTCGTGGTAGTGGTCCGGCGTGATCGAGTGCGTCAGCCGGCCGGTGCGCTGGATGCCGAGGACGATGAGACCGAGCGCCGCGAACCCGCCGACGCACGCACTGCCCCAGAAGTTGACGCCGTAGATCGTCGAGTACCACTTCGGCGCGAGCGACATCAGGACATCGAACGCGACCATGCAGGTGAGCAGCGAGTACGCGATCATCGCCGGGCCCGACACGACGCGCAGCCGCTCGGAGATCTTCGGATCGCCTGACTCGTCCTGCTCGCGCGACTTCTTCATGAAGTAGTACGCCATCGCCGAGAAGCCGACGCCGTAGATCACGTAGCGCACGAAGAAGAAGCCGGGCGAGAGCCACCCGAGCTTGTGCAGCAGGTGGTGGTTGAGCTCGTGGTTGTGCGCGTCCGGGTGCGCCCAGTAGTAGAGGTCCTCGTAGCCGAGCGCGAGCGGGATCATGAACCCGAGGCCGGCGACGAACACCCACGGGAACGCGCAGCTCATCGCCTCGGCGACGCGGCGGACGACCGTCGCCCAGCGACCGCGCACGAGGTGGTGCAGCATCACGAGCCACAGCATGCCGACGCAGATCGAGAAG
The DNA here is from genome assembly GCA_035715365.1 of Kofleriaceae bacterium. Classification (GTDB taxonomy): domain Bacteria; phylum Myxococcota_A; class Polyangia; order Haliangiales; family Haliangiaceae; genus JABFXX01. The sequence goes on along the minus strand of DASTLB010000050.1, from coordinate 143,292 downwards.
ATGTACGCCCACCCGATCACGTACGAGTGGAAGAACCGCGCCCACTTGCTCGTGTGGCCGCTGCTGAGGTCCGCGCTGCCGAACAGCGTCAGGATGATCGACAGGCCGAGGAACACGACAGCGATGCCGGCGCCGGCCTTCGAGAGGGACGAGCCGAGCTTGCCGGCCTTGACCTTCTCGTCGGGATGGAGGGACTTCACGAGGGCGCTCATGGCTTGGCTCCGCTGCCAGCAGCAGGTGCCGGCTGTGGTGCTTGCGGGGACATCATGTTGTTGCGTTCGTTCTCGGGCACGTCTTCGAGCGTCGCGTTCGACGCGCGCTGCAGCGAGCGCACGTAGAGGACGATCGCCCAGCGATCCGCGTGCGGGATCTGCGCGGCGTAGCCCATCATCGTGTTGAAGCCGTTCGAGATCGTGTTGAACAGCTGGCCATTCGGCATCTTCACGACCACGCCGCCGACGCCCTTGTCATTCGGCGCCTCGACGAGGTTGCGCGCCTGCCAGGCGCCGCCGTACTGCGCGACGCGCTTGGGCACGGTGCCCTCGCCGCGACCGTCGAAGCCGTGGCACGGCGTGCAGTAGATCTCGAAGCGCTCCTTGCCGCGGCGAAGCAGCGCCTCGTTGATCTCGAGCTGCTTCGGGAAGCCTTGCGTCCACTGCCCGTTCTCGATGCCGCGGTAGAACAGATCGTCCGCGTACAGCGAGCCGCGCGCGACCGTGCCGGGCAGCTCGCCGCGGTTCGCGCGGCCGTCGGCGAACATGTCCGCCGCGGTGTCCGGCTTGAACTTCGGCTGGAAGTCCATGTCCGGGAAGATGTGGATGTGCGGCTCGTTCGAGTGCGAGTTGCGCGCCTTCGCGGCGATCGCGAACGGGATCAGCGCGAACGCCGTGCTCGCGACGATGAACGCCGTGATCCACCTCGGCATCGTGCGGCGCGCCGGATCGGCCTCGAGGTAGCAAGGCTCGACCGCGATCGCGCCGGCTTCCTTGAGCAGCGCGGTCGTGCGCTCGACATCGAAGCGCTCGTCCTTGGCCTCGATGCCGAGCAGGAACGCGTCGTCGGTCGCGCGCCCGAACCGCTCGAGGCGGAAGAACGGGTGCCAGACCTGCGGCAGCTTGTTCATGATCCACATGCCGAAGAACGACGTGAAGACCGCGAGCAAGATCGTGGTCTCGAACGCGATCGGCACGTTCGCCGGGATCGACCAGGTCGGCTTACCGGAGATGTTCCACGGCCAGTTGTACGCGTTGCACCACCACTGCAGCAGGATGCCGCCGAGCGTGCCCGCGAACCCGCCGCCGAAGATGAACAGCGGCAGGATCGTGCGCTTGATGCCCATCGCATCGTCGATGCCGTGGACCGGGAACGGGCTGAAGCAGTCGAACTCGGTGTAGCCGGCATCGCGGACGCGGCGCGCGGCTTCGATCAGCTCGCCCGGCGTGTCGTACTCGGCGAGCACGCCATACAGCTCGCCGTCGCCGTAATCCGGCTCGTTGTCGTCGGCGCTGGAAGTTGTGTGTTCGGTTGCCATGACGACCTCTAGTGGTGTCCGCCCTTGGAGGGACCGCCGGCGTGAGCCTCGGGCATGGCGCCCTTGACCTCGGACATCGCGATGACCGGCAGGTAACGGAAGAACAGGAGGAACAGCGTGAAGAACAGGCCGAGCGTTCCGACGAACAGCCCGACGTCATAGCGCGTCGGGTTGAAGTACGACCAGTTCGACGGCAGGAACGACCGCGCGAGCGACGTCGCGATGATGACGAAGCGCTCGAACCACATGCCGATGTTCACGAAGATGCAGAGGATGAAGATCAGGATCGGGCTGCGGCGCACGCGGCGCGACCAGAACGCCTGCGGGATGAGCACGTTGCAGCTCACCATCGCGAAGTACGACCACCAGAACGGTCCGAGCGCGCGGTTGATGAACGCGAAGCCCTCGTAGAGGTTGCCGGAGTACCAGGCGATGAAGAACTCGGTCGCGTACGCGAGACCGACCATCATGCCGGTCGCGAGGAGGATCTTGCACATCGCCTCGATGTGCTCCTCCTTGATGATGTGCTTGAGGTTGAACAGGTGCCGCAGCGGCAGCATTAGCGTCAGCACCATCGCGAAGCCGGAGAAGATGGCGCCGGCGACGAAGTACGGCGGGAAGATCGTCGTGTGCCAGCCGGGCAGCTGGGACGTTGCGAAGTCGAACGAGACGACCGAGTGCACCGAGAAGACGAGCGGCGTCGCGAGGCCCGCGAGGATCAGGTACGCGCGCTCGTAGCGGTGCCAGTTGCGCGCCGACCCGCGCCAGCCGAGCGAGACGATGCCGTAGATGATCGCCTTGAGCTTCTGACCACGCGCCGCGCAGCGATCGCGGAACGTCGCGAGGTCGGGAACCATGCCCATGTACCAGAACAGGATCGACGTGGTCATGTACGTGGTGACCGCGAAGACGTCCCACATGAGCGGGCTGCGGAACTGCGGCCACATGCCCATGTCGTTCGGGTGCGGGATCATCCACCACGCGAACCACGGGCGGCCGGTGTGCAGCAGCGGGAACAGGCCGGCGCACATGACGGCGAAGATCGTCATCGCCTCGGCAGCGCGGTTGATGCTGACGCGCCAGGTCTGCCGCGTCAGGTAGAGCACGGCGGAGATCAGCGTGCCGGCGTGACCGATACCGATCCACCAGACGAAGTTCGTGATGTCCCACGCCCAGCCGACGGTGTTCGAGTTACCCCACACACCGATGCCGGTCGTGACCAGCACGTAGATGCTGTAGAGGCCGATCGCGAGCATCAGGACGGACACGCCGAGGGCGGCGAGCCACGCCTTGTGCGGCTTCGGTGCTTCGGCAACCCACGACACGTCGCGGGTGACGGCGCGGAATGCCTCGCGAGCCTTGCCTGGCTCGTGAACGTCCGCGGGCGCAGTGGAAGTCGTGCTCATGACCTAGTGCTCTCCGTGCGGAATGGGCGCCGCGCCATGCCCCGCGCCGTGCGTCGCGGCAGACGGGGGAACGAGCTCGGGGTTCGGGTTACGGACGCGCGCGAGGAAGCGGTTGCGCGGCTTGGTGTACTGCTCGGGCAGTAGCGCGTACTGCCGCTGATCGGCGTGCGCGCGAGAGACGCGGCTGTTCGGGTCCGAGAGATCGCCGAAGATGATCGTCTCGGTCGGACACGCCTGCTGGCACGCGGTCAGGATCTGACCGTCGGGCAGCGGGGCATCGATCGCACCCGGCTTGTCGTTGCGGCGCAGCGCCTTCGCATGGATCTTCGCGTTCTGGATCCGCTGCACGCAGAACGTGCACTTCTCCATCACGCCGCGCATGCGGACGGTGACCTCCGGGTTGAACAGCAGGCGCCGGACTTTGTTTCGCGCCTCGCGCCACTCCTTGTTCCAGTCGAGGAAGTTGAAGCGACGGACCTTGTACGGGCAGTTGTTCGCGCAGTACCGCGTGCCGATGCAGCGGTTGTACGTCATGTCGTTCAGGCCCTCGTCGGAGTGCACGGTGGCACCGACGGGACAGACCTGCTCGCACGGCGCGTTCTCGCACTGCTGGCATGCGATCGGCTGGTGGACGACGACCGGATCTTCCTTCGTGCCGCCGAAGTAGCGGTCGATGCGGATCCAGTGCATCTCGCGGTTGTTCGCGACTTCCTGGCGGCCGACGACCGGGACGTTGTTCTCGTTCTGGCACGCGACCATGCACGCGTTGCAGCCGGTGCAGGTCGACAGATCGATCGCCATGCCCCAGCGGTGGCCGGCGTACTCCTTCTCGCGGAACAGCGAGAGGTGGCGCTTCGCACCGTTGGTGTCGACGTGCGTGTCGTCCCAGTACAGCTCGACACCGGGCTCGGCGCGCCACGTCTTGTCGGCGCCGAGCTCCTGGTTCGTGGTCTCGCGGACGAGCTCGGGGAGGCGCTCCGCGATGCCCTTCTGCTGGACGTCCGGCTTGAGGCCGGTGCGGATGTCCCAGTGCTCCTGCGTGCTCGACAGCGCGTACTTCTTGCCGGTCGACGACACGGTCGCGTTCGTCGCGTAGTCGAAGCCCTGCGTCGTGCGGACCTTGTACGTGTCCCAGCCGACGCGGTGATCGCTGCCGATGCCGCCGACGCGACCGGCCGCCGTGCGACCGCCGCCGAGCACGAGCCCGATCGAGCCGCGCGCCTGGCCGGGCATCGTGTAGCAAGCGACGTCGACGCTGCGATCGCCGATCTTGACGGTGATCATCGTGTCGTTCGCGAGCCCGAGCTGCTCGGCCGTCTCCGGACCGACGAGCGCGTAGTTGTCCCAGACGACCTTCGTCAGGAAGTCCGGCGTCTCCTGCAGCCACGCGTTGTTCGCGAACCGGCCGTCGTAGCTGAAGCTCGAGTAGTGGAACGCGACCTCGACGTTGTTCGAGTCGAAGCCGGTGCCGCCCTGCTGGGATGCGGACAGCGGCGGCGGCGTGATCGCGCGCGTCGCGCTGACCGTCGCGTAGGTCGGCTGCGCGGCGCCGAGGAAGCCCTTCTCGACCGCCTCGCGCCAGCCCATGCCGAGCGCGGTGTGCGTGTCGCGCACGAGCTGATCGCCGGTCTTCTCCTCGCCGAGGATCATCGACAGCAGCTCGATGCTCGAGACGCCGCCGTAGAGTGGGGCGATCAGCGGCTGCGCGAGCGTGATCGTGCCGTCGGGCGTCCGCGTGTCGCCCCACGCCTCGAGGAAGTGCGCCTTCGGGACGTGCCAGCTGCACTTCTGCGAGGTCTCGTTGACGTACTCGCTGAGGTGGATCGAGTTCCGGACGTTCGCGAGGTGCTTGCCGAATTCGAGGTCGGCCGGCGCGTCGTACACCGGGTTGCCGCCGAGGATGACGAGCGTCTCGACCTTGTTCGCGGCGAGCTCGCGACCGAGCGTCGTGATCGCCTCGAGGTGGCTGACGCGATTGGGCTCGACGTCCTCGACGTAATCGAGCGTCGCGCCGACCGCGCCGAGCCGCTCGTTGATCCGCGCGACGAGCGCGTGGACCGCGGGCGGCTGCCGACGACCGGCGATCACGACCGCGCGGCCCTTGTTCTGGTTGAGCTCCTTGACGAGCACGTCGAGGAAGCGCTTGACCTTGACGTCCTCGGTGAGGAACCGAGCATTCGCGGTCGAGCCGCCACCGAGCGCGGCGTCGAGCGCCATCGCGATCGGCAGCCCGAGCTCCGAGCGCAGGCCGAGGCGGTGGTCCGCCATCGCGCCGGTGTTCGAGAACGTGCTCTCGATCGCCCACAGCCGGTTCATCTTGCCCATGCCGAGCGAGCCGTTGCGCCGGCGCGACCGCGCGAAGTCGCGGCTGTAGCGCATCGCGGCCGGGTGCTCGACGAACAGATCGCAGTCGATCGTCACGATCGTCTCGGCGCGATCGAGATGCGCGAGCGGACGCACCGACTTGTCGAACGCGAGCTTCGTGCCGGCGCGCTCGTTGTCCCACGACAGCGGCTCGTACTCGTACCAGGTGCCGCCCGCGGCCTCGAGCCGGCGCTTGAGCGCCTGCAAGGTCGGCGACGAGCTCGCCTCGGCGAGCACGCGGATCGCGGCCGGCGTCTTGCGCAGCTCGGCGAGCGCGGCGCGGAACGTGTCCATCGTCGAGCCCTGGCCCTTTGCGAGCACGGTCTGCGAGCGATCGGGATCGTAGAGCGACAGGATGCTCGCCTGGACGAACGTCGAGCAGCCGGCGTGGCGGACGTTCGTCTCGTTCGACGTCGCCGGGTACGAGCCGCCGCTCGCGTACGGATGATCGGGGTTGCCGTCGAGCTTGATCGGACGGCCCTCGAACGACGTCGCGACGAGCGCGTGGCCGACGCCGCCGAGCTCGCACGCGGTCGAGTAGTACTGCGCCTGGCCCGGCGTCTGATCCTCGGGACGGCGCGCGAGCGGGACGATCTCTTCCTTCTCGTAGCGCCGGCAACCGGTCGCCACGCCGGCGAGCGCCATCGACGCGCCCATCAGCTGGAAGAAGTTGCGGCGCGACAGCGGATCGCTCACCGGTGCCGGCGGGAACTCGTTCGTCGCGGTCTCGGGGTGCTCCTGGAAGCTTGCCTTGCCCTCGAGCTCCGCGAGCGAGCGCCAGTAGCCATGCGCGTTGGGTGCCGGGGCCGGCAGCGGCTCGCTCGGCGCGTACGCGCGGTCGTAGTTGTCTTCGTGCGGGTGGTCCGGATCGTGGTCCGGATGATCGTGCTCGCCGTGTTGGGACATCGTCGGGCTCCTAGCGATGGCAGGTCGAGCAGTTGGTGGGCGGACGGACATTGCGCGTCTTCATCAGCTCGGCGCCGAGTCCTTCCGGTTGCACGTAACCCATCGTCGTGACCTGATCTCGCGGTCGCAGATTCGGCGCGGGATTGCGGTGGCAGTCGAGGCACCAGCCCATCGTCAGCGGCTTGGCCTGGTAGACCTTGACCATCTGATCGATGCGGCCGTGGCAGGTCTCGCAGCCGACCGTCGCGTTCACGTGCGCCTCGTGGTTGAAGTAGACGTAGTCCGGCAGGTCGTGGACGCGCGTCCACTTGACCGGCGTGTTCTCGTTGAAGGCGGTCCGGATCGGCAGCAGCAGATCCGAGTCCTTCTTCACCGTCGAGTGACAGTTCATGCAGGTCGCCGCGGGCGGCACCGCAGCTTCACCGGCACGCTCGACGGTCGTGTGGCAGTACCGGCAGTCCATGCCGAGCTCGCCCGCGTGAAGCGCGTGGCTGTACGGCACCGGTTGGTCCGGCTGATACCCGATGCGAATCGCTTCGGGCGTCACGCCATAGGCGACGAGCGCGATCAGATAGACCGGCGCGCCCAGGACCAGGAGGTTGATCCACTTCTTGAGTGTCTCGGTCCATTCAGGGAATGTGAAACGCGGCATGAATTGTCCTGCGTGTGGCGTGCGCGCAGCGCGTGCGTTGCGCGCGGGCACCTTTTAGCCACGGGCCGCCACCATTTCGCAAGGTTGCGGTGTGGTTTCTTGGAGTGGCGTCTCGTCGCACAGCACGGCCCTCGGGCCTCCCGTTGCGATGCCGAGCATGCCGGTTCTCGTCGATCTATTTCCGCGCACGACGTGCGGTGAAAGATCGCGGGGTCCTGCTCACCCATGCAGGCGCGACAATCCGCCGCACACGCGATGATCTCGGGTCACTCGAGCGCGAACAGCGCAGACACGAGCACCTCGTCCGGACCGTCCGGAGCGATCGCGAGGCGCGTGTGGTCGTACCAGCCGTGGGTCTCGCCGAGCTCGATCGAGCGCAGCGGCCGGCCGTCGCGCGGATCGAGGCTCACGATCCCGAAGCGATGCGCGACGCGATCGACCCAGCCATCGACGATCGACGTCTCTCCTGCACAGACGTTCCCGCGGGCGGTCGATTCGCGCGCCCACCGCACCGCGCCGGTGCGTGCGATCGCGATCAGATCGCCGCGCGTCTTCACGTGCAGATCGCCACCGCCGTGGCGCGACACCGACTGGATCCCGGCCGTGCGGATCGGCGTCGACGCGATCGTCTCGCCGGTGCGGACATCGATGATGTCGAGCTGGCCGGCACGCTCGACCGCGATCAGCGACGCGTCGAGCTCGGCCGCGAACGTCGAATCGAGCGCGCGCCGCCACGCGATGTCGCCGGTCGCGAGATCGATCGCGAGCAGCGTGTCCGCCTGCGCGTGCGCGCGCTCGGCGGTGCCGACGACGAGCCGGTCCGCGATCGGCACGAGGTAGAGCGGCCCTGCCCCGCCGCGCGACAGCGAGCGCCGCACCGGACCGCGCGCGGTCGCGATCACGAGATCGTCGCCTTCGAGCCCGACCGTCGGCGGGAGCCGCGCGAGCTTCGGGGCCTCGAGCATCGCGAGCGGCGCCGTGCTCGTCGTGATCTTGTGGCTCGCGTGCTCGACCTTCGCGGCGGCTGCGGGGTTGGACACCACGAACAGCGCGAGCGTGACGAGCCAGCGGGGCATCATGAGGTCTAGCAGTGGATCCGCCCCCGCGGGATCACAAGGGGTTATCTGGAGGTAGGCTTGTGCGGTCGATGCTGACGCTCGTCGTCATCGTGCTGCTCGTCGTGCTGATGATCGTCGCGCTGGCGGCGGTGCTGCGCGAGCGGCCGGCCGAGCCGCCGGTCACGACCGCGCCGCTCGAGGGCGTGGTCCCGGTCCCGGGGCCGCCCGAGCGCGGACCGCCGCTGCCGGTCGTGCTCGTCCACGGGTTGTTCGGATTCGACCGGATCGGCGTGCCGGGTGCGCGGTTCGACTACTTCCGCGGCATCGCGAAGCACCTCGATCGTCTCGGCTGCCACGCGCACGCGGTGAAGCTGCCGATGGCGGCCTCGATCCCGACGCGCGCGCGCGAGCTCGTCGCCGCGATCGAGGCGCTGCCGCACGAGCGCATCGATCTGATCGCGCACAGCCTCGGCGGCCTCGACGCCCGCTACGCGCTCGCGCACCTCGGGCTCGCCCGGCGCGTCCGCTCCCTCGTCACGATCGGCACGCCGCACCGCGGCTCGCCGCTCGCGGATCTGTCGCTGCGCGGCCCGGTCGGCTGGGTGCACGGCGTGCTGCGCGCGATCGGCCTGCCGCTCGAGGCGGTCGAGTGGCTGTCGACCGAGGCGCTCGAGCGCTTCAACCGCGACGTGCCCGACGTGCCCGGCGTGCGCTACGCGTGCGTCGTCGGCGGGCTGCACGGCGAGACGCCCGCGGTGCCGCTGTCGCTCGTGCTCGCGCACGCGTACCTCGCGAAGGTGAGCGGCACGAACGACGGCATCGTGCCGGTGTCGTCGCAGTACTGGGGCGAGACGCTCGCCGAGATCGAGGCCGATCACTTCGCGCAGATCGGCTGGCGCGTCGGGATCCGGACCACGTTCGACGCGCTCGGGCTCTACGCGTTCATCGTCGCGCGGCTCGGCGATGCGCCAGCTCGCGCGACACCACCCGCGGCCCGGGCATCCGGCGCGTGAGAGCGCGGTAAGGCTCGGTCGCGACCGCCCCGGCGATGCGATGCTCGGCGTGGGTGATCGCGATCCGTGGATTCGTCGTCGGGTGGCTCGTCGTGGCGGCACACGTCGCCGTCGCCGATCCGCGCCCGTACGCGGTCGCCAAGCAGGCGCTGCGCGGCGCCGACGAGACGCCGGCAACACCGTCACCATCGACGGTCGCGAAGCTCTACGTCGAGGTCGGCCACGCGCTGCGCGCGCACGCGACCGACGATCCCGACGCGAGCGCGCGCCTCGATGCGCTGATCGCGCGCTATCGCTACATCCAGGTCCAGGACGCGATGGCCGATCCGCGCAAGCGCCGCGCGACCGTCGCCGAGCTGCTCGAGCTGCGCCGCCGCGTCGCTCGTTAGTTGCTCGCCGGCGCGGACGATCGCGGCGGCACATTGCGCTGTGATCGAATGTTGCCCTTCAGCACGTTCACCGGCACCGGTGGCGTCAGCTCGTAGAGGAACCCGCGCGTGTCGATCTTCGCCTGGAACACGCCCTTGTGGCGCACCGTGCGGCGATAGACCTCCTTCTGCTGGCCCTTGACCTCGTGATCGCGATGCTCGAGCAGGAAGTTCGCGAGCCGCACCGCGAGCTGGTTGTAGAGCCGGTGGCAGCCGTGGCTCGTGCCGTTGACGATCGACGTCACGCTCGCCGAGCCGTGCGTGCCGATGCCGTTGTCCCAGAATTCCTCGACGGTGACGCCGTTGCGCTTCACCTTCACCGGATTGAGGTGCTCGATCAGCACCATGCCGTACGCGGCGTGCGGGCCGGGCCCGAGGATCGAGCGCTTGAGATCCCAGTGCCCGTTGTAGAGGTTGCGGACGAGATCGCGATCCGGCGTCGTCGGTGGCGGCAGCCACGTCGGCGCGGCGTAGATCGTCTTCCACACGCGCGGCCCGACGTCGGACTCCTTCCACTTCTGGACGACGTACCCCGACGGCATGCGGACGTCCGCCCAGCCACCGATCGTCGTCGGCCAGCGCACGAGCGCGCGCTTCGTGCCGTTGTCGTTCGCGTAGACGACGAGGTTCGGCCGGCGCTCGACGATGCGGCCGATCGGCCGCGGATCGTAGTAGACGTCGCCGCGATCGATCTCCGCGGACAGGTCCATGTGCTTGCCGTGATACGCCGGCGCCGGCGGTAGCTCGATCGAGACCTGGAGCCCGCCGGGGTGACGGGTCAGAAACGCGAGCGTCTCGCCCGGCCCGGTCCACCCGAGCTGCTTCGCCGCCGCCTCGGTCGCCGCGCTGACGAGATCCGGTGCTGCGTTCGGCAGCGGCGTCTCGTGACCGCGCGCCGCGCGCATCGCGGCCGGATCGAGCATGCGGCCGAGGATCGGCTTCGGGCCGTCGCCGGCCGTGCCGTCCTCGATCAGGTTCGTCGCGTCGACGACGCGCTCGCGCAGCACGCGCAGCGCGAACCGGTAATCGAGCTCGCGGCTGTCGGTCAGGATCGCCTGGACGGTCTCGCGATCCATCCGGTTGTTCGGCAGCAGGAAGTTGCGGCGCTGGAACAGCTCGAGCGCGACGCCGGTCTTCCACGTCACCATGCCGTCGGTGTCCTTCTCCGACAGCAGGCCTTCGCACACGAGGTGCTTCTGGAGCGCGATGATGCCGGCGTGCTGGCCTTCGAGGAACTCGAGGCGGCGAAGCGCCTGCGCGAGCTTCGGGTCACCGACGGTCGCGAGCGACGCGACATCGGGCAGCTTGCGCTTGACGCGCTCCTTCTCGAGCTGCGTCACGAGCGCCTGGCGATCCCACTCCATCGCGCGCACCTGCGGCCCGTGATCCTGGCCGTACGCGCGCGCGATCTTCTTGATCGGCGCGCTGTCGATCTGCGCGTGACATGCATGGCGCTTGTCGTCGGCGAGCCGCGCGCGCACGATCGCCAATGACGGCACGACGCCGTAGAGCTCGGCGAGCGCGTCGGTCGGCTCGAGCTGCTTGCCGTCGGTGTCCCGCTCGGCGGCGAGCGCGAGGTAGACCGCGCGAAACTCCGGCACGATGCCGTCCGCGCTCGGCGCGAACAGCCGCGGCGTCCACGAATCTCGCAAATCGACCACGACGCCTGGCGCGCGGACCTCCGCCGCACACACGAGCCCGCGCTCCACACCGTCCGCGATCACGAGCGCGCTGTCGGGACACGGCAGATCGGCCTCTGTCTCGACGGTGAAGTTCTGGGTCTGCGCGCTCGCGCGTGCGGTCGGCACCGGTGCCGTCGTCGTCTGCATCGTCCGGTGCGGGCCCGCACAGCCGATTCCCGGTGCGATGGCAAACAGCAGCCATCTCATCCTCATCGGAAGAAGCATGACTTCCCGACGAGAAATCAGCACGCAATTCCTCGTCGAGGAATGATGAGGAATGACTCGCAGCACGCGGTGAGCGAGCCGCGCACATCGCTACCGTGCGCACGAGACGAGGCGACGCACTCCGTCGACGGCATGTCGATTGCGACCGATCTGCGCATGAAGATTTGGCAGTTTCTCGGCGGCGCGCTCGTCGGCATCGTCGTCGCGAGTGGGTGCCGCGAAGCGTCGAGCGATCGCGCAGTTCTCGACGACGAATCCGTCGAGCATGTACGTCCACATGCGATCGAGCCGCCTTGCACCGACTGCAAGCTCGCGCTGCCCGACGAGCGCACAGGTGCGCTGCCGCTGCTCGTCGTGCTGCACGGCAACGCCGAGTCGGCGCAGAAGTGGTTCGAGCGCTGGCGAGGTCCGGCACTCGACAGCGGCTGGGCCGTGCTCGCGCTGCAGTGTCCCGTCGAGCGCGGCTGCGACGGCGGCAAGTGGTACCAGTGGCAGGGCGACCCCGCGTGGGTCGTGCAGCAGGTCCGCGAGATCGGACGCCAGATCGACATCGATCCCGCGCGCACGTACCTCGTCGCGTGGTCGGGCGGCGCGACGTACGTCGGCCAGCACGCGCCGGTGTGGCATCGCCACTTCGCCGCGGTCGTGATCCACGGCGGTGGCTCGCCACCTGCCGACGACGACGCGTGCCCGGCGCGCGCGTTGCCGGCGTACTTCCTGGTCGGCGACAAGAACCCGGCGCACGGCGGATCGAAGCAATTACGCGACTACTTCGCGCGTTGTGGTCAGGAGGTGCAATGGGATCTGGTCGAAGGCGCGGATCACAAGCGCGAGGACGCGGCACTCGACAGCGCGAAGGCGCGCCAGATCATCGAGTGGCTCGCGCAGCGTGCGCGCGGCTCGCAGCTCTCGTAGCCAGCGTCGCGGCGATCGCGATCGCGCGCGCGGACGTGACGGTGTTGCCCGCGGCGGACCCGAAGCATCCGGTCGATGCGCCGCTGCTCGTCGTGCTGCACGGCGATCGCGAGACCGCGGTGGCGGCGGCGAAGCGCTGGCAGGCAGCGGTGAAGCAGCGCGGGTGGGCGCTGCTCGCGCTCGACTGTCCGAAGGCCGAAGGTTGCACGAACAAGGATCGCAGCTGGTGGCAGTGGAACGGCGATCCGGCGTACGTCGTCGCGCAGGTCGACGGGCTCGTCGCGGCGGCGGCGACGCGCGGCGTCCGGATCGACACGCGCCGGATCGCGCTCGCCGAAGTGGTCGGGCGGCGGCTCGTATCTCAGCCGTCGCGCGCACGCGTGGACGCAGCTCGCGGCCGCGCTCGTGATCCACGGCGGCGGCATGCCGACCGACGAGGCGACGTGTCCGGATCGCGCGCTGCCGGCGTACTTCCTCGTCGGCGATCGCAACCCGCTGCACGCGCTCGCGGTCGCGCTGCGCGACTACTTCACGGGCTGCCACCAGGACGTCGTGTGGGATCTCGTGCGGCGCGGCGATCACGATCGTGAAGACCGCGCGCTGACGACGAAGAAGGCGGTCGCGATCCTCGACTGGGTCGCCGATCACGCCCGCGCGAAATAGCACATCGCCAAAACTCGCAGCGCGCCGGCGCACGTGGCGAGGTGATTGCATTGCGATTTCGGCATGCGCTGGGATCGAAATTACCAAAGCAACAATGTCGATGATCGGCGGTCGTCGAGCGGCGGCGGCATGATGGGCGGTGGGCTTCCGCTCGGTGGCCTGCTCGCGCTCGGGAGTCGCTTCGGATGGAAAGGCATCCTGATCGCGCTGCTCGTCGTCGGCGCGATCTACGGCGGCATGTGCAATGGCGGGCTGTCGATGTGCAGCGGCGGCGGCGACGATGGCCGTCCGAGCGCGACCGAGACGAGCTCGCCGAAGGCCGGCCAGAGCGACGAGATGGCGCGGTTCGTTGGCTTCGTGCTCGATGACGTCCAGAAGACGTGGCGCGAGCAGATCCCGAACTACCAGACGACGCGGCTCGTGCTGTTCCGCGGTGCGATCGGCTCGGCGTGCGGCAACGCGACGGCGGCGGTCGGTCCGTTCTACTGCCCGCTCGATCGCAAGGTCTACATCGACCTCGCGTTCTACGACGAGCTCAAGCGCCGGTTCGGCGCTCCCGGTGACTTCGCGCAGGCGTACGTGATCGCGCACGAGGTCGGCCACCACGTGCAGAACCTGCGGGGCCTGCTCGACAACGAGGGCCGCGACAACCAGCACCAGGTCCAGATCGAGCTGCAGGCGGACTGCCTCGCCGGCGCGTGGGGCCGCGATGCGCAGCGCCGCAACCTGCTCGAGGTCGGCGACATCGACGAGGCGCTGAACGCTGCGTCGCAGATCGGCGATGACACGATCCAGCGCAAGACGCAGGGCCGTGTCCAGCCGGAGACGTGGACCCACGGCTCGGCCGCACAGCGGAGCGCGGCATTCAAGCGCGGTTTCGAGAACGGCGCCGAGTCCTGCGGCCTTCGCTAAGGCGCACGTGATGCAAGAGCGCGCGGTATGGAGCGCGCGCGCACGCAACAAGCATCCCAGCTGATGGCCCGGTTCGCAGCGCGGACCGGGCTGGCTTCGTCCGGACCGGGCAAGCGCTACCTGTGGACCGACGCGTTCGCGGTCTGCAACTGGCTCGGGCTTTCGCGGATCACCGGCGAGCCCGAGCCGCGCGAGCTCGCACTCCGGCTCGTCCACCAGGTGCACGAGACGCTCGGACGCCACCGCGGCGACGACGGCCGGCAGGGCTGGCTGTCCGGGCTGCCCGACGCCGAGGCGCGGCTGCACCCGACCGCGGGCGGGCTGCGGATCGGCAAGCCGCTGCCCGAGCGCGGCAGCGACGAGCCGCCGGATCCCGAGCTCGAGTGGGATCGCGACGGCCAGTACTTCCACTACCTGACGAAGTGGATGCACGCGCTCGATCAGGTGTCGCGCGCGAGTGGCGATCCGCAATTCACGACCTGGGCGCGCGAGCTGGCGGAGGTCGCGCATCGCGCGTTCACGTACGGCACGCGTGGCGGGCCGCGGATGATCTGGAAGGCGAGCATCGATCTGTCGCGGCCGCAGGTCGCGTCGATGGGCCACCACGATCCGCTCGACGGCTACGTGACGTGCCTGCAGCTCGACGGCGCGAGCCTCGCGCGCGCGACCGCCGACTATCGCGGGATGCTCGACGACGCCGGCCTCGCGACGACCGATCCGCTCGGGCTCGGCGGCCTGCTCGTCGACGCGTACCGGCTCGTCCAGCTCGCCCAGGATCCGGCGCTCGTGACCGCGCTGCTCGCGGCTTCCGCGCTCGGGCTCGCGCATTACGTCGCCGGTCACGAGCTGGCGCGCAGCGCGCATCGCCGGCTCGGGTTTCGCGAGCTCGGGCTCGCGATCGGCCTCGCCGCCGTCGAGCGGATGCGCGATCGCGTCGATCGCGAGGCGCGCGTGCAGCTCGATCGCCTGTCGAAGCTCGCGCCGGTCGGCGATCAGATCGCGGCGTTCTGGCTCGAGAGCGCGCATCGCGAGACGCGCACGTGGCTCGAGCACGGCGACATCAACGACGTGATGCTCGCGACCGCGCTCGTGCCCGACGGCTTCCTCGAGCTCGGCGCGATCACGGCATCGGTGCCGGCGAGATCTGCGCGTTCAGCTCCGGCGTCGTCGCGCGCACGCGAATGAAGCCCGCGCCGCCGCCGCCGCCGCCACCGCCGCCGTTGTCGGTGTCGAGCACGGCGTCGCCGATCAACGTGCCGAGCGCGCCGCCGGCGCCACCGTCGGTGCCCGTGCTCGAGCCGCCGTTGCCACCGGACGCGCGCGCGGTGTCGAGCCCGCCGGGATTGCCATTGCGGCCCTGCGCCTGGTTGCCGGAGCCCTCGCCGCCGCCGCCGCCGTTCGCCGCGAGCGTGCCCGCGCTCGTCACGCGCGGCGCCTCGAGGAAGATCATGCCGCCCGAGCCACCGCCGCCGCCGCCGGCGTCGCCGAACGTGATGCCGTGCTGCTCGCCGCCGATGCCGCCCGCGCCGCCCGCGTCGATGCCGGCATTCGCGACCAGCTCGATCTTCGTCGCGGATACGATGTAGATCGCGCCGCCGCCCACGCCGCCGGCGCCGCCCGGATCGTTGTTGTCGTCGCCGCCCTTGCCGCCGGGACAGCCGCCGAGCGGACCGGCCGGCAGCGCGACCGCGGCGCCGCCCATGCCCGGCGTGCTCGGCGTGCCGTCGTTGTTGCCGGTGCCGCCGGCGCCGCCCGCGCCGCCGAACCCGCCACCACCGCCACCGGCCGCGCCACCGTCGAGGTTCATGCCGCCGGTGGCGTCGCAGCTCGCGCGCGCACCGGCGCCGCCACGACCGACGTCGACGATCGCGCCATCGCCGACGACGACGTCGCCGGTCGCGATGATCGCGAACGGTCGCGACCCGGTCGCGCGCAGCATCGTGCCCGGATCGAACGTCACGGTCGTCGCGAGGATCGCCTGGACCTCGGCCGCGTTCGTCGCGAGCACCATCGTCGGGATGCCGGTGACGACGGTGCCGGCCTGCGTGAGCTCGCCGGTGTCGGTATCGAACGCGAGCGTACCGGACAGCGTCAGCGCGGCGCCCGCCGGCAGCGTGCACGTGTCGAGCTGGCTCGAGAACGTCGTGCAGCCCGGCGTGATCGGCGTGTCGGGCCCGCCGTCGCCGGCCTGATCGAGCGGCACCGGCGCGAAGCTGCAGCCCGCGAGCAAGCCGAACAGCGCGAGCCCCGGACGTCTCATCGACCGTCGATTATGCCCGTCCGTCAGGGCCGGAGCACCAGCTTTCCCTTCACCTGGCGGCGCTCGATGCGCTCGAGGGCGGCGGTCGCCTCGGTGAACGGGAGTACGGCGTCGATCGCGGGCGCGAGCTTGCCATCGGCGATCCAGCTGAAGATCCGCGCGGCGTGCTCGCGGTTGCGCGCCGGCTCGCGCATCGCGAACGAGCCCCAGAACACGCCGACGATCTGGCAGCCCTTCAGCAGCACGAGGTTGAGCGGGATCTTCGGGATCTCGCCGGACGCGAAGCCGATCACCAGGAACCGGCCCTGCCACGCGGTGCCGCGCAGCGCGGCCTCCGACAGCGGACCGCCGACCGGATCGTAGACGACGTCGACACCGTTGCCGTTCGTCAGCGCCTTGATCCGGTCCTTGAGATCTTCGCGCGCGTAGTCGATGCCCTCGCTCGCGCCGTGCTCGCGACAGAACGCGAGCTTGTCCGCGCTCGACGCGCCCGCGATCACCTTCGCTCCCAGCAGCGCGCCGAGCTCGCACGCCGCGACCCCGACGCCGCCGGCGGCACCGAGCACGAGCAGCGTCTCGCCAGCCTGGATCGCCGCGCGATCGACGAGCGCGTGATACGTCGTCGCGTACGTCAGCAGCGTCGCCGCGCCGACCTCGAAGCTCACCGCGTCGGGCAGCTTCGTGACCGCGAGCTCCGGCACCGCGATCTGCTCGGCGAACGCGCCGTACAGCATCGTCGCCGCGACGCGATCGCCGACCGCGAGCGTCTTCACGCCGGGCCCGACGGCGCTCACGATGCCGGCCGCTTCCCCGCCCGGCGAGAACGGCGGGCTCGGCTTGAACTGGTACATGCCGCGCGTCAGCAGCACGTCGGGGTAGTTGACGCCGCACGCCTTGACGTCGATCACGACGTGGCCCGCCAGCGGCGTCGGCGCGGGCACGTCGTCGACGCGAAGTGCGGAGGGACCGGTGAGCTCGTGGATCCGGACGGCGCGCATGCGCGGGACGTTACATCGCGGCCGGGTAGCTGCCCAGCACGCGAAGCTCGGTCGTGAGCGAACGCAGCTCGTCGAGCACGGCGGCGAACGGCCCGCTCGCGGCGTGGCCGAGCACGTCGATGTAGAACCGGTACGTGAACGGCGCCTCGGGGATCGGGCGCGACTCGATCTTCGTCAGCGACAGGCCGCGCGACGCGAAGTGCGTCAGGATCTCGCCGAGCGCGCCCGGCCGATCCGCGAGCGAGAGCACGAGCGACGTCTTCGCCGGCACCCCCTCGGCCATCGGTGCCGGGCGCAGCGCGACCTCGACGAACCGGGTCGCATTGCCGGCCGCGGACTGGATGCCCTGCGCGACGATCGCGAGCCCGTACGTCTTCGCGGCCGCGCTGCTCGCGATCGCGGCGAGCGTGCGATCGCCGGCGCTCGCCACGCGGCGCGCCGAGCCGGCGGTGTCGAGCTCGGGCTGTGCGGTCAGATCCGGGTGGCGCGCGAAGAAGTCGCGGCACTGCGCGAGCGCCTGCGGATGCGACATCACCACGCGCAGCTCGTCGAGCCGCACGCCGGGCAGCGCGAGCAAGCAGTGCTCGATCGCGGACACGACCTCGCCGGTGATGTGGAGCTCGCCGTGCGCGAGCAGATCGTAGGTCTCGTTGATGCTGCCCGCGGTCGTGTTCTCGATCGGCAACAGCGCGAGATCGGCCGCGCCATGGATCACGTCGTCGGCCGCCGCGCGAAACGAGTCGCGCCCGGTGAGCAGCGCGCCGCCCGCCCGGCCGCCATAGCGGCGCTGCGCCGCGAGGTGGCTGTAGCTGCCCTCGACGCCCTGGTAGGCGACGCGCAGCGGCACGTCGCTGCGCTCGCGCACGGCGCGCTCCTGGTGCGCCACGGACATGTCCATGATCACGCGGTACATGCGCTCGATCTCGTGCGGGTCGAGCTTCGCCTCGGTCGCCATCGCGCGCAGCCGCCCGAGCAGCGTGTCCTCGCGCACGCGGTCGCGAAACGGGCTCGCGGCGGCGAGCTTGGCCTCGGCGACCTCCTCGACGATCGCGAGCCGCTCGGCGATCAGCGCGATGATCTGACGATCGACCGTCTCGATGCGATCGCGGAGCGAGCCAAGATCGGGTTCGGCCATGCGCGAACTGTAAGCTAAGCTCGCTCGAGATGAAGGATCCCGACGACAAGCCCGAGCTCGTGCCGGTGCCCCCGGACACGCGGTCGCGCGGCGAGCTGCAGGCCGAGCCGCCGGTGGTCGCGCGGCTCGTTGTCGAGATCCGAAGCGATGGCTCACGCACGATCGCGCGCGGTGCCGCCGAGGACGTGATCAACGGTCAGCGCACGACGATCGAGGCGCGCGGGGACTCGCCGATCCAGCTCGCGATCGCGCTCGCGCGCGCGCTGACCCAGCTACCGCGCATCGGCGCACGGTCGGCCGTCCGCGGGTTGCTCGCAAGGCGACGAGATCGCTAGGAGGCACGCAGCGTGCACCGAGTGGTCCCCATGCAGGACCCTCGCTGGTTGCAGCTCAAGCAACTCCTCGTCGACAACGGGTGGGTGTGGCGTGAGGACACGCTCTACGCGCCACACGAGACGATGTGGTTCCAGACGAGCTCGGACAACCCGAACTTCGCGCAGTTCCGCGATCGCATGACGATCGCCGCGGACGCGACGGCGAACGGCGCCGAGCTCGACGTCGACCAGGCCGCGCTGCACGCCGATCTCGTGTCGCTCGTCGCCGCGCTCGACGCGGTGCTCGAGAACTAACCGTCTACCACTGGGGCTTGACGAGGAAGTACAGCGCGACGAGCGCACCGCCGAGCACGACCGCGATGATCAGCGCCCACATCAGCGTCGACGACGGCGCCGAGCGCGTTCGCATCTCCGGGATCTTCGAGGGCCGCTTGCTGCGCGGATCCTCCTCGGCGGGCTTGGGCGCCTGGAACTCCGCGCTGCGCGTGCGCGCGAGCGACACCGACTGATCGACGCCCCACCCCGCACTCGGCACGCTCGGGGTCAGCCCCTTGCCCGAGAACGAGTGCGACATCGGCGAGCGCTCGTCGGGCGGTAGCTGCGCCTGCGTCGAGCCCGAGCCGACCGCGACGCGCCGGGTTGCCGACGCGTCGTGCTCGTCGAGCGGACGCTCGGACGACTGCGACAGCTCCTTGACGAGCACCGGCTCCGGCGGCTCGTTCGCGAACACCTGGCCGACGAGCTGGGCGACGCGCGTCGCGGACGCCTCGATGCCGTAGCTGCGCGTGAAGTCGTTGATCGCGGCGACGACCTCCTGGCCGGTCTGCGGGCGATCGTCGGGATTCGGCGACAGCAGCCGTGCGACGAGCGCGGCGACCGCATCCGGGATGTCCGGCGCGGCCTGCTTCAGCGGCTTGTACGCGCCGGCGCGGATCCGCTTCACGATCTCGCGCGGGTCGTTGCCGGCAAACGGCATGTTGCCGGTGCACAGCAGATAGAACATCACGCCGACGGAGAACAGGTCGGAGCGGTGATCGACCTGCTGGTTCGTCGTGTGCTCGGGCGACATGTACGCCCACTTGCCGGCGATCATCGTCTCGGCGTGCTCGGTGACCGCGGACATCGCGACGCCGAAGTCGAGCAGCTTCACGGTGCCGTCGTAGCCGACGATCACGTTGTGCGGTGACACGTCGCGGTGGACGACCGCGAGCTGCTTGCCGGCGAGATCGGTCGACCAGTACGCGTGGTGCAGCGCCTGCGCGATCTGGCTGATGATGTAGCAAGCGTCGCCGAGCGGCATGACGCTCTTCGTCGAGCGCAGCTTCTTCAGGATGTCGCGCAGGTCGCGACCGTGGACGTACTCCATCGCGAGGTAGAGCGCGCCGGCGACCTCGCCGACATCGAGCACCTGGACGATGTTCGGGTGCATCAGCCGACCCGCGATCTTCGCCTCGTTGAGGAACATGTCGACCGCGAGGTGGCGCGACTCGAGCAGCTGGCGAAGGATGCGCTTCAGCGCGACCGGCTTCTCGAAGCCGCCGATGCCGACCTGCTTCGCGAGAAACACCTCGGCCATGCCGCCCGCGGACAGCCGGCGGACGATCTTGTACTTGCCGAGGATCGTGTCGTCGGCGGACAGCGACGCGGACGCCGCATCGCCGGCCTTCGCGACGTTCGCGTCGGTCAGCGCGCGCGACAGGATCTCCTCGCGCGCCTGGATCAGCTTCGCGCTCGCCGGTGGGACCTGGGTGTTCGCCTTCTGCAGCGGCGCGAGCGCCTCGGGACGCAGCGCGCTCTGCGTGGTGCCACCGCAGGTCGAGCACACGTGATCCGGGAACTTGAGCGGCCAGCGCGCGTTCTGCAGCGTCTGGCTCTCCATCGAGCTCTTGCCGCAGTCGATGCAGAAGTACGGCACGAGCACCGACCACACCGCGATCGTCTTCGCGACCGTGAAGCTGTCCGCGGCGACCATCAGGAACGAGTCGCTGACATCGACGAGCGTCAGCGACGGCACCTGGGCGACCAGGTTCTTCATCAGCCGGCGCCACTCGCGGTGACCGAGCGGATCGAACCGCTCGACCTCGGCGAGATCGATCACGACCTCGCCCTCGGCACCGACGAGGAACGGCCGGGCGCGGAACATCGAGCCGATCGTGCCGATGATCCGGAAGTACGTGACCGGGCCGTGGACGAGCTTGATGATCCGCGGCGGCTTCTCGGCGGCGGCCTCGGCGGCGGTGTAGAGCCCCGCGGCGGCGAGCAGCTGGGCGGCGCCCGCGTCGATGCTCGAGGCCGCGTACTTCGTGACGAACGAGAAGTAGCTCTCCGGGGTCTCGTCGAACTCGAGCTTCGCGCCGCAGCGCGCGCAATCCTTCTCGGGCACGCCGCCCTTGGCGAGCGTCGCGCGCTCGGCGAGCACGTCGATCATCTCGCCCGACTCGACGCCGCACGACGGGCACGTGTACGGCGCGACGACGGTCAGCACCTTCGCGGGGCCGCCGAAGTTCAGCACCATGTTCAGCTGGTCGACGAAGAACGTCGGGCAGCCGAGCAGGTAGAGATCCCCGATCGTCTTCGGCAGCGAGTCCATGGCCTTCAGCCATTGCCGGACGCCGAACGAGGTCATGCGCGTCATCGCGGATACGTCGATGACGAGCGTCTTGATCCCCGGCGCGATCGTGCCGAAGCCAAGGAAGTGCTCGTCGACCAGACCCATGACGCGCACGAGGCCGGCATCGCCCGTGGTCTTGAGCTCGACGCCCACCTTGGTGCGCGGTGGAATGGAGTCTGTGGCTGGCTTTAGGTCTCGGGCCATGGTGCCTTACTTGGACTTGAGCTCGAGCATCACCGAGTTGTTGACGGCGGGGATGCTCGTGTCGGTCGACAACCTCCAGAACCGACGTTTGGCGCCATCACGGAAGAACAGGTGGAACGCGAACGGCCGCGGACCCGTGACCCGCTTCGCGATGCCAACCAGGATCTCCGTGTGGCGGTGCTTCACGACCGAAATCGCGACCAACGAAGCGTTCGAGAAGATGCGCCACATGCCGAGCCCGGCACCGCCCATCGACTCGTCGACCTGAACGGACATGTTCGGCTGGGCGCAGCGGCTCAGCACCTCGACCAGGCGGCGGCGTGACAGCGAGCCGAACGGGTCGCGAACGCGGACGATCGCGAGATCGTCCCGGCAGCCATACGCGAGGTCGCAGGCATTCTTTTCGGGCAGCTCGACGTCCTGCGTGCGCGAGATCGGCTTGCTCGCCCCGGCGGTGACCGGCGCGTCGTAGAACGCGTTCGTCACGAGCTCCTCGGCGGCATCGCGCAGCTGCTGGGTCGCGCGCGGGCTGACGCCCTTGGCCTCGAGGAACTCGCCCATGCGCTCGAGCCGCTCGGCGCGCTTGCTCGCGTGGGTCAGCCGGATCCGGCGGCCCTCGACCTCGGGTCCGAGCCAGTCGAGCAGCCGCGGCTCGCTCGTGCTGTCGAGCGTGGCCGCGAGGTTCTCGAGGTGCTTCTCGGCCATCGGATGCTTGAGCATCGCGGCGCTCATCACGTGCGAGAGCCACGGGTTCGGCTGCAGCCAGTTGACCGCGATCGGGAGTGATTCGTCGACGATCGCGACGACCGACGACGGGATCGAGACGTGATTGACCTTGGTCAACACGTCCATCCCGGGCTGGTCGACGAACGAGATCGCGTCCGGATGCTGCGCCTGCTCGAGAAAATCACGCGCGGAACCGACGACCACGGTCCGGGCACCACCGGCAATTCTTGCGGAGGTCAGCCGCTCGCAGAGCGCACGCAATGACGGATCTGAGATCCAGACCACCGGCCTCACGAGGAAAGTATACCCCGTCCGCAGAAACGCCGTCGACTCCGGGACCCCGGATTGGGTCGGGACCGGCGTGCCGCAAGCTGTGGGCGGGTCGCGGGCAGACAGCTACAGCTACGCGCAGAGCACCAGCGTGATCGACTGGTCGACCAGGCCGTGATCGTCGTCGGGCAGGATCACGAGCGACTCGTAGTACTCGCTCTGTGGCGTGAAGAACAGGTGTGCAGCCTCGAGCTGCTTCGGGACGACGCGGCCCTTCTGCGGCCGGATGCCGACCAGAAATTCCGTGAGAGATCCCGGTGTGACCGTGATCGAGATCGTCGACGCGAGCGAGAACACGCGCCAGAGGCCGAGCCCGGCGCCACCACGGCTCTCGTCGAGCGCGACCGCGTTCGCGGTGCAGCGGTTGAGGACCTGGACGAGGCGAGCACGCGACAGCGCGCCGAACGGATCGCGAACGCGCACGAACGCGGTGCCGTTCTCGAGCCCGTAGCTGATCTCGCACGCGAGCTCGGGCGGCAGATCGACATCCTCGTTGCGCTGGCGTGGACGCGTGAAGAACCCGGCCTCGACCGGCGCGTCGTACAGCGCGTTCATCACGAGCTCTTCCGCGACCTCGATGATCGCGGTGATCGTGCGCTCGGACAGCTGCTGCTTCGCGAAGAACTCGCGCATGCGCTCGAACCGAGCCTCGCGGCGGCTCGCGCGTGCGAGCAGCGCGACGCGGCCGACGCGCAGGTTGTCGAGCATGCTGTGCTCGGGTCCGTCGACGATCCGCTCGACGAGGACCTGGAGATGCGTCTTCGCGCGATCGGTCGCGAGCATGCCGCCGCCGATCACGTGGGCAAGCCACGGATAGCGATCGAGCAGCTTGATCGATCCGGCGAGCGCCTCGGTCGGCTTGCCCTCGAGGATCGCGATCACCGGGATCCGGAGCGCGGCGCCGTCGAAGCGATCGAGCAGATCAGCGTCGACGAACGCGATCGTCGCGCCGCGCGCGATCGCCGCCACGAGCCCGGAGCGGCTCTTCGCGATCGAGATCGGTCCCGGCAATAGCCGTTCGAGCAAGGAGGTGTGAGCCTCTCGCGCGTACAGGACGGAATGCGGAACCCGTCTCACTCGGGGACATCATGGCTGGAGTTGTCGGGAAACACAACTTCCTGCAATCGCCGTTACCCGATCCGCACCCGACGTGAGGCAAGCCGATCCTCGGCGAGGGCGAACGTGATCGTGCCGCGGGCGATCGGGTCCGCCAGGAGACTGGGTAGGTCGATGTCGACCGCGGCAGCCAGGCTCGCGATCCCCGGGACGAGGTGCCCCGAGGCGAGTAACCCCGCGCGAAGCCCCGCGATCTTCAGGTCGCGGGCGAGGTGCAGCGGGTTGAACGTCGAGATCGCGAGCGCGGTCGCGCGCGCCTCGTTGACGAGCCCGGTCGGGATCGAGCGCCGGAGCTTCGCGAGCTGCGCAGGAACTGCGTCATCGTCGATGCCGGGGATGGTGAGCTCGGGCTGGAACACGCGCAGCAGGGTCAGCCCGAGGACCCCGAGCTCCTGCGGGACCATCCGCGACGGCACCGAGAGCGAGAGCTGCGCGAGCTTGAGCGCGGTGCCGGCGGCGAACCGGACACCGACCGGGTCGCCGGTCGCGATCGCCGACCCGAGCACGAGCGACACCGGGTGCGTCGGCTCGCTGATCGCCGCGTACGGTCGCACCGTCGAGACGTAGACGTCGACGTCCTTGAGCCCGAGCGCGGTCGCGATCTCGCGCGCGACGATCGCGATCGGATCCTGCGGCCGCAGCCGGTCCTTGCGGCCGACGCCGTACGCGCCGAGGTCGACCCCGACGTGCTTCGCGATCGGCTCGGCGAGCAGGCGCAGCAGCCGCCGCATCGCGGGCTCGCCCGCCCCGGCGAACAGCTCGTCCTCGATCGCCGCGAGCCGCGCTAGATCCGCGCTCGCGTGGACGGTGCCGAGGCTCGCGTCGAGCCCGTCCGCGGTCCCGAGCACGCGCGCGACCTCGGCGGCGTTGCGCGCGATCGCGAGCGAGCCATCCTGGATCGCGGTATCGCGCGCCGCGAGCGCCTGGGCGAGCATGCGATACGCGGCGCCGTCGCGCGGATCGCTCGCGATCCGCGCGCGCATCTGATCGACGATCCGATCGAGGTGCGGCCGCAGCGCCGCGGCGTCGCCGTCGCGGTACAGCTCGATCAGCAGCTCGAGCGCCGCCGTGCTCGTCGGCGCGCTCTCGAGCGCGAGCACGAGCATCTTCTCGGCGCGCTGCTTGTCGCCGAGGCCGCGCGCGAAGATCAGCGACGCGCGCTGGAGGTGCGCGGCGAGCTTGTCGTGATCGCGCTCCTTCGCGACGAGCTGATCGCAGGCGTCGAGCGCGACCTGCCACTGGCCGGCGTCGATCGCGAGATCGACGAGCCGCGACAGCGCCGCGTCGTCGTCGGGCTTGAACGTCAGCGCGCGCTGGAACGCGGCGATCGCGCGCGCCCGGTCGTGCTCGGCGTACAGCGACCCGAGCCGGTAGTGCAGCGTGCGCAGCACCGACGGATCGCGCTCGAGGCGGATCCGCGCGAGGATCGCCTCTCCGGCGTCCTGCCAGTGGCCCGGATCGCTCTGGAGATCTGCGATCGCGGCGTGCGCGCGCGCGTCGGCGGGATCGAGCGCGAGGATCGCGCGATAGTGGCGCATCGCGAGGTCGCGATCGTCGACGGTGCGTCCGTGCTCGGCGAGCATGCGGTTCAGCTCGATCTTCGCGGTGCGATCCTGCTCGTGCTCGAGCCGGTTGCGCAGCAGCGTCGCGTAGCCGTCGTGGTCCGCGGTGTCCTCGAGCAGGATCCGCAGCCGGAGGAACGCATCGAGGTGGCGCGGCTCGGCGGCGAGCGCGCGTCCGAGCGCCGCGATCGCGGGCTGCTTCGCCTGCGCCTTGTCCATGAGCGTGACGCCCGCGAAGTGATGCAGGCTCGCGATCGTCTCGGGATCGCGCTCGAGCGCCGCCTTGCGGGTCGCGACCTCGGCAAGCTCGACCCACAGCCCCGCCGCGAGCGCGGTGTCGTGCCAGGCATCGAGCGCCGCGTGATACGTCGGCACGACGTCCGCGGCGCGCGTGAACCGCTGGACCGCCTCCGCCGGCTTGCCGAGCTTCGCGAGCAGCTCGCCGGCGCGCGTCAGGGCCGCCGCCTTCGCGCGCGGATCCTCGGACCACGCCGCGATCCGGTCCTCGAGCGCGACGAGCTCGTCGCTCGGCGGGCTGCGCCGCAGCAGCGCCTCGAGCTGGAACATCGCGATCCGGTGCTCGGGCTCGATCGCGAGCGCACCGCGATACAGCTTCGCGAGATCGTCGTCGGAGCGCTTCGCGCGGAGCGCGATCGTCGCGGTATCGAGCAGCAGCGCGACCCGCTCGCGCGCGACCTCGGTGATCGGCTTGCCGGCATCGTGCTCGAGCCGGCGGTCGCGCAGCGCGAGCAGCTCCTTGTAGCGACGATCGGCGCCGTGCTCGCGCTCGAGCTGCAGCGCGAGATCGAGCCGGTTCGGATCCGCGGTGAACGCGGTCTCGCGTGCCGCGCGCGCGGTCGCGGCGTCCTTGCGCAGCTCGCGGGCGACGCGGGCGAGCAGCTCGTGCGCGTCGGCCTCGAGGATCGGATCGCCGAGCTCGCTCGCGCTGCGCAGCCGCTCCTGGGCGACGCTCGCGATCAGATCGGCCTCCTTCTGCTCGGTCGCGAGCCGCAGCAGCGGCACCGCGGCGAGCGGATCGGCGTACCAGCGCTCGACGCCCTCGCGGTACAGCGCGAGTGCCGCGCGACGATCACCGGCGGCCGCCGCGAGATCGGCATCGCGGACGACGCGCGCGAGCGACGACGACTGGGCTTCCGACCGCGTCTTGCTCGCGGGCTCGCCGGCGCGCCGGCGCGCGACCTCGCGCAGATCGTCGACGAGCCCGGGCCGCGCTCGCTCGACCTGTGCGAGCAGCGCCTTCGCGCGCGGCAGATCGTTCGCGTCGAGCGCGAGCTGCGCGGCGCGCACGCGGAGCTGGATCGGCTCGGTCCTCGGCGTCGCGGGTTTCGGTCCGGCCTCGAGCGCGACCGCGCGTTGCTCGAGCGCGATCGCGGCCTCGCCGAGCTTGCCGGCATGCGCGGCGGCGATCATGACCGCGAGCGTCGCGCGCGGATCATCGAGCCCGTTCGCGGCCGCGCGTGCGATGTCCTGCGCCTTCTGCGGCTCCGCGCGCGCGACGAGGCGCGCCTGCCGCATCCCGAGGCTCGCCGCGTACCACGGTGACTGCTCGACGGCGCGCGCCCGGTCGAGCACGCGCTCGAGGATGCGGACATCGGGCAACCGCGAGGCGACCGCGATCGCGGCACCGTGCGCGAACGGCGACCGCTTGTCGTGCTCGATCACGAGGTCCCACGCGTCGAGCGCGGCCGCGGTCGCGCGATCGTGATCCTCGCGCGAGCTCGCGTCGAGCCGCGCCGCCTTGTCCCACGCGAGCGCGCTGCGCAGCCGGACGACGTCGCGCGCGAGCGGCCCGGGCTTGTCGCCGAGATCGCGCAGCAGCTTCGCGCGATCGGTCCACCGGCCAGCGCGCGCGAACGCCTCGGCGAGCGTCAACGCGACGATCACCGGTGCCGGGCCGCGCTCGAGCCGCTGCATCAGCAGCGTGATCGCCGGCTCGAGCTGATCCGCGGCGAGCTGCTCCCACGCGGTGCGGATCAGCGGGCGATCGCGGCCGCTGGTCTCCGCGATCTCGCGATCGAGCTGGTGCGCGAGCCACAGCTCGCCGGCCTCGACGTGCACGGCGCGCAGCCGCGCGCTCGCGTAGTCATCGCGCGGATCGAGCTCGAGCACCTGGCCCCACAGCCGGCCGAGGCGCTGCGGCTCGAGCTCGGCCGCGCGGCCCGCGGCGTACGCGCGATCGATCGCGCTCGACTTGCAGCGCACCCAGCGCGCGAACGCGTGGCTCGCGAGCGCGACGTCGCCGGTCGTCGCGGCAGTCTCGGCGGCGAACCGCGCGGCGAGCGGGTCGCGTGGCGCGGCGCGCGCGGCGAGCTGCGCCGCGGTCTCGCGCGTCTCGGCGTCGACGAGCGCGGCCGGGTACGACTGGGCGCGCACCGCGAGCGCCGCGGCGAGCACCGGATCGTCCTTCTCGATGTTGCACGCGAGCTCGATCCACGCCGGCGCGAGCTCGCTCGCACGCGGCTCGCTGGCACGCACGATCTCGCGCAGTCGATACAGCTGGCTCGCGAGCGCGCCCGGATCCGACGCGGCGGCGGCACCGAACCACCGCGCGGCGATCTCGGCCTCGCCTCGGTGCTCGGCGAGCACGCCGCGCGCGCGCTCGATCGTGGCCCGCAGCGCGGGATCGTGTAGCGCAGGCTGCGGGCCGATCAGCCGCTCGAGCGTGGTCGCGAGCTCGTCGGTGCGGTGATCGATCAGCGCGAGCGCGAGGTACGCGAACAGCGCCGGGACATCGTCCGGGCTGCGGTCGAGCAGCTCGCCGACCGCGACGCGTGCGAGGTCGTGCTCCCCGGTCGCGAGCAGCAGATCGACGCGATAGCGGGCCAGCGCGTCGCGTTCGCGCGATCCCGCGACGACGATCTCGGCATCGAGCAGCCGCGTCGCCTCGACGAGATCGGCACTCGTCCACGCGATCCGCCGCAGTCCGCGCAGCGCCGCGGTCGCGCGCGGATCGGCGACGAGCGCGGCCTCGTAGTGCGTGCGCGCGCGCTCGGCCGCGCCGAGCTGTTCGCACAGCCGGCCGGCCTCGATGCGCAGCACGGGATCGTCGACGACGGCGATCTCGCGCTCGAGCTCGAGCACCATGTCGTCGGACGCATCGAGCCGCTGCGGCTGGAGCTGGTCGTACGACAGCATGACGACCTCGGAGTCCGAGGCCTCCTGCGCTTCGGGAAAATGCAGCTCGCGCGGATCGAGCACCGGCTCGACCTCGAGCGTCGCACCGGTCGGCTCGACGACCGCGGGCGGGATCGCGGCCGGCACCGCCGCGACCACGGGCGCGAGCTCGGTCGGCGCGATCGCGATCGGGATCACGGGCGCCGCGGGCGGTGCCACGGCCGGCACCGGGTTCGTCGGCTCGGCCTCACCGGAGGGCACCGGCTTCGTCGGCTCGGCCTCCGGCGGCTTGACCGGGCGCGTCTCCGCTTCGACCGGCGGCGGCGCGATGTCGGTCAGCGTCGCGACGCCGGCGAACGGCTCGTCGGCCGACGCGCGCGCATCGGTGTTCGTGATCGTGCGCTCGACGATCGGCGGCTGGACCGCGAGCATGCGCGGGATCGTCGTCCGCGCGACGCGGCGCTCGGATTCCTGCAGCTGCGAGATGTCCGCGAGCGCCGTGTTCGCGCCGAACGGATCGCCGACGACGGTCTCGCCGCCGAACACGTCGCCCGGCGGCGGGGACTCGGCGCGCATCTCCGCGCTCGGCCGGCGGATCACGTGCGGGCTGCTCGGGCGATGCGTGATCGGCGCGATCGCGTCGTCGGGCAGCTGCTGGACCAGCACCTCGGCGTCGGTGAAGTCGTTCTCCTGGGTGTGCGTCGTATCCTCGATCGCACGCACCGACGTCGTCGACTCCTCGGGGCCGGTCCACGGGCCTCCCTTGCGATCGGAGCTGATCGCCGCGGCCGTGGCCTCGAGCGCGGTCGCGAGCAAGCTCTCGATCTCGATGCGCCGGGTCGTCGTCGTCTCGAGCGCGGCGCACCGGCGCAGCAGCGCGACCGCGCGCCGCAGGTCGCCCTGATCGAGCGCGATCTCGGCGCGCAGCCGGATCGCGTCGACGTGATCGGGCTCGAGCCCGAGCAGCACCTCGAGATCGAGCGCGGCTTCGGGGCCTCGCGCGAGCTTGCGCAGCGCGGTCGCGCGCTCGAACAGCAGCGGGATCATCGCCGCCGGCGTGTCGCTGCGCTGCAGCCACTCGAGGCGCTTGCTCAGCATCGCGACGAGCGCCGGCGTGTCGTCGGTTTCGCGCAGCAGCTCGAGCAGGCGATCGATCTCGGGCGCGCCGGCGTCGATACCGAGGATGCGGCGGTACGCAGCGAGCGCGAACTTCGCGTTCGGCTGCCCCGGCCGGTCGTAGACGCCCGCGGCATCGCGCAGCAGGCGCAGCTTGCCGGCCGGGTCTCGCGTCAGCCGCGCGAGCGCATAGCTCGCATGCGCCCACGACACGGTGTCGCCGGCGCGCTGCGCGATCCGGCGGAACATCGCGAGCGCACGGCGATGCTCGGGATGCGCGCGCAGCACCTCGATCACGACCTCGCCGGCGTCGCTGAGCTGGCCTGCGAGCTCGAGCGCCTCGGCGCGATCGAGCTGCCAGGTCGCGCGGCCCGCCGGGTCGTCGACGAGCCCTGCCCGCCTCGCGAACAGCTCGGCCCGCGTCAGCAGCGCCTCGACCGCCGCGAACGGATCCGCGGTGTCGGTGCCGCGCGGCGGCTCGGTCTCCGCCGCGACGACGAGCACGTGGATGTCGTCGGGAGCCGCGAGCCGCGCGGCCTCGACGCGCTCGTTCGCGAGCTCGAGATCGCCGGCGGCCGCTGCACAGGCCGCGGCCTGCAGGTACAGCGCCGCGGTGACATCCGGTGCTTGCTGCGGTGCGGTCGCGAGCCGCGCGCCGGCATCGCCGAGCCGCGCCGGATCGAGCTGACACGCGGCGACGAGTGCCGTGCCGAGCCACGCGCCGAGCCGCTCGGGGTCCTGCTCGAGCGCGACGCCAAACGCGGTCGCGGCGCGCTCGCGATCGTCGAGCGCGAGCAGCGAGGTCCAGCCGATCTGCTCGTGCAGCGTCGCCGACAGCCCCGGATCCGTCGTGCGCTTCGCGAGCACCGCCGCGGCCTCGGCGCGCGCCGCCAGATCGCCGCGGACCGCGAGCTCGTGCAGCGCGTACGCCGCGCCGGCGACCGCGACCGACACGTCCTCGTGGTCGGCGAGCGCGCGATACTGCGCGGCCGCGTCGTCGAGCTTGCCCGAGCGCTCGAGGCTGCGCGCGAGCATCCACTGCGTATCGGGCGCGGGATCGACGCGCGCGATCACCTCGCGAACCGGCACCTCGGCGGCGATGTCGTCGAGCTTGCGCGAGCAGCGCGCGGAGCCGGCGAGCGCGGTGCGGTCCTCCGGCATGCGCGCGAGCCACTCGCCGTAGACCTCGCGGGCGCGCGTCGGATCGTCGAGCTTGATCTCGAGCACCCACGCGGCCTCGCGCCAGGCGCGGCGCAGCGTCGCGTCGTCGGTCGAGAGCTTCGCGTGCGCGCGGCGCTCGGCGACGAGCTCTTCCCAGCGCTCCTGCGCGCGCAGCAGCTCGATCAGCGACTCGCGCGCGAAGTGCTCGTCGGGCGCGACCGCGAGCAGCCGGCGATAGTGCTCGAGCGCGGCGTCTCGCGACCCGGCGCGCTCGTGCTGCACCGCGGCCTCGAGCAGCGCGGTTCGCCGCCGGGCGGCATCGGCATCGCCGACGAGCGCGTCGAGCAGCTCGCGACGCTCGGGATCGCGACCGAGCTGGCCGAGGATCGCGTCGAGCCGCCAGGTCAGCGCGCTGTCGTTCGGGGTGCGCGCGAGCAGCTCGCGATGCAGCGTGACGACGGTCTCGGTGATGTCGTGCTGGTACGCGACGCGGATCGCGCGCTCGACGATCGCGCGGTCCGGCGCGTCCGGCGTGGCGTTCGCGAGCTCGACGAGACGCGCGACCGCCTGCGTGCCATCGCCCTTGCGCTCGTCGAGCTCGATCGTCGCCTCGACGAGTGCAGGCGAATCCGGCGCGGTCACCGACGCCTCGCGCAGCGCATCGCGCGCCTGATCGACGCAGGTCGGCGTCTCGACGTGATACGCGAGCAGCTCGGCGGCCTGGATGTAGAGCGCCGCGGCGGCGCGCGGATCCGGGCTCGGCGGCAACCCCGGTCCGGTCCAGCTGCCGACGAGCGCGGCGCGCGCCATCGTCATGTACGTGTCCGCGAGCTCGAGCTGGCCGCGGACATGCGCGACATCGACGAGCGCGTCCGCCTCGGTGATCGCGGTCAGCGTGACGAGCCCCGGCGTCGTGACCGCGAGCGCGTCGAGCACGGCCTGCGACCACGCGCGGCGATCGGGGTCGCGCGCGTGCGCGGTCCACCACCCGAGCATCGTGGCGCGCGCGGCGTCCTGCTTCTCGACCGCGTACCAGGCGCGGACGAGCTCGGGCAGCTGATCGTGGATGCCGTGCTTGCCGGCATGCTCGACGAGGTCGACGACGACCAGCGGCTCGTCGGGCGCGAGCGCGAGCGCGTGCTGGAGCAGCGTCCACGCGCGCTCCGGCGGCGTCGTCGGTAGCTGGGCCTGCCAGCGGTACAGCGCGACGAGCTCGCGGCGCTTCGCCATCGCGCGATGCGGCGATGGATCCGGGATATCGATCAGCGTCTGGACGAGCGCCTCGAGCGCGGCCGCGACCTCGGGCGCGCCGCCGTGCTGCTCGGCGAGGTGGAGGCGCTCGCGCGCGATCCGCTCGCGGCCCGATGCCGGTGCGAGCTGCAGCGCGGCCTCGAACGCCTTGCGCGAGCGGCCCTTGTCGACGGCGGCGGCGACTCGCGCGGCCTCGAGCCAGTACGCGACCTGATAGCTCGGCTGCTCGACCGCGGTCGCGAGCCGCTCGAGCACGTCGAGCAGCGCGGCCGGCGGCCCGGTATGCGCGAGCACGCGCTCGAGCTCGAACAGCAGGCCGAGGTGGCGTGGCGCGGCCTTGCCCGCGGCGTCGAGCAGCAGCCGCGACTCGCGATCGACGAGCCCGCCCGGGATCACGGCGCGCTCGAGCGTCAGGTCCGCGCGCTCGGTCGCATCGGTGGTACGCCCGAGCTCGCCGTCGATCAGCTGTACGAGGTGCGCCGCGAGCCCGCGCTTGTACAGCACGCGGCGCAGCGCCCAGCGCGCCGGCTGGAGCGCGGGATCGAGCTCGTGGGCGCGCCGAAATGTCTCGAGCGCGCGCGGCTCGTCGCCAAGCCTCGTCTCGTACAGCTCGCCGAGCTCGTAGGCGACGCTCGCCGCGCGCGGCCGATCGGTCGACGCGAGCGTCTCGAGCTCCTTCGCCGCGCGCTCGGCGCGGACCTTGTGGTCGACCGTGCTCGCCATCGCGATCGCGCCGTCGAGCACCGTCGGCGTCTCGGGCGCGCTCGTCACGAGTTGCGGCAGCGTCGGTCGGCGCGCGCGCTGCGGGATCGGCGGCGGGATCGATCGCGTCACCGGCCGGCGGCGCGGCTCGGGCGCAGCGCTCGCCGTCGGCAACCGCGGTAGCGGCGCGGGGGTCTTGCGTTCCTCGACGACCTCGATCGCCTCGGCCAGCTCGATCGACGGGTCCGGCGGCGACGCGTCGGGCGCTTTGACTTCCTTATCGTCGTCGGGCGAGCTCATCAATACGCGCGCGTGCGACCGTCGCCCCCGTTCCACTCGATGAGCGTGAACGTCCAGTCGTCGTCCTGCGGCTTGCCGCTCTGGGTCGCGTCCGCGTGCTGGATGATCGCCGCGGCGGCATCCTTGAGCGCCTGGCCGCGCGTGCGCTCGTAGATCTGCGCGAGCCGGCGCATGCCGAGGTTGCTGCCGTTTGGCAGCACGATCTCGGGAATGCCGTCGGTGCAGATCAGGATGCGCTCCGCCGGCTCGAGCTGGCCCTCGACGCGGCCGGGCTCGAACTCGGCCTCGATGCCGAGCGGCGTGCCGGCGCAGA
Organism: Kofleriaceae bacterium; assembly: GCA_035715365.1. Lineage (GTDB taxonomy): Bacteria > Myxococcota_A > Polyangia > Haliangiales > Haliangiaceae > JABFXX01. Next base: position 110,282 of record DASTLB010000050.1, on the reverse strand, counting down.
AGTGGACGCGGTGCTTGCCGGTCTGGCCGAGGCTGATGATCGGTGGCGCGCCGGCGCTGTGCAGCACCCAGCGGCCGGTCCTCTCGTCGAGCTCGAACGCCGCCATCGTCATGTGGTACTTGCCCTTGGCGACGTGGAGCACGACGTTGTTGAGCACCTCGAGGCCGTGCTTGACGTCCTCGAGCCCGCCGTTGACGGTGAGCACGCGGAACGCGGTGGCGACCGCGGCGGTCACCATCGCGGGACCCGGGCCGTGGCCGGTGACGTCACCGACGAGGATCACGTGACGGCCTGACACCGTCTCGTGCCACCACCAGTCACCGGAGCAGGCATCGGCGGCGCGATAGAAGCCGTATAGCTGCACGCTGCCGTTCTTGATCTCGTTGTAGTTCGGCAAGAAGCCGCTCTGCACGGCGCCGGTCAGCGCGAGGTCGCGCTCGATCACGGCGAGGCGGCCTTCGCGCTCGACGCGACGCACGCGCTGGCGCTGGAAGTAGAACAGCAGGCCGGCCGCGCCGACGAGCAGCAGCACGTAGACGATGTACGCCGGCCACGTGCGCCACAGCGGTGGCGTGACCGAGATCTTGAGCGCGATCGGCACCTCGTTCCACACGCCGTGGCGATTCGCCGCCTTGATCCGCAGCGTGTAGTTGCCACCGTCGAGCTTCGTGTACGTCGCGTACGGGCGGTCGGTCGTGATGAAGTCAGCGTCGAAGCCTTCGAGCTTGTACGCGTAGCGGTTTTCTTTGGGCGCCGCGAACGACAGCGCCGCGAACTGCAGCTCGAACGAGTCCGAGTAGGACATCTCGAGCGGCGGCAGCGTCCAGATCGGCCGCTCGAGCGAGACCTCGTGGTTGAACACCTTGAGGTTCGTGACGATCAGCGGCGGCACGTAGGTGTCGCGCTTGATGTCCTTGGGGAAGAACGCGTTGAACCCGTTGACGCCGCCGAAGAACAGCTTGCCGGACTTGCTGCGCATGTACGAGCCCTGGCCGAACTCGTTGCCCTGCACGCCGTCGGACGACCCCCACACCATGACCTCGCCCGACTTCGGATCGACCTGGAGCAGCCCGCCGCCGTTCGTGCTCAGCCACAGATGGCCGGTGTCGTCGGGCAGGATGCCGTAGATGACGTCGTTCGTGAGCTTCGAGTTCACCGTCGTGAACCGCTGCGCCTTGCCGGTCGCGGGATCGAGCTTGTTGAGCCCGCCGCCGTACGTGCCGACCCAGATCGCACCGCTCGGCTCGCGATAGATGCTGAGCACGTCGTCGCTCGACAGGCTCGCCGGGTCTTCATTCTTGTGGCGGAACGCGGTCGCGGTACGCGTCCCGGTATCGAACCGGATCAGGCCGCCCTTCGCGGCGCCGATCCACAGGATCTGCTTCTCCGTCGGATCCGGGTACAGCTGATAGAGGTGGTTCGCGTCGCCGATCGGGATCGACGTGAACACGTCGGTCTGCGGATCGAACCGCACGAGCCCGCCTCCCCACGTCGCGAGCCAGAAGATGCCCTGCGCGTCCTCCCAGACATCCCAGATCGTGTCGACCGGCAGGCTGTTCGGCTTGTCGGGGTTCGGCAGGTACTGCTTCCAGGTGCCCGCCTTGTCGTCGAACGCGATCAGGCCCTGGCCGAGCAGCGAGATCCACAGCGTCTTGCGGCGATCGCGCAGCACGGCGGAGATCCACGACGACTCGAGCGCGATCGAGCCCTGCGCACCGACCGGCCCGAGGCTGTGAAACAGCGTGACGAGCTGGCTATCCCAGTCGTAGTGGTACAGCCCGCCGTGGTACGTGCCGACCCACACGCTGCCGTCGGGATCCTCGTGATACGAGTTCGCCGACACCGTGCGCGTGCGGTAGTGACCGAACGCCGCGCGCCCCTCGTCGAACTTGCTGACGCCGCCGAGCAAGCCGCCGACGTACATGATGCCGCCCGCGTCCTGGTAGATCGACTCGACGCCCGGGTTCGCGAGGCTCGTCGGATCGTTCGGATCGTGGTGGTACTGCAGGACGTTGCCGGCCCGATCGATGCGGTTCAGGCCTTCGGCGGTACCGATCCAGAGGTTCTGCTTCTTGTCCTCGAACTGGACGGTGATGTGATCCTCGCTGATCGACTTCGGATCGTTGAGGACATGGCGGCGATTGACGAGCTTGCGCGTCGCGGGATCGAGCGTGAACAGGCCATCGCCATCGGTGCCGATCCACACCTTGCCGTCCGCGGTCACGAGCATCGACGTGATGCCGCTCGCGCCGAGCCCGCCCTTCTCCGGCTCCGGCGGATAGACCGCGGTCGAGCCGTTATCGGGGTTCCACTCGATCACGCCCTTGTCGACGGTGCCGAGCCACAGGTTGCCGGACGTGTCCGAGGCGATCGCGGTGATCGTGGAGTCGAGCGGATCGGTCAGGTACTCGGCGAACGTGCCGTCCGGCTGGAACCGGTTGAGGCCGCCGCCGGTCATCGCGAACCACACGCGATCCTTCTTGTCGCGCACGATCGCGGTCACGCCCGCGGAGCTGAGGCCGCCCTTCTTGCCTGGCGTGACGCCGTAGCGCGTGAACTTGTCGGTGTCCGGATCGTAGAGGTTGACGCCGTTCTCCGCGGTGCCGACCCACATCTTGCCGTTCGCGTCGAGCGCGAGCGCGGTGACGTACGTGCCCGACAGCGACCCCGGCGAGTCGTCGTGCCGGTAGATCTGCATCTTGATGCCGTCGTAGCGGGCGAGCCCGTCCTGCGTGCCGAACCAGATGAAGCCATTGCGGTCCTGCACGATCGCGCCGACGTGCTGGTTCGGCAGACCGTCGGCATAGCCGAGCCGATCGAACGTCAGCGGCGGCGGCAGCCGCATCACGGTCTTCTGCGGCACGCTCTCGAGCGGCGCGGGCTTGGTGTCGGCGGCTGCGGCCGCATCTTTCTTGCCCTGGCCCGCACCGGGCTGCGCCGATGCGTGGCGATAGCCCAGAAGGACAAGCAACGCGAAGACGGCGTGGCGGCACCCCATGCTGCTCTTTCGATATATCACCGCTGCTCGCAAGGATGTGGTGACTCGGTGTCCGACCGCCGCCTGGCGCGTGCGCACCGGTGTAGGTGAGCGCGTCGCTGCGAAGATCGACGAGCACGATGGTACCAGGCGCCTGGTCTCAACTCGACTTCTGGATGTATATTCATTTGGGCGTTGTCCGAGGGAGGATGACGAGGCAACCACATGCCCATTGCCCAGGCGCAAGCCTCTCAAAAATTCCGCGTCGATAAATCCACGAGCGGGGACATCACGCTGCTCACGCTCTCGGGCGTGATCGACGAGCACTTCGAGGGAAAAAAGGTCGCCGAGGGGATCAAGACGAAGAAGCTCGTCGTCAACCTGCGAGAGGTCCGGCGGTTCGCGTCGTGGGGTATGGCCGAGTGGATGGACTTTATTCGCGGCAACGCGAATCGAGACATGTATCTCGTCGAGTGCTCGACGCACGCGCTCAACCAGTTCAGCCTCGTGACCGGCCTGCTCGGCCACACGAAGCTGACGAGCTTCTATCTGCCGCACCGGTGTCCGAGCTGCGGCGAGGAGTTCAATAACCTGTTCGTCGTCCCGGTCGATCGCGCGGCGCTGCGCGATCTCGGCGAGAGCGAGCAGCCGTGCCCGTCGTGCGGCGCCGGCGCGCGCGTCGACAAGTACGTCGTCGCGATGGGCAACGTGATCTCGGATCGCCCTGCGTTCGACATCGACGACGAGGTCGTCGGGTTCCTGCGCTCCGAGCTCAAGTACAACGTCTCTCCCGACGTCAACCGGTTCCGCGCGTACCGCCAGGCCGCGAAGGGCTTCACCTACCTCCGGCTGTCCGGCAACGTCACCGGGCTGCAGCCCGATCTGCTCGCGGCCGCCTCCGAGGGGACAACGGTCGTCGATCTCGCGGGCGTCAACCTGCAGACGTTCGACGCGCACTCGGTCGCTCCGTGGCGGACGTACGTCGAGACCGCGCTGCCGAAGGTGACCTCGCTGCAGATCCTCGACTGCCCGCCGGACTTCCTCGAGAACGCGGTGCACCCCGAGGACCTCGAGAAGGTCAAGGTCCGGACGTTCGGCCTGTCGTATCGCTGCTACACGTGCAACACGACGACGACCGGCATCGTCGATGTCGCGCCGAACCTCGAGTTCCTCGTCGACGGCATGGTGCCGCCGATGGAGTGCACGACGTGCAAGTCCAAGCTCGAGGCCGATGTCACGCCCGAGCTGTCCGGGATCATCCGCCGGTTGCCGGCGCGCGGTCAGGATCCGCAGCTCGAGAAGTTCCTGCGCAAGGCGCGGCGCGAGCCGGTCAAGAACCTCGAGGACGCGCTGACGTCGCGGCCGAAGGAACAGGCGAAGAAGCCGACGGCGGCGCCGTCGCGCGGCATGTACCTCGTGATCGGCCTGCTGTTCGTCGTGGTCGCCGGCCTCGGTGTGCTCGGGTTCGTGCTGTGGAACAACCGCGAGGGCACGACGAAGGTCGTGCAGGATCCGATCGTCGCGCCGCGGCCGACCGCGCAGTCGCAGCGCCCGTCGTGGATCCTGTCGGATCAGCCGGGCACGGCGTCCTGCCAGGACCTGATCAATCGCTTCGTGTGCGTCGGCATCTCGCTGCACCGGCCGACGCGCAACGAGGCGGTCGAGGACGCGAACAACGCCGCGCTCGAGGAGCTCGTCAACACGGTCGCGCTGAAGGTCGAGGATCCGTACTTCAAGGAGAACGTGCTCGCGGCCTACACCGACGCGCGCACGAAGGCGCTGTCCGCGCTGCAGGCGGTCGAGCCCGACAAGACGAGCCAGAAGTTCACGACCGCCGACGCCGCGGTCCGCAAGGCGCGCAAGCGCGTCGTCGAGCTCCTGCAGGCGTCCGGCGGCGCGGCGGTGCCCGCGCAGCGCTCGGACTGGTACTGGGAGGAATACGCGCTCGAGAAGGGCCCCGGCACCGAGTTCCTCGTGTTCATCCGCTACGACGTGTCGATCGATGCGGTGAAGGCGCTCGTCGACAAGTACTCGACGCCGACGTCGGTGCTCGGATCGTCGGTGATCACCGCGTTCCCCGCGCTCGCGTGGCGCTATCCCGACATCACGGGCGGGGTGATGGTGAAGACCGTCGGCCATCCACTGTCGGATGCCGGCGTCGCGAACCAGCAGCTCGTCATGGCGGTCGGCAACGATCCGATCGCCGACGCGGTGACGTTCGCGAAGGCGGTCGCAGCGGCCGGCGGCGCGCCGCTCAAGCTCACCGTCAAAGCGGGCGACGCCCCGCCGAAGGTGATCGAATCACGTCACTGAGCGAGCGGGCCGAACGTGGCCGCTCGGTTGATTGACCTGCCGGCGCCGCTCGACGAAGATCCCTAGTATGGGTGTCTTCCGACCTGCCGGTGTCCTCGTGTACCTCGGGCTCGCGAGCGACGCATTCGCGCAGCCCGGCAAGACACCGCCGGCGCCGCCACCGCCATCGCCGGCCGCGGCGAACACGATCAAGCTGCCGGGCGTCACGACGGGAAAAGAGACCCGGCTGACGCTCGCCGAGGCGGTGCGCTCGGCGCTCGCGCACAACCCGGACGTGGTGCGTGCGCGCCTCGACACGAAGATCGCCGAGGTCGAGATCAAGAAGCAGCGTGGCGCGTTCGATCCCGTGCTCAAGGCAGAGGGCTTCGCGCGCCGCGAGGGCACGTACGTCATCGACTCGACGCTGACCGCGAATGGCGTCAACGATACCGATCTCGTCGGTGTCGACAGCTCGATCACCGGCCGCACGACGTTCGGCGGCACGTACTCGATCAACTTCAGCGCGAACCGCACGGCGGACCGCGGCGATCCGGCGTTCTTCGTCCGGCTCGTGCCGCAGTTCGATAACGTGCTGTTCGCGCGCTACACGCAGGCGCTGCGCCGCGATGCCGGGTTCACGCCGAACCGTGGCCTGATCGATCGCGCGCAGCTCCAGGCGGATCTGCTGAGCGCCGAGCAGCGCGAGCGGCTCGAGCAGTTCGCCCTCAAGGTCGTCGGCGCGTACTGGGATCTCGTCGTGCGGCATCAGCGGGTCAGCATCAGCGAGGCGAACCTGCAGGACGCGATCAAGCTGCGCGACTTCGTCGAGCGTCAGGTGCGTGCCGGCCGCGGCGCGCAGAGCGACGTCACGCAGGCCGATCTGACGGTCGCCGAGCGCCAGCAGGCCCTCGACACCGCCGTGCTCGCCGTGATCGAGGGCGAGCGCGCGCTGCTCGATGTCACGTTCCTGCGGCAGGGCGCGATCCCGTGGGACGAGCGGCTGACGCTCGTCGATCTGCCCGCGACCGAGCCGGTGAAGAAGAACTTCGACCAGGAGCTCAAGGTCGCGCTCGACAAGCGGCCGGAGTTCCGGCGCCAGCAGCGTGCGATCGAGGTCGCGCGGATCAACGAGGACATCGCAGAGAACCAGACCCGGATCCGGTTCGACGTCTACGGTGAGGCCGGCGTCGTCGGGTTCTCGGGCACGAACGCGGCCGGCTCGATGATCGGCACGCCGCCGCCACTCGTGCTCGGCGGCATCGGCAAGTCGTTCTCGAACATGATCGGGTTCAACGCGCCGTTCTTCGAGGTCGGTGTCCAGCTCGAGATCCCGATCGGCAATCGCGAGCGGAGCGCGGCCGCGCGCCAGGCGTCGCTCGCCGTCGAGAAGGAGCGCGCCATCGACATCCGCAGCCTCGTGATTCACGACGTCCGCGCGGCGTTCCAGCGCCTCGCGACCGCGTCGCACCGGCTCGAGATCGCGACCGGCAGCGTCAAGCTCGCGGTCCAGAACGTGACCGCGCAGGAGTCGCGCTATCGCAACGGCGCCGGCATCCTGTTCGATGTCACGCGCGCGCAGGAGCAGCTCGCGGCGGCGCAGGCGGCGGCGGCGCTCGCGGCGGCGGAGCAGGAAGTCGCGCTGATGCAGCTCGAGGCCGCGCGCGGCACGCTGCTCGCGAAGCTCGGCGTCACGAAGTAGCGCGTCACGGCAGCGGCTTCAGCTCGCCGCCCTTCTCGATCACGTCGCGACCGGTCGGCGTGAATGGCTCGATCACGAGCGGCGCGTGCTTCGGCATCGTCAGCGTGAACCGCTGCGGCTTGCCGGCCTCGACGAAGATCTCGGCCGGCGTGTACGTGCGGCTCACGCTCGGCGGCTGATTCTGATCGATCACGCGCGCGCCCGGCGGCGTGCTGACGAACCGCACGCGCACGAACTTGTCGGACAGCGCGAGCTTCTCGACGTGACGCGCGCGCTCGCCGGCCGCGGGTACGCGGACCTGTGCGGTCGCCGAGACGTAGCCGCGCTGCTCGAACGTCACGGTCGCCGTCGAGCCCGGGCGCAGCGTCGTCAGCGCGACCGGCGTGCCCCCGGCCGGCTTGCCGTCGACGATCACCTGGGCGCCGGCGGGATCGGAGTCGAGCTCGACGGTCGCGCGCGCCGGTGGCCGATGCGGCCGGCGCAGCAGGACGAGGCCGCCGATGCCGAGGCCCATCGCGATCGCGAACAGCAGCAGCACGAGCGCGGTGCGCTTGCTGCGCGGCGGCGCGGGCGCGATCGGCTGCACGCTGCCGGCGGGCTTGCGCGCGGTGACGAGCGTGCCGGTGACGTCGGTCGGCTCGGCGAGGAACTCGAACTGCGCGAGCGTCGCGCCCGAGACGTCGAACGTGCAGGTCGCCTCGGTCGCGATGCCGGGGACGACGTGGAAGCCGACCGTCGACGCGGACGTCATCACGAGGTAGAGCCCGACGCCCGCGCCCGCGGCGTGCCGATCGACCTTGTGCTCGGCGTGCAGGCACTTGTGCAGCACGCGCAGCACGGTGCCGCGATCGAGGCTGCCGTAGGCGTCGCGGACCGCGAGCGCGAGCCGCTTGCCGGTACCGACGGTCTCGATCGCGTACTCGACCTCGACGGTCTGCTCGATCCGCATCGCGACCCGCGCGCGCGGCGCGATCCCGCCGAAGATCCGGGCGCCGCGATCGTCGACCGGCGCGTCGTACAGCGCGTTGACGAGCATCTCGTCGAGGCACTGCTCGATCGTCGCGTGCAGGTTGCGCGGCAGCTTCTCGCGCTCGACGAGCGCGGCGACCTCGGCGATGCACTGCGAGCGCTCCTCGTAGTCACGGACCTGGCGGCGCTCGATCGGCGTGCCCGGCGCGACGATCCGCGCGAGCCCGAACAGCTCGCCGGTGACGAGCTGGCGCACGAGCGCGGCGAGCCGGCCGGGATCGAGCTCCTCGGCGACGAGCACGGCGGCGACGCGGGTCGATGCCTGCATCAGCTCGACGACCGGCGCGAGGCTCGACCGCGGCAGCACGACGACCACGCGGCTGTCGTCGCCGAGCTGGCCGATCGCGTCGCGCGTGGCCGCGTCGGCGAGGTGGACGAGATAGATCGCGGCCGGCAACGCGCCGAGCGCGGCGAACGAGCGATGCAGCTCGACGTCGCCACCGGCGGTGCGCGCGGCTTCCGCGAGCGCGCTGCCGAGCGCGTCGTCGGACGAGATCGCGATGATTCGCCGGCCGCGCACGTCAGGACCAGAACTGCGATGCCATTCGCGCACGCCAAGCATCGGTCAGGCGGTGCCGACGGTCAATGCGACATCGGCACGACCCGCAGCGCTCACCAGCGATGGCGCCACAGCAGGTCGGCGCCGACGACGTTCGCGGTGCCGCCGACGAGCTCGCCGTACCAGTCCGGCGTGAAGTAGTACTGGAGGACGCCCTCACCGGGGTTCTCGTTCGGCGACGGTGCGGAGCGGACGCGATAGGCGATCTGGCCCCGTCCGTTCGCGACCGTCTTGCCGAACGTGCAGGCGGTACCGGCGGCCGCGGCGCCCTGCTCGCACCGGAACACGTCGAACCGCAGCGCGCGCGGCAGCACCTTCTTGAACCGCCGCGTCAGCTGCTGCATCACGAGCGAGCTGCCGACGCCGATACCCGCGTCGCGCGCCTGCGCGCTCGCATCGCCCGACGGATCGCCACCGAGGAAGAATGCGAGCAGCTCGCCCTGGCCGTAGCGGCCCTGGTCGTCCTCGAACACGAGCTGCGGAAAGTCCGGATCGCTCACCTTGCCGCGGACCTTGACCTCGAGCGTGAGCGCCGGGAACTGGTGCGTCATCTCGAGATCGACCTCCGGATCGATCGTGCCCTCGAACGTCACGATGTCGGTCGGCTCGATCCGGTACTGGCGCCCGAACACGTCGTTCGCGGTGCCGTACTCGACCGCGAGCTTGCCGTCGAGCCCGATCGCGTCGCCGACGAGCAGCTTGAGCCGCTTCGAGCGCACCGACGCCTGGACACCCCACTCCTCGACGGTGATCGGCGTCGATGCGACGTGGACGTCGGCGGTGAGCCAGGTCTTCGTCGGCGCGCGCACGCGCTTGCGGACCGGGATCGGCTTGCTCGCGTCCCACACGTCGTCCGGCAGCATCTCGTCGAGCAGATCCTCGCCTTGCGACGGTGGCACGTACACGCTCGCATCGGTGACCCAGATATCGCCGCTCCACCTCCGGCCGTCGCGGCGCAGCATCGCGCGCGCCTTGCCGTCGATCAGCGGCTCGATCTCGCCGATCGGCGCGACCTGCGTGACCTGCAGGTTCGCCTCGAGCGTCGAGAGATCGTGCGGCGTCTTCGCGGTGAGGTGCACGTTCTCGGTGCACTTCTTGTTCGCCGCAGCCTGCCTCGGATTGCGGCAGGTGCCGAGGATGCCGTGCGCGACGAGCTCGATGTCCTTGTCCGCGTACGCCTCGATCCGCGCGTAGCCGTCGCGCAGCGTCCCGAGGATCGGCGTCACCGGGACGGTCGCCTCGGTCAGGTACAGGTTGCCCTTGATCTTGAGCTTCGCTGGATCGACGCCGGTGATCAGCCCCGAGCCGCCGAGCTTGCCGGTCGCGGCCGAGATGTCGCCGGGCAAGAACGCGGCGATCGGCGCGATGTCGAGCGAGATCGCCGTGTAGCCGGTCACGAGCTCGTCGAGTCGGTCGGGGCGGCCCTTGACGTAGGCGACGAGCGAGCCGCCGGACGCTTCCTTGATTGTGAGCTGGTTGTCGATCGCGACGCCGTTCCAGCCGATCTGCAGCAGCACCTGCTTCAGCATCGGCACGGTGCGGCCGGGGATCCACGACACGACGCGCGTGTCGACGAGCGAGATCTGGCCGTTCGCGGTCGGCTTCCTCGGCGTGCCCGCGATCGCGATCGTGCCGTCGAGGGTCCCGCCGACGAAGTCCTTGCGGCCGAAGATCGCGATCACCGGCGCGGCTTCCTGCGACGGGATCGCGAGCGTGCCGGCGAGCGGCGCCGCGAGCGCGGTCTTCGGTGCGGTGATCCAGGTATCGAACGCGATCGGCAGCGTGACCTCGCGCAGCTCGACGAGCTTCTTCGTCGGCGGTGGCGCGCCTTCCTCGGGCTGACACGCGAGTCGCTGGCCTGGCTTCGCCGCGCGATCGACGCACGCGTACGAGCTCGTGCCGGTCGGCCCGGTCTCGACGTGGACCTGGGCGTCGAGCGGCTGCGCGAGCACCCCGCCCTGCACGCTGCGCGCGTCGATGTCGAGCTTCGCGATCCCGGCGCTGCCGGACGCCGCGAGCTTGAGGTCGAGCCGGCCGCGATACGGCGCCTGGATCCCGAGCTTCGCGAGCTTCGCCGGATCGACGGCGATGTCGTCGACCGACACCGAGAGCGACGGCACGAGCCGCCGGCCGTGCTGTTTCCACGCGACCGGATCGAACGGCCGCTTCGGCAGCGCGATCTGGACGCCGACATTCGCGGTGCCGACGTCGGCGATGTTCGCGGTCCACGATGCGAACGGGTTGTCGCCGAGCGGCGTGATCACGACCTGGCCCTCGGCGACCCCGAGCGGCGTCTCGATCCCGCGGATCTCGAGCGTGCCCTTCGTGTCGGCGCCCGCGAGCTGGAGGTCGCCCTCGATCGTGCCGCCGGTCGGCGACAGTGCGGCGAGGTCGAGCTTGTCGACCTGGACGGTCGCCTTGTGGATCGCGCTGCGATCGAGTGCCTGCCATGCATCGACATCGGTGATGTCGGTGGGCCCCTCGACCTCGAGCCCGAACCGACCGCTGCCGATGCCGGCGCTCGACGCGGTGACATCCGCCGTGACGCTGCGGCCGGCGATCGCGAGCTTGACCGTGCCGTCGATCGGCGGCGCGTCCGGCTCGGTCGCGATCCCGGTCAGCGCGAACGAGCCGTCGCCATCCCACCGCAGGCCGCGCCGCTTCAGCGTGACGGTGCCCGACGCGGTGCCGCGGTATGCCGGATCGATCACCGACGCCGGCACGCCGGTCGCCTCGACCTGGACCGCGAGCGAGCGCGTCGGCTTGACGACATCGGCCTGCACCGTGACCTTGCCGGTCCCGGTCGACGTCGTGATGCCGCGGACCTTCGTCGTCGTGTCGGTGATCGAGATCCGGCCGCCGCTGCCAATCCACGTCGCGCCGACCTTCGGCACGATCCGGTGATTGCCGACCGCGATCTCGATCGTATCGCCCGGCGTGATCGTCGCGTTCGCGTAGATGTCGACGTCCGCCTTCGCGGGCCGTGCCTCGAGCCGCATGCCGATGCGCTTCTGGTCATCGAGGAGCCACGCATCGACGCCGGCGGCGCCGAGCAGCGTGCCGTCCTGGACGACGCCGCGCAGATCGGCGTGCCCGCTCGCGGCGAGCTGCTTCTTGTGCGCGGTGACATCGAATCGCGCGGTCGCGCCGCCGACGAGCGTGTCGCCGTCGTAGACGATGCGCGTGCCGCGCGCGGTGCCGGCGAGCACGAGGTCCGGCTCGGGCCACGCGCGTCCCGGTTGCTTCAGCGCGACGTCCGCGGTCACGTCGTCGCGCGCCACGACGAGCACGCGATCCGCGCTCGCCTTCGCGAGGTCCTTGCCGATCGCGACGACCCGCGCGGCGTCGACATCGACGACCGGGCTCTTCGTGCCGTTCGCGAGCAGCGCGCCGCGTTGCCACACGAGCCGCGTGGTCGCGGCGACGCGCACGTCACCGGCGGTCGTCGCGAGCGCGGTCACGACCGCCGGGTTCTTGTCGTCGCGCCACGTCGTGTCGACGAACACGGTCGCGTGGCCGAGTGGCAGATCCGCGACGAGCCCGCGCACCGTGATGATGCCCGCGATCCGCGTCGGGTCGACCCGCAGCGCGAGGCCGACATCGCCGAGCGCGTGCAGCTTGTCGTTCGACAGCTTCGCGGCATCGACGCCGGTCGCGGTCAGGTACACGCTCGCCTGCTCGCTCGCGAGATCGCCCTGGATCACACCGCGGATCTCCGTCGCTCCGAGCGCGCCATGCAGATCGACGTGCGACCCCGCCTTCGTCTTCGTCGCGACGATGAACACGCGCGGATCCGCGGGCAGCACGAGGCTCGGCGACAGCCGCGCGATCGCCTCGCGTGGCGCCTCGACGAGCGCGCTGCCGGTCGGCCGCAACGGATCGACGACGACATCGTGCGCGGTGATCCGGATCTCGTGGCCCGGATCGCCGATCGCGACCTGCGCGAACGGCAGGCTCGCGTAGTCCTCGAGCACGAGCTGGACCGCGGCCTGAAATGGCAGCGCACGCTCGGCCCACGCGCCGGCGACGCGCACGCTGCCGCCGAACGGACGGCCCGGTAGCTTCGCGAGCTCGGCGGTCGCCTCGATGCCGTCGAGCGTGATCGGCTGCTTGCCCTCGACGACGAGCCGCGCGCGATGCACCGCGACATCGGGCAGCTCGATCGCCCAGTCGAGCGGCGACCCGGGCTCGGTCGTCGTCGTCGGGGGGGGCGTCAGCGGCGCCTCGCCGAGCACGATCTCGACGTCCTCGGCCACGACCTTCTCGATCACCACCCGCTTGCGCAGCGCCGGGGTGAACGCGAGGTGGACGCGCACCGTCGCGATCTTGATCGCCGGCCGGTGATCGATCGCCGCGATCTCGACATCGCGCAGCACGACCTCGTCGTAGACGCTGCCCTCGAGGCGGCCGATCCGCACGCCGCCCGGAAACTTCGCGCGCATCTCGTCGACGGCCTGATCGCGCAGCCAGCGGTGTCCCCAGTCGGTGTCGATCCAGATCAGCACGGCGGTGACCGCGACCACGATCAGCAGCAGCAGGCTGATCGTGATCCGCTTGAGCCAGCGCCGCAGCTTCGCCATCAGAACGTCTCGCCGACTCCGAGGGAGAACGACGTATTCTCGAGGAAATCGATCAAAGGATCCGGATCGTAGTACGGCTCGCCGGGCCCGGTGCGATTGAGTCGATGTCCCACATCGACCCGGATCTTGAAGCCGCCGAGCTTGATGTAGACGCCGGCGCCGGCCGCCCAGTGCAGGTTCGTCAGGTCGAGCTTGTCGGTGTCTGCGGGAACGTCGCCACCGTCGAGGAACAGCGTCAGCCCGTACTTCACGCCGATGTCACCGATCGGGATCCGCAGCTCGAGCCCGGTCTCGAGGAAGGTCTCGCCGCCGATCCGCACGCTGTGCTCCTCGCCGTCGACGATCGCGGTGATGCTCGGCGACAGCGTGCGCGGCGCGAACCCGCGATGGCTCTGCGCGCCACCCATGAAGAAGCGCTCGGTGACCGGGACGTCGCCGAGGATCGTGCCGCCGCGCGCGCGGCCGGCGAGCACGAGTGAGCGGATCGGGATGTAGAACCGCAGATCGGGCTGGATCTCGAGGTAGTCGAACGCGCCGCCCGCGATGTACGTGCCCTCGGAGACCCGCACCCCGATGTAGAAGCCGCGGCGCGGATCGAGCGGGTTGTCGCGGCGCTCGGCGGCGATCGATTGCTCGAACCGGCCGTTGCGCTCCTGGCCGCGCAGCCCGAGCTTCGCCGCGGTGACCGGATCGATCGCCGGATCGATGTCCGAGAAGTCGAAGTACGAGAATGCCCAGCCGAGCTGACCGGTCAGCCAGCGCACGCCGAGCGGGCCGGACGCGAACAGCCGCACGATCGGTCCCGCGGCGGTGTACGCGTCGAGCGCGAAGTAATCGATGCCGACATCGACCTGGCCTTGCAGGTACGGCCGGAACATCTCGTGGCGGTGGGCCGACCCGATCACGCGGATCCGCCACTGCAGATCGTCGACGCTCGGGAACGACGCCGCCACGCGCGCATCGCTCGATAGCGTCCACAGCGGGTAGTCGAGCGGCACGTACCAGAATCCGCCACGCACGCGCGCCTCGTAGTTCTGGGCGTCGTAGCCGAAGCCGCCGCCGCTGTGGAGCTCGTGCCGCGACACGACGGTGACGCCGATCGTGATCGGCACGGTCGCGCCGAGGCCGGTGCGATCGGGCTCGATCCGGACCTGCGAGAATCGCTGGAGATCGTAGAGCGCGCGCTGCGTCTCGACGAGCGCCTTCGGCGAGTACGGCTCGCCGGTCCGGAACATCAGCCGGCCGCGGATCGCGCGCTCGAGGTCCCCGCCGGCGTCGACGCCGGTGATCGTGACGTCGCCGAACGCGGCGCGCGGGCCGAGCAGCGTCACGCGATAGCTCGCGGCCGCGACCCCCTTCGGCTTGTCGACGGTGACGACCGAATCATCGAGGTCGAGGTACGGATAGCCGGCCTCCTCGACCATCGCCTTGACGATGTCCTTGCCGTCCTCGTAGAGCCCGTAGTCGAACGGCTGACCGTCCTTGATCCCGAGCTTGCCGCGGACGGCGGCCTCGGAGACCTCCGGCGGTAAGCCGGTGATCGAGACCGCGGCCTTCAGGCGTGGCCCCTCCACGACGGTGAACACGACGATCTCGGCGTTGTCCTCGCGATCGATCCGCGCGTCGACCTGGACGTCGAAGAACCCGAGCCGCAGGTACGCGCCGCGGATCCGCTTGGTGTCGACGGTGAGCTGGTACGGATCGGTTCCGCGGCCATCGCGGCGCGCCCGCTCGAGTGCGAGCCCCGGAATCAGGTCATCGTCCTCGATCGCGTGGTTGCCCTCGATCTTGATCTCGGACAGCCAGACCTGGTTCGGGTGCTCGACGCGGCGTTTTCCGGAGCACCCGGCACACATCACCACGAGCACGCAGATCCACAGCCGGGCCACTCCGTCGAATGCTAACGCGGCCACGACGGCTCATGCGAATCGGCGGTCACGCCCGATCTGGACGCGGCCTGCCTCCCTGGCATTCACGGCGTGCCAGACGACGCGAGCGCCGTCACGCCGAGGTCACCTCAGCTCGCGAGCCGGACGCCGTCGTGGCGGAGCTGCTCGAGCACGGCGAGCCCGCCGAGGTTGCTGACGAGCAACGCCAGCACGGTCTGGCCGGGACGCGTCTGGTCCTCGAGGTCGCTGAGGACCTGCGCCGAGATCCCGCTGTCGACGAGCTTCGCGACGAGCGCGCCGCCGCCACCGGCGAGCACGCCGCCGATCAGAAATCCGAGCGGACCGCCCAGCAACGTGCCGACGAGCGCGCCACACAGCGACGACGGCACCGCGGCGGCGACCGGCGTCGGATCGCTCGTCTCGGCGATCTCGATCGTGCCGTCCTCGAGCCGGCTCACGAACACCGCGTCGTGCAGCGTCAGCAGGTCCTTGTCCTGCAGCCGCAGCGCCTCCTGCAGCGCCTCCTGCGCCTCCGCCTGCGACTCGAACGCGAGGGCGATGATCCGCCGGCCGGACTCGGGCTGTCCCGTGAACACGGTCGAAGCGGACGAGGTGGCGATCGCAGAAGACGTCATTGTCCTGGATGCAGCACGTCACGTGCCAGCGGCCAAGCCTGCTGGGATCCTAGCGTCCGCGAACGCCTGACGTGCGCCGATGACTCGACGGGCGCTAGTATCTGCGCCGCCAGAGCAGGTCGACGCCGTTGTAGTTGCGGTCGCCGACCACGCCTTCGATCGTCACGCGGCGCGAGATCCAGTACTGGATCTCGCCCTCGCCCGTGTTCTCGTCGGGCCGCGACTCGAGCCGGCGCCGGTACGCGATGAACAGGTTGCGCGTCAGCCAGGTCCCGACGGTGACCGCGGCGCTGCTCGTCGACGTCGCCGACTCGTAGCGCAGGACGTCGAGATCGATCGGCAGCGCCTTCTTGACGTAGCCGCCGATCTTGTTCGCGACGAACGAGGTGCCGGCCGCGGTCGCGCGATCGCGTGCATTGCCGGGCTCGCCGTCGGGCTCGCCGCCGAGCAAGAACCCGAGCAGCTGGCCCTGCGAGTACGTCGCGGGGTTCGACGTCATCACGAGCTCCGGCTTGCTGAGCCGGCCGCGGACCTCGGTGATCGTCGTGACCTCGGGGAAGTCGTGCGTGATCCGGACATCGAGCACCGGATCCGTCGAGCCGTCGAACCGGATCGACGCGCGCTCGACGTCGTAGCGATGGCCGAACAGATCGAGCTGACCGCGATCGGCATCGATCCGGCCGACGATGCCGACCGCGACGCCATCCGACGTCACCGTCAGCTTGCCCTTGATGATGCTGCGCACCTCGGCGGACTCGACGAACGTCGACTTGAGCGTGATGTTCGCGATCAGCTTCGGCTGGCTCGGCGGCTTCTTCTCCATCGGCCGGTTCGTGATCCGCTCGCCGCTCATGAACACCATGTCCGGCGGTGCACCGGCGGGCTTGAGCTTCTCGCCGCGATCGCTCGGCACCTTGATCGTGCCGCGCTCGACGAGCATGTCCGCGACCCACGCATCGGCTTCGCGCCGTAGCTTGACGCTGACGTCGGCATCGACCTGGGGCTCGACCACGCCGATCGGCGACACGCGCCGCAGCGTGATCGCGGCCTCGCCGCCGGTCGGCCGCGCGCCCTCCATGCCGAGCGTGCCCTTCGCGATGATGCTGCCGCGGCCGAGCTGGCCGTCGACCGACAGCCTCATGTCGCGCTCGCTGATCGCGACGTCGATCTTCGCGCGCCGCATCGTACCGACCGACGGGGCGATCGGGACCCGGCCATCATTGAGGTGCGCCTCGCCGAGCACGCGCATCGTCGTCGGGTCGAGGCTCGCGACCGACAGGTTCGCGTCGAGCCGGCCCGCCGCACCGCCCGCGGGACCGGGCGCGAACACGAGCACCGGCGCGAGATCGAACTGCTTCGCGACGAGCTTGACCGTCGCCTTGCCGAGATCGCCCGGCGCGACCTGCGCGTCGACGCGCAGCATGCCCTGATCCTGCGTGCCGTCGAGCACGAGCTTCGCGAGCTTGCCGTCCCAGGTCGCGTCGAGCGCGAGCTGCTTCACGACCTTGACCGGCTTGTTGCCGGCACCCGGCGGCACCTGCAGCCCGGCCGCGACGATCTTCGCCTTCGCCGTCGGCGCCGCGACCGTGCCGGCGACGTCGATCTGGCCGTCGATCGTGCCGCCGGTGACCTCGTTGCGGCCGAACACGGCCATCAGCTGCGTCGCCGGCACGCGCGGGATCTTCGCGGTCACGCGGATCGCCTTGCCGAGCGCGGCCTTCGGATCGTGCTCGATCTCCGCGATCGTCAGCGGGATGTCGGCGCGCGCCTCGATGATCGGGATCGACGGACCGCGGAACGTCTCGGTCACCTTGCTGCCGTTCACCGTGCGCAGCATCTCGCGCGTCCGGATGTCGAGCGTCGCGCCGGTCGCCTTCGCATCGATGCCGGCGACCATGTCGACGTCCATCGGCTGCGAGATCGGCGAGCCGCGCAGATCGCGCACCGCGACCGAGACCCGCGCGTCCGCGAACGCCTGCTTGAGCTCGGCGACGAAGCTCAGCTTGCCGCGCGCGTACTGCTTCGTGATCCCGAGCCGGTCGAGCATCCCGGGATCGAACGCGATGTCGTTCGCCTGCACGGTCGCGCCGAGGAACGCGTCGCGACCGAGCGAGCGCCAGGCCGCGGGATCGAAGATCCGGTCCGGCATGTCGAACCGCGCGAACGCCTGGACATCGCCGATGTCCTTGACGCGCGCGACGAGGCTCGGCACCAGCTGATCCGGCGACGGCTGCGCGACGTGGAGATCGACGTCGACGGTGCCGCCGAGCGACTTCAGCTGCGGCGCGAACAGCTTGCGGATCGCGATCGTGCCACCGGTGGTCTGTGCCGACAGGTGGATCTCGCCGTCGACACGGCCCCTGTACTCGCCCTGCATGCCGGCGAGCTCCGCCGCGCGCGCGATGTCGATGCCCTGGAGCTGCAGCCGGCCGGCGTGGATCGCGCCGCGCCCGAGGTGCTTCCACGCCTGGACGTCGGTGACGTCCTTCGGCGTGTGGATGTGGACATCGAGCTTCGTCGCGCCGAGCCGCGGGCTCGAGGCGTCGGCGTTGACGAGCAGCTGGCCGTCGTGTGCATCGACCTTCGTGTTGACGTCGAACGCGATCACCTTCGGATCGAGCGCGAGGCCGGTCGCCTTGACCTCGGCCGTACCCTGCAGCAAGCCGTTGATCCGCTGGACGTCGACGCGCGCGTCGAGGATGCCGCGATACGCCTGGTCGATGTTCTCGAGCGCGAACTTGTCGGCGTCGAGCTTCGCGTAGAGGTCGCCCTTCTGGCGCCCGGCGCGGTGGAGGTGGCCCTCGAGCGAGAGCAGACCGTCGGCGCTCGCGCTCTTGAAGTCCTTGACCTCGACGAGCGACGGGCTGATCACGATCCGGCCGGAGTTGCCGACCCAGTCCGACTTGTTCGCGACGCGCACGTGGTGACGCTCGAGATCGATCGTCGTGATCTTGCCGGGCGTGACGAGCGCGTCGGCCTCGACCAGCCACGGATCCTGCTTCGGGCGCGTCCGCAGCGCGACCGCGATCCGGCCGTCCTCGCGATTGCCCGCGGTGACGAGCAGCTGACGCAGGTAGATGTTCTGGCGCTGCACGCCATCGGCCTCGAGCACGGCCTTGCCGATCGGATGCGACGGCAGCCGCCGCGCGTCGATCGCGAGGTTCAGCTTCTGCACCGAGACGTCCTGCACCGCGAGCCGCGAGCCGGTGATCCGGCCGGTGACCGCGAGATCCGCCCGCGGCATCAGCGCGCCGCTGCCGACGAGGTTCACGTTCAGCGCGCCGCGGAACGGCGCCTTGCCGCCGCTCGCGGCCTTCGGGTTCGTCGTCGACGCGAGCACGTGCGCGCGCTCGAGCGTGACGCGGTCGCCGAGCTTCTTCAGCTCGCCCGAGATCGACGCCTGCATCCCGGGATTGATCGCGCCGACCGCGGCGGTGATGCGCTCGCCCGACGACGACACCGACACGGTCACGCCGGTGTGCGGGAAGTCCTGGTAGTCGCCGGCGGCGTGGATCATCGCGTGGCCGACCGGTAGCTTGCCGGGCTCGCCTTGCGCGACGTCGAACACGACGACGCCGCCGCCGCTCGCCGCGACCTTGCCGCGCGTCAGCTTCGCGAGATCGAGCGAGCTCGCCGACACGAGGCCGAGCGCGCGCTTCGCGGTGATGTCCGCGTTGACGAGGCCGCGGACCGTCTG
The DNA here is from genome assembly GCA_035715365.1 of Kofleriaceae bacterium. GTDB lineage: Bacteria > Myxococcota_A > Polyangia > Haliangiales > Haliangiaceae > JABFXX01. The sequence goes on along the minus strand of DASTLB010000050.1, from coordinate 90,925 downwards.
GTCGCCGATCGATGCGACGAAGTCGACATTCGTCCACGACGCGCCGTCGAGTGGCTTCATGACGACCTCGGCGGCGATGTCGTCCGGGAGATCGACGCTCGGAAACAGCTGCGCGACCGCGGCGCGCGGCGCCTTCGCGGTGATCCGGCCGGAGAACACGCTCGGCGGCGGCGGACTGCCGACCGGCACCGGCGGCGACTTGACGATCTCGAGGTTCGTGCCGGTGACCTCGATGTCGCCGACCTTCGCGAGTAGCGAGCTCACGGCCGTGCGCGCCGGGCTGTTCGTCAGCTTCGTCTCGAGGAACATCGGCGCGCGCTTCTCGCGCCAGATCGCCTTGACCGAGACATTCGCGTCGAGCGGCTTCTCGTACGGCATGTGCGCCGCACCGTCGATCGCGATGTTGTCGAAGTTCATCACCTCGCTGCCGGTGTCGTACGCGACGTGCGCGCGCCGGACCTTGATGTCCGGGATATCGATGCTCCACGTCGACTTCGGACCGGGCTTCGTCATGTGGTTGACGATCAGCTCGCCGTTCGCATCGCGCCGCAGGTCGACGTCGACATCCTCGAGCTCGACGCCGGACAACCGCGCCTCGTTCGAGACGAGCGGCAGGATGCCGAGCTCGAGCTTCGCGCGCTTGACCGTGATCACCGGCTTACGATCCGGGCCGTTGATCACGATGTCGCGCAACACGAGGTCGCCGAACGGGCTGCCCTCGACCTTGCCGATCGTTGCACCCCCGACGAACGCGTTGTTGAGCCGCGCCTCGACCTGCGTGCGCACGACGCCGCGACCGGCGTCCGTGTGCAAGAAGATCAGCGCACCGGCGATCGCGACGACGACGACCGCGAGTAGTCCGAGCACGATGCGCTTGACCCAGCGCCAGCCTCGCCGCCCACCATGACGTTCGGTCGACATCAGAAGGCCTCCCCGAGGCTCAGGTGAAACGCGAACCTGGATCCCGGCGCGGCATCCATCTCGCCGGTGCGGTTCAGGCGATAGCCGAGGTCAGCGCGCACCGGGCCGACGAGCGTGTGCAGGCGAAGGCCGAGCCCGGCGGCCCAGTACAGGTTCGTCGGATCGAGGTCGCTGCGCTCCTCGGTGACATCGCCGCCGTCGAGGAACAGCACCGTGCCGACGCCCATCTTGCGCCACGTCGTGATCGGGATGCGCGCCTCGATCCCGGTCTCGAGCATCGTCGTGCCGCCGTACGGCACGTAGCGCGTGCTGCCGTCGACGTCGCCCTGGACATACGGCGACAGCTTGCGCTCGCCGAAGCCGCGGTGGTTCGAGGCGCCGCCCGAGAAGAACCGATCGGTGACCGGTACATCGCCGAAGAACGTGCCGTAGCGCAGCTTGCCGGCGAGCGTGACGTGACCCCACCAGATGTACGGCAGCGTCAGGTAGCCGCGCGCCTCGGGCACGACCTCGACGTAGTCGTAGTCGCCGCCCGCGTACTTCGTGCCTTCCTGGACGCGGACCTCGGCATACGCGCCGAGCGTCGGCTCGATCGGATGGTTGCGCAGGTCGAGGACCAGCGCCTGCTGGTACGCGGCGTCGAGCTCGGTGTGATCGAGGCCGAGCTGCATCTGCAGCGTCGGATCGATCAGCGGTGAGATGTTGCGGAAGTCGAGCCGCTCGATGCCCCACCCGGCGCGCAGCTGCAGCTTGTCCCAGCCGAGCGGCGTCGAGAACCCGAGTCGCGCGCGCGGGCCGTAGCTCGTGTACGCCTCGACGGCGAGGTAGTTGTACCCGCCCTCGACCTCGCCCTTCGCGTACGTCCACAAAAGATCCTGACGCTCGAGCTTCGCCATCGAGCGAATGCGTGGCTCGTAGCCACTGCCGTCGCGCAGGATCGCGTACGCGGGCCGCAGCTCGAGCGACACGGTGTCGAGATCGAACGGCCACCCGGCGACGGTGTAGCCGGCGCGACCGCGGACTTCATACGCCGTCGGATCGAGGCCGAAGCCGCCGCCGAGCTTGACCTCGTGGCGGGCCGCCTGCGCGACCGCGATCCGGACGTTGACCGTCGGGCTCGGCGATTCGTCGGGCTGGACCTGCACGGTCGAGAACCGTCCGAACGCGTACAGGTTGCGCTGGGTCGCGACGATCGCGCTCGTCGAGTACTGGTCGCCGGTCTGGAACTTGACGCGATTGCGGACCGCATCGATCAGATCGCCGCGCACGCCGGTGACCTCGATCGTGCCGAACTTGCACTTCGGCCCGAGGTCGTAGTCGAGCTGGATGATCGCCTCGTGGTTCGCGCGATCGGCGTACACCGTCGCGTCGAGCTTCGCGTGCGCGTAGCCCGCGTCCTCGACGACGGTCATCAGGTTCTGCTTCGCGAGATCGTAGACCTGGTAGTCGAACCGCGCGCCATCCTCGAGTGGCAGCATCTTGCGCACCTGGTCGACCGACAGATCCGGATCGTTGTTCGGGATGCCGTTGATCACGACCTTCGTGTTCGCGCGGACGCCTTCCTCGACCGTGTAGATGATCGTGTTCGCGTCACCCTTGCGCTCGACGCGCGAGCGGACGTCGACGTCGAGGTAGCCCTTGCGCAGGTACTCGCCGCGGATGCGATCCTCGTCGACCTGGATCAGGTACGGATCCGGCGGCGTGCCGCGCTTCTGTGCGCGATGCAGCGCGAGGCCATCCTTCAGCGTCTTGTTCTTGATGTCCTTGTTGCCCTCGAACCGGATCGTCTTGACGAACTCGTCGCCGGGCTTGTGCTTCGGGCCGGACGCGCACCCGGCGATCAGCACGACCGGGGCGAGCGCGAGGATGCCGGCCATCCTGCGACGAGGTTTCGGGTGCCGCGACATGGTTAGCTTTCGCTGGGGCAAGATCGATACCGACGTAAGTTCTCGGAAGCTCGATCCGCGTGCGTGCGCTGGCGCCACGTTCGGTACGAGCGCATCGCACCTTTTGCGTGCTCGCTCAGCGCGACGGATGCACGTGATCGCGCTCGCGCTCGGCCTTGTTCCGCAGCGTGCTGACGAGCACCGGGATCGCGAGCAGCGCGATCACGATCGCGGCGCCACGAACGATGTTGCTTCCAGACAGAAACATGAACGCGACGAGCATCGCGAGCATGACCGAGAACAGCGCGGTCATGCCGACGACCTTGTGCGGCACGCCGTCCGGCTCGCGGTCGAGGTCCTCGGTCGGCGCGAGCTTGCGATCATCGCGCACCGGGTTGTGAGGCTCGTGACCGACATCCGGCGGCGAGATCAGCGGATGCGGGTCGTGTGAAGCGGTTCGGATCGGCGACATGACAATCTCCTTGCGTGCGTGACCGCGGCTTACTTGCTGCGGCGACCGAAGTGGCGGATGCGCGACGCGACGCGACCGACGATCGGCTTGACGCGATCGACGACCGTGCGGCTCTTCGCGACGAGCTCCTCGACCGACACGCGCGAGCCGCCGCGCGGCCCTCGCTTCGCACGCTCCTCGGCGCGCTCGGCATCGTCGGGCTCGCGCTCGACGTACGCCTTCGCTTCCCGCGCAGCGTCCTCGACCTTGCCCTCCGCGACGAACTCGCGAACGTTGCGGTTGTAGTGGCGGGCGGAGACCTTGTCGCCCTCGCCCTGATTGCCTTGCGTGGGGGGTTGGTTCTTCATGCGGACACGAGGAGCACCCCGCGTGCCACATCAAGAACTTGCGATCGCGAGCGTTCTGCGAATCCTGCGCATCCGCGACCGTGCGGCCTCGCTCGGCCCGCGCAGCGAGTTTCTCCGATCCCTACCGCTTGCCAGGCACCGACGACACGCCGGCATGGACGAGCACGACCTCGTCGAACCACATCTCCCAGAGCGCGCGATCGCCGAGCGCCTCGTCGATCGTGACCTCCTGCGGCGCCGGCACGAGCTCGGCGAGCCGCGCGAGCACCCGGCGCTTATCCGCTGCCGGCACGACCTCGACGAGGTTCGCGATCGTGATCGCATCCTCGGCGCGCGCCGCCTCGAGCACGCGTGCGAGCCCGTCGGACGCCCCCGACTCGAAATCATGGACCGCGGCAACCAGCTCGGCGCCCGCGCGATCCGACACCGGCACGCTCGCGCGCCGTCCTGGCAACAGCCGCGCATGACTCCCTGCCGGCGCGACCACGACCGTGCCCTTGCCGGTCTCGAGCTCGACCTTCCCCGAGATCACGTGAATCGCGCCCGCCCCCGAGGCATCGACGTCGAGCGAGTACTCGCATCCGAGATCCGTGACGTGCGCGCTCGGCGTGGCGACTGCGAAGATCCGCGGCGGTGCCGACACGCGCGCGTGCAGATGCCCCTGCTCGAGGAACAGCTCGTGACGATCCTCGCTCGTATGGGCGAGCCGCAGTCGCGTGTTCGGTCCGAGCTCGGCCTTGCCGATCGTCGCGATCGCGAGCTCGGCCTCGTGCGCGCCGGTATCGAGCGTCGTGCCGATCGGCAACACCCCGCGCTCGACCGTGGCACTACCGCACGTGACCTTGCCGCCCTTCGCGGTGAACGCGAACCCGGTTCCGCCGCTGCAGCCGGCGCTCTCGCCCGGCCGCGCACCGCGCCACCACACGACGAGCGCGAGCACCGCCGCCACCCCGACCGCGAGTCCGACGATCGTCGGCAGCCGCCGCCGCCATCGCCGCCGCGCCGCGAGCTCGTCGGGCACGCGCAGCGGCGCCGTGTGCGCGAGCGGCGCGAGCAGCTGCTCGAGCCGCGCGACGTCGGGATCCGCGGGACCGGATCGGTCCCACAGATAATCGTCGCTGTCAGCCGGCCTGGTCATCGGCCTCCTCGATGCCGAGGCGCTCGCGCAAGAGCTTCATCCCTCGGTGCAGGTTGACACGCACCGAGCCCGGCGACAGCCCCGTCTGCTCGGCGATCTCCGGTCCGGTCATTCCCTCGACGAGGCGCAAGATCATCGTCTCCTGATACGCCTCGGGCAGCGCGCGCAGCGCGGTCAGCACCTCGTGCACCTCTGCGCGCCGCGACGGCTCGACCGGCAACTCCGGCAGCTCGTCGGCAGGCTTCTTCGCACGCACGTGATCGATCGCCCGGTTGCGCGCGATCGACAGCAGCCAGCCCGGAAACGCCGCGGGCTCGCCGAGCTGCGGCAGCCGCTCGAGCGCGAGCGCGAACACGTCCTGCACCAGGTCGGCCGCCTCGCCGTACGCGACCCGCGCGAGGACGACGCCGTGGACCGCACGCGAGAACCGGCGGTAGAGCTCGGCGAACGCCGCGCGGTCGCCCCGACGGGCGGCGACGACGAGTGCCGGAAGCTCCTCCACGCCGGCACTGTAAGGCACCTCCACCCGGTCAAGGACGGGCGAGCGGGCGGACTGTTAACGGCCGGTCGATGCGCGTCAGGCGGGCCAAGCATGGCTACACGCGCTTCACGCGAGCTGCCATGCGAGCTCATCGACCATCTCCCGAATTCGGCAGATATGAAACGGCTTCGCGCAATCTCCGACGAGCGGACATCGCGCCTGACACGGGCGTGAGGGCGCGTCGGCGTTCTCACCCGCGTCGCGCGACAAGGCGCGATCGGCGTGCGCGCGAAGGCATCGGCGATCAGCGACGATCGAGAAGCGTTCGCGATCGGCGGGGCGCCATTGCCGCGCACTCTTGAATTCCGGCAGATGTGAAACAGCCTCGGCGATGCGCTCTTCGGCGGCCCGGCGGTCGAGCACACGAGGTCTTCTTTGCGGTAAGCGCGCACGACGCCGAACCACCGACATCGTGCCGCACACCAATATGAGGGAGCGCGCGCGTTCGCGTCGGCGCCGCGCGACAACAGAATCTTTTCCCCAAAAAACTCTGCTGGTGGCGGTAGGCCTGTGGGCAGTGTGGATTGGCGCGCATCTGGATCCTCGAGAGGCACGCCGCGCCAATCCAAGCGAGTGTGGACAGCGAATCGACGCGATCCGAAACCTCGGGTTCGCCGTCCACACGAGCGGCACTGTCCACAGGCTCTGCGCGGTGCGGGAGGCGGGCGTGGACATTCGTGCGAGTCTCGATCGTCTCGGCAGCGCACGCGGCATCGACGAGCAGCGAGGAGTGCAACCGTACTCGTCGGCGATTGGCGTGCGCGTTGACTCGACAAGACTCACGCACATCGAGAGTCGAGCGTACGAGATATGGCGATCCAGAGAGAATCAATCATGAGTCATCAGCTGGAGTGTCATAGCCACGTGATATTCCGAATGCATCGCAGTGCAGCTCATCAAATGAGTCTCGATCTCGCTCGGAAGCCCTCGGGTCACGGAGGTTGGCGACCAGGCGCAGGACGACCAAAGGGGCGCCATCATGTCGCGCACGAAGCTCGCGAGGACGTGCCGGAGCGATTTCCGCATCACATCACGTTGCGATTCGCCGGCGGGCTTCCATCGCTGAGAGACGGGGATGCCGTCAAGCAGATCTGGAACGCGATGGATCGCGCGCACCGCGATGACTTCCGGATCGTCGAGTTCGGCGTGGAGCCGGACCACATGCATCTGGTGGCGGAAGCGGCGAACAAGACCGCGCTGGGCACCGGAATGCAGCGATTCAAGACGAGAATGACTCGCAATCTCAACAAGCTATTCGGGCGCACCGGGACGATCTTCGCGGAGCGCTATCACGCCCGCGCATTGAAGACGCCGCGCGAAGTTCATCACGCACTTCGTTACGTGCTCCTGAACTGGAGGCACCACCTGGCCGAGCGCGGCGAATCGCTGCCGCCGGACTGGGTCGATCCGTATTCGAGTGCGATGTGGTTCGACGGCTGGTCGCACGAGCTCCCCGTCGATGAGCCGTGGAAGAACATGCTGCGCTGGCTCTCCCCACCGACACGACCCGCGACCACCTGGTTGTTGCGCGTCGGCTGGCGAAGGCATGGCCTCCTTCGCCTCGATGAAGTCCCCGGCCCGACGCACCGACGGCGACGAGCCGCGTAGAGCGCGGCTGTTCGCCGAGGCGGCCGCTTTGTCGACCTACCTGCCCGACGTCCCGCCGTTCGCCACATCTCTCGCCTCGCCGTATCGCACGCGCCGCGCAGAGCCTGTGGACAGTGCCGCTCGTGTGGACAGCGAACCCCATGTTTCGGTTCGTGGCGATTCGCTGTCCACACTCGCTTGGATTGGCGCGGCGTGGCGCTCGCGGATCCAGATGCGCGCCAATCCACACTGCCCACAGGCCTACTACCACCAGCAGAGATTGTTTTATTGGGGAGGATCCTATCGCGCGGCGCCGACGCGATCGCGCACGCTCCCTCACGCCCGGGAAGGCGCGATGTCGGCTCGTCAGATATTGCGCGGCCGTTTCATCTCTTCCCCGAATGTAAGAATCGTCGACGGCGCCGCATACCAAGCCACGAAGCGCGTCGGGTTCGCGCCGCGTGTTCTGAGTTCGTGCGAGGCCACCTCCATCTCGATGCCCTCGACGCGCGGCGGCGACCCGAACGCGCACGCGCCCTCACGCCGGTGTGAGGCGCGATGTCGGCTCGTCAGACATTGCGCGAAGTCGTTTCATGTCTGCCCGAATTCAAGAATGGCAATGTCGATGTTCGTGTGGCCGTGAACACCTACGATTGCGAGGATCGGGACTAGCCGAGCGCCGCGCTCGTCATGATCGTCGCGCCGGCGTCGCGCATCGCGGCGATCGCGCGCTCGCTATCGTCGGGATCGAGGTTGACGCCGCGGCAGCCGTCCTCGACGAGCGTGACCGCGAACCCGAGCTGGAGGCCGTCGAGGACGGTGAACTTCACGCAGTAGTCGGTGGCGAGCCCGAGCACGACGAGCTCGCGGACGCCGTGCTGCAGGAGCCATTCGCCCTTGCCGGTCGACTTGCGGCGACCGTTGTCGAAGAAGCCGCTGTAGCTGTCGATCTCCGGATCGGTGCCCTTGCGGAATACCTTCGTGAGCCGGTCGCGATCGAGCGCGGCGTGGAGCTCGGCGCCACGGGTGCCTTGCACGCAGTGCGCGGGCCACATCACCTGCGGCATGCCGCCGAGCTCGCCGAGCTCACCGACCGCCATGCCCGGATTGTTGACCGCGAAGCTCTTGTGGTCCGGCGGGTGCCAGTCCTGCGTCGCGACGACGGTCTGGAAACGCGGCATCAGGCGCTGGGCAACGGCGATCGTCTCGTCGCCGTTCGCGACCGCGAGCGCGCCGCCGGGCAGGAAGTCGTATTGCAGATCGACGAGCACGAGCGCGCGCATGGTGGGCACTCTACCTCAGGGGATTGGCGAGCCACGGAACTCGAGGCGAGCGATGCCAACGAACGCGCTCGCGATGGTCTCTGCGGTCTCGAAGTCGAGCTCGCCGCGCAGCCGCGCAGGGGTTCCGCCGGTGACCTCGAGGACGAGCGCGCGGGCGTCGGCGAGCGTGCGGCCGGTCGTCCGAGCGACCTGCTCCGCGGCATCGGCGTGGCAACCCTCGTCGATCTCGACGAGCCAGACCTCGAGCGTGCTCGCGCGCCGTAGTTGCGGGATGACCTGGAGCTCCGCGAGGCCGGCGAACCGGCGCGCGATCGTGTGCGCCTCGGCTTGCGTCTTGCCGGAGATGATCTCGCGGCGCTGACCGGCGCGCACGGCGTCGACGAGGTCCTTGGCCTCCTTGAGCCCGATCCCGGTGACCTCGCGGACCTCCTTGATCGTGCCGATCAGGCTCGAGCCGACGCGGGTCAGGTACAGCGTGTAGCGGCGCTGCACCTGCGCGAGCCACGCCGGATCGATCTGGCGCGCGAGCTCGTCGAGTCGCGTCGGGATCCGCGCGAGCTCGAGCTCGAGCCGCAGGTATTCGCCGCGCGGGTCGCCGCGCTGCTCGAGCAGGTCGGCGTAGACGAGCCGGATCTCGTCGTCGTCGGGACGCTCGCGGATCGATGCGATCAGCGTGGCCTCGAGTGCATCGCTCACGGCGGGCGCTCCTTCACAGCACCGGCAGCGGTCGCGGCAGCGTCTGCATCGCAGCGCGCGTCTCGGTGACCGCGCGTGACACGATCGCGTCGGCATCGCCCCACGACTGTCCGGTGCGCAGCACCTCGCCGAGCTCGTGGGCCATGTCGCGTGCGGCGCCGAACCGGCGCTCGGGAAATGCCGAGAGTGCGCGGTGGAGCGTGGCCGCGATTCGCGCCGGCACGTCCTTGCGGATGTCGCGCAGCGGCGGCACGTCGCAGCGCCGGATCTTGTCGACGACCTCGGCATCGGACTTCGCGTGGAACAGCCGGCGGCCGGCGAGTGCTTCCCACAGCGTGACCGCGACCGAGAACAGATCGCTCGCCGGCGTTGCGGGCTTGCCGGTCAGGATCTCCGGCGCGATGTACGACAGCGTGCCCTTGATGAAGCCGGGCGCGGTGTGCTCGGCGATCCGATCACGGGCGCGCGCCATGCCGAAGTCGGCGAGCTTCACGTCGCCGTTGTGCGCGAGCAGGATGTTCTGCGGCGAGGCGTCGCGGTGGATGACGGGCGATGCCGTGCCGTCCGGGAGCCGGCGATCGTGGGCGGCGGCGAGCCCGCGCAGCACGCGGATGCCGACGGTCGCGACGAAGCCCCACGACAGCGGGCGCTTCATCGCATGCTCGACGCGCATCATCGTGCGCAGGTCGATGCCGTCGACCCACTCCATGACGAGGCAGTAGACCGGGCCGGACGGTGTCGCCTCGATCAGGAAGTCGAGCACCTGGATCAGGTTCGCGTGCTGGAGCGCGGCGCCGATCCGGGCCTCCTCGAGGAACATCGACAGGTACGGGCCGCCCATCGCCGCGAACGAACGCTTCATCACCTTGATCGCGACCGGCCGCGCGAACACCTCGCTCGTGCGCGTGACGCCTTGCCAGACGCTCGACAGGCCGCCCTCGGCGACCGGGTCGACGAGCTGGTAGCGGCCTCCGATCATCGCACCGGGCTGCATCGACGGAATCTAACCGATCCAGCGCCGCACGCGAGCGTCGAGCTTCCACGCGCGCCAGCCGAGCCCGAGCACCGCCGCGGCGGCGGCGATCGCGAGCCGCAGCCCGATCTTGAGTGGCTCGGCACGAAACATCGCGAGCGTGCCGTACGTGAACAGCTCGAGCGCGCCGAGCGCGATCACACCGGCGAGCAGCGCGCGCGTGAACGATCGCATGCGTCGCGTGATCGCAGGTGTGCTGCGCCAGCGTGGCCGCAGCGTCGTGACGTGCATCGCGACCATGCCGCCGAACGCGGCGAGGCCGATGATCGAGATCAGCGCGCGCTCGCCGGTCGAGTGCGGCTCGAACAGCAGCGCGAGCATCGCCGCGAGCCACGCGCCGACCGCGAAGCTCGACGCGAGCGCGACGAGGACGGCGAGCGGCCGGGTGAGCTTCGCGCGCAGCGCGATGTCGGCGGCCTGCATCTCGGTGCTCGCGCTCGGCGGCATCGGCTGCGGCACGCCGGAGACCGGCGTCACGAGCGGCGCGCGCGGCGGGCGATCGAACGCCGCGAGCTGGGCATCGAGCTCCATCGCGGACTGCGCGCGCGCGATCGGATCGCGCGCCATCGCGTGCTGGATCACCGCCTCGACGCCCTCGGGGATCGCCGCGTTGATCGTGCGCGGGCGTGCCGGCTCCTCGTGCAGCACGAGCGCGAACCGGCTGAGCGCGGGCACGTTGCCGTACGGCGGCTCGCCGGTGAGCATGTGATAGAGGACGGCGCCGATCGAGTAGACGTCGGCGAGCGGGCCGGCGTCGGCGGCGCGGCGCGCTTGCTCCGGTGCCATGTACGCGGCCGTGCCCATCACCGATTCGGTGCGCGTCAGCTTGTCGTCACCCTCGAGCTTCGCGACGCCGAAGTCGAACACCTTGACCTCGCCGTTCGGGCACAGGAACACGTTGCTCGGCTTGAGATCGCGGTGCACGACGCCGACCGCATGGGCCGCGGCCGCGGCCTGACAGATCTGGCGCGCGATCGGGATCGCCTCGCCGACCGCGAGCTTGCCGGCGCGATCGAGCCGCGTCTGGAGATCTTCGCCTTCGAGCAGCTCGGTGACGAGGCACGGCCGGCCATCGGCGGTGCGCAGCACGTCGACGAGCTGGACGACGTTCGGCGAGTGGATCTTGCCGGCCGCGCGCGCCTCGCGCTCGAACCGCAGCAGCAGTGACGGATCGTGCGCGAGGTCGTCGTGGATCACCTTGACCGCGTAGCGCGCGTCGATGCGCAGGTGCTCGGCCTGGTAGAGCTTCGCCATGCCGCCCTGACCGAGCGGACGCACGAGCTTGTACGTGCGATTGAGGACCTCGCCGATCAGAGGATCTCCGGCGGTCTTCGCCTGATCGGTCCGCGGCGTCGCGTCGTGCGGGCAGACCGCGTACTCGGCCGGATTGTCGCGCCCGCAGGTGGGGCAGCGCCAGCCGGTCGGCGCACGTTGCACATCGACTGCGGTCCCCATGCACCGAGGAGAATAGTCCGGATTTCGTCGGTGCGCCGTGCCCGCGCGCATAGGATGAAGGGATGAAGTCCGAGGACGAGCACCTGCAGGACACGGCGCTCGACACCAACGCGATCCCGCATCACGACGACCGCGCGGCGCCGGTGGTCGATCCCGGCACGCCGCGTTACGTCGTCGGCGAGTTGCTCGGACGTGGTGGCATGGGCGAGGTCGTGCGCGCGCGCGATGCGCGGGTCGATCGCGACGTCGCGTTCAAGCGGTTGCGGACGGCCGATCCCGCGCCCGACGAGATCGCCCGGTTCCTGCGCGAGGCGCGGATCCAGGCGCGGCTCGATCACCCCGCGGTCGTGCCGGTGCACGACCTCGGTGTCGACGATCAGGGCCGGCCGTTCTTCACGATGAAGCGGCTCGTCGGCACGACACTCGCGGATCGACTCGTGCAAGAGCCCGCGCTGCAGCCGCTGCTGCGCGCGTTCGTGGACGTGTGCCTCGCGATCGACTTCGCGCACGGCCGCGGCATCGTGCATCGCGACCTCAAGCCGGCGAACATCATGCTCGGCGATTACGGCGAGGTGTACGTGCTCGACTGGGGACTCGCGCGCGATCTGCGACGGGCCGCGGGCGCCTCGAGCGTCGGTCGCCTGCCCACCGACACCGAGCACACCGGCACCGGCGCGTTTCTCGGTACGCCCGGTTACATGGCGCCCGAGCAGATCCAGGACGCCGCGTCCGTCGAGCCCGCCGCGGACATCTACGCGCTCGGTGCGATCCTGTTCGAGCTGCTCGCCGGCGCGCCGCTACATCCGCGCGGGCACGCCGCGCTCGCGAGCACGCTCGACGGGGTCGCGGGATCACCGGCCGCGGTCGCGACGACGCGCGCGGTGCCGCCGGAGCTCGATCAGGTGTGCGTCGCGATGCTCGCGCGCGAGCCGGCGCAGCGCCCGACCGCGCGGCAGGTCGCCGACAAGGTGCAGGCATTCCTCGACGGCGATCGCGATCTCGCGCGCCGCCGCCAGCTCGCGACCGACGAGCTCGCGCGTGCGCAGCGTGCGTTCGCGGCAGACAGCCGCGCCGAAGCGATGCAGGCCGCCGGTCGTGCACTCGCGCTCGACCCGGCGCTCGGTGGCGCGGCCGAGCTCGTCGGCCGGCTGATGCTCGAGCCGCCGGCGGAGCCACCGCCCGCGCTCGCCGCCGAGCTCCGCGCCACCGAGGCCGCGCACGTCCGGGCACACGCACGCAGCGCGCGCTTCACGTATTCGCCGGCGCTGCTGCTCGTGCCGCTCGCGTGGTGGAATGGCGTCCGCAACCCATCACTGATCGCGGCGTTCGTCGCGCTCGCGGTCGTGCTGTCGCTCGCGGTCCATCGACTCGCACGGCAGACCGCCGCGACGACGCGCGAGATCGCGATCTACGTCCTCGGCACCGGCGTGCTCGTCGCGCTGATGACGCGGGTCTGCGGTCCGCTGATGCTCGCGCCGGTGCTTGCATGCACCGTGTTCATGTCGTGCGTGACCTATCCGTCGATCGCGCGCCAGCCGATCGTCGCGGTGATCGCCGGCATCGCGGGCTGGCTCGTGCCGTGCCTGCTCGAGGCGGTCGGCGCGCTGTCGCCGACGTGGGCGATCGAGGGCGACCGGGTCATCAGCCAGTCGGCGGCGCTCGCGCTCGGCGGACCGCCGACGATCGCGCTCGTGTTCGGCGGCACGCTCGTGATCCTCGCGGTCGGCGGCTACCAGGCGCTCGCGCTGTCGCGCGGCCAGCTCGAGGCGCAGCGCCAGCTGACGACGCAGGCGTGGCAGCTCCGCCAGCTGCTGCCAGATCGGTAACGAAATCGATCTGGTCTCGCCGCCGCGAACACAGTATGAGTGGCGGCGATGCAGCCGCACGATGCCCTGCTCCCGACGATGCCGGCGCAGCCGGATCCGCCGGATCCGCGCGGGCCGGTGCAGCTGCATGCGGTCGTGACCGCGCGGCCGTCGTCGCGCGCGCTACGGATCGCCGGGCTCGTCGGCATGCTGCTGCTCGGGCTCGTGATCGGCATCGCGATCGGCAACGCGACCGCGCCGTCTGCCGCTGCGCCGCCTGCCACCACCGCGGTCGCGATCGGCCAGCTCCGGGTGTCGTCGAAGCCGGCCGAGGGCAACGTCACCGTCGACGGCCGGTTCGTCGGCGTGTCGCCGATCGAGCGCGTCGATCTCGATCCGGGCAAGCACTCGGTCGTGATCGATGCGTTCGGCTACCAGCCGTACGCCGGCACGCTCGCGATCGACGCCGGTGGCAAGGTCAGCCTCGACGTGCTGCTCGCGCCGATCGGCGGCGCCGACTCGACGAAGGGCAACGTCAGCGGCGGCGGCGGCAAGGCGACCACCGCGAAGATCCCGGCGTCCGCGCTCGTCACGAACCAGCCGGCCGGCGGCACGACCGCGCAGGACACCGCGACCGCCGTCAAGACCGCACCGAAGCGGACGTCGCGCCGCAACGACGACTCGAGCTCGTCGCCTCCGGCGCGCGTGTTCGAGCCGCCGCCGCGCCCGCGCCGCGACTGCAGCGGCGAGAAGTCTCGCTGCCGCGATGGCTGCAGCCGCGCCGAGACCGATTGCCGGTTCAGCTGCAACACGTGCTCGAGCTGTCTGTCGAGCATGGGGCAGGACGAATGCCGCCGGCAGTGCGAATCGTGCCGGAGCTCGTGCGAGCGCAACACGAAGTTCTGCGAATCGAGCTGCGACTCGCAGTACGACAACTGCCAGGCGTCCAACAACTAGCCGTCAGATCGAGAACTCGAAGCCGTGCTTCGTGAGCCGATCGTACTTGCGGCGATCGAAGCGATACAGCCGCGCCGCGCGATGACGGACGCCCTGCTCGACCTCGTCGGTCTCGACGAGCAGATCGAGCGACAGGATCTTCTTGCGGAAGTTGCGCTTGTCGAGATCGGTGCCGAGGATGATCTCGTAGAGCCGCTGCAGCTGGGTCAGCGAGAACCGTGGCGGCAGCAGCTCGAAGCCGACCGGCGCGTAGCGCACCTTGCCGCGCAGCCGGTCGTGCGCCGCGGCGACGATGTCGGCGTGATCGAACGCGAGCTTCGGCAGATCGTCGAGCGCGAACCAGCCGACGCCCATCGCGTCGGTCGCCGCGCGGATCCGGTGATCCGACAGCTTCGCGAGCGCGAAGTACGCGACCGTGACGACGCGCTCGCGCGGATCGCGATCGAGCGCGCCGAACGTGTAGAGCTGCTCGAGGTAGACGTCGGTGACGCCGGCCTCTTCCTGGAGCTCGCGGCGCGCCGCTTCGTCGAGCGTCTCGTCGACGCGCACGAACCCGCCGGGCAATGCCCACGCGTGCTGGAACGGCTGCAGCCGGCGCTGGATCAGCAGCACCTTGAGATCGGTCTCGTCGAGCCCGAACACGACGCAGTCGACCGTGAGCGCGGCGCGCGGGTATTCGTACGTGAAGCTCACCGGTCCGCTTGTCCCGATGCGACGTACGCGCGCAGCTCGGCGAGCTCGCGATCGAAGCCGCCCGACAGGATCGGAAACCGGCACCACGACCGCGGATCGACGTTGCGATCGTCGAGGTGGAACGACGGCGCGAGCCGCTCGCGCTTCCACTGGTTGCGGCACCACAGCTTGAAGAACCGCTCGATCCACGTCGCGAGCTGGAGCGCGGTGTACTGCGCGTAGCGCGGCTGCAGCTCGAGCAGCACCTCGAGCGGCGTGTGCTTGTCGCGGATCGCCGAGTCCTCGACCGCCTCGAGGAAGTCGTACGGCATCAGGTCGGCCTCGTCGGTCTGCTCGGCCTTGCCGGCGACGCGCGGCCGCAGCTCGGCGGTCGGCTGCTGCTTGTTGATGTACGAGAGCGCGGGGATCGGCTCGAGCCCGAACAGGCCGTGGCTCTCCATGTGGCGCAGCCACGCGCGCAGGTACGGCTTGTCGATGCCGCCGAGCGGCGCGAGCCCGCCCGCGGTATCGCCGTCCATCGTCGCGTAGCCAACCGCGGCCTCGCTGCGATTCGACGTCGTCAGCAGCACCGCGCCGCGCAGGTTCGCGAGCATCCAGATCGACGGTGCGCGGACGCGGGCCTGGATGTTCTGCAGCGTGATGTCGTCGCTCGCCCACGACAGCTTGCGGCCGACCGCCGCCTCGACCGCGGCGATGTAGCCCTTGTACATCGCGTCGACGTCGATCACGTGATACTCGGCGCCGAGCGCCTTCGCGACCTGCTCGGCCGCGGTGCGCGTCACGCTGCCCGAGTTCTCCGTCGGCTGATACGCGCACGACAGCAGCGCGCCGATCGCCTGCCGCAGATCGCCGCCGCGCTCGATCACCTCGTGCAGCCGCGGCACCGCCGGCAGCTGCGCGCGGACGCCGAGCGGACCGAGCTCGATGAACGCGAGCTGGACCGCGAGCGCGACGAGCACCGCGCACGCCGCGGAGTCTGCGCCGCCGGAGATCGAGACGCAGTAGCCCTGCGACTTGCTCTTGCGCAGGTAATCCCACAGCCCGAGCGCGACCGCCCGACCGAACTCCTCCTCGCGCACGCTCGGGCTGTCCTCCCAGGACGTGCCGATCTGCGCTGGCAGCTCCGGCTTGCGCACCGGCCACACGAACGGCCGCGCGACGACCATCATCTCGGCGTCGTGGCGCGGGCGGTGGCTACCGCGGCGCGCCTGCTCGCGGCGGTTCGCGTCGATGTCGATCACCGCGGTCGCGAGCTCGACGTCGTGGAACGAGAACCGCCGGCCGCGCGCGACGAGCTCGGCGTTCGAGGCGATCAGGCCGCCACCGTCGTAGATCACGCGGCCGGCCTCGTTGCCCATCAGGTTCGCGTACAGGTACGCGACGCCGAACGCGCGCGAGCCCTCGACGACGAACCGCTGCCGCACCGCGAACTTGCCGAACGCGAAGTGGCTCGCCGACGGATTGAGAAGGATGTCGACACCGCGCAGCGCGAGATCCGTCCCCGGGCGATTCGCGACCCACGCGTCCTCGCAGATCTCGAACCCGATGCGGATGTCGCCGACCTCGAAGATCAGGTCGCCGAACGGATAGCGCACGATGCTGCCGTCGGCCGCCGCGCGCTCGAGCATGTCGACCTCGCCGGGCGGCCACGCCTTGAACCACCGCGGCTCGTAGTGAATCCCGTCGCCGGCGAGGAACTGCTTGCCGACGAACCCGGCGATCGCGCCGTCGACGAGCAGCGCCGCGGTGTTGTACAGCGCCTTCTCGTGATAGACGGGCAACCCGACGGCGACCACCATCCCGGTCGTCAGCTTCGCGAGCTCCTCGAGCTGGACGAACGCGCGGTCCTGCAGGCCGTCCATGAAGAACGCGTCCTCGCACGTGTAGCCGCTGACCGCGAGCTCGGGCAGGCACAGCAGCGACACGCCCTGCTCGCGCGCGTGCGCGATCGCCTGCGCGAGGTGTGCGAAGTTCTCGTCCCACGCGAACGGGGTCTGGTTGACACAGGCGACGCCGACTTTGATGTGTCTCATGCGATTACCGGTTGGACTTGAGATGCTGGACGAGCAGCCCCGCGGTGCTCTCGACGTGGAGAAACTCGCTCTGCAGCGCGACCGCGCGCGGGTGGCTGTCGGTCACCCAGATCGCGCCGAACAGCCCGCTCGCGCGGATCTTGTCGAGCGAGTCGCCGGGAAACAGCCCGTGCGTCGCGATCGCATCGATCGACACCGCGCCCGCCTCGCGATACGCCTCCGCCGCGTTCATCAGCGAGCCGCCCGTGCGGATCATGTCGTCGTAGATGATCACGCGCTTGCCGCGGACCTGCGCCGACACGCCCGTCACCTCGGGCTCCCCGTCCTCCTCACCGCGCCGCTTGTACACGAATGCCGCCGGCACGTGCATGTCGTTCGCCAGTGACTCGACCCACTTCGCGCGTCCGGCATCGGTGCACGCGAGCACGAAGCCGCTGCCGCCACCGAGCCCCTGCGCGGCCGCGGTCACGAGCGACTTGCCGTAGACGTGGATCGTGCGGATCCCGCCCTCGAAGTAATGCGCGATCGCATCGACGTGCAGATCGAGCAAGAACACCTGCGTGCCGCGGCTCGCCTGCGGGATCGACGACAGTAGCCGCGCCCGCGTCTTCGCCTTGACGACCTCGCCCGGCTTCACCGCGCGCTCCATGGTCGAGTAGCCGAAGAACGGCATCACCATGCGCAGCCGGTACGCTCCACCCGTGCACAGCCCGCACGCGAGATCGTAGAGCTCGAGCGTGGCGCGGTCATCGGTCGTGCCGCCGACCAGGATGACGTCGCGGTCCGCCGGATCGCTCTCGATGCGATGGTAGTGCTCGCCGTCCGGGAACGTCTTGCGGACGACGACGCCGAGCTCCCATCCCGTGCGCGCGGCGATCGCCTCGCCCAGATACTGGTAGCCGAGCGTCGAGACGATCAGCGGTTCGTGCATGGGGACAGGCTCCACTTGATCAACCTGGTGCTGCGCAACGCAGCGAAATTCCATATGCGAATGGGGTCAGGCTACACTTGCTCAACCAGCGGGCCGCCGCCGCGCGCGAGCAGGTTGACGAAGTGTAGCCTGACCCCGATCGACATCGTGATTCGGGACAGTTGGGCGCCACCAGGTTGATCAAGTGGAGCCTGACCCCGTTCGGGCGGCGGCGATCAGCTGCTGCTTGCGCGCGTGGAGGTTTGGATCGAGCCCGACCGGGTACGGCTGCGGGTTGAGGAACCGGCGCGTGCGCGGCGACAGAGCGCCGAGCTCCGCGGCGGCGCGGGCGCGCGCGGTGCCGAGATCGTCCGGCGTGCGGACCGGCTCGCCGCGCTCGAGGTAGGTGACGAGCAGATCGTCCGCGCGATCGAAGGTCGGCGACCACGCGGGGCGCGTCGGATCCTCGATGTCGTGCAGCGTCGAGCCCGCGAGACCGGCATCGAGGTCGTAGATGATGTCGCCGACGAGGTCGTTGCCGCGCCGGAGGCGGCGGATCTGGAGGATGCCGGGATTCGAGATCTTGATCGGCTGCTCGGACAGCTTGATGACGTGGCGCCAGGCGCCGTCGCCGTCGCGCGTCGCGCCGAGCTTGTAGACGCCGCCGAGCGCGGGCTGGTCGAACGCGGTGACGAGCTTCGTGCCGACGCCCCACGTGTCGATCCGTGCGCCCTGCTCGTGCAGCGAGCCGATCAGCGTCTCGTCGAGATCGTTCGAGGCGACGATCTTCGTCGAGGTGAAGCCGGCCTCGTCGAGCAGCCGGCGCGCCTCGCTCGAGAGGTGCGCGAGGTCGCCGGAGTCGAGGCGGATGCCGAGTAGCTCGTGGCCGCGCGCGCGCAGCTCGCGACCGACGGTGATCGCGTTGCGCACGCCGTCGAGCGAGTCGTAGGTGTCGACGAGGAACGTGCAGTTGCCGGGCAGCGCCTCGGCATACGCGCGAAATGCGGCGAGCTCGTCGCCGTGGAACATCACCCAGCTGTGCGCGTGCGTGCCGCGCACCGGGATCCCGAACAGCTTGCCGGCGAGCACGTTCGACGTCGCGTCGGCGCCGCCGATGTACGCCGCGCGCGACGCCGCGACGCCGCCATCGATGCCCTGGGCGCGGCGGAGGCCGAACTCGAGCACCGGGGCGCCGCGCGCGGCCGCGACGACGCGCGATGCCTTCGTCGCGATCAGCGACTGGAAGTTGACGAGCGTCAGCAGCGCGGTCTCGACGAGCTGTGCATGCAGGATCGGACCGGTGACGCGCACGATCGGCTCGTGCGGGAACACGATGCTGCCTTCGGGCACCGCGTCGACCGTGCACGCGAACCGGAAGTCGCGCAGGTAAGCGAGGAAGCCATCGGGCAACAGCCGACCGCCCGTCGCGTCGGTGAGCGTCGCGAGGTACGCGAGATCCTCGGGCGTGAACTGCATCCGGCGCAGGAACGCGAGCGCGGGCGCGATCCCGGCGGCGATCGCGTAGCCACCACCGAACGGCGGTCGGCGATACGTCAGATGGAACACCGCCTCGTGCTCGCTCGTGCCGGTCTGCCAGTAGCCGCAGGCCATCGTCAGCTGATACAAATCCGTCAGCAGGGCCAGCGAGCCGCCGTAGACGTCGTCGATGCCGTCCTGTCGAGTCACGTTGTTTAAGTGTATTATTTACACTAAGTCAGCCGATGTCAACCGACGCCGTCGTCATCTGGGGTGAGGTCCTCTGGGATCGGTTTCCCGACGGTGACCAGCTCGGCGGCGCGCCGGCGAATGTCGCCTGGCACCTCGGGATGGCGGGCGGCTGGCCGCAGCTCGTCAGCCGCGTCGGCGACGACGACGATGGCCGGCGCGCTATCGCGCGGCTGTCCGAGCACGTCGACACCTCGCTCGTGCAGATCGATCCCGAGCGCGCGACCGGCGAGGTCACCGTCACCGTCGAGCACGGCGAGCCGCGCTACAAGCTGCACGACGGCCGTGCGTGGCAGCGCATCGAATGCACGCCGGCGGTGATCCGCGCGCTCGGCGAGGCCGGCGTGTTCGTCTTCGGCACGCTCGCACAGCGCTCGGTCGAGGGCCTCGCGAGCTGGCGCCAGGCGATCGCGGCCGCGAGTCACTGCACGAAGGTGTGCGATCTCAACCTGCGCCCCGGCGACGAGTACCGGATCGCGGTCGGCGACGCGCTGCGAGCCGCCGACATCATCAAGCTCAACGATCGCGAGCTCGGCGCGCTGCGCGAGTGGCTCGGCTGGCCGGATCCGGTCGCGCGGCTGCGCGAGCACGCGAAGCTCGTCGCGGTCACGCACGGCGCGGCCGGCTCGACGCTGTACTCCGAGCACGGCGTGCTCGAGATCGCCGGCGTCGCCGCGCCGCGCGCGGGTGACAACGTCGGCTGCGGCGATGCGTACCTCGCGATCCTGATCTACGGGCTGACGAGCGGCTGGGATCTCCAGGGGTCGGCGCGCGCGGCGAGCCGATGGGCGAGCGCGGTCGCCGGGGTTCGCGGGGCGACGCCGGTGTTCTCCGACGACGAGATCGCCGCGCTGCTGGAGGCGCCGTGAGCCTCGGTCCCCGGCGCTCCGAGCTCGATACGATCAACCTCGTGATCGGCGTGCTGCTCCTGCTCGTCGGGATCGGCGTCGTGATCCTGCAGCTGCGGATCGGCACCGCCGGACCTGCACGCCTGATCCCGCTCGGCTCGATCATCGCGGGCGTCGCCGCGATCGTGCGCACGGTCCGCAAGCGCGTGCGCGCGACCACCGAGCCCGCGCCTGCGCTCGCCGATGCAGAACCGAACGCCGTCGCCGACGACGAGCCCGTGCGGCTCGCGCGACCGCTGACGCTGCTCGAGGTCGCGCGCCGGGTCGCGCTCGTCGCCGGGACGCTGGCGATGATGCTCGGCGCGACGTGGTTCCGGTTCGCGCTGTTCGAGGACGAGCTGTCGTTCGCGAGCGCGCTGATCTTCGTCGTCGGCGCGGCGCTGTTCCTGCGCGCCTACGCGGTGACCCATCCACTGCCGGCGCCGACGAAGGATCGCGATCTGTGGGACCGCTGCGCGGAGTGGGTCGTCGACCACGCCGCGATCCCGTCGGTCGTCGTGCTCTCGATCGCGACGTCGGTGATGTACGCCGGCGTGTTCCAGGGAGAGACCGTCGGCGACGACCTCACCTTTCACATGGCCGAGAGCGCGCGGCTCGCCGACTGCCTGCGCGCCGGCGACTGGGACCTGTGGAACCCGAGCGCGAACGGCGGCTTCGCGTCCGCGTACTACTACCAGGTCATCCCGCAGCTCGCGTCGGCGCTGCCCGCCGCGGTGTTCGGCCACCACCTGTTCTGGTTCCAGCTCAGCCTGTGGCTACCGCTCGCGTTCGCGCCGCTCGCGGCGTACCGCGGGATGCGGATGCTCGGCGCGTCGCCATGGCAAGCAATCGCGGGCGCGTTCGGCGTCGCGTTCCTGTCCGGCGCGTCGCGCTGGGGCACCGGCGCCGACGGCACGTTCCAGGTCGGCCTCTACACGCAGACGTGGGCGCTCGCCGCGTTCCCGCTCGGGCTCGGCTACGCCGTGCGCTACCTGCTGCACGGCGATCACCTGCCGGCCGCGATCGCGTGGGGCGCGTTCGTGTTCCTGTGCCATCCGTTCGCGAGCATCGCGCTGTGCTTCTTCGCGCTGCCGACCGGCACGCTCGCGTACTACCTCGCGGCGCCGATCCGCAGCACCACGATCAAGGTCGTGTTCCTCGCGCTCGTCGGCGTGCTGTTCCTCGGCACCGCAGCCGCGTTCGCGCTCGCGCCGAAGTACTTCCTGCTCCCGCCGCTGATCCTGTTCGCCGCGATCCTGGTCCGGCTCGCGCTGCGCGGTCGCGCACTGACGCTCGTGCTGCTCGTCGGCGTCGTGATCGCGTTGCTCCTGAACCTGGGCGCGTTCGTCCTCGATCACGACCAGGTCACCGTCGACAACGTCGCGACGGACAAGTGGGTCGGCTGGCTCTACCTCGGTCCGGTGCTGCTGCTCGGCGCGCTCGCCGCACGGCTCGCGTTGCGGCTGCGCCGGTCCGAGCCCGACGAGCTGCCACGCCCGACACCCGCGCCGACGATCCGCATCTTCGTCCGGCTGTGCATCCTCGGTGCGTGTCTGCTCGTCGCGACGATGCCGGGCTGGCTGACGGTGATCGTCGATCGCGATGGCTTCGGCGGATTTCCGCATCGCGTCGCCGACGAGGTCGGGCCTGGCTACAAGGACCTGATGAAGTGGTTCACGAGCGGCGCGATCCTCGACTACCGCCGCTTCGTGGTGATGACCTGGGTGTTGCCGGTCGTCCTCGTGTTCGCGCGCATGCGGTTCGCGCGCTGGTTGTGGGCTCCCGCGCTCGCGTACGCGACGCTGCTCGCGATCGGCCCGCACACGCCGAAGACCGCCGACGATCTGCTGCCCGCCGTCCGCTTCCTCGGCGCGATGCAGGTCGTGCTCGCGCTCGGCATCGGCGCCGGCGCGTACACGATCGCGCGCGACATCTGGCACGCGCGCCCGGGTTCCGTGGTCCACCGCATCGCGACCCTGTTCGGCGGCAAGCGGCCCGAGCGCGAGCTGCTCTACGGCATCCGCACCGCCGCGATCGCGATCGGCATGGGGCTCGCGATCTTCATCGGCTTCTCGGGCAGCCGCGTGCTGTCGAGCCGGATCAACGTCCTCGACGCGTACGACTACCGCGGCGAGATGATGGAGATGATCGACACGATCAAGACGCTGCCGCAGGGCAAGAAGCAGGTCGGCCCCGGTTGCGAGAACCACTGGTGGAACCTGCTGAGCTACGTCTACGCGAAGCGACCCTCGCTGCTGCAGATGGGCGGCGGCGGTCTGCAGGCGAGCCCGAATTACGACTTCGTGTGGAGCGTGCGCGACTTCCCGAAGCTCGCGTGGGTCTACGACACGCCGCTGTTCACGTTCGCCCGCAGCAACGAATCGTCGGCGCCCGCCGGCGAGACGCTGCTGCAGACGAATCGCTACGAGCTGCGCCGGCTGCCCGCTCCGGGCGCGGTGTCCGCCGTCGAGATCACCGGCAGCTTGCCCGAAGGTGAGTCGCGCGCCGGGTCGCCGGTGCGCAAGGCCGCGATCGACTGGCTGCGCAGCAGCGCGCCGATGGACAACAAGCACCTCGCCTATCACGGCCACGGCGGACCGAGCGGCCCACCGCACGGCAAGGTGACGAGCGCGTTCCACGTCGATCCGTCGCCGGGCGACGTCGCGGACATCTACGCGACCGTCGAGGTCGAGCAGCCGACGACGTTCGTCGCGCGCGAGAGCTGGCATCCGCGCTGGCACGCGTACGTCGACGGCGCCGAGGTCCGCGTCCGGCGCGTGACCCCGGACTTTCCGGCGATCGACGTCCCCGCCGGCAAGCACGTCCTCGCGTTCCGCTTCGAGCGTCCGACGTGGGCGAACGCGATCTGGCTCGCCTGGCCCGGCATCACGATCGCCGCGTGGGCCGCGGCGACGCTGCTGCGTCGACGGCGCGAGCGCGCCACGTTGCCCGCGGCGCGCGTCGTCGAGACCCGCTGACTACTTCGCGCCGGAACCCGCGCCGGATCCCGCGTGCTGCGTCGCGCCTGGCGAATCGGATCCCGTGAACGTCGGCCCGCTCGCCGAGCCCGCGGAGCCTGCCGCGCTGGATCCCGAGCCCGCACCGGCATTCGATCCCGACGTCGCGGGCGTCTTCGTCGCGCTGCCGGAGCCGGTTCCGCCGCCCGCCTTGCCGCCCGACTTGATCGTCGCCCGCGTGGTCCGCGTCGGCTTGCCCGAGCCCGAGCCGCCACTCGCGGAGCCGGTTGGCTGCGACGATCCGATCGCAGATCCGGCACTACCCGATCCGAGCGACGGCACGAGCGGAGGCCCGACCGTCTCGCTCGCCTCGACGTCATCGAGACGCGGCATCGGCAGCACGACCTTGAGGCTGCGCAGCTCCCACGGATCCGCCTTCGAGCCGCGATCGAATCCGAAGATCGCGCGCACGTTCGCCTTCGAGTACTCGACGAGCACGTCGTAGATGCCGTAGGTCCCGCCGATCACCTTCGCCTCGGTCACCGCGATGATGCGGCGGTACTCGCCGAGGACGCTCGCGTGCTCGCGCTGGATCTGGACGAACCGCGCCTTCTCCTCCTGCTTCTGGAACAGCCGGGTCGCCTGATCCCAGACCTGCTCGGCCTGGCCATCGCGCAGCTTCTCGAGGATCGCGTTTGCCGCGATGTAGACGTCGCAGCGCTTCGGATCCATCGGGTCCTTGCACGCCTGCACGCGTTCCTCGCGCTGCGCCTGCGTGATCGGCACCTCGGGCGGCACCTCGACGCCGACGCCGAGCAGCTTCCACTCGCCCTCGTCCCAGTGCAGCGAGATCGCCGCGCGCGTCTTGCCGCGCTCGTACTCCGCGCTCAGCGAGATCCGGCCGATCTTGCCCGTCGGGCCACGCGTCACGAGCGACTCGTTGATCGACGTGACCTCCTTGAACTTACCGACGGTCGCGTTGAGGTCCATCATGTCGTCGATGAAGCGCTCCTTGCGAACGACCTCGTGGAAGCGCGGCGACGCCTTCTCGTAGACCTCGCCGATCGACGCCGAGCCCTTGCTCAGATCGCGGAGGATCCGCTCGGCGTCGGGCCGGAAGTCCGGCGCATCGTTGCCGCGAACCTGCAGCGCCACGATCACCGCGATCCACGCGAACACGAGGATGAAGCCGACGACGAGGCTGCGCAGCAGCAACCGGCCTCGCCGCGTGCGCGCCACGCGCGGCAGATCGGTCAGCGACTCGCCGAGCTCCGTGATCCCTTCGCCGATCTTCGTGACACCGGATCCGACGAGCGGCACCTTCTTCGAGCGCTCGCCGATCCGCGTGACGCCCTCGCCGATCGTCTCGAGCCCGCTACCGATCCGCGTCACGCCCTTGTCGAGCGTGTCCTTCGCGGTCTCCTTGATCCGCTTGCTGCGCGCTTCCGTCGGCCCAGTGGCAGCCACCGCCATCGACGTCACGCGTCCGCTCGACACCGGCGCCGATTCGAGATCGGACGCCGGACCGATCGGGACGCCATCGCCACTGCGCGCCTGACTCGCCGACAGCTCGGGATCCGACATCGACAGCTCGATCGAACCGGACGTCGCTGGCGACATCGTCGGATTCGACAGCGCGACGTCGATCGATCCCGACGGCGATCCCGACGGCGTTCGCGAACGCGCCGCTCCGCTCGCCGCGGCAAGGCTCGGACTCGAGAAGGCGACATCCACCGACCCCGACGGTGTCCGGGATCGCGGCACCGCCTCTTCGACCTGTCCGGGTTGTCCGGTTGCGCTCTGTCCGGCTGCGCTGTGTCCGGCTGCGTCTTGTCCGGCTGCGTCTTGTCCGGCTGCGTCTTGTCCGGCTGCGCTCTGTCCGGCTGCACTCTGTCCGGCTGCGTCTTGTCCGGCTGCGCTCTGTCCGGTCTCGCTGTGTCCGGCTGCGCTGTGTCCGGCTGCGTCTTGTCCGGCTGCGCTCTGTCCGGCTGCGCTCTGTTCGGCTGCGCTGTGTCCGGCTGCGCTCTGTCCGGCTCCGGTCTGTCCGGCTGCGCTCTGTCCGGCATGTCCGGTGGGTTCGACGGCGGTGTCCGGCAGCGCGGTCGCGGCGACCTGGTCGGCCCCCGCGTCGACCGGAGAGGGGACGGCCGGATGTGCGATCGACGTGTCGCTCGGGCGCGCGTCCGCGTCGTCCCCGCTGGGGGGCGCGGCGGTTGCGTCCGGCTTCGGATCAGGCGGCGACGACACGCGAACGAATCATGACACGGACGCGGCGAAGAACCGCGCTGCGAGGTTCTCGGCGACGTCGAGCCGGTAGCCCGCGGTCGAGCGCACGTCATCGATCGGTCGGATCGCGGTGCGCAGTGCGGTGCGGGCGGCCTCCGAGGCCTGGTCGCCGAGGCGGGTGCCGACGACGGCTTGTTCGACCGCGGCGATCCGGATCGGGCGGTCGGCGACGGCCCCGAACGCGACGCGCGCGGACGTGATCGTCGAGCCGTCGAGCGTGAATGCTGCGGCGCCCATCACCTTCGAGATCGACTGCGCGCGGCGCGTACCGACCTTGCGCCAGGTCATCCGCGTCCCGGGTGCCGGCAGCGGGATGTGCGCGGCGACGATCAGCTCGTCCGGGGCGAGCAGCGTCTTGCGGTAGCCGGTGCAGAACGTCGCGTACGGCACGCGGCGGCTGCCGCGCGTCGAGGCGAGCTCCAGCTCGGCGTCGAGCGCGAGCAGGACCGGCAGGCTGTCGCCGACCGGCGACGACGTGCCGACGTTGCCGCCGAGCGTGCCGCGCGTCTGGATCTGGAGCGCTCCGATCTCGCGTGCGGCGAGCGCGAGCGGGGTGAGCCGCTCGCGGACGATCGCGTGCTGCTCGACTTCCCACCACGTCGCGCCGGCCCCGATCGAGATCTGCTCGGCGTTCGCGGTGATCGCGCACAGCGGCGCGATCCGCCAGAGATCGAGGATGCCGGCGGGCGCGGGGCGGTGATTCGCGTTGACCATCAGGTCGGTGCCGCCGGCGAGCACCATCCAGTCCGGGTGCGCGGCGCGCGTCGCGAGCGCCTCGGCGAGGTCGCGCGGGCGAACGTAGGCGGGGATCATCGCGTGCCCTCGCTGACCTCGCGCGCGGCGGCGATGATCGCGTCGACGATCAGCTGATAGCCGGTGCACCGGCAGATGTTGCCGGCGAGCAGCTCGCGGACCCGTGCGCGTGCGGTGTGCTCGTCGTGCTCGGTGACGAGCCCGTGATCGATCACGTGCGCGGCGCACACCGCGATCCCCGGCGTGCAGATGCCGCACTGCGCGCCGCCGCACGCGACGAGCGCGCGCTGCACCGCGTGCAGCACCTCGCCGCGCGCGAGGCCCTCGACCGTCGTGACCTTGCGACCATCGCACTGGCCGACCGCGACGAGGCACGCGTTGACCGCCTCGCCGTCGAGCATGACCGTGCACGCACCGCACTCGCCTTCGCCGCAGCCTTCCTTCGTGCCGGTGAGCCGGAGATCCTCGCGCAGGACGTCGAGCAGTCGCTTCCACGGCGACGTCTCGACCGAGCGCGGCTCGCCGTTGAGCTCGAGCGTGATCTTCACGACGCGCTCCACCGCGGCTTCGAGGCGGCGACGACCTCGGGCGAGATCGGCAGCGCATCGAACGCGCAGCCGAGCGCATCCTCGACGGCATTCGCGACCGCGGCGGCCGGGCCGTCCATCGGGATCTCGCCGACGCCCTTCGCGCCGGACGGGCCGAACGGATACGGGCACTCGATCAGGATCGTCTCGAGCTCGGGCGCGTCGGCAAACGTGGGGACGATGCAGTTGGTCATGTTCGCGTTCGCGACGCGGCCTTCCTTGTACACGACGTTCTCGAGCACCGCCCAGCCGAGCGCCTGCAACGTGCCACCGTCGATCTGACCGCGCACGATCGCCGGGTTGATCGCCTTGCCGACATCGACCGCCTGCACGCAGCGCTCGATCGCGACCTCGTAGGTGTCGAGATCGACCGCGACGTCGACGAGGCAACCCGCCCAGCCGTAGACCGGGTACGCCGAGCCGGTGTACGTCGCGTCGTCCCACTGGATGCCGGGCGGCGGCTCGTACTGGATCGTCTCGACGAGCTCGCCCGCGGCCGCCGCGCGCTTGCGTGCGATCTCCGCGAGCGGCGCACCGGACAGCCCGACCTCGGCGGCCCAGCCCTCGAGCTTGCCGCGCAGCCCACGCGCCGCGCGCTCGACGACGCCACCGACGACCATGCACGTCCGGCTCGCGACCGTCGGGCCGCTGTCCGGGACCTGCGCCGTCGACGGATCGACGACGGTGACCTGCGAGGCCTCGACGCCGAGCGCGCCGGCGGCGATCTGCGTGAACATCGTGATCGCGCCCTGGCCGATGTCGGTCGAGCTCGAGCGCACCTCGAACCGGCCGTCGGCGCTGACCGCGACGCTCGCGCGGCCGGCGAGCCGCTGCTCGCCCGAGCCGGTGAAGCCTGCGCCGTGGAAGTAGAAGCAGAAGCCGCGGCCGCGCCGCACCGGCGAGCCACTCGCGGACGTGCCGTGGCGCGCGGGCGCGGGGCCCGCGACCTGCTCGATCGCGGCGAACACCTCGTCGGTGCCGACGGAGAACGTCAGCGTCTGGCCGGTCGCGGTCGTGTCGCCGGAGCGCAGCGCGAGCCGCTTGCGCAGCGCGATCGGATCCTCGTGGCGCGCGAGCGCGAGCTTCTGCATCTGGCGCTCGTACGCGAACGTCGTCTGCGGCGCGCCGAAGCCGCGGAACGCGCCGTGCGGCGGATGGTTCGTCGCGACGACGCGGCCGCGCACGCGCACGACCGGGCAGCGATACGGACCGGGCGCGTGGAGCACGCCGCGCGACAGCACGACCGGCGACAGCGTCAGGTACGCGCCGCCGTCCATCACGACGTCGATGTCGATCGCGAGCAACTCGCCGCGGGCGTCGACCGCGAGCCGGTGCCTCGTGAACGCGGGATGGCGCTTCGTCGTCGCCGCGATGTCCTCGTCGCGGTCGTAGACCATCTTGACCGCGCGCCCCGACTTGCGCGCCGCGACCGCGACGTGCGCGGCGAGCATCGACGGATATTCTTCCTTGCCGCCGAACCCGCCGCCGGTCACCGACTGCGTGATGACGACATCGTCGGCTTCACAGCCGAGGAACGCCTTCATCGCCTTGTGCACGTAGTACGGGCACTGCATCGAGCCGACGAGGTAGCAGCGCGTGCCGTCCCACTCGGCCATCATCGCCTGCGGCTCGATGTACATCTGCTCCTGCGGCGACGTGTAGTAGCTGCCCTCGATCACCTGCGCCGCGCGCGCGAAGATCGGCTCGAGCTCGGCGTCGGCGACGTGCCCCTTGCGGATCAGGAACTGCTTGAACACGTTGTCGGCGCCGTAGAGCTTCTGCGTCACCGCGAGCGAATCCTCGACGGTGAACACCGCCGGCAGCGGCCGGATCCGCGGCTTGACGGCCTTCAGCGCCGCGAACGCGAGCGCGCGCGTCGGTGCCGCGACGATCGCGATCGCCTCGTCGACGTGCATCACCCGGCCACCGATCGGGACGAGCGCGGGCTGGTCGTCCTCGATCAGCCGGATCACGTTGTGGCCCGGGATGTCCGCCGCCGTCGCGACGACGACCTTCGACCAGTCGAACCCGGGATCGAGGTCGATCGCCTCGAGCACGCCATGCGCGACCTGCGACCGCACCGTGGCGCCGTGCCAGACGCCGGGCGCATCGAGGTCGTCGAGGTAGCGGGCGCGGCCGGTCACCTTCGCGACGCCGTCGACACGCGGCACCGCCGCGCCCACGGGGCCGGCGGAGCTCGCGGTCTCGGGGGACTGCGTACGATCCATCACGCGATCTAACCCGACCGCGCCCGTCGAGTAAACGTCGTCAGGTGATCTAGGCTCGCCGGGTGAACCAGCGCGCCCTCGGCACCACGATGACCACGGTGATTGGCGTCGGCGACGTGCGACTCGCGACCGCAGATGCGCGCGGCGTCGACGCCCGCGAGCTCGAGCGCGCGCTGCACCGGGCCCTCGAGCTCGGCATCGCACTCGTCGACGTCAGCGAGGAACCCGACGCCGAGCGAATGTGCGGCGACGCGATCCGCAGCCTGCGACTGCGTGACACGGTCATGCTCGCGACGCGGATCCCGCTGGTCGCGCCCCGCCCCGGCGCGCCGCGCCGCGACGTGCTCCCCGAGCGACTGCCCGCGCGCTACGTCCAGGAGCGCGTCGAGGCCAGCCTGCGGGCGACGCGGCTCGACGTGCTGCCGCTCGTCCAGCTGCCGATCACGCCGAGCTGGCGCAGCTCGCCGGCATGGCCCGAGCTCGCCGGCACGTGCATGCGCCTGGTCCGCGAAGGCAAGGCGCTGCAGTGGGCGGCGGCCCTCGATCCGGTCGCCGATAGCGACGACGCGCGCGCCGCGGCAACCGCGATCGCCGACGAGCCGTGGCTGGCCGCGCTCGCGGTGCCGCTGAGCCTGTGCGAGCGCAGCTGCGAGTTTCTCGTCGACGGCAAGCGCACGATCCTCGCGCGGCGTCCGCTCGCCGGCGGCGCGCTCGCCGGCACGCTCGGACCCGGCGTCAAGCTGCCGCCGCGCGACGATCGCCGCGCGCTCGACGACGCGACGCTCGAGCGGATCTCGGTCGCGATCGCGAAGCTCGCGCCGCTCGTCCGCCACGAGCCACCGGCCGCGCGATCGAGCGATGCCGCGCGCGAGGCGCTCGATCGCGCGAAGCGTCCGCGTGACGTCGAGGCGTCGACGGTCGCCGAGCTCGCGCTGCGCTACGTGCTCGACAACGGCGCGTTCGCGCTGCCGCGCCTGCATCGTCGCGACCACCTCGACGAGGCGCTCGCCATCGCCGCCGCGCCGCCACTGTCGGATAGCGTGCGCACGCGGCTCGACGCGATCTTCGCGTGAGCGCGGGCTGCACTTTGCGATGGACGCGCGACCCGACGAGCGCCACGATCGGATCATGGTGCGGCTGCGGGATATCGCGTGGTCGAAGTGGTGGGTGCTCTACAGTGCGTGCCTCGTCGCGTTCATCGCGATCGGCAACCCGGAGCCGGTGACGTTCGCCAGCGTCGCGCCGATCGTCGCCGTGCTCGCGTTCGGAGTGCTGCGCGTGCTCGAAGCACCGCCGCACCTGCGTCCGCGGCCCG
This sequence comes from Kofleriaceae bacterium, assembly GCA_035715365.1. Classification (GTDB taxonomy): domain Bacteria; phylum Myxococcota_A; class Polyangia; order Haliangiales; family Haliangiaceae; genus JABFXX01. The sequence goes on along the minus strand of DASTLB010000050.1, from coordinate 60,430 downwards.
CCGCGGCCGCCGATCCGTCGTCGATGGCAATCGTGCTCGCGGTCGCGGTGACCGCCGGGCTCGCCACGTTGATCGTCATCGAATGCTGGAACGTCGGCAGCGACGATCGGCTGCGCGTCGCGATCAGCATGGTCGTCTCGACCGGCCTGTACTTCGGCGGCCTCGACGGCATCCGGTGGCGCGCGCGTCACCGCCGCATGCGCGATCACCTGCCGATCGCGACGGCGCGCATCCGCGAGCGCGCGTGACACCGCGGTTGAGCCAGCGCTCGATTCGCGGTATCCGGCACGCGTGACATCGGAGACGGTTCCGGGCGGCGCGGGCCGGTGCGCGATCGCGATCGTCGCCGGCGTCGTCGCAGGCTCCGGCGTCGCGCTCGTGATCTACCAGGTCGGCCGCCGCCACGGCCTCGACCTCGTGACCGCCGCCGGCGAGTCCGGCCGGTTCTGGTGGCTCGTCGCGCTGATGGCGATCATCGCCGGCACCGGTACCTACTCCGCCGTGCACCGCGCGCTCGCAGCACGGGCGCGCACGCGACACGAGGCCGCGCGGATCCCGACCGCGAAGGCGCGCGAGCGCTAGCGGCCGACGCGAGGCAGCCCGTTCGTCAGATTGTCGACGGCGCGACCCGCGTACTCGCCGACCGCGCGTCCGGCCGGCGGCAGCACGGCGTTGCCGATCGGCTGCGCCGGCTGCGGCAACAGCTTCGCGCCCCACCGACCGAGCGTCTCGCCGGCGGCGCCACCGAGGCGCTCGAACGTTCCACCCTGGCCGCCGGTGACCGTGGACAGCTGCGCGAGATCGATCGTCGTGAGTGCGTTGGACATGGCTGTTCTCCCCGAGCCGTACGTGCGCCCCGTGCGCTGGCTCGATCCGTCGCTGCTGCAGCTGCCATACCGCCCGCGTGGCGGCGTGCGATCGCGAGGTTGCTCTCGGGCACGCGCTGCCTCGAGATCACGCTTCGCTGCCTGTAGGACGCGAAGAGATCCCCCACGACGTGACACCTGAACATTTCTTCAGTACGCTCGTCGGGCGTGAAGTCTCGCGAGACCAGCAACCCGCCGAACCGGTTCCACATGACGGCGGTCGAGTACGAAGACGGCGACGGTCCGCCTCCGTCCGCGGTCACGCTGCTCGACGACAAGACGCGCTCGATCCTCAGCGAGAACGACTCGCCGGATCTCGACTTCCGGTACAGCGCGAACCCGTATCGTGGATGCCAGCATGCGTGCTCGTACTGCCTGAGTGGCGACACGCACATCCTGCTCGCCGATAGCCGCACGCGTCGGCTCGACGAGATCGCCGTCGGGGACGAGATCTATGGCACTCGCTTCGACGGCAAGTATCGCCGCTATGTGACGACGCAGGTGCGCGACGTCTGGCGCACGCGAAAGCCGGCGTACCGCGTGACTCTCGCGGACCGAACCGAGCTTGTGGCGAGCGGAGACCACCGATTTCTCACGGACCAGGGCTGGCGATACGTCGCCGCGACATCCCACGCCGAGCCCGCCCTCGCGCTCGGCAGTCAACTTTGCGGGCTCGGTCGTCCCGACGCCCCGACCGAGAGGCTCCGTGACGCGACACTGGAGCACGCACCGGGTACGCGCGTCGTCTCGATCGAGCCCGTCGGGACCCGCGATCTGTTCGACATCACCACGGGGACCGGCGACTTCATCGCGAATGGAGTCGTTAGCCACAATTGCTACGCTCGTCCGACGCACGAGTATCTCGATCTCGGTGCCGGCACCGACTTCGATACGAAGATCGTCGTGAAGCGCGATGCGCCCGCGCTGCTGCGCGCCCAGTTCGACAAGCCGAGCTGGAAGGGCGAGCTGATCATGTTCTCGGGCGTGACCGACTGCTATCAGCCGGTCGAGCAGGAGCTCGAGCTGACGAGGCGCATGCTCGAGGTCTGCCTCGAGTATCGCAATCCGGTGAGCGTGATCTCGAAGAGCGCGCTCGTCGAGCGCGACATCGATCTGTTCCTCGCGCTCGCGCAGGAGGCGCGGTTTCACCTCAGCGTCAGCCTCGCGTTCACCGACAACGAGCTGTCGCGCCAGATCGAGCCGTGGGCGGCATCGCCGGATCGCCGGTTCAAGGTGGTCGAGCGGATGGCGAAGGCCGGCGTGCCGGTCGGCGTGATGTGCGCGCCGGTGATCCCCGGCGTCAACGACAACCAGCTCGTCAAGGTGCTCGAGCGTGCGGCGGATGCCGGCGCGTTCACCGCGGGCTGGGCCCTGCTGCGGTTGCCCGGCGCGGTGAAGCAGGTGTTCGAGGAGCGGATGCGCGTCGTGCTGCCGCTCGCGACCGACAAGATCCTGCACCGCATTCGCGAGACGCGCGGTGGCGAGAAGCTCTACGACGCGAGCTTCTTCACGCGCGGGCGCGGCGAGGGCCCGTACGCCGAGATGATCGGCACGATGTTCGACACCACGGTCGCGCGGCTCGGGCTGAACCAGCGGCCGGACATCCCCGACGGCGAGACCACGTTCCGCCGGCCGCCGAAGCCGACGAATCAGCTCAGTCTATTCTGAGAGGCGCGCGGCAGCTGCACCGCGTAACAGAGCTCGATCGCCTCCGGCAAGCGGTCGCGCGGATCGCGACGCCGCTCGAGCACCTCGACCGTCGTTCCGGCGTGCAGCGTGCGGACCTCGGCCTCGGGGACGCTGAACGGCGGGCCGGTCATCGCGCCGTCGGGATACTCGAACGTGATCAGCAGACCGCGCGAGCCCGGCGCGAGCAGCGTGTACAGGTGATCGACATACTCGCGGCGCTGATCGCGCGGCAACGCGACGAGCGCGGCGCGATCGTAGAACGCGTCGATCGGACCGACGAGCGCGGGCGACAGCGTGAAGAAGTCGCCGGCGAAGATCGTGATCGCATCGGCGGTGTACTCGACGTGCTCGCCGCGCCGGGTGACGGTCGGCGTGATCGCGTGCTCGGAGAAGAACGCGCGCACGGCGTCCTCGACGAGCTCGGCACCGACGACCGAGTGGCCGCGTCCGGCGAGGAACGCGAGGTCATCGGACTTGCCGCACAGCGGCACCAGGACGCGGCGCTCGACGCCGAGCCGCTCGACATGGCGCTCGAGCAGGCTGTTCGGCTGCCCCTCGTGAAACCCGATCTTGCCCTCGCGCCAGCGCTCGATCCAGAACCCGTGATCCATCACGGCCACCGTAGCAGGTGTGCGGATGCGAGGTCCCGGGCCGCCACCCGCGATAGACGACGTTCGCGGCGGATGACCGGCTAACCGCGCGGCCGGACGAGCGCCGCGGCCCGGTACGCGCGTTGCACTTCGAGTCGCCGCCCATGGTCTGGACACCGATCCTCGAAGGCGAGCTCGCCACCGCCGCCACCGCCGCGATCCAGGAGATCGCGCTCGATGTCGCCACCGCTCCGTCGCCGCAGATCGATCCCGCGGACCGCCTGCTGTTCTGGGCGTACACGACGCGGCTCGTCGACGAGCCGTTCGCGCACACCGCGTACGACGAGGCGCTCGACGACGTGGTCGCCGCGCTGCGGGCGGGCGTCGCGCATCCATCGCTGTACGGCGGGCTCGCCGGCATCGGGTTCTCGCTCGAGCACGCGCTCGATCACGGAATCGACGACGTGCTCGAGGTGATCGACGAGGCGCTGCTCGACGTGCTCGACGAGGATCGCGAACATGATCTCGCGCGCGGGCTCGTCGGCTACGGCGTGTACTTCCTCGAGCGCGTCACCGCGAATCCGGGCTCGGAGCGCGCGCACGAAGGGCTCGATCGCGTCGTCCGGCTGCTCGCACGCGCGACGCGGCACGGCCGCTGGCATCACGACGGGGTGGCGCGCGGACTGTCCGGCGTGCTCGGGTTTCTCGATCGCGTCGCGCGCGTCGCGAACGACAACCGCGCCGGCTCGCTGTGCGAGGCGCATCGCGCGTGGTTCGCGACGCGGCCGCGCACGTTCGATCCGGCGTGGTGCGAAGGCGACGCCGGCATCGCGGCCGCGCTGTGGCGGATCGCGCCCGACCTCGCGCGCGATACCGCGCTCGCCTGCGCGCGCCGGCTCGACGCGCCGACGCGCGACGCGAACCTGTGCCACGGCACGGCGGGGCTCGCGCACCTGTTCAACCGGTTCTACCAGGCGTCGCACGACGATCTGTTCGCGACCGCGGCGCGCACGTGGTTCCGCTGCACGCTCGCGAATCACGCGCACGCCTCGGCGACCGCGTCCGGCGGTCTGATCGAGGGATCGATCGGCGTCGCGCTCGCGCTTCACGCCGCGATCTCGACCGACGAGCCGGCGTGGGACCGGCTGCTGCTCGCGGATCTACCGCTCGCCGCGTGACAGCGTGCCGCGCAGCACGAGCGCGAGCAGCGTCGCCTCGGCGACGAGGAACGTCACGCCGCCACCCCAGACGTTGAACATCCCCATCAGCACCGGGCAGCCGTACGGCAGCGCGACGAACGCGTACGCACCGACGAGCGCGAGCTGACGCTGCCAGTCGCGGCGCTGCCAGGCGAGCGCGACGAACCCGACCGTGCCCGCGAACACGCCCGCGATGCCGAGGATACCGGGCGTCCAGTGATCGGAGATCGCGAACCGCGCGAACGCGATCTGCGGGTACGCGGCGGCCGCGATCAGCGCGAGCGCGACGACGAAGCTCCACGGCCGCGGCGGGCGGCGGCGGATCGCCCACGCCGCCGTGAGCAGCGCGAGGCCGGCGGCCGCGCCATGGATCCACCACATCATCGAAACCCCGTCGAGGAACGGCGAGTCGACGAACCGGCCGCGACTCCGCACGATCGGCGGCACGAACAGCCCGAGCGCGATCACGCCGAGCGGGATCGTGGTCAGGATCGCGAGCCGGCGTGATCTCATGACGCGAGCACCCAGATCATGCCGGCACCCGCGAGCACGGCGATCACGATCGCGATCGCGAACGGCAGCGGGCTCCGGCGGGGCGGCGCCGGCGCCGGTGGTCGTGCGGGCGTGCGCGCCGCGGGCTCACCGCGCAGGTGGCGCTCGGCCGGATCGCGGAACACGAGCCGCGTGTTGCCGAGCACGAGCTCGGCGCCGTCGTGCAGCAGGACCGCATCGCGGATCCGCGCGCCATCGACGAACGTGCCGTTCTTCGAGTCGAGATCGCGGATCGTCACGCCGTCCCAGCCGCGCCGGATCTCGGCGTGCTCGCGGGACAGATCCTCGTCGAGGATCACCCAGCCGGCCTCGTCGCCGCGGCCGATCACGAGCGCGTGCTCCGGCGGCGCGAGCTCGCGGCGTGCGCCGGTCGCGGGCTGCTCGAACGCCGGCGCCGCGCCCGCGCCGAGCAGGCCCCGCACGAGCTCGCGCGCGAGGCTCTCGGTGCGGATCGGCGCCGAGGCGGCCGCGTCGCGCGGCGAGTCGGTGACGCGCACGCGATAGCTGCCGAGCTCGATCACGATCCCGGCGCCGAGCGGCCCCGCGTCACCGGCGAGCCGCGGCTTGCCGTCGACGATCACGTCGGCGATCGCGATCCAGCCGTCGCGCTGGATCCGGACGTGCGCCTCGCGCGCGACCTGCGCGGGCAACCGGACGCGCGCGGTCGGGCCGCTGCCGATCACGACGTCGGCGTCGTCGATGTCGAGCGCGGGCAACGCTGCCCCGCCCGGCTGGCCGGATGCTGCCGCCTCGCTGATCTCGAACCGCCGCACCGCGCGTGAGTCTAATGCGTGCGCGCGCGCGCTTCTTCCGCTTTGTACTCGTAGTACTTGTCGAGGACCATCTTGAGGTACTGCCGCGTGTACTTGAACGGCGGCACGGTGTAGCCGAACTTCGCGAGCGAGCCGAGGCCGGCGTGGTAGCCGGCGATCGTGAGCACGAGGTCGCCGTCGACGCGGTTCGCGAGCCAGCGCAGCAGGCGCGTGCCGGCCATGATGTTCGTGCGCGGATCGAAGACGTCGCCGGTGACGCCCATGTCGACCTCGACGTCGGGGTGGACCTGCATCAGGCCCTTGCAGTCCATCGCGGACACGACGCGCGGGTCGTAGTCGCTCTCGACCTTGATGATCGCGCGGATCAGCGGCGCCGGGATCTTGTAGAGCTCGGACGCCTCCTGGATGAACGGATCGTAGCGATGGAACCGCTCCGGCGAGGTGTCGTTCGAGCGGACCTTGTCGCAGCGCTCGCAGTCGCCACGCCGCGCGGCGGCCTTCGAGTTCGCCGGCGGCTCGGAGTCGAGCACCTTCTTCCACTTGCCGTTGCCGCCCGGGCGCATGTTCGTGAAGTGGATGACGCCGTCCTCGTCGGTCCACGAGTAGACGTCCGCGGCGCTGTCCCGGAGGCCGATCGAACCCAGGAGGGTCGCGGCGAGCATCACAAGGACCATCCGGCGCACGGCGAAATCGTAGCGTGCAGCCCCTGGAGGTCGCAAAGATTGTATGGTCGCAGCTCACATGCCGCTCGAGACCGATTACCTGGTCATCGGCTCCGGGATCGCCGGGCTCAACTTCGCGCTGCTGGCCGCCGAGCACGGGCGAGTCGTCGTCATCACGAAGAAGCAGCCGACCGACACGAACACGAACTGGGCGCAGGGCGGCGTCGCGGCCGTGCTCGCGAAGGATGACAGCTTCGAGCGCCACATCGAGGACACGCTCGTCGCGGGCGATGGGCTGTGCGATCGCGATGTCGTCGAGCTGTGCGTCAACGACGGCCCCGCGCAGGTCCAGCGCCTGCTCGAGCTCGGCGTGCGGCTCGATCGCAACGCTGGCGGCGAGCTCGATCTCGGCCGCGAGGGCGCGCACTCGCGCCACCGCGTCGTGCACTGGGAAGACGTCACCGGGCGCGAGATCCAGCGCGCGCTGATCGAGGCCGCGCGCAAGCACGCGAACATCACGATGCTCGACGAGCACATCGCGGTCGACCTGCTGTCGATGGCGAAGTACGGCGGCGACCCGGCGTGCTTCGGCGCGTACGTGCTCGATCGCCGGTCCGGCGAGGTCAAGACGATCTGCGCGCGCGCGACCGTGCTCGCGTCCGGCGGCACCGGCAAGGTCTACGTCTACACCTCGAACCCCGACGTCGCGACCGGAGACGGGGTCGCGATGGCGTACCGGATCGGCGCCGCGGTCTGCGATCTCGAGTTCGTCCAGTTCCATCCGACGGTGCTGTTCCATCCGATGGCGCGCAACTTCCTGCTGTCCGAGGCGATGCGCGGCGAAGGCGGCGTACTGCGGCTCGCGACCGGCGAGACGTTCATGGAGCACTACCACCCGATGAAGTCGCTCGCGTCTCGCGACATCGTCGCGCGCGCGATCGACAACGAGCTCAAGAAGTCGGGTGCCGACTCGGTGTTCCTCGACATGACGCACCTCGATGCCGCGTTCGTGCGCGGCCGGTTCCCGAACATCTACGAGCGCTGCCTGTCGCTCGGCATCGACATCACGAAGCAGCCGATCCCGGTCGTGCCGGCGGCGCACTACATGTGCGGCGGCATCAAGACGGACCACACCGGCGCGTCGACGATCAAAGGGCTGTACGCGATCGGCGAGTGCGCGTTCACCGGCCTGCACGGCGCGAACCGGCTCGCGTCGAACTCGCTACTCGAGGGCATGGTGTTCTCGAAGCGCGCCGCCGAGGCGGTCAAGGATGCGCCGCGCGTGCGCCCCGCGCAGGTCGCGCCGTGGTCGTACGGCAACGCGACCGACTCGAACGACGCGATCGTCGTCGCGCTGAACTGGGACGAGATCCGCCGCTTCATGTGGTCGTACGTCGGGATCGTGCGAAGCGACAAGCGCATCGAGCGCGCGCGCCGCCGCATCGAGATCCTGCGCGACGAGATTCGCGAGTACTACCTCGACTTCAAGATCACGAGTGACCTGATCGAGCTGCGCAACCTCGCGCTCGTCGCGCACCTGATCATCGAGAGTGCACGGCGGCGCAAGGAGTCGCGCGGCCTGCACTTCACGCTCGACTATCCTGACAAGCTTCCCGAGGCGCGCCACTCCGAGATCCAGCTGACCAACGGTCCGCGCGGCTAGGTTCGACGTTCGCGCCGCTCGAAGCTTCAAACCTTCCTCGAACGATCTCGCGAGCTTGGGTCACCCGGTTTTCACACCCGGTGGAGTGAACGCGCGTTGACATCGCGTGCGCGGTGGCACGAGGGAGTGCCCACTTGCGGCCGCGTGAATCTCGCGCCGCCGGGTTCGTCTGTCTGGCATCTGCCTCGCAGTACTCGGAGGCATCTACTCCTCGCTGCCGGATCTTGACGGACGGCCACGCAGCGCGGGGGGCCACCGAGGCATGGTGCCTCGGTGGCTTTGTTTTTTTCGGCAGTGCTAGTGTTGAGGCAATGCCTCGGCACTCGCTGCGCGCACTCTCCCTCGTCGCCGGTCTCTCGCTCGCAGCAGGCTGCGGCGCGGCGACGGGTCCTTCGTCGAAGGCATCGACGGGCGTGCAGGCGTATCTGTCGGCGCTGCGGAGCGATAGCCCGCGCGCGGCGTACGACATGATGACGTCGTCGCAGAAGAAGAAGATCAGCTACGACGAGTTCGCGCTGCAGTGGAAGCAGAGCGCGAAGGAGCGCGCGTGGCAGATCGAGGTGCTCGAGCGCAGCCTCAAGGGCAACCCCGACGTCGGCGAGCGCGCGCTGATCAGCTACTCCGACGGCAAGCTCGTCCAGCTGCAGCGCGAAGGCGATCGCTGGAAGCTCGAGTCCGAGCTCGTCAGCCGGTCGCGCGCGAAGCGGCCGCGCGATGCGATCCGGCTGTTCGCCGACGCGATCGCCGCGCGCGACATCGGCGCCGTGCTCGGCGTGCTGACGCAGCGGCGGCGCGATGGCCTGACGAAGCAGGTCGAAGGCTTCGTCGCCGGCATCGGCAAGCGGATCAACGACCGGATCGAAGAGTTCGGCGGCGACCGCGCCGAGCTGCGGTGGGACGAGAACGGCATCCGCTACCGGATCGTGCTGAAGCGCGAGGACGACGAGTGGCGCGTCGACGACATCTTCATCCGCCCGGCGCCGAAGGACGAGGACGCGTCCGAGCACGAATCCGAGGAGTCGATTCCGGACTTTTAGAGCGGCGCACCCGCGTTATCGTCGGGGCATGAGCTCCGACGACACCAGCATACGTACCGTCGTGGTGCCGGGCACCATCGACGAGCGGGGACGGAAGGAGCGGGCCGAACCGTCAGCGGAGAGCTTGCTGGCGACGCGCTATCGCGTGCAGCGACGGATCGGCAAGGGCGGGATGGGCGAGGTGATGGCCGCGCGCGACGAGCAGGTCGGCCGCGACGTCGCGATCAAGCGCATGCGCGCCGCCGATCCGAGCGAGCGCGCGATCCATCGCTTCGTGCGCGAGGCCGCGATCCAGGGCCGCCTCGAGCACCCCGCGATCGTGCCGGTGCACGAGATCGGCAAGGACAGCGACGGCCTGCCGTTCTTCGCGATGAAGAAGCTCACCGGCACGACGCTGCAGAAGATCCTGATCGACGGCGACACCGAGAAGTTCCCGCTGCAGCGCGTGCTGCGCGCGTTCGCCGAGGTCTGCCTCGCCGTCGAGTTCGCGCACGTCCGCAGCGTCGTGCACCGCGACCTCAAGCCCGACAACATCATGCTCGGCGACTTCGGCGAGGTCTACGTGCTCGACTGGGGCGTCGCGAAGATCATCGGCGACGACGACGACGGCGAGTTCTCCGACGTCGACTCGAGCGGCGGCAGCGGCGAGCTCGCGACCGCGGCCGGCACGACGATCGGCACGCCTGGCTACATGGCGCCCGAGCAGGTGCGCGGGCTCCGCGACATCGATGGCCGCGCCGACATCTACACGCTCGGCTGCCTGCTGTTCGAGATCCTGTCCGGCGAGCCGCTGCATCCGCGCGGCTACGAAGGGCTGCAGAGCGCGCTGCTGCGCGACGACAACCGGCCATCGCTGCGCGCGCCCGGGCGCAACATCCCGCCGGAGCTCGACGTGATCTGCGCGCACGCGACGCGCCCCGATCGCGAGGTCCGGATCCAGACCGCGCGCGAGCTCGGCGACCGCGTGCAGCGCTACCTCGACGGTGACCGCGATCTCGCGCAGCGCCGGATGCTCGCCCGCGAGCACCTCGAGCGCGCGCGCGCCGCGTTCGCGACGTCCGACGTCGACGAGCAGCAGCACGGCGTCGCGATGCGCGAGGCCGGTGCCGCGCTCGCGCTCGATCCGTCGCTCGCCGGCGCCGCCGAGCTCGTCGGCCGCCTGATGCTCGAGCCGCCGAAGACGACGCCGCGCGAGGTCGAGCAGGCGATCTATCGCGACGACGTGCGCGGCGCGAAGGTCAACGCACTCGCCGGCATGACCGCCGTGCTCGCCGGCCTGCTGTTCATGCCGATGCTGTACTGGATGGCGCCGAGCGGCACGCCGCACCTGACCGCGCTGATCGGGATCATGATCGTGATGGGCCTGGTCTCGCTGTGGAACTACAAGACGCGGCAGCCGCGCACCGGGCTCGTCGTGATCGGCAACGCGATCATCGTCGCGGTGATCGCGCGGTCGTTCTCGCCGATCCTGATCGCGCCCGGCATGGCGGCGGTGCTCGCGATGGCGATGGTGTTCACGCCGCGATTCTCGTGGCTCGGCTCCGGCATCACCGTGACCGGCGCGATGAGCGGCGCCGTGCTGCTGCCGTGGATGCTCGAGCGCCTCGGCCTGATCACGAAGACGATGGTGATCGAGAGCGGCGGCGTGCTGTTCCGCGCGCCCGCGATCGGCGGCGAGGAGCTGCCGATCCTGATCGTCGGGGCGCTCTACGTCGTCGGCCTGATCGCCGGCGCCGCGGTCAGCGCGGACATCATCCGCACGCGGACGCGCACCGCGCATCACAAGCTGCTGATGCAAGCGTGGCAGCTGCGTCAGCTCGTCCCGGCGCGCGCCGGCTAGCGGATCGCGATCGAGCCGCTGCCGAACACGCGGATCGCGAGCCGCTTCGTCGCCGCGGCGAAGTGCCAGCAGCCGGGCGCCGCGCACGTCGCGACGTCGGCCGCGGTCGGCAGGTCGGTCCCGTCGAGCGCGACCGCGGTCGGCGACGAGAACGGCGCCGCGAGCGCGCGCGCGTCGATGTCGACGGTGAACACCGTGTACTCGGTGCCCGTCGCGAGCGTGACGGTCGCGCCGGTGCCGGTCGCGGTCGCGCCGTCGTGCAGCGTCGTCGTCGCGGCGACCTGCGCCGGCGCGTAGACGAGCCGCAGCTCGCGGCCGATCGCGCGCGTCGCGTACGACGTGATGCCCGCGACCGTCGCCGGCAGCAGCGTGTCGGCGGCGCGCGCGAACATCGGCACGAACGAGCCCGCGCGCTGCCAGCGCGGCAGCTCGCCGAGCGCGGCCGGCACCGTGACCGCGGACGCGCCGTCGCCGGTGATCGTCACGCCGGTCGCGACCTCGACCCAGTCGCCCGCCGGCAGCACGACGGTGCGCGTCGTCGCGCCGGGCTCGACGACCGGGGCGACGAGGATGTCGTCGCCGAGCAGGAACATCGCGTCGTCGCACGCGCAGTCGTAGACGAACGCCGCCGGACGCGTCACCGGTGTGCCGTCCTGACCGGCGCGCTGCGCGAGCGTCCACAGCAGCGGGTTCAGCTGCATGTGCAGATCGGCGTACGTCTTGTAGATGACGTCGGCGCCGGCGTCGAACAGCGTCGTGTCCCACGGGTTGTGGTTCTTGCCGCCGCCGCCGAGCTGCATGATCGTGCCGAACGCCGCGTATTCGGCCCACCGCAGCAGCGCCTCGGTCGTCGGGAAGCCGCGGAACCCGCCGATGTCCGAGCCGTAGAACGGATAGCCGGACACCGACAGCGACAGGCCGCGGCTCATCGCGGACGGCAGCCCGCCGACGTTGCGCTGGCCGCTGCCGTTGTCCTCGCCGTGGATCGAGAAGTCGGCCGCGAGATCGCCCGGCCAGATCGCGGTGTTGACGTACTGCTCGCCCCACGCACCGGCGCGCGTGATCAGAAAGCCGTCGCCGTCGGGCAGCGCGCCCAGGTACGCGCGGTGATAGCCCTCGGCATAGCGGCGGTGATACAGGCTGTTGTCGCCGTCGGCGAGCAGGAACGTCACGACGGTGCCCGCGAGATCGCTGACGAGCTCCTCGCCGAAGTCGAGCTTGAAGCCCGCAGCGCCGATCCCGGTGACCCGCGCGATCCGCTCGCGCCACCACTCGGTCGCACCCGGCCGCGTGAAGTCGACGAGCGCGCCCGGCCCGTCCTGCCATGGAAAGTCGATCACGCCGCCGCCGTCGTCGGTGACGAAGAAGTCGTTCGCCGCGCCGTCGGCGTGATCCGCGGCGGTCGCCGGCGTCGTGCCGACGTACGGCGTCGACCAGAACACGACCTTGTAGCCGCGCGCGGTCAGATCGGCGACGAGCTGCGCCGGCTGCGCGAGCCGCGTCTCGTCGACGACGAACGTGTTGTACGCGGTCTGCCACGGGTTATCGATCCACATCACCGAGCCCGGGATGTGGCGCGTGCGCATCTCGGTCGCGTCGCCGCGCACCTGGTCCGCGCTGTCCCACACGTTGCGCCACTGCTGCGGCGCGAACGCCCAGCGTGGCGGCACCGCGGGCTTCGTCGTCAGCGCGGTGTACGTCCGCACGAGATCGAGCGGCGTCGCGGCGGTGAACAGATAGATCGCGTACGTGCCGCGCGCCGGCAGCGTGAACGTCGCGGCGACGCGATCGGCCTGCGCCGCGCCGAGGTCGAGCGCGCCCGGCCGATCGTCGGCGACGAACATGCCGATCCCGCGCCGCGGCCACAGCACGAGCGGCACCGGCACGTGGGTCTCGTTGAGCGAGGACTCCGAGTCGGGATCGAGCCGCAGCTGGAGCTCGCGCACCGTGCCGGCGACGTTCGCGCGGATCGGCGCATCGCCGGTGCCGTACAGCGGCTCGGCCTCGCCGCGCGGCAACGCGACCTGGAGCTGCACCGCGCGATCGACCGTCGACGCGTCGAGCTCGAGCACCGCGCAGTCGGTCATGCCCTCGCACGTCGTCAGCCGCATCCGCGCGCCGCCGTCGAGGATCACGCTGTCGCCGTCGCTGCCGATCGCGCGCGCGACCGGCTCGAGCGTCACCGCGGCATCGCCGCGCGGATCGTAGTAGTGCCGCGCGTCGACCTCTTCGACCGTGCCGATCGACACGAACCGCTCGCTCGTCAGGTCGCCGATCGTCAGCGTCATCGTCGCCGGATCGATCGTGACCGGACCGGCGGACAGCTCGCCGGGCGGGGTGGATGCAGGTCCGTCGTCGCCGCATCCGGCGAGGAGCGGCAGCAGGGCCCAGGCGAGGCGGCGCATCAGCGCTTCTTACCGAAGAACGGCAGGTAATGGACCAGGCCGCGCACCGCATTGACCGCGGATTCGGCCCAGTTCTCGTCGTCGTCGACCGGCTTCTTCGCCGGTACCTGCGCCTTCGGCAGGATCTCGGCGATCGGCGTCGCCTCGGACGCCTCGTTCGCGCGCGGCCCGATCCCGAGCTCGGCGCGCGCATCGGCGACGCTGCGCGCGAGCACGGTGTGGAGGTCGCGGCGCAGCTGCACCTTCTTGAGCGCGGTCCCGATCTGGCGCGCCATCTCGCGTGCCGTCGGAAACCGCGCGTCGACCTTGTGCGACAGCGCGCGGTTGATGATGTTGACGAACGGCTGCGGCACGTCCGGGCGGCGCGGCCGCAGCGGCTCGATGATGCAGTCGCGCAGCCGGCAGTACGTCTCGTAGTCGGTCGCGCCCTCGAACAGCTTGCGGCCGACGAGCGCCTCCCACAGCACCGACCCGCACGCGAACTGATCCGACTCCGGGACCGGGCGGCCGCCGGCGACGATCTCCGGCGCGAGATACGACATCTTGCCCTTCACGATGCCGGGCTCGGTCGTCTCCTGCGTGCGATCGGGCGCGTACGCGAGGCCGAAGTCGATCAGCTTCACCATCCCGCGCGTCGTCAGCAGCACGTTGTGGGGCGACACGTCACGATGCACGACCGGCAGCGCTTGCCCGTCCGGCCCCATCCGCTCGTGCGCCGCCGCGAGCGCGCGCAGGATGCCGACGCCGACGGCAGCGACCAGCTCCCACCGCGTCTGCTCGTGCTTGTGGACGTGCCACTTGATCCAGCTGCCGAGATCGATGCCGTCGATCCACTCCTGGACCATGTAGTAGTGGCCGCGGTCGTGGACGAAGTCGTGGATCTCGGACACGTTCGGCGACTGCAGCGACGAGCCGATGCGCGCTTCCTCGACGAACATCGCGACGTATTGCGGCTGCGATGCGAGGTTCCCGTGCATCTGCTTGACCGCGACGTCGCGCACGAAGCCCGAGTCGCCGCGCACGCGGCCGCGCCAGACATCGGCCATACCACCACGACCCGCCACCTCGATCAGCTCGTAGCGACCGCCGACGATCAACCCAGGTCGTGGCTCCTCGGCCATGGACGCAGGAGCATCGCACAAACGCGCGCACGACACAGCCGGTCGGGGAATCTCCGACGAGAGATCAGGCGCGAACGACCCCGCAAGGGTGCTAATCTACGGCCGTGGAGCCCAGTCCGGGGCTGATTCGATTCGCCGAGGTGGTGCGGCGGGAAGACTTCCCGCTCGACCAGGCTGCGTTGCTCATCGGCGCCTGGGAGAACCCGCGCCGCGACGTCGAGATCTACCGCGACCAGCTCGACGCGATCGCGAGCTACGCCGCTCCGGAGGTCGCCCGCGCCTCGGGCGGCATCGCGCGCGCCCGCGCGATCAGCGACTGTCTGTTCGAGCGGCTCGGCTTCTGCGGCAACACCGACGATTACTACGACCCGCGCAACAGCTTCCTCGCCGACGTGCTCGATCGTCGCACCGGGATCCCGATCTCGCTGAGCGTGCTCTACCTCGAGGTCTCGCGCCGGGTCGGCGTGCTCGCGCAGGGCGTGAACTTCCCCGGCCACTTCCTGGTCCGCGTCGCGATCGAGGACGCCTGGCTGTTCCTCGATCCGTTCTCGGGCGGCCGCGCGCTGACGCCCGCGGATCTCGAGAACCTGCTGCGCAAGACGACGACGCCGGACGCGGTGCTCGAGCCGAGCGTGATCGCGGCGGCGAGCAAGCGTCAGATCGTAGCGCGCATGCTCGTCAACCTCGCGGGGATCTACGGCCGCAACGGCGATCTGCCGCGCTCGCTCGACGTGCTCGAGCGGCTCGCGGTGCTCGAGCCGGACAATCCGCGGATCGCACGCGATCTGGCGCAGCTCCGCGAGCGCGTCGACGGCCTGAACTGAACGCCTTCACCTGCTATGGTCGCGGCCACATGGCCGACTCTCGGCGACCCAAGCACACGGCGTTCTCGCCGGGCGATGTCGCGCGCCAGCTCGACTACTGCACGTTCTGCCCGAAGATGTGCCGGCACAGCTGCCCGGTGTCGACGGCGAGCGGACGCGAGACGTACATCCCGCAGGTCAAGATGGATCGGCTCAACCAGCTGCGGCTCGGTCACGCGCCGTGGACGACCGAGTCGACCGATCCGCTGTGGGCGTGCACCGGCTGCCGGCACTGCACGATGTACTGCGATCACGATAACGAGCCCGGTCTCGTGCTGTTCACCGGGCGCGCCGCCGCGGTCCAGCGAGGCGTGCCGCATCCGTCGCTGACCGGCTACAGCGAGCGATTTCGCGCGCGCGAGCAGCGGCTGACCTCGCAGCTGCAGACGATGTTCGCGGATCATCTCGCGACCGAGGGCGACATCGGGTTCTGGCCCGGCTGCGACGAGATCGACAAGGCGGCGAGCGACATCGCGGCCGCGCTCGCGCTGTTCGATCGCGTCGGCCTGTCCGATGTCCGGCTCGTCGACGCGCCGCAGGCGTGCGCCGGCTATCCGCTGCTCGCGGCCGGCCATCGCGATCTGTTTCGCTGGCATGCCGGCCGCGTCGCGGTCGCGCTGCGCGGGTTTCGCAAGATCGCGATCAACTGCTCGGCGTGTCTGTACGCGATGCGCGCGCAGTACGCGGCCGAGGGCGTCAACCTGCGCACCGAGATCGTGTCGCTCGCCGAGCTGCTCGCGCCGGTCGCGGCGAACCTCGCGTGCCCGGTCAACAAGCGCTCGGTCTACTACCACGACCCCTGCTATCACGCGCGCTACAACAACGTCGTCGACCAGCCGCGGCGCGCGCTGTCCCAGCTGACGGAGCTGCGCGAGTTCGGCTGGAACAAGGCGGACACCGAGTGCTGCGGCGGTGGCGGGCTGCTGCCGAAGACGATGCCGGCGATCGCGGATCAGATGGCGAAGCGCCGGCTCGCCGAGGTCCAGCAGACCGGCGGCGGCATGGTCGTCACGTCGTGCGCGACATGCGCGTTCATGCTGAAGCGCAACGCACCGCCGTCGGTCGAGGTCGCGAACCTCGCGACCGCGATGGCGCAGCTCTCGGACACCGCGTTCACCGCGCCGATCACGCCGCCCGACGACGAAACCTGAGCGTCACGCGCGCGGCAGCGTGAACCGAAAGCTCGAGCCGTCGCCCGGCGTCGACTCGACCCAGATCCGTCCGCCGTGCGCCTCGACGAGGTACTTGCAGATGTAGAGCCCGAGGCCGATGCCGGCGCGCGAGCCGCCTTCCGCCTGCCAGTACCGATCGAAGATCCGCGGGATCTGCTCGGCGGCGATGCCGGGGCCGGTGTCGCGGACCTCGAACGTCACCATCGCGCGGTCGAGCTCGCAGCGCGCGACGACCTCGCCATCCTCGTGCGTGAACTTGAGCGCGTTGCCGATCAGGTTCGACAGGATCTGCACGACGCGCTCGGAGTCGGCGGCGACGATCACGTCCTGCTCGCACTCGACGCGCAGCTGGATCGAGCGACTCGCCGCGCGCGGCTGCAGCATCTCGACCGCGCTGTCGAGCAACTCGCGCGCGTGACACGCCTGCTTGTGAAGCACGAGCGTGCCGGCGTCGATCCGCGCGCTATCGAGGATCTCCTCGATCATGTTCGTCATGCGATCGGCGGCGCGCGCGAGGCTCTGGACGTGACGGCGGACCGGCGCGGTCGCCTCGGTGTCCTCGATCATCTCGGACAGCACGTTGCTGCCCATCACGATCACGTTCAGCGGATTGCGTAGATCGTGCGAGACGACGGCGAGCATCTCCTGGCGCGCGGCCGCCTCGCGACGAGCCGCCGCGCTCGCGGCCTGCTCGCGGCGGTACAGCCCGGACAGCTTGCGGATCACGAGCACCGCGAGCCCGATCGAGAGCAGGACGCCGAGCCCGGTCGCGAGCACGACCCAGACCTCGTGGCGCTCGGCGCGGGCGCGCACGGTCGCGAGCGCCTCGTCGAAGTTCGCGCGCTCGTGCTCGGCGAGCAGCGAGAGGTCGCGCTCGACGCTCTCGAGGACCTGCTGCAGCTCGTCGACATCCGGCGTCGTCGCGAGCGAGAGCCGCGCGAGGTCGGCGACCGCACGCTCGATTCGCCCCGTGTAGCTCGCGCCGGTCGGATCGAGCGAGCGGCGCTGCACGAGCTGGACGAGCGGCTCGAGTCGGGTGATCTCCGACTGCAGGCGCTCCGCGAGCGACACGCTCGCCGGATTGCGCGCGAGCATGCGCACGGTCGTCGTCGTCTGCTCGCTCTGCGCGCGCAGCTGATCGATCACCATCAGGTCACCCTCGAAGTCGTGCGTGGCCTCGTCGTGAGACGTGCGAGCGTGCTGCAGCGCGAACACCGACACCGAACCGGTGATCACGGTGATGAAGATCAGCGCTGCGACACCGCTCGACAGCACGCCCCTGAAGGTCATGACGTCCCTCCCCGGAGTTGTGTCACGAATGATCGCGATCGGGCATTCGCCGTCGCATCAGAAATCGATCAACGGCTGACGGGCTCGGCGGCGGCGTCGCGGTGCCAGGCCTGCATCGCCGGCAGCGCCGCGATCGCGTCGACGTAGCGCTGCAGCACCGGCGGCAGCTCGAGCGCGTACGTGACGAACCGCGTCGTCACCGGTGCATACATCGCGTCCGCGATCGTGAAGCTACCGAACAGAAACGGTCCGCCACTCGCCTCGAGCTCCTCGCGCCAGATCGTCTGGATGCGCGCGGCATCGGCCAGCGCCTCGGGAGCGCGGCCCTCGCCCCGCCGGTTCGCGCCGAGGTCCATCGACATGTGCAGCCGCAGCGCCGCGAACCCGGCATGCATCTCGGCACTGATCGCCCGTGCACGTGCTCGTCGAGAACGCTCGCTGGGCCACAGTTGTGCGGCCGGGAATAGCTCGTGCACGTACTCGCAGATCGCGAGCGAGTCCCACACTACGAGATCGTCGTGGTGCAGCACCGGGACCCGACCTGCTGGATTCACCTTCGCGATCTCGCCGGCCGTCGTCGGTCGGTCGAGGAGGATCGTGCGGGTCTCGAACGCCGCGCCGGTGTGCGCGAGCGCGAGGTAAGGCCGGAGCGACCACGAGGAGTACCGCTTGCTGCCGACGAAGAGCGTGAGCGCCATCGGGCGCGATGCTACAGCGATCGGATCAGCAGCGGAAACGATGGCGTGATGCACATCCGCGACCACACGACGCCACTGCCCGCGGTCGGCGGCGTGCGCACGAACACCGGATCGCAGGTCATGCCGATCGAGCACGACGCATCGGTGACGCACGGCTGGCTGCAGATCTTCAGCGTGGCTTCACAGAACTCGCTCTCGCAGTCGCCGTTCGTCGTGCACGCCGCGCCGGTCGGCCGATCGTGCGCGCCCGCGCTGTCGGCGAGGCACACCGGGACGGTCTCGACCGCGGGTTGACCGGCGACGCCCTGCGGCTCGTTCGCGTCCCACGTGCCGACGCGCTGCTGGTTGCCGCGCAGCGAGCAGTGGAAGCCGACCGGACAGTGGCTCTCGTCGCCGCACGGCTCGGCGCAGACGTTGTTGACGCACGATGCCGGGCCCCACTTGCAACCGCCGGTGCACGACTGACCGGTCGTCTTCGTGCCGTTGTCGTCGAGCCGGCAGCTCGCGAACATCGCCGCGCCGGTCGGGCTCGCGCTCTGCTGGACCTCGCAGATCGCGCCCGGCCCGCAGCTGCCCGCCGCGCCGACCTCGTCGTGATCGCAGAAATCGACGCACCGCTTCGTCGTGCAGCCAGGCCCGGTGCAGTAGTTGTCACAGGTGCCGCTGCGGCACTGCTCGTTCGTCGTGCAGACCTCACCGGCGAGCCGGTTGCCGAGCGTCGCCGTCGTCTCGGCGCACGCGTGCTGGTTGTCCGAGAGCGTCCATCGGAACCGGCACGTCTGCGTCGCGGTGCAGCCCGCGCCGACCGCGCCCGTGAAGCTGCCCTCGCAGAACGACGCGCACCGGAAGTCGCCTGTGCACTGTCCGGACGTCCCGACGACGCAGCCGCACACCGCGTCGTCCTTGCAGACGTCGGCACCGCCGGTGAAGTTGCACGGGTCGGAGACGTCGCAGTTCTTCGTCGTGAACTTGTTGCAGTCGGTATCGACGCCGTCGCACGCCTCCGGCAGCCCGGGCGACACGTTCGGGTTCGTGTCGTCGCAATCGCCCTGGCACTCGCTCTTGCCGTCTCCGTCGTTGTCCGTCGGATCGCACGGGTTGCAGGTCTCGTCGACAAAGCCGTTGCAGTTGTCGTCGATCCCGTTGCCGGTGCCCGCGGCGCCGCAGCGCTCGGGCGCGCCCGGATGGACGTTGACGCGCGAGTCGTCGCAGTCGCGGACGAGCGGATCCTCCGAGCACGTCGAGAACCCGTCGCCGTCCATGTCGAACGTCTCGTCGATCTTGCCGTCGCAGTCCTGATCGACGCCGTCGCAGATCTCGACCTTGCCGGGCCGCACCGAGCCGTTGTTGTCGTCGCAGTCGAGGCACTGGTTCGAGCCATCGAAGTCGGCGTCGATCGACGCGTCGCAGCCCGCGCACGTGCCGTCGGTGCAGAACCCGCCGAGGCACGGCGTGCCGTTCGGCATGGCCGTGTCCGCCGGGCAGCTGTCGACGAGGCCGTCGCACACCTCGGCCGCGTCGCACTCGCTGACCGCGTCGCGACAGATCGTGTTGAACGGCAGCAGCTGGCAGTTCTGACAGCACGCGCCGCCGAGCGCGTCGTCGCAGGTCTCGCTGCCGCTGACGATGCCGTCGCCGCACACCGCGTTGTCGGCGTCCGGCGGCGGCGCGCCGTCGTCGCCGGCGATCGCGTCGCCGGGCACCGCGGGCCGGATGTTGTCGCCGCAGCCGACGACGATCAGGCAGGACACGAGCAGCCATGCGCGCATGCGCCCAGTGTCGCGCCGTTTGCCGCCGCACTCCACAAAACGAGCGCGCGGCCCCTCGTCCGGACACCGGACGAGTACGCGGATGTGCGTTACTTGCTGCGGAGCAGCAGGCCCTTGATCGCGAAGAACAGCCCGAACCCGAACGGGAACACCGACAGGCCCATGATGCTGAGGCTGCGCTCGACGCTCGCCGCGCCGCGGTCCGACCCGCCCACGATCAGCGCGAGCATGCCGAGCAGCGTGACGACGATGATCACGCCGCCGATCGCGAGCAGCTGACCGCCGCGGCGGTGATCGTAGGCGCGCTCCGCCTGCTCGATCGCCGCGATCGTCGGATCGAGCACCGGCGTCTCCTTGACGCCCGGCCGGAACGGCGTGCCCGCCGACGGATCCTGCTCGACGTGCAGCGTCGTGTGCGCGGCGCGATTGCGCTCGGCGAGCGCGTTGCGCGCGTTGATCTTCTTCGTCTGACCGACCGCGATCAGCGCGACGCCGGCCGCGAGCGCGAGCAGCAGCCACGGCGACTGCCCGATCTCCATGCCCGCGTTCGGGTTACTGCCGGCCTTGCTCGCCGCGACCGTGCACGTACCGAGGAAGGCGCCGACGAGCACCACGATCCCCACCGTCGTCAACCGCGACCCCGAAGTCATCCGCTCGTAGAGCTCGTGTTCATGCATCTCGCGTGGAGCTTGCTCGTTGCCCCGGCCGTCCGTCAACACGCCTGTTCGGGCTGGCGGTAATGTCGCGACATGGCTCGTCTTGCCTCGCCTGCCCTGCTCCTCGTGCTCGCCTGCTCCTCACCCCAGAAGTCCCCGCCGGCGACCGCCGCCGGCGGCACGCCGACGCCGACCGATCGCGGCGTCGCCGATACGCTCGCGGCCGCACCCGCGCAGGCGGTCCCCGGCACGCGCAAGATCCGGCCGCCGTGCAACGAGAGCGGCTACCTCAAGCTCGAGGTCACGACCGACGCCGCGTTCAGCGTCGAGGTCAAGCCGGACAAGGGCTGCGCGTCCGCCGGGATCGTCGACGCGAACGGCAAGCCGCTCGGCGATCCGGTCGACGCGTGCTTCAAGACGCCGAAGAACGTCGTCGGCACGGGCGTCGCGGGCGGGACGTTCCTCGCGATCGGCGAGTCGGGCACGTGCGAAGGCAACGTCGTGACGCTGACGATCAAGTAGTCAGACGCCGAACTTCGCGAGCTTCTTGTGCAGCCCCTCGCGCGTGATGCCGAGGGTGACCGCGGTCTTCGTCTTGTTGCCGCCGTGATCGCGCAGCGCCTCCGTGATGAGCCAGCGCTCGACCTGCTCCATCATCTCCTTCAGCGTGCCTTGCTTCGGCGCGATCCGGGTGACGGTGCCTTCGATCTTGCGCAGCCGCGGCGACAGATCCGTGATCTCGATCCAGTGGCCGGGCTCGGCCTGGATCACGAGGCGCTGGACCTCGTTCTCGAGCTCGCGGATGTTGCCGGGCCAGTTGTACGACGACAGCGCGTCGAGCGCGTCCTGCGTGAAGCCGGGCAGCTCGACGCGGTACTCCTCGGCGTAGCGCTTGAGGAAGTGGCTCGCGAGCGTCGGGATGTCCTCGCGGCGCTCGCGCAGCGGCGGCAGCTTGATCGGGAACACCATCAGCCGGTAGTAGAGGTCCTGGCGGAACCGGCCCTTCTCGACCTCGGCCGACAGATCGCGGTTCGTCGCGCAGATGATGCGGACGTCGACCTGCTTCTCGCTCGTCGCGCCGACCGGGCGGATCGTGCCTTCCTGGAGGACGCGCAGCAGCTTCGCCTGCAGCGTCATCGGCATCTCGCCCATCTCGTCGAGGAACAACGTGCCGCCGTCCGCGATCTCGAACAGGCCTTTCTTGTCGCTGTCCGCGCTCGTGAACGCGCCGCGCTTGTGGCCGAACAGCTCGCTCTCGAGCAGGTTCTCCGGTAGCGCGGCGCAGTTCTGCGCGACGAACATCTTGTCGCGGCGCTGGCTCTGGTGGTGGACCGCGCTCGCGATCAGCTCCTTGCCGGTGCCGGTCTCGCCTTCGATGCAGACCGTGGCGCGGGTGTCGATCACGCGCTCGAGCTGCGCGAGCACCGCCTTCATCGCCGGCGAGTCGCCGATGATGTTGTCGAACTTGATCTTCTGCTCCTTGCGCTTCAGGTAGACGTTCTCGCCGCGCGCCCGCTCCTCGGCGACACGCAGCCGCTGGACGAGCGTCGCGTTGTCGATCGCGAGCGAGGCCTGCGCCGCGAGCAGCAGCGCGACCTCGAGATCGCCCTCGCTGAACATGCCGATCGACGCGCGGTTGTCCGCCTGGATCAGGCCGATGATGTCGTCGCCGCGCCACAGCGGTAGCGCGAGCATCGACAGGATCTGTCCGCCGAGGATCGACTCGCTCGACAGCGCCTCCTGCGCGTTCGCGGTCAGCACCGCGGCGCGATCCGACAGCACGCGGCGCAGCACCGCGCGGCTCGCGCGCACCGGATCGGCGCCGACGACCGCGGGCCCGATCGCGCGCGACACCGCGAGCGCGAACCGATCCTTGTCACTGTCCGAGCGCAGCAGGATCGCGACGTGGGTCGCGCGCGGCAGTAGCTCGAACGTCGCGGCGACGACCGCCTCGATCACCTCGGCCGGCTCGAGCCGCGCACCGAGCGGCTGCAGCGCCTTGTAGATGCGCAGCGCGCTCGCCGGGTCGGCGCCTTCGATCTGATCGGCGACCGCCGGCAGATCCATGATCGAGCGTGACGCGATCAGGCGATCGCCGAGGACCTCGTCCGCCTCCTCGCCGATCCGCACCGCGATCCGCACCGGATCCGCCGGATTGCCGAGCAGCAGGCAGTCGCCATCGACGAGCGCGATCTCCCAGCGCGCCGCGGCGTCGACCGGCACGCGCCGGCCATCGCGCTCGATCGCCGAGCCGTTCGTCGATCGCAGATCGCGAAACACGAAGTGCTCGCCGATCTGCGTGATCTGCGCGTGGTCACCGGAGAGATGGAAATCACTCAGCACGACGGTGCTCGCCGGCGAGCGACCGATCGTGACGGTGCCGCCATTGGCGAGCACGCGGTGTACGCGTTGCTGTGCAGTGCCGTTAAGGATCTCGAGGACGATCACGGAAAACGCTGCTGGACGTGGAGATCGTGGCCAACGGTCCACCTCCGATCGACGGTTATACTGCACACTCTCCCGCGGCGCATGTCGGGACTCTCGAAAGTCATCGTGGTCGATCCCGATGCTCGGGCGAGCCGGCAGGTCCAGTTCGGGTTCGAGCGGGAGGGCGTGCCGACCTCCGTGGCGCAGATCCCGGCCGACCCCGCGAAGCTCGACCTGCCGACCCAGGACACCGGCCTGATCGTGGTCGGCGGCACGGATCAGCGCGCGGTCGAGCTGCTGCGGCGTGCGCGCCGGTTCGTGGACGAGACTCATGTCGAGGCGCCGATCATCTTCGCGGGCAAGAACCTGCGGCGCACGGATGCCGAGGCGGCGGGTGCGGACGAGGTCGTGCTCCAGCCCGCGCACCTGCGCGATGTCGTCACGGTCGGCCGCCTGCTGCGCGGCCAGCCGGCGAGCCAGCGCCATCACATCGTCGGCAGCCTCGCCGAGGTGACCGGCGTGTTCACGCTCGTCCGCGCGCTGTCGTCGCTCGGGCGGAGCGCCGTGCTGACGCTGATCCGCGGGCTGCGCCGCGGCGAGGTCCGGTTCTTCCACGGCGAGGTGACGAGCGCGCAGGTCGGGCTGATCCACGGCCAGGCCGCGCTCCATCAGCTGCTGCTGTGGACCGACGCGCGGTTCGACTTCCGCCACGAGGATGTCGTACGCCGTCAGCAGATCCCGCTCGCGCACGACGAGCTGTTCGCCGACGCCGAGCGGTTCCTCGCGGTCATCCGCGACTCGAGCGGCGGGCTGTCGCCGGCGATGGTGCTCGAGCAGGACGTCCCGCGGATCCAGATGCTCGGCAAGCAGATCCCGACCGAGGTCCACGGCGTGCTGCGGATGTTCGACGGCCACCGCGTGCTCGCGGACGTCCTCGAGGATTCGCCGTACCGCGTGTTCGAGACGCTGCGGGTCGCGCAGCGCGCGCTCGACGTCGGGTTGCTTCGCATCGCGCAGCAGCCGCGCCCGAAGGCGACGTGGCGCGCGGTGCTCGCGATCGAGGAGTGGCTCGTCGGCAACGAGACGCGCGAGGACGTGCTCGAGCGCACCGCCGCCGACAGCGGGCCGCTCGCATCGCAGACCGAGACCGGACCGAAGCTCAAGGGCTCGCGCAAGAAGCGCAAGAAGCGGCGGTCGGCGACGCCGGTCGCGGTGCCCGCGCAGACGACGAAGCCCGAGATCGACTGGGGCGCGCTCGTGCCGCGCGTGATCGGGGCCGACGTCGGGCCGCTGTCGGGGGTCGTGCCCGCGGCCGCGGCCGCCGGCGAGATCGTGACGCCGGGCGCGCACGGCTCGACGCGAGAAGAACCGCGCGAGCGACTCGAGGCGCTGATGGACACCGACAAGCGCGAGCGGATCTTTCCGCGCGAGATCGGGATGGAGCCGTCGGTCGTGTTCGATGCGACCGATCCCGCCGACGCCGAGCGCGCCCGCGCGCGCGAGCAGGCACTCGCCGAGCAGCGTGCGCGCGAGCAGGCCGAGGCGCAGGCGAAGCTCGAGGCCGCCGCGCGCGCCGAGGCGGAGGCCGAAGCGCGCCGCCAGGCCGACGCAAAGGCCGCCGCCGATGCGATCGCGAGCCGCGACAGCGCCGCCGATCTCGCCGCGCGACTCGCCCAGGCGCGGGCGCGCCGCGATAGCAGCAGTCCCGAGCCCGCGGCGAAGCCCGAGCCCGCCGCGACGGAGACGCCGGCGCGCGTCGATGATCGCGCGAAGCTCGAGGCCGCCGAGGCGAAGGCGCGAGAGGCGGCCGCCGCTGCCGAGAAGGCCGCTGCCGAGAAGGCCGCTGCCGAGCAGGCTGCCGCCGAGCAGGCCGCGGCGGAGAAACTCGCTGCCGAGAAGCTCGCTGCCGAGCAGGCCGCCGCCGAACAGGCGCGTCGCGACGCCGAGGCGAAGGCCGCCGCCGAGGCCGAGGCGAAGGCCGCTGCCGAGGCGAAGGCGCGTGCGGACGCCGAGGCGAAGGCGCGCGCCGAGGCCGATGCGAAGGCGGCCGCCGAGGTCGAAGCACGGCTCCGCGCGGAAGCCGCAGCGCGCGCCGCCGCCGAGGCGAAGGCCGCTGCCGATGCGAAGGCGGCTGCCGAGGCGAAGGCCGCCGCCGATGCGCACGCGAAGACCGCCAGCGACGACGCCGCGCGGGTCGAAGCCGAGGCGAAGGCGGCCGCCGATCGTGCCGAGGCGGAGTACCGCGCGAAGCACGGCGTCGTCGCGGCCCCCGCGCGCAACGAGTCGAGCAAGAAGAACCGGGCGGCACGCCGCGAGGCGAAGCGCCGCGAGGCCGACGACGCGCGCGAGATCGCGCGGCTGCGCGCCGAGGCCGCCGCGAAGGTCCGCGAGGCCGCGCGCGCGCCGAGCGTGCTCGGGGCCGATGCCGACGAGACCGAACGCACGGCGCCATTCACGCGCAGCGAGCCGGCGACCGCGAGCGACCTCGTCAAGCAGCTCGTCGCCGACAGCGGCGTCGCGACGTCGGCGCCGAGCGAGCTGATCGACGAGCCGAGCGACGGCGTGATCCGCGAGATGGCCTCGGATCCGACGCCGCCGCGGCCACCGCCGCCACCGGTCGTCATCGAGGACGATCGTCCGGAGGACACGACCGGCGAGATCACGACGCCGACGCGCCGCGCCGAGGTGCAGCCGACGAGCTCGGAGCCGTCGATCCTCGTCGCCGATCTCGCGGCGGTGCACACCGCGGTCAGCGCGATCGCGGCCGCGCAGGCGGCGGCGCCGCACACGACGAACGCCGCGACGATGTCCAAGGAGATGCTCGTCGCCGAGGTCCGCGACGATGCCGAGCATGCCGAGCGCGACGCCGAGGCCGCGTTCACCGAGCTCGAGGAGAGCTTCTTCCGCGCCGGCCACGAGGCGCACCAGGCACCGCCGCCGAAGCACGAGTCGTTCGAGGATCTCGACGAGGGGTATCAGCCGGTCGGATTCTGGGACAAGCTGCTCGGCCGCAAGAAGCGCAAGCGCTGAGCCCGTGATCGTGGCCGTGGCCGTGGCCGTGGCCGTGATCGATGATCGTCATCGGCCGGCAACGGCCGTGGTTCTCCCGCACGAGGCCGCACGCCGGGGTACGTCTGGATCGATCACGGCCACGGCCACGGCCACGATCACGGGTTGATCCCGTCAGCGGATCGGCCACTCGACCTGCACGCCGCCGCGCTCGCTGCTGAGCCGGATGCGCAGGTCCGACGCCGCCTGCGTCGGCCGCGGGAACCGCGCGACGTACGCGGTCGCGAAGTCGCCGTAGTCCGGGAACTCCGCGCGCAGCACGAATGCGGGCCGCTTGTCCTTCACGATCTCGAGCGGCTCGATCTCGGTGCCCGCGTCGTCGATCATGCGGACGCGCCACACGCTGCGCTTGCCGTGATCGAGGTCGTTCTCGCGGCGATCCCACGTCGTGACGAGCAGCTCGATCTCGATCGGACCGGCGGCCTCGGCCTGCGCCTGCGCGATCCGCTGCTGGCGCGCCGCGCCGGTGAGACCGCGCGCGTCGGCATCCTTCTCCGCGTACGCCGCGCGCCACTCGGGTGACTTGAACACCGCCGCGAGCTGCAGCACTTCCTGGTACGCGCCGCGCAGGTTCGTCTTGCGCGTCCATTCCTGGGTCGTCTTCTGGTAGTGCGTCGGGCCGGGGCAGCCGGCGAGCACGAAGCATGCGAGGACGAACAGCGCACGCATCGCTAGCTCCTCGACGGCAGGAAGTGCTCGCGCGTGAACAGCGACGCGAGCGGGACCTCGGCGGTGATCGCCTCGCGACCGCCTTCGAGCCGATCGACGAGCGCGAGCGCGTGGACGACGACGAGCTCCGCGGCGCGCGCGCGCTCGATCGCCTTCAGCGTCGCGGCGCCGGTCGTCACGACATCCTCGAGCACGACGACCTTCGAGCCCGCGGCGAGCCGCGCGCTCTCGATCCACTGCCCGGTGCCGTGACCCTTCGGCTCCTTGCGGACGATGAACGCGGCGCGCGGCCGACCGCGCTGGAAGCTGATGACGCTCGTCGCGGTCGCGAGCGGATCGGCACCAAGCGTGAGCCCGCCGACGGCGACCGCATCCGGCGCGACCTCGTCGATCACGGCGTGGAACAGCTCGCCGATCAGCGTCGCGCCCTCGGCGTCGAGGCTGACCTGCTTGCAGTCGATGTAGAAGTTCGACTTCTTGCCCGACGACAGCGTGACCTCGCGCTCGGCGAACGACCGCGTTCGCAACAGCTCGAACAGGCGTTCGCGCTTCGGACGCAGGTGGGCCAGCGCGGGTCGATCGAGCACGGGCGCGGCGAGCGCGGCGGGGTGCATCGTGATCGACCGTACCACGCCGATCGGGCAGGACGGCGCTGTCACGAGTTTCCGGAAGCCAGGTGTGATTGACGTGGTTGCGATCCCCTCCTAGAGTCCCCGGACCGCGTGCATCTGGTCGACGAACACGACGTACATCCGATCGGCTCCGTCGACGAGCTGATCACGTACTTCGTGGATGCCGGGAAGCCGGCGTCGGCGTGGCGCGTCGGCAGCGAGCACGAGCTCGTCGGCGTGTATGCCGATACCGGCGAGCCGCCGACGTACGACGGGCCGCGCGGCATCGGTGCGCTGTTCCAGTGGTTCGCGAACCAGGGCGGCACGCCGGTGCTCGAGGACGGGCACATGATCGCGCTCTCGATCGGCGAGTCGCAGCTGACGATCGAGCCCGGTGGTCAGTTCGAGCTCGCGTCGCGCCCGGTCGATGACGATCGCAAGCTCGTCGCGGACCTGCAGCGCTACATTCGTTACCTCGCGAGCGCGTCGAAGGAGCTCGGGCTCGCGTGGCTGTCGACCGGCCTGCGCCCGTTCGGCACGCGCGACGACATCCCGTGGATGCCGAAGCAGCGCTACGACGTCATGCGCGCGTACATGCCGACCGTCGGCACGCGCGGGCTCGACATGATGCTACGCACCGCGACCGTGCAGGCGAACCTCGACTTCGCCGACGAGGCGGACGCCGCCGCGAAGCTGCGCTGTCTGTATTCGATGACATCGATCCTGACCGCGCTGTGGGCGTCGTCGCCGATCGTCGACGAGCAGATCAGCGGGTTCCAGAGCTACCGCGCGTGGATCTGGCGCGACACCGACAACGCGCGCGCTGGATTGCTGCGGTTCGTGTTCGAGCGCGACGACATCTTCCGCGCGTACACCGAGTGGGCGCTCGACGTGCCGCTGTACTTCGTCTATCGCGGCGGCTATCGCCCGGTGCCCGCGGACCTGACGTTCCGTCGCTACCTCGCCGAGGGCTGGCAAGGCACGCGCGCGACGATGGCAGACTGGGCGCTCCACCTCTCGACGCTGTTTCCCGAGGGCCGGCTCAAGAAGTTCATCGAGGTCCGCGGCTGCGATTGCGGCTCGTTCGCGATGATCAGCGCGCTCGCGCCGATGATGCGCGGCATCCTGTACGACGACACCGCGCGCGCCGCGGCGACCGCGCTCACCGCCGGGCTGTCGTTCGAGGATCGCCAGCAGCTCGCCGACGACGTGCCGAGGTCGGGGCTCGCGACGAAGGTCGGCGACCGCACGCTGCTCGACCTCGCCCGCGAGCTCGTCGCGATCGCGCGCGATGGGCTGTCGCGCGTCGCGCCGGTGTCGTTGCCGCTGCTCGCGCCGGTCGACGAGATCGCCGCGACCGGCCGCACGCAGTCCGATCGGATCATCGACCTCTGGCGCCAGCACGCCGGCGATCGCGCGCAGCTGATCCGCGCGCTCGCGCATCCCGGCCTCGGCGCCGACTGACGCCTAGTCGTCGTCGTCGAAGTCGATCAGCACGCCGTCCTCGGTCGTGCGGCGCTGCGGCCCCGACTGCCGATCGCTCGCGGGCCGAATCGTCGGCCTGCCGCGCACCGGCAAGCCGCGGCCATCGCGCGACAGCTCGGTCGACGCGTGCGGCATCGACAGGTCGTCGAGATCGACATCGAGCGCCTCGAGCGCGGACTCGAGCTCGTCGTCCTCGGGATCGGCGACGCGCGCGGTCGAGATCGGTCGCGCGCCGCGCGTTCGGTGACCCGGCGTCGGCGTCGGCGTGGCCTCGTGCTCGACGATGCGGCCGGCCCGGCGCCGCGGCGCGGGTGGCTCGACCTCGATGACGTCGCTCTGGTCGAACTGGTGCAGCGGCGGAAACCCGACCGGTGGCGGCGCGAGATCCAGTGACTCGTCGTCGAGGTCGCCGGCAAGCGTGTAGCTCGTGCTGCCGTTGTCGTCGTAGATCGGCCGGACGCCGACGCGCGCTGGTGACGGCCGCGACGGCGGATCGAAGCCCGACAGCGAGTCCTCGTCATCGAACGCGGCGAGCGCGAGCCCGGCGCTGCGCGCGCGCGGATCGCTCGCATCGTGCTCGGGGAGCGCGGGGTACAGATCGCTCTCGTCCTCGTCGAGCGCGAGCCGCGACGCGAAGTCGGAGTGACTCGGCCGTGGCGGTGGCGCATCGCCGGACGCGGCCGCGTCGACCTCACCGTGCGCGGCGAGCAGGTCGGCATCGCCCTCGTCGGCCTCGGCGATGATCTCGAACTCGTCGATCTCCTCGATCTCCTCGATCTCCTCGAGGTCCTCGTCGTCCTCGACCGGCACCACGGCTCCCGCCGCGTAGCCGCCGGGCGGCAGCTCCGGCTCGCCGGTGTTGCGGCCGTGCGTCGTCGCGAGGTCCTCGACGCCTTCGCCGTACAGCCGGTGCTCGTGCTCGCGATCGTCGTCGGCCGCGTGACCCTCGGGCGTGTACGTCTCGGCCTCGTGAAACCGCTGGTCGGCCGGCAGCCGCTCCTCGATCGGGCTCGGCTCGCGGTCGTGATAGTGCGGGTCCGCGGTCGGCAGCCGGAAGTGATGGATGAACGCGCGCTCGGGATCCGGCGTGTCGACCTCGCCGTGCTCGGAGATCACGCGATCGAAGGCGGCCCCGATGCCGAGATCGTCGTCGGCCTCGGCCTCCGCCTCGGCGAGCTGCGCCTCGAGCCGGCGCGCGAGGATCGACTCGTCGTCGGAGGGCCGCGTCGCGTCGTCGTGATGGTCGAACGCGGCGGGATCGACCGCGGTCGGGACCGGGTTGTCCCCGATCTGCGTGCTCTCGACCTCCTCGAAGCTCGGCTCGGACTCCGCGCGCGGCACCGCGGGCTCGGCATCGACCTCGGGCATCACCTCGGAGACATCGGCGAACATGTCGTCGCCGGCCTCGGCGTCGTCGGTCGGTGCGAGCGCGGACTCCGGCGTGACGGGCGTGTCGACGTCGGCG
Source organism: Kofleriaceae bacterium (assembly GCA_035715365.1). Lineage (GTDB taxonomy): Bacteria > Myxococcota_A > Polyangia > Haliangiales > Haliangiaceae > JABFXX01. Next base: position 29,859 of record DASTLB010000050.1, on the reverse strand, counting down.
ACCGGCGCCGGATCGGGCACGGGCGCGGGCACGGGCGCGGGCACGGCTTCGGGCTCGGGCGCCGACACGGCTTCGGAGACCGAAGGAGGTGGTGGGGCCCAGCGCGCGCTGCGATCGCGGCGGACCGCGGCGCCACCGAGCTGCTTCGCGAGCTCGGCCGATGCGGCCTCGACATCGATCGACAGCGGTGCCGCGGCGGTCTCGCGGAGCGCGTCGAGCTCGGCATCGAGATCGCCGCCCGCGAGCGCGCGCGCCCGCGCGAGGATCGACGCGACGTCGACGTCATCGTCGAGGCCGGGCACGCTGACGGTCGCCGCCGCGATCGGGCCGGACGCCGCTTCGATCACCTCGTGCACCGCCGGTCGCTTGCGGCGTGCCGGCTCGGGCGGCAGCGGCGCGACGCTGTCGTCCTTGACGGCCACGATCGGCCCCGTGATCCGGCGCGGCGCGGTCAGCAGCGCCTCGGGCATCGAGTCGCTCGGCGCGATCTGCGTCGGCACACCGGCCGGGGGCGTCGCGATCGCGGACTTGCCGTCGGAGCCGAGCGCCTGGCGCGCGGCGTCCATGTCGGCCGGCATCGGGATCGCGACATCGGCGAGCCCGAGCACGCGGCGGTGATCGAGCATCTGCAGGATCAGATCGCGGCTCTCGCGCGTCACGCGCATCAGCTCGATCGCCATGCCGAACGTCGCCTTCGGATCGTCCGGATCCGGCGGCTTCGCCGCCTTGACGCGTCCCATCCCGACGAGCGCCGGTTGATCCGTCGTCAGCCGGAGCTCGAACTTGATCTCGGCGCCGACCGGCTGCAGCGACTTCGTCGGCAGGAACAGCCCGGACTTGCCGACGTTCGGCGCAAACCGCTGCACCATCGCTTCGAGGTCGTCGTAGCGCAGCTTGATGCGGAGCACGACCGGACCCACCGGACGTGTCCCGGATGGTTCGTCCGGAGCCATGGCGTGGACCCGCGCGGGCCCATCTCGAATTATCAAGGCGTCGCACAGGGCGGTCAAACCCCTCCCGGTCATCGAAACTCGTGTCCGGTTCTGGGACGGGTGATCCCAGCACCGCACAAGCCAGACGCTGGCAGTTTCCATGATCTCGCGCGGTTGAGCTGGCATGCACGGTGCTGCCCGGCATCGCCATGGGGTCCCTCTGGCTCGATCTCCGATACGCCGCGCGCATGATGATGAAGACGCCCGGCCTGACGACGGTCCTCGTCGTCACGCTCGCGCTCGGCATCGGGGCGTCGACCACGATCTTCAGCGTCGTCAACTCGGTGCTGCTGAAGCCGCTGCCGTACGAGAAGCCGGATCAGCTCGCGCGCGTCTACACCGAGTTCCTCGGCCGCATGGAGCTCAAGAAGTTCTGGGTCTCGGGCCCCGAGTTCGATGACCTGCGCCGCGAGTGTCGGTCGTGCGCCGCCGTCGGCGGCTGGCTCAACGGCACCGCGTCGCTCGCGGGCGGCGATCGCCCGGTGCGCGTGAAGGCCGCGTACGCGACGCACGAGCTGCTGCCGCTGCTCGGCGTCAAGCCGATGCTCGGCCGGTTCTACGACGCGAGCGAAGATCGGCCCGGCGATCCGACGGTCGTGATCCTCGGCTACGACGTGTGGAAGCGCGCGTTCGGCGGTGATCCGACGGTGATCGGTCGCAAGATCCAGCTCGACGCGCTGCCGGTGACCGTGATCGGCGTGATGCCGCCGGGCTTCGACTTCCTCGATCACCAGGAAGCGTGGGTCCCGGCGAACGTCGACTTTCCGAAGACGAACCGCGGCGGTCACAACTTCAACGTGCTCGTCCGGCTGCGCGACGGCGTCAGCATGGAGGCGTTTCGCGACGAGCTGCGCGCGCTCGAGGTCGGCTGGGGCAAGCAGTTCGGGCCGGGCCGCCACGCGATCACGCCGCAGTTCCCGGTCGGGCCGTCGCACCCGATGATCGCGGTGCCGTTCCACGACGATCTCGTCGGTGGGCTGTCGACGACGCTATGGCTGCTGCAAGGCGCCGTGCTGCTCGTGCTGCTGATCGCGATCGTCAACGTCGCGAACCTGCTGCTCGCGCGCTCGGAGACCCGCACGCGCGAGGTCGCGGTCCGGCACGCGCTCGGCGCCAGTCGCCAGCGGCTCGTGCGCCAGTTCATCACCGAGAGCCTGATCCTCGGCGTGTTCGGCGGCGCGCTCGGCGTGCTCGTCGCGGTGTGGGCGGTCGACGGCGTGACCGCGCTGATCCCGGCGTCGGCGCCGCGCGCGAGCGAGATCACGCTCGACAGCGCCGCGGTCGCGTTCGCGGTCGGCTGCTCGATCCTCGCCGCGCTGCTGTTCGGGCTCGCGCCGATCCTGCACGCGCGGCGCACCGACATCCACGGTGCGCTCAAGGACGGCTCGCCGAAGATGACGGGCAGTCGCTCGCGGCTACGCGTGCGTCGCGGCCTCGTGATCGCCGAGATCGCGCTCGCGGTGCTGCTCGTGATCGGCTGCACCGTGATGGTGCGCAGCTTCCTGAAGCTCCAGCACGTCAACCTCGGGTTCAACCCCGAGCGCATGCTGACGTTCGAGCTCGAGCTGCCGAAGAAGACGTACCCTGGCACCACGCCCGACGTGTTCTGGCACCGGCTGCAGGATCGGCTGCGCGGCTTGCCCGGCGTCTCCGGCGTCACGCTGCTCGACGGGCTGCCGCCGAGCCGGCCGATCAACGCGAACGACCTCAACTTCCCGGGCCGGACGCGCAAGCCGGACGAGGCGCCGTGGAACGTCGACTACTGGCAGATCGTCGGCGACGACTTCGTCGAGACGCTCGGCATGAAGCTCGTCAAGGGTCGGTCACTCGCGACGTCGGACGGCGCCGAGGCACCGCCGGTCGTGCTGATCAACGAGGCGTTCGCGGCGAAGTTCTTCCCCGGCGAGGATCCGATCGGCAAGCAGATCGAGCTCTACGAGCTGCCGCCGCCGCGCAAGCCGATCTACCAGACCGTCGTCGGCGTCGTCGCCGACATGAAGCAGGCCGGCGTCGACAAGCCGAGCGGCACCGAGGTCTACGTGCCGACCTGGCAGCTGACGATGCTCGACGATCCGCCCGACGCGTCGCGCTCGCTGTGGGTCGCGGTCCGGACCGACACCGATCCGGCGGCGATCCAGCCGTCGGTGCAGCACGTCGTCAGCGAGCTCGATCCGACGCTGCCGATCTCGCAGCTGCGCACGATGGACGAGGTGATGTGGGAGGCGGTCGCGCGCCCGCGGTTCCTCACGTTCCTGCTGACGAGCTTCGCCGGGCTCGCGCTGCTGCTCGCGGCGGTCGGCATCTACGGCGTGATGGCGCATACCGTCGCGCAGCGCACGCACGAGATCGGGCTGCGCGTCGCGCTCGGTGCGCAGCCGGCGCAGGTCCGCGCGATGGTGCTGCGCCAGGCCGCGGTGCTCGTCGCCGCCGGCGTCGCGGTCGGGCTCGCGGTCGCGGTCGCGCTCCAGCTCGGGCTCGATGCCGCGCTGACGAAGGTGTTCTACGGCGAGCGGCTGAGCCAGCCGGTGCTGCTCGGCGGCGTCGCGATCGCGGTCGCGCTGACCGCGCTGCTCGCGACGTGGATCCCGGCGCGCCGCGCGACCCGCGTCCAGCCGACCGTCGCGCTGCGGAGCGAGTAGTCTTCGCAGGGTGTCCGGAAATGGGATCTGCGTTCCCAGGACCGGACGACGGATCGCAAAACACCACGCGATTCCGCCGAGTTGAGGTGGCATGTCGAGTGCTCCATGGGTCCTGGGATGAGCGAAGGCGAAGGCTTGCTGATGGACCTCCCGCGGACCGGCGCGAAGCCGCGGACGCGTCGCATGGTGCTGCTCGGCGCCGCGATCGCCGCGCTCGCGCTCGTCACGCTCGGGATCCGCTGGTTCACATCACGCGCGCCGGCGGTGTCGCGCAGCGATCTGTGGGTCGCGACCGTCAAGCGCGGACCGCTGACGCTCGAGGTCCGCGGGACCGGCACGCTCGTGCCGACCGACTTTCGCTGGGCGTCGGCGCCGATCGCGGCGCGCGTCGAGAAGGTGCTCGTCCAGCCGGGCGCGCACGTCGAGCCGACGACCGTGCTCGTCGTGCTGTCCAACCCCGAGGCCGAGCTCTCGGCGCTCGAGGCCGATCGCGACGTCGCGCAGGCGGAGGCCGAGCTCGCACGGCTCGGCGCGCAGCTCGACGGTACGCGGCTCGCCCAGGAGTCATCGGTCGCGAGCCTCGACTCCGACGCCGTGATGGCGAAGCGGCGCAACGAGATCGACGCGAACATGGCGCAGAAGGGCGTGATCTCCGAGCTGGAGAGCGCCGAGTCGAAGGACCGCGCGGGTCAGCTGTCGGCGCGCCTCGAGTTCGAGAAGAAGCGACTGCAGGCGCTGCGCCGCGGCAACGCGGCCCAGCTCGAGGCGCAGAAGGCGCAGGTCGAACGGCTGCGTGCGCTCGCCGCGTTCCGGCGCAAGCAGCTCGACGCGCTCCAGGTCAAGGCGGACCAGGCGGGCGTCGTCCAGCAGGTCGCCGTCGAGTCCGGTCAGTCGGTCGCGGCGGGTGCGCCGCTCGCGAAGGTGATCGTGCCGGACCGGCTGCAGGCGCGGCTGCGAATTCCCGAGGTCTCGATGGGCGATGTCAGCCTCGGGCTGCCGGCGTCGATCGACACGCGCGCCGGTGTCGTCCGCGGCGAGGTCGTGCGGATCGATCCTGCGGCGCAAAACGGCGCCGTGACCGTGGACGTGAAGATCACCGAGACCCTGCCGAAGTCCGCGCGCGCCGATCTCAACGTCGATGGCGTCATCGAGCTCGCGAAGACGAAGGACGTGCTGCACGTCGCGCGTCCCGCGATCGGCGAGGCGCACTCGACGGTGTCGCTGTTCGTGCTGCGCGGCGACGAGGCGCGCCGGGTGCAGGTCACGTTCGGCCGCGCCGCGGTCAAGGATATCGAGATCGCCGGTGGCCTCGAGGCCGGTGATGAAGTCGTGCTCTCGGACATGTCGAAGTGGGACGGCGTAGACCGGCTCCGCGTCGAATGAAAAGGAACCCCATGGAAGCCACCACGAAGACCCAGGACACGCGCACCGCCGCGCCGGCGATCGCGACCGCGGATGCATCGCCGATCGCGAAGCCGGGCAAGGCGCTGCTCGAGCTCCACAACATCGGCAAGACGTTCCACACCGACGACGTCGAGACGCGCGCGCTGTCGAACGTCGAGCTGTCGATCGGCAAGGGCGAGTTCGTGTCGATCAGCGGACCGTCGGGATCCGGCAAGTCGACGCTGCTCGCGATCCTCGGGCTGCTCGACGTCCCGACGAGCGGCGAGTACCGGATCGACGGTCAGGACACCGCGAAGCTCGATCAGGTCAAGCGCGCGGCGCTGCGCAACCGCAGCATCGGGTTCATCTTCCAGGCGTTCAACCTGATCGGGGATCTCACCGTCGAGGAGAACGTCGAGCTGCCGCTGACCTATCGCGGCATGCCGTCGGCGGAGCGCAAGAAGCGCGTCGCGGAGGCGCTCGACTCGGTGCGGATGTCGCATCGCGCGCGCCACATGCCGGCGCAGCTCTCCGGCGGTCAGCAGCAGCGCGTCGCCGTCGCGCGCGCGGTCGCCGGAGATCCTCTGATCCTGCTCGCCGACGAGCCTACGGGAAACCTCGACTCGAAGAACGGCGACGCGGTGATGGAGCTGCTCTGTCAGCTGCACGCGAAGGGGGCGACGCTGTGCATGGTGACCCACAACCCGGACTACGCGCGCAAGGCGACGCGGATCGTGCACCTGTTCGATGGCCGGGTCGTCGAGGACCGGCACGGAAGCTAGGGTTGGACGTGGCGGACTTGCCTCGCCTGCTGGTGGCGGATGACCAGCCGGACATCCTCGAGGCCGTGCGCATGCTCGGTCGCGCGAACGGCTTCGACGTCCGGACGGTGACGTCGCCCGCCGCGGTGCTCGCGGTCTGCGAGGCCGAGGACTTCGACGTCTGCCTGATCGATCTCAACTACGCGCGCGACACGACGTCGGGCACCGAGGGCATGGACCTGCTGACCCGGCTACGCGAGCTCGACTCGACGCTGCCGGTCGTCGTGATGACCGCGTGGGGCTCGATCGAAGGCGCGGTCGAGGCGATCCGCCGCGGCGCACGCGATTACCTGCAGAAGCCATGGGACAACACGCGGCTCGTCGCGACGCTGCGCGCCCAGCTCGAGCTGCGCAAGGCGCTGCGCGCGGCGAACCGGCTGCACGCCGAGGCGGCGCGCGCGCGCCAGGCCGAGCTACCGGCGGTGGTCGCGAAGTCGCGCGCGATGCAGCACGTGATGTCGCTCGTCGAGCGCGTCGCGCCGTCGAGCGCATCGGTGCTGATCACCGGCGAGCACGGCACCGGCAAGGAAGTGATCGCGCGCGCGATCCACGCGGCGAGCGCGCGCGCCGACAAGGCGTTCATCGCAGTCAACGCTGGCGGGCTGTCCGATGGCGTGCTCGACAGCGAGCTGTTCGGCCACGTCAAGGGCGCGTTCACCGACGCGCGGACCGATCGCACCGGCTGCTTCGAGCTCGCCGATGGCGGCACGCTGTTCCTCGACGAGATCGCGAACATGCCGGTCGCCCAGCAATCCCGGCTGTTGCGCGTGCTGCAGACCGGCGAGTTCCATCCGGTCGGCAGCTCGCGCGCGCGCCGCGTCGACGTGCGCGTGCTCGCGGCGACGAACGCCGACATCGCGCGCGACGCCGCGGATGGCCGGTTTCGCGAGGACCTGCTGTACCGGCTCAACACCGTCGAGATCCGGCTACCGCCGCTGCGCGAGCGACGCGAGGACCTCGCGGACCTCGCCGGGTTCTTCCTCGGCCGTACCTCGCCGGGCCGCCCGCGCCGGCTGTCGGCGGCTGCGATGGAGGCGCTGCTCGCGCATCCGTGGCCGGGCAACGTGCGCGAGCTCGAGCACGTGATCGAGCGTGCGTCGCTGCTCGCGACCGCCGACGAGATCCAGCCCGAGGATCTGCTGCTGCGTCCGCGCGGCGACGCCGCGCCGCGGCTCGAGGAGATGACGCTCGAGCAGGTCGAGCGCTACCTGATCGAGCGCGCGCTGTCGGTCCAGGGCGGCAACGTCAGCGAGGCCGCGCGGGTGCTCGGGCTGTCGCGCTCCGCGCTGTACCGCAGGCTCGCATCGCTGCGCGGGTGAACCCGGCGTAGGGTGTAGGCATGCGCCACGAGACCTCGGTGTTCGCGCTCGCCCTCGCGGCGGCGGCGATCCCGGCGGCGGTCGCGCTGCCGCTCGTGTGGACCGGCTCGCTCGATCTCAAGACGCAGGTCACGCTGACGCTGCTCGTCGCGCTGTCGTCGTTCGGGCTCGCGTACGCGACGCGGATCCGTGTCCAGCGTCCGCTGCAGACCGTGTCGAACGTGATCTCGGCGCTGCGCGAGCGCGACTACTCGGTGCGCGCGCGCCATCCGCGCAAGGACGACGCGCTCGGCCTGACGATGTCCGAGCTCGCCGGGCTCGCCGAGCAGCTGCGCGAGGAGCGCTGGCGCGACGAGGAGGCCGCGGCCGGGCTCGCGCGCGTCGTCGAGGGTCTCGATGCCGCGGTGCTCGCGATCGACGATCGTGGCCGGGTCCAGCTCGCGAACCGCACCGCGGAGCGCCTCGTCGGCGGCGAGCTCGAGGGCCGCACGGTGCGCGAGCTCGGCATCGAGCACCTGTTCGCGGTCGACGTGCCGCGCACCGTCGAGCTGTCGCTGCCGGGCGCTGCCGGCACGTGGGAAGTCCGGCCGTCGGACATCCGGCTCTCCGGCATGCCGCACAAGCTGATCGTGATGACCGACGTCCAGCACGCGCTGCGCGCCGAGGAGCGCCAGGCCTGGCAACGGCTCGTCCGCGTGCTCGGTCACGAGATCAACAACTCGCTCGGCCCGATCGCGTCGATCGCCGAGACCCTGCGCACGGGGCTCGGCGAGCCGCGCCGCGACGATCTCGACGACGATCTCGCGCGCGGCCTCGAGATCATCGAGCGCCGCGCCGCCGCGCTGTCGCGGTTCATGCAGTCGTACGCGCGGCTCGTGCGGCTGCCACCGCCGCGGATCGGCCGCGTCGAGGTCGCGGGCTGGGTCGCGCGCACCGCGGCGCTCGAGACCCGCACGAAGATCACGATCGCCGGCGGCCCGGACGTGATCGTGCCCGGCGATCCGGACCAGCTCGATCAGATGCTGATCAACCTCGTCCACAACGCGGTCGAGGCGAGCGCGGAGACCGGCGCACCGGCGGGCGGCGTCACCGTGTCGTGGCGCGTCGCCGGCGGCGCGCTCGCGCTCGTCGTCGAGGATGACGGGCCGGGCGTCGCGGACACGACGAACCTGTTCGTGCCGTTCTTCACGACGAAGCCGACCGGCTCGGGCATCGGCCTCGTGCTCGCGCGCCAGATCGCCGAGGCGCACGGCGGCACGCTCGTCGTCCGCAACCGCAAGGCCGCGCGCGGCGCCGAGGCGGTGATCACGCTACCGGCGACCGCCGCGCTCGATCGCGCATCGTGAACCCGCACCACCGCATCGTACGCGGGTGCTCGGTAACCTGCGGCTGTTCGAGACGCGGCTCGCGCGCGGCGACACGTTCTGCGAGATCCGGCTCGACGGCAGCGACCTCGTCGTGCGCACGCCGTCGGGCACGCGCCGCCTGAAGCACGCGTCCGAGGAGGCCGCCGCGCGCGCCCACGACGCACGCGTCGAACGGATGCTCGCGGAGGGCTGGGTCCGCCAGCACGCGCCCGACCCGCTGTCGGTCGCGCAGACCGCGCTCGCCGACCGCGCGCTCGAAGCGCAGCTGCCCGCGTCGGCGCTCGTCTACGCCGACTGGCTGACGACGCGCGGCGATCCGCGTGGCGCGCTGATCGTCATGCAGCACGCGGGCGAGGAGCGCGCCGCCCGCAAGCACCTCGCACGGCATCGTGACTACTTCTTCGGCCGGCTACGCGCCACGCGTGTCACGTGGTGCTGCGGGTTCTTCGACTCCGCGCGCGTGCGTGGCGATCAGGTCGACGATCTGATCGAGCTGCCGTCGGCGCGCCGGCTCGTCACGCTCGCGATCGACGGCGCGTGCGCGCTCGATCGGGTGCTCGCGCGCCTGCCGCACCTCGCGTCACTCGTCGTCCGCGCCGATCGCATCGCCGGACCGCTCGCGCATCGCTCGCTGCGCACGCTCGAACTGGTGACCTCCGAGCGAGAGGTCACCGATGTCCTCGACGACGCGCGGCTGCCCGCGCTCGCGGCGCTGACGCTGCGGCTCGGGCCGCGCTGGACGTCGGTGCCGGGCCTCGTCGGCTGGCGCGGCACGTTCCGCGGCCGGTTTCGCGCGCTGCGCACGCTGACGCTCGACGGCGTCGCGCTCGACGACGTCCAGCTCGACGTGCTCGTGCACGGCGCGATGCTGCGCAGGCTCGCATCGCTGACGATCACGAACGGCGCGCTCGGCGATCTCGAGCACGCGATGCTCGCGCGGCACGCGGCGCGATTCGCGCACCTCGCGACGTTCACCGCGGAGCGCGATCCGACCCCGCGCCCTGTGCCGCGCGAGCCGCTCTACTGATCAGGGCGGGCACTGCGCGAGGCAGACCTCGTACTGCGTGTTCGCGATCGCGCAGCACTTCGGCGTGTTGCCACCGCAGTCGGTGTCGTCGTGGCACGCGGTGTTCTGGCACTGGTTCGCGTTGCGGCACTCGGCGCCGCCTTCGCCCGCGCCGAGGCAGCACACCTGGCCCGGGCAGTCCTCGGGTCCATCGCACGCGAACGTCACCGTCTGGCACGTGCCCTGATCGACGCACGTCGATCCTTGCTGACCGATGCAGCACTCCTGCGTGCCGACGCACGTCGTGTTGCCACACGTGACGCCGACCGAGCCATCGACCGGCGTGCTCGGCGCGTCGACCGCGGGCCCGTCGGCCAGCAGGTTGCTGTCGACGCCACCCGGCCCATCGCCCGGGGGCGGGTTGTTGCCGCCGTCATCATCGCCACAGCCGGCGAATGCCAGCGCGACCGCGATCCAGAGCGCTCTCTTCATCGGAAGCCTCCTAAGGGTTAGGCCTCCACGATCGCTCCGGACCGACAAAGAAACCGTGAAGCCGCACACGGTTCGTCGACGACACACGACGCTGCGAGCGAGGTTGCGCGCGATCAGGCGAAATGCCTGAACGTTCGATGTCGGACGACGTCCGACGATCGGTCACTCGCGACGGCCGCTGATGTCCTGCTGGACGACGCAGACTGGATCTTTCGGCGACGGCCCGCGCTCGGCGCGCACCATCGTCCCCGAGAAGTAATCCTTCGACAGCTGCATCAGCTGGATCGCGGTCGCGCTCGATCGCGTCTCGGGCCGCAGCGTCGAGCGATTCATCCGGTGCTGGCTCTCGATCGCGCCGGTCAGCCGCGCGCCGGTGCCCGACTCGAGCGACAGCGTGCCGGCCTCGAGCTTCGTGATCCAGCGCGCCTGCTCGTCGGGAGGCGTCGCCGTGCACGACGACACGCGCGTGTGCAGGCGGACGCGCCACGTGCCCTCGAAGTCATTGACGCCGGTGATCGCGGTCGGTGGCGGCGGCGGCGGCGGGCCGGGACGCACCGGCGTGCGCGCGATCGGGCCGCTCGGCTTGCCGTTGACGATCGTCTCCGACACGTCGGCGGCACCGCACTGCGCGCCGAGCCCGACGTTCTTGTACACGCCCGGGCTCGTCTCGACGTAGAGGTACGCGAGATCGACCTCGGTCCCGTTGATCCGCAGCTGACCGCCCCATACCTCGACGGTCTGGACGCGGTACGGCTTGCCCGGCGTCTTGTCGTGGCACGGCTCGCAGAAATCGAGGACGTAGGCGTCCTTCTTGACGAGTGCGGCGGCGCGCTGCGCGACCGGCGGTGGAACGAGCGCGCACTGATCGGCATGGGCGCGGGTCGTGGCAAGCGCGACGATCGCTGTCGCGAGAAACAAAGGCGTGCTTCGCATGGCTGGCTCCCTGGCTGTTCGGAGATCCATACGAAGCGCGCCGCGCCGCCTTTTGCCGCGCGACTTACGCGTGGTCTTCGACCCACTTGCGCGCGAACGACAGCGCCTGCGGCACCGCGCCGGCATCCTTGCCGCCGCCTTGCGCCATCTCCGGCTTGCCGCCGGCGCGTCCGCCGAGCTGCGCCGCGACCTCGCCGAGCAGCTTGCCCGCGGAGACCTTGCCGACGAGATCCTTCGTCACCATCGCGACGAGCTTGACCTCGGGACCGCCGGTGCCGGCGAGCACGATCACGCCGGAGCCGAGCTTGTCCTTCAGCTGATCGCCGGTGTCGCGCAGCACCTTCGCGTCGTCGACCTCGACGGCCGCCGCGAGCACCTTGATGCCCTTGACCATCACGGCCTCGGCGAGCAGATCGCGCCCGCCACCGCCCGACGCGATCCGCTGCTTCAGCTTCTCGATCTCGCGCTCGAGCGCCTTCTGCTCGCCGAGCAGCTTCTCGACGCGCAGCGCGACCTCGAACGGCTGCGCCTTGAGCCGACCACCGGCCTTCGCCAGCTCGTCCTCGATGCGCCGCAGGTACTCGAGCGCGCCGGCACCGGTGACCGCCTCGATGCGGCGGACGCCCTGCGCGACGCCCTGCTCGCTCAGGATCTTGAACATGCCGATGTCGCCGGCGCGCCGGACGTGCGTGCCGCCGCAGAACTCGAGCGACTCGCTGCCGATCGAGATCACGCGCACCTTGTCGCCGTACTTCTCGCCGAACATCGCGACCGCGCCGCGCTGCTTCGCCTGCTCGATCGGCAGGACCTCGATGACCGAGTCCTGGTTCGCGCGGATCTCGGCGTTGACCCAGTCCTCGACCTGGCGCTTCTGGTCCTCGGTCATCGGGGAGAAGTGCGCGAAGTCAAAGCGCAGGCGATCGGGCGAGACGAGCGAGCCCTTCTGCGCGACGTGGCCGCCGAGCACCTTCTTGAGCGCGAGGTGCAGCAGGTGGGTCGCCGAGTGGTTCGCGCGGATCCGCTCGCGGCGCTCGTCGTCGACGGCGAACTTCACCTGATCGCCGACCGCGATCCCGCCCTGCGTGACCTCGCCGACGAGCACGTGGACGTCACCGGTCGGCTTCTTCGTGTCGTCGATCCGGACCTTCGCGGTCGCAGTCGTCACCTCGCCGGTATCGCCGACCTGACCGCCGCTCTCGGCGTAGAACGGCGTCTGATCGAACACGAGCTGGACCTTCGCGCCGATCGACGCGTGCTCGACGCGCTGGCCGTCGACGAGCATCGCGCGCACGACGCCCTCGCCGGTCGTGCCGCGGCCCTCGTAGCCGAGGAACTTCGTCGCGCCAACCTGCGTCGCGAGCGCCTTGATCTCGGCGGCGATCGACTCCTGATCGCTGCCCGCGAACTGGCTCTGCTCGCGCGCCTTGCGCATCGCGTCCTCGAATCCGTTGCGATCGACGCCGTAGCCGCGCTCGGTCGCGATGATCTCGGTCAGATCGTCGGGGAATCCGAACGTGTCGTACAGCGTGAACACGGCCTTGCCGGAGACCTGCTTCTCGCCGGTCTTCGCCATCCGGCCGAACTCGTCGTCGAGGAGCGACAGCCCGCGCTCGAGCGTGTTGCGGAACCGCTTCTCTTCCTCGAGCGCGACGTCGCGGATCGTCGAGCTGCGCTCGGCGAGCTCGGGATACTGCGCGGACATCTCGGCGATCACGCGCGCGCAGACCTCGTGCATGAACGGCTTCTCGATCCCGAGCAGCTTGCCGTGGCGCACCGCGCGCCGGAAGATACGGCGCAGCACGTACTCGCGCCCGGTCTTGTCGGGGAACACGCCGTCGGCGATCAGGAACGTCGAGCACCGCGCGTGGTCGGCGATCACGCGCATCGAGGTGTCCTTGTCCGGATCGGCGCCGTAGCGCGTGCCGGCGAGCTCGCCCGCGGTCGCGATGATCCCGGAGAACAGATCGGTGTCGTAGTTCGAGCGCACGTTCTGGACGACGCTCGTCACGCGCTCGAGCCCGGCGCCGGTATCGACCGATGCCGCGGGCAGCGGGAACAGCTGGCCACCCGGCGTGCGGCGCTCGAACTGCATGAACACGAGGTTCCAGATCTCGAGCCAGCCCTTCCAGCTCGCCGGATCGCTCGTCGGCCACGCGGCCGGCTTGCCGTCCATCGCGTAGTGGATCTCCGAGCACGGACCCATCGGCCCGGTCTCGCCCATCATCCAGAAGTTATCCTTCGCGCCGAGCCCGATCACGCGGTCGTCGCCGAAGCCGGTGACGCGCTTCCAGATCGCGCGCGCCTCATCGTCGGCGCCGACGCCCGGCAGTGCCGGATCGCTGCCGAAGATCGTGACGCACATGCGCGCCGGATCGATGCCGTAGACGCGCGTCAGCAGGTCCCAGGCAAACGCGATCGCGTCTTCCTTGAAGTAGTCGCCGAACGAGAAGTTGCCGAGCATCTCGAAGAACGTGTGGTGGCGCGGCGTCTTGCCGACCTCGTCGAGATCGTTGTGCTTGCCACCCGCGCGCACGCACTTCTGCGACGTCGTCGCGCGCTTGTACCCGCGCTGCTCGGCGCCGGTGAACACGTCCTTGAACTGCACCATGCCGGCGTTCGTGAACAGCAGCGTCGGATCGTTCGAGGGCACGAGCGAGCTCGACGCGACCACCTCGTGACGGTGGCTCTTGAAGAAGTCCAGAAACGCCTTGCGTACCTCGGCAGCTTTCATGACCGCGGAAAGCTACCAGAGATCGCGGCTCCGACGAGCCCGGCGGCTCAGTACAGATAGCCGAGCGTCACCGCGGCGCCGAGGTACAGGTCGGTCGCGCCTTGCACGTCCTGCTCGGGATCCGCGTCGCGGCCAGTCGACAGCATGCCGTTGCCGTTGAACTTGAAGCCGATGCGCTCGAACCGCAGCGCGCCGCGCAGGATGATCGACTGCGTGATGTTGTAGTCACCGCCGAATTCACCCTCGAAGCCGTTCACGCTCGCCGAGCCATAGGCGTCTGCCTTCTGCATCTGCCCGGTGTTCGAGATGAACATCACGCCGAGGTCCGCGTTGAGCGTGATCTTGCCCATCGGATAACGGAAGAACACCGCCGGGTCGACCATCGTGTAGTTGACGTTCGGGATGTCCGGCGTCGTCGTCGCGGTGCCCGCGATCGTGAACTTCTGGCGGCCGTAGCGCACGCTCGCGCCGACGACCGGCGACGTCGCGGACTTGTTGAACGGATAGCGAAACACCGCGCCGAACGCGTAGCGCTGCGACTTCGTGTCGAGCGTCTCGCCGTTCTGCTTCGAGCTGATGAGGACCGCCTGGTCGTACATCGCGGTGAGGCCGAAGTTCTTCGCCATCCCGGTGCTCTTGTGCCCGAACGCGAGCGGATATGCGGTCAGATCGAGCATCGCGCCCGGCGCCGGCACGCCCTTGTAGTTCGGCGGCTTGCCGGTGCCGACGACGCCCATCGACGGCGCGAGGTCACCATCGGTCTTCCACGACAGCCGGCGCGCGTTGAACGAGGCACCGAGCACGACGTCGATCGCCCGGTTGCCCGGCGACAGCGCGGTCGCCGCGTCCATCTTCGTCGCAGGCTCGGCCTTCTCCTCGATCTCCTCGCCCTCCTCCTTCGACGCGGTCTCCTCGCCCTCTTCGCCTTCCTCGGCCTTCGTGGGGCGCTTCTTCGACTTCGGAAGCGGATTCTCGTCCTCTTCCTCGGGATCCTTCTTGGTCTTGAGCGCCGCGGTCTCCTCGGCGTCGGCGCCCTTCGTCATCTTGCCGCCGCCGAACTTGCTGCCCTTCGCCGGCTTGGTCTCTTCCTCTTCCTCCTCGGCGCCCTTCTTCTTCTTGTTCGGCTTGGCCGCGACTTCCTCTTCCTCTTCCTCGGCACCCTTCTTCGTCTTCTTGGTGCCCTTCTTCGAGGTGGTCTCTTCCTCCTCCTCCTCGACGTCGGCGCCCTTCTTCTTCTTCGTCGGCTTCGCCTCTTCCTCCTCGTCGTCGCCACCACCGCCGCGGTTGGACTCGAGCTCGCCGATCGCGGTGATCAGCTCGTCCTTGACCTCGCGCGACGCGGTGCCGTCGAGCCGCGGCCCCTCGGCCTTCGTGTTGACCGAGCCCGCGACCTCGCCGGTCGTGCCGGCGTGCAGCTTGAGCTTGATGATGTACTCGTCGCGGCGCTTCGAGATCTTGCCCTCGATCACGCCATCGACCTTCAGCTTCTTCGCGACCTTCTTGATGTTCTTGTCGGTGAGCGAGGTCGCCGACAGCTCCTCGGCGGCGGACTCCCACTTCTCCGCCGCGATCACGGTGTGGCTCTTCTTGACGAGCTTGGACACCGCGTCGTGGAACTTCTCGGCCTTCTCGCCTTCGAACGGGAGCACGACGACGCGTCTGCGCTTGTCGGCGTGCGCTGTCCCGATCCCGAGCAGCAGGAGGGCCAGAATGAGCCAGCGCTTACTTGTCGAAGCCTTCGATCTCGAACTCGTCATGGCCTGCTCCGGGTTTAGAGTCGCTCGGCGTCCACCCTTGCTGGTGACCGCCGGATACACCGCGAAAAAGAAGTGCAAAATCAGAGGGGCTGGTCGAGTGCTTGACCGCCTCCTCGTACGTGACGAGCCGCTGCTTCACGAGGTTCGACAGGCTCTGGTCGAACGTGACCATGCCATACGGGTGAAGCCCTTCCTGGATCGCGTTCTTGATCTCGCGCGTCCGCTGCGGCTCCTCGATCATCTCGCGGATGCGCTCGGTGTTCACCATGATCTCGAGCGCCGGTACCATGCCCTTGCCGTCGGCGCGCGGTAGCAGGCGCTGCGAGATCACGCCCCGCAGCACGCTCGCGAGCGACAGCCGGGCCTGCATCTGATGATGGGTCGGGAACATCGAGATGATCCGGTTGACGGTCTCGGTCGCATCGACCGTGTGCAGCGTCGACAGCACGAGGTGCCCGGTCTCCGCCGCGGTCATCGCGATCTCGGCGGTCTCGTAGTCGCGCATCTCGCCGACGAGGATCACGTCGGGATCCTGGCGCAGCGCCGCTCGCAGCGCGCGCGAGAACGACATCGTGTCGAACCCGATCTCGCGCTGGTTCAACACCGAGCGCTTGTCGCGGAACGTGTACTCGATCGGATCCTCGATCGTGACGATGTGATACGCGTTCTGCGTGTTGATGTAGTCGATCATCGCGGCGAGCGTGGTCGACTTGCCCGAGCCGGTCGCGCCGGTGACGAGCACGATCCCGCGGCTGTGATTCGCGAGATCGAGGACGGCCTGGGGAAGGTTCAAGCGATCGAATGGCGGGACCTCGGGAGGGATCAGACGCAGCACCATGCCGACCGATCCACGCTGCTGGAACAGGTTGACGCGGTAGCGCACGCCGTCCGGGGTGCCGTACGCGAGATCGATGTCGAGGTGCTCCTCGAAGTCCGCGCGCTGGCGGTCGTTCATCATGTGGACCGCGAACTGCGCGATCGCCTCGCGGGTCAGCGCCGGCACGTCGCGCACGGTCCGGAGGTCGCCCTTGATCCGGAAGATCGGCGGCAAGCCGGCCTTGAGATGGACGTCCGAGGCTCCGAGCTGTCGGGCAGCGGCGAGCACGCGGTCGAGGATCTGGCTCATTGGTACACCCTGCCCGGGGAGCGAGGGTATCACACGGTGGCATCCGTCCCGATGCCTCCTCACGACGGCGACCACCGCGATGCGATGTGGCTCATATTGAGGCGGCCCTCGCCCAGCTGAGTTACGCTTGGTGCGGGATGCGTTGCCCCAGCTGCGGCACCGAGAACGAGCCGGATTCCCGGTTCTGCGGTGGCTGTGGCACGCGACTGCAGCAAACACTCGCACCGACTCAGAAGATCGCGCCCGACCCGCTCGTCCAGCAGGCGCCGCTCGGTCCGCCACGCAGTGCGGCAGTCCCGCAGGTGGTCGCGCCCGCGGTCAGTCCGATCCAGGCGCAAGCGCAAGCGATCGCACGCCAGGCGAGCGCGCAACATGCCGCGCAACGTCAGCCGAGCGCGCAGCGCGTCGCGCAACCGAGCTCGCCGCAGCCGGTCGTGCAGCCACCACCACAGCCGATCGCGCGCGCCAGCCTGCCACCGAGCGAGGCACCGCGCGCGAGCAGCCCGCAACCATTGCAGCGACCGAGCACGCCTGCGCCCGTGACGCCCGCGCCGATCCGCGCGACGCCGCGCGATGGCGTGCCGCCGCGCGCCGCGAGGCCGTCGGTCTCCGTCGATCGCTACACGCCACCGCGCCAGCGCTGGGGCCTCATCATCGCGGTGCTCGTGATCGATCTCGGGCTCGCCGCAGCCGGCGCGTACTTGCTCAGCCAGGGGCTCGCCGCGTCGAGCGCGGATCCGCCGGACGCGAAGCCGACACCCGCGGCACAGAAGACCGGCTCGTCGGAGCAGAAGCCACAGAGCCAGAGCGCCGCCGCGGTGATTCCGGCGTCGGCCGCGACCCCGACGCCGGCGGCTGCCGCGGTGCTGCCGGTCGTGACGAAGCCGGCCGACACCGCACAGGCGGACCCGCCGCCGCCGCAGAAGAACCAGAGCCGCAAGCCCAAGAAGCGCACGAAGCCGACGGGAGGCGGTAACCCGATCGATCCGTACGCCGATGGCGATGCGCCGCCGCCGATCGGCCCGGACACACCGCCGCCTCCTCCGCCTCCGCCCAACCCACCATGACGAACGACGCATCCGCCTCGTACCGGACGCCCACGGGCACGCATCTCGTCGGTGTCGAGGTGCTCGTGCTCGACGGTGATCAGCGCGTGCACTCCGGGATCGCGCAGCTGCTGTCCGAGGCGCAGCTCCACGTCACGTGCGTCGCGGTTCCCGACGCGGCGCTCGCGCTCGTCGATCGCCAGTTCTTCTCGGTCGCGCTCGTCGACATCGACACGCCCGAGCCCGGCGCCGGCATCGAGACGATCCGCAAGATCAAGCGCGCGTCGCCGACGTCGATGGTGATCGCGATGACGCCGCGCCGGTCGTACGACGACGCGGTCGAGGCGGTGCGCGCCGGCGCGATCGATCTGATCCTGAAGGCGCCCGAGTCGGTCGCGTACCTGAAGGATCGCGTGCTCGACGCCGCCGGCCGCTCGGTCGGCAAGCGCGAGGTCGACTCGGTGCTCGACGACGTGCGCGGCGTCCACGAGGAGTTCCTCCAGCGCTTCATGGAGGCCGAGCGCCGCGCGATCGATCTCGCGGACAAGGCCGCGGGGCGCGATCCCGGGCGCAACGTCATGCTCGACGAGCTACGCGTGCTCGTCGTCGACGAGGTCGATGACTTCGTGTCCGCGGCGACCGAGTCGTCGCCGAAGGGGTTCTCGTTCGTCCACGCGACGAGCGGTGGCGAGGGCCTCGACCGGATCTCGTCCGGCGCGTTCCACTACGCGATGGTCGCCGAGGACGTCACCGATCTCCCGGCGAAGACGCTCGCGCGCACGATCCGCAACCAGCATCCGGATACCGTCGTGCTGACGTTCCTCGGGCCGGCGGACAATGGCCACGTCGAGCTCGTCGAGACCGCGGGCTCGCGGACGATCGTGAAGCCGTTCACCGACGCGAAGCAGCTGATCGATCGGCTCGACGAGCTCGCGGATGCGTGGCGCGCGAAGGCGCGCGAGCGACGCTACACGCAGGCGTTTCGCGAGAAGCACTACGACTTTCTGCGCCGCTACGTCGAGCTCAAGACGAAGATCGAGCGCGCGATGCACGAAAGCTGAGCTACCAGGCGCGTGCTTCGGCGCGCGGCAGGTCGACGCGCTCCTCGACGAACGGCTCCTCGTCGACTGGCATCAGGCCGCCCGCCGGCCGCGATGACGATGGCATCTCGTGCTCGGTGCGCGTGCGCGGCAGGCTCGGCCGCTCCTCGGTCTCGGTCATACGAGGTAGAGCGGTGGGCGAACCGGATGTGACAGAGAATTTTCGCCGGGGATGTCCGGCACTTGAGTGGCTATGCCGGACGCCAGTCGTCCCGCATTCGGACGCGATCGGCCGCAAGTCCTTTGCCTTCGCGAGCGCTGGGTTGGCAGTCGAGGTGCGTGGCGCCTGACGCGTGACCGAGGAGTATGCTGATGGTGATGCCGCTACCTGCCCCCGAGCTCGTCGACGAGCACATCCGCCCACTGAAGCGCGTCGAGTACGAGCGGCTCGCGTCCGAGGGCTTCTTCGATGACGAGCGCGTCGAGTTGCTGTTCGGGGCGGTGGTCGAGATGACGCCGATCGATCGGGCGCACGTGTTGTCGGCCTACCGCGTCCGCGAAACCCTGGCGCGCCGACTCGAGGGGCGGGCGCTCGTCCTCGAGGGCAGTCCGTTCGCGGCTTCCGACATCTCCGAGCCGGAGCCCGACATCCTCGTGACCGCACCATCGGATGACTGGACGGAGCACCCGACGCACGCCTGGCTCGTCGTCGAGGTCGCACGGTCATCGCTGCGCAAGGATCGCGGCGTCAAGGCGCGCCTCTACGGCCTGAGCGAGGTCGACGAGTACTGGATCGTCAACCACGAGGACGGCGTCGTCGAGGTCTATCGCGATCGCGTCGAGGGCGCGTGGCGCACGAAGACCGTGCACGGCCGGGGCGAGACGATCGCGATGCTGCGGTGCCCGGACGTGCTGGTTCACGTCGGCGAGATCCTGCCGCCGCCTGAATGACAGGGGTGGTCTGTATAGTCGCGGGCGATGCTGGCACCGCGGACCACCGTCATCGTGAACCCGAAGTCGCAGGGCGGGCGACTGGGCGCGCGATGGACCGAGCTCGCGGACACGATCGGCCGCGCGTTTCCATTCGATGAAGCGGTCACGCAGGGCCCCGGCGACGCGACGCGATTGACGCGCGAGGCGCTGCAGGCCGGCGCCGAGCGGATCGTCGCGATCGGCGGCGACGGCACGGTCAACGAGGTCGTGAATGGCTTCTTCGACGATCGCGGCCAGGCGATCGCGCCGGACGCGAGCTTCGCGCTGATCCCGTTCGGCACCGGCGGCGATTTCCGGCGCACGTTCGACTTGCCGACCGAGATCGCGGATGCCGCGGCGGTGATCGCGGCGAATCATCGGCGCAAGATCGACGTCGGCAGGCTGGAGTTCACCGCGAGCACCGGCGAGCGCACGGCGCGGATGTTCGCGAACATCGCGTCGTTCGGGATCTCGGGCGTCGTCGACCGGCTCGTCAACGAGTCCGGCAAGAAGCTCGGCCGGCTGTCGTTCATGGCGGCGTCGGCGCGCGCGAGCTGGTCGTACAAGAACCAGCGCGTCGCGATGACGTTCGACGGCAAGGACCGCGTCGACGCGACGATCTACACGGTCGCGATCGCGAACGGCCGCTACTTCGGCGGCGCGATGAAGGTCGCGCCCGACGCCGAGCCAGACGATGGCGTGTTCGATGTCGTCGCGCTCGGCGACTTCGGGTTCGGCGACGTGCTGAAGAGCAGCCGGCGGATCTACAAGGGCACGCACGTCACGATGGACAAGGTGACGTCGCGGCGCGCGAAGCTCGTCGAGGCAGAAGCGATCGATCCCGGTGCGGTCGTCGAGCTCGACATCGACGGCGAGTGCCCGGGGCGGCTGCCCGCGCGGTTCGAGATCGTGCCGCAGTCGCTGTGGTTCGTCGTTCCCCTCCGGCCGGGCGCGCCAGGCGGTGCGGGGTAGCGATGCTGCGCGCGGTCCACAGTAACCGCGTCGAGGATCTGTTCTCGGCGCTGCTCGACGCGCTACCGGCGCCAGATCCGTTCGCGCCGACGACGATCGTGGTCGGCAGCCAGCTCGTCGCGCGCTGGCTGTCGCGCGAGCTCGCGTTCGCGCGCGGGATCGCGGCCGGCGTCGAGCTCGTCACGTTCGATCGGTTCGTCGAGCAGGTCTGGGCGCAGGACGCTGCGGGCAAGCGCGCGAACCTCGCGGCGCTCGATCGCGGCCGGCTCGGCGCGGCGTTCGCGTCGGTGCTCGCCGATGCGTCGCTCGTCGCGCGGCTGCCGGCGGTCCAGATGTATCTCGACGCGGCGCCGGCACCGGGCGACCGCGCGGGCCCGCGCCGCGTGCAGCTCGCCGAGCACCTCGCGTCGCTGACGTGGAGCTACGCGCTGTCGCGGCCGGACTGGATGCCGGCGCTCGTCGCGGGTCACGTGCCGGGCGAGCTCGCCGACGATCCGACTGCGCGCTGGCAAGCGGCGCTGATCGGCGCGGCGCTGTCGCGACTGCCCGACGACCGTCGGTGGGCACCGGCACCGATGCTGCCGTGGTTGCGCCGGCGTGCCGGCCTGCCCGCGCCGCAGCTCGCGAGGCCGGTCGCCGCGTTCGGAATGTCGTTCCTGGCGCGCGCACAGCTCGAGGCGCTGACCGATCTCGCCGAGACGACCGACGTCACCGTGTACATCCTCGATCCGTGCCAGGAGCTGTGGGACGACGTCGGCGGGCGTCGCCAGCTCGTGACCACCGATGCGACTGCCGCGATCGATCCGCTGCCGCTCGTGATGTGGGGCCGTCCGGTGCGCGACACGCTGAGCGCGCTCGTCGAGCGCACGGGCGGCGATCTCGACGCGCAGTTCTCGCAGGACGACGGCGGTTCGGCGCGCGCGCGGCTGCTCGCGGACGTCCGCGATCGCAAGCCACCGTCGGAGGCAACCGCATGCGCCGAGCACGGCGTGCGCGTGTTCGCGTGTCCGAATCCGCGCCGCGAGGTCGAGGTGATCGCGGGCGAGATCCGCAAGCGCCTCGACGCCGACCCGACGCTGTCGGCGCACGAGATCGCGCTATGGATCGCGGGCGATGCCGAGTACTACCTCGCCCAGGCACCGAGCGCGTTCGAGGCGGTCGGCGTGCCGTGCCATCTGATCGACGCGCCGATCGACGATCGCGGCCGGATCGGCGAGGCCGTGCTCGCGCTGCTCGAGCTGCCGACGTCGACGATGGCACGCCGCGATCTGCTGCGCGTGATGACGCATCCGGCGGTGCTCGCCGGCCATCCGCACGTCGATGCCGCCGACTGGGTGCGGTGGACCGAGCGGCTCGGGATCGCGCACGGCGCGGACGGCACCGCGCACGAGGGTACGTACCTCGCGGATCATCCCGGGCACTTCCACTGGGACCAGGGCGTGCGGCGGCTCGCGCTCGGCGCGTTCATGGTCGGCGAGCGCGCGAGCCGCGGCGCGGTGTCGATCGGCCGCACGCAGGTCGCGCCCGAGGAGCTCCGCCCCGACGAGCAGGCGAGCGCGGCGACGTACGCGCTGCTCGTGCGCTCGCTGTGCGCGGACGCGGCGTGGCTCGCGGTTCACGAGGCGCCGCTCGCGAAGTGGGCCGACGTGCTCGCGGCGCTCGTCGACGAGTACCTCGCACCGCGCGACGAGGAAGCGACGCGCGATCTCGAGCGTGTCCGCGCGATGCTCGCGGCGCTCGCGCACCTCGACGTCGACGGCAGGCCGGTCGGGTTTCGCGAGGTCCGCGAGCACGTGATCCGGCAGCTCGGCAAGGCGCGCGCGAACCGCGGCGAGCCGCTCGCCTCCGGCGTGATGATCGCGCCGCTCGCGGCGATGCGCGCGATCCCGTACCGGATCGCGTTCGTCGCCGGGCTCGACGAGGGCGCGTTCCCGGCGAGCGATCAGGCGAGCCCGCTCGATCTGCGCAAGACGGCGCGCGTCGGCGACGTGTCACCGCGCGATCGCGATCGCGCCGCGTTCCTCGACGTGCTGCTGAGCGCGCGCGAGGCGCTGTACCTGTCGTACGTCGCGACCGAGCCGAAGAGTGGCCAGGCGCTCGGTCCGTCATCGGTCGTGCTCGAGCTCGCGGATGCGATCGCGCCGTACGTCGGCGCGGCGTCGAGTCGCGAGGCGCTCGAGGCGATCACCGAGCGCCATCCGCTCCACCGGTTCGGCGGCGACGCGTCCGCGCTCGTGCCGGCGGTCGCGCGCGAGCGCTGGGCGTGCCGGGTCCGCGATCAGATCCGCGACCACCTGCGCGCGGCCGGGCACCCGATCCCCGACGAGGACGGCCAGCTCGCGTTGCTCGCACATCCGGCGCAGGCGAGCCTGCGCGCGGCGCTCGGCGTCGAGGATGCGCCGTCCACGGTCGCGCAGACCGTCGCGAGCCGCTCGCTGTCGATCTCGAACCTGCGCGGCTTCCTCGAGCACCCGATCCAGGCGTGGGCGCAGGCGGTGCTCGGGCTCGACGAGCTGCCCGACGACGTCGCCGCCGAGCACAGCGACGAGCCGTTCCACCTCGCGCGCTCCGAGCGTGCGGTGCTGCTGCGCGAGGTGTTCGCGGCGCACCTGCGCGAGCCCGCGCGGCCGCTCGAGCAGTGCTACGACGTGCTCGTCGAGGATGCGCAGCTGCGCGGGCAGTTTCCGGTCGGCGTGTTCGCCGAGGCCGCGCGCGCGCTCGATCTCGAGACCCTCGAGACCTGGCTCGCGAGCACGCGTGGCCTCGCGCTCGACCGCGCGACCCGGATCGGCTTCGGACGCGCGTTCTCGCGAGGTGCCACGCTCGAACCCGCGCTGACGCTCGAGCTGTCCGGTTCGCGGACGGTCCAGCTCGTCGGCCAGACCGAGCTGCTCGCGCGCAGTGGCTCGCGCTACGCGTCGCTGGTGCCGATGCTGCGCAAGCTCGAGAACCGCACCGCATATCACCTGCGCGGCGCGTTCGATCATGTCGTGCTCGCGGCCGCGGGGATCGCGAACGACGGCCATGTCCATCGCCTGCTCGATCCGCAAGGCCGCAGCTGCGAGGTCCACCACGAGCCGTGGTCGCAGCGCGACGCGCGCGCGTACCTCGCAGCGATCGCCAGCGAGCTGCTCGATCACTGTCACGGCTACCTGCTGCCGTTCGAGGCACTCGTGAAGGGGCTCGCCGGTGGCAAGCCGTCCGCGCGCAACTATGGCGACCCGACGAACGGGCTCGGTTACGGCCCGATCGAGCGCCGCGACGGGCTCCGGCTGCCGCCGGACGTCCACGCGATTGCGGCGCGCCGGCTCGGTCCGCTCGTCGAGCGCATGCGCGGCGAGCACGGCTTCGAGATGACGCGATCGAGCGCGCCGCGGATCTCGCGTGGCACGCAGCCGCCCTACAACGCGACCGCCGCGCGCACCGCGACGCGAACGCCGGCTGCTCCGGACGAGGCCGCGCCGACGACCGAGAGCGCGCCGCGCGGCGCACTCCCGAAGCTCACGATCATCCGCGGCGGCCTGCCGTAAGGCTCGACGTCAGAGGGGGCGTGTAGCGTGTCCTCATGGCTCGTCGAGCGCGCGCGTCGCACGTGCGGGGGGACGCATGATCCGCGTCCCGCGCCCGACGTCGTTGCCGCCGGCCAACGCCACGCTCGTCGTGGTCGAGGCGTCCGCCGGCACCGGCAAGACGTTCTTCCTCGAGCACCGCGTCGTCGACCTGATCCTCGCCGGCGCCGAGCTCGGCCAGATCCTGCTCGTCACGTTCACCGAGAAGGCGGTCGCCGAGCTGCGGCTGCGCATTCGCGACCTGCTCGACCGGCTCGCGCGCGCCGAGGTCGATACCGAGAGCGAGTCGTGCTGGCACATCGATGACGACGCGCGCCGCCGGCTGCGCGCCGCGGTGACGCAGTTCGACCACGCGCCGATCTACACGATCCACGGGTTCTGCCACCGGATCCTCGTCGAGGATGCGTTCGCCGCGCACCGGCTGTTCGAGCAGACGCAGGTCGCCGACGAGGTCGCGTTCGACACCGCGTTCAACGCGCTGCTGCGCGAGCGGTTCGCGCGGATCTCGCCCGACCGCGAGCTGCTCGCGGCGTTCCTCGAGACCGGTCGCACCGTCGAGCGGCTGCGCGACGTGCTGCTCAACTGCGCGCGCGCCGGCCAGGACGCGCGGGTGCGGCGCCGGCTCGATCCGGACCACGTGCGCGCGGTCGTCGGTGCGCTGCGCGAGCAGTTCGGCACCGAGGCGCGCCGCAACGTCACGCTGTCCGCGCTCGCGTCGGATCGACGCTGGGTCCCGGACTGGGTGCAGACGATCGCGCACGCGCTCGAGCGCTGCCCGGAGGATGCCGAGCCGGCGCGGCTCGTCGCGATGCTCGACGAGGTGCGCGAGCCCGCCGAGTACCTCGCGAAGCGCAGCGCGCGGTTGCCCGAGGCCATCGCGTCCGCGGTCCGCGCCGTCGCATCGACGATCACGCTCGACGAGGCGGTCGCGGCCGCGATGCTGCCGCCGCTGCTCGCACGCATCCACGAGGACAAGGCAGAGCACGGTCAGTTCGACTACGACGACATGCTGCAGCTCGTGTGGAAGGCGCTGCGTGGGCCGCGTCGCGAGCTGCTCGCTGCACGCCTGCGCGAGCGCACGCCCTGGGTGATGATCGACGAGTTCCAGGACACCGATCCGGTGCAGTGGAACATCTTCCGCACCGTGTGGATGCACCCGGCGGCGCGCGGCCTCACGATCGTCGGCGATCCCAAGCAGGCGATCTACGGGTTTCGCGGCGCGGACGTCCAGACGTACGTCGCGGCGCGCGAGGAGATGCTGCGCGCCGGTGCCACGCGCGTCCCGCTGACGGTGAACCGGCGGTCGAGCGAGCCACTGGTCGCGGCAGTCAACCAGATCCTCGTCGGCAACGTGCTCGTGCCGCTGCTCGACAAGTCGATCACGTACGACGAGCCGGTGAGCGCGAGCGGGGACATCACGTGCGACGACGTCCGTCCGCCGATCACGGTGTTCCAGCTCCAGTCGACCGGCAAGGGTCAGGGAGAGCCGAACCGGCTCGCGCTGCAGATCGCGATCGGAGATGGGATCGAGGCGCTGCGCGCGAATCCGCCGGTGTGGCGCGTGCGCGGCGTCGAGCAGCCGTTCGCGCTCGGCCAGATCATGGTGCTGACGCGCACGAACCGCGACAGCACCGAGATCGCGTCGGCGCTGCGAGCGCGCGGCCTGCCATGCGCGCTGCTCGAGCCGGAGAAGCTATTCGACACGCGCGAGGCGAGCGAGCTCGCGTGCGTGCTCGCGGCGATCGCGGCACCGCGCGACCGCTCGGCGCGGCTGCGCGCGCTGCGCACGCGGTTCTTCGACGTGCCGTGGAACGAGCTCGTCCAGGTCGTCGATGCGCCGGACCACCATCCGCTGATCGCGCGGATCTTCGACTGGGCGCAGCTCGCCGCGCGGCGCGCGTACGAGTCGCTGTTCCGCCGGCTCGTCGAGGACAGCCGCTATGCGGAGCGCGCGCTCGTGCTCGGCGGCGGAGAGCGCGCGCTGACGAACACCTGGCACCTGATCGAGCTCTTGCTCGCGGAGGTCTCGCGCTCGCGCTCGGATCTGCACGAGCTCGTGCTGCAGCTGCGGCGCTGGATCGCCGACACCGCCGGGCATCCCGACGAGCGCGATGTCCAGCGCGCCGAGACCGATGCCGATGCCGTCCGGATCCTGACGATCCACAAGGCGAAGGGCCTCGAGGCCGCGTACGTGTTCGTCTACGGCGGCACGTCGGGCGGGCCGAAGTCCGGCGTCCACATGCTGCGCGACGGCGCCGGCCGCGCGATCGTGGTCGGCACGCCGGACGACGACACGCAGAAGCTGCTCGACGACGAGGCGGAGGCCGAGAACCAGCGCCTCGCGTACGTCGCGCTGACGCGCGCGCAGATCCGCATGTACCTGCCGATCTACGGCGAGCTCGTGCTGCAGAAGAACGCAGCGTACCAGCCGATCCAGCGCTCCCTGCTGCCGTACGTCGCGCCGAAGGTGCCGCTGCCACGTCCGCTGTTCCAGACGATCGGCATCCCGGTCGGTGCGCCGTCGCAGCCGCCCGCCCCCGCCGACGCGCTCGCCGATCTGGTGACCGCGCCGCCGCCGCCGCCGAGCGAGCTGCCACCGCTCGCGTTCGATCGCCGTGGCCTCGCGATGGTCTCGTACACGCGGCTCGCGCACGACCTCGACACCGCGCAGCTGCCGGTCGCGATCGCCGGCGACGTGCTCGCGATCGATCCGGCCGAGTTCGACGTCGACGATGCGCGCTCGTCCGACGGTGCGGCGGCGCGTGCGCATGACGATCCGAAGCTCGACAGCGCGATCCAGCTCGCGCCCGGCGAGCTGCCGGCGGGTGCCGACTCTGGCCTGCTCCTCCACGACGTGCTCGAGGTCGCGGATCTCGATGTCGCGCGCGCGGCGAGCGATGCGTCCGCGTGGGCGAGCGATCCGGACGTCGCGGCGCAGCTCGCCGATGCCGCACGCGCGCGGGGCGTCGCGGCTCGCTACCTGCCCCACGCCGCGCAGCTGATCCACGCGACGTTGACCGCGCCACTCGCGCTCACCGACGGCCGCGCGTTGCCGCCGCTCGTCGCGGCCGAGGCGCTCGCGCGCGAGGTCGAGTTCAGCTATCCGATCCCGCAGCTCGCCGGCAAGCGGACGCAGCGCGGGCTCGTCCGTGGCTTCATCGACGCGCTCGTCGCGTGGCCGGACGACGGCGAGCTCTGGGTCCTCGATTACAAGAGCGACGTCCTCGCGGCCGGCGACCGCGCCTCGGCGTCGACGGTGATCTCCGGCGACCTGCTCCATGCGGCGGCGATGCACCGCGTGCGCGAGCACTACGCGATCCAGGCGCGGCTCTACGCGATCGCGGCCGATCGCATGCGCGGCCGCCGCCGGCTCGCCGGTCTGCTGTTCGCGTTCGTGCGCTACGGGATCGTCGTGCCCGTGCGCGTCGGCGAGGGCTCGCTCGAGGCGTGGACCGACTGGCTCGGTCGGATCGCGACGGTGCTGCCCGACACGGCGGCTTCGATGGTGGCGTCGCTCGCGGGATCGGCCGCGGTCACCAAGGATGCGGAGGTGCGCGCGTGACCGCGCCGCTGCATCCGCGAGGCACGTTGCGCGCCCGGTTCGAGCCGGTGCCGGATGCCGACGTGTTCCGTCGCCTCGGGGTCGGCGCGCGCAGCTGCGATCTCGGCGACGAGGGCCTCTACCTCGCCGAGGAGCTCGTCGCGGCCGACGTGGGCTGGCTCGGCTCCTCGGAGCATCCGGAGGCGCTCGCGATCCTGGTGCTCGCGCTGATGATCGCGCAGCGCCAGGGCTCGACGTGTCTGCCGCTCGACTTCGGCAGCGCGCGATCGAGCGTCCTGCGAGCGTTGATCGGAGACATCGCGCGTGTCGCCGCGCTCGAGCTCGATGTCTCGCGCGTGATGAAGACGATCGCGAACCTGACGAGCGCGCCACGGTTCAACTCGGTGATCGGCGTGCGCGATGCCCGGCTGCCGCTCGTCATCGACCAGCAGTGCCTCTACACCGAGCGCTCGCGGTGGCTCGAGCAGCGCGTCGCAAGCCGGATCGCCGAGCGGCTGACCGCGCCGGTGTCGGCGGCGACCGAGGCGAAGCTCGACGCGATCATGACCGAGCTGACGGCACCGTCTCCGACGGGCCGGACGCTGTCCGACGAGCAAGCGCATGCGGTGCGGCTCGCGCTGACGAGCAAGCTCAGCGTCGTGACCGGCGGACCGGGCACCGGCAAGACGCTGGTCGCGGCCTCGATCGTGCGCGGCTTCGCGCGGCTCGGCATCACGAACATCGCGCTCGCCGCCCAGACCGGCAAGGCCGCGAACCGGCTCACCGAGGTGATCGCGGAGCAGCTCGCGTCGATCGCGCAGCACGCCGACGCGTGTGTCCCCGAGACGACGCTGCCCGCGCCGTCGTTGCCGGTGCCCGGCCCGGACGATCCGGATGCACCGTCGGTGCTCGCCGACGCGAGTGGGCCACTCGCGAATGCCGACGCGCTGCTCGCGGCGCATCCACCGATCGCGCAGACGCTGCACCGCCTGCTCGGCTATCGTGGCGGGCGGTTCGCGCATCACGCGCAGAGCCCGTTGCCGGTCGGTGCGGTGATCGTCGACGAGTCCTCGATGATCGATCTCGAGCTGATCGACGCGCTGCTCGACGCGTTGCCCGCGAGCGTGCCGCTCGTCCTGATCGGCGACGCGCACCAGCTGCCCGCGATCGACGCCGGTCAGATCCTCGCCGACCTCGCGGAGCCCGGCGGCATCGCGGCGCCGCGCGTGGCCGTGCTCGCGAAGAGCTACCGCATGAACACCTCGGATGCGGACGGCCGCGCCGTCTACGAGGCCGCGCGCGCGATCCACGAGGGCGAGGGCCAGCGCCTCGTCGACAAGAAGCAACCGCTCGCGGTCGCACGCACGCCGAACCGATTGATCTTTCGCGGCGTCGAGTGGGTCGACACCCAGCCCGCGCCGCGTGCCGGCGAGCCCGCCGATCCGAAGGCGCGCCCGCACGATGCGACGCTCGCGGTTGCCGAGTCGCTGTGGCACCACTTCGACGGCCCGCGCGCGCTGCGCACCGGCGACCGCGTGTTCCGGTTCGTCGATGGCGTCATCGATCCCGCCCAGCGCGACGAGCTCGAGGAGCTCTGGCGCCTGCTGAGCCGCGCACGCATCCTCACCGTCACGCGCGCGCTCGAGACCGGCTCGCTCGCGATCAACGATCACCTGCACGAGCTCGCGCTCGACCGGCTGTCGGTGACCGGCCGTCCGGATTTCGTGCCCGGCGAGCCGGTGATGGTGACCGCGAACGACTACCAGCGCGGCCTGTTCAACGGCGATCAGGGCATCATCGTCCGCGCCGACGAGGGCCTCGGCCGCCACCACTACCGTGCGCTGTTCCGGGTCCCGGGCGGCGAGCTCCGTCCGTTCGCGATCGAGGCGCTTCGCGATCGGCTCGAGCTCGCGTGGGCGCTGACGATCCACAAGAGCCAGGGCAGCGAGCTCGACGCGATCGCGCTGCTGTTGCCGCACGAAGACCTGCCGCTCGTCACGCGCGAGCTGCTCTACACCGGTGTCACGCGTGCGCGCACCGGCGTCGTGATCGCCGGCGCGCGCCAGATCCTCGTCGGCGGCAGCAAGCGCCGCGCGCTGCGCTACTCGGGGCTCGGCCAGCGCCTGCGCACGACGCTCGCGAGCACCGCGGGC
>DASTLB010000049.1:0-46381 GCA_035715365.1 Kofleriaceae bacterium | reverse complement strand
ACCGCCGCCGACGTTCGCGCCGCCACCAGCGCCGCCGCCGACGTTCGCTCCGCCACCAGCTCCGCCTGATCCGTAACCGCTTCCGCCGCCGCCACCGCCGACGTTCGCGCCGCCTCCAGCTCCGCCGCCGACGTTCGCGCCGCCACCAGCACCGCCGCCGCTGCCGGCACCGCCGCCGCCACCGCTGCCGGGACCGCCGCCGCCACCAGCACCGCCGCCGACGTTCGCGCCGCCACCAGCGCCGCCGCCGACGTTCCCGCTGCCGCCACCGCCGCCGCTGCCGCCTCCGCCGCCGCTGCCGCTGCCGCCACCGGCACCGCCGCCACCACCGGCACCGCCGCCGCCGGTGTTGCCGCGTGCACTCGTGCCGCCCGCGCCGCCGCTCGTCGACGGACCGCCGCCGCCGGAGCCACCACCACCGCTCGCGCCACCGGCGTATCCGCTGCTCGACGGCGCAGGCTCTGGCGCCGGCGCCGGCTCGGGCGTCGACGACGCGCCACCGCCGCCACCGCCGCCGCCGCCACCGCCGCCACCGCCGCCGCCACCGCCACCGCCGCCGCGCTGGCTCTCCTGGATCTGATCCTTCGCCTTCTCGATCGCCTCGCCGGCGAGGAAGCCCGCGCCGGATCCCGAGACGCTCGTCGCCGCGCTGTTCGACGTGTTGATGACGATCTGCGAGCCCGAGACGACGATCTGCGCGCTCGCCTTCACGCCGAAAGTCGACGCGGCGTGGGTCAGGACATCCTTGCCCTTGGCCGACAGCTTCGCCGAGGTGCCGACCTTCATGGCGTTGCTGTGCATGATGACGTTGGCCTTCGCCTTGACCTCGATGTCACCCGCGCACTCGATCTTGATGACCTTGTTGACCGAGTCGATCACGATCTTGTTCTGCTTCGTCTTGTCGACGATCGTGACCTTCTCCGCGCCTTCCTTGTCGTCGAAGATCACGCGGTGGCCGCTGCGTGACTTGATGAGCTTCGTGTTGTTCTTGCCCGACGTGTTGTTCTCGACCGGCTCCTGCTTCTTGCTCCACAGCGCGCCGATCACGATCGGGCGGTTGACGTCGCCGTGCTCGAACACGACGAGCAGCTGATCCTCGATCTCGGGCAGGAAGTACGTGCCGCGATCACCGCCGCCCATCGGAACGGCGATGCGCGCCCAGTAGGTCTGCTCCTGCTCGCTCATCCACGGGTACTTCACCTTCACGCGGTACCCGGGGTTACCGTCGCCGTCCTTGTTGTCGACGACGATCGCGAGGTGGACGCCGCGCAGCTTGCTGGCGCGCACCTGCGTGTGCATGGGGCGTTCGACCGGCAGCAGTGTCACGGCTAGCCGATCCGCTTGAGCGGCGCGTCGTACGCGCTCTTGCTGCTGGAGGTGAGCTTCGCGGACGAGCTGCCGTCCATCGTCATGTCGGCGCCGGCCTTGATGTCGATCGTCGTCTTCGCGTTGAGCTTGACGTTCTCCTGCGCCTCGACGAGTAGCTTGCCCTGCTTGCAGGTGATCTCGAGCTTGCCCTCCATCGTCGAGATCGAGACGCCGGTCTGGCCGGACATCGGCGGCTTGTAGACGGCGCAGACGTTCGGACCCGCGCCGTCCTTGTCGAACTCGCCGATGCCGATCATGTTCTTCGTCGTCTTGTCGGCGACGACGATCTTCGGCTTGTTGCTGTCGTCGAAGATCAGGCGATGGCCCGAGCGGCTGCGATAGCCGCGGAAGTTGTTCTTGCCGTCCTCGTTTGGCTCCGGCGAGAAGTCGGGCGTGCTCCACACGCCGCCGACGATCACGGGCTGGTTGATGTCGCCGGCGATGAACATCACGACGACGACGTCATCGACGTCCGGCAGCGTGTACCAGCCGAACTTCTTGCCCTCCATCGGTGTCATCAGCTGGGCCCAGAACGTCTGATCGGTGTCGCCGCCGTCGAGCCATGGCAGGCGGACCTTGATGCGCTCGAGCTTGTCCGGATCCTGGTTCTGCGTGACGACGGCGTAGTGCAGCCCGTACTGGACGTTGTCCAGTGATTCTCGTCGAGGGCCGCCGCCGCGCATCGCGTGCTCGCTACTTCTTCTGCGCGTCCCGCGCGAGCTTGAGGATCGTGACGAAGCCGCCGTCCTTGCCCTTCGGCAGCGTGTGACGGTGCGTGATGCCCATGATGTAGTACTTGCCGTTGAACGGGTCGGCGCCGCCCTGGTTGCCGCCGGACGGATCGTTCGCGACGATCTCGACGGTCTGACCGAGGTCGAGCTCGGCGTTGCCGGCGCACTCGGCCTCGCCGGTGATGAACGTCATGTTGAGGTCGCGCAGGCGCGCCTTCGCGAGCGCGTCAGCTTCTTCCTTCGACCAGATCGGGTGGTCGACGGTGAACGTCTCCTCGTTCCCGAGCGCGCCGCACGCCGCCACCGCGTTCTCCGAGCCGAGCTGGCTGCTCTGCGCGGTCGCCTCGCCGGTGATCAGCTCCTTGGTCTCCGGGTTCCAGCCCTTGACCGTCACCTTGTTGACGATCGACGCCGACGAGATCCGCGGCCGGAACGACCGCAGGTTGCCGTCCTTGTCGACGGAGAGCGTGACGTTGCTCGAGTTGCCGAAGTCCGGCTCCTTGACGAACAGCTTCGTGTCGACACACCACACGTGACAGCCGAGCCGCGCGGCGCGCATGCGCACGAACTCGAGGCCGTTGAGGTTGTGCTGGTAGACGTGCTTGTACGTGATCGACTTCTCGTGCTTCCACTCGAGCGTGAGGCCGGCGTCCTTCGCGACCTGGTCGAGGATCTGCTGATCGGTCTTGTCCGCGAACGTCAGCGACTTCCGCTTGCGCAGCAGGCGGTGCATCTTGTTGCACGCGCGGATCAGCAGCTTCGACGTCTCGCCACCCTGGTACGACGACTCGAAGCCGATCGCCTCACCGACGAAGATCTGCTTCGAGTCCTTGCCGACCTTGACCTCGACGGTCGCGCCGATCTTGATCTGATCGGCGTAGATGTCGTTCTGGTTCGAGAGCACGACCGCGGCCATGTCCGGCTGATACATGTCGCGCTCGACGACGTAGGAGATGAAGTCCGAGTCCGGGATCTCCTTGCCGTTGAGGAAGACGTCTACGTTGGGGGCCGCCGCGCTCATCGCTTACTTCTTCTTCTTCTCGACGGCGTTCGCTTCCTTGAGCTTCACCGTGCAGGTGGCGCGCAACGGATCGCCCTCTTTCGAGAACATCGTGTACTTCGTCGACAGCGACTCGATGACGCACTTGAACTTCGGCAGCGTCGTGCCCCACGTGACCATGCACTGGTGTGGCCGGCGCTTCTTCTCGTCGGTCGACTTCGGATCGATCACCGCCGCGAGCTCGACGAGCACGCCGACATCGCGGGCGACCGTGCTCGCCTTCGGGTTCTCGTAGCCGTCGAACAGGAGCTCGACGCTCATCGTGCGACCTTCCGCCCCGACGAACTCGAGCGCCATCGGATCTTCTTCCGACGCGT
The DNA here is from genome assembly GCA_035715365.1 of Kofleriaceae bacterium. Taxonomy (GTDB): domain Bacteria; phylum Myxococcota_A; class Polyangia; order Haliangiales; family Haliangiaceae; genus JABFXX01. Next base: position 42,905 of record DASTLB010000049.1, on the reverse strand, counting down.
TCTGCTTCTGCGTGCCGGCCTGCGTCGCCGCCTCGGGCTTCTTCCAGGGGACGTTCTGATCGACCTGGAGCTCCTTCGGGTTGTACTGAGCCTCGACCGTATGCGCGGCATCCGGCATGTCGAGGCTCTTGATCGTCAGCTTCGCAACCAAATCGCTCATAGGAAGGGCTCCCCGTTACGTGCGCGCGCCGCGTCCATCATGATCAGGATCTGGCGATAGATCTCGTTCGCGACCTTCTCGATATCGATCTTCTGGCCAGCGTTCTTCGACTCGTTCTGGCTGCCGAGCGACGGCGTCACCGGCGCGGCGGCCGGCGCGGTGCGCGTCGAGGCCGCGATCTGCGTCGACGGTGCGGCCTGGACGAGCGTGAGCTCGGCGAGCGAGATGCCATCGGCCGGGCTCGAGCTCTGGCTCTCGAACATCTTGCGCGCCGCGGCCTCGAACCACGCCGGGATCTCGGCCTCGCCACCACCGTAGCGACCGGACGGCCGCCCGGTCTGCACGAGCTCGGGAGATGCGGTCGGCGCGCGCAGCACCGCGCCGGTCTCGCGCGGCGTGGACGTGACCGACGATGCGGTCGATGGAGCCGGCGCCGCGGTCGGCGTCACGTACGAGCCGAGCGCCTCGCCGGCACGTGCTGACAGCGCACCGAGGCCCGGGCGAACATCGACGACGAACGACCGATCGTCGCCGACGTAGTCGTCGCCATCGACGCCACGCCCGCGACCCGTGCGGCCGCGCGGCATGGCATCGGGACCGCGCAGGTAGCTCGGCTCGAAGCTGCGCGTGCGCGCGACGGGACGGCCGGTGATCGGATCGATCGTCTCGGCCGCGGCTGCGTCGTCGGTCGTCGTGCCGGGCGTCGCGCCGGCCTGATCGAGCGCGTAGACGACCGGCAGGACATCCCACGCGATCATCGCGCGCTCGTGCGCCGAGATCGGTGCACCGTCATCGCCTCGACCGGCGAGCGCGAGTGCACGTGCGGCGCGTGCCGCTGGCGACCACGCGCGGCCCGCGGGAGACTGACCGAGCGCGACGTACAGCGCCTCGAAGCGCGACCGCCGCGCCGCGGGGACGAGCGCCGCGGCGGCTCCGAGCACGTCGGGCTCGCTCGGCTCGCTCGCGGCCGCGCGCTCGCGTGGTTCCGTGGCGACGGCATCGCCGAGCGCTGCTCGGCCGCGACGCGACGCACGGCGCGCGATCGGCGCACCGTCGGCGGCAAGCGCCTCGGGGGCGATGCCGTCGCTGTCGATCGCACCGAGCGCGCCGGCGACCGTCGGAGCGATCGGCGCGAGCGCGGCGTAGGTGCCGAGCTCGGCGACCGCCTGTGCCGCGAGGAGCTCGAGCGCCGCGACCGACATCGAGTGCTCGCCGTCCGGCGACGCGGCGCTGAGGCCAAGCGCCGCGACGGTGCCGGCCGGCCACAGGAACGCGCCGCGCGGGTGCCGGCGATCGACGCCGAACGCCGCACCGGTCGACGCGAGCTGGGCGCGCGCGAGCGTGCCGAGATCGAGCTCGTCGGCCGCGAACGTCGTCGGTGCCTCCGTCGGCGCCGTCGTGGTTGTCGCATCGCGCACACCGGTCGCGTCCCGACGAGCAGCGTCGGGGCGCGCGGTGATCGCGGCGACCTCGCCGGTCGGCAGTGGATATGCGGTCGCGAGTCGCGACGTGATCGCGGCGGTCGCACGCTCGCGTCGATCGGCCTCGATCGCCATCGCTTGTACGAACGTGCGATCGACGGTACCGGCCATCGCCGACAGCGGTCCCGGACCCGCGATCGCGAGCCGCGCCGCCTGGGCGGCCTCGGCCGGACCGAGGCCATAGACGCGCGCCGCGAGCACGAGCTCGGGCGTCACGAAGTCGAACGCGAGATCCGACGACGACCGCTCCTGCGCGACCGACCACGCCTGCGCGCGCTCGGCGATCATGCCGGGCGCCGCCCACGCATCGCCGGTGCGCTCGACGTGCGCGACGTCGCCGAGCATCGGCAGGCTCATCGCCTCGATCATCGTGCGTGCGGCAGAACCGGCGAGCGGGATCCGCGCGTCCGCAAATCGCGCATCGGTCGCGGACGCGGTTGGCGCGAGCGGTGCCACCGCATCCGGGCGCGCGGCATCGATCGTCGCGCCACCGGTCGCGAGCAGGCCGCTGCGCAACGTCGTCAGGTGCTCGGTCTCGAGTCGCTCGAGCGCGGCGAGCTCGGCGCGCGCCTCGGCGGCGACGATCGCGGCTTGCTGCCCGGCGAGGATCGCGTGGGCGCGATCGGCCTGCGCGGCGAGGCTCGTCGCGGTCTCGGGTGCGAACGCCGCGCGCTGCGCGACGACGAGCTCGCGCGCACGCTCGGCTTGCTCGGCGAGCGCGGTGACGAGCGCCGGCTCGACGCGACCGCCGCTCGCCACGAGCTCGCGAACGCGTGCGGCCTGCTCGCCGATCGACGCCGCGATCGCGGGATCGACCGCACGCGCGAGCTCGGCGGTCGCTTCGAGCGCCGCGACCGCGTCCTGGACCGCGGCCGGATCGCCGGCGATCGCCTCGCCCTGGACGTACGTCGGATCCCAGCTCGGGACCGCGCGCTCGCCGCCGGCGGCGTCGCCGGTGACATCGACCGGTGCGCCGCGATCCAGCGACCACGTCGCCCATGCCGGCAACGCGCGCGTCGCGACGTCGACCTCGTGGGTCTCGGGCGCGAGCAGGCCCGCGAGATACGTCGCGACGAGGCCGCCGCTCATCAGCGCGCGCACGTCGAAGCTCGCCGCCGACGGCAGCGGCAGCACGTGGCGCAGCGCGGGCGCGAACGGCGACGACGCGAGCTGCGGCGCGAAGCCCGCGCCGACCGCCGCGGGCGAGTCGTGCGCGACGAGGTCGGCCGCGGTCAGCCGCTCGACGATCCGCGCACCGGCGGCGCGCTCGGTCGTGCGCTGCGCATCCGAGAGCACCACGGGTGCCGGCGTGGGTGCCGTCGCGGCGAGCCGGCTCGCGCGATTCGCGGCCGCGGCCTGCGAGATCGCCGCGAACACGTCGTCGGGCGTCTCGGCATCGTCATCGAACCGCACGACCGGCGTGTCGGCCGCACTCGGCGCGCGCGCGGTCGGCGCGGCTGGCGTCGTCGACGTGGTCGGTGCGGCGATCGAGGCGATCGAGGCGATCGTGCGAGCGCCTGCCGGTCCCGCGAGCACGCGGCCCGAGGCATCGATCCGGACCGGCTCGCCGGTGCTCGCATCGAAGAAGCTCGGCGCGACGAACACGGTCTCGGGTGCGGCGGCGGCGAGGCGCTCGAACGGATTGCCGGCACCGGCCTCCGCCGCCTGCGTGATCGCCGACGACATCGCGAACGTGTCGAGCGAGCGCTGCGAGGCGCCCGCAAACCGGGCGAGCCAGCGATCCGCCCACGCGACGTGGCCGAGCGCGGCCGGCGTGGTCGTCGACACCGCACCGAGCGCCGTCGCGCTGCCGCCCACGCTGGTGGTCGCCGCGGTCGTGCCGAGCGTCGGCGCCGCGGCCGGTGCGTCGAGCCACGACAGCGTCGGCACGCGCAGCGCGGGCGTCCGTGCGGCGGTCGTCGCGATCGTGCGCGGCTGCGCGGCCGGCATCGCCGCGATCGCGAGCGGCAGGCCCGACGGCGTCGCCGGACGATCGCCGAACGCGTGCGCGCGATCGACCGCGGCGACGAGCCCGCCGAGCCCGGCCGGCATCACGAGGCGGGGGCCGCGCGTCGGCTCGAACGTGCCACCGCTCGCGGCGGTGCGCGCGATCAGCTCGACGGTGCGCAGGTTGTGCTGGAGCTCCTCGATCGCCCGGAGCGTCGAGCTCGCGGTCGCAGTCACCGACGGACGATCCGCGAAGTAGCTCGCGAGGCCCGGCGGCAGCGCGGCGAGCGTCGCGGCGACGTCGGCCGATGGCGTGCCTGTCATCGTCGACGTCGGCATCGCCGCCGTCGCGCTCGGGGCGGCCGGCGTCGTCGACGACAGCGCGTCGATCGAGGTCCGCGCATGGCTCGCGGCCTCGCTGCGCGCCTGGTCGTGCAGCCGCTGCGCGATCCGGCGTGCCGCGCGCTCCTCGATCCGCGCGCGCTCGGTCGCCGCACGCTCGGCGCGCTCGGCCGCGGCACGCTGCGCCGCCGTCATCTGCGATCGCTGCTGCTCGACGGCGCGCGCCTCCTCGATGCGGACGGCGTCGCTGACGTCGCTCCCACGCGACTGCTCGCCGCGCGCACGCTCGACCGCGGTCGCGGTGCGCAGCTCGTCGGCCTTCGCCTCGGCGACACGCACCTGCTCGGCCAGCTGGCGACGCTGCTCGTCGCTGATCGCGGGCGTCGCCGGCATCGGCGACGTCGCGGTCGTCGTCGCAGCCACGGTCCGCTGACGCAGCTCGGCCTCGTGGCGCGCCGCCGCTGCCTGGAGCTCGAGCGCGCGCTGCTGCGCCTGCTGCTCGGCGTACTGGCGCGCGATCCGCTGCGCGCCCGCGATCCGCTGGCGCTGCTCGGCGATCTGCTCGGCGATCGTCTCGGCCTCGACGGCGGACGCTTCCTCGCGAGCCGGTCTTGGCGCCGGCGGTGTCACGAGCTCGGGCGCGCCGAGCGAGCTGCGCGTCGGCTCGACGAGACCGGGCTGCGCGACCTGTGACAGCGCAGCGCGCGACAGCATCGTCGTCAGCACGCTGCGCAGGCCCGGGCTCATCCGCGCCGCGGCACCGCCGGCCTCGGTCGTTCCGGGCAGCCGCTCGACGGTCCGCGACATCACCTCGGCGGCCTGCACCGCGGCGAGCGACACCAGCGGCGAGTAGGCGTCGTGCCGGCGCTCGAACGCGCTGCGTGCGACCGCATCGGCGGCGCCGCTCGTCGCGAGGGCCGGCTGCGCGATCGACAGCGCGGGCGCCACGAACTCGTAGAGCGCCGTCGGCAGCGCGGCGGCATGCTGCGCCTGGGCCGGCGCGACGTACGTGCCGCGCGTCGTCAGCATCGTCGCCTCGGGCGCGGTCATCTGCGTGCGGCGCGCGGCGGCGATCCAGTCGAGCTCGTCCTGGTACCACGGCCGCGGGAACACCCACGACACGTCGTTCGCGGCGCGCTCGCCCATCCCGTTCTGGACGTACTGCGTGAACAGCCGCAGCGAGGCCGAGCGCTGCGCGGTCTCGACCCACGGCGCGATCATGCGGTCGACAAAGCCGAGCGAACGCATCGAGCGCACGCGGTTCGCGTTCGCCTCGGGAGCCCAGCGCTCGACGTGGCGATTCGCGACGTGCACGGCCGCGCCACCGCCACGCGTGGCGAAGGCGGGTTGCGCGAGCGCGGCGGTCAGCGCGCGGGGTTCGTTCGACTCGATTGCCATCGGGGGATGCCTACTTGACGAACTTCAGACCTTCGTGGGTGATCTCGAGCGTCTCGATCGCGAGCTCGCTCTTCGAGGCATCGAGCTCGGCAACCTCCCACTTCGTCGGCCAGCCGCGCGTGAACGTCCACGACGCCTTCTCGTTGAAGGCCGTGTCGAACTGCGTGATCGTCCCGCCGATCCGGGTCATCGTCCCGTTGATCCAGTCCTCGCGCCACTTGAGCAGCGCCGACGACTTCGAGAACCCCTTCTTGAACACGAGCGGCGACCACTTGGTCGCACCGACCAGCATGAACGTCGTGTCGTTCACGCCGCCGGCACGCACGGGGATGCTCTCGGTCTCGTACTTGATCCCGCTGACGCTCTTGAAGAACGCATCCATCGAACCGGTCACGCCATCAAGGGTCACCTTGAAGCAGAATACCGGCAGAGGATCGTTGCGTTTTCCGGGGCTGCTGTCGTCGGCCATGACGGCTCCTACGGCGTGGGTCCACCCATCGTCTGGGTCAAAGAGATCATGATGAACTCGGCAGGGATGAGTGGAGCCACCCCGATGTCACAGATGAGCAGTCCACTATCGACTTGCTCGGGGGGGTTCGTTTCAGCATCGCATTTTACGAAGAAGGCTTGTTCGGGATTCCCTCCGGCCAGCATGCCCTTGGCGTGCAGGGCCGAAAGAAACTCGCTGGTTCGGCGCTGGACGAGATCCCAGGTCGCGTGGTTGTTCGGCTCGAACGTGATCCACGCGAACCCGGCCTCCAGCGACCGGCGCAACATGATGAAAAGACGTCGGACCGGGATGTAGCGCCAGCTCGGGTCCGAGGACGCGGTCCGGGCGCCCCACGGCCGGACGCCGCGCTGGATCCGGAACGTGTTCACCGCCTCGGCGTTCAGCAGGCCGATATGGTCCTCGGTGACGCGGAGCGAGACGTCCTCGACCCCCTCGACCTCGAGGTTCGCCGGGGCCTGGTGGACCCCGATCTGATCGCTGCGCGCGTAGCACCCGGCGAGGTAGCCGGACGGGGGAAGGAATCGCGGCCGGCCTTCACTCCCGGTCGTCCGCAGCCACGGCCAGTAGTAGGCGCAGTACGACGAATCCGTGCGCCGCCGCCACCTCCGGACCCACTCGATGTCCTTGGTCTGCGGGATGTCGAGGATCGCGAACCGATCCTTCTGGCGCTCGCAGATCGAGATCATCTCGTCCTGGACCCGCTGCGCCTTGAGCTCGCCGGCCGGGCCGGGCTCGCGGTCGTAGAACGTCATCGCATCGGGCACCGCGAGGATCGCGACCTCCTCGTTCGCGGCGAGCGCGAGCATCCCGCTGCGATCGCCGGGCCCGTGATCGAAGCCGACGAAGTCCTCGGGCGTGATCGCCTCGATGCCGTCGCGGCCGCCGGTGAGCCGCGTCATCGCCATCGCCTCGGGCATGTTGTGCGGCACCGGCGACTTCGTCTGCAGATCCTCGAGCCGGACGAGCCGGCTGCGCTGCGAGACGACGCGCGGCGCGTAGTTGCGCGACGACGGATGCATCTGCAGGCCCTTGAAGACCTCGCGGCGATCCTTCATCGCGACGTGGATCTCGAACGTCAGCACCTCGAGGTACGTCGGCGCGGCGGCGCGATGCCGGCGATTGACCGGCGTCTCGGTGCTCCACTTGATCAGCTTGTCGCCGACCTCGGTGATCACGATGTAGTCCGAGTTCTCGCGATCGTAGATCCGGACCGTCGAGCCGACCTCGAAGCCGCGCGTGACGTTGACGTGCGCCTCGCCGGCGCCGATGTCGAGGTCACGCGTCAGCAGCGCCTGCGCGCCCGGCGTGTGGACGCAGCGAAACCAGATCGTGTTGCCCCACGTGCCCTCGTTGAGCGCGCGGATCTTGAGCGACGGCTTGTTCCAGTCGTCGATCTGGACGTGCTCGGCGAACGCGGCGTGGTCGATGCCGGCGAGCTCGCCCTTCGGTGGGTTGTGCGCGACGCGAACGACCCAGCAGTCGCTGCCGCCGTTCTGGAAGAAGCCGTGCACCGACTCCGAGGTGTATGACTCCGACGAGAACCCGAAGATCTCGACGAACTCGTCCCACGTCGTGAGCCGCGTCGGCTCGTTCATCGGGCCCTTCTGCGTGATGCCGACGAAGCCAGTGATGCGGGTGTTCGCGATCGAGAGCGGCGGCGGCGCGACGGCATCGAAGCTCTGGTAGATGCCGGGGGCTCTGGGATCAGCGGACGGTCGCATGCGCATGGCGGTACCTGAGTGCTCCTAGCGACGACGCGCTTCGTTGATCTCGCGGTTGACGCGCGCGATCTCGCGAAGCCAGACGTGGCGTTCTTCGTGTTCCATGTCGAGGATGTCGTCGATCGACCAGTGGAAGTGGTACGCGATGTAAGCGATCTCCTGGTACAGCTGCTCGCGCGGATAGGTAGCGACCGCCGCCCAGGTCACCCCGGGCCAGACTGGCCACTACCTCCGTCCTCGGCGAGCAACGCGCCGGTCACCATGTCGACATCCATCTCGTGCTGGCACTTCGGGCACTGGATGTGGTGCTTCGGTGCGCCGCCCTCCTCGTTGATCTTGCGATAGAACTCCTGGAGGTACGCGAGGTCCGTCGAGAACAGGTTCTCGATCATGTCGACCGAGATGTGCTGGTGCTCGCCGAGCTTCGTGATCACGCGCGACAGCAGCACGATCACGAGGTACGCGCGGTTGCTCTGCACGCGGTAGTCCTGCAGCGGCAGGATCTCGTCGCGCGCCGTCGCGAGCCGCATGACGCCGTCGCGATGCACGTTGCCGTCCTCGTCGACGTAGCCGCGCGGCAGTCGAAACGCATACTGGGTCTTGAAGGCCATCTAGATCTCTCTATGCAATACGGCAGGCCCGACGCGACGGAATCCCGAAACGCATACGGCCTGCCCGGTCACCCGAGCAGGCCGCATCGTACCAAACGGTCAGGTCTGGATCAGGAGTCGTACTCGCTGATGTTGAACGTCATCTTCTCGACGTAGAGCTCGACGTTGAAGCGGGCGATCTTCTCGCTGTTCGCCTCGCGGTCTTCCTCCGACCACTTCTTGAAGCCGACGTTCATGAGGTCGATCGAGCCGAGCTCGTCCTTCATGTTCGGGCCCAGGAACGTGATGCGGCCCGTCATCTCGTGCTCCTCGCGGCGGTCACCGTCGATGAACCACTTCTTCGCCGCGTCCGCCCACTGCTGGTGGTCGGCCATCGAGATGCTGAGCTTGAGGTCGGGCACCGTCACCTTGGCCGGGTGCTTCGTGTTCTCGACGAACGTGCCGACCATGTCGGTCGCCACGGCGCACTTCCAGGTGAACGAGTCGATCGTCGACACGCGCTGGCAGGGCAGCGAGCCGATCTCGACCTTGAAGTTCGAGCACAGCCACGCCTTCTGCTTCGGGCCGATCTTGCCGCGGATGTCCTCGCCACCGCCCTTGGCCCAGCGCACGCGCTCGACCTCGAAGCCGATGTCGAAGTACGCCGCGTCCTTGCTCGACGCGTCGAGCTTCGGCACGGTGACCTCGGTGATCAGCGCGTCGTAGAACGTCAGCGACGACTGCGCCTTGTAGTTGAAGTCCGCGGCGGTGAACGTGCCGTTCTTGGTCACGTACCCCTTGTCGAACGCGGCCTTGATCCAGTCGTACATGCCCTTGCCCATGCCGACGCCGACGGTCGCCTTGCCAGGCGTCCACTTGACGTTCGACACGTGCTTCTTCTGCACGTTGTCCGGACCGAGGTCGTTCGAGACGATGTCGGCCTCCATCGCGAGGCCGCTGAACTTCTTCAGGTAGCCGACGTTGAAGCCGTCGATGTCGAGCGCAAACCGTCCACCGGTATAGCTACGTTCATTTGCCATTTGCTTGCAGTCTCCAGTCTCTCATCCCGTCAGTTCGCCGGCCCGACATGGAGAGCGTCGGCGGCCACAACGCTACGCACACAACCCCGCGAGACTTCGCCTCGCCCCTGCTTCCTTGTGGTCACCGAAGATCCCCTTGGCGTTTTCTGGGTTCGAGTCTCCTCTGCCTTCCAGCCGTCAGGTCCGGGTATGGCCGTATTGCCGATGCCCGCCCGCTTGATTCAGCGTCTCTTACGTGGCCCTGCATGGTTTGCTTCCTGCCCTGCACGGCCCCACAAGAGGCGCCACCACCCGGCGCATGCCGAGGTGATGGATCCCGTGGCTGACTACTCTTCGACGCCGCCGCCGCTCGCCATCTGACCGATACGGAAGATGACGAATTCTGCGGGCTTCACCGGAGCGAGGCCGATCTCGACGACCAGCTGGCCGGCGTCGATGACCTCGGGCGGGTTGGTCTCCTCGTCACACTTGACGTAGAAGGCCTGCTCCGGGCTCGTGCCCATGAGCGCGCCGTTGCGCCACAGCAGCGTCAGGAACGACGCGATGGTGCGCTGCACGCGCTTCCACAGACGATGGTCGTTCGGCTCGAACACGACCCACTGGGTCGCGCGCTCGATCGACGACTCGACCATGATGAACAGGCGGCGCACGTTGATGTAGCGCCACGACGGGTCGCTCGACAGCGTGCGGGCACCCCAGATGCGGATGCCGCCGTTCATGAAGCGAATGGCGTTGATGCCCTTCGGGTTCAGGAGGTCCTGCTCCCCCTTGCTGACGTTGTACTTGAGGCCGAGCGCGCCGCGCACGATCTCGTTCGCGGGCGCCTTGTGGACGCCACGCTCGCTGTCGGTACGCGAGTAGACACCCGCGATGTGGCCCGACGGCGGAACGAAGATGTTGCCCTTGTCCGGGTCGTAGACCTGGATCCACGGGAAGTAGTACGCGCCGTACTTCGAGTCGCGCGGCTTCGGCAGCTTGTCGACGCCGCCCACGATCGTCTCGGGCGAGTCGAGGACCGCGAACCGATCCTTGCGGGTCTCGCAGTGCGAGAGCAACGCGTCCTGCACCGCCGGCGAGATCTGGCCGGGTGCCGCGACGATCGCGATCTCGTCGATCTCGTCGAGGCACTTGAGGCCGGTGCGCGCGCCGGGACCGCCGTCGCGGCCGATGAACAGGCCGTCACGGCCGCCACCGACCTGGACCACCGCCTTGTCGTCCTTCTTGTCGGCCTTGACCTCGACCTTCGCGGTCTCGGGCGCACCGACGTTGACGACGAAGCAGCGCGAGCCGCCATTGTTGAAGAAGCCGTAGACCGCGTGCGCGAGGTGCTCGCTGCAGTCCTTGAAGTCGCCGAACGTCTTCACGAACTGCGACCAGTTCGTGATCAGCACGGCCTCGTTCAGCGGGCCCTTGCTCGACTCACCGAGAAAGCCGACGGTGTTCGTTCCCACCGCTTCGATCGGCTTGGATCCGCGATCGACTTCTTCGACGTATACGCCAGGGGACAGGTAACTCGTTGCCATTCGCTTGTTCTCCTTTGCGTTGCCGATGACGGTGGTCTTCGTCCGCCTATCGGATGGCCGGCCCGCGCCGCATGCGCGAGACGGCTACCAAAACTTATTTCTTGCTCGGCGTGCCGCCGCCTCCACCCAGATCGAGACGCCGTGCAGACAGAAACGGATTGCCCGACGGTCCCGTCTCGGAGACGCGCGGGTCTGTGATCGACTTGTACTCGAGCTGCCGCGTTTGTACGCGTTTGAACTCCTCGAGCTTCTCTGGAAGGATCGGAATTGCGGTCCACGCCTGCACGGCGGGACGCACGGGCTGGTTGAGGCTGCCCCAGAACCGCGCGAGCGTGCCTTCATCGAGCCGCGCCGAGAGCAGCACGTTCAGCTTGAAGTCCTCTTCGAACGACTGGCCCTTCAGGCGCTCGCGCGGAATCTCGGGGTTCTCCATCACGGTGCGGATGATGAGCCCGAGCAGCAGCTGCTCGTCCTCCGGCGTCTGCGCCCACGCACTCATCAAGTAGTCGAGGCGCACCCACAGCCGGCGGCGGCGGAAGAACTCCTTGATCGAGCCATCGTCCTGCGGAACCTCGACGAGCTCGGAGTGCGGCGTCGCGTCGTACCCCTCGGGATCGATCGACATCTGGTAGAGGTAGACCGAGACCGCGGGCAGCTTGCCCTCGATCGCATCGGGCTTCGGCGCCTGCTCGACGATGTGAACGCGCTTGTAGCCGTTGCGCTTGAACTCGTCCTGCAGCAAGCGCGAGAGCGTTTCCGACGTCTCTTTGATGATGTGATGCTGAGGCGTCATCGACCCGCGCTGCCCTCACGACCCCCGAAGGCAAACGCGTCGCGAGATGGTAGCGAACGGGCCTCGGCACTCAAGGGCGAAGGATGTAAAAACGCGTGAGATGCGCCGCCACTTGTTCGTGTGCACGAACCAGAAGTCGAGCGGCAAACCGGCGTGCGGTGCGTCGGGGAACCTCGCGCTCGTGACCGCGGTGCAGAATCTTCTGATCGCACGTGGAGCAACCCAAGCACTCGTCACGCCATGCGGTTGTCTCGGGCCGTGCTTCGATGGACCCAATGCCGTCATCTATCCAGATGCCATCTGGTACGGGCATCTCGACATCCATGACGCGGCCGGTCTCGTCGAACACCTGATCGAAGGCACGCCGCTGACGGCGAAGATCGTCGAGCCGCCCGGACAGGACGTCTAGACGATCGCGAGGCGCGCGACCGGCGTTTCGGACCACGCGTGCATCGCGCGGCCGGCGGTCGCTTCGAGATCGTCGCTGATCTCGGTCGTCGTGATCCACGGAAAGCTGTCGGACAGCAGCTCGGCGAGGTCACTCGTCGGCACGCCGAAGCCAGGCGCGAGGCAGCACACGCTGACGTGGAGCTGCGAGCGGGTCAGCAGATCGATCGCGTCGAGCGGCGTGCGCGGCGCGAGCGGTGTCATCCCGCGATGCGCGAGCTGCTCGACGAGGCGATCGCGGCGCTCGGCGTGATCGTCGATCACGAGGATCGGCCGGCGGCGCGCGGCGGACATCGCCGCCTCGATCGTCGATTCGATCGCCGCGGTCGTTCGCGCATCGACGCGATCGAACGCGACCGCGACGCGCACGTGCGAGCGCTGTCCCGACTCGACACGCAGCACGTGACCGTGGACCCAGCCGGTCGCGCCGGCGAGCCGCAGCTCGAGCTCGAGCGCGTCGTCGGACGGCGGTGCCGCGAAGCTGACGAGCGCACCCCCGCACGACAGGTTCTCGAGCGTGCCGTGCAACGGCCCGGTGGCGACGTGCAGCACGGCGGTTCCTCGGACGGGAACCCGCACCGTTCTACGACGATCGGACTGCGCCTCTGCCATGATCCCTCTCGCTTCCTCCGCACGAGCCCGACCCTCGTGCGCTCGCCGAGCATACGCGAGCAGGCGAGGAATTCTCAGCGAGAAAGCACGAGCCGGCGAGAAGCACCGTTGCATCGCGATGACACGATGCAGGAGCGAGCGCGTGGAACGTAGTGCTCAGTACGTGAGGATCGCGTCGAGATGCCGGCGCTCCCAGCTCTTCGCCTCGTCGTAGTACTCGAACTGCGCCTCGTCGGCGAGGAACTCCTTGGAATGGAACTCCCGGCGGCCGTTCTTGACGCGGATGTCGTGCACCTGGTGCAGCATCTCGTGGAACACGATCCATGCGACGAAGAACCGCGGCACGAACGCACGGTCGAGCGAGCGATGGATGCGGATCAGCCGATCCTCGACGGAGTAGCTGCCCATCTTGATCGAGTTGCGGCGGCGCGGCCGGCCGCAGCGGGCGCCCCAGGTGATCGCGGCCTCGATCTTGTTATCGAAGTAGCGCGCGTTGAGATCGTCGAAGATCTGGCGCAGGTCGTGGTGCTCGCCGGCGGTGAAGATCAGGGTCGCGGGAGTGCGCCGCGCCCGGCCGCGGACATGGCCGGCATTCTCGTCGATGAAGTCGCCGAGCACGCGCGACGCGTCGGCGTCGTTGTCCGCGATGTAGCGTGCGAGCGCCCGCGTGATCACGGGGTCGGCGTCGACGAACATGTGGTGCAGGCGGACCTCGTAGCGGCGCTCCTTGGGGATCCGGCGGACCGAGATCATCGTGTAGCGGTTGTCGGTCAGCGTGACCTGGACGCGGCCGCGTGCGAGATGGGCGCGGATCCGGCGCTCGAGGCTGTCCTGGGCGTCGAGGATCTCCTGCGGGATCGTGCGGCGACCGGGGCGGCCCGTCACCCGCGAGGTCGCGCGCCGCATGACCTCGACGAGACCGACCGCGCGCGCCGCTCCGCCGCTGCTGGTTGCTGCTGAGGAACCAGCGCAGCTTGCGGTGCGGGGGGCTGTGGTCGAGGCGGGCAACGCTTGACTCAAACCGGACTCCTATTATTGAAGCACATCGAGAACGGGTGGGCCTGTAGGTGGGTTGGAGGCGATGAAGGTAGACGTCACCCGTCCCCGCCTGAGTCAGCGCCGCAACTTGCGCCGACTCCCGCGGGCCGTGGGGCGTGCGGTCAATGCCGCGCCACCACCGAGAAAAATGCTAACGCGCGCGTTTGCGATGGATCAAATTCCTCACCACGTCCGGGATCTCATCTGATCGCAACCCTTGAAGATTCTGTGGGTGCGCCTGGATCGCACCGCCCGCACGAGCACGACCGGTGACGTGATCGGCTATCTTGCGCGTCCGATGAGCGCGTTCCTGTCCACCTACACACGGACTCATAGCTGCGGCGCCCTGCGCGCCGGCGATGTCGGCAAGCAGGTCGTGCTCACCGGCTGGGTCCAGACCTACCGCGACCACGGTGGGTGCGTGTTCGTCGACCTGCGCGACCGCGAGGGCCTGACGCAGCTCGTCTTCGATCCGCAGTTCGATCCGGGCCCGGTCGACCTCGCACAGACGCTGCGCTCGGAGTGGTGCATCGGCGTCGTCGGCGAGGTCCGCGCGCGCGGCGAGCGCATGGACAAGAAGACCGGCCAGATGCGGTCGATGGTCAACGAGAAGCTCGCGACCGGCGAGATCGAGGTCTGGGTCAAGACGCTCGAGGTGTTCTCGCGCGCCGACACGCCGCCGTTCGCGATCGAGGACGACATCGACACGAACGACTCGCTGCGCCTCAAGTACCGCTACCTCGATCTGCGGCGGCCGCGGATCCAGAAGAACCTCGTGATGCGGTCGCAGATCACGCGGACCACGCGCGACTACCTCGCGAAGAACGGGTTCCTCGAGATCGAGACCCCGTTCATGGTGAAGTACACGCCGGGCGGCGCGCGCAACTTCCTCGTGCCGTCGCGCCTGAACCCCGGCAACTTCTACGCGCTCGCGGAGTCGCCGCAGATCTTCAAGCAGCTGCTCATGGTCGCCGGCTACGAGCGCTACTTCCAGATCGTGCGCTGCTTCCGCGACGAGGATCTGCGCAACGAGCGCCAGCCCGAGTTCACGCAGATCGACATCGAGATGTCGTTCGTCACCGAGCAGATCCTGCAGTCGATGATGGAAGGCCTGATGGCGACGCTGTGGCGCGAGGTGCTCGGCGTCGAGCTGACGCTGCCGCTGCGCCGGATGACGTTCGCCGAGGCGATGGAGAAGTACGGCGTCGACAAGCCGGACCTGCGCTGCGACCTCGTGCTGTGCGACGTCAGCGAGCCGAGCGGCAAGAGCGGCTTCAAGATCTTCGAGAACGTCGTCGCCGGCGGCGGGATCGTGAAGTGCCTGCGCGTCCCCGGTCCCGCGGAGAAGCTGTCGCGCTCGCTGCTCGACAGCCTGACCGACTTCGCGAAGAGCTTCGGCGTCAAGGGCGTCGCGTTCGCGCGCGTCCAGGACGGCGGCGCATGGCAGGCGCCGTTCGCGAAGAGCTTCTCCGATCACGCGCGCGCCGAGGTCAACCGGATCGCGGGCGCGGTGCCGGGCGACACGCTGATCTTCGTCGCCGAGAAGCCGAAGGTCGCGAACACGTGCCTCGGTGCGATCCGCCTCCACATCGGCGACAAGCTCGGCCTGATCCGCAAGCACGAGTGGCAGTTCATGTGGCTCACCGATCCGCCGCTGTTCGAGGTCGACGACGCGACCGGCGAGATCGCGGCCGCGCACCACCCGTTCACGTCGCCGCGCGTCGAGGACGAGGCGCTGCTCGAGGAGGCGCCCGACAAGGTGCTCGCGCGCGCCTACGATCTCGTGCTCAACGGCGTCGAGGTCGGCGGCGGCTCGATCCGTATCCACCGCAGCGAGCTCCAGGCGCGCGCGTTCAAGGCGCTGCGGATCTCCGAGGACGATCAGCGCGCGAAGTTCGGGTTCTTGCTCGACGCGTTTAAGTTCGGACCGCCTCCGCACGGCGGCATCGCGTTCGGCCTCGATCGGCTGTCGATGCTGATGACCGGCGCCGACTTCATGCGCGACGTGATCGCGTTCCCGAAGACACAGAAGGGCTCGGACCTCATGACCGAGTGCCCGACGCCGGTGTCGAAGAAGCAGCTCGACGAGCTGTTCATCCAGGTCAAGCCGGACCTGCCGATCAAGTAGCGGCCGCCTTCGGAGCGTTCTTCGCGGTATCGCGCGGCCGGTGCATCGGCTCGGTCGCGTGGAACTCGGTGAAGTCGAGGTAGCGCACGCCGGTCTTCGGATCGGTCTTGATGATGTCGACGAACCGGCGGTCGAACACGATGTCCTCGGGGTTGTAGGCCCACCGCGTGTGGACGTGCGACGCGAGCCGATCGTCGATGCCCTGGAACGTGACGATGATGTTCATCGTGCCCGACGCGTTCGCGAGCTGCTCGGCGGACAGGCCGTGCAGCGGGCTCGATGCGTCGAGCTCATGATAGACGACCCACGACAGCGCGAAGATCGGCGACACGTTGCGGCGCAGCGGCAGGTCGTGGATCTTGCGGATCTTCTCGCCGTCCGCGAGCACCTCGTCGCGGCTGACGTAGACGTTGACCCGCGCCTCCATGATCGCGGTCGCGCGCGCGTTCGCCATGCGGAACATCAGCACGCGCTTGCCCTCGGACTCGCCGACGACCGCGACCGTCGAGAACAGCACGCGCGCCGACGTGGTCGCGAACCGCGAGAAGAACACGCCGGTCGCGAGCGCGGTCAGGCCGATGCCGATGAAGCTCTCGCAGGTGACGAGCAGGTGGCCGATCGTCGACGCCGGGTGCAGCACGCCGTAGCCGATCGTCGCGAGCGTCTGGACGCTGAACCAGTAGCAGTCGGCGAGCCCGGTCGCGCCGTTGACCGCATCGGTCAGCCAGTACGCGAGCGCGAACACGAAGTTGACGAGCGCGAACAGCGCCGCGAACAGCAGCGTGATGCGCGTCCACGTCGTCGTGCGCAGGAAGTGATAGGCGTCGTTCGCGAGCGTCGAGCCGAGCTCGCGTGGCAGGCCGCGGCGCTCGAGCAGGAGCCGGCCGCGCGCATCGAAGAATGGCTGGACCGATGGCTTCCCCACGAGAGCCATCATCGCATGCGAGTCATCACGTCATCCACGCCGGCGTGATGTCGAGGTGGACGCGCAGCCCGCGCCGGATCACGATGACCGCCGCGGTCTTGCCGGCGGGCCAGCTGCGCAGCGCGCGGTGCAGCTCGTCGACGCCACCGATCGGCATGTCCGCGAACCGGACGAGCAGATCGCCGTCGCGCACGCCGGCGCGCGCCGCGGGACCGTTCGGCTCGACCGACTGGATCTCGACCGCCGCCGCGCCGAGGCCGTGGTGATACGCGAGCCGGCGATCGAGCGGGCGGCGGATCGCGCCGACGCCGAGCCACGCGCGCCGCACGCGGCCGTGCTGGAGCAGCTGGCCGAGCACCCACGCCGCGGTCTCGACGGCGATCGCGAAGCCGATGCCCTGCGAGCGCGCGATGATCGCGGTGTTGACGCCGAGCACGCGGCCGCGCGCGTCGAGCAGCGGCCCGCCGGAGTTGCCGGGGTTGAGCGGCGCGGTGTGCTGGATGACGCCGTCGATCAGCCGGTTGCCACGCCCGCGCAGGCTGCGGCCGAGCGCCGAGACAACGCCGGTCGACACCGTGCTCTCGAACCCGAGCGGGTTGCCGATCGCGACCGCGAGCTGGCCGACGCGCGGTGCGAGCGTGCCGGTGATCGGCAGGTACGATCCGCCGAGCGCGCTCGCGTCGATGCGAACCACCGCGAGGTCGGTCGCGGGATCGTCGCCCATCACGTGGCCGGTCGCGATCTCGCCGCCCGGCGTGCGGACGCGGATGTCTCGCTGGCCCGACACGACGTGGCTGTTCGTCATCACGTAGCCATCCGGCGTCACGACGAAGCCCGACCCTGCCCCGCTCGCGGGAGCTGCCGGGCCGCCGCGTCCGCCGAGCTCGATGCTGACGACGGCGGGACCGGCGCGCTCGACGACGTCGATCACGGCCCGCGAGTACGCGTCGAGCAGCTCGGCATCGTCGAGCTTCTCGACCCGATCCGTGGGCTCGGTCGCCGGATCGTCGATCTCCAGTCGGCTCGCGGGTGCCACGGCGATCATGCCCTCGCCCCGATCGTGACGTCGAATTCGTGGCGCGCACCGCCGCGCAGCAGCGACAGCTTCACCGCCTGACCCGGGCGATCCGCGAGCGCCGTGCGCAGGCTGTCCGGACCGGTGATCGCGACGCCGTCGAGCTCGATCAGAATATCGCCGACGAGGATGCCGGCCTGCGCCGCCGGGCCGCCGTCCTCGAGGCTCGCCACGAGCGCGCCGCGATCACGATTGCCGGCGAGCTGCGCGAACTGCGGCGACAGCTGCGCCGGATACGCGCCCACGCCGAGGTAGCCGCGCCGGATCCCGCCGTGCTGGAGCAGCTCGTCGACGACGCGGCGAAGCGTCGCGGTCGGGATCGCGAGATCGGCGCCGCGCAGCAGCGTGCGCGTGTTCATGCCGACCACCGCGCCTTCGCCATCGATCAGCGGACCGCCGGCGAACCCGCGCGGGATCTGGCGATCGGACTCGATGTAGCGATCGAGCTGACCGCCCCACGGCGTCTTGACCGCGGGCCCGAGCACGCCGATCGCGCGCAGCGACGCGCGTGCGGTGCGGCCGGGCCGGCCGATCGCGAGCACGAGGTTGCCGACCGCGAGCTGATCGACGTCGCGCAGCTTCGCCGGCGCGAGACCGCCACCGGTCACGCGCAGCAGCGCGACATCGGTCCCGGGATCGCGCCCGATCACCTGCGCGTCGCGGAGGTCGAGCTCGCCGTCCGCGGTCGGGACGCCGATCTGCGTCTGATCGGGAGTGTGAAAGCTCGCGCTGATGACGAGGTCATCGGTCGCGCCGGGCCACACGAGGCCGGTGCCGCCGCCGCGACCGCGCGAGACCTGGACGACAGAAGGAGCGATCGAGCGGACCGCGGTGGAGAGAGCCTGATCGAGAGCGTGAAACGCATCGAGAGCGGGGAGCGCCATGGAACAGTCCTTTTCGCGAGCGTGCGTGAGCACGAAGGGGGGTACGTCTGGACTCATCGTGGCCGGCCGCGAACTGCGCGAACATCGGGCGATCGGCGAGGATCTCGACGAGAAAGTGGCTAGGTCGTGGCCAGGTGCTGTCGGTTTTCCGACGGGTTTCCCGAACGATCGGACCGCGTCCTGCCTGCATGGGCAGGGTTGACCTGAGAGTTCGGCGTGCTCAAGTTGGACCCTGACCTTTGCGTAAGCTTCACCCGCAGAGGCACCACCAAGATGACTCGCAACCCAAATCTCCCGATCGCAGCAGTCAGCGATCCCATCAAGGTCGCACTGCTCACCGATGATCCTCTGCTGCGCGCCGGGCTCTCGAGCCTGCTCGCACAGCTCGGGTCGATCAGCGTCGTCGAGCGTGACGGCGCCGAAGTTGCTCTCTGGGACGCTGGTGTCGACGCGAGCAAGACGCTCGCGCGGCTGCCGGAGCTTCGCCAGCTCGACATGCCGACGGTCGCCGTCGTCGGCGATCCCTCGCACGTCGCGCCTGCGATCGCCGCCGGTGCACGCGGCGTCGTGCTTCGCGATCAGGTCGGTCCCGGCATCCACGCGGCACTCGCGGCGGTGCGCAGCGGCCTGACCGTCATGGACACCGCGCTCGCGTCGAGCCTCGTGCCGTCACAGCCGGTGCGCGAGCCCTCCGCGCCGAAGGGCCGCGGCGAGCTGACCGAGCGCGAGCGCCAGGTCGTGCAGCTGCTCGCCGAGGGACTGTCGAACAAGCTGATCGCCGATCGCCTCGGCATCAGCGATCACACGGCGAAGTTCCACGTCAACGGCGTGATGATGAAGCTCGGCGCGTCGACCCGCACCGAGGCCGTCGTCGAGGCGATGCGGCGCGGCCTGATCCGCCTGTAACGCGACGCTCGACGTTGTTCGGCCCGATTGTCCAGACGGTCGGGCCGTCGTTCGTTTCGGCGCCAGCGATCACGGCCACTTCGCCTCGGCACGGCGGCTGCTCCATGGCCGGCCATGGCGAAACGGATGATACGAGGGACGTCCCTGATGTTCGGCGCGTGGATCGTCGCGGCGGGCATCACGGTGTACGCGGCGGGCGGTACGAAGCGAACGGCGGAGAAGTGCAACGACGATAGCGAGTGCAGCCGCGGCCACTGCTACCAGAAGCAGAACGGCGACAAGGTCTGCGTCGACTGTTCGTCGTCGGAGATCTCGGACTACCGCGGTCAGATCCAGCGGTTCTGCAAGGACGAGCCGACCGGCTGCACGAGCATCCCGAATACGGCCGAGGTCTCGGACGAGTACTTCAAGATCCGCGTCGACAACAACGATCGCTGCATCGCGGCGCGCAAGAACGAGAACAGCCGGTGCTGGGACGGCGGCGATCAGGGCCACAAGGACGCGGTCGAGGTCTCGGAGCGCACGAAGACGAACTGCATGAACGAGTGGAACACGCGCAAGGGCAACGGCGGGATCTACGAGTGCTCGACGTCGACGTACGAGTCGCGGTCGAAGGACGCCGACGATGCCTGCACGAGCAGCGTCGAGAAGCTGTGCGACGGCTGGTCGAAGGACGACAAGGTCGTCGAGTGCAACAAGATCGAGGACGCGATGAAGGAGGCGAACAAGTGCGTGACGGCGGTCGAGCGGCTCGACAGCGACTGCCTGCCGCGCCTCTCGCGCAACCGCGAGAACCAGTTCGCGCGCGGCAAGAAGGCCTACGATGCGTGCAAGGAGATCCTCGACTACAAGAAGGGCAAGAGCCTGTGCAAATGAGTACCCCCGACGCACTCGAAACGAAGATCCGCGCCGCATTCCCGGATCGCCCGGCCCCGCGCTCGGAGGCGATGCTGCAGGCGCCGTACACGAACAACGACGATGCACTCGAAATGCGCGCCGCGTTCGCGAACCGCCCCTGGACCGAGCTCGATCGGCGCGAGCTGTTCCGACATCGCCAGATGCTGACCGCGCTGACCGGTGCGGGCTACCAGGCGGTGCTGCCGGCGTATCTCGTCGCTGCGCTGACCGACGATCCGCGCCACGGCGCCGACCTCCGGCAGTACGTGCTGTACGGCCTCGACGCGCTGTCCGACAGCGAGGTCCATGTCGCGACTGCGCGCGAGCGGCTGTCGCAGCTCACCGCCGAGCAGCGCGGCGTGATCGCGGACGTGCTCGCGTACCTCGCGCGGACCTGGCGGATGCAGGACGCCGCGGCGCTGCTCGCGAAGTGGTCGCGCGCGGCGTAGTCGGCAACCAGCCGTAGGCGTCGAGCGCGACGAGCCCGGTCTCGCCGACCTCGATGCCCTCGTCCTCGAGCAGCTGGCGCTGGACCGCGGCACCGACGGGATCGTGGATCGCGATCCGCCCGCGCGTCTTGCCGGTCTTGCCGATCACGCGCTGCCACGGCAGCCGGTCGCTCGGCTTGCTCGTCTTCATCGCCGCGCCGGCGACGCGCGCACCGCCGGGAATCCCGGCGAGCTCGGCGACCTGGCCGTACGTCGCGACGTGGCCCCTCGGGATCCGGCGCACGACCTGATAGATCGCCCGATACAGGCGCTGGACGTGTTCGGCATCGCTGGACGGTGTTCCGCGCGGCACGCTACGAAGGGTACATGCGGATCACGGTCCTGTACTTCGCGGTGTTCCGTGAACGCCTCGGCCGCAGCGAGGAGATCGTCGAGCTGCCCGATGGCAAGCGCGTGCAAGACGCGATCGCCGAGCTCGCGGCGAAGCATCCCGCGATCGCCGCGCTGCACGGCAAGTTCCGCGTCGCCGTGAACGAGGAGATGACCGACGACGATCAGCTGCTGCACGACGGCGACGAGCTCGCGCTGATCCCACCGGTGGCCGGCGGCGTCGATCGCGTGGATCGTCACGTCCGGCTGCTCGACGAGCCGCTGTCGCTCGATCGCTGCGTCGCCGCGGTGTCCGGCGCGGGCATGGGCGGCATCGTGACGTTCACGGGCACCGTGCGCCGGCACAGTCGCGGCACGATCGTCGAGCGGCTCGAGTACGAGGCGTACGGCACGATGGCGGTCCGCGAGATGACGCGGCTGTGCGACGAGATCGAGGCCGAGATCGCCGGCACGCGGCTCGCGGTCGAGCACCGCGTCGGCACGCTCGCGATCGGCGACATCGCGGTCGTGATCGCCGCCGCCGCACCGCACCGCGCCGAGGCGTTCACCGCGTGCCGCGCGATGATCGATCGGCTGAAGGATCGCGTCCCGATCTGGAAGAAGGAGATCGGCGAGGACGGCGCCGAGTGGGTCGGACTCGGGCCGTAGTCAGCGCGGCGAGCTCTCGACGGTCGGATGGCCAGTCGTCGCGTGGCTGCTGCCACTGCCCTCGGGCGGGATCGGCTGGCCGTCGAGGCCGCCCGGCGGTGGCCCGGATCCCGCCGACGGCACGCCCGAGCCGCCGGCGCTGCCCGAGCCCGGCGCGACCGCGCCCGGGATGACGACCGTGGCATCCGATGGTGCCGAGCCCGCGCCGGCATCGAGCATCGCCGGCGGCATCGGCGGCGGCGGCGGATTGACGGTCGCGCTGCCCGAGCCCGGACGCACCGGCTCGTCGGGCTGCACCGTGAGGTTCGGGCGCGACGACGTGCCGGGCTTGTCGATGTCACCCGCGCTCGCGGCGCCCGGTCCGCACAGCTGCGGCAGCTTCTTCATGTCCTTGACCGTTCCGGACAGCCGGATGTTGTCGAGGCCGTCGGGTGCGCGCGCGGCGCCGGTCAGCAGCACCTGATCGTAGGTCTTCGGCTCGCGCTTCTTCAGCGCCTCGGTGCCCTTGAAGCGCAAGCAGCCGAGCACGACCGAGTCGTTGAGCTCCTGCTGCACGGTCATCGTGTAGTCGACGTGGAGCTCGATATCGGGCGACTTGGTCTCGAACTTCGTCAGGTCGAGCTTGCCGTCCTTCATCTCGAGCTGCGCGAGCAGGCTCTCGATCTTCAGCGTGCCGAAGTCGGTGCCCTCGCCGGCGAACGCCTGGCTGCGCTGGTTCTTCGCCTTGAGCTTGAGCTTCGCCTTGCCGTCGCCGATCGTGCAGCCGGACGGGCACGAGAACTCGGCGCTCGCGACCGCCTTCGTCCAGTCCGGGCCGACCTTGCCGCTCTTGAGCTTGCCGTTCGGCAGATCGAGATCGACCTCGAACTCGACCTTGCCGGACATCGGCAGGTTCGACAGGACCTCGCGCATCGGCAGCTGCTGCGACGGCACGTCCTCGCCCTCGATGTGGATCTCGGTGCCGGACTTCGAGATCGCGACGTTGCCGTTGATCGAGCCCTTGCCGAACGTCGCGTCGAAGTTGACCGAGGCGACGCCGCGCAGCGCCGGCAGGATGTCGAGATCGACCTTGAGCTTCTCGACGTAGACCGTCGTCACGAGCTGCGCGAGTGCCTTGTCGCGCTCCTTCGGATCGGCGATCGCGTTCGCCTTCTCGAGCTCCGACGGCGTCGGGCGCGTCTTCAGCGTCACGTTCTTCAGGTAGAAGCGGCCCGGGATGATCCCGCGCTCGATGTCGCCGATCGTCAGGTCGTACTTCGACGACGCCATCTCCTCGATCTTCGCCTTGACGCGGTGATACGGGAACGTCGCCTGGACGGCGAACACGAACGTCACGATCGCGAGCACGACGTAGCCGACGTACTTGAGGATCTTCTGGGTGCGCGGCCCCAGGTGCGGCATCCGGAACGGCAGCTTGACGTTGAGTGCCATGCCTAGCTGCCCTTCTTCTCGGCGGAGCCCGATCCGGAGCCCTCGCCGCCCTTCTTGGCCTCGAGCGAGTACGTCGAGATCTCGAACGACGCGTCGAGCTTCTTCTTGTCGCGGAAGTCGCGCTTGATGTCGAGGTGCGTGACCGCGACGACCTTGCTGCCGCTCTCGACGTCCTGCAAGAACGCCTTCAGCTGATCGGTCGTGACGTCGTCGAGCGCGCACGAGATCGTCGTCGTGACGAAGCCGTTGCGCACGACCTTCGGCCGGCTATCGATCGGCCCCTTGAACGTCAGCCCGGTCTTCTTCGCGGCGTTCGACACGTAGGTCTCGAGGCCGAGCGGCTCGTTCGGGATCGTCGGGGCGTCCTCGGTGGGCTCGTGGTTGCCGCGCAGCTTGAGGTCCTCGACGATCTCGAGCGCGTGCCGCGTCTTGTCGTTGCGCTCCTCCATCGAATTGAGGCCGTCGCGGATCGATAGCCCGAGCCAGATCGCGACGATCAGCGGCGCGGCGATGCCGGCGATGATCACGAGCTTGCGCTCGCGCGGCGAGATCCGGTCCCAGAAGTCTCTTGCTCGGTCGGTGATCGCCATCGCTACCTCACATGCACGATGCGGAGATGGTGAGCTTGAACTTCTTGAGCTCGCCTTCGGATTCGGTGGGACCGCGCGTGATGTCCTTGAAGCACTTGATGTCCTTGAGCGCGGTGACGAGCAGGTCGATCTCCTCGGGCGTCTTCACGGTGCCCGCGAGCTCGACCTTCTGATCGGTGATGTCGAGCCGATCGACATCGATCGTGATCTTGTCCTTCGGCGGCAGCTTCCCCGAGATCTCGAGCAGCAGGTCATACGCCGTGTTCTTCGGCAGCGGCGAGGACCGCGCGCCACCGCCGCCGCCGCCGTTGCTGCTGATGATCTCGTCGGCGGTCTTCGCCTTGCCCTTGAACTGCTCGGCGCTCTCGGTCGCGAGCCGCGCGTTCAGTGTCTTCTCGGCCTTGCGTAGCCGGTAGAGGTCCGCGTACGCGCTGCCGGCCGCGAACGCCGCGATGCACAGCGCCGCGGCGCCGAGCGGGACCGCCTTCGCGCGCAGGAACGACAGATCCATCTTCGCGGCGAGCGCGCCCTGCTGGAGGTTGAAGTTCGGCCGGCCGCCCGCGGCGTCGTACGCCATGCCGATCGTCATCGCGGCGCTGTCCATCGGCAGCGCGGCGGAGTCGGCGCCGAGCTTCGGACCGGCGAGCGCGATCGTGTCGTCCGACGACAGCCGCCACACCGGGATGCCGAGCTGCTCGGTGAGAAACGACGGCATGCCGCGCAGCCGCGCGCCACCACCGACGACGAGCGCCGCGATCGGCGTGAACCCGGTCTTCGCGCGGCATGCCGCCAGCGTCTGCCGGATGTCGCGCGCGAACGGATGCAGCTCGGTGATCAGCGCGGCGTGGATCCGCGCCCACGCATCGGTGGTCGGCGGCTCGGCCTGCGACGCGACGAAGCCATCGCTGTGCTTCGCCGCCTCCGCCTGATCCCACGCGAGGTTCCAGTGCTTCTGGATCGCCTCGGTGACCTGCTTGCCGGCGCGCGCGACGCTGCGGCTGAACACCGCCTTGCCGCTCGCGATCACGACGACGTCGGTGCGCTCGTGACCGACGTCGATCACCGCGACCGCACCCTCGCTGCGCGCGCGGAGCAGCGACGGCGTGTGCTCGACGAGCCGCATCGCGGCACCGCCGCACGCGACGACGCCGCGGGCGACGAAGCCGCAGTCGCGCGCGAGATCGATCAGGTGCTCGGCGCGATCGCGGCGCATCGCGTACGTCAGCACGCGCATGCCCTCGGGCGGCGGCGCGACGCGTCCGCGCGACAGCTCCGGCGGCACCGGCCCGGTCGGCAGCGGCGGCGGCAGCGGCTCGAACGTGTAGACCATGTCCTCGAGATCGACGGGCACGACGCCCTCGAGCTCGCCGCCGACCGCCTTCTCGAGCTCGGCGCGCCGCAGGTGCTTGAACCCGAACTCGAGCACCTGGGTGAACACCTGATCGCCGTACACGCCGATGTAGCCGCTCTCGTCGCGCAGCCGCAGCTCCTCGACGAGGCCGGCGAGCGTCGCCTTCGCGCGCGCTTCCGCCGGTTCCTCGCCGGGTGGCACGAGCCGCTCGACGACGTGGAGCAGCGTCGCGCCGCGGATGCCGGGGCTCGCGATCACGAGCTTGACGCTCCATGCACCGAGATCGACGGCGAAGATGCGTGTCGCCATGGCTTACTCTTCCCTCTGGTAGACCCACGCGCCGTTCGGCGTGCCGGGCTTGCGCGCGTTCTGGGGCACGACCTTCGTGTCCCAGACGCTCGTGATCGTGCTGCGGATCGGTGGGAACACCGGGTTCCCATCGTTGTCGACTTGCTTGCGAGCGATCTCGCCCCACGCGCGCACGCGATAGGTCCGGCGGGGGCCGGCGATCACGAGCTGCGCGAGCTTCGCCTTGTCGAGCTCCATGCCGAGCTTGTCGGAGCCGGTGAGCCCCGCGATGCCGGCGTTGAGCGCCGCGCTCGCCGCGCTGCCCGCCATCGATCCCGACGGGCTCGAGCCCGCGATCGAGCTCAGATCCGCGCTCGGATCCTTCACGTACTTCACGAAGTCGTCGACGCTCGTGAACGTGCGGCCGAACTGCTTCGCGCGCGCGATGATGCCCGCGAGCGCGAACAGCTTCTTCGGATCGAGCAGGATCGGATCCTTGTCGTTCTTCGCCGACAGGTAGAGCACCGCCGCGATCAGCTGGACGTTCGACAGCGCCGAGATGTTGATCTTGCAGCCGCCGTACGCGGTGAACGCGCCGCCGAACAGCGTCCAGAACCGATCGTCGACGCCGCGCACGAGCTTCAGCTCGCTCACCGTGTCGATGTAGTTGTTCTTCGCCTTGTACGGATCCTTGAGGCTCTCGTAGCCGTAGTCCTCGGTCGTCCCGCGGTCGCGCAGGTGCAGCCCGTCGGTGTCGATGTAGTCCGAGATCGCGGCGACCTGCTGCGCGCGGTCGCGCCGGTAGCCCTCGGCATCGGCCTCCTCGAACACCGGGTCGTACGCGTTGAAGAACACGAGCGCATCGAGCGCGCTCTTGAACGTCGCGGCGGTCGCCTGGCTGCCGTTGAAGCAGTTGACGTTGAGCCGGTCGTCGTCGGTCGTGATCTGCTGGTTGACGATGCCGCACGTGCCGATGTCGGCGCCGAGGCCCGGCACGTCCTTCGGCGAGAAGTACACCGCGGACTTCACCTCCTCCTCGCCGCCGCAGAACGCGAGCAGGATCTGGTCGGCGAAGTCGGTGATCTGCGTGCCCTTCGTGTCCTTCATGTTGTCGAGCCGCTGCTGCAGCCGGATCACGAGCTCGGACAGGTTCTGCGCCGACCGTGCGAGGAAGTGCGCGCGCATCTGATCGCGCTGGTTCGCGGCGGCGAACAGATCGATGTTCGAGGTCGTGCCGAACTGCACGGTCATCACGAGGATGATCGCGATCGAGATCAGCACCGCGATCAGCGCGACGCCGCGGCCCTTGCGCCGCGGTCGACGCCGCCCACGCGGCCCGATGACGGGCTCGTGCGCGATGAATCTCCAGAGGGCGGCGAGCTTGCTCATGTTCCCGACTGCACGAAGTTGAGCGGCTCCTGCAGGAGGATCCGCGCCTGGCTCGTGACCTTGTAGTCCTTGTCCCCGGGCCCCTTGACCGTGATCGTGATCCGCACGCGGCTCGGCAACCAGTTCTTCTGGCCGTCGGCCTGCGTCGTGTCCCACGTGTCCTGCCACTCGAAGTTCTTCCAGTTCCAGAACTCGATCTTCACAGTCTGGATGTCGTGGACGAGCACGTCGTACTCGGCAGGCTCGTTCTCCGGCGGCTCGTACGATGGCCGGCGCTGCTCGCGACGGATCCAGTCGACCGCGCTCTTGTTCTCCGGGTTCGTCCGCGTCAGGTACGAGACCACCGTCTGCTCGGACTCGTTCGCGTCCGCCCACAGCACGCGGTGGCCCATGGTCGAGAACCGGATCTCCGGCGCCTTCGACGTCGGCCGCGCGATCATCATCGTCCGCGGGTGCGACGCGCTCTGGTCCTCGTTCTTCGACAGGTACGCGGCCTCGAAGTCGCGCACGACCTGATCGAGCGCCATCCGCAGCTCGTGGTTGCGCTCCTCCGAGGCCTCGAACGTGCGCCGGGTCTGGCTCGTGCCCGAGACCGTGCGCCACGTCAGCATCATCATCGTGGCGAGGATCGCGGTCGCGATCAGCACCTCCATGAGCGTCAGGCCCGCTTGCGGGCGGCGGCGTGGCGTCGTCATTTGCCGCCGCTCCCCTTGCCGGGCGGGCGCGGTCCCGACGAGCCCGAGCCGGTGCCCGAGCCGGTGCCGCTGCCACTGCCCGATCCCGCGCCGGGTTCCGGCTCTTCCTTCGAGCCGAGGCCGCGCAGGATCTTGTCCATCGCGAGCGAGTCGGTGAAGTACGCGACCGTCGTCGTGCACACGATGTTCGGGTTCGGCTCCTTGTCCTTCGGCGGCTCGTTCGGCCAGCCGCAGCGATCCTCGACCGAGTCGGTCGACCCCGACGGAAAGATGTCGTAGGTGACGACGAGTGTGACCTTGCGGATCGAGAGCTTCAGCAGCTCCTGGACCAGCGGATAGTTGCCCTGGATGAACTGGTTGCCTTGCGCGCCCTCGACGTCGCTCGCGCCGAGCCCACCGCCCGGCAGCTGTGCGAGCAGCGCACCGAGCGCGCTGTTCTCGAAGCTCGACGGTCCATCGCTGAACGCGGACCCCGAGCCGGAGCCCGAGCCCTTGCCCTTGCCCTCGGCCGCCGCCTTCGCGTCGGCCTCGGCCCGCGCCTTGACCATCTCCTGCAGCTTCTCGAACGGCGGCAGCTCGACCGGCTGCACCTTGTACGAGTAGCGGATCGTCGGCCAGCCCTCGTCCTCGAACGTCTTGTCGGTCTCGCCTTGGTCGGTGTCGGAGAAGCCGTCCTTCAGCAGCTTCTCCTCGATGTCGTTCATCTTGCCGCGCGCGAGCTCGGTCGAGACGCCCATCAGCTGGGCGTGGCGCGCGCTGCGGATGCTGCTCGACGAGCTCTTGATCAGCACGGTCAGCGACACGCCGAGCAGCGCGAGGCCGATCATGACCTCGAGCAGCGTGAAGCCTCGGCGGAGGGCGCTCATTGGTCCTCCCGCTTGGCGTCGCGATCGCCCATCACGTTGCGCAGCATGTGCGTGTCGACGTCGTCGAGCTTGCTGCTCTTCTGCTGCACGCGCCCGGTCAGGCCGTGGACGAGGATCGAGTGGACCGCGTCGCCGTCGGTCAGCTCGATCACCGCCTTCTCCGACGAGCCGTTCGGGAAGAAGTAGACCGCGGCCTGGCCCTTCGTCGTGCTGTCGTCCTTGTGCTGGACCCAGATCTCCTTGAACTTGATGTTGCGCGGCGTCCGCAGCGAGCGCACCCACTCCTTGCCGCTCGAGTCGCCGCTGACGCCCGCCGTCACCGGCGCGCATGCCTTGTCCGCGATGTGGTGGCCGGCGATCGCGATCGCGCGCTTCGTCGCCTCGTCGGGATCACCGGTCGCGAGCGCGTCCTGCGGCAGGTCGCGCAGCTTCTCGGTGCCCTTCTCGACCGCGCGCTTCGTTGCCTCCTCGTCGGGACGCAGCGCCTCGTTGCGCATGATCGAGGCCTGGCCCTGGCAGACCTCGACCGCATAGATCTGCTTGTCGAGATCGAACACGACGCGGTGTTGCTCGCCGTGCTCGATCGCGAGCTGCCCGGCGCGCCGCAGGACCGCCGCGAGCTCGGTCGCGTCCTCGGCAAGGTCGGCCTTCGTCAGCGCGCGGAACCCGGTGCGCATCACGACCACCAGGAGACCGATGATCGCGATCACGATCATCAGCTCCAGGATCGTCATGCCCGAGGGCACTCGCTTGCGAGGACGACGCGTCATGGCAGCTCACGCAGGTAGGCCGCGCGAAGCGAGCTACTTCAGCTTCTCCCACGACTTGATGTCGTCCGCGGTGCCTTCGGCCTTGTCCTCGCCGAACGACATCACCGCGATGCCGCTCTTCACGCCGGCCGGCAGGTTGCCCGCGCCGCAGAAGAACTTGTACGGCGTGCCCCACGGATCCTTCATGTCCGCCTCGGTCTTCTCGACGTAGGTCGCGACCTCGACGAGCGAGTCCGGGCAGCCCTTGTCGGTGTTGCCCATCGCCCACCGCGGGTAGTCCTCGTTCGCGATCTTGTCGACCGCGATCTTCGCGATCTTCGTCTTGCTCTCGCCGAACGCGCCCATCACGCGCGGGACGACGAGCGCGATCAGCAGGCCGAGGATCGCGATCACGATCATGATCTCGAGCAGCGTCATGCCTCGCTCGGCCTGACGGGCGAGCTGGCGACGGCGGCGGACGGACACGAGGACGGTGGCGAGCGACATGGTGGGTTCCTTTGTTCTGAAAGTGATCACTTCGGTCCCGAGAGCTGACCGAGGTCCATGATCGGTTGCATGATCGAGATGACGATAAAGGCTACGGTGACGCCCATCCCGAGCAACATCAAAGGCTCGAGCAGGCCGATGAATCGCGACAGCTTGGTGTCGATCTCGGATTCGTAGCTGGCGGCGATGCGCTCGAGCATCTGCTCGAGCTGGCCGGCGCGCTCGCCGACCGCGGTCATGTGGATCATCGTCGGCGGGAACTCGCCGGACTTCTTGAGCGTCACGGCGAGTGACTCGCCCTCGGTGACCGCGCGCTTCGCGTCATCGACGACGCGCTGCAGGATCACGTTGCCCATCGTCTGGCGGGCGGCATCGAGCGCGCGCAGCATCGGCACGCCCGACTGCAGCATCGTGCCGAGCGTGCGCGAGAACCGGCTGACGTTGATCACGCGGACGAGCGGGCCGAGCACCCACATCTTCAGCGTGAACCGGTGCCACACCGGCTTGCCGGTCGGCGACGCCTTCCACTTCACGAAGCCGATCGCGATGCCGACGATCGCGAGCAGGATGAACATCCAGTTACGGCCGACGAAGTTCGAGACCGCGATCAGGAACTTCGTGTTGACCGGCAGCTCCTTGCCCTGCTGCTGCAGGGTCTTCGTGATCTCGGGGATCACCTTGATCATCAGCACCGCGATGATGACCGTGCCGATCACGACCATCACCGCCGGGTAGATCATCGCGCCCTGGACGCGTGCCTTCAGCTTCTGCGACGCCTCGAGGAAGTCGGCGAGCCGGACGAGCACCTCGTCGAGGTTGCCGGCGAGCTCGCCCGCGCGGACCATCGAGACGTAGAGCTCGTCGAACAGCCGCGGGTAGCGCGCGAGCGCGTCGGCGAACGCGCTGCCTTCGTTGACCGCGGTCCGGACCTCGGACAGCTGCGCCTTGAAGCGCTGGTTGTCCATCTGCTCGACGAGCGCGCCGAGCGACTCCGCGAGCGGGATGCCGCTCTTCAAGAGCGTCGCCATCTGGCGCGTGAACGACGCGATCTCGACCTTCTTGACGCCGCCGAACAGCCCGCCGAGATCGACCTCGCGGCCGAGCCCCGCCTTCTTCGCGTTCGCTTCCTTGCGCGCCTTGCCGCCCTTGGACAGCTCGTAGCTCGTGACGAGCACGCCGTCCTTGCGCAGCAGCTGGCGCAGCGTCTTCGGCGAATCGGCGTCCTTGATGCCGGACACGTTCTTGCCGGCATTCGAGACGCCTTTGTACGCGTACATCGGCATCGCTAGTCTCCGGACTCCGCGGTCATCAGCATGACCTCGTCGATCGTCGTCATGCCCTGCACGACCTTGCGCGCGCCGTCGAACCGCAGCGACACCATGCCGGCGTCGATCGCCGCGTTGCGGATCGCACCGGCGTCCGCCTTCTCGAGGCACAGCCGGCGGACCTGATCGTTGATCATCAGCAGCTCGTAGATACCGGTCCGGCCGCGATAGCCGAGCTGGTTACACGCCGGGCAACCGACCGGCTGGAACACCGTGCCGGCCGGCGGCGGGCGCTGGCCCTTGACGTCGGGGAACCGGTACGCGCCGGCGTAGAACGTCTTCGGATCGAGCCCGAGCTCGGCGAGCGCCTGCTCCGACGGCCGCACCGGCTGCGCGCAGTCGTAGCAGGGCCGGCGCACGAGGCGCTGCGCGAGCAGACCGACGAGCGACGACGCGACGAGGAACGGCTCGATCCCCATGTCGATCAGGCGGGTGATGCCACCGGCGGCGTCGTTCGTGTGCACGGTCGAGAACACGAAGTGACCGGTCAGCGACGCGGTGATCGCGACCTCGGCGGTCTCGCGATCGCGGATCTCGCCGACCATGATGACGTCGGGATCCTGGCGCAAGAACGAGCGCAGGCCCGAGGCAAAGGTCAGATCGATCTTCGAGTTGACCTGGGTCTGCGAGATGCCCTCGAGCTGGTACTCGACCGGATCCTCGACGGTGAGGATGTTGATGTCCGGCGAGTTGATCTCGGCGAGGCAGGCGTAGAGCGTCGTCGTCTTGCCCGAGCCCGTCGGGCCGGTGACGAGCAAGATGCCGTGCGGGCGCTTGATGATGTGGCGGATCTGCTCGAGGTGATCGTTCGCAAACCCGATGTCGGGCAGGCCGAGCAGCACCGAGCTGCGATCGAGCAGACGGATCGTGACGCTCTCGCCCGCCGCGGTCGGCGAGGTCGCGACGCGCATGTCGACGTCCTTGCCGGCCATCTTGCGCCGGATGCGGCCGTCCTGCGGCAACCGCTTCTCGGCGATGTTGAGGCCGGACATGATCTTGACGCGCGCGATGATCGACTGCTGGAACTTCTTCGGCGCGCGCTTCGCCTCGCGCAGCACGCCGTCGATCCGGTAACGCACGACGATGTCCTTCTCGCCGGGCCGGATGTGGATATCGGACGCGCCTTCCTTCGCGGCCTGGAACATCAGCGAGTTGACCCAGCGGATGATCGGCGCCTCGTCGTTGGCGTCGAGCATGTCGACGAGCTCCTCGCTCTGGAACTCCTCGCTCTCGTCGTCGTCCTTCTTGTGGCCTTCCTCGAGCTCGGCGCCACCGCGCAGCCGCGTGTACGTCTTGTTGATGTGATCGGTGATCTTCGCCGCCGACGCGACGACCGGCTCGACCGGCTCGCCGAGCAGGACGCCGACCGCGTCGATCACGTCGACCGCCGTCGGATCGGCGACCGCGACGACGACACGCCCGGCGGTGTTGCGGCCGAGCGGCAGCACGAGGCGCTGGCGCGCGAAGTTGATCGGCAGCTTGTCGATCACGTCGACCGGGATGTCCTCGGCGCGCGGCAGCTCGCGCAGGTACTCCATCTCGGCCTGCAGCGACAGCGCGAGCGCGAGCTGGTCCTCGTCGATCAGCTTGAGCCGGACGAGCACCTCGCCGATCAGACCGCCCTCCTCGCGCTGCTTGTCGAGCGCGCGCTGGATCGACTCCGGCGCGACACCGCAGCTCGCGATCAAGATCTCGCCGAGCAGCGGCGCGACCGGTCCGATCGGACCGAGCGCGCCGCCGCCGCCACGAGGAATTGCCAGTCCTGGAGTCGCCATCGTCACTTCTTCGGTTGGACCTGAGGTTGCTTGGTCGGTGGCGTCGCGGGCTGCTTCGCCGGCGGCGTCGGTGGGGTCGCCGGTTGCTTCGCCGGTGGGGTCGGCGGCGTCGCCGGGATCGTCGTCGTCGGCGCGTCCGGCGACTCGATGCCCGACGGCGCGTAGTCGAGGCCGCCCTCGATCACCATCTGGCGCTGGCCCATGCCGCGCAGCAGCTCGATGTCCTGGTCGACCGACTGCACGGCGCGGTTGATCTCCTCGACGATGCCGCGCTTGCGGCGATAGTCGATCTTCGGTTCGTACTTCATCTCGTTCAGGGTCGTGAACGACCGCACGAACTCCTCGCGCTCGCGGACCTTGCGCTCGCGGATCGCCTGCAGATCGAGCTGGTCCTTGATGATGTACGGCGTCAGCAGGATCAAAAGATTGGTCTTCTTCTTCGTCTTCTTCGAGTACTTGAACAGGTAGCCGAGGATCGGGATGTCGCCGAGCAGCGGGACCTTCGCGACGCTGTAGATGTCGCGCTCCTGGATCAGGCCGCCGATCACGACGCTCTGCTGATCGTTGACGACGACCTGCGTCTTCAGCTTGCGCTCGGTCCACGTCGGGCCGAGCTCGGCATCCGACCCGCCGATGTCCTTCGTCTCCTGCTCGATCTCGAGCCGCACGGCGTCGTTGCTCGAGATGTGCGGCGTGACGTTGAGCGTCAGGTTCAGCTTCTCGCGCTGGATGTTCTGGCCGATCGAGCCCGGGAGGGTCTGGCCGTTCTGCGGCAGCCCGATCCCGCCGAACGACAGACCGGCCTTGTACGGGATGTTGTTACCGACGGAGAACTCGGCCTTCTCGTTGTCGATCGCGATCACGTGCGGCGCCGACAGGATGTTCGTGTTGTCCTGCGTCGCGAGCGCCTGGAACAGGATCCCGTACGACGGGATGCTCGTGCCGAGGAACGTCTGCGAGTTCGCGAGCGGTGCACCGATCAGGCCGCCGATCAGACCGTTCGCCGAGATCAGCGACGTCAGGTCGAGCGACTTGAGGTTCGGGGTCTGGACGCCACCGATGAGCAGGTCGCCGTTCGACGTCGGATAGCCGCCGTGCGAGCTCGTGCCGAGGTTGAGATCCTTCGACAGCTGGACCTCGAGGATCAGCGCCTCGATGAAGATCTGGCGGCGCGGCTGATCGAGATCCTTGATCACGCGCTTGATCGCGACGAAGTCGCGGCCCGACGACATGATGATCAGCGAGTTCGTCGCCTTGTCGCCGATGATCCGGACCTGGCCCTCGATGCCGGCGCCCTCGAGCGGACCGCTCGGCGTCGCCGGCGTGGCGGGTGCACCCGGTGCGGGCGGCGTGCCGGGCGTGCCCGGGCGACCGCCGGTACCGGTGCGGTTCTGCGCGCCGCCCTGGCCGAGCGCGTTGTTCAGCGTCTGCGCGAGCTCCTCGGCGAGCGCGGCGGTCAGCGGATAGACGTGGATCGACGACCCGCCCTCGGTCTCGAGCGGGATGTCGAGCCGCTGGACGAGCGCCTTGACGCGCAGGTAGCCACCCTCGCTCGAGACGACGATCAGCGTGTTCGTGCGATCGTCGACGAGGATCTTCGTCGGCAGCGCGCCCGAGACATCGTTGTCGGCGCCAGCCGGTGCGGGCGCACCCGGTGCACCCGGCGCGCGCGCGGGAGCCTGCGGCCGTCCGCCGCCGCCGCCACCGCCACCCGCGCTGATGCCGAGGATCTCGTTGAGCTTCGTCGCGAGCTGCGCCGCGTCCGCGTACTGGACGGGGATCGTGTAGATGCCGTCGGCGGTTCCCGGCGTGTCGATCGAGCGCGCGAGCGACATCATGTCTCGCACCTGGCTCGCGTAGTCGGTGATGATCAGCAGGTTGCCGGCGACCGCGACGTTACCGGCCGGCGAGCGGATCGAGTCGAGCGCCTGGCGCATCGTCTCGATCGGCGCGTGCGACGGCCGCAGCACGTAGCGCACGACCTGGTCCTGGTTCGGCGGGACGCCGCCCTTGTAGATCGGCACGGTCTCGCTCTTCGCGGTCGCGCTCTCGACGATCCGCATCACGTTGCCCTTCGGCACGACCGTGAGGCCCATCGTCGACAGCGACGCGAGGAACACCGCGTACGCCTCCTGCTGGCTCATCTTGAGCGGCGCGATGATCGTGACCTTCTTGCCGGTCGACACGATGCGCGGGTCGAGCAGGAAGTTCTTGCAGGTGAAGCCCATCACCCACGTGATGAGATCCTTGAGCTCGGTCTCGGGCTTGAAGCTCACCGAGACCGGGCCGGTCTTCTTGCCGCAGCTGTACAGCTGGTCGTCGGGGCCATTGCCCGCGTTGTTGTTCGCGGGCGGCGTGGGCGACGGCGCCGGTTGTGCGGGCGTGGGCTGCGCGAGCGCCGGCTGCGCGAGCAGACCGACGACGAGCAGCGCGGACATCCCGCGCAGGGCGGCAGTGCGGAGGGGGTGCTTTGTGGGGTGCATAGGCTCGATTTCAGCGAATCGTGTACTTCAGGGTGACCGGCTTGCCGCGACGCACGACCTCGAGCTGCAGCGAGGTCGAGTCGCGCAACTTGCCGTAGATCTCGAGGCCCTTGTCGACGGAGTTGAGCTCGAGGTTGTTGATCGACATCAGCGTGTCGCCGTTCGTCAGCCCGAGCTTGGCGTACGGCGAGTTCGGCCGGATCGCGTACAGCTTGATGCCTTCCGGCTTGCCGTTCTTCATCGCGGGCACGACGCGCGCGCCCTTCATGAACTCCATCGGGTTCGCGGTGACGCGATCGACGAGCGCCTTGTCGATCTCGAACGTCGTGTCGTCGATCTTCTTGATGCCGGTGTCGAGCGCGGCCTGGAGGTCATCGCCCGAGCCCGAGCCGGCGCCCGGATCCGCGCTCGCGACCGGCGTCGGCGTCGTGACCGGCGCGGCGCCGACGAGCATCACGCGCTCGATCCGGCCGTTGTTCTCGAAGTCGACGTACTTGTAGCGGATCGCCTTGACCTTGCCGCTCGAGCCCGGCAGCTGGTCACCGACCGAGTACGAGCCCTGGCGCTGGCTCTCGGTGTTGACGACGATCGCGTACGACTGCTTGTCGTCCTTGTCGTTGACGTTCGTGACGACGAGCGACAGCGGCAGCGTCGTGATCTGGATCGACGACGGATCGGCGTTGACGACCGGCGCCGGCGTGCACTCCGAGCAGAACATGTTGCGCGCCGCGAACGGGCCGCCGTCCTTGGTGCGCTCCTTCTTGACCGGCGCATCGGGCCGCGGTGCGACCGGCGTGATCTTCGGCGGCTTGTCGGAGTCGCCGAGGAACTTCGCCTCCATGATGTGGCCGAACGCCTTCGCGCCGAAGATCGCGCAGATCATCACCGTCAGCGCGCCGACGACCCAGAAGTAACGCTTGATCAGGTCCTGCATCGACTACTCGTTCCTCGTGTCGGGCTCGCCGGGCTCGCCTTCGCCGCCGGCCTCGCCGCCCGAATCAGGATCCGTCGCCTCGAGGCGGCGATAGATCGTGCGCGTCGCGATGCCGAGCAGCTTCGCGGTCAGTCGCTTGTCGCCGCGCGTGTGGCGCAGCGTCTCATGGATGACCCGCATCTCGATCTCGGCGAGCGGCGTGCCGATCGGGAACGTGAGCGCGCTCGCCGCGCTACCGCCACCGCCCGTGATCGCGGCGTCGCGAATCTCGCGCGGCAGCGCCTCCTCGTCGATGATCGTGTGGTTCGCGCGGGTCAGCACGACCGCGCGCTCGATCGCGTTCTCGAGCTCGCGGACGTTGCCGGGCCAGCCGTACTCGGTGAGGCGCTCGAGCGCGGCCGGCGACACGCCGCTGATCGTCTTGCCGTTCTTCTCGGCGTAGACCTGGACGAAGTGCTGCGCGAGCAGCGGGATGTCGTCGCGGCGATCGCGCAGCGGCGGCACGGACACCGGGATCACGTTGAGCCGGTAGTAGAGGTCCTCGCGGAACCGGCCGGCCTTCACTTCCTCGGGCAGGTTGACGTTCGTCGCGGCGACGATGCGGACGTCGATCCGGCGCGGCTTGCCGCTGCCGCCGAGCCGCTCGATCTCGCCTTCCTGCAGGACGCGCAGCAGCTTGACCTGCACGTGGCGGCTGATCTCGCCGATCTCGTCGAGGAACAGCGTACCGCCGTGCGCGGCCTCGAACCGGCCATCGCGCGCGGTCGCGGCGCCGGTGAACGCGCCCTTCTCGTAGCCGAACAGCTCGGCCTCGAGGATCGATTCGGGGATCGCGGCGCAGTTGACCGCGACGAACGGGCCCTTCGCGTGCGCGCTGTTCTCGTGCAGCGCGCGCGCGAGCAGCTCCTTGCCGGTGCCGTTCTCGCCGAGCAGCAGCACGGTCGCCTCGCTCGGCGCCGCCTGCATCACGATGTCCATCGTGCGCCGCCACGCGAGCGACGTGCCGATGATCGCGCGCCGGCGCTTCTCGGCGAGCTGCGCCTTGAGGCTGCGGTTCTCGACGAGCAGCGACTGCTTCTCGAGCGCGTTGCGCACGATCCGGACCACGTGCGCGCGCTTGAGCGGCTTGGTGACGAAGTCGTACGCGCCTTCCTTCATCGCATCGACCGCGGTCTCGACCGTGCCGTACGCGGTCATCAGCACGACCTCGGTCTCGGGCGCGATCGTCTTCGCGGCGCGCAGCAGGTCCATGCCCGTGGTCTGCGGCATCATGAGATCGGTGAGCAGCACGCCGACGCGGTGCTTGCGCAGCAAGTCGAGCCCGGTGTTGCCGTCGGTCGCCGACAGCACGGTGAGGCCTTCGCGGCGAAAGATCTTGGTCAGCGACTCGACGATCGGCGCCTCGTCGTCGACGACGAGCACGATGCCCTCGATCCCGCGGGCGGTCGCAGCCGGGCTCTCGTCATCGCGCGCCGACGCCGCACCGCCGCCATCGACCTGCGCCGCCGAGAAGCGACGAAACGGAGACTGGCCGGGCTGGTTCCACATGGCGGACACACGACTAACAAGCCGCGAGCCAGTTCTGTTTCGGTCAACTGGTTGAATCCACGGCGGTTCTCGTGGAACGAGCGTGGATCGCGTTGCCAGTTTGGCAAGGTGCGCCGGACGGTTTGTCAGCCTGGCGCGACCTGGCCGATCGGTGGGAATCCACAGTCATACCCCGCTGATACGAAGCCAGGATGCAGCACGAGGCGCGCTCCGTCCTGCGCGATGTGTTCGGATATGCCGAGTTTCGCGGTGGCCAGGCCGACGCGGTCGACGCGGTGCTCGGCGGTCGCGACGCGCTCGTCCTGCTCCCGACCGGCGCCGGCAAGTCGCTGTGCTACCAGGTGCCGGCGATCGCGCTCGCGCGCGCCGGGCGCGGGATGACGATCATCGTGTCGCCGCTGATCGCGCTGATGAACGATCAGGTCAGCGCGCTCGTCGGTCGCGGGGTCGCGGCCGCGGCGCTGCACAGCCAGCTCGACGAGGACGAGCGGCGCGCCGTGATCGGCCGGCTCGTGCGCGGCGAGCTCGCGCTGCTCTACGTCTCGCCCGAGCGCGCCGTGCTCGACGGCTTCCATCGCCTGCTCGCGCGCACGCCGCTCGCGCTCGTCGCGATCGACGAGGCGCACTGCGTGAGCCAGTGGGGCCACGACTTCCGGCCCGAGTACCTCCAGCTCGGCGCGCTGCGCCGGCTCACCGACGCGCCGACGATCGCGCTGACCGCGACCGCGACGCCGCGCGTGATGGCCGAGATCGCGCGCTCGCTCGGGCTGCGCGCGCCGGCGACGATCACCGGCAACTTCGCGCGCCCGAACCTCGCGTTCTCGGTCCACCACGTGCGCGACGACGCGACGCGGCTCGCGACGACGATCGCCGCGCTCGACCGCGCCGGCCTGCGCACGCGGCACGGCGACGGCCGCGGCATCGTGTACTGCGCGACACGCAAGACCACCGAGCGCGTCGCCGGCGAGCTCGCGGCCGCGGGCTTCGCCGCCGGTCACTATCACGCCGGGCGCACCGGGTTCGCCCGCGATCGTGCGCAGCGCGCGTTCGCGGCGGGCCGCACGCGCGTGCTCGTCGCGACGAGCGCGTTCGGCATGGGCATCGACTACCCCGACGTCCGCGCGATCGTGCACTACCAGGCCCCCGGCAGCCTCGAGGCCTACTACCAGGAGGCCGGGCGCGCGGGTCGCGACGGTCTGCCGGGCGCGTGCGTGCTGCTGTTCGGCCGCGGCGATCTCGAGACGCAGCGCCGGCTGATCGATCGCGCGAACGCGCACGCCGAGGACGCGCTCGTCGAGATCGAGCGCTACGCGAACGCCGCGACGTGCCGTCAGCAGCTGCTGTGCGCGCACTTCACGGGCACCGCGGATCACCCGGCGTGCGAGCGCTGCGATGCGTGCACCGGATCGATCGCCGAGATCACGGTGCCCGTGATCGAGCTGCTGGCGGCACCGGCGCAGCAGGTCATCCTCGACGCGGTCGCCGCGCTCGGTCGCTCGATCGGCAAGGTCAACCTCGCGCGCGCGCTGCGCGGCAGCCAGAGCAAGGCGATGGCCGCGCACGGCCTGCTCCACCTGCCGCAGCACGGGGCGCTGCGCGACGCGAGCGAGGAGTCGATCGTCGCCTCGATCGAGGCGCTCGTTCGCGACCGCAAGCTCGTGCGCCGCGGCAAGAAGTTCCCGACGATCGCGCTGCCGAACGCGTCGCGCCCGTCGCGCCCGGCCCGCGCCGCGACGCGCCCCGCGCGTACTGGCGGCGGCGGCAGCATCGCGATCGAGCTCGACGTCTACCGCAAGCGGATGGCGCGCCAGCTGCGATGGAAGAGCTACATGGTGTTCCAGCGCGGCGCGATCGTCGCGATCGATCGCGCACGGCCGACGACGAAGGCCGAGCTCGCGCGGATCCCGGGCCTCGGTCCCGCGAAGATCGAGCGGTTCGGCGACGACATCCTCGAGCTCGTGCGCCGCTACACCACGTCGTCGCTGCGCTGACTCACACGACGATGCGCATGCGGCGGCGGCCGAACGTGCCGATCGCGTCGCCGAACCGTCCGGCGAGCGGCGTCTTGCACGCGGCGCACGCGTTGCCGTCGAGGTTCGTCTCGACGATCTCGTACCAGTCGCGGACGATCAGCTTCGCGCGACACGCCGTGCAGTACGTCGTCCCGCCCTCCTCGTCGTGCACGTTGCCGGTGTAGACGTGGCGCAGCCCGGCGGCGTGCGCGATCCGGCGCGCGCGGCGCAGCGTCTCCGGCGGCGTCGCAGGCGTGTCGGTCATCCGGTAGTCGGGATGGAACGCGGTGAAGTGCAGCGGGACGTCGAGCCCGAGCTCGGTCGCGATCCAGCCGCACATCTCGGTGAGCTCGCGATCCGAGTCGTTGAGGCCGGGGATCAGCAGCGTCGTGATCTCCGTCCACACGGTCGTCTCGCGGACGAGATAGCGCAGCGTGTCCTTGACCGGCTCGAGCGACGACGCGGTCTGCTTGCGATAGAACTCGTCGGTGAACGCCTTGAGGTCGACGTTCGCGGCGTCGATCTTCGCGTAGAACGCCTCGCGCGGAGCGGCGTGGATGTAGCCGGCGGTGACCGCGACGGTGTGGATGCCGAGCGCGTGGCACGCATCGGCGGCATCCATCGCGTACTCGGCGAAGATCGTCGGATCGTTGTACGTGAACGCGACGCTCGTCGCGCCGGCCCGCTGCGCCGCGCGCGCGATCGCCTCGGGCGTCGCGAGGTCGGTCAGCCGATCCATCTCGCGCGACTTCGAGATGTCCCAGTTCTGGCAGAACTTGCAGGC
Organism: Kofleriaceae bacterium; assembly: GCA_035715365.1. GTDB lineage: Bacteria > Myxococcota_A > Polyangia > Haliangiales > Haliangiaceae > JABFXX01. The sequence continues at coordinate 2,273 of DASTLB010000049.1, read as the reverse complement.
GAGGTTGCAGCCCGCCGTGCCGAACGACAGCACGCTCGTGCCGGGGTGAAAGTGGTTGAGCGGCTTCTTCTCGATCGGATCGAGCGCGAACCCGCTCGACCGGCCGTACGTGGTGAGCACCATGCGATCGCCTTCGCGCTTGCGCACGAAGCACATCCCGCGCTGGCCGTCGCCCAGCCGGCAGTCGCGCGGGCACAGATCGCACTGGATGCGACCGTCGTCGGTCGCGTGCCACCAGCGAGCTGCGAAGCCATCCGTCATCTCATTCCTCGTAGAACGCGAACGCGCCGTAGCCGACCACCTCGTCGCGATCCGGCGACGTATCACCGGAGTTGCGCAGATCGATCAGCTCGGCGCGCAGGCCCTTCGCGCGCGCGACGTGCAGCAGACCGTTGATGCCGACCGCGCCGCAGGCGTCGTTGCCGTCGAGCGTCGCGTCGAGCGCGAGGATCCGCTCCGCGGTGCGCGCGTCTAGCCGCCTCGCATCCGCCGGCGCGTGGTAGTGCGAGAGGTCCGAGCTGATCACGATCAGGGTCTCGGGGCCGCCCCACAGCGCGGCGAGCGCGGCACCGACCTCCGACGCCGGCGCGTCCGACGCGAGCAGCGGCACGAGCTTCGCGTGCGGCACCAGCTTCTGGAGAAACGGCAGCTCGACCTCGAGGCAGTGCTCGCGAGCGTGCGCGCGCGGATGCGGCGCGGCGTCGATCTGCGCGAGCGCGTCGCGATCGACCGCGATCCGGCCGAGCGGCGTCGCGAGCGCGTCGACCCCGGGCTCGGCGAGGCCGTCGACGTACACGCGGTGCGCCGGCCCGACGAGCACGACGCGCTCGATCCGCGTCGCGGCATCGCGCAGGCGGGCGAACCCCGACGCCGCGATCGGACCGCTGTACCTGTAGCCGGCGTGCGGCACGACGAGCGCCTTCGGGCACGCTCCGCGGGGCGCCGCCGCGAGCAGCGTGTCGACCGCCTGGCCGAGCTCGGCGGCGGAGCCCGGGTAGAAGCTGCCGGCGACCGCCGGTTCACGAACCTGTAACGCCCTCACGAGACATCTGTAGCGCTTGCGTCGTCGACGGCAAGCGGGCTCACACGACCTGCAAGGCGTGCACGACGAACGCGATTTCTTCGCGCGAGCGGCATCGTCATGGGGTCCCGTGTTTCGGCTCGTCGTCCTCGTCAGTCTCGTCGCTGCCGGCTGCTATGCGCCGGAGTTCGAGACGTGCCGCGTGCGATGCGCGCAGAACGCCGAGCCGTCGTGCCCGGAGGGCCAGTTCTGCCTCGCAGACAATTTCTGTCATGCGAGCGAGGGCGAGGACGCGTGCCCGTGCTTGCCGAAGACGTGCGACGAGGTGCCCGGTACGTGCGGCGAGATCAGCGACGGCTGCAACGGCACGCTGCAATGTGCGGGCTGTCCGAGCGGGCAATCGTGCAGCGCGCAGACCCACACGTGCGTCGATCCGCCGGAGTGCGAGCCCGCCGCGTGCCCGATCAACGTCTGCGGCCCGTTCGACAACGGCTGCGAGACGACGACGTGCAACACGTGCAACGCCCCGACGGTGTGCGGCGGCACCGGCGTCGCGCACGCGTGCGGCACGTGCTCGGTCGCGAAGTTCATGCCCGGGTTCCCCGCGATGAACTGCGGCACCGCGAACCCGTGGTACTGCAGCAACATCAACGCGTGCCTCGCCGACGAGGTGAACTGCCTGACGCGCACGACGTGTCCGAACGAGTCCGGCGAGTTCTTCTGTCCGTGCGGCTTCGTCGTCAGCTGCGCGACGAAGGACTGCGTGCCGGCGACCGACTGATCCTCGTCAACGGGAACGCAAAGACACGCCATGCGTTGCCGTCGAACGCAACCGCCATGCGGCCGCGCAGGCAGCGACCGCCACGGCCCGCGAACGCAAAGACAGCGGAGCCCGGATCAACACGAGGGGCAAAGCCGCAAAGCACGCGAAGGATCAAATCAACAAAGTGACGCTTGGCTCGTGGTTCGGCCTGTTGTAATTGCGGGGCCGAAGAAGGGTGCTTTTTCTCCAGGTGATCCTTGGCATGCTTTGCGGCCATGCGTTGCGGCGCAGCAACGACCGCCACGGCCCGCGAACGCAAAGACCGCGGAGCCCGGATCAACGCGGAGGGGTGGGCTGGCCCCGATTTCTTGGACATCCCCTAACGCGAAGGAGAATGTCCCCAATGGCCAAGACGAAATGGCAGACGCCTGAGTTCAAGGCGAATGCGGTCCGGGTTGCCCTAGAATCGGACAAGCCCATCACCGAGGT
>DASTLB010000048.1:0-175406 GCA_035715365.1 Kofleriaceae bacterium | reverse complement strand
CAAAGGCCCACCTCAGATGCCGATTCCGAAAGCCGATCCCAACGCCACGACCGCCATCGATCAGGTCTTCGAGAAGCTCTTGTCCGACATCGTCAGCGGCGTCCATCCGGCCGGCTCGCGGTTGCCGGCCGAGCGCGAGCTATCGAGGCAGCTCGGTGCGTCGCGACCGACCCTGCGCGAGGCGCTGCGCCGGCTCGGCGAGTGGAACCTGGTCGAGCCGCGCCGGGGCTCGGGGATCGTCGTCCGGCCGTATCGCGACTGGTCGATCGAAGTGATTGCGGCCTACATGCGCTACGGCAAGCCGGCCGCGAACCAGCCGTCGATCGGCCGGATCTTGATCGACATGTTCGCGATGCGCCGCGCGGTCGTGCTCGAGGTGATCCGGCTGTGCGCCGGGCGCGTCCCGAAAGGCGGCACGCAAGGCGCGCGGCTCGCGATGGCGCGCGCATGGTCGCTGCGTGACTCGCCGGCGTACGCGCGCGAGGACTTCGAGGTCATGCGGCAGATGGTCGAGGCCGCGAAGTTCACGCCCGGGCTGTGGCTGCTCAACCGCGTCGCCGACATCTGGAACGATGCCGCCGGCGCGCTGCGGTTCGCGATCCGCGCGCCCGAGGACTACGTCCAGGTGCACACGAAGTTCTTCGATCTGATCGAGCACGGCGACGGCGACGCCGCGGTCGCGCTGATGACCGAGTACCTCGAGCGCCACGACAACAAGATCGTGTCGGTGCTCCAGGTGATGGCATGACGACGTACCACCACTCCGAGACAGGTCGCCGCGTGCTGCGCTCGCTCGTGCCGGTGATCTGTCCGGCCGAGGCACACGCGCTCGCGGACGCGATCGTCGATCACATGGAGCTGACGTTGCGCGCATCGCCGCCGCTGCTCGGGCGCGCGTTCGGGCTCGGGCTGCGCACCTACGATCTCGGCGCGATCCCGAGGCACCGCCGGCGCGCGCACAAGCTCGGGCCCGAGGCGGCCGAGCGCTACTACGCGTCGTGGGAGCACGGCCCGACGCCGCTCCACGTCCAGTTCGCGCATGGCATCAATCAGCTGATGAGCCTCGCGTGCTACGAGCAGCCGGCGATCCTCGACCGGCTCGGCTACCGACCCGGCCCGTGGATCGAGCAGGTCCGCGACAAGCGGCTCACCGTCTATCGCGACGACGTCCGGCGCCAGGAGGCGCAGATCCTCGCGCCGGATCCGCTGCGGCCCGGGGTGAAGATTCCGGGCTGGCGCAAGGAGCGTGCGTGATGGCGATCGCCAGGCCGGCGGTGCATGAAGGCGCGCGCCCGAGCGGCGTGTTCACGCGCCACGACATCCACGGCGACACCGTGCTCGACTGCGACGTCGCGGTGATCGGCTCCGGTGCCGGCGGCGCGACGATCGCCGCCGAGCTCGCCGAGGCCGGGTTCGACGTCGTCGTGCTCGAGGAAGGCAGCTACTACCAGACGCGCGACTTCACCGCCGATAGCTCGGCGATGGTGCGCCAGCTGTATCGCGATGGCGGCGCGACGATGGCGCTCGGCAACCCGCCGGTGATGTACCAGGAGGGCCGCGCGGTCGGTGGCTCGACGGTGATCAACGGCGGCATGTCGTGGCGCACGCCGGACAAGATCCTCGCGCGCTGGGAGAAGGAGGCCGGGCTCGTCGGGATCGCGCGCGATCTCGAGCCGTACTTCGAGCGCATCGAGCGCCGGATCCACGTCGCGCCGATGGACGAGGACGCGATCGGCAAGGACAACCAGCTGCTCAAGCGCGGCGCGGATGCGATGGGCTGGAAGGTGATCGGCAACCTGCGCAACCAGGCGCACTGCGTCGGCAGCAATCGCTGCGCGTTCGGCTGCCCGACCGGCGCGAAGCAGAGCACGCTCGTCAGCTACATCCCGCGCGCGCTGCACTACGGCGCTCGCGTCTACGCCGATGTCCGCGTCGATCACATCACGCGCCACGGCAAGCGCGCGACCGGCGTCATGGGCACGGTCGCGTCGAGCGGCCACCGGATCGCGGTGCGCGCGAAGCTCGTCGTGTCGTCGGCGGGCGCGATCCACTCGCCTGCCCTGCTCGCGCGCTCGGGGTTCCGCACGCGCTCGGGCCAGCTCGGGCACAACCTGTCGATGCACCCGAACGTCAAGGTCGTGGCGATCTTCGACGAGCCGGTGACCGGCTGGAAGGGTGCGCACCAGGCGTTCCAGGTCCGCGAGTTCCAGGATCAGGGCCTCGTGTTCGCCGCGATCAACCTGCCGCCGTCGGTGCTCGCGATGTCGTTTCCGCATCGCGGCGCGGCGCTCGGCCAGCTGATGGATCACTACGATCGGATGGTGCTCGCCGGCATGCTGTGCGAGGACACCGCGACCGGCCGCGTGCGCACGATCGGCGGCGAGGGCCGGCCGCAGGCGTTCTATCAGCTCGCCGACGCCGATGCGGCGAACCTGCAGCGCGGCGTGTCCCTGCTGTCCGAGCTGCTGTTCGCGGCCGGCGCGAAGCGGATCCTGCTGCCGTTCCGCGGCGCCGCCGATCTGTACGGCCCCGACGACGCGCGCCGCCTGCTCGACACGAAGATCGCCGCGAGCCGGATGGAGGTCGTGACCGTCCACATGATGGGCACCGCACGCATGGGCACCGATCGGACGCGCGACGTCACCGATGCATTCGGTCAGGTCCACGATGCCGATCGCCTGATCATCGCCGACGCCTCGCTGTTCCCGACGCCGATCGGCGTCAACCCGATGGAGACGATCATGGCGCTCGCCACGCGCGCCGCCGGTTACGTGATCGACAACGCACGGAGATTCCTGCAATGACCGCCACTGCCAGCTCGTACACCCCGTCGACGAAGAACGGCCAGCCCGGCCTGCCGCGGATCGTGCCGCCGTTTCCGACCGCGACCGCGCTCGCGCTCGAGCGCGCGACCCACCACCAGCTCGACGTCGCGTTCCTGCGCGGCACGACGCCCGACGTCGATCACCTCGTCGGCTGGGAGTTCCGCGGCATCAACCATCCCGGGTGGGCGCGGCTCGCCGGGATCAAGAAGTTCGTCAAGGGGTTCTTCCGCGACGACGACGGCAAGGTCATGGGCTACAACAGCCCGGTCGTCCAGAACGTGCTCGACGGTCGCTGGCACACCAAGCCGAGCGACACCGCGCCGAAGCGCTTCGGGTACTACGAGGTGATCCCGGTCGACGCGACCGCGCGCGACAACGCGTACCTCCACGCGGTGCTACTCGACTACGGGCGCGGCGGCAACAAGCTCTACGATCCGACGCGCGGCATCCGCGACTACCTCGTCCAGGTCGATCCGGACAACCCGGACCTCTATCTCGGCAAGGCGTACTACGCGCTCGGCCCGCTGCGCGTGCACTCGAACTTCTTCATCCTCGAGCGATTCCGCCGCGGCCTCACGAACTACGCGCGGCGCTGACCGCGGTACGTTCGCCACATGCCGCGGTGGTTGATCGTGCTCGTGCTCGGCGGGTGCGGTCGCGCGAGCGCCCCGGTGCCGAGACCGACGGTGCAGCCCGATGCCGCGCCCGCTGCGATCGTCGCGAGCGATGCCGCCGCGCCAGACGCGCCCGCGATCTCGCGCGAGGTCGCCGACGCGATGCACGGGCTGTGGAGCGAGCATCCCGGCGATGTCCGCGCCGCCGCGTGGTGGAAGCAGCACGCCGACGAGGTCCGGCCGCTGCTGCGCGCGCTGCTCGAGGACACCACCGACGATGGCCAGGGCGATGCGTGGGCGATCCGGATCCTCGGCGACCTCGGCGATCCCGCGGACGTCGACCTGCTCGCGCGCGTGCTCGCGACCTGGCCGGAGACCGCGCGCGACGCCGCCGGCTCGGCACTCGGCGCGCACGCGTCGCCCGCGGCGAGCGCCGCGCTGATCGCCGCGACCCGCGCGGACGACGTCGCGATCGTCGGCGCCGCGACGAGCGGGCTCGGCGCGCGCAAGGCCGATCCGGCCGCGCGCGAGCGGCTCGAGCAGCTGCTCGGACACCGCGATCCCACGGTGCGCTATCGCGCCGTCCGCGCGGTCCACGCGCTCGGCGGCAGTCGCCCGGCCCTGCGCGCCCGCGTCAAGCTCGAGACCGATCCCGAGGTCAAGGCCGCGCTGCGTGACGCGCTCGCCGGCAAGTGACCGTGGTCAGCGCGCGACGACGAGGATCCACGCGACGTGCGCCGACGTGGCGACCGAGCGCACGCCGACGCGCGGTGCCGGCGTCGTGAAGTCCGAGCTCGCGGCGACGAGCGAGCTGCCATCGCTGCAGCGATAGTCGGTGCCAGCGCGCGTCAGGAACATCACCGCGGTGAGGCCGCGATCGAACTGGTTCGCGTCGATGACCGCGAGCGTCGCATCGACGAGGCCATCGCCCTGCTCGATCGCGAGCTGCGGCCCGGCGCCCGAGCGGCGGAGCTGACACGCGATCCCCGGGCCGATCGACTGCATCTGGACCGGCCCGAAGCCGCGCACGTTGTTGTTGCGGAAGTCATCGACGGTGAACGCGGTCATCACGGTCTGCGGCACGTCGGCGGCGGCCGGCGACGCGATCGTCAGCAGCGCGACCTCGCCGCTCTGGTTGACGAGCACCGCCGAGCCGTCGACGACCGTCCAGCTACCGCTCGCGCTCCAGTCGGGCGACAGCGGCTCGGCAAAGCCCTCGAACGCCGCGATCCGATCCCCGGGCGTGATCGGATCCGGATCGCACGGCCCGCTGACGCCGTCGGCGTCGAGATCGACGATCGGATCGACGTCGACGATCGGCGGGCACGGATCGCACGCGTCGCCGTAGCCATCGCCATCCTCGTTCGCCTGGTTCGCGTTCGCGACCGCCGGGCAGTTGTCGTCGACGTTCTTGATGCCGTCCGCGTCGACGTCGTCAGCCGGTGCATCGAGCTGCGCGTCCGCCCCGTCGCCGGCGACGCACACCGGACGGCCCGCGACCAGGCGGCACTGCTGCCCGTCCGGGCAGGACGCGGTGCCGAGCGTGCACGGCGCGCCGGTCGGTGCCTCGGGCGTGTAACACGCGGCGACGATCGCGAACGCAGCGACGCGCAGCCGCACCATGGCGACGAGTATAGGCGACCGGGTAACGAACCGATCGCCCCACGTACGAGACGTGACCATCGCCGATCGCCGGTGCGTGGCGGCGCGCGGCTTTAGCGCTGGTCCGCGGCTTGTAGCACCGCCGGACATGTCCAGATCGTCGCTCGTCCTGCCGCTCGCCCTCGTCGCTGCTTGCACCGATGCACCCGCCGATCTGCCGCCCGATCCGACGACCCCGGTCGATGTGACACCGGTCGCGCAGCTGCCGGGTGACCAGCTCGTGATCGCGACCGGCGGTGCGCAGGGCTTCGCGATCGACGACGCGCTGTCGGTCGGCTACGCCGGCGACGCGACCGCCGGCTTCACGGTCGAGCCGGACGGTGCGGTGTGGCCGAACACGCGGCGCCCGCTGTACTGGGTGCACGCAGAGGCGGCCGCGACCGGCAGCTTCGAGATCGCGACGAACCACGGGATCGCGAGCGGGCTCGTCGAGGCCGCCGACCTCGCGAGCGTCGCGTTCGTGCCCACGAGCTACCAGCTCGACGGCAGCTCGCCGTTCGCGCTCGACGTCACGCGCCCCGAGATCACGGTCGAGCTCCGCGCGGCCGATGGCCGCCGGCTCGTCGACGCGACGCTCGGCATGGCGGTGCCGCAGACCGCGTGGGATCGCGGCACGCTGCCGGCGAAGGCCGCGCGCCACCTCGTGCTCGTGTGGGCCGACTCGATCGGCGAGACGACGCTCGCGGTCGACGTCGTCGACGGAACCCAGCGGATCGAGCGCCGCACCGCGGACGGCCGCACGTGCTTCCACGCCTACGCCGGCGACGTCGAGATCGCGACCGCGATGACGTTCGAGGGCGGCACGGCGCTCGCCGACGCGACGAACTGCGTCGCCGGCGATGCGACCGGCGTGATCGCCCACACCCGCTAAGGCGCGGCTTCGATCGCCGAGCCGAGCGGCACGGTCACGCGCGTGACCTCCTGGGCGCTCATCGGATCCGGCGTCGTGCCGGGCGTCGTGCCCATCTGCATCACGATGATCTCGCTGTTCGACGCGATCGCGTGCAGCTCGGTGCCACCGCCGGTCGTCGTGCACGCCGCGCCGGTGATCGCGTTCATCTCCTTGGCCGGCGTGATCTTCTCGCACTTGCCCTTGTAGCGGCCGAGCGGATGGCTGACCTGCTTGCCGGTCTCGTCGGTCGTCGCGAGAAACACATCTGTCATCTCGCCGGCGCTCTGGAAGCCCCAGCCGACGATCACCTTCTTGACGAGCGTCGGGTCTCCGCTGCCGGCGGTCACGGGCTTGGTCGTCTTGGACTTGCCGCTGCACGCGAGCAGCGATCCGATCGCGAGCGCGATCACGAGGCGTGTCATGCCTCGAAGGCTACTACAGCAGGTAAGATGCGTTCATGTCACTGGCCCGCCTCGTCGTGATCGAGGGCCCCGACGCCGGCCGCGAGTTCGAGCTGCCGATGCGCGGGGGCGGTGTCGGGCGCGGCGATGGCAGCCTCGTCCAGTTGACCGATCCGACGGTGTCGCGCCAGCACGCGACGATCGAGCTGCGCGACGGCGCGCTGTGCTGGATCCCCGAGGCCGGCAAGGCGACGCTGATCAATCGCCATCCGGTCGCGGCGGCGCAGCGCCTCGAGCCCGGCGACGAGATCGTGCTCGGGGCGACGAAGCTCGCCTACCTGCCGGATCACGGCGTCGCGCTGACCCGCGCGTCGAGCCACGTCACGATGGAGGTCGGCAGCCGCCAGCTGCTCGCGTTGACCGGCACCGACGACCGCGCGCGCCGCCACCTCGCCGCGATCGCCGGGCTCGGCGATCGGCTGCGCGGCGAGTCCGCGGCCGGGCGCGATGCGGTCGCGCGTGCGGCGTGCGACGCGGCGCTGACCGCGCTCGGTGCGCAGCGCGCGTTCGTGCTCAGCACGAGCCGGCGGGTCGCGCCGCTCGCGGCCGCGCTCGGCACGAACGAATCGACGCAGCTCCAGGCGCCGGGCGAGCTCGTCGACAAGGTCGTGCAGGGCAAGCACGTCGTCACCGCCGAGACCGGCGGCCGCGCGCTGATCGCCGCGCCGATCCACGGCAGCTCCGACGAGGTCGTCGGCATCCTGTGGATCGATCGCAAGGGCGCCGCGTGGGATCCGATCGACACGATGGCCGCCGGCTGCGTCGCGCACCTGACCGGCGCGGCGTGGGTCGCCGCGGACGCGCGCGATCAGGCGCAGCGCCGCGCCGACGCGCTCGAGGAGCAGCTGTCCGGACCGGCCGGCACCGGCGAGCTCGTCGGCCGGTCGGCCGCCGCCCAGCGGATCATCGACTTCGTGAACCGCGTCGGGCCGAGCGACGCGACCGTGCTGCTCGGCGGCGAGTCCGGCTCCGGCAAGGAGATGGTCGCGCGTGCGATCCACCGCGCCTCGCGGCGCGCGAAGGGGCCGTGCGTCGCGGTCAACTGCGCGGCGCTGACCGAGAGCCTGATCGAGAGCGAGCTGTTCGGTCACGAGAAGGGCGCGTTCACCGGTGCGACCGAGAAGAAGGCCGGCCGGTTCGAGATGGCCGATCGCGGCACGCTGTTCCTCGACGAGGTCGGCGAGCTGCCGCTCGGACTGCAGACGAAGTTCCTGCGCGTGCTCGAGGAGCGCCGGTTCGAGCGCGTCGGTGGTCAGAAGGCGATCGAGGTCGACGTCCGCGTCGTCGCGGCGACGAACCGCGATCTCGCCGAGATGGTGAAGCGCGGCACGTTCCGCGAGGATCTGTTCTACCGGCTGTCGGTGATCCAGGTCGAGGTGCCGCCGCTGCGCGAGCGGCTCGACGACGTGCCGCTGCTCGCCGACCACTTCCTCGCGCGGTTCCGCAGCCAGGCCGCGCGCCGGATCACCGGCTTCGCGCCGGACGCGATCGCCGCGATGACGCGCTACGGCTGGCCCGGCAACGTTCGCGAGCTGCGCAACGCGGTCGAGCGCGCGATCGTGCTCGGCGACCGCGAGCAGATCACCGCGCAGGATCTGCCGCCGCAGGTGCTCGCCGCCGCGCAGCCTGCGCGCACGCGCACCTCGCCGCCGACGCCGCCGCTCGGCTCGGCGATCTCGAGCGCGCCGGCACCGGTCCGCATGCCGACGATCGATCCGACACCCCCACCGGCCGCCGCACCGACCAAGCCCGCGCCCGCGAAGTCGCTGCGCGAGCTCGAGCGCGAAGGCATCCTCGCCGCGCTCGCCGCGACGAACGGCAACAAGGCGCAGGCCGCGCAGATCCTCGAGATCGATCGCTCGACGCTCTATAAAAAGTTGAAGGACTACAACATCGAGGGCTGACGGTCGGCGTTACGAACGTGAGCTAGATCGCGCTGCCACTTTTTTTGCTCACGTGCGGTCCGGGCGGGGTTAAGCAGGTGGACCCCGAGACCCTCTCTCGACAGCCGGAAGCCCCGTGATGACCGACGATCGCCTGACGGCCCTGTACCGCGCGTACGGCCCGGTGATCTACGCGCGGTGCCGGCGGCTGCTCGGAGACGGTGGCGCCGCCGAGGACGCGACGCAGGAGACCTTCATGCGCGTGCATCGTCACCTCGACAAGGCGGAATCGCGCGAGGCGCTCGCGTGGATCTACCGGATCGCGACGAACTACTGCCTCAACGAGATTCGCAACCGCAAGCGCCGGCCCGAGCTGCGCGACGAGGCGCCGGACCTGCTCGGCAGCGATCTCGAGGCCGTGCTCGCGGATCGCGATCTCGCGGCGCGGATCGTCGAGCGCGCGCCCGAGAAGCTGCGCGTCGTCGCGTGGCTGCATCACGTCGACGGCCTCGACCAGGGCGAGGTCGCGCGCGTGCTCGACATCTCGCGCCGCACCGTGGTCAACCGGCTCGCCGAGTTCACCGACAACGCGCGCAAGTTCGTCCAGCGAGGTGCCGCATGAGCCACCTGTCGAGCCTGACGATCGACGCGCTCGCCGGCGGTCACCTCGACGACGCCGAGGCGCGCGCGCTGCGGCCGCACCTCGAGGCGTGCGCGCGCTGCCGCGACGAGCTCGCGACCGCCGAGGCCGCGTGCCGGCAGTTCACGCGCGACGTGCTGCCGCGGACGATCGGTCGGCTGCGGCCGCGACCGGCGCGCTGGCGCTGGCTCGTGCCGGTGATCGCGCCGGTGCTCGCGGCGGCCGCGATCGTGCTGTGGCTCGTTCGCCCCGCCGGCCGCCCTGCGCGCCCGGTCGTCGACGACGACATCCGGCTCAAGGGCGACCTGACGTTCCAGATGTTCGCGCGGCGCGGCGACGCGGTGATCGCGGTGCGCGACGGCACGCCGCTCGCTGCGGGCGATCAGATCCGGTTCGTCGTCGGCGCGAACGGCCCGACCCACCTGATCGTCGCGTCGATCGATGGCGCGGGCCACGCGACGATCTATTACCCGTACGACGGCACCCGCAGCGGTAGCGTCGGCGCGCAGCCCGCGGAGCTGCCCGGCAGCATCGTGCTCGATGCGTCGCCCGGCCCCGAGCGCGTGTTCGCGATCGCGTCGACCGAGTCGCTCGACGCCGCGATCGTCAAGCACGCGCTGATCGAGCTCGGCGCGCGTGGCACCGCGGCGATCCGCGACACCCGGCGGCTCGCAGTGCCGGCCGCGATGCAGGCGTCGATCGTCTTCGAGAAGAGCATCTTCGAGAAGGTGATCCCGTGATCGCGCGGGTCGTGGTCGCGCTCGCGCTCGTCGTCGGGCTCGCCGCACCGGCGCGCGCGGAGACCCGGCGCGTCGCGGTGATCGTGGGCAACAACATCGGCAACCAGCCGGCGCAGGCGCTGCGCTACGCCGAGGTCGATGCCGCGAAGGTCGGCCGCGTGCTCGTCGAGCTCGGCGGCGTCGCGCAGGGCGATCTGTTCCTGCTCCAAGGCCAGGATCTCGCGACGCTCGACGCGACGCTGCGCCGCGCGAAGGCGCAGATCGCGGCGTACAAGAGCCGGCTCGATCGCGTCGTCGTGATCTTCTATTACTCCGGCCACTCCGACGGCGTCGCGCTCGAGCTCGGCCGCGATCGGTACGCGTTCGCCGACCTCCGGCGCTGGCTCAAGGACACCGGCGCCGACGTCCGGCTCGGGCTCGTCGACTCGTGCAAGAGCGGCGCGCTGCTCGCGATGAAGGGCGGCACGCTCGGTCCCGCGTTTCACATCCGGCTCACCGACGAGCTGTCGAGCACCGGCGAGGCGCTGCTGACGTCGAGCGCCGCGGACGAGAACGCACTCGAGTCGCGCGAGATCGGCGGCTCGTTCTTCACGCATCACCTCGTCTCGGGACTGCGCGGCGCCGCCGACGCATCCGGCGACGCGAAGGTCACGCTGACCGAGGCGTACCAGTACGCGTACAAGCACACGATCTCGACCTCGGCCGCGACGCTCGCCGGGCCGCAACACCCGGCGTACGACTACCGGCTGTCCGGTCAGGGCGAGCTGATCCTGACCGAGCTCGCGCGGCCGACCGCGGCGCTCGTGCTGCCCGACGGCTTCGATCGCGCACTCGTGATCGAGCTCGCGCGCGCACAGGTGATCGCCGAGCTCGATCGCGGCGATCCGCGTCAGGTCGCGGTCGTGCCCGGCCGCTACCGCGTGCGCGCGTGGCGCGGCGGTGTGCCGGTCGAGGCGACGCTCGCGATCGGCAGCGGCACGCGCGCGCTGCGCTGGGACGAGCTCGGCTCGACGACCGTCGTCGCGACGCGCGCGAAGGGCGACGGGATCGGCGAGGTGATCGTGCGCGCCGCGCCCGAGCCGCCCGGTCAGCTCGCGGTGTTCGTCGGCGGGGGCGGTCGCGCGAGCATCGCCGAGCCGCTGTCCGTGCTCGGCGGCGTGCGCGCCGGCGTGCGCTCGACGCGGCGGCGGACGCCGACGTTCGCGCTCGATGCGACGACGCGCGGCGCCGGGGCGCTGCGCGAGACCTCGGTGTTCGCGTACGCGGGCTATCGCGTCGCGGTCGATACCGCGGGCGTGCGGCTGTCCGCCGGGCTCGAGCTCGGCGGCGGGCTCGTTCGCCAGACGCTCGATCGGACGGCGTCGAGCGGCGCGCTCGCGATCGCACCGACCGCCGCGATCGCGGTGCCGATCACGCCGCGCGTCGCGATCGAGCTCGCGGGCCAGCTGCCGGAGACCTGGATCAAGCTCGACGGCGACTACGAGCTCGTCGCCCTGCCGAGCGCGTGGCTCGGTGTGATCGTGACCCCATGAGCGTCGCGAAAGATTTTTTGCGCAGATCGGCCCACCCGCGGGTGGTACTCGCAAACCCGTGCCCGAGGTACGTCATGCGCTGTTCTCTCCTGCTCTGCGCGCCGCTCGCCCTGATGGGCTGTGACGGCGTCTCCAAGAACCCGGTCGACATCGATGCCGCGATCGACAGCCCGATCGACAGCCCCGACGATGGCGCGATCCAGCTGACCGCGCACCGCTACATCATCGACAAGCAGCTGATCCCGACGAACAACACCCAGGCGCGCGACTTCGGCCTCGACCTCGACGGCGATGCCGTGGTCGACAACCAGCTCGGCATGGTGATGGGCACGCTCGCCGGCCAGGGCTTCGAGGTCCAGACGCCGGTCGCCACCAGCGTCGATCGCGGCGAGATCCTGCTGCTCGCCGAGCTCGGCGCGAACGGCTTCGTGTCGGGACCGGTGTCGTTCACGCTGTTCTCCGGCGCCGATCCGCAGCCGCCGCCGTGCAACGGCGCCGGTGACACGATCTGCCGCCACCACCTCGCCGGCACCGGCTCGTTCACGGTCGCCGCGGGGTCGGCGCACGACATGCCGCTCACCGGCGCGCTCGTCGGCGGGATCGCGACGACCGACGTCGGCAGCGGTCACCTCCAGCTCGTGACGAACCTCGGTGGCGGCCGCGTCGTGCTGAACCTGCTCGGCGCGCGCGCGAAGCTGTCGGCGATCTCCGACGCGACCGTCGCGAACGGCGTGATCGCGGGCGCGGTCACGCGCACCGAGATCGACACGAAGCTGCTGCCGGCGTGGCAGATGAGCTTCGATGCCGCGGTCGCGCGCGACTGCCCCGGCGCCGCGCCGACGTGCAGCTGCATCAGCGGCTCGCAGGGCCAGACGCTGCAGCAGCTGTTCGATACCACGCCGCGCGATTGCTCGATCTCGCTGACCGAGCTGATGAACAACTCGCTGATCCAGAGCCTGCTCGCGCCCGACGTCACGATCGACGGTCAGCAGGCGCTCTCGCTCGGCATCGGCGTCACCGCGGTCAAGGCCGCGTTCACGCCGTAACGTCCGCGATCAGCGCGGGTGCTTGCGCGGCCGACCTCGCTTGCGCGGCGCCTCGCTGTTGCCAAAGTCGAGCTCCTCCGCGAACCGCTCCTCGACAAGGTCGTCCACCGACGTGTGGAGCGAGTCCAGGCGACGCAGCTCTTCGCGTTCGAACTCGGCAAACGAAGTATAAATGCGCGGAATTCCAGAAGACATCGGCTCTCCTCCAGGTAGCGATGCGGACACCTACACACATGTCCTACATCTGGCTACAAGCTACGTGAGAGCTGAATCCGGACCAAGTTTTTGCTCGTCGCGATCGGAAGAAGTCGCGCGTCTCCGTCGGAAAATCGCGAGCGTCAGAGTCCCGTGTTACTCGGGCGCATGACCCGGATCGTCGCGGTCGCGAATCAGAAAGGTGGCGTGGGTAAGACCACGACCGCGATCAACATCGCAGCCTCCGTGGCATCGCGCGGCTACCGCGTGCTGCTCGTGGACTTCGATCCACAAGGCAATGCCTCGTCGGGCGTCGGCTACCCGCGCGATCGCATCGAGCTGTCGATCTACGACGCGCTCGTCGGCGACGTCGCGATGGAAGACGTCGTGCGGCCGACCGAGATCACGACGCTGTTCCTCGTCCCGGCGACCACCGACCTCGTCGGCGCCGAGATCGAGCTGATCTCCGCCGAGCGCCGCGAACGGTTCCTCGCCGACGCGCTCGCCTCGGTCGCCGATCAGTACGACTACATCGTGATCGACTGCCCGCCGTCGCTCGGCCTGCTGACGCTGAACGCGCTCGTCGCGGCGGACGGCGTGATCGTGCCGATGCAGGCGGAGTACTTCGCGCTCGAAGGGCTGTCCGCGCTGACGTCGACGATCGACAAGGTCCGCGCCGCGTACAACCCGCACCTCGAGATCGACGGCGTGCTGTTCACGATGTTCGACGGCCGGCTCTCGGTCGCGAACCAGGTCCGCGCCGAGGTCCTGAAGTTCTTCGGCGACAAGGTGTTCGGCGAGAGCGTGCCGCGCAACGTCCGGCTCTCCGAGGCGCCGAGCCACGGCAAGCCGTGCCTGCTCTACGACCTGCGCTGCCAGGGCACGAAGAGCTACCTGACGATCGCGGACGAGTACCTCGATCGCACGCTGATCCTCGAAGCGCCGAAGGGCCAGCCCGCGGCGTAGCCGATCTCGATCGCCATGGACCGCCTCGATCACGACCCAACCGGGCACGACCCAAGCAGGACAAACCCCATGATGGCCGACACCAAGAAGCGTGGACTGGGCCGCGGCCTCGGTGCGCTGCTCCCCGGAGGTCCGCCGTCCGCCGCCGCGCGTGCGCCGGTCGCCGCGGCCGAGCCGAGCCCGGTCACGCCGGTCAAGCGCACGTACTTCCAGGCCGGCATCGAGGAGCTCTACCCGAGCCCCGAGCAGCCGCGCCGCCGGTTCGACGAGACCAAGCTCGTCGAGCTCGCCGACTCGATGAAGGCGCACGGGATCATCGTCCCGCTCGTCGTCCGGCCGCGCCCCGAGGGCGGCGGCTACTACCTGATCGCCGGCGAGCGGCGATGGCGCGCCGCGCAGCGCGCCGGTCTCCACGAGGTGCCGGTCGTCGTCCAGGACGTCGAGGAGGCGACGGCGCTCGAGCGCGCGCTCGTCGAGAACCTGCAGCGCGCCGACCTCGGGCCGCTCGAAGAGGCCGCCGCGTACCAGCGGCTCGTCGACGAGTACCAGCTGACGCAGGACGAGATCGCGGCGCGGATCGGCAAGGACCGCACGACGGTCGCGAACGCGATCCGGCTGCTCAAGCTGCCGCCGCCGGTGCGCCAGATGGTCGAGGACGAGAAGCTGTCGATGGGTCACGCCCGCGCGCTGCTCGGACTCGACGATGCCGCCGCGATCGAGCGCACCGCCCGCTCGGTGATCGACAAGCAGATGTCGGTGCGCGCGACCGAGGCGCTCGTCAAGAAGGCGAAGTCGCCGGCCGCCGCGTCCGGCTCGGCGTCCGAGCGTCCCGCGCGGATCGCGCCGGCGAAGTCCGCCTCGGTGCGGGATCTCGAAGATCGGCTGACGCGCTCGCTCGGCGGCCCGGTCACCATCACCGAGGACGAGCCCGGCAAGGCCGGACGGCTCGAGATTCGCTACATGGATCTCGATCACCTCGAGCGTCTGCTCGATCGCCTGCTCTGAGCGCTGCATCGGTTGTAGCGCCGAGTACAGTGATCGCGCGCAGGCGCACGTTGACAACGCGGCGATTTGCGGTCGCGCGTCCACTGACTGCTCTTCGGGACGGGTTTCCGCGATACTGGTGCGGCTGATGATCGAGCAACGCGAACAAGAGCGGATGCCGTTCACGGTCCAGGCGACGTTCCGGACCGCGTCCTCGTTCCTGGTCGCGTACTCGGTGAACCTGTCGCGCGGTGGGCTGTTCGTCGAGACCGACGCCGACATCCCGACCGGAGCGCTCGTCACCGTCGATCTCGACATCCCGAACGCGGGCCGCGTGAGCCTCAACGGTGTCGTCGCGTGGCGCCGCGCGCAGGAGACTCCGGACGCGCCGTCCGACGGTCCGCCGGGCCTCGGTATCGAGTTCCAGGACATCACGCCGCAGCTCGGCAACGTGATCGACAAGCTCGTCTCGTCGTTTCACGGCGTCCACATCCTCGTGCTGTCCGGCGACCGCCAGGACCGCACGACGCTCGCGCGCTCGATCAAGTCGATCATCTCGACCGCGGAGGTGATGCAGGCCGCCGATGCGACGGTCGCGCTGACGCTGATGTCGGGCGAGATCGATCTCGCCGTGATCGACGTCGACTTCGATGTCGAGGGCGGGCTCGCGGCGCTGCGCGCGGCGAAATCGCAGCACCCGCCGGTCCCGAGCGTCGCGCTGACGATGAACAACAAGCTGCGCGAGCACGCGCGCGCCGCGGGCGCGGACGAGATCGCGACGAACCCGCCGCCGTTCAACGAGCTGCAGGTCGTCCTCGTGCGTGCGCTGAGCAAGCCGACGTCGGTGCTCGGCGTCGCGTCGTTCTGAACCGCGGCGCATCCGACCGCGGAGACCAACCGCGATCGGAAAGGCCGTAGGACCGCGATCGAAACCGCGGAGGCGGTCACGCGCGGCGGCGACGCGCCGCCTCGACCGTGTTCTCGAGCAAGCACGCGATCGTCATCGGACCGACGCCGCCGGGCACCGGCGTGATCGCGCGCGCACGCTCGGCGGCCGCCGCGTACTCGACATCGCCGACGAGCTTGCCCTCCGCGGTGCGGTTGATGCCGACGTCGAGCACGACCGCGCCGTCGCGGATCCACTCGCCGCGGATCATCTCGGGCTTGCCGACCGCGGCGACCACGATGTCGGCGCGGCGCACCTCGTCGGCGAGGTCGCGGGTGCGCGAGTGGCACATCGTGACGGTCGCGTTCGCGTTCGCGAGCAGCAGCGCGATCGGCTTGCCGACGAGCACGCTGCGGCCGATCACGACGGCGCGCGCGCCTTCGACCTTCGTGCCGAGCTCGGACAGCAGGCGCATGCAGCCCTTCGGCGTGCACGGCGAGAACACCGGGCGGCCCTGCGCGAGCAGACCGAGGCTCACCGGGTGCAGGCCGTCGACGTCCTTCGCCGGATCGATCGAGCGGATCACGGCATCGCTGTCGAGGCCCTTGGGCAGCGGCAGCTGGACGAGGATGCCGTCGACCGCGGGGTCGGCGTTGAGCGCCGCGACGAGTGCCATCAGCTCGGCCTGCGACGTCGTCGCCGCGAGCTTGTGATCGCGAACGTCGACGTTGGCCTCGCGAGCGGCCTTCGTCTTGCTGCGGACGTAGACCGCGGAAGCAGGATCGTCGCCGACGAGCACGACCGCGAGCGTCGGTGCGATGCCGCGCGCGCGCAGCTCGGTCGCGGCGGTTGCGACCTCGGCGCGCAGCCGGGCGGCGGATTGCTTGCCGTCGATGACGTGCGCGGTCACGGGTGGCTCGCGGCGGCCTTCGTGGAAGTGCCACCGCCGCTCGACGACGATCCGGTCGAGCCGCCCGACGTGCCCGAGCCCGAGGAGCCCGACGACCCCGAGGACGACGAGGGCGTCGAGCTCGAGCTGCTGCTATCGGAGCTCGGGGTGGTCGTCGATGACGTTCCGCTCGAGCTGCTCGCCGAATCGGTCGAGGTCTTCGACTCCGGCTTGGACGACGAGTACAGATCCTTGTACCAGCCGCTGCCCTTCAGCTGGAACGCGGTCCGCGAGATCAGGCGCTCGAGCGCCTCCTGGCCACATGCCTCGCACGTGGTCTTCTCGGGGTCGCTCATGCGCTGCTGGTACTCGAACTCGCGGTGGCAGGACGTACAGCGATACTCGTAGACGGGCATAGGGGCTTTTACTCCTGAGTCAGCGACACGATGCGCACGCCCAGCTCGCCGTCAACATCCACGAGCTCCCCCTGCCCCAGCAAGCGTCCAGCCGCGCGGATTTCGAAGGGTCCTGCCAGCGGCCGGCCGAGTGAGACGACCTGACCGACCGCCAGCTCGGCGAGCTGGGCGAGCCCGATCCGGGTCGTCCCGAGCTGGACCGTGAGCTCGAGGTGGGCGTCGTCGGGCGGTGCCATCGCGCGCCGAACATAGCCGGTCGCGACCGTCGCCTCCACCGCCGACGGTGCGGCGGCCAGTCTCACCACGCTGTCGCCGATCTCGAGCTCGAGCGTGCGCTCGACCGTGATCACGTCGCGAACCGCGAGCCGGCCGATCGCGTCGCGTGGCAGCGCGCAGCGCGCGACGACGACCGGGATGTCGAACGTCCACCGCGGCACCGGCCGGCGCGGCGGCGCACGCAGCTCGAGCTCGCGCGGGCACCACAGCGTCGCGGCGAGCGGCAGGCCGGCGAGATCGATCGCGAGCTCGACGCCGATCGCATCGGCGGGCGGTGCGGCGGCGGTCGCGTGCACCTCGCCCGCGATGCCGAGATCCTCGAGTGCGGCCGCGACGACGAGCGCCCAGATCGCGTGCTCGATCGCCGTCAGCGGCCGCGGCGCGGCCAGCTCGTCGGGACCGCCGAGCAACCGCTGCGCGAGCTGGCGGACCGCGAGCGGCGCACCGGTCACCGCGATCGCGAGGCCGTCGCGCCGGACCTCGGCGAGCGCCGCGCTCGGATCGCGCGCGAGCCGCGTCGTGCCGACGAGCCGTGCGTGCACGGGGCCGCGCACGAGGTCGGCGAGCTTCGTCGCGTTCGGCACCGTGGTCGCGGCGGCGAGGTGGCGCGCGACCGCCGATTCGAACGCGGCCTCGCGCCTCGACAGCCGGCGCAGTCGCTCGAACGGATACGGCGAAAAATTGGGCGCACGCGCCGGCACTGGTAGCCTTTTATCCTACATCAGCCCCACGCCACCGAGGCCCCCCAGTGCAAGATCGCCGACTCGGCTTCCGGATCCCGTTCGAGACCATGGTGACGTCCTACGTCCACGATCGCCCCGTGCGCGGGCTCGCGACCAACCTGTCCGACAGCGGGATGAACCTCTCGGCGGTGTCGATGCTCGCGCCGCCGCCCGGGCTCGTCGTCGGGCTCGAGATCGATCTGCCCGGCGAGCCGGAATCGATCTGGGCGTCTGCGCGCGTGTGCTACCGCAAGGACGACCGGCTCGCGTCCGGGCTCGGCGTGCGGTTTCTGTCGATGGCTCGACGGGAAGCACGCACGATCCGGGACTTTTGCGTCGAGATGCGGCGCAAGAATCTCGGGGCCGTGCTCGCCCGCATTCGAGCTTGATCGGACGGGCACTCGGTCGATCAACGGCTATGATCGTCCGAGGATGCGGTGCAGAGCCTTCGCTCGGTTTCTCCTCGCCATGGCCCTCGCCGGCGGTGGCGTCACCCTCACCGACCGGACCGCGCACGCCGATGACTGGGGCGTCACACGCGATCCGTTCGACGCCAAGGAGATCGGCAAGTACAAGGCGTTCCTCGCGAAGAACCCGCACGACGCGGGCGCGCTCGCGAAGCTGCTCGAGAAGTACTCGCGCTATCGCACGGTCGACCTGCTGAAGCAGGAGTACGGCAAGCAGCTCGAGAAGAACCCCGACGACTGGGCGACGCTCGTCGTGCTCGGGCACCTGCATCGCAAGACCGGCGACGATCCGCGCGCGCTCGAGATGTACACGCGCGCGGTCGCGAAGAAGGACAGCGACGCCGCGACGTGGCTCGCGATCGGCGAGGTCCACAAGGCGGGCGGCAAGAACAAGGAATCTCGCGCGGCGTACGAGAAGGCGCTCGCGCACGCGACCGCGAAGGACATGAAGAAGAAGGCGCTGCGGTCGCTCGCCGACCTCGCGCTCGCGACCGGCGACAACGACGCCGCGAACGCGTTCTTCAAGCAGTTCCTCGAGCTCGATCCGAACAACGCGTCGCTGTGGATCGAGCGCGGCGACGCGATGCTCGCGGCCGGCAAGCGCGACGTCGCGCTCGAGAGCTACGCCGCGGCCGAGAAGCTGCTCGGCACCGATCCGAGCAAGCGCGTCGAGGTGGTCGCCCGGCGCGGCCAGGCGCTCGAGGGCATGGGCAAGGACGACGAGGCGGTCACCGAGTACCGGCGCGCGATCAAGATGGCGCCACCGGGCTACTACCTCGAGGTCGAGCTCACCGGCCGCATCATCGACATCTATCGCCGCAAGCAGGCGCTGCCCGCGCTGCTCGCGCAGTACGAGAAGGAGTGGCCGGAAGGCTCGCGCGGCCACTTTCACTGGTCGACGCTCGGCAAGCTCTACGAGGAGACCGGCGCGCAGGACAAGGCGATCGCCGCGCTCAAGAAGGCGGTCGCGAAGTCGCCGTGGGAGCTCGACACCCAGCGCCGCCTGATCACGCTGCTCGAGAACTCGGGCAAGGACGACGAGGCGCTCGCGCAGTACGAGGCCGTCGTGCGCGCGGCGCCCGGCGAGGCGCGGTTCCAGCTCGATCTCGCGGATCGCTACCAGCGCCGTGGTCAGGAGAAGAAGGCGCTCGCGGTGCTCGACCGGCTGCAGGCGCGGTTCCCGAGCGATGCCGGCGTGCTGTCGGCGATCGCGGATCTCTACCAGCGCTGGGGCAAGGAAGACCTCGCGATCGCGCAGTACGAGCGGCTCGCGAAGCTCGAGCCCGACGATCCGGGCCACCTCGTGACGCTCGGCGAGCAGTACTGGCAGAAGCAGGACAAGGCGCGCGCGCTCGCGACCTGGAAGCGGCTCGGCAACACCGGCAAGGCCGCGGGCTTCGCGAAGCTCGGCGAGGTGCTCGGCGAGCACGGCATGGCGGTCGACGCGCTCGCGAACTACGCGAAGGCGATCAAGCTCGACGACAAGAACCCCGACTTCTACAAGGGCCGCGCCGGCGTCTACGAGAGCCAGAAGAACTTCCAGGACGCGGTCAACGACTGGGAGAAGGTGCTGTCGCTGCTCGGCACGAAGCCGTCGGATCGGATGGCGCGGCGCGATGCACGGCGGCGCTACGTCTCGATCATCACGCGGTGGGGCGCGAAGGAGCAGCAGTACAAGAAGAAGTGGCTCGAGGGCTTCGGCAACGGCACGGGTGCCGACGTCGAGGCCGGCTACCTGCTCGTCGAGTACTACGGCAAGCGCAGCGATCCCGCGGCGCAGGTCAAGACGCTCGAGCAGCTCCACAAGCGCGTCGCCGACGATCAGGAGATCGTGCTCGATCTCGTGAAGGCGTATCGCGCGCAGCGCAAGTTCGACGAGGCGATCGCGCTGCTGCTCGATCTCGCGAAGGTCGCGCCGAGCCGCGAGCGCGAGGTCTACAACCAGATCGCCGACATCAAGATCGAGTCGCGCAAGGACAACGAGGCGATCGAGTGGCGCAACAAGGCGATCGCGAAGAACCCGTCGAACCCGGCGGGCTACGAGGAGCTCGCCGAGGGCTACGTCGCGATGCAGCGCTACACCGACGCGATCGCGGCATACGAGAAGGCGCTGCAGCTGCAGCCGCGCAATCCCAAGGCGCAGTTCGCGCTCGCGCAGCTCCACGTCCAGGCCGGCAATCCCGGCAAGGCGGCGGAGCTCTTGCGCCAGGTGCTGCGGACGTCGACGAACGAGGACGAGGTCGCGCGCGCGGGTCGCGAGGCGATCGATCTCGAGGAGATGACCGACACGCTCGGCGAGCTCGAGAAGGTGCTGTCGCCGCTGTCGTTCATGATGGCGCACAAGCCGGTGTTCCGGCGCGTGCTCGTCGATCTGTACCTGCGCTACGTGCCGCGGCTCGTCGAGCGCGAGCGCCACGGCAACGACGAGGTTCGCAAGGCCGCGCGCGCCGAGCTCCAGCGGATCGGCGGCCATGGCTTGCAGCCGCTGCTCGAGGCGCTGCGCGACGAGAAGGACACGACGCAGCAGCGGGTCGCGGTCGCGGTGCTCGGCCACCTCGGCAACAAGGGCGCGGCCGGGCCGCTGATCCACATGGCGCGCCAGGAGCCGCCGAAGGATGCGCGGCACATCGGCACGCTTGCCGAGTCGCTCGATCGCGAGGTCCGCGTCGACGCGCTCGTCGCGGCCGGCCGGCTCGGCGATCCGAAGGTGCTCGGCGACGTGCTGCCGCTGATGGATCACCCCGAGCTGACGATGAAGGAGGCCGCGACGTTCACGCTCGGCCGCTCCGGCGATCGCCGTGCGGTGCCGGCGCTGCTCAAGGCGCTCGGCAGCAGCCGGCCGTCGGTGCAGACGCTCGCGTGCCTCGGGCTGTCGCAGATCGATGACGCGCGCGTCGTGCCGGCGCTCGTCGCGACGCTCAACGATGCGCGCAAGGAAGACGCCACGCGCGCGGCCTGTGCGTACGGGCTGGGTGCGCGGCGCGCGCAGGCCGGCGTCCAGGCGCTGCTCGGCGCGCTGACCGACAATCGCGGCGAGGCACAGCGGATCGCGGCGTGGTCGCTCGGCCAGATCGGCGATCCGAAGACGCTCGGCCCGCTGATCCGCGCGTACTTCGCGCGCGCGGGTCGGTCGTCCGACGAGCTCGTGTGGGCGATCGGCCGGACGAGCGGCGCGGGCCTCGCACCGTCGCAGGGCGCGTTGCTCGGCGAGTATCCGATCTCGCGCGGCAAGTACGACGCGGTCGCGGCGGTCTCGCTGCTGCCGGGCTCGCTGCCGAAGCCGCCGGCGGCGGGCAAGCTCGTCGTCGATCACACCGACGACATCTCGAAGGGCCTGATCGATGCGCTCGGCGAGC
Organism: Kofleriaceae bacterium; assembly: GCA_035715365.1. Lineage (GTDB taxonomy): Bacteria > Myxococcota_A > Polyangia > Haliangiales > Haliangiaceae > JABFXX01. The sequence continues at coordinate 153,954 of DASTLB010000048.1, read as the reverse complement.
ATCGCGACGTCGTCGTCAGCGTGCTCGCGGATCTCGACGCCGCGCCGGACCAGCTCTCGCTCGGCGCGCTGTCGCCAGCGACCCGCGATGCGAAGGTCAACGCCGCGCTCGCGAAGATCGGCGAGACGATCGCGCCCGCGATCACCGCGCAGCTGACGAGCGATGACCCGAAGGTCCGGGCGCTGTCGGTGTCGGTGCTCGCGAAGCTCGATGGCGGCAAGGTCACCGGCGCCGATGCCGCGATCGGCAAGGCGCTCGGCGATCCCGCGGATCAGGTGCGCGCGTCGGCGATGAGCGCGATCGCGGTGCTCGCGCAGCGCCGCGGCAAGGCGCCGCCGGCGCTCGTCGGGGCACTCGGCAAGACGCTCGCGACCGGCGCGTGGGCCGACCGCCGCGTCGCCGCGCTCGCGCTCGGCAAGCTCGGCGACAAGGGGGATCCGAGCGGGCTGATCAAGGCCGCGACCGACGCGTCGAGCTTCGTCCGCGAGGCCGTGGCGACGGCGCTCGCCGGCTCGACGGCACCGGGTGCGCTCGACGCCGTCTTGAAGCTGTCTCGCGACGACGTCCCGCAGGTGCGCGCCTCGGCAGCGCAGGCGCTCGCGGCGAGCAAGGACGACCGCGCCAAGAAGCGGCTCGGCGAGCTGGCGACCGACCCCGACGCGATCGTCCGGCGCGCGACCGGCCATTGACGGCAAAGCGATCTAGCTGATTTGGTGGGGGTCCGTTCTTTGACGCCCCGTTTCCTCGGGGGGTAGAATTTGCGCTCGATGGACGTCGGCCTCGTGTGCGACGCGTGTACCGCGTTGACCCCGATCGGGGTGCCGACCTGCACCCGGTGCGGTGAGCCGGTCGCGCTCGATCCGCGTCCGCGCCGCGCCGCGAAGAGCCGACCGCCGCCGATGGACGGCACCGAGTGCGGCAAGTGCGGCTTGCGCGTCGCGCCGGGCACTCGGTTCTGTCCGAACTGCGGAGCGCGGATCGCGATCCCGCAGCCGGTGAGCTTCGAAGGCATGGAGACGCGCGTCGGGCCCGGACCGCGGCCGTCGGGCAGCCAGCCCACGATGGAGCCCGGTCCGACGGAGAAGCAGGCACGCAGCACGCTGTTCTTCGGCGGCGCCGTGCAGTCCGCGCGCGCGAAGCTGACGTTGATCCGCGGCGATGGCGAAGACGGCGTCACGTTCACGCTCGCCGGCACCGAGCACCTCGCGGGTCGCGGCGACTGTCCGATCTCGTTTCCCGACGATCCGTTCCTGTCGCCGACGCACGCGAACTTCATCTACGCGCAGGGCAAGCTCGTCGTGCGCGACGTCGACTCGCTCAACGGCGTGTTCGTCCGGATCACGAAGCGCACCGAGCTCCAGCCCGGCGGGACGGTGCTGATGGGCGAGCAGGTGCTGACGATCTATCCGGCGCCGCAGCCCGAGGACCTGCCCGACTCCGAGGGCACGTACTACTCGGCGAGCATCATGCGCCCGGCGACGCTCGAGCTCCGCCAGAACCTGCGCGGCGGCCAGATCGGCTGGGTCTACCGCCCGGACGGCGAGGCCGTGACGCTCGGTCGGGAAGGCAACGATATCAACTTCCCCGACGACCCGTTCATCTCGGGGCACCACGCGGAGATCCGGCTGACCGACGGCGTGCTATCGGTTACCGATCTGGGCTCGCGCAACGGCACCTTCATTCGTATCAACGGCGAGCACGTGCTCGAGCACGGCGACTACGTCTTCTTGGGTCAGCAGCTCTTGCGAGTCGAGATCGTCTAGTCGTAGGGGCGAAGGAAAAAGGCCATGACCGTCTGCAATCGATGCGGCAAAGAAAACCAGGACCACTACAAGTTCTGTCTCGGATGCGGGGCGGAGCTGACGGCCGCGCCGAAGGCCGGCGGTGGCGACGTGGGCATGATGAAGACGATGATGGCCGACCCGGCACCCGGCTTCCCGCCACCGCCGGGCATGGGTCCCGGTCCGATGCCCGGCATGGGCCCCGGCCCGATGGGTCCCGGTCCGATGCCCGGCATGGGCCCCGGTCCGATGGGCGGCCCGAGCGGCTCGATGCAGCCGACGCCGATGGGTGGTCCGATGCAAGGCGGTCCGATGCAGGGCGGTCCGATGGGCGGCCCGTCGCGCGGACCGTCCGGCCCGATGCAGCCGCCGCCGCGCGGCAACACCGGCGGAATGCCGGGCGCGATGCCGGGCATGCCGCCCGCGGGTCCGCTCGGCGGTCCGCAGATGCCGCCGCCGATGGGGCCGCCGCCGGGCGTCCCCGGGTTCTCGCCCGGCTTCGCGCCGCCGCAGCAGGCCGCGACCGGCATGCGCCGCTGCCCGTCGTGCGGTAGCGACGTCCCGCCGTCGTTCCGGTTCTGCGGCACGTGTGGCTTCCGCATGGACGAGGCCTCGGCGCCGATGGCGATGCCGATGCCGCCGGGTCCGGGCATGGCGCCGGGCATGGGTCCGGGCATGGGCCAGGGCCTCGCGCCGCAGCGCTCGCGGCTGTCGATGACGCTGATCCGCCCCGACGGCAGCGAAGGCGGCACCCACGACCTGCGCCCCGGCGAGAACAAGCTCGGCCGCAGCTTCGGCGCGGTGTTCGAGAACGACGGCTATCTGTCGCCGGTCCACGCGCAGCTCGACATCCGCGGCCCGTCCGCGGTCGTCCGCGATCTCGACAGCCTCAACGGCGTGTTCGTGAAGATGACCAAGGAAGAGGAGCTGACGAGCGGACAGATCATCCGCATCGGTCAGGAGCTGCTGCGCTTCGAGTTGATCGCGGCACCCGAGCCGACCGCCGATGGCACCGAGCTCATGGGCAGCCCGAACCCGGGTTACTGGGGCAAGCTGACCGTGATCATCGGTCGCGACATCACCGGCGCGGCGTTCCCGCTGCTCGGCGAGACGGTCACGCTCGGTCGCGAGCGCGGCGAGATCAACTTCCCCGACGACGGCTACGTCTCGGGGCTGCACGCGCGGATCACGCTGCGCGACGGCCGCGTGTTCCTGCAGGATCTCGGCAGCTCGAACGGCACGTTCATCAAGGTCAACGGCGAGCGCGCCGTCGGCCACGAGTCGTTCGTGCTGCTCGGCCAGCAGCTGTTCCGGCTCAACTTCGCGTAGCGCGACGAACGCGCAGCGAGCGCCGGAGCCGTTACTTCTTCTTCGTGTCCTTGCCGGGCGCGAGGTCGTCGATCGTCGGGCCGGTGTCATCCTTGTCGATGAACGTGAACGCCTTCTTGATCGTGAGCTGACCGCCCGGATCGAAGATCACGAGCACGTCGACGACCTCGTTCGGCTTGCCGCCGGGCGCCTGGACGATCAGCTCGCTGTCGCTCTGGAACCGGACCACCGTGCCCTGGCGCGAGCCGAAGTACACCTTCGCGTTGCGCGGGCCGTCCTTGATGAAGCGGTTGCCCTTGATGACGACGTACGTGCCGCCATCGATATCGCCCTTGGTCGGCGAGATATCGGTGACCTTCAGCTTCGGATCGTCATCGCCACAGGCCCCGGCCAGGAACCCGAACAGAACAACGATCAGAAGCGTCAGCGGTGCACGGCGCGCCATGTCCGAAACGTTACCGAAATCCCGTCGCGAGCGCCAATCCTCCAGACAGTCACCGCTACATCAAATCTCGACGAGCCAGTGCCCGGCGCATCTTGGCAAGTGCCTGTTCCTGCAACTGGCGAATCCGCTCGCGTGAGAGATTGTACTTGTCCCCGATCTCCTTCAGGGTCAGCTCCTGCTCGGTGCCCAGGCCGAAGCGCTGGCGCAGGATGTCGGCCTCGATGGGACGCAGCTCCGCGAGCAGGTCGCGGACCTCGGTCGTCAGCGCCTCCCACTCGAGCTCCTCGGTCGGCGAGACCTCCTCGCGATCCGGGTCCTCGAGTACCTCGCCGAGCACGCGGCCTTCGTCGTCGCCGACCGGCTTGTCGATCGAGACCGACTGCTCGAGCAGCCAGCTGCGCATCTTCTCGATCTTGTCGAGCGGCATCTGGGTCGCAGCCGCGAGCTCCTCGCTCGTCGGGTTGCGGCCCAGCTTGCCCGTGAGCTGGCGGCGCGCCTTCGTCAGCCGGTGCTGCGCGTCGATCATGTGCACCGGCAGCCGGACCTCGCGGCCCTTGTCGGCGAGCGCGCGGCTGATCGCGTGGCGGATCCACCAGCTCGCGTACGTCGAGAACCGGAACCCCTTGCGGTAGTCGTAGCGTTCGACCGCCTTCATGAGACCGAGGTTGCCCTCCTGGATCAGATCGGCGAGCGCCATGCGGCCGTGGTTGAAGCGGCGCGCGATGCTGACGACGAGCCGGAGGTTCGCCTTCACGAAGTCGTTGCGCGCGTCCTCGGCGGCGCGGTTCGCCGACTGCACGCGACGCAGCCACTCGGCGCGTGCACGCTCGCGCCCGAGCGAGCCGACGCCGTTGCCGCGGACGCCGATCCCGACGGTGATGCGATCGATCGTGCACAGCGCAGCGTCGATGAACAGATGGTCGACGTCGTCGCCGCGCAGCTTGCGCGCCGCGCGCGCCACGAGCTTGTTCCACGTCTTCGCGTCGGGGTCCTCAGCCGCCTTGCGAAGCGTCTTCGCCTCCGCCGGCAGCTGCTGGATCACCGGCTCGACGGCCGCGAGCACGTGCTCGACGGCGGGCGCGTGCGAGAGCACGGCTTCCCACAGCATGATCTCGAGCGCCTCGATCTCGCGCGCCGACGTGAATTCCTCCTCGGGACGGAGCACGTCGAGCGCGGCCATGTCACGGAAGTACATCGACAGGTACGTGCCGGAATCGGGGCGCGCCTTCTTCTCGACGACCTCGATCTCGTCGTCGCCGAAGCCTTCGATCTCGGTCTCCGGCTCGGGGTCACGCTTCTCGCGACGTGCTGCCTTGGCGGACACGCGCGCGGCGCGTCCCTGACGACGATCCTGAGCTCCTGCCTTCGTTGCCGTACGCCCAAAGCCCCCGAACTTCGTGACAATGGCTGCCATCGATTGCCCTTCTTTCGCCCTTCGACGCACGTCTGCTGACTGCCGTGCGTCTGGGTGCTTTTCTAAGACGCGCGAAGAGACCAAATGTTTTGGCCGTCCTGACGGATCGAGAACTCCCGGCCGACCCCACCTATTCCAGCGTTTACGCACGCCTTACAGAACGTAAGACGACGCAAGGCCAGCCAAGTCGCATGCGTCGCACAGGCGTCGCAGCAACTGTCTCAGGAGCTCGAGGCTTCCTTGCGCTCGGCTAGGACAATGATGTGGCGGGATTGGTTGCCGAAAAATCGCCCGCGCGTGTGATAGCCGCCCGAGACTTCGAGCACCCGGAAACCTGCGGCATGCATCAGCTTGCCGACCTCGTGCAGCGAGTACGCGCGCACCGAGATCTCCTGCTCGAGCTGGCGACCGTCGTCGAACACGACCGAGCGGTTCACCTGGATCCGCGACGAGAAGTAGTTGAGCTCGACTTCCTCGAGCACGACGCAGCCGTCGCCTTCCCACCACACGCGCGTCGGCAGATCCGCGATCACGTAGTCGCGGTTCAGGATCTCGATCATCACGCGGCCGCCCGGCTTGAGCGCGCGCGCGATGTTCGCGACCGTCTTCTTGTTCGTCTCGTCGTCGAAGTAGCCGAACGTCGAGAACAGGCAGTACGCGCCGTCGAACTGCGTCTCGAAGTCGAGCTCGCGCATGTCGCCGCGCACGAAGTTGATCTGGAGACCGCGACGCTGCGCTTCCTCGCCGCCGCGGATCAAGAGCGGCGTCGACAGATCGAGCCCGACGACGTGATAGCCGCGCGCCGCGAGCTCCATCGCGTGGCGGCCGTAGCCGCAGCCGACGTCGAGCACCTGCGCGCCGGGCGACAGGCCCATCGCATCGATCACGAACTCGGCCTCGGCCTGCGTCGCCTGCGGCGTCAAGAACGGCAGCGTTCGCAGGTAGTCCTCGTCGAACAGATCGACGAACCACGGCTTGCCGCGCTTGCCCTCGCCCGCGCGCGCCTTCTCCGCCATCGTCGATGCCGGTGCCGCGGCCGCGGGCTTCGCCGGCTCGGGCTTCTTCGCCGGTGCGGGCGGCGGCGTCGGTGGTGCCTTGTGCGCCGGTGCCGGCGGCGGGCTCGGTGGCATCGGCGGCGGCTGATGGGCAGACGCCGGATGGTGACCATTCGTCGGCGCGTGCACGCCCGGGTTCGTGCCCTGCGCCGTCGGCGCGGTCGGCGGCGGCACCGAGGCGGCGCGCGTCCGCTTCGGCTCCTTGTCGGCGGCAGCGGCGGCCGGCTCGTCGCCGTCGTCGACGTTGACCTCGATCTCGCCACTCTCCGACGCGCGCTCGGACAGCTCCTGGATGTCGATCTCGGGGACCGACATCGGCTCGGCCTCCTCGTTGCGCTCGACCTCGATGTCCATCGGCGCGAGCGGCATCGTCTTGTTCGTGACCGGCTCGGGCTTCGCCGTCGCCGCGGCGGCCGCCGGGGCTGGCTTCGGCTCGGGCGCGGGCTTCGGCTCGACCGCCGGGGCGATCGACGCGGCGCGCACTGCCTCGCGGACTTCCTCGAGATCCTCGTCGGACAGCGCGACCGTCTTCAGGCGACCGCGACGCACCGGTGCGTGCGCGTCGGGATCCGGGGTCTCGAGCGACACCGGCACCGAGCCGGAGTCGGAGTCCTCGACCTCCTCGACGCTGTCGTCCGCATTCTCGGCATCGGCGTCGGCATCGAGCGTGGCGGCGCTGTCGGCGTCGCTCATCTCGATCTCGACCTCGCGGTCCTCGTCCTCGTTGTCGGGGATGACCTCGGTGCTCTCTCGCTGCTGGAACTTGATGTCGAGCTCGGGATCGGTCGCCGTCAGGTTCAGGCTGAGGTTCGGGTTGCTCGTGCTCGACAGCCCGAGCGCCTCGAGATCGACCGCGTTCATCTCGCGCGTCTTCATCTCGAAGTCGTCGCCCTCGGTCGGGACCGGCGCGTCGATCAGCGTCGGCACCGTGGTCGCCGGCTCGGGCGCGACCGGATCGGGAAACTTCGACAGCGCGGGCTGGCCGGCCGGCGGCGTCTCGAGCGCGACCCGCGGGATCGGCTCGGAGGCGTCGTTCGAGAAGCTGTACGCGATCGACATCGCGAGCGACGGATCCTCGGGCACCGGCGCGACGACCGGCGGATTCGCGCGGCGCGGCACGTTGTCCGACGGCACGCGCAGCCCGCCCCCGCGACGACGCCGGCGACGGCGCTCGGCCGTCGTCATGCCGACTTCCATGTCGGCGGAATCGTCGTCGCGCTTGCTCATGCGCGCGCACCTCCGTGACCGTTGGTCTGCGTCCTCCGACCGATCCGCTCGCCGAATCGCACCGCCTGGCCCTCGACGAGCTCGTCGAGCTGCACCGCGCCCGGCTCGAACACGAGCACGACCGTCGAGCCGAGCCGGAACGCGCCAAGCTCGTCGCCGCGCTCGACCCCCTCGTCGAGCTCGATGCGGTGGCGCTCGCCGTTTGCACGGAACGACGCGCTGCTCGGACCATGCGCGAGCGCGATGTTGCCGACGCCGGCAGCGCCGACCATGACGACTGCGACGTGACCGAGGTCGCCGGCATTCAGCTCGATGACGACGCGCTCGTTCTTCGCGAGCAGTCCGTCACGGCGCGCTGCGACGCGCGGGTTCACCGGCCACAGCAGGCCCGGCAGGTAGTCGTACGACACGATGCGACCGTCGACCGGCGTGTGCACGCGATGATAGTCGCGTGGCGACAGGTAGATGGTCACGTATTCGCCACCGATGAGGCGCATCGCGAGCGCTTCGCTGGCGACCAGCTCGGCGAGCGAGTACGAGCGGCCCTTGGCCTGGACGAGCGTGCCGTCGTCCGCGGTGCCGCGTGCGGCGATCACACCATCACACGGCGAGACGATCGCCTCGCGTGCGCGATCGATCACGCGCGAGCCTTCGCGCAGCCGGCGCGCGAAGAAGTCCCCGAGTGACTCGTACTCGGCGAGCGCGAGCTCGGCCTCGTCGAGGTTGGCGCCGACGAACCGCGCGAACGCACGATACGCGAGCGGCCGCAGTCGCGACGGCAACGTGCGCTGCGCCGCACGCGCGACGAGCGCGGAATACGCCGCACCGGCGCGCGGAAAGCGTGGACGTGATCGACCGCCGAGCTGTGTTCGTGCGGCGGGTCCTGGCTTGCTGAATTCCACGCAGGTACTCGGCGGTCCTTCGTTCTTCCCCAGGACCACGTGAATCCTCACGCGACCCAACTAGCAGATTCTGCCAAAGGGCGCGCCGAGTTACAAGCGCGGGAGCGCGGAGGTCACCGCGACTCAGCAGTCATAGTAGAGCTGGAACTCGGCCGGCACCGGACGAAGCCGGACGTGGTCCGCCTCGTTCTCGCGCTTGTACGCGATCCACGCATCGATGAGGTCGTTGGAGAACACATCTCCCTTCATGAGGAACGCCCGATCCTTGTGCAGTGCGTCCAGCGATGCGTCCAGCGATCCCGGCACGGTCGGGACTTCTGCGAGCTCTTCGGGCGACAGCGAGTAGATGTCCTTGTCGAGCGGATCGCCCGGGTGGATCCGGTTCTCGATGCCGTCGAGGCCGGCCATCATCATCGCCGCGAACGCCAGGTACGGGTTGCACGACGGGTCCGGCGACCGCAGCTCGAGGCGCTTGGCCTTCGGCGAGCTCGAGTACATCGGGATCCGGATCGACGCCGAGCGGTTGCGCGCCGAGTACGCGAGGTTGACCGGCGCCTCGTAGCCCGGGACCAGGCGGCGATAGCTGTTCGTCGTCGGGTTCGCAAACGCACAGATCGCGCCCGCGTGCTTGAGCAGACCGCCGATGTAGAACAGCGCGAGGTCGCTCATGCCCGCGTAGCCGTCGCCGGCGAACAGCGGCTTGCCCGCCTTCCACAGCGACTGGTGCGTGTGCATGCCGCTGCCGTTGTCGCCGAACAGCGGCTTCGGCATGAACGTCGCCGTCTTGCCGTGCTGGCGCGCGACGTTCTTGACGACGTGCTTGTACCAGAGCACCTGGTCCGCCATCTTGACCAGCGTGTCGTACTTCATGTCGATCTCGGCCTGACCGGCGGAGGCGACCTCGTGGTGGTGGGTCTCGATCACGATGCCGACCGCCTGCATTGTCATCACCATCTGCGTGCGCAGATCGGTCAGCTGGTCGGTCGGGCCGGCGACGCAGTAGCCGCCCTTCGTCGGCGGCTTGAAGCCCTTGTTGCCCCCGCCCTCGACGCGCTTGTTGTTCCAGCCCGCCTCGTCGGAGTCGATGTTGAAGAACGAGTGATTCGGATCCTCGGAGTACTGGATCGAATCGAAGATGAAGAACTCGGCCTCGGGACCGAAGTACGCGGTGTCCGCGATCCCGGTCGACTTGAGGTACGCGACCGCGCGCTTCGCGAGCGTGCGCGGATCGCGCGAGTACGCCTCGTGCGTGATCGGATCGATCACGTCGCACAGCAGCGACAGCGTCGGCGTCTTGAGGAACGGATCCATGACCGCGGTCGTCGGATCCGGCTTCATGAGCATGTCGGACGAGTTGATCGCGCGCCAGCCGGCGATCGACGAGCCGTCGAAGCCAAAGCCTTCTTCGAGGCCTTCCTCGAGGCGCTCGATCGGATAGGTCAGGTGCTTCCACTGGCCCAAGAAGTCGACGAACTTCGCGTCGATCATCTTGGCACCGTGCTTCTTGACGTAGTCTTTCAGCTCGTTCGGCGTCACGTTGGGCTCTCCTCTTGATGGCTCAGATGGCGTCTTCACCGGTCTCACCGGTGCGGATGCGAATCACTTCGTCGATCGGGGTGATGAAGATCTTGCCGTCGCCGATCTTCCCGGTGCGCGCGGCCTCGGTGATCACGGTGACCACCTGCTGCACGCTGTCGTTCGGGACGATGATCTCGACCTTGACCTTCGGGACGAAGTCCACGACGTAGGCCGAGCCTCGGTAGACCTCCTTCTTCCCGCCGGTCCGCCCGAACCCCTTCACCTCGGTGACCGTCATGCCGTGCACTCCGATCTCGGCGAGGCGCTCTTTCACCTCGTCGAGCTTGAACGGCTTGATGATGGCCTCGACCTTCTTCATGAAGGGAGGGATAGCCCAGAGTTTGTTTCCGGTGCGTTTCGCAGCTGGAAAAACGCTGAATGTGAGACGGCGCGCCGCGATCTCACGAACGTTCAGGTTCCGGTTCCGCTTCCTCGGTTCCCTATTCGTTTTCGTCGCTGAGCGCGACCGTCGTCCGGACCGCATCGGAGCTTGATCGATGACGACAACGCCGCGTTCTCGCGAGCGCGCACGGCCAGATCGCTCGCGTCGCTCCGGTTCGGGCCTCACGAGCACGACGCGGCTCGAGAATGAATAGGGAACGGTGAAGCGGAACCTGAAGTCGAGCTACTCGCGCATCTTCGAGATGAACGCCTCGATCTTCTTCATGCGATCGGGCTGCGGCTTGTCGTACTGCAAGTACGTCATCAGGTCCGCGTACTCGGCCTCGAGGCGGCCGCCGTTCTTCGACTTGTAGTCGCTGTACATCCGCTGCGCCTGCTGGAACTTGCTCGTCACCATGTCCTTCGTGATCTCGGACTTCGGCGGGTCGGGCGGCTGCGGGCGCTCCTTCGGCTGCGTGCGCGGATTGCGCTTGGGCTCGCGCTGGATCTTGTCGGGCTTGATCTGGATCTCGGGCGGCGCGGCGGAGCCACTGCCGGCCTTGGGATCGACGACCGGCTGGTGCGGTGGCGTCGGTGGATCGATCGGCTCGACCGTGATCGGCGGTGACTGCTTCGCCGGCTCGGTCGTGGCGACCCGGGTGTCGCGCTTCGCGGCCGGTTCGTCCTTGCCACCGCGCATCGCGAACGCGCCGACGATCACGGCGACCGTGACGACGACCGCGGCCCCGATCGCGTAGAGCTTCGTGCGATCGCGCTGCGGCGCGTGCGCGCGCGGCGACGTGCCGGTGCCATCCGCGAGCTCGCCGAGCCCGAGATCCTCGCTCGACAGCGCAGCGGTCGGCGGCGCGACGGTGTCGAGCGCGGGCGAGTCCGGTGGCAGCGGCGTGCGCAGCGAGCTGTGCTGGCCCGAGTTGCGCGTGCGCTGCGCGAGCTGCTGCTGGGAGACGCGGCGCGGCCGTGGCGTCGCCGCGATCTCGGCCGCGGCCGGCGGCGGCAGCGGCAGCTGGGCGAGCGCGAACGACACCGTCGAGATCGTCTGGGTGTGGAACGCTTCCTGGAAGTCGGACAGGTGCGCGTTCGCGACGCGATCGTGGAGCTCGCGCTGCGCCGTCATCTCCTCGGCGAACAGATCGCGCATGTACGCGCCGAGCTGGTCGGTCGAGATCGTCGGGTTGACCGCGACGAGCGCCTGCTGGATCGCATCGCGAAACTCGGCGGCGGTCTGGTAGCGATCCTCGGCCTTCGGGCGCAGCGCGGTCGCGACGAGGTCGTCGTACGGCGCGAGCAGCGGATCGATCTCCGACGGCATCGGGTGCTCGCCGCGCGCGACCTTCTTCGCCAGTGCGCGGTAATCCGGCTCGGGCCCCGCCTCGTAGAGCCGCTGCCCGGTGAGCAGCTCGTAGAGCACGACGCCGGCGGCGTAGATATCGGTCCGGTGATCGACGACGCCGCCGCGGATCAGCTGCTCGGGCGCCATGTAGCCGAACTTGCCAAAGCCCATCTTCGGATCGGTCGCGGTGCCGCGCAGCGCGCTCTTCGCGATGCCGAAGTCGATCACCTTCGTCTCGCCCTCGAACGACACGAGCACGTTCGGCGGCGAGACGTCGCAGTGCACGAGGTTGAGCGACGCGCCGTCCTGGCTCGTGCGGCGGTGCGCGTACGCGAGCCCGTTCGCGAGCTCGCGGCCGATGAACAGCGCGAGGTCGACCGGCAGCCGCTGCTTGCGATGGCCGAGCAGCGCGAGCGTGCGCCGCAGATCGCGACCCTCGACGTACTCGAGCGCGAGGAAGTACTCGTCGCCGACGCGGCCGACCTCGAACACCTGCGCGATGTTGACGTGCGCGAGCTTGATCGCGACCTGCGCCTCGTCGACGAATCGCGAGATGAACGACGCGTCCGCGGCGAGGTGCGGGAGCACCTTCTTGATCACCGCGAGCTTCTCGAACCCGGCGAGCCCGTGCTTCGCGAGAAAGATCTCGCCCATCCCACCGCGCGACAGCCGCTGGATGAGCAGATACCGCCCGAACACCTGCGGCAGGCTCGGATCCTGTCTCCCAAACGGGCCGCTCAGCTGACCCTTGTCGGTGGTCGTGACCAACGCTGCCAATCCTAACCCGTGGCGCGATGAGTACAACGAACACCCCGTCGGCCCCAAGCGATCTTCGAGGGGTGGCTGCTGACGAATTCTGCATCCGACTTTTGGCACACCCAAGTCGTTGTGATCCGTGTGGTTGTATGCGCGCTTGTGGGTCTGATAGGGTCGCGCGAGGGATGCGGGTACCTCCGCTGTGTCTGGCTCTGACGTGCCTTGCCGGCTGCAATGTCGACGGCTCGTTTCAGCTCGTGCTGACGTTGCCGTCGGCGCAGGAGCTGCGGCCGACCGGCATGACGACGGTCACCGTCGTGCTGACGCCCGAGGGCGAGCAGCCGATCGCGACGACGAGCGTGCTCGAGAGCAACAAGTTCTCGACCGGCGATCTGTCGGTCGCCGACAACGTGCGCGTCGAGGTCCAGCTGCGCGATGTCTCGAACCGGCTCGTCGGCGTCGGCGAGGCGGCCGATCCGGTCGACATCGTCGCCGGTGATGACGTCGAGGTCACGATCCCGGTGCGGCGGCCGTTCGTGTACGCGACGAATGGGATGTCGCTGTTCTCGTTCGACCCGACGCTCGACCCGACGAACACGCTGTTCCAGGGTCAGGTCTCCGGCGTCAGCGCGCCGCAGGTCGTGGTCTCGGTCGGCGGCGACCGGCTCGCGATCGTGTCGAGCAACCAGCTCAGCGTGCTGACGACCGACACGAACAAGCTCGTCGGCACGCCGATCACGCTGCCCGGCACGACGCGCGATGCGTCCGCGATCCCGGGCACGCACAAGGTCGCGGTCGCGCACGATCAGGGCATCGCGATCGTCGATCTCGACAACGCGCAGGTCGCGAACGCGATGGTCGGCCCGGTCGATCGCGTCACGGTCGGGCCGTCCGCGGATGGCCGGCTGATCGCGCACGGCCTCGTCGGTCGCGTGACGCCGGCGCTGAACCCGCTCGTCACGTGCGGCGGCAGCTCGTCGCTGGTGTCGATCGACGTCGATGCGCCCGCCGCGGCGACGCCGAAGCCGCTGCCCCAGCCGGTGTCCGATATCGCGGCCGCGCCCGAGAACGTCGGGCTGTTCGCGACGCTGCCGTGCGCGAACAAGGTCGTGAAGCTCACCGGCGACATCGAGGGCGGCGCGCCGGCGTTCTCGGACTTCGCGCCGCTCGATCGCGCGGCGGTGCTCGCGGTCGCCGGCGGTCGCGTGTGGGCCGCGGGCACGAAGGCATCGGTGCCGAACTGCACGAACCAGTTCGGCGGCCAGGTCGCGTGCACGCCGGACTCGCCGGCGCTGTGTCCGCCGCCCGGCACGGCGCCGCCGAGCTCGGTCGACTACGTCCGCGAGGGCGCGCACATGATCGTGCAATCGATCCCGCTCGACGGCGGCACGCCGATCACGCTCGATCTGCCGGGTCGCCGCGAGACGATCTTCGACATCGACGATCCCGCGAACCAGCACGCGCAGGTGCTGCGCGCGTTCGGTGCGGTGCCGCTCGATCTCGTCGCGCTGCCAGGCGGTCAGTACGTCGGGCTCGTCGCGACGAGCAACTACTACATCCAGCAGCTCTCGCAGGGCACGAACATCATCCTGCCCTGCCTCGACGCGACGACGTCGGACTGGCTGCTGCTCGACATGGCGTCGAGCTCGATCGCGCAGCGCGTCCGCACGTCGTGCGCGCTCGTCGTCGGGCCCGCGAACGACTTCCCCAACTGGGCCTGCGATGAGCCGCCGGTCGGCGAGCGGTCGTCGTTTGGCGAGTACGTGCCGGTCTCGGTCGGCGCGCTGTTCGGAGCACGCTGATGCGACTTGGCTGGCTGGTACCCGTCGCGATCGTGATGTGGGGCTCGCTCGCGAGCGCCGATCCGGATCCGAAGCGCAAGGTCGCGGTGCTCGAGTACCGCGCCGCATCATCGGGCTTGCCCGGTATCGGCAAGCGGATCGCGGCGGCGCTCGGCAAGCAGACGTCGCTGCAGGTGCTCGGCCCGGATCAGACGCGCGCGGTCTACGGCGAGAACATCGACAACGTGCTCGTCAAGTGCGGCGGCGAGGCCGACTGCGTCGCGAAGATCGGCCAGAAGGTCGGCGCCGCCGAGGTGATCCTCGTCGGTGTCAGCGAGCTCGGCGACGTGATCCTGACGATGCAGCGGATCGACGTCCGCGGCCGCACGGTGTCGGGCCGGGTCGCCGACTCGCTCGCAGCGGGCGCCGCGCCGACGGACGCGCAGCTCGACGGCTACCTGACGCGGCTGCTGCCGCCGAGCGACTTCCTGCGCTACGGCGTGATCGACATCATCGCGAGCGAGGCCGGCGCGCTCGTCACCGTCGGTGGCGAGAACCGCGGGCTGACGCCGATCCAGCCGCTGCGGCTGCGCGCGCCCGCCGCGTACGAGATCCGCGTCGAGAAGACCGGGTTCGTGCCATTCTCGACGTCGGTGCAGCTGCCGGCGGATGGCGAGCTGCGCGTGCGCGCCGCGCTCCAGGTCCCGGGCAAGAGCGCGTGGTACACGCGGTGGTACGTGCTCGCCGGCATGGGCGTCGTCGTCGCCGGCGCCGCGGGCGGCGCGATCTACTTCGCGACCGCGTCGCCGAGCGATCGTGTCTCGGGCGGTGGCGTGATCGTCACCCGCTGAGCTCGGCGACCATGACGAGCGCGTCCTCGCCGTTGTCCTGGTAGTAGCGCGCGCGCACGGTGACGGTGCGAAACCCGGCGGCCTCGTAGAGCGCGATCGCCGGCTTGTTGCCGCGCCGGACCTCGAGCGTCGCGATCCGGCAGCCGACGGCCCTGCCCTCGTCGAGCACGTGCGCGAGCAGCGCGCCGGCGATCCCGCGACGGCGGTGATCGGGATGCGTCGCGATCGCGAGCACGTGGACCTCGTCGACGACGAGCCACGAGTTGCAGAACGCGACGACCGCGCGTGGCGAGCGCGCGACCGTGATCCGTGCGTGCGCACGCGCGAGCTCGGCCTCGAACGTCGCGCGCGGCCACGGCGTCGGGAACGAGTGGCGCTCGATCTCCTCGATCGCGTCGAGATCGGCGAGCGTCGCGCGTTCGATCACGAGCTCGGACGTCACGGCTTCGGCGCGAGCAGCTGCATGATGGCGCGCCACAGCGGCGCGATGTTGTCGCCGGACAGCGTCGAGACCGCGAGCGGATCCTTGCGCAGCGCGAGCTGCTGCTTCGCGCGCATGACCTCGAGCGTGCGCTTGTTCTTCGGCAGCTTGTCCGCCTTCGTCAGCGCGACGAGCACCGGCTTCTCGCGCTCGGCGAGCCACGGCACGAAGTCGAGCTCCTCGTCCTGCACGCCGCGCCGGATGTCGATCAGCAGCAGCACGCCGGCGAGCGTCGTGCGCTGGTCGAGGTAGGTCTCGATCAGCGGCCGCCAGCTCTCGCGCATCTCGGCGTGAACCTCGGCGTAGCCGTACCCGGGCAGATCGACGAGGAAGAACCGCGGCTGGGTCTCGATCTCGAACCAGTTGAGCAGCCGCGTGCGGCCCGGCGTGCGCGACGTTCGCGCGAGCCCGTCCTGGCCGACGAGTGCGTTGATGAGGCTCGACTTGCCGACGTTCGACCGGCCGACGACCGCGATCTCCGGCAGGCTCGGCGGCGGAAAGTCGGACGGCTTGGCAGCCGAGATGACGAAACGTGCGGGGACCTTCATGACTTCTTGCCCGGCGTGGCGATCGGGTGCGCAGGTGCGTCCGGGTCGAACACCTTGCCACGCGTCGGCCGCGCATGGCACTGCGCGCACACCGCCGCGCGCGCCTTCGTCGTCGACAGATCGACGAGCCCGAGCGCGCGCGCCACCTGCGGGCTGCGCATGATGTCGTCCTCGGCGTACGCGGCGCCGGCGCCGTGGCACGACTCGCAGCCGACCTCGACCGCGATCACCGGCCCCGCCGGCGCCTCGCCGGTCGCGTGACACGCGAGACACTTCGACTCGGGCTTCGCGGTGAACCGGCGCTGCGTCACGGCATGCGGCGTCGCTTGCCACGCCGCGAGCTCGGCGGGATGGCACGTGCCACACGCGGCGCTGCCGACCCAGTCACGACGTGCGGCGAGCGCGAGCCCCGTCATCGCGACGAGCGCGCCGAGCGTGCACAGAAGCCGCGTCATGCTGGGCGCAGGCTACCCCGAGCCCGCGGGCCCGTGGTACCCAAGCGCCGTGGCGGTGCACGTCATCGGACTCACCGGCGGGATCGCATCGGGCAAGAGCACGGTCGCGAAGCTGCTCGCCGAGCGCGGCGCCGCGATCGTCGACGCCGACCAGCTCGCGCGCCAGGTCGTCGAGCCCGGTCAGCCGGCGCTCGCCGAGCTCGTCAGCCGGTTCGGGGCCGCGATCCTGACGCCCGATGGCCAGCTCGATCGCAAGCGGCTCGGCGCGATCGCGTTCTCGGATCCCGGCGCGCGCGCGGACCTCGGCCGGATCACGCACCCGCGGATCGCCGCCGCGAGCGCCGCCGCGATCGCCGCGTGGGCGGACGCCGGCGCGAACGTCGTGTTCTACGAGGCCGCGCTGCTCGTCGAGAATCGCGCGCACGCCGGGCTCGAGGCGCTCGTCGTCGTCGCGGCGTCGCCAGACGTCCAGCTCCAGCGGATCCGCGAGCGCGATGGGCTGTCGGCGGAAGACGCGGCCGCGCGGATCGCCGCCCAGGCCCCGCTCGCCGACAAGCTCGCGGCCGCGACGTGGGTGATCCAGAACGACGGCGATCACGCCGCGCTCGTCGCCGAGGTCGAGCGCGTCGTCGCCGAGATCGAGGCGCGGTATGGCGCGATCCGCGTCCCCAAGGCGCAGCGCGATCAGGTCACCGGCCGATCGCCGCGGCTGTCGCGCGACACCGTGCTGCTCACCGGGTTCCCGGCGTTCACCGCGAAGCGGATGATCGCGAAGCTGCTCGCCGACGAGCCGGCGCAGATGACGAAGCTCTACGTGCTCGCGCAGCAGAAGTTCGCCGCCGACGCCGAGCGCTACGTCAAGCAGCTGCCCGGCCACGAGCGCGCCGAGATCCTCGTCGGCGATGTCTGCGACATGGATCTCGGGCTGTCGAGCGCGGAATACCGCGCGCTGTCCAAGGAGCTGACCTGGATCCACCACCTCGCCGGCATCTACTTCATGGGTGTCGACGACGAGACCGCTCGCCGCGTCAACGTCAGCGGCACGCGCACCGTGCTCGATCTCGCGCGCGACACCGGGCGGCTCGAGCGCGTCGTCCACTGGTCGACCGCGATGGTGTCCGGCGATCGCAAGGGCACCTGGTACGAGGAGGACCTCGAGGCCGGGCAGAAGTTCCACAACGGCTACGAGCGCACGAAGTACGAGGCCGAGAAGCTCGTGCGTGCGGCGATGCGCCAGCTGCCGATCACGATCCTGCGTCCGAGCATCATCGTCGGCGACAGCAAGACCGGCGAGATCGACAAGCTCGACGGGCCGTACTACCTGATGGTGCTGATCGCGACGAACGCGTCCGGGCTCCGGCTGCCGCTGCTCGGCCGCGGCGACGCGCCGCTGCACCTCGTGCCGATCGACTACGTGATCGACGCGGCGTGGCACATCGTGCGCAGCGAAGGCGCGGCCGGCCGCACGTTCCACATCGTCGATCCGTCGCCGATGACGGCGCGCGCGGTGTTCGAGGCGGTCGCCGAGCACGCGAACACCGAGAAGCCACGCGGCCACATCCCGCGCCCGCTCGCGCGCGCCGTGCTGAAGACGCCGGGCCTGTCGCGCCTCAGCCGCGGCCCGCTCGCGTTCGTCGACGTGCTCGACCACGCGATCCACTACGACCAGACGAACACGACGCAGGCGCTCGCCGGTACGACGGTGCGCTGCCCTGCCCTCGCCGATTACTTGCCCGTGCTCGTCCGCCACGTCCTCGACGTCACGAAGACCACGCCGCCGCCGCGCGAGCTCGAGGTCGACGAGGACGCTGCCGATCCGCTCGCGTGATCAGGGCACGACGTCGGCGACCATCAGCTCGTAGCCGGCGATGCCACCGTCGGCGGCGAAGTACAGCCGGCAGCCGTCGCGGCTCAGCATCGGATCGCTGTCGTTGTTGTTCGTGTTGACGTTCGGCACCGGCTGCGGCTCGCCGAACGGATCGGTCTTCGCCGCGCGCGTCGCGTACCACAGGTTGCCGCCGCCGAAGCCACTGCCGGTGCGATTCGACGCGAACACGATCACGAGCTCGTCGGCGGAGATCGCGGGATCGGCATCGCCCGCGCCGGACGAGATCAGCGGCTGTGGCGCCGGGAAGTCGTCGGCGATCGCGGCGCGGCGCGAGACCACGATGCGCTGCGGGCTGACGCCGGTCGCGAAGTACAGCGTCAGGCCATCGACGCTGATCGCAGGATCGAGCTGGAAGTCGGTGTCGTTGACGGCCGCGAGCTGTGCCTGATCGAAGCTCGTGAACGGCGTCGTCGTCGCGGTGCGCGAGGCTTGCCAGAGATCCGCGTTGCCCTCGCCACCGCCGCGCATGCTCGACACGAACGCGAGCAGGCCGTCGCCGGACAGCGTCATCTTCGTGTCGTCGCTCGACGAATCGAAGTCCTGCGCCTTCGCGGGCGCCGGAAACGCGCCGTCCGGTAACGCGCGCAGCGCGACGTAGACGTCGGCGCCCTGGCTACCGGTGCGGCGCGACGCGAAGTACAGCGTGCGCTCGTCGCCGGTGAGGTACGGATCGCGATCCTCCGACGACGAGTTGACGTTCGGCAGCGGCGTGGGTGTTGCGAGCGCGAGCGGCCCGGTCTTCCAGCGCTCGAGGCAGCTGACGCCAGCGGCATCGGGATCGCCGGTGCCATCGCCGGGTGACCCGCTGTCGGGCGATGTCGTCGCGTCGCTCGATGCGGCGATCGGCTGGAACGAACAGCCGGCGACGGCCAGCAGCACGCATCGCAACCCGACGTGCACCGCGAACGAGGGTATCACGCGCGGATCAACCGAGCGCGAAGAACACGCCGAACGCGGCGGCGACGCACCACACGAGCACGTGGACCCGCCGGCCGGCGACCGTCATCAGGATCGCGTGCGCGATCACGCCGGCGCCGATGCCGTTCGAGATCGACCACGTGAACGGCATCACGACCGCGGTCAGGAATGCCGGTACTGCCTCGGGCGCATCGCGCCAGTCGATGTCCTTCAGCAGGCCGGCCATCGAGAACCCGACGACGACGAGCGCGCTCGCGGTCGCCTGCGGCGGCACGACGGCCGCGAGCGGCCCGAGCAACATCGCGACGAGGAACAGCGCGCCGGTGACGATCGAAGCGAGGCCGGTGCGCGCGCCCTCGGCGATCCCGGCCGCCGACTCGATGTACGTCGTGGCCGACGACGACGACACCGCGCCGCCGGCGATCGCCGCGAGCGAATCGATCACGAGCACGCGCTTCATGCGCGGCAGCCGGCCGGCCGCGTCGAGAAAGCCGCCCTCCTCGCCGAGCCCGACCGCGCTGCCGATCGTGTCGAAGAAGTCGGACAGCATCAGCGAGAACACCGCGAGCGCCGCGCCGAGAACGCCGAGCTTGCCGACGAAGCCGAACGAGAACGCACCGACGAGCCCGAAGTCCGGCGACGCGACCCAGCGCACCGGCGCGTGCGCGACGCCGAGCGCGAACGCGAGCCCGGTCGCGAGCGCGATCGCGATCAGCAGCGCGCCGCGCACGCGCTTGACGGTCAGCGCGAACGCGACGAACAGCCCGACGACGAACACGATCACGCCGGTGCTCTGGACATCACCGAGCGCGAGCGGCGTGCCCTTGCCCGGCACGACGACCCCGCCGTTGACGAGGCCGATCAGCGCGAGGAACAGCCCGATGCCGGCGCCGATCGCACGCCGCAGCGAATCGGGGATCGCGTCGAGCACGCGCTCGCGGACCCCGGCGACGACGAGGAGCGTGATCGCGAGGCCCTCGGCGACGATCACGCCCATCGCCTCGGGCGCGGTCAGCCCTTGCGTCGCGACGAGGCTACCCGCAACCGCCGCGTTGATCCCCATGCCGGGTGCGAGCGCGAACGGATAGTTCGCGACGAGCCCCATCGCGATCGTCATCACGCCGGCGACGAGCGCGGTCACGGTCAGCACCTGATCCGCAGGCAGCTTCGCGCCGCTCAGGATCACGCCGTTGACGAACAGGATGTACGCCATCGTCACGAACGTCGTCGCGCCGCCGACGACCTCGCGCCGTACCGACGATCCGGACGCGGCGACGCCGAACCACGTGTCGATCGATCCGCGCGCGCTCACGCGCCGACACTAGCGGCTGCCGCGGTCGTTCGCGCGCCTCGCTGCACGATGTTTCGAGAGGTCGTCCTCCGGTGCCGCGGGCGCGGGCTCGCCACGGATGTCGGCGGCGACGCGATCCTTGAACGGCTTCAGCGCATCGAACACCTCGTCGGGCGCGTGCGGGCCGTCGCCGACGATCTGCGGTGCCGCCTCCGGCGCGACCTGCCACGCCACCGCGTCGACCTGATCGCCCGTCGCGGGCTCACCGGATGCTTCGTCGGGCACCGGTTCGATCACGTCGAGGTAGACGTTCGTGAAGTTGCCGCGCTGCTCCTCGTGAAACTCGATGCGCGCGCGCCTGCCTTTGAAGTCCTCGGCACGCTCGCCGATCGCCGGGCGGAACGTGACGAGCTCGCGTCCGTCCACGCTGCGGATCACGAACCGCGTGTTGCCGGACTTCGTCTCCTTGCGGACCACGTCCGCGACGTCGATGACCGCTTCCATGGTCCAGGGTAGCGCGCGCGGCGCTCGGCGATCTTCGTAGCTCAGAGATCCACGGGCCACAGGCGCAGCTGCGGCTCGCGGCCACCGACGAGCAGCGAGCGGCCGTCGTCGACGAACGCGAACGCTTCGATCCCGGCGCCGGATGCCTTGAACGCGGAGAGCCGACCGTCGGTGTGAAGCTCGGCGATCGCGCCGGCGCTCGTCGCGGCGGCGAGCCAGCCCGCGGGATGAAATCCGAGCGCCTCGATGCGCGCGTTCGGCCTCGGCGTGACGCGGGCGCGGTCGAGGAGCGGACAGATGCGCCGCTGCTGGAGCTCGCGGCCGGTCGCGGCGTCGAGCACGAGGAGGTCGTGCGGGTTGCCGCTACCCGCGAGCGCGAGCCGCGTGCCGTCGGGCGACAGCGCGAGCGCGTGCAGCGCGAAGATCACGACGTTCGCGACCGCCGCGCGCTGCCACAGCAGCTCGCCGTCGGCGATCCGGACCGCGACGACGCGACCGAAGCTCGAGGCGGCGTAGACGATCGCGCGATCGGGCGAGAGTTCGGCTGCTCGGAACTCGTCGTACTGGCTCGCGGCGACGAGCAGACGCAGCGTGCGGCGATCGAGATCGACGACGACGAGGCCGCCTTGCGGGGGCAGCTCGATCGCGGCGGCGCGCAGCTCCGCGGGATCGACGTCGTAGCCGGGCTTCGCGTACAGCATCGGTGGCGTGTGCGCGACGATCATCTGCTCGTCGACGCGGACGAACGGCCGGCACAGCGGCAGCGTGTCAACGGTCGCGAGCGCCGCCGGATCGAGCAATCGCAGCGACGCATGACGCCCGCGCCACAGCGGGCCCGACGCGAGCCAGGTCGCGCCCGTGGTGTCGAGCGGGCCGAACGCGTGCGTCACTGCGGTGACGACCGTGAAGTCGTGGCGGCGAAGCACGGTGATGCCGCCCGGTGAATTCGACAGTCCCTCGTGATGCGCGATGGCGATCCGATCGCCGAGGTTCGCGATCGCCTCGACGTTCTTCGCGGTGCCCTTCGCGACGATCCGGCCCGCGGCGCGCTTCGTCTTCGCGGCAGGCGGCTCGAGCCAGCTGCGCTCCGGCGCCATGCTCAGGCGGGCTCGTCGTCGTCGGCTGCGGCCTTCTGACGGAGGCCGTTGCGCTCGAGCAGCTTGTAGAGGAACTTGCGCTCGAGCCCGGCGATCCGCGCCGCCTGCGAGAGGTTGCCGTTCGCGCGCTGCACGAGGTCACTGAGGTACGCGCGCTCGAACTGCGCGACCATCGCGTCCTTCGCCTCGTGGAACGGCCGGTCGGCCTTGATCTCGGTCGCGGTCTCCGGTGCTGCGACCGTCGGGCGGAGCACGAACGGCAGCGACTGAAAATCGTCGTCGGGGCCCGCGAGCGCGACCGCGCGTGTGATGACGTTGCGCAGCTCGCGGACGTTGCCGGGCCAGTGGTAGCGCTCGAGCTTCGCGAGCGCCGCACCGCCGACCTGCGCGGCGAGCTGAGGTGCGCCGGCGCGCTCGAGGAACATCTTCACGAGCTGCGGCAGATCGCCGGTGCGCTGGCGCAGCGGCGGCACGTGGACCTCGACGACGGCGAGCCGGTAGTACAGATCGCCGCGGAACCCGCCGCGCGCGACCTCGCCGAACACGTCGCGATGCGTGGCCGCGACGATCCGGACGTCGTAGCGCTCGCTCTTGCGGCCACCGAGCGGGACGACCTCGCCGGCCTCGAGCATGCGCAGCAGCTTCGGTTGCAGCGCGACCGGGAGATCGCCGATCTCGTCGAGGAACAGCGTACCGCCATGCGCCGCCGCGAACGCGCCCTGGCGATCGGCCGCGGCGCCGGTGAACGCGCCCTTCGTGTGACCGAACAGGTCGCTCTCGATCAGGGTCTCGGTCGAGGCGCCGCAATCGAACACGACGAACGGGCCGTCCTTGCGCGGCGACGCGTCGTGGACGCCGCGCGCCATCAGCTCCTTGCCGGTGCCGCTCTCGCCGAGGAACAGGACCGGCGCGTTCGACTTGCTCGCGCGCTCGAGCAGTCCGAACACCTGGCGCATCACGTGGCTGCCTCCGTACAGCCCGCCGAACCGGTCGCTCTGCGACGGCGGGATGTCGATCACCTCGTCGGCGGGCATCAGCTGGAGCAGCGTCTTGCCGATCCGGATCGCGACCCCCGGCGGGGCGACGACCTTGCCGACCGCGACGCCGTCGATGATCGTGCCGTTCTTCGAGCCGAGGTCGGTGATCGTGAAGCCCTGCGCGTGTGGCGCGATCGAGCAGTGGCGGCGCGACACGAACGCGTCGGTCAGCACGATGTCGCACGTGCGCTCGGTGCCGATCACGACGCCGATCGGCGGCAGCTCGATCGAGACCCCGCGGTCCGGGCCATCGGCGACGACGAGCTGGGCGGCGCGGATCGGCGCGCGCGACGCGATCGCGTTGGTCACGCGCGTGACGAGCATCAGTCGTCCTTGATCCCGAGCTCGGAGCGAATGCGCAGCCGCAGCGCATTGAGCTTGATGAAGCCCTGCGCATCGCGCTGGTCGTAGACCGAGTCTTCCTCGAACGTGACGATGTCCGGACGGTACAGGCTCCGCGGCGCCTTGCGGCCGAGGATCGTCAACGCGCCCTTGTACAGCTTGAGCCGCGCCGTGCCGGTGATCGCCTGGGCGATGTCGTCGATCGTGCGCTGCAGGATCTCGCGCTCGGGCGCGAACCAGAACCCGTTGTAGACCAGTGCCGCGTACCGCGGCATCAGGTCGTGCCGCAGCCGCAGCACCTCGCGATCGAGCGTCAGCGACTCGACCGCCGCGCGCGCCGCGTGCAGCACGCTGCCGCCCGGCGTCTCGTACACCCCGCGCGACTTCATGCCGACGAACCGGTTCTCGACGAGATCGACGCGGCCGACGCCGTGCTCGCCCGCGATCTGGTTCAGCTTCGCGAGCAGCTCGACCGGGCCGAGCCGCACGCCGTCGATCGCCACCGCGTCGCCGCGCTCGTACTCGATCTCGATCACGCGCGGCTGGTCGGGCGCCTGCTCGGGATTGCGCGTGAGCTGGAACATCGCCGGATCCGGCTCGCGCCACGGATCCTCGAGCACGCCGCCCTCGTAGCTCGTGTGCAGCAGGTTGCGATCCACCGAGTACGGCTTGTCCGCGGTCGCCTCGATCGGGATCTGGTGCTGCTTCGTGTACTCGATCAGCTCGCGGCGGCCCTTGAAGTGCCACTCGCGCCAGGGCGCGATGATCTTGATGCCGGGCCGAAAGTGATACGCGGTCAGCTCGAACCGGACCTGGTCATTGCCCTTGCCGGTCGCGCCGTGCGCGATCGCATCCGCGCCCTCGGCCTCGACCGCCTCCATGAGCCCGCGCCCGATGCACGGCCGCGCGAGCGACGTCCCCAGCAGGTACTGCTGCTCGTACAGCGCGCCGGCACGCAGCGCCGGCCACACGTAATCGCGGACGAACTCGAGCCGCAGGTCGCGCACGACCGCCTTCTGCGCTCCGACCGCGAGCGCCTTCGCGCGCGCCGCCTCGAGATCCTCCGCCTGACCGACGTCGGCGCAGAAGCAGACGACCTCACAGTGGTACGTCTCGGCGATCCACCGCACGGCAACCGACGTGTCGAGGCCACCCGAGTACGCGAGCACGACCTTGCGAACCATGATGCCTCGTTATATCCGCGGACCGGGTCCATCCGAACCCGCCCTCGTCGCAAAACTGGGTCCGCCGGATCCGCCGCGCGCAGCGTCGGCTCGTGAATTCCCGCGGTTGATGGCTGGCCGCGCCGTTGCACGACTGCGCCGGCATGAAATACCTCCTGCTCGGATTTGCATTCACTCTCGCCGCTGCCTGCAACAAGGGCGCGGACGTCGACGGACTCGCCAAGCTCAAGGACGAGGCCTGCGCCTGCAAGGACAAGGCGTGCGGCGACGCCGTCAACAAGAAGCTCGACGACGCGATCGAGCAGATGGCCAAGGACATGGGCGGCAAGGACCCCGACGAGGCCACGCAGAAGAAGATCATGTCGATCATGACCGATGCCGGCCTGTGCATCGCGAAGCTCGACAAGTAGCCGTCGCCGCAGCCGATTCCCAACCCCTCCAAGTAGCCGTCGCCGCAGCCGATTCCCAACCCCTCCGGGGTGACGGTATCCCTCGCTACCGAGGCGGTCTTCGAATCGACCTCCGCGGATTCGGCGGGCGCGAATTCTCGTCGAAACCACGCGCGATCCACGCGCACGGCGCCGGTTCGCGGCCTCCAATCGTCAACGCGCGGGACCGCTCAGGGACGCTGGATGGAGCTTCGCCGTCGCGAGCGCGCGGCTCGCTCGATCAGCTCACAGCAACGACAAGAACCGGTGCGATCAGTGTATGAGCACCGGAGCGAAGCGTAGTGGTGGCACTGGTGCGTGCGCGTACCTGTACAGCCAGAATGTTCCTTCCGGGAACACGGTCGGCTTGTTGTAGACCCACTGGACGCGTGCCTTGCGGTACTCGCGCACGAACGACCTGCGTTCCAGAATGAGCGCCTTCCGTCGCTCGGCGTCACGGCATGCGATTGTCGGGCGAATGCGTCGACGGTTCGTCTTCGTGTAGCGCCCGTCGCGTTTCGGGTGCTGATTGTGTGTCTCCGCGCGGATGCGCTCGGCGCCGAGCACGGAGAGCTTGTGGCGAATGCGATGGTCGCGCAGCTTCGCGAGCCGGCGTTTGATGCGCGCGCGGAGCCGCTCGCGGAAGCGCTCTGGCTCGAGCTCGGCCGGAATGTGCAGCCTCATCGACACGTGTTCCGGCAGTGCACTGTCGTGCTCGCTGAAGAACCACTTCGGACGCGTCGCCTGTAGTGGCTTGCCGTTCATGACGTTTCGATAGCCATTCACGCCGGGCCAGTCGTTCGGATGCTCGACGAGCCGCGCCTCGACGGGATTCAAGAACGCGTAGGCGAGCTTCCTGACGACTGCATCGACGTCGGCCAGCAGCACGACATTGACCTGTTCCGATGACCAGAAGTTCTCCCGACGCCCGAGGCGCGCGTTCATGCAGCGCGCGAGCAGCCTGTGGAAGTACTCGGTGAACAGCGGATGGTGACCGAGCCGATCGTAGATGACCGTGTGGTGGTGATTCGACAGCGCGCATGGTCCGAGCACGTCGATGAAGTACTTCTGCGCTGCAACGATCAGGCAGTACTTGAATGCGTTCGTTGTTTCGACGTCGGGATGCAGCAGGAACTGCTGCTGCGTGCAGCGCCGCGTGATCATGTAGTAGCGGCCGGGCAAGACTTGGCGAGGTTGCGTCATGCCGCCGCCTTCGGCCGGTGTCGTCTGCGGTTGCGAAAATCGCGAGCGTGCGGCTGCCGCCGTCGTCGGCGCGGAGGGAAACCGTCACCCCGGAAGGGGGGCGGGAGCGGAGGGATATCGCGGCGATGGGTTCAGCGCAGGATGCCGCGCAGGAACAGCTGGCAGAGGTAGCGGTAGGCCTCGATGCGCGGCATGCCGCTGACGTCGAGGATCTCGTCGAGGGAGAGCGTGCCGTCGATCCGCGACAGCAGGAAGGCGGCGCGTGGGCTGATCGGTGCGCCGCCGAGCTCGTGCAGCGGGCGCGCGAGGGTGGGCTGGCGCTCGAGGTCGCCGAGGTAGCTCTGGAAGACGGCCATGATCGCGTCGCGGTTGCGATGGATCAGCTTCTGCGCGAGCGCACTGTTCGGATCCTCGGACAGGGCGAGGTCGATCGCGGCGACGGCGCGCTCGTGATCGCCGCCGCGATTCCACTCGGTCGCACGCTCGACGAGGGCCGTGATGCGGCGGCGCGTGCGGTCGTCCATGTCCTCGCTCGCGGGGGCGCCGGCATCGACGGCGTCGAGGATCTCGGCGCTGCGCGCGGTGATCGGGTCGGGGTCGGGGTCGAGGGCCGCCTGGGTGGCCGCGGCGGAGGCGGCGACGGCCGCGCGAAACCGGCGGACATCGGATTGCGTCGTGGGGTCGTCCTCGGGGTTGGAGGGCTTGCCAGGTGGGCGCAGGCCGAGGTCGCGGGTCGGGGCGCCGAGCAGCTCGGCGTTCGCGAAGGTCGGCGGCTTGGGCGCGGGGTCGCGATTGTACGACTCGGGCTGGTCACCGACGGTGAAGTGCAGGTTCGTCGGCAGCTTGTCGGTCTTCTGTGGCGGGAAGTCGCGCGTGGTGGAGGTGGTCGGCTGGTTCGGCGGCGGACGCGATGGGGCCGGCGGGCGCACCACCGGCGGGAGGTCACGCGTCGTGCTCTGCACCGGCATCGGCTGTGACTTGCGCGCGGTCGGCTGCGCGACCGTCGGCTGGTCGAGCTCGTCGTCGCTGCCATAGGAGAGCTCGACCGGCGAGTCGGCCGGCGGCGGCGTGAGGGCGCGCGGTCGGTTGTCGGGCGGGCCGAGCTCGAGCGCGAGGCCGGTGTCGGCGTCCTCGGCGGCATCGGTGTCGTCGTGATCGGGCTCGGCCGCTGCAGGCTGCCGCTCGGGTGGCTCGGGCGTTCGCAACGTCATCTGCAGCTCCGGTGGTTCCGGTCGTTTGCGCTCGGCGGACTTCGTCGGTTGCACGAAGCCGGTATTGAGCTCGCGAACGCCGGTTCGGGTCTCGAAGCCCGGCGTGTTCTGGGCGTACGCGAAGCCGCCCGGCGGCGTGTGGTAGTCGGACGGCTCGCCGAACCCAAAGCCAGGTGTGAGCTCCGAGCCGAAGCCGGGCGTACCCTCGGGATGAAATTCGTCGTCGGGCAGCGGCTGGAACGGAATCGGCTCGAGCCGCTCGGTGCCGGACGCCGACGGCTCCTCGACGGTGAACTCGATCGCGATCTGCGGCTCGCTCGCGTCCGGCTTCTTCGCCGGCGGGCCGCCCGGATACTCGCGCGTCTGATCGTCGAAGCTGATCGGCGGGGGCTCGGGCTCCGGCTCGCGCTCGACGACGCGTGCCATGCCCATCGCCGACGCGTCCGCGGGATCGTCGACCTCGAGCACGAGCAGCTGCGGCTCGCTGTGGCCCGCGGGCTCGTCGGACAGCGCCCAGCCGTGATCCGTGGGATCGATGTACATCGGTGCCGAGCCGCTCGCGCCGAGATCCTCGCCCGGCAGGATCTCGATCTGGTACTCGGGCTCGTCGTCGGCGGCGATCGCGAACGGCGCACCGTCATCGCCGGCGACCTCGGTCGTCAGGATCTCGTAGTTCATCCGCACGTAGTCGACGTAGCTCGTCGCCTGCGCGTTATCTGGATCGAGCGCGAGCACTCGTTCCCAGGCGAGTAGCGCGCCGTCGAGGTCCCCCTGGCCGTACAGCGTGAGTCCCTCTTCGATCAGCCGATCGATGTCGGGTCGAGCCCCTGCCATCGTTAGCCACGCGTCTTCGATACCACGCCCCTGAACATGTTCAGCGTCCGGTTCAGCGCCTCGGTGGATTCGGTGAGCGCCGTGAGATCCTTCGCCGCGATCGAGCTGCGCGTCCGGTCGACGACGGCGCGCGCCTTCTTCACGGCGTCCTGCCCGAAGTCCGAGCCCGCGATGATGTCGGTCACCTGCGGGAACAGCGACTCGATCTCCTCGAGCGCCTTCTCGGCGGCGTGGCGCGCCTTGTCGAACTCCTGGCCGGAGCGAACCTCGACCATGTAGTCCTTGTTCGCGTCGACCATCTTCTTGATCTCTTCCTCGGTCAGGCCCGAGGTCGCGGTCACGGTGATCGACTGCTCGAGGCCGGTCTCGAGATCGCGCGCCTTCACCGAGACGATGCCGTCGGCCGAGATGTGGAACATCACCTCGACCTCGACCTCGCCGCGCGGCGCGCGCCGCAGCCCGGTCAGCACGAACTCGCCGAGCAGCTCGTTCTCCTCGGCGCGATCGCTCTCGCCCTGCAGCACGAGGATCTTCACCGACGTCTGGTTGTCCTTGACCGTCGTGAACACGTGCTGCTCGGAGGTCGGCACCGTCGTGTTCTGCTCGATCAGTTTGTGGAAGTAGCCGCCGACGATCATGATGCCGAGCGAGTGCGGCGTGACGTCGAGCAGCAGGATGTCGCTCTTCTCGTCGGTGAGCGCGGCACCCTGGATCGCGGCGCCGAGCGCGACGACCTCGTCGGGGTGGACGCCCTTGCACGGCTCGAGGCCGAAGAACTCGGCGACTGCCTGCTGCACGCGCGGCATGCGCGTCATGCCACCGACGAGGATGACGTCCTCGATCTGGTTCTTCTGGATCTCGGCTTCCTCGAGCGTGCGCGCGCAGATCTCGACCGTGCGATCGACGAGGTCGCTCGTCAGCTCCTCGAGCTTGTCGCGCGTCAGCGTGGTCTGCAGGTGCAGCGCCTCGTTGCGGCCGGTCGAGATGATGAACGGCAGGTTGATCTCGGTCTCCTTGACGCTCGACAGCTCGCACTTCGCCTTCTCGGCGACGTCCTTGAGCCGCTGCAGCGCCATCTTGTCCTTGCGCAGATCGATGCCGTGCTGCTTCTCGAAGCCGAACACGAGCCAGTCGATGATCCGGCGGTCGAAGTCCTCGCCGCCGAGGAACGTGTCACCCGCGGTCGAGACGACCTCGAACACGCCGTTGCCGATCTCGAGGATCGAGATGTCGAACGTGCCACCGCCGAGATCGTAGACCGCGACCTTGCGCTCGATGTTGCGGCCGAAGCCGTACGCGAGCGCGGCGGCGGTCGGCTCGTTGATGATGCGGATGACGTCGAGGCCGGCGATCCGGCCGGCGTCCTTCGTCGCCTGGCGCTGACCGTCGTTGAAGTACGCGGGCACCGTGACGACCGCCTTCATCACCTCTTCGCCGAGGTACTCCTCGGAGATCAGCTTCATCTCCTGCAGGATGTACGCGGATACCTCGGGCACGCTGAACACCTGATCGCGCAGCATGATCCGGACGTCGTCGTGCGGACCTTCGACGATCCGGTACGGCATGATCTCGAGCGAGCTGCGCACCGCGGCGGAGCCCCACTTGCGGCCGATCAGGCGCTTCGCAGCGTAGACGGTGTTCTCGGCATTCGTGATCGCCTGGCGCTTCGCGATGTGGCCGACGAGCCGCTTGCCGTTCTCGGCGATCGCGACCATGGAGGGGGTCGTCTTGTAGCCGCCGCGATTCGGGATCACGGAAGGGGTGCCGTCCTCGACGATCGCCACGCACGAGTTCGTCGTGCCGAGGTCGATACCGATCACCTTGTCACTAGCCATGGCGACTTATTTTCTCCCCGTTTCCGCGCAGATCGCCAGCGGATGAGACCTTCAAATGAGACGGACCTACGCACACACGGATCTGTCGCTCACGTCTGTGCCAGCAATCTTCGGACTTCGGCGAGGTCGTTGCGCAGCTCCGATGTGAGTGCGTCGTTCTCGCTCTTGAGCGCCATCGCCATCACGAGGATCTCCTCGGCATCCACGAGCTTGCCGGCGGCGCGAAACGCACCCGCGAGCAGACGCGCCGACGATGGATCCGTGGGCGCGATCGCATGAACTTTCTTGGCGTACTCGACCGCCGTCTTCGGCTGACCCGCTGCGAGTGCGCAGCTCGTCGCACGCCGGAGATACCGTAGCTGGGCATCGACGCGCACCGCGGCGGCGAACATCTTCATCGCCTCGAGCGCATCGCCGGTGACCTCGAGGGCGCACGCCCGCTCGAACAGCTCGGCCGCGTACGCTTGCGGCGTCTGCGGCTGATCGCTGTGCACCGCGGCGTGGCTCGAGCTACCGCGCGCGCCGCGCTCCCCGGTGGTCAGCCGCGCATACGCCCGGCTCACCGCCTCGAACGCGACGCTCATGCGGTGCGCGAAGCTGCCGAGCTGCTTGCCGTAGTAGCGGTCGGGATGGATCTCCTTGGACAGCAGGAAGTACGCGCGCTTGATCGCCCGCGCGTCCGCATCGCCGGAGACGCCGAGCAGCGCGCGTGGATCGCGTCCGTCCGCGAGTCGCATGATCGCGAGGATCCGGCGGCGCTCGCCATCCGAGAGCTCGACGCGCTCGGTCAGCGCGTGCAGCTCGTCGGCGCTCGGCGCTGGCAGCGTCAGATCGTGGTGCGGACCGTCGTCGACCGGCGGTGGCTTCGACGGCGAGGGCCGCACGTCCTTCAGCATCGGCTCGGGCGATGTCGCGACCCGCGTGCTGCCGACCGCGGCGCGCCGCAACGGCATCGTCGGCGGCGCCCCGGTCTGGGTCAGCGGACGCGGTGACGGCAGCACCGACGGAATCGTCGGCTGGATCGGCGGCGTCGCCGACGGTGGCGGTGCGGGCACCGACGCGGGCGGCGGCGCGCTCGTCTCGCCCGGCAGCAGCAGCGCACCGATCGAGCGCAGCCGCGTGACGATCGCGATCGCGCGGTCGACCGGGAGCCCGGTGGTGAGCAGGACGTCGCGCAGCGTCTGCGAGCCATCGATCCGCGACAGCACGAAGTACTCCTCGGGCCCCACCGCTGCCTTGAGCGGGTCGAAGCCTGGACTGACGCGTAGCCGTTGCTGCGTCGATCCAATCCCGGCGATCTCGGGCGGAACCACGCTCACGACGACAATCCTATCACGGCGCGCGTGTCAGTCGGTCGCGAGCATCACGTACTCGAGCAGCGCCTTCGCGATCGGCATCCGGTTCGACGCCTGGATCCACGCGAGCGACTGCGGACCGTCGAGCACGTCGCTCGTGATCTCCTCGCCGCGATGCGCCGGCAGACAGTGCAACACGATCGCGTCGCGCGCGGCGAGCTGCAGCATGCCGGCGTCGATGCAGTAGCCGGCGAACGCGACCCGCCGGCGCGCCGCTTCGTCCTCCTGCCCCATCGATGCCCACACGTCGGTGTTGAGCACGTCGGCACCGCGAGCCGCCTCGCGCGGATCGGTGGTCAGCGTGATGCGACCCTTGCCGGAGCGCTGCTGGCGTGCGCGCGCCGCCGTCACGAGCTGCGCGTCGGGACCGTAACCGTCGGGGCACGCGATCACGAGGTCGAGCCCGAACAGGCCCGCGGCCTCGATCCACGACTGCGCCATGTTGTTGCCGTCGCCGATCCACGCATAGCGCAGCCCGTCGAGCTCGCGGCCGGCGCGACCGAAGTGCTCGCGCACCGTGAACAGATCGGTCGCGACCTGACACGGATGGTGCTGGTCGGACAGGCCGTTGATCACCGGCACCGCCGACGCGCGCGCGAACTGTGCGACGCGATCCTGGCCGAACGTGCGGACGACGATCGCGTGGCAGTACGACGCGAGCACGCGCGCGGTGTCCTCGGGTGGCTCGCCGCGCGCGATCTGGCTGCCCTGCGACGACAGCACGATCGCGTGACCGCCGAGCTCGTACGCTGCGACCTCGAACGACACGCGCGTCCGCGTCGACGCCTTCTCCATGACGAGCGCGATCGTCTTGTGCGCGAGCGTCGTCGCGATCCGGTCGCGATCGAGTGCGGCCGCGCGATCCCACACCGCCGGCCAGTCGTCGACCGGGATGTCGCCGAGCGTGAGGAAGCTGCGCGGTTTCGCTGGCGCCGTCACTTGCCGATGCCCTCGGCGAGCACGTCGCGAAGGATGCCGACCGCCTCGTCGATGTGCGAGCGCTCGATGATGTACGGCGGCGCGAAGCGCACGACCTTGTCGCCGGCGACCGACAGCAACAGGCCCTTCTCGCGGCATCGCGCGACGACCTGCGCCGGCGCACCGGTGACCGCGACGCCGCGCAGCAAGCCACGGCCGCGGGTCTCGACGACGTGACCCGGAAACTCGACGACGAGCTCGCCGAGCTCGGTCGCGAGGTACTGCCCGGCCTGCGAGACGCGCTCGACCAGGCCCTCGGTGTCCATGATCTCGAACACCGCGTTCGCGGCCGCGCATGCGAGCGCGTTGCCGCCGAACGTCGACGCGTGCGGCACGGCGCCACCCGGCTGTGCGGCGAGTCCGAGCGCCGCCTTGTCGCTGCACGCGACCGCGCCGATCGGCACGCCGCCGCCGAGGCCCTTCGCGAGCGTCATGACATCGGGCGCGACGTCGTCGTGCTGGTGACCGAACCACCGGCCGGTGCGGCCGATGCCGGTCTGCACCTCGTCGAAGATCAGGATCGTGCCGGTCTCGGTGCAGAGCTGGCGAAGGCCCGCGAGGTAGCCCGGCGGCGCGACGACGATCCCGCCCTCGGCCTGGATCGGCTCGACGATGATCGCGCACGCGTTGCGTCCCGCGAGCTGCTGTTCGGCGGCCGCGAGATCTCCGTACGGGATGAACTCGACCGGACCGAACATCGGCCCGAAGCCCTCGTGGTACTTCGGCTGGCCGGTGATCGACACGGTCGCGATCGTGCGGCCGTGAAAGCTGCCGTGCGTCGACACGATCGTCGTGCGATGCGGCGCCTCGGCGACGACCGTCTGGTAGCGGCGCGCGAGCTTGAGCGCACCTTCGTTCGCCTCGCCGCCGGAGTTGCAGAAGAACACGCGCGTCGCGAACGACCGCTCGGTGATCGCCTTCGCCGCGAGGATCTGCTGATCGTTGAAGTACAGGTTCGAGACGTGGACGAGCTTGGCGAGCTGCTCGGTGAGCCGTGCGGTGAACGTGGGATGCGAGTGACCGAGCCCGCACACCGCGATGCCCGCGGTCATGTCGAGATAGCGCTTGCCGGTCTTGTCCCAGACTTCACATCCGCGGCCTCGCTCCAGCACGATCGGCTGCTGGCGATAGTTCTTGACGAAGACCTGGTCCGCGATCGCGAGGAGCTCTGCTTGCGTCGGCACGTGTCGGCTATATCACGCAGCCGTGGGCGGATTGCTCCACGTCGCGGTGCGTGATACAAAGGAGTGCGTTCTCGACGAGGGCGAGCGTGACCATCCGAATGGTCTCGTGCCATTTCGCCCCGCGTGCGGCTGGAGCGAGATTTGGTTCCGGATGCCGCCATGACCCAGAAGGGGGCTCATGATGATTGCGCGATCAGCAGCACGCCTGCGTGGCAGGCCCGAACGGGTGTTTGTTTCCGTGGACGAGAGCACGGGACGTTCGACGATCTCGTTTCAGCCCCCCGATGTCGGTGATCCAATGCTCCACGAGGACGACAAGGACGGCTCGATCGCGATGCGCGAGGCGCAAACGATCTCCGAGAGCTATCCGGGTTGCACGATTCACGGACCGCACTTCCACGCGGCCCGTCCCCCCGGTCGCTGGAAGACCCGGCGCAAGCCGGGCGCGACCACCTGAGCTACCGCTTCCTCTTTTCAAAGGAGAGTCCACTTCATGGCAAATCCAAGAGCGACATTTCAGAAACGCCAGCGCGAGATGGGACTGAAGGACAAGGCGCGCGCCAAGCAAGAGCGGCGCGCCGCGAAGCGCACCGAGATCCGCACGACGAAGGGCCCCGAGATCGCATGGGACGAGCAGGTCTTCGCGACCGAGTCCAGCGATGACCCGGCCGACGCACCCTCCGCCGATCCGGAGGCCGTACCACCGACCGAGTAGGAGATTGCCGGGCTTCACGCTCGGCTGACAGCGCGGAGCGCGCGACCCGGGTCATGCTCGACCTGTGCGGTCCGCGCTCTCGATCATTTTCGGCATGTCGATCCTCCTCGCGAGCGCCGCGTGCTCGTCGCCAGCGGCGGAGCATGCGGTGACGCCGGTGCCGACGCGGCCACGGATCGTCGCGCACCGCGGTGCCTCGGCGACCGCGCCCGAGAACACGGTCGCGGCGTTCCGGCACGCGTGGGAGCTCGGCGTCGAATCGGTCGAGCTCGACATGCACCTGACACGCGATGGCGAGGTCGTCGTGATGCACGACCCGACGACGAAGCGCACCGCGGGCGTCGAGCTCGTGATCGCGAAGTCGACGCTCGCCGAGCTCCAGGCGCTCGACGTCGGCCGCTGGAAGTCACCGGCGTACGCCGGCGAGCGGATCCCGACGATCGCCGACGCGCTCGCCACGATCCCGAGCGGCCGCACGATGTTCCTCGAGATCAAGCCGGGTGCCGACACCGCGCCCGCGATCGCGCGTGCGATCCGTGCGGCGGATCCGCGACCGCGCGGCGGCCAGATCGCGATCCAGGGCTTCGATGCGCGCGCGATCACCGCGCTCGGCCGCGAGCTGCCCGGCGTGCCGGTGTACTGGACGGTCGATCCACCGGTCGAAGGCGAGGACCAGATCCTGCCCTACCCGCTCGCGATCCTCGACGAGGCGGTGCAGCACGGCTTCGCGGGCATCGCGCTCTATCACGGCGCGACGTCGGACGCGCTCGTCGACAAGGCGCGCGCCGCCGGGCTACTCGTCGATGTCTGGACGCTCAACGAGCCGGCCGAGCTCGCGCACTGGGCGACGCGCGACGTCCGCTGGATCGAGACCGATCGGCCCGATCTCGTCGCTAGGCAGCCGCGGTGACGCGCGTCCACATCGCGGTCTGATCGCCCTCGTAGATCCGCTCGCCGTCCTGGTCGAAGCGAAACTGATAGCGGCCGATCATCGCGCCCTTGATCTTGCGCAGCGACGTCATCGTGCACGCGAGGGTCAGCGGCGGCCCGAGCTTGCCCATCCGGCGAAACCGCGCCTCGTGGATGTGCGTGCCGTAACCGATCCAGCCATCGGCATGCCGCAGATCGAGCAGGAAGTAGCCGTGCGCGAAGCCCAGGATGCCGGTGACGTGGACGATCAACCCGCCGGAGACATGGTGCGGATGGCGCTCGGGATGCGCGCGCTGGTCGCGGGTGATCGGCAGCTCCGGGCCGGTCGGCATCGTCGCGACGATCGTGCTGGTCTCGCGGTCGATCGAGACGATGTCGTCGAGCAGGAGTCCACCGGGGCCATACGGGCAGTCCGCCACGAAGGCGGGATCGAGTGCCATGCGCGCGTCATAGCAGACCGTCAGGATCTCGTGCACCCGATCGCGCGCGCGCCGAAACGCTGACACTGAAGGCGCGCTCTCGCCGCGCGCTGCCGGGTCGTGCCATGGCGCTGCGCGTGCACGTCGCGTGGCCATGGTGAAGCGTCTCGTCGCGATCGTCGTCCTCGGCACGTGTCCCGTCGGCTGCTCGGGACGCCCCGCGATCGCGGGCGGCGCGGCGACCGCGGCGACCGGCGGGTTGCTGTTCGCGACTGGATCTCGCGATCGGTGTCCCGATGGCGGCACGGCGTGCGAGATCGTCGACGAGGCCTGGCAGCAGCCGATCGATCGCTCGGTACAGACCGCCGGCATCGCGATGATCCTCGTCGGTGCCGCGCTGATGGCGTACGGCCTCGGCACGGTCGACGACCATCGCGCCGAGCCGCCGCCGCCGGCACCGCTACCGGTCGCGCACGTCGAGCCGACGTACGCGCCGGACCCGCCGGCGCCGGCCCGCGAGCTGCCGGCCGAGGCCGCGATCCGGTCGCGGATGCAGAACCAGCTCGCGATCCAGGTCAGCGTCGCGGCCCGGCGCGGCGATTGTGCCGCTGCGCTCGCGACGGGCGATCGGCTCGCGCAGCTCGATCCGGCGCTCCACGATCGGCTCGTCGCCCGCGATGCGTCGTACCAGTACTGCCGCGACCAGCGTCAGAGGATGTAGCGCGCGAGATCCTCGTCGGCGACGAGCGCGCCGAGCCGCTCGCGCACGTAGGCGGGCGTGATCGGGATCGTCTGGGTGCCGATATCGGGTGCGTTGTAGAGCAGATCGTCGAGCAGCCGCTCGAGCACGGTATGCAGGCGGCGCGCGCCGATGTCGTTCGTGCGCTGGTTGACGTCGGCGGCGATCTTCGCGAGCTCGGTGATCGCCTCGGGCGTCCACTCGATCGTGATGCCCTCGGTCGCGAGCAGCGCCGCGTACTGCCGGGTCAGCGCGTTCTTCGGCTCGGTCAGGATCCGCACGAAGTCCTCCGCGACGAGCGGCGCGAGCTCGACGCGGATCGGAAACCGGCCCTGCATCTCCGGGATCAGATCGCTCGGCTTGCTCATGTGGAACGCGCCGGCCGCGATGAACAGCACGTGGTCGGTCTTCACCGGGCCGTACTTCGTCGTCACGGTCGAGCCCTCGACGATCGGCAGCAGATCGCGCTGCACGCCCTCGCGCGAGACGTCGACGCCATGGCGGTCGCGGCTCGTCGCGATCTTGTCGATCTCGTCGATGAACACGATGCCGGCGTTCTCGGCGCGCCGCACCGCCTCGCGTGTCGCCGCCTCGTGGTCGATCAGCTTCTCGACCTCCTGCTCGGTCAGCGCGCGCCATGCCTGCGGCACCTTGAGCTTCTGGCGCTTCGTCTTGCGACCGAGCGCGCCGAACATGTCGCGCAGCCCGGACAGCGCGCTCTCGTCGATCCCGGGCTGACCGCCGAGCACGCTCATCAGCGGGTTCGCGTCGTCGGTGATCTCGACCTCGACGTCGCGATCGTCGAGCCGGCCATCGCGCAGCATCGCCCGCAGCTTCTCGCGCGTGGCATCGCCGCCGGTCGATGCTGGCTCGCCGGCGCGATCCGTGAACCCACGGCCACCGCGCGGCAGCAGCAGGTCGAGCAGCCGCTCCTCGGCCGCATCCTTCGCGCGCGGCCGGACCTTCGCCGCCTCCTCGTCGCGCACGAGCTTGACCGCGACCTCGACGAGATCGCGCACGATCGAATCGACATCGCGCCCGACGTAGCCGACCTCGGTGAACTTGCTCGCCTCGACCTTGAGGAACGGCGCGCGCGCGAGCCGGGCGAGTCGGCGGGCGATCTCGGTCTTCCCGACGCCGGTCGGGCCGATCATGATGATGTTCTTCGGCGCGATCTCGTCGCGCAGATCGCCCTCGACCTGCTGGCGGCGCCAGCGATTGCGCAGCGCGACCGCGACCGCGCGCTTGGCATCGCGCTGACCGACGACGTAGCGATCGAGCTCCTCGACGATCCGGCCCGGGGTCAGCTGGGCTTCGCTCGGTTGCGTCACGACGCGAGCTCCTCGATCGTCAGGTTCGCGTTCGTGTAGATGCAGATCTCGCCGGCGATCCCCATCGCGGTCTCGCAGATCGCGCGCGCCGGCAGCTCGGTGTGGCGGATCAGCGCCCGCGCCGCGGCGAGCGCGAACGCACCGCCGGAGCCGATCGCGCACACGCCGTCGTCGGGCTCGATCACGTCACCGGTGCCCGACAGGATGAACGTCGCCTCCGAGTCCGCGACCACGAGCATCGCCTCGAGCCGGCGCAGCGCCCGATCGGTGCGCCACTCCTTCGCGAGCTCGACCGCCGCACGCCGCAGCGGGCTGCGTTGCTCGCGCAGCTTCGCGTCGAGCCGTTCGAACAGCGCCATGCCGTCGGCCGCGGAGCCGGCGAAGCCGCCGATGCACCGGCCCTCGCCGAGCCGCCGCACCTTGCGTGCACCGCCCTTGACGACCGTGTTCCCGAGCGTGACCTGACCGTCGCCCGCGACGACGACGGAGCCGCCGCGCCGGACGCTCAGGATCGTGGTGGAGTGGATCTCCGGTTTCACCCCGATCGTGTAGCACGGCGGCGCCGCGGTCACTTCTTCGCGCGCGGGTGAGCGGCGTCGTAGACCTTCATCAGGTGGTCGAGCGACACCTTCGTGTAGATCTGCGTCGACGCCAGGCTCGCGTGACCGAGCAGGTCCTGGATCGCGCGCAGATCGACCCCCTCGTCGAGCAGGTGGGTCGCGAACGAGTGCCGCAGGCCGTGCGGGGTCGCCGATGCATGGACGCCGCCCGCGATCGTCCACCGCTTCACCATGCGCTGCATCGACCGCGCGGTCAGCCGCTGGCCCGCCGCGTTGACGAACAGCGCGTCGCCGGTCGCCCGCAGCTCGCGGCGCGCCGGCAGGTACGCCGCGAGCGCGCGATCGGCGGCGCCGCCGAGCGGCACCTGCCGGGACTTGCCACCCTTGCCGCGCCGGACGAGCACCATCGGCGTGCCATAGCGATCGCGATCGATGTCGGCGCAATCGAGCGCGCACGCCTCCGCGACGCGCAGCCCGGTGCCGTACAGCAGCTCGAGCAGCGCGGCATCGCGCCGCCGTAGCAGCGCGTGGCGCGCCTGCTCCGCCGACGACAGCGTGCGGTGGCTCGTGCGCCCGGTCGTCGTCGGTGCCTCGACGAGCCGGAACGCGTCGTCGACATCGAGCGCGCGCGGCAGGCCCTTGCGCTTCTTCGGCCCCTTCACCGCCGCCGCTGGATTGCCGGCGAGCACGCCGCGCTTGACGAGGAACCGGCAGAACGCGCGGACGCTCGACAGCTTGCGCGCGATCGTCGCCGGGCCGTTCTCGCCGAACAGCGCCGCGAGCTGGCTGCGCACGTCGAGCGCGGACAGCTTCGCGAGCGGGACGTCGCGCTCGCGCTTCGCGCGCAGGTGCTCGCGCAGCGCCGTGACATCGCGCGTGTAGACCTCGACCGTCTTCGGCGAGTACGCGCGCTCGACCTCGAGGTAGCGCGCGAACGCCGCGAGTGCGGTGTCCCAGTCCATGACGCGAGGATCGACCGCGCGCGCGGGTGGCGCGAGTTTTCGCCGGCAAACTTCGATCGCGGCTCGCGTTCGCGCACGGTTCGCGCGGCTCGTGCATCGTGATCGCATGCGTTGGCTTCTTGCGGTCGCGGTGGTCGGGTGCAAGGCGATCCCCCCGCCCCCCGTCCTCCCCCAGCACTTCGACACCTCACGCCCCGAGCGCGAGACCGTCACCGCGACCGTCGTCGTGGGATTCGCGGGCCAGGTCCTCGGGGGCGATGGTCTCGGGGTCGCGCTGCGCGTCGAGCGGCAGCAGACCGACCGCACCACGCTCGGCATCGAGCTCGCAGGCGGACGCGCAGGTCACCTCACCGGCGACGACGAATATCACCGCCGGCATCTCCTCGTCGCGGTGCGCGGCTACGGCCGGTTCGTTCCCGACCGCACCGAAGAGGCGCTCGCGCTGACCTACGGGGCCGGCCTGAGCTTGCAGACCACCGGCCTTGTCACCGCGGGATTCCACGCCGGGCTCGCGTTCTCGTGGGTCAACGACCGCGTCGAGCCGCTCGGCGGCATCGGGCTGGCACTCGCGGTTCCCGTGCGTCGCGGCGCGCCATACGGCGAATATGACATCCTCGAGAACGGCACTGCGACGGGTGTGCCGCAGAGCCGGCTGCCGCGCACCGAGCTGTTCCCGTACGGAAGTGTCGGCGCGCTCGTTCCCGTCGGAGCGACCGGGAACCGGCTCTCGGTCGACGCCGGGTTCGCGATCGCGGTGCGCGAGGACATCGGCCTGATGTCGCTCAGCTTCGGCGATGCTCAGCGATTCGACGCACGCTAAGCTGTCTCCATGATCTGGTTCCCCGTGATCGCTGCCGGCGCGACCATCGCGTTTGCCGGCAAGATCCTGGCGCGCCACCTCAACGGCCAGCTCGCTCGCTACGCGATCGTCGACCCGCCGGGGATCCGCACGGTCGCGCGGTTCCAGCTCGCCGGCGACGAGGCCGAGACGATCCTCGTCGCGGTCGCGACCGAGCTGTCCGCCGGGCTGCCCGGTCCACTCGAGATCACCGGCGATGCCGTGCGCACGCCGCCGAGCTCGCCACGCGGCCGGGTCGACGTCGTGCGCATGCGCCGCGATGCCGGCGCGTGCACGATCGAGCTGACGCGCGCGTGGACCGGCATCCACTTCGGCGACGAGGTCCGCGCCCTGCTCTCGCGCATCCACGACACGTTGCGCGCGCTGTCGCCGGTCCGCGAGCTCGGCTGGTTCGCGCGCGAGGACCGCGACTTCCGGATGCCGGCGCCGCTGCCCTGCGACGGCTAGAGCGCGCCCGCCGGCGGCGTGACCGTGACTTCCTCGACGGAGATCCCCGGGCGCGCGACGATCGAGACCAGGAACCCGGCGACGTCCACGGGCTTCATCATCTTCGCGCGATCGAAGCCGGGGCGGTCGTCCCAGATCGGCGTGTCGGTCGCGCCCGGTAGCAGCGCGGTGACGCGGATGTCGTAGGGCCGCGCCTCCTCGGCGAGCACGCGGACGAGGCCGAGCTGGCCGGCCTTCGCCGCGGTGTAGCCACCGCAGTCGGTGAACGCGCGATGCGCCGCGTGCGAGCCGATCACGACGATGTGGCCCTTGCGGCGCGGCATCATCTTGCGCATGGCCTCGCGCGCGCACAGGTGCGTGCCGACGACGTGGACCTCGAGCATCGCGCGCAGCTCGCTGACCGACGAGTTCGCGATCGGTCCGAACGTGCCGACCCCGGCGGACAGCACGACGAGATCGAGCTCGGGCAGCTCGGCGAACCGCGCGCGCACCGCGGCCTCATCGGTGACGTCGAGGTGCGCGGGGACGATCTCGCCGAGCGCGGGCACGCGCGCCGGTCCCGCCGGGAACCGCCGGCCGGTCGCGAGCACGCCGGCGCCTTCGGCGGCGAGCGCGGTCGCGCACGCGGCACCGATGCCGCTCGATCCACCGGTCACGATCGCGAACTTGCCGAGCAAGCGCTTCATGCGCGGCGACGGTATCACGCGGCCCGTCAGGCGGCGTGACGGGCGAGCGCGCGCGACAGCCGGAGCACCGCGCGCTCCTTCGCCTTCGCCTCGACGTCGACGGTCATCCGGCGGTCGAGCCACGCCCGCGGCACGTCGGCGAGCGCGATGAAGTCGGCGTGCGGTCGCGGATCACCGTCGCGCCAGCCGGCGGCAGGGCTCGACAGGTGCGCCCACGGCTCGCGGGTGCCCCAGGTCTCGGCGGCGAGTCGCGTCGCGTCCTCGATCGAGAGCGCGTCGGGATTGCAGCGATGGTGATGGACGTCGTAGAAGAGCGGGATCGCGAGCTCGCGGCATACCGGTAGCAGATCCTCGACGGTGTACACGCGATCGTCGTTCTCGAGCACGACGCGCGAGCGCGCCCGCGGTGACAGCCGCACGAGGCCGGCGCGCAGCCGGTCGAGGCTCGCCGGCTTGCCGCCCTGCGCGCCACCGCCGTGGATCGTCAGCTGCTCGGCACCGATGCGCTCGGCGACCGCCGCCTGATGCTCGAGCTCGGCGAGCGAGCTCGCGACCACCTCGGGTCGCAGCGAGCCCGGGACGACGAACTGATCCGGGTGAAAGCTGAGCCGGAGCTCGGCCTCGCGCGCGCGATCGCCCGCGGCGTCGAGCACCTCGAGCGCGGCGCGGACGTGCCTCGCGTCGAGGCCGTAGCCGAGCTCGGGGTGGGTCGCGAGCGGCAGTAGCCCGCTCTGGACGCGGAACGCACCGATGCCGTTTGCCGCGCAGTACGCGATCGCGGCATCGAGCGCACGCGCGTTGTGCAGCACGAGGTCGGCGAGCAAGGCGCGTCGATCCTTCGCCGCGAGGCCGCTGCTGTAACGCACGGTCGTCGTGCGGAATCGAATCGTGTCGTCGAGGAACGTGCAGCACAGGCCGAGCCGCAGCGAGGACGATGCAGACGACGAACGAGACGACGAACGAGACGACGAACGAGAAGAACCCCGAGGTCGCGCGCGCGCAGATCTGGCCGGCACCCGAGTTAGAGCTTCGCCGCGCTCGCGAGTTACTGCGCGCGCTCGGTGATCGCGGCGGCCGCGTGATCGTCGCGCCGGACAAGGACGTCGACGGCCTCGCGGCGGCCGCGCTCGCGATCCGCGCGCTCGAGCGGCTCGGCGCGATCCCGATCGCGTGCCTGCCCGGCAAGGGCGAGCACGTCCACACCCCGGCGATGCAGGCGCGGCTCGCCGCGATCGACGCCGACGCGCTACTCGTGCTCGACATGGGCTCGCGCGCCGGGCCGATCGTGCCCGGGATGCCGACGATCGTCGTCGACCACCACGATGCCGCTGCGCAGCCCGACGACGCGATCTTCGTCAGCGCCGCAGGCTGCGAGCCGGTCGCGCCGACCGGGCTGCTCACCTACGAGCTGTTTCGACCGCTCGGCGACGTCCACGACCTCGCGTGGCTCGCGCGGATCGCGACGGTCGGCGATCTCGGCGACGCGCACCCGTTCGGGCCCGAGCTGTCGGCGGCGGCGCGGTTCGCGAAGTCACACGTCCGCGAGACCGTGTCGCTCGTCAACGCCGCGCGCCGCTCGCCGCGCTATCGCCCCGACGTCGCGCTCGCCGCGCTGCTCGCCGCGCGCGAGCCCGCGGACGTCGCGAAGGCGCGCGTGCCCGAGGTCGCCGAGCTCGTGGCGTGTCGCGACGAGGTGCGCGCCGAGCTCGACCGCGTCGCGCGGATCCCGCCGCGCCGGCTCGGCGATGTCGAGCTGATCCGGTTCGCGAGCGCGGCCCAGATCCATCCGCTGATCGCGACGCGGTGGACGCACCGGCTCGCGCCGCGGATCGTGATGGTCGTCAACGACGGCTACCTGCCGGGCCGCTGCAACTTCGCGCTGCGCTGTGCGCGCGACGTCGACCTGCTCGCGTTCCTGCGCGGCCTGCCGCTCGGCGCGGTCGACGGCGAGTTCGCGAACGGTCATCCGCGCGCGACCGGTGGCAGCGTGCCGCCGCACGAGCTCGCCCGGATCCTCGACGCGATTCAGGCCGCGCGCACCGCGATCTGACCGAGCCACGCCTCGAGATCGGCCTGCGCGCGCGCCGCCATCCGCGGCTTCTTGTTGTCCTTGCGCAGCCCCTCGACACCGGCGAGCGCCGGCAGCAGGCCGTAGTTGACGTTCGTCGGACCGTACTTGTAGCCGGGATCGCGCGGCGCCGTGACGTGGTGATAGAGGCCGCCGAGCATCGTCGTGGGGGGTGGCGGCGGCGCGGCGCGGCCGGTCAGCTCGCCCGCGAGCAGCCACGCGACCAC
Source organism: Kofleriaceae bacterium (assembly GCA_035715365.1). GTDB lineage: Bacteria > Myxococcota_A > Polyangia > Haliangiales > Haliangiaceae > JABFXX01. The sequence continues at coordinate 110,387 of DASTLB010000048.1, read as the reverse complement.
GAGCCCCATCGCGCACGACTCGATGTAGCCCTCGACGCCGGTCAGCAGGCCCGCGAACCGGATGTTCGGACGCGTGCGCAGCTCGAACCGCGCGCCGAGCCGCGATGGCGCATCGATGTACGTGTTGCGATGGATCGAGCCGAAGCGCAGGAACTCGGCCTTCGCGAGCGCGGGCACCATCGCGAAGATCCGCTGCTGCTCGGGATACGCGAGCCGGGTCTGGAACCCGACGAGGTTGTACGCGGTGAGGTACTTGTTCTCCGGCCGCAGCTGGACCACCGCCCAAGGCCGGTGTCCGGTGCGCGGATCGCGCAGGCCGATCGGTCGCATCGGCCCGAACCGCAGCGTCTGCGGTCCGCGCTCGGCCATCACCTCGATCGGCATGCAGCTCTCGAAGTACTTCGGCTCCTCGAAGTCGTGCGGCAGCACCTTGCGCCCCGCGTTCACCGCCTCGATGAATGCGTCGTACTGCGCCTTGTCGAGCGGACAGTTGACGTAGTCGCCGACGCCGGTGTCGCCGCCGGCCGCGCGCTCGCCATCGCCATGCGGATCGGTCTCGCTGTCGCGGCCCCACCGCGAGGCCTTGAACGCGTGGTCCCAGTCGATCGAGTCCGCGGCGACGATCGGTGCGATCGCGTCGTAGAAGTACATCCGGTCGCCGCCGAGCTCGGCGCGGATCACCTCGCCGAGCGCGCCTTCGGTCAGCGGCCCGGTTGCGACGATCACCGGGGTGTCGGGCAGCTCGTCCATGCGGCGACGCTCGATGCGGATCCGCGGATGCAGCGCGAGCCGCTGCGTGATCGCGCGCGCGAACCCGAACCGCTCGACCGCGAGCGCCTGACCCGCAGGTACCCGGTGCTGATCGGCGCACGCGATCACCATCGAGCCGCAGCGCCGCAGCTCCTGCTTCAACAGGCCGGCGGGCGCGACCGGATCGTCGCTGCGCAGCGAGTTGCTGCACACGAGCTCGCCGAGCAGCGGCGACTGGTGCGCCGGCGACATCGCGCACGGCTTCATCTCGACGAGCGCGACGTCGAGCCCGGCCTCGGCGAGCTGCCACGCGGCCTCGCTGCCGGCCATCCCGCCGCCGACCACCGTGACCTGGGGCTCGCGCATCGCGCCGACTCTACCCGATCACTCGACCGCCGCACGCACGCCCGCCGGCAGCGCACGCAGCGTGCTGTCGACCGCGTCGCGCTGGCTCGCGGGGACGCGCAGGACGACGGCGGGTAGCCGGTTGTAGTGTGCGATCGTGGCCCGTTGCCCGTGTTCGATGCGCATCACGTCGGCCAGCCGCACCAGATCGCCACGTGGACTGCGCATCGCGAGCTGCGCGAGCGCTTCGGGCGTCTCGGCAGCCCGGATCACGATGTCGTGGTCGTCGAGCGTACCGAGCGAGGCGCCGGTGGCGATACCGACGACCCGCTCGACCTCGCTCGCCGAGATCCCGTGGTCCGCGGCGCGCGCGCGGTCGATGTCGATCCGGATCTCGGGCCCCGGCGCCGGCGGTACGATGCCAAGCGCGGCGCGAACCCGCGTCGCTTCGCGGTCGAGCGCCACGCGATCGGTCGCGTACAGGGTGACGTGCAGGATCGGTGCGGGTGGCGAACGCGCGGTGATCGAGACGCCGGCCGGCACGCTTGTACGCAGCGCAGTGATCGCAGCGTCGAGCTTGCCTGCGACCACGTCGCGGCCTGTGTGCGGCTGCAGCCATACCGCGACCGCGAGTGGTTCGTTCGGACGCGGCGTCGTGGTGTCCGCGATCGTGGCGACATCCGCGAGCCGGATCTCGTGATCACCCCGTCGGGCCACGACGAGCGTGCCGAGCTCGGACGTCGTGCCAGCACGCTGCGTCGTGCTCGCGATCGCGAGCTGGCCGCCGGGCGCGGGCGGCCCGAGCGAGATCGCGCGGGCCACGTCATCGACGGTCACCGCGAGCGCCGCGGCGCGCGCCGGATCGATCGCGAGCTCGATGCGGCGCTCGACCGCGCCACGGACCTCGACCCGCGCCCCGCTGGGGAGTCTCTCGAGCTCGGGCCGGATCGTGTCGCGCGCGACGTCCGAAAGCACCGCGAGCGTCTGCGGTCCGCTCACTTCGAACACCGCGACCGGCGCCGTATCGGTGTCGGCGCGCACGATCACCGGCGGGTCGGCCGCGATCGGCAGATCGCGCAGGATGCCGGCGAGCCGGTCGCGGATCGCCGCGGTCAGATCGCGATCGCTCGTGACCACGACCACCGCCACGCCGTCGCCGATCGTCGTGCGGATCGAGCGCACGCCCGCGACGTTCACCGCCTCCTCGACGGGCACGGCGACGTCGTGCTCGACCGCGCTGGCGTTCGCGCCGGGTACGCGTACCGTGATCGTCACGACCTCCGGCGGCGTCGAGCTTCGACCGCCGCACGCGATCGCGAGCGCCGCGACGAGTGCAAGCGTGCGCATCGCGCGACTCTACCCGATCACGCGCGCGCGCCCGGCTGCGGAATGCGCGATGCATCCGCTGCGATCCATGGCGACCTTGAGAGACCGCTGGGAGCACGTCGACCACGAAACCGCGCTGTGGATCGGGACCGTGGCAGCGTGCTCGTTGTTCGTACTCGCGATCATGCTGATCTGGAGCCGGCTGCGCGGCTATTGAACACGACCGCTCACGCGGTGCACGCACCGCGTCGAGGACACCCGCGTGCGCGCCGTCGCGCGACCGAGCGCGAACGCCTCAGGCTGCGTTTTCCTCGGACTCGTCCTGGCCTTGCTTCCAGTCGCACTCGAGGCAGCGCAGCACGATGCCGCTCTTGTTCTCCTTCTTGACCACGAACTTCGCGTTGCAGATCGGGCACGGCTGCGGCACCGGACGATCCCAGGCGACGAAGTCGCACTGCTTCTTCGCCCAGTTCGAGCAGCCGTAGAACGGCTTGCCGCGCCGCGACCGCTTCTCGGCGATGAAGCCACCGCAGCCGGGCCGCGGGCACTTCACGCCGAGCGAGATCGCCTTCGTGGTCTTGCACTCGGGGTACTTCGTGCACGCGAGGAAGCTGCCGAACCGACCGCGCTTGATCGTCATCGGCGCGCCGCACGTCTCGCAGATCTCGTCGGTCGTCTGCGGCGGGACCTTCTCCCACGTGCCGTCGAGGTTCTTCACGACCTCCATCGTGTTGCGGCACTCGGGGTAGCCCTGGCACGCGAGGAAGCTGCCGTTGCGGCCCCACTTGATCACCATCGGCTTGCCGCACTTCTCGCACGTCCACTCGGTGGGAATCTCCTCGCGCTTGACGTCGCGCATCTCGGTGCGCGCCTTCTCGAGCTCGTCCTTGAACGGGCCGTAGAACTGGCCGAGCAGCTTGCGCCAGTCCTCCTCGCCCTCCTCGACCTTGTCGAGATCGCTCTCCATCTTCGCGGTGAAGTCGGACGACACGATCTCGGGGAAGCTCTCGACGAGCAGGCCGTTGACGAGGATGCCGAGCTCGGTCGGCCGGAACCGACCGGCGTCCTTCTCGACGTAGCCGCGATCCACGATCGTCGACATGATCGATGCGTATGTCGACGGCCGGCCGATGCCGCGCTCCTCGAGCTCCTTGACGAGCGACGCCTCCGAGTAGCGCGGCGGCGGCTGCGTGAAGTGCTGCTCGGGCCGGATCGACTCGAGCGTGATCGCGTGACCGACCTCGAGCGGCGGCAACAGCTTGTCCGCGCTCTCGGCGGCCTCGGCCTTCGCGTCGTCGGTCTCGGCGACCTCGTAGACCTTCGTGTAGCCGGCGAACTTCATCACCTGGCCGGTCGCACGCAGCTGGGCCTGGCCGCGATCGATGTCGACCGTGGTCGCGTCGTAGATCGCGGGCACCATCTGCGACGCCACGAAGCGCTGCCAGATCAGGGTGTAGAGCTTCACGAGCTCCGGCCCCTCGGGGTGCTCGGCGAGCGCCTGCGCGACGCGGTCGGGCGTCCACTCCAGCAGCGTCGGGCGGATCGCCTCGTGGGCGTCCTGCGCGCGCTCCTTGTTGCCGTACGTGTTCGGCTGCTCCGGCAGGTACTCGGCGCCGTAGGTGTCGCCGATGTGCTGGCGGACCGCGGTCAGCGCATCGTCGGAGACGCGCGTCGAGTCGGTACGCATGTACGTGATGAGACCGGTCGGGCCCTCGTCGCCGAGCTCGACGCCTTCGTACAGGCGCTGCGCGAGCGCCATCGTGCGCTTCGCGGAGTAGCGGAGCTTGCGCGCGGCGTCCTGCTGCAGGCGGCTCGTGATGAACGGCGCCTGCGGCTTCTTGCGGCGCTCCTTCTTCTCGACCGACGACACGACCGCGGGACCGGCCGCGAGCTCGGTCGCGATCGCGTCGGCCTCGTCCTTGGTCTTCGGCTCGGCCTTCTCGCCCTTCCAGCGCCAGATCCTCGCCTCGAACGGCGGCAGCTCCTCGGCGCGACACGTGACGTCGACCGACCAGTACTCCTCGGGCTTGAACGCCTTGATCTCTTCCTCGCGTTCGCACACGAGGCGCACCGCGACCGACTGGACGCGGCCGGCGGACAGGCCGCGCTGGACCTTGTTCCACAGGATCGGGCTGATCTCGTACCCGACGAGCCGATCGAGGATGCGGCGCGCCTGCTGCGCGTCGGTCTTGTTCATGTCGATGTCGCGCGGTGCGGCGAGCGCGGCGGCGACACCCTTCTTCGTGATCTCGTTGATCAGGATCCGGCGAAGGTTCTTGTTCTCGTTCTTGATCTCCTCGGAGATGTGCCACGCGATCGCCTCGCCCTCGCGATCGGGGTCGGAGGCGAGGTAGACGGTCTCGTTCTCGCGCGCGGCCTTGCGGATCTCGGCGACGACCTTCTTCTTGCCCTCGATCACCTCGTAGACCGGCTCGAAGCCGTTCTCGAAGTCGACGCCGATCTTCGACTTCGGCAGATCGCGAACGTGACCGACCGACGCCTTCACGACGTAGCCCGGCCCGAGGTACTTGCCGATCGTGCGCGCCTTCGCGGGTGACTCGACGACGACGAGCGCCGAGCCCGGCTTGACCTTCTTCGGCTTGCGCGGCGGCTCGGCCGCCTCCATCGCATCGGCTTCGGCGTCGTCCTGCTTTGCCTTGAGCCGGCGCAGCTGCGCCTTCGTCAGCGGCTTGGCCGGCTTCTTCTGCTTCGCGGTCTTCTTCGCCTCGGTCTTGTGCGTGCCGTGACCGTGGCCGTCGTGACCGTCCTTCGCCGCGCCCTTGCCGAGCGGCGGCTGCTTCTCGCCCTTGACGACCTTCGGCGCGGACTTCGCGGCGGTCTCCTTGACCGCGGCCTTGCCGTCGGACTTCTGCTTCTTGTCCGCGGCCTTCGGCGCGGCCTTCGTCGACTTCGCGGCGGGCTTCCCCTTGGCGCTCTTGGACTTCTTGTCTTCGGCTTTACTCACGAACACCTCTCGAGCTTGGGGAGCGCACGCAGCACGGCTCGCACCGTGAGGCCAGTGTGGGCGACGATCTGATCGATCCCGACCGCGCCTGCCGCGATCGCACGCGCGACCTGCGCCACGATCGGATCGAGCTCGCAGGCAGCGGGAGCCGGAAACCGCGGCGTGCCCGCGATCGCGAGCTCGGCGTCGTCGACGCCCTCGACGATCGCGGCGCCGGTCGCGAGCAACCGGTCACAGCCCGGGCTGCCCGGCCACGCGACGACGATGCGGCCGAGCTTGCGCGCGGCGGCCGCGGTCGACAGCGAGCCGGACCGCACGTCTGCCTCGACGACGAACACCGCATCCGCGAGCGCCGCGATCAGCGGATTGCGCTGCGTGAACGTGCTCCGCCGTGGTGGCATGCCGTCCGGCAGCAAGCTGACGAGACCACCGCCGCGGGCGAGCACCTCGTCGAACAGCGCTGCGTGCCGCGCCGGATACGCGACGTCGACGCCGCTGCCGAGCACGACCGTCGTGGTGCCGCCACCGGCGAGCGCGCCGCGATGCGCAGCGCCGTCGATCCCGAGCGCGCCACCCGACACGACGTGGACCCCACGTGCGCCGAGGTGACGTGCGAGGGCGTGCGCTCGCTCCATCCCGATGCCGGTCGCCGCGCGCGCACCGACGATCGCGATCGCCGGGCCCGCTGTTGGAGCGGCACCGCGCAGGTACACGGTCTTGCTCCAGCCGAGCGCCTGGAGGCGGCTCGGGAGCTGTCCCGCTATCAGTTGGACCGAGGTCACAGGGGGAATGCAATTAGCTACCTGGGGAAGGTCCGTCAAGTGCGAGTGACACGCGACGAACAATTCCAGGAACTTGCAGCGAGGGTTTCGGAGCCGCTTCCTTATATACGGTGCGCTCCGGCACCTCACCCGATGGTCAGGTCATCGCGCAAGTACGGGAAGCGCCGGCGGCCGAACGCACGCTCGAGCAGCTTCATCACGCCGAGCCCGATCAGCGCCATCAAGACCCATTGATCGATCAGCAGCGGCAATCCGGGATAGACCGTTCCACGCATCGACCAGTACCCGGGAATCATCCACAGCCCGAACACCACGACCATGCCGGTGACGACGCCGACGAGCCGTAATCGGCCCTCGCGCCGGCTCGCGAGCCGCGCGTCGACGTCACGCATGAGCTCGCGGACCTTGAAGTCGTTCATGTCGAGCGTGTCGTCGTGGCCGCAGGCGCGACACGTTCCCTGTCCCGGCTGTCGGGCACCACAATCGATACACACCCACGGATCGACCATCGCGATCGGGTATCACGATTTACCCATCGCCAGCCACGCTCCCATCACGCTCGCGAGAAACCGTGCGTCTCGTTACGCGTGAATCGTGCTTGCTCCGCGGCCGAAACTTCCGGGCCGGGATCAACGAAAGTTCATCTCCCTCGTCGGCGCCAGAGGGTATGAATCGTGTGGGGCACGAAAGGGCGTTGGGCACATGCACTCCACACATCCTGCGACGACTCGAGCAAAGATCGCAGTTGTCGACGAGCACCCGGTGTTTCGCATCGGGTTGCGAACACTGTTCGACACGACCAGCGATCTCGAGCTGCAGTTCGAAGCCGGCAGTGGACGCGAAGCACTCGCGATCGCGGCGAGCGTCGCGATCGATGTCGCATTGATCGATCTCGAGTTGCCAGGTCTCAGCGCGAGCGCGACCGCGTCCGAGCTGCGACGGATCCAGCCCGACTGCAAAGTCGTGGGTCTGACGGTCGGGAGCAACACGCCGCGGATCGCGGAGATGTTGCGCGCCGGTGCCAGTGGATGTGCGCTGAAGACGCAACCTCCCGACGAGCTCGTCGTCGCGGTGCACACCGTGCTCGGCGGCGAGCGCTACTTGCCGCCGACGATCGCGCGCGACCAGGTCGAGACGCTCGTGCTCGACGACGCCGCGTGGCCACTACGCAGGCTCACGCACCGCGAGCTCGAGGTGTTCGCGCTGATCGTTGCGGGGCATACGAATGAAAGTATCGCTGCTCGCCTGTTCATCGCGAAACGTACCGTCGAGACGCATCGTCACCACATCATGCGCAAGCTGGAGGCGCGTTCGCTCGTCGATCTCGTGCAGCTTGCTGTGCGCCACGGCATCGCGCGTACGTGACATCGGCGCGCGATCGATCGTGATCGCGAGTACACGTCACCAGCGTCGCGAAAATTTTTCGTCGTCATCGTGCACTGGCCAGCTGAATGCTGATCGCGAATTACGTGAAAACGCGGATAGAAGTCGTGTAGCGCACGCCCTATACCTGAATGTGCAATTCCGGTCAGCCGAACAGGTGGAGGAGGACCCGATGGCGAGAACTGGTGGGGGAGCACGTCAACACGGCCTGGCAGCGGATGCGATGCGGCGGCGCACGCGACGAGAGCGCGTCGAGGACACACCGAGGCCCGCTCGGTTTCCTCGCGCGACCGGCGAGCTGCCGACCACGACGATTCTCGACGGGAATCATACGAAGGAAGACAAGTCGACCTTCGATCGTGATGCCGCTGCGATCGGCCACGACATCAAGAGTCCGCTCTCGGTGATCGCGCTCGAGATCGCGGTCCTGAACGATCACGTGCCGCCGACGTCGGGGGTCGTCACGCAGGCACTGGGTCGGATCCGTCGCAACCTGACATTCATCGATCACATGGTGCACGACCTGCTCGATCTCGCGTCGCTCGATGCGCAGCGCCTCGAGCTCGATCGCGAACCGATCGAGCTCGTCGGGCTCGTGCAAGACGTTGTCGAGCGGATGGTCGCGTCGACCGAGCTGCATCGCGTGCACGTCGAGGCGAACGGCGTCGTCATGGTGTACGCGGATGCGCGGCGGATCGAGCGCGTCGTCGCGAACCTCGTGACGAACGCGCTGAAGTACGCACCGCGAGACTCCGAGGTCTGGGTGCGCGTCGAGGTATCCGAGGACGCGGTGCGCGTCTCGGTGATCGATCAAGGTCCGGGGCTCGCGCCCGACGACGCGCGCCGGGTGTTCGACAAGTACGAACGGATCCGCGCGACCGGGCGACGCGCCGAGGGCACCGGGCTCGGGCTCTACGTGTGCCGCCGGATCGTCGAGGAGCATCACGGCCGCGTCGGCGTCGAGAGCGCGCTCGGCCGCGGCTCGCGGTTCTTCTTCGTGCTGCCGCTGCTGCGCGAAGACTGAGCTACTTCGCCTTCTGCATCATCACGAGATCGCCGACGCTCATCTCCTGGACGCTGAGCGTCACGACGCCGATCGAGATCTTGTCGCCGACCTCGACGATCACGATCTCGCCGAGCGCGCGCGCCGGGAACCGCCGATCATCCGAGCCGACGTTCTCGCTCATCGTGTTCGGCATCGCGTCGCCGCGGCGGACGACGTACATCCGGTTGCCGACCACGAGGCCGCTCGACTTGCCGAGCGCGACGAACACGACCTCGCCGCGATCACCGATCAGCTGATCCTTCGTCAGCATCGCGACGATCGCGCCCTGCAGGTCGACCTTCGGCGGCACCGGCGGCACGTTCTTGAACTTCGTGACGAGCGGGCCGACCTTCGACCCGCGCTCGATCTCCATGTTCGCTTCGATGATCCGGCCGCGCGCACGCTTGTCCTGCTTGACGCTCAGCACCTCGAGCGAGCCGAGCAGCCGGACGTACGAGCCGTACTCCTTGCCGTTGTGCTTCACCGACCGCCCGGCGACGTAGATCGAGTAGCGCTTGCCCGGCTCCGGCGGCCGGTCCTTCGGATAGCTGAGGTAGACCTCGTCGCCGGCGCCGAGCAGCGTCTTCTCGTCGACCGCGCCATCGATCGTGATCGACTTGTCGAGATCGGACTTCTCGACGAACGCGGTTGTCGTGACCGCGGACTCGATCCGGCGCTGCGGCGGCGGGACCTGATCGCGTGCGCCGGTCGTGCCCTGGCCCTGCGTCTTGTCACCGGTGCCTGCCTCGGGATCGAGGCCGGGCTGCTGCTCGAACGTGCCGCGCGGCAACAGGCGCACGAGGTCACCGGGATAGATCCAGTGCGGGTTCGTGATCTGCGGGTTGTACGACCAGACCTTCGGCCACTGCCACGGATCGTTGAAGTAGTACCAGCAGATGTCCCACAGCGTGTCGCCGCGCCGGACGACGTGGAGCTCGGGGACCGGCCCCGAGTGGATCACCGACGGTTCCTGGTACGTCTGATCGCCGCCGGACGGCACGTAGTAGCCACCCGGCGCGGCGGGCTGCGCGTCGCCGCCGATGATCTTGCCGTCGGGTCCGACGATCACGACGTTCGGCTTCGCCGGCTGCTGCGGCTGCTGTTGCTGCGGCTGCTGCGGCAGCTGGTTGCCCGACTTCGCGGGATCGAGCGTGATCGGCGCCTCGGGCTGGTTCGGATAGACCGGGACTTGCGCCGACGCCGAGCCTGGCGCGAGCACGAACAGCAGCGTCGCGAGATCGCGTCTGCGCGTCACGGACTCTCCAGGCGCTTCGCGGCGAGCGCGGCCGGCTCGGTCTTGGGATAGAGGTTCACGACCTGCTCCAGGACGGCGCGAGCCTTCTCGCTCTGGCCCATCGCCTGATAGCAGTATCCCACCTTGAGCAGCGCGTCGGGAACCTTGTTTCCGCGCGGGTAGGTCTCGATCACGGCGCGGAACTCGGTGAGCGCGTGTGGGTAGTCCTTGTGCGCGTAGAACGCCTCGCCGAGCCAGTACTGCGCGTTGTCGGCGTAATCGTGACGCGGATACTTCGTCAGAAATGCGCGCAGCGCGGCGACCGCCTCGTCGTGCTTGCCCGCCTTCACGAGCTCGACGGCGAGCCGGTAGTCGTTCGCGGCATCCGCCGATCGATCGCTTGGCAGATCGCGATCGCGCTGCGGGGTGCGCGCGCCTCGCGCGGAGACGGGAGGCACGTGACGCGTGACCTCGAGCCGATCGGTCGTCCTCGGGATCGGCGCGACGCTCGGCGTCCGCGTCGGTGCGCGCGGTGGATCGTCCTCGAGCGTCGCGGCGCGCCCCGCGGCCGCATCGCCTTCGTAGACGATCTCGTCGCCATCCTCGGTGACGCCGACGACGCGCGAGCCATTCGATGCCGCGGTGCTCGGCGGCGCCGCGACCTCGACCGGCAGCGTCGGCACGGTGCCATCGATCGTCGCGGTGACGACCTGCGCGCGCACGAGATCGAGCTGGCGCTGCAGATCGCGGAGCTTGCGATCCTGCGTGCGGCGCTCGCTGCGGAGCTGCGCCACGGTCTCGGTCAGGTGCTTGTTGTCGTCGCGCAGCGCCTTCATGGGCGACGCGCAGCCGACGACCAGCAGGAGTCCCGAGACGTAGGCGTGTGGTTTCACGGCCCCGTGATCGTAGGGCCCGGGTAGCGTACGTGCAAAATTTCGGGCCGATCGGCACCCAGCTCGGCCGCGCGTGCTTAGCGAAGTACATCGCGAACCTGATGTCGAACCGGCGCGCGCGCTACGCTGCGGCCGTGAGCCCGCGCCGTCCGGCGGTCGTGATCGCGCTGTGCGTCGCAGCGCTCGTCGGGTTTGCGGCGAACTCGCTGCTGTGTCGGGCCGCGCTCGGCGCGCGCGCGATCGACGCGGCGAGCTTCACCGCGATCCGGCTCGGCGCGGGCGCGCTCGTGCTCGTCGTGCTCGCCGGTCGCAACGCGCCGCGCACCGGCAGCTGGGCCTCGGGCGGCGCGCTGTTCGCGTACGCGGCCGCGTTCTCGTTCGCGTACCTCCGGCTCGCGACCGCGACCGGCGCGCTGATCCTGTTCGCGAGCGTGCAGGCGACGATGATCGGCTGGGGCGTCGCACGCGGCGAGCGGCCGCGGGTCGTCGAGTGGCTCGGGTTCGCGATCGCCGGCGGCGGGCTCGTCGTGCTGACGCTGCCCGGGCTCGCCGCGCCCGATCCGCTCGGCGCCGGCCTCATGGCGCTCGCCGGCATCGCGTGGGGGATCTACTCGCTGCGCGGCCGCGGCGCCGCGAATCCGCTCGCGGTCACCGCCGACAACTTCGCGCGGTCGTTGCCGCTCGCGGCGGCGCTGCTGCTCGCGATCCCGATCGCCGGCGGCCAGCTCTCGACCGAGGGCGTGCTGCTCGCGGTCGCGTCCGGGGCGATCGCATCCGGCGTCGGCTACAGCCTGTGGTACGCGGCCCTGCCCTCGCTGCGCGCGACGCGAGCGGCGATCATCCAGCTCGCGGTCCCGGTGCTCGCCGCGACCGGCGGTGCGCTCGTGCTCGGCGAGGTCGTGACGCTGCGGCTCGCCGGTGCGACGCTCGCGATCCTCGGCGGCATCGCGCTCGCGGTGATCGCGAAGCAGCGGCCATGACGGACGAGCTCGATGCCCTGCTCGCCGCGGTGCACGCCGCGCCCGGCGACCTGACCGCCCGCCTCGTCTACGCCGATGCACTCCAGCAGCGTGGCGATCCGCTCGGCGAGTACCTCGCGGTGCAGTGCCGGCTCGACGGCATGCCGCAGACCGATCCCGCGTGGCCGCTGCTCCGCCGGCGCGCTCACCAGCTGCGCGCGGAGCACGGCGCTCGCTGGGACGCGCATCGCCTCGGGCAAGCCGCGCATCCCGAGCCGACGAGCTCGCCGCGCCAGCTCGCGGCGCAGCTACCGGCATACCCGGCGATCCGCTCGGCGTACGTCTACGCGATCCACGAGCCGCTCGAGCTGCTCGTCGATCTCGGGCAGGTGACCGAGCTCAGCGTGCAGTCGCGCGAATCGCCGGCGCGATGGCTCGCGAGCGGCGTCGCCGATCGGGTGCAGCGGCTGCGGCTCGAGGCCGACGCGCGCTGGATCGAGGACCTGCCCCGGCTGCCCGCGCTCGAGGCGCTGACGCTGCAGATGTGGACGCGGCGGCGCGCGGTCCCGATCCCGCGGCTGCCGGATCTCGCGTCCGGGCTGCGCGAGCTCGCGCTGCTCCACGTCGACATCCCCGCGACCGCGCTGCGCGAGACGCGCGACGCCTGCTCGCAGCTCGAGAAGCTCGTGATCTCCGGCATGAACGGCGATGCCGCGCTCGCGCTCGCCGGTGCGGCGCCTCGGCTGCGCGAGCTCGCGCTGCTCGGGGCGCGCGATCTCGGGACGCGGCTCGCCGCGCTCCCGGCGCTCGGGCAGCTGCGATCGCTCGTGCTCGCCGGCACCGCGATCGGTGGCGACGTGCTGTCCCGGCTGTTGCCGCGGCTGTCGGCCGTCGAGGAGCTCGACCTGTCGAATTGCCGCCTCGACGCTACCGCGGCGCGCCTGCTCGCGACGTGGTCGGGCCTGCCGCGCGTGCACGCGCTCGATCTGTCGCTCAATCCACTCGGCGATGGTGCGCGTGCGTTCGCCGACACGGTCGCGCGTCCGCGCCGGCTCGTGCTGAACGGCTGCGCGATCGGTGATGCCGGCGCGGCGGCGATCGCGACCTGCATCGACCACACGTTCGTGCTCGGGCTCGAGCGCTGTGGGCTCACCGAGCGCGGGCTGGCAGCGCTCGTGTCGCACTTCGGCCCGCGGCTGCTCGCGCTCGATCTCCGGCACAATCCGCTCGGCGCAGCGGGGCACGCGCTCCTGATCGAGGCACCGCGTGCGTTCGAGCCGCTCGCGCTGCGGATCTCGCCCGTGCGCAAGCTGAACGACGCGCCGCTGTGGGCTCGCTACGGTGGCGCCCGGCGCTTCGAGCGTCACGCGCTATGACGCGAGCAGGTGGCGCGCGATGTTGATGATCTGGATCTCGTCGGTGCCGCCGCCGATCTGCAGCAGCTTCGCGTCGCGCGCGAGCATCTCGACGCGGTACTCCTGCATGTAGCCGTTGCCGCCGAGCACCTGCACGGCGTCGAGCGCGGCCTCGGTCGCAGCGCGCGCGCAGTACAGCTTGCACGCGCTCGCCTCGGCGGCGGTCATCGACTTGCCCTCGGATGCGAGCGCGAGCTGCTTGAACATCAGGTTCTCGCAGTTCTGGAGGTGCATGAACATCCGCGCGAGCTTGTCCTGGACGAGCTGGTAGTCCGCGATCCGGCGGCCCCACGTCACGCGCTGCTTCGCGTAGTCGGTCGCGATCTCGAGGCAGCGCTCGATGATGCCGACGCACATCGGCGCCATGCCGGTGCGCTCGCCGTGAAACACGTCGCGCCCGCTCTCGCGGCCGATCTGCTTCTCCTGCTCGCCGAGCAGGCGATCCGCCGGGACGAAGCAATCGTCGAGGAACAGCTCGCCGGTCGGCGACGCGTGCATGCCCATCTTGCGCAGCGGCTTGCCGGTCGCGAGGCCGGCGTCGCCGCGCTCGACCACGAACGGCTGGATCGGCAGCTCCTCGACCGGCCGATCGTCGCGCACGATCTTCGCGTAGACGACGAACACGTCGGCGTACGGCGCGTTCGTGATGAACGTCTTCTGGCCGGACAGCACGTAGCCATCGCCATGCGGGCGCGCGATCGTGCGCATCGAGCGAAACGCGTCGGAGCCGGCGCCGGGTTCGGTCATGCCCCACGCGCCGATCTGCTCGAGCGTGAGGATCGGCAGGCCCCACCGTCGCTTCTGCGCGAGCGTGCCCTTCGCCATGATCGCGCCGCCGGCGAGGCCGGTCGACGCGGCGAACGCGAGCGCGAACCCGGGCAGCACGCGCGACAGCTCGATCGCGACGATCGCGCCGAGCGCCGGGTCGCCGCTGCCGACGCCCTTGAACGCGGTCGGCGACGACTCGGGGGCGGCGTCGAGCTTGCCGAACGCGGTGCGCACGAGCTCGGCGATCCCGAACCTCTTCACGAAGTCGCGCATCAGCGCGTACGGCGGCTCGCCAGCTTCGAGCGCGTCGATCTGCGGCTCGAGCTTCGCGGCCGCCCACTTGCGGATCAGCGACTTCACCATCTGGTGCTCTGGCGTGAACGCGTGCATCGCTGCCTCCTTCAGACCGGAATGATTCCGCGCTTGCGGGCGGGTCGCTCGACGACGCGGCCCCACGCCATCTCGATCGCGCGGCACACGAGGCCTCGGGTCTCGCGCGGATCGATCACGTCGTCGACGAGGCCCCAGCCCGCGACCTTGTAGATGTCGATGTGCTTCTGGATCGAGGCCGCGATCTGCTTGCGGACCTCGGGCGGCGGCTCGGCGTCCTTGAACAGCTTCGCGCCGGCGATCCCGAGCATGCCCTCGGCGCCCATGACGCTGATCTCGGCGCCGGGCCACGCGACCATGAGATCGGGCTCGAACGCGCGGCCCGCCATCACGTAGTAGCCGGCGCCATAGCCCTTGCGCGTGACGACGGTCAGCTTCGGCACCGTCGCGGCGGCCATCACGTGCAGCAGCTTCGCGCCGTGGCGAATGATGCCCGCGTGCTCGTGATCCTTGCCGACCCAGAACCCGGGCACGTCCATCAGGAACACGAGCGGGATGCCGAACGCATCGCAGATCTGGATGAAGTGCGCGGCCTTGTCCGCGGTGTCGGCGTCGAGGATGCCACCGCCCTGCTTCGGGTTGTTCGCGACGATGCCGGCCGGGCGACCGCCGAACCGCGCGAGGCACGTGATGATCGGGCGCGCCCACCGTGGCTTGAGATCGAGGTAGTCGCCGTGATCGACGATCCGCCGGATCACCTCGTACATGTCGTAGGTCTTGCGCTGGCTCTCGGGGACGATGTCGAGCAGCGCGTCGTCGGCGCGATCGATCGGATCGTCGCACGCGAGGATCGGCGGCGACGCGCCCGCGTGCTGCGGCATGAACGACAGGTACCGCTTCACGATCGCGATGCATTGCTCGTCGGACTCGACCTCGCAGTCGGCGACGCCGGACGTCTCGCAGTGGACACGCGAGCCGCCGAGCTCCTGCTCGGTGACGTCCTGGTTCGTCATCGCCTTGACGAGCGGTGGACCGCCGAGCGCGAGCGAGCTCTTGCCGGCGACCATCGGCACGAAGTCGGCGAGCCCCGGGATGTACGCGGTGCCGGCGGCGCCCGGGCCGACCATCGCGGCGATCTGCGGGACGACGCCGCTCATCACGACCTGCTCGCGAAACAGGTGACCCGAGCCGGCGAACAGCGACATCATGTCCGGATCGCGGCTCGCCTTCGGATCGATCCGCGCGCCGGCGGAGTCGATCAGCCACACCATCGGCATCCGGCAGCGCAGCGCGAGCTCGCGCATCCGCGTCACCTTCGTCTCGCCTACCATGCCGATCGAGCCGCCCTTGACCGTGAAGTCGTAGGCGGCGGCGGCGACGTGGCGGCCGGCGACCTTGCCCCAGCCGCAGATCACGGCATCCGCGGGGACCGGATCGGCGCCCGGTCCCATCTCGGTGCCGTGGATCCCGATCTCGGTGTACGCGCCGTCGTCGAACAGCAGCGCCATGCGCTCGCGCGCGGTCAGCTTGCCGCGCTCGTGATGCTTCTGGATCTTCGCCTCGCCGCCCATCTCGCGCGCCTTCGCGCGGCGCGCCATCAGCTCCTCGACTCGTTCGCGCATCGTCGGCATCGTCAGCCTCCTCGCTTCTCGACCTGCGCCTCGATCTGGGCCGCGACGTGCGCCGCGACCTTCTCGAGCGTCGCGATCAGCTGCGCGAGCTCGGCGGCCGGCAGCGCGAGCACCGCGCCGCGCAGGATCTCCCACGGCGCGACCTCGACCTTCTTCGCGATCGCGCGGCCTTGCGCGGTCAGCTTGATCCGCCACACGCGGCGGTCGTCCGCGCTCTGCTCGCGCGCGACGTACCCGGCGGCGACCATGCGATCGACGATCCCGGTCACGGTCGAGTTCGTTGCCGCCATCCGCCGCGACAGCTCGGACAGCGACAGATCGCCGACCGTCTGCAGCAGCTTGAGCACGTTGAGCTGCGTCGCCGTGATGCCGAGCTTCGCGGACTGCTCGCGCGCGATCCGCCGCGACTCGGTGTTCAGGTAGATCGTCGTCTCGATGATGCGATCGAGCGCACGCTTGTGGTCGGTGGTACGCGACCCGGACATTTCGCTTCACGAAATATCAGCATCGCGAACGGTTTACAACGCCAAACGTTCGCGCCGCGTCAGAAGTCGCCGGACAGCCCGACGCCCGGCACGCTGTCGAACGAGCCGGACACGATGACCGGCGACAGCACCATCGTGAACCGGTCCTGCTCGTAGTGCGGCATGCGGTCGTAGACCGAGTCGTGCAGCTGTTGCCAGATCCATGGCACCTCGGGCTCGTCGTCGCGCGACGGCGGCGGCGGCGGCTTCGGCGCGGTCGCGATCGCCTTCGCGAGCATCGCGCCTCCCGGCACGCGATCGATGCGAGCGACGCGATCGAGCCGCAGGGCCAGCTCGGGTCGCGGCGCGACGAGCGCCTCGGCATCGGGCAGCGCGATCGCGAGGCAGAGCGTGTCGCGCGGGCACGCCTCGGCTGTCGCCGACATGGTCATACCCAGCAGTGCGGTGATCGCGAGGCGCACGAGGTTCCGGCTACGCAATCCACGTACCGGCCGCGCGTCGCCCAACTCCGCGTCGCTCGACGGCGATCGCGTGCGGATCGGCGCGTCCAGCGGCGAGCCGGCAGCGCGTTGGTGCACCGGCGCACGGACGCGGCGCGTACGTGAGGCGACCGCCAGATCAGGCCGGCGGCGCGGACTCGACGACGACGAGCGTGCCGGTCTTGCCGCGCGACAGGGTGCGCGCGGCACGCGTGCCATCGACCCAGCCGTCCTCGATCCGGATCACCATGCCGACCTCGACCGTCTTCGCGTCGTCGGCCCAGAACATCACGTCGATCGAGCCCGACGCGTCCTGCAGCACGCCGTCGCGCGCGACGAGCGACTTGCCGTCGCGGCTGCGCCACTGCTTCTTGCCGAGCGCGATCACGGTGCCCTCGACGCTCGCGCGAGACGCGGCGCGCAGCTTCGAGATCGGCCGCAGCGCCGGCGGCGTCGGGCGCTTCTTGCGCCGCGGCGCGGCGGGCTGCTTGCGCTTCGCGAGCGGCATCCGCTTGATCGCGGCGAGCGCGTCGTCGTCGAGCGTGTCGAGCTCGCCCTTGCCCGCGAACTGACCGCCCTGCAGCATCACCGCGAACAGCGGGAACCGGTCGTGGATCCGCGCGAGCAGCGCATCGATCTGCTTGTACAGCCGCTTCCAGCCCGCGGCATCGGCGATCGCGAGGTCACCCGGATCGAGCTGGCACTGCCGCGGTCCGATCCAGGTCAGCTCGAAGTCCGCGTCGTCGACGCCGGTCAGCAGCGCCGCGACCTGGTTGCGATCCGCGCGCGCGATCGGCTCGACGAAGCGCAACGTCCACCACGGACGATCGCCGTCGTAGGCGTGATGATCGCCAAACTGCAGGACACCCGCGAGTTGCTTGTTGCGCGACACTTGGCCCCCACCAAGTTGCCGCTCGATCATACGCGGGTTTCACTTCGTGGCGGCGAGGATCTCGGCGGCCCCCTGCGACAGCAGGTCCTCGGCGAGCTGGCGGCCGACCGCCGCGCCGTCGGTCACCGCGCCGGTGGCCTCGGCGCGCAGGATCCGGGAACCATCCGGCATGCCGCACATCCCGATCATCCGGAGCTGGCCGTCGGCCGACGTCGCGTGCGCGGCGAGCGGTGTCTGACAGCTCCCGCCCATGCGGAGCAGGAACGCGCGCTCGGCCGCGATCCGCTCGGCCTCGGCCGGATCGTGGATCGCGCGGCGCACGAGCTCGATCACGTCGCGATCGCCGGCGCGGCTCTCGAACCCGAGCACGCCCTGTGCGACCGCCGGGATCGACAGCTCGAGCGGCAGCTGCTGCGTGATCCGGTGCGCGAGCCCGAGCCGCGTCAGCCCGGCGGCGGCGAGCACGATCGCGTCGAACTCGCCGTCGTCGAGCTTGCGGATCCGGGTCGGCACGTTGCCGCGCAGCATCTTGATCTCGAGATCGGGGCGGCGCGCGAGCAGCTGGCACTGGCGGCGCATGCTCGACGTGCCGATCCGCGCGCCGTTCGGAAGCGTGTCGAGCGTGACCGGCGCGCGCGCGCACAGCGCGTCCCACGGCACCTCGCGACTCGACACCGCGACGAGCTCGAGCCCGGGTGCGAGCTCGGCCGGCACGTCCTTCATCGAGTGCACGGCGAGATCCGCCTTGCCGTCGACGAGCGCCTGCTCGATCTCCTTCACGAACAGTCCCTTGCCGCCGACCTTCGCGAGCGGGACGTCGAGGATCTTGTCGCCGGACGTGGTGATGATCTCGAGCTCGACCGTCAGGCCGGGCTCGACGGCGAGCAGGCGGGCCTTCGTGTGCTCGGCTTGCCACAGCGCGAGCGCGCTGCCGCGGGTGGCGATGACGATTCGCTTCACGTCGATACCTTTGCTTGCGCCGACTGTGCCATGGAAGCCGCGACGGGGGCGGGCTCGTGCTCGGCCGCTTCGCCGGTCTGCGGCTCGAGCCCGAACAGCTCGCACAGCACCTCGGCGCGCACGAGCGCCTCGTCGGCCGCGGCCTCGCGCAGCGCGGACGTCGGCGCATGCAGCAGCTTGTTGACGACGAGCTGGACGACACGCTGCAGGAGCTCGCGCTGCTGCGCCGGCGAGTGCTCGCGGCGCGCCAGCTGCTCGAGCGCCTTGGTGACCTCGGCGTCCGCGATCTGGGTGAACCGCTCGCGCAGCGCCTTGATCGTCGGCACGACGCCCTGCGTGCGCAGCCATTGCTCGAACTGGCCGGCCTCGTGCTCGACGATCTTCGCCGCGTGCGCCGCCGCGCGCTCGCGCTCGGACAGGTTCGCGTGCACGACCTTCTCGAGATCGTCGATGTCGAACAGGTACACGCCGTCGAAGTCGGAGATCTTGGGGTCGGCGTCGCGTGGCACCGCGATGTCGATCACCGTCATCGGCCTCCACCGCCGCGCCTTCGTCACCTTCTTGAACAGCGGCGGCGTCAGGATCGGCTCGCGCGCGCCGGTCGAGCTGATCACGATGTCGGCGCCGACGAGCAGCGCCTCGAGGTCGGCCCACGGCTTCGCGACGCCGTCGATCTCGGTCGCGAGCGCCTCGGCCTTCTCCGGCGACCGGTTCGTGACCACGATCTGCTGCGCGCCGTTCGCGTACAGGTGGCGCGCGGCGAGCGTCGACATCTTGCCAGCGCCGACGACGAGCACACTCTTGCCGGACAGATCGCCGAACACGCGGGTCGCGAGCTCGACCGCGACCGACGAGACATTGGCCGCGCCGCGCGCGATCGCGGTCTCCGTGCGGACGCGCTTCGCGGCGCCGAACGCGCGCTCGAGGCAGCGTCCGAGCAGCGGTCCCGACGTGCCCGCCGCGCCCGCGACGCCGTACGCCGCCTTGAGCTGGCCGAGGATCTGTGCCTCGCCGACGACGAGCGAGTCGAGCGCGGCGGCGACGCGGAACACGTGGTGGATCGCGGCGGTCCCGCGGTGGTCGTACAGCACGTCCGCGACCTCGGCGACCGCGACGTTGCGGTGCTCGGCGAGAAACCGCCGCACCGGCCCGGTCGCATCGACGCCGGGGCGCGCCACGCCGTAGACCTCGACGCGATTGCACGTCGACACCAGCAGCGCCTCGGCGACCGGATGCTCGGTCGTCAGCGCGCGCAGCGCCGGCGCGATCTCGTCCTCGCGAAACGCGAGCTTCTCGCGCACCGCGACCGGCGCGGTACGCCAGCTGATGCCGACGACGAACAGCTCGCTCACGCCCTACCCCAGCATCCTGCGCAGCAGGTAGATCACGAGCACCATCAGCGCGCCGGCGAATCCGGCGAGCGTCAGCCGTGCGGCCCGCCGGCCGCGCCAGCCATAGACGCTGCGCGACACGAGCAGCCCGGCGAACGCGAGCCAGGTGACGATCGCGAGCGGGTACTCCGGCCGATCGAGCGACTCGCCGAGCTTGGACACCCACGTCACGCCGAGCACGAGCGCGACCGTGAAGATCGGGAACCCGACCCAGACGAGTCGCTTGCTCATCCGATCGAGCGACTCGAGCGGCGCGCCCTTGTCCTTGAACGAGATCGCGTCGAACTTCTTCTTCTTGAGCGCGCGCTCCTCGACGAGATAGATCGCGGACAGCGCGCTCGCGAGCGCGAAGATGCCGACGCCGATCGTCGCGAGCGAGATGTGGATCCGGCCGAGCGCGGACAGATCTTCGGGCGCGGTCCCCGCGGGCGTCAGCCGCGCCGCGACCAGCAGGATCAGCGACACCGGCATCACGACGACGCCGCCGAGCGTCAGCCGGTAGCGCATGCTCGCGAGCAAGTAGCCGCCGGTGACGATGAACGCGAGGAACCCGATCGCCTCGCGGACCGACTGCGCCGGGTGGACGTGCTGGGTGCCGCGCCAGCCGATGTCGAAGCCGTGTGCGACGAACGCGACCCCGACGAGCGCGACCGCGACCGGCCGCAGGCGCGGCTTGCCGGCGAGCACCAGGAACAGCGCGGTCGTCGCCGCCGCATACGAGACGACCGCGATCCAGAATGCCGGCGAAGGCGCGACCGACAGCAGACGATCCGGCGCGCCGTCGAGTGGCATCGGCACGGTCATGGAGGCAACGGCTCGCCGATGAACCCGTCGATCACGTCGTACGCGGTGTCCTTGTAGATCACCGAGTCCTCGAACTGCTCGGCGCCCATCTCCTCGAGCGCTTCCTTCGAGCGCACGCGGCCGATCAGGTCGTTCGGATCGTGGTCCTGGCCGGTCGCGCGGACGAACACGACCGCCGGCTTCATCGCGAACGATCGATTGAGCTCGGTGAGCGTCATGCGATCTCCCACGAGCGAAGCCCGACCCTCGTCGGTCCAGTTATCGAGACGCTCGATCGAGATGAAAAGGCGCGACATCCCAGGGGCTTGATTGTACCGGCCAGCGGCAAAGCCGGCTAGTCGGCCAGTTGCCTGGACAGGGCCAGGGCGTTACAAAGCCAGAACCATGGCAAGTGCGAACGTCAAGGAGCTCACCGACGCGAACTTCGAGGCGGAGGTCCTCAGGTCCGACGTCCCGACGCTGGTCGATTTCTGGGCCGTCTGGTGTGGCCCGTGCAAGCAAATCGCACCGACCGTCGACGCGCTCGCGGACGAGTACGCCGGCCGGCTCAAGGTCGCGAAGATGGACGTCGACCACCACCAGGTCGTCCCGCAGCAGTACGGCATCCGCTCGATCCCGACCCTGCTGATCTTCAAGGGCGGCAAGGTCGTCGGCCAGCTCGTCGGCGCGGCGCCGCGCAGCAAGCTCGAGGCCGAGATCCAGAAGCACCTCTGAGTGCCACGACACGCGCACGCGCGTCGAGCTTGGATCGAAAACCGCAGGGATCCGGCGCGGATCTGATGCGTATGTGGATGCATGCGAACGCTGTCGTGTGCGTGGATCGTCGTGGGAATCGTGGCCGCGGTCGGGTGTCAGCGCGAGCCCGGCGAGGCCGGCGGGTCTGGTCCGCGCGCCGAGCTCGGGACCGAGCGTCATGATTGCCGACCGGGCCCCGCCGAGCAGGCGTGCGATCCCGGCCTCGTGTGTCTGAGCCAGCTGTGCGTGCGTCCGCCGCCGGCCGACTGCACGGTCGTCGCCGACGTGTTCGCGTCGCTCGACCTCGGCAACTACGCCGAGCCGGACGAGCGCACGCCGGTCGTCGCGAAGTACCGCACCGCGTGCGAGAAGGCGCTCGTGTCGAAGGAGCAAGGCGAGTGCGTGACGAACGCGCATGGCCGCGAGGCCGCGATCGCGTGCGTGCCGCGGATGTTCCCCGAGCGCGCGACGCCACCGGTCGGCACGACCGGGCCGGCGGACTGCGATGCGGTCGCGACGAAGATCAAGAACCTGATCAACGCGCAGCAGGCGACGCTGCAGAACGATCCGCGGACCGCGAAGTACATGGCCGCGGTGATCGACACGATGCGCGTCGCGTGCGTCGAGGATCAGTGGCCCGACGCGCTCAAGCGCTGCATGCTCGCGACGTCGAACGACAACCTGATGAACCAGGCCTGCACCGAGCAGATGTCGCCCGAGCTGCAGTCCAAGCTGCAGGCACGCGTGACGACGGTGATGCAGCAGATGACGCAGCAGCTGACCCAGACGCCGTGACGCTTACACGAAGCTTGCATTCGCGGTCGCGGGCGCGCGGCATGCTCGGCGCATGCTCCGACTCGCGATCGCCGCCGCGATCACCACGTTGCCGCGGCCGTGCACGCCACCTCCGACGCTGACGACCGCCTGCATCGCCGAGACCGCGGTCGCGACGACGATCGTGCTCGCTCCCGACGGCACCGGCTGCGGCCAGCCCGACGCACCGGGCGTGTTCGCGATCGCGCTCTGGCAGACCGCGCATCGCCTGCCGACGCCGATCGTCCGGAGCTGGACGCTCGACCGATCGAAAATTGCTCGCGTCTACGATCCTCAAGTCGGTGAGATCAGAGGCACGGTGTCGTATTCGTGGGACCCGGGCGCGTCGCGCGGCGAGGTCGCGATCGATGTCGCGGCGCCGGGTTGGCAGCTGCAGGCAAAAGTGCCGATCGCGAGCTTCGTGGCGGGCGATTGAGACACCCCGCGTGCGCCCGATGACAGGATCCGATGCCGGGACGCACGGCAGGTCGCAATCGAACACTTTTGGTCACTTGAGTGAATCGTCGAACCGCATCGTGCGTTGTGAAGTCGGCCAAGTCCTCTGAAACTTCGCCAGTCACCGTGGTGTCGCAACGGCACCGAAGGAAGGAGCCGCTGGCATGCGCAGCCCACGCAGTCTTCTCGTGAAGTACACGCCGACGTTCTCGTCGCTGGTCCCCACGACCGCGTTGCTCGCGGCCGCGCTGGTCTCGTGCAACAGCGATCCTCCCGTCGTCGAGCCGGGCCCGGTCGCGAAGACGAAGCCGAAGGTGCCGCCGATCCCCGACGTGCCGCCGGATCCGTACGCGCGTCCGCCCGGCGGACAGGAGGCGAAGGCCGTCGTCGCGATGAACAAGGACCCGCGGCGCGCGCCACCGAACACCGCGCGACCCGGCTCGGGCGAGCCGATCGATGCGCCGTTCGCGACGACGACGAGCAACGGCTTCGAGATCCGGTTCGCGACCGGCTCGCCGGTGCCGACGCCGACGATCCACGACGGCCGGCTGATCGTCTCGGGCGGCTTCAACTCGCGCGAGATCTTCGCCTACAGCGCGACGACCGGCAGCGGCCAGTGGGGCCGCACGCTGTCGGACGATGGCCCGTCGAACGCGGTCTGCGAGGGCCAGACCTGCGTATTCAACTCCGAGTCGTGCACGACGTTCGCGGTCAACGAGAAGACCGGCAAGGTGCTGTGGTCGTGGTGGCTCGGCGATCCGCAGACCAGCGCGCCGACGCTCGCGAACGGCCGCGTGTTCGCGTCGTACCCCGCGTACGGCGGCGCGATGCCCGCGATCACCGACGATCTCGCCGACGCGCCGAAGCCGCCGCTGCCGACCGGCGCGATGCCGACCGGCGCGACGCACGTGATCGGTGCGTTCGATCTCAAGACCGGCAAGCCGCTGTGGCGCAAGTGGCTCGACGCCGACGTGATGTCGGCGCCGGTCGCGGTCGGGGACTTCCTCTACCTGACGACGTTCGCCGGCACGGTCATGAAGATCGACCAGGCGACCGGCGACATCCGCTACGCGGTCGCGATGCGCGCGACGTCCGCGCCGGTGATCGTGCGCGACGCGAAGGGCAACGAGCAGCTCCACATCACGCGCCGCGTGGAGGAGCGCCCCGACGAGACGAAGGAGGCGATCATCCGCGCCGACGTCGGTGCGACGCGCCTGACGTATCGCGCGCACGCCAAGCTCGCGCCGTACCTCGACGGCAAGGTCCAGCGCAACGCGGCGATGACGAAGCAGGCGCAGGTCGACGACAGCGAGAACGGGTTCTCGTCGGTGCCGAGCGCGGCGAACGCCGGCGTCGCGGCGCAGACGGTCGGCCTCGCCAACGTGTCGACGCTGCAGCGGTTCCAGGGCTCGCGCGTGCTCGTCGCCGGCGGCATGGTCTACAGCACGATGGGCGACGAGGTGATCGCGATCGACAGCGAGTCCGGCGAGGTCAAGTGGCGGTATGCGCTCGCCGGCAACACGGCGACCGAAGGTGGCCACCTCGGCACCGCGCCGCTCGTCGCGGGCAACGACATCGTCGTCGCGACGCTGTCCGGCAACGTGGTCCGGCTCGACGCGAAGACCGGCAAGCTGAACGCGACGTACAAGACCGGCGCGCCGCTGCGCTCGCAGCCCGCGGTGATGGGCGGCTGGATCTACCTCGGCAGCGAGGACGGCCGGCTGATCGCGATCGACACCCACGACAAGTCGCTGACCGGGTGGCCGACGTGGGGCGGCGACAACGGCCGCACCGCCGTCCGCTTGTAATCCGCGCGCGGTCCCGGTACTGCCAGGGCATGCGAGCCCTGGCCTTCGCGATCGTCGTCACCGGCTGCAGCTCGACGGCGCCCGCGCCCGCGAAGCCGGCCGCCGCCGCGGTCGCGTTACCCGGCGGCGAGGCCGGCATCGGCTTCGACGACCTGCGGTTCGCGCCGGGAATCGGCCGCGTGCTCGCACCGGCGGGTGGCACCGGCAACCTCGACCTCGTCGATCCGCGGACGCGCCGGGTGACCGCGATCGGTGGGTTCGGGACGGCGGATGCGAGCGGCGGCCACGAGCACGGCACGACGTCGGCCGATGAAGGCGAGGGCCTGCTGTTCGCGATCGATCGTACGAAGCTCGCGCTCGTGGTCGTCGATGCCCGCACGCTGCGCGTCGTCGGACAGGCCGCGCTCGCGAGCGCGCCGGACTACGTACGGTGGGTCGCGCCGACGCGCGAGCTCTGGGTGACCGAGCCGGACGAGGATCGGCTCGAGGTGTTCGCGCTCGACGGCACGACGCCGAAGCACACCGCGTTCGTCGCGGTGAAGGGCGGGCCCGAGTCGCTCGTGATCGATGCCGGTCGCCGCCGCGCGTTCACGCACCTGTGGGACGGCGCGACCGTCGCGATCGATCTGCCGACGCGCGCGATCGTCGCGAGCTGGCCGAACGGCTGCACCGGGTCGCGCGGGATCGCGCTCGATGCGGCGCGCGGCCAGCTGTTCGTCGGCTGCGCCGAGGGCAAGGCGGTCGTGCTCGCGGAGGACACCGGCAAGCAGCTCGGCGCGATCACCGTCGGCGCGGGCGTCGATGTCATCGACGTCAACGTCGCGCTCGGCCACCTCTACGTGCCGAGCGCGAAGACCGCGACGCTGTCGATCGTCGCCGTCCACGCCGACGGCACGCTCGCGCTGCTCGGCACGGTGCCGACCGCGCCCGGCGCGCACTGCGTGACCGCGGACGATCGCGGCGGCGCGTGGGTGTGCGACGTCGAGCACGGCACGCTGCTCGCGATCACCGACCCCTACCCGGCGAGCCGGTAATGCGGACGCTCGTCGTCGCCGTCGGCGTCATGCTCGCGCGCGACGCACACGCGTACCGTCCGTTCGACGGCACCGATGCCGATGTCGCCGAGCCCGGCGAATTCGAGCTCGAGCTCGGCACCGCGTACGAGCGCGACCCCGAGGCGTCGTACCTGGTCGCGCCAGCGATGGTCCTCAACTGGGGCTTCGCGACGCACCTCGAGCTCGTCGCGGACATCAAGGGTGTCGTCGGGCTCGCGCCCGCGGCGGGCGAGCCGCGCACGCACCTGCTCGACAACGACTTGCTGATCAAGTGGCTCGGCCGCGACGGCACGCTGCAGGATCGCCGCGGTCCGAGCCTCGCGATCGAGGCCGGCGTGCTGCTCCCCGAGGCACGCGGCGACGACGGCTTCGGCGCCGAGGCGAACCTGATCGGCTCGTACCGGACGCGTCCGGTGACGCTGCACCTGAACCAGGCGATCGCGTACACGCGCTCGCACAGCGCCGAGCTCGTGACGAGCGCGATCCTCGAGGGGCCCGCGTCGCTCGCGGTGCGACCGGTCGCCGAGGCGACGCTCGCCTACGAGGCCGGCGACACGACGCTCGGCGGCCTGGTCGGTGCGATCTGGACGGCGTCCGAGCACGTCGCGATCGACGGCGGCGTCCGGCTCGCGCGCGATCCCGCGGCGACGACGTTCGAGGCGCGCGTCGGCATGACCTGGACGCTGTAGCTCACCGGCGGGCGAACCGCGCGGCGAACGCGTCGTGGTTCGGATCGCCGGCGCCCGGCACGGCGAACACGATCTCGGAGAACACGTTCGCGTAGGTGCCCTCGAGCAGCTCGCCGAACGCGGTCGCGACCATCACCGGGTCGTTGCCGAACACGCCGGCGCCCCACGCGCCGAGCACGAGCCGGTCGAGCTCGTGGTGCGCGGCGATCGCGAGCACGAACGCGGCGCGCTTGCGCAGTGCGCGCTCGACCGCGGCGCCGTCGAACCGCTGGTGCTGGCGCAGCGCCCCGGCGTTCGGTGCCGGGCACGTGATCACCGACGCCAGCGCGGGCTCGTCGAGCCAGCCGCCGGTGTCGTCGCGGAAGAACGGCACGTCGGGCGAGTAGATCGCGAGGTCGAGGTAGATCGCCGAGCGCTCCGCGCGGTTGCGCGCGTAGTAGTCGGGCTGCGCGAGCAGGCACGGGTACAGCGCGCTCGACCGCGCGAGCGTCTCCTCCTGCGCCTGGGCACCGCGCAGGAAGCCGCCGCCCGGGTTCTTCGCCGACGCGAAGTTCAGCACGCCGAGCCCGCCGGCATCGCGCACGGCCGCGAGCCGCGCGATCGCCTCGAGCGTCGTCTCGTCGGTGACCGTGATCGCCGTGCGCGCGCCGGGCACGCCGCGGCGCAGACCGTCGCCGAGCTCGTACAGCACGGTGCGCTCGACCGCGTTCGCGATCCCTTCGCGCAGCGCGATCGCCTCGCCGCGCGCGTTCGTGTACGCGCCCGCCTCGATCGCCGCGAGCGTCTGCTTCGCGATCGCGGCCTTCGTGTTCGAGTGATTGCGCTCGCGCGGCGGGACCGCGAGGTCGGCCGGGAGCTCGATGAACTCGACCGGCACGTGATCGACGAGCCACACGCCGTTCTCGGAGCGGTAGAACACGTGACCGGCGTCGGCCATCGCGCGGGCGCGGATCTCGAGGATCACCGGCGCGCCGCGGCGGCTGCCGACCTTCGTCGCGGTCTCGCGATCGGCCGACAGGTGGACGTGGTGACGCGCGCCGCGCACGAGACCCTGCGCGCGGATCCCGGCGAGTGCGGCATCGACCGTGCCGTGGAACAGCCGCTCCGGCGGCGTCGCCGGCGGGAGCTCGAGATCGACGTCGACCGAGTGGCCCTGGTTCGCGCGGATGCGGGTGGCGTCCTCGGACAGCGCGAACCGCTGCTTGTCCGAGCTGCGGACGATGTCGAGGAGCGCGTCGCGGGTGATGCGAACGCCATGCGCCGCCGACGCTGCGAGCAGCGCGTCGACGTCGGTCCAGCCGGCGCTATCGAGGGTGATGCCGATGCGCGCCGGATCGTGGCGCAGGACGAGAGACAGGAACTTGGAGATGCGAGTCGTCATGGGAAGTGACCGGTTCGGTCATGTTGGTGTTAGTTGTACACTAACAAGGCCAGGCGGTCAACGGTGATCTCACTTCGCGACGACGCCGGCCTTCATCACGAACGTCACGCGCTGCAGCTCGGTGATGTCCTTCACCGGATCGCCGGCGACCGCGACGAGATCCGCGTGCTTGCCCGGCGCGATCACGCCGATGTTCGACGCCGCGCAGGTCTTGCTGCCGGCCTTGCACCACGGATCGAGCAGCGCGGCGGCGCCCGACGTCATCGACCGCAGCACGGCGGCCGGGCTCATGCCGGCGTCGACCATCAGCTTCGCCTCGGCCGCTGGATTCAGCTTCCACGGGAATGCGCCGGCGTCGGTGCCGAACACGATCCGCACGCCGCGCCTGGAGGCGCGCGCGACCGCCGCCTTGTGGTGCGGCACCATGAACGACCGCGGGTTCTTGCCGAGCTTCTGCTCGCTGTACTGGTACGCGAGCATCGTCGGACACCACGCGACCTTCTGCGCGACCATGCGAGCGACGAGATCATCGGTCAGGCCCTGGCCATGCTCGATCGAATCGACGCCGGCCTTGAGCGCCGCGTCGATCCCGTCCCAGCCGTTCGCGTGCGCGCTGACCTTGACGCCGAGCCGGTGCGCCTCGTCGACGATCGCGGCGGCCTCCGCGGCCGTGAGTTGACGATGCTGCGCACCGGGCGGTCCGGCTTGCCCTCGTAGACGCCGTGGTCGGCGTAGAGCTTGATCCAGTCGGCCCCGAAGCCGACCTGCTCGCGCACCGCCTTGCGCGCGCCCTCGACGCCGTCGACGGTCTGGACGCCGATCGGGACGTCGAGCTCCCAGCTGTAGCCACGCAGCGGATACATCCCGGTCGGTGCGAGCGCGCGCGTCGCGACGACCATCCGCGGGCCGGGCACGATGCCGCGCTCGATCGCGGTCTTGACGTCGACGTCGGCGTACATCGCGCCTTCGGTCTCGAGGTCGCGGATCGTGGTGAAGCCGTACGACAGCGCGATGCGCGCATTCTGCGCGGCCGCGATCGCGCGGTACGGCGTGCTCTGCTTCAGCAGGATCGCGTCGTAGACGCCGGGGCCGACGTCGTCGTCGAGGAACACGTGGGTGTGCGCGTCGACGAGCCCGGGCAATAGCGTCGCGCCGCCGAGATCGATCGTCTTCGCGCCCGGGTGCTTCGCGGCGAGCTCTGCCGGCGAGCCGAGCGCGACGATCGCGTCGCCGTCGACGAGCACCGCGACGCCATCGCGCGGCTTGTCGGACACGCCATCGTAGAGGTGCGCGGCCTTGACGATCGTGGGGGCCGCCGCGGTCGGCGATGTCGCGAGCGTGACGACGAGGCAGGCGAGCGATGCGCTTCTCATGCGCGCATGCTAGCGCCAGGCTACTGCTGCTGCGCGAGCCAGCGCGTGATGTCCATCGTCGAGACCACACCGAGCAGCGTGCGCTCGTCGTCGATGACGAGCAGGTGATGGAACCGCTCCGAGCTCATCAGCGAGGCCGCCTTCGCGACGGTCGTGTCCGGCGAGATCCCCAGCGCGAGCGGCATCATGATCTCGCGGGCAGTGCGCCGGCCGTCGGGCTGGCACTCGATCAGGTCGAGCTTGGTGACGATGCCCATCGGGTGGTTCTGCGCATCGACGATCGGGACACATCCGACGTGGTGCTGCGTCATGAGGTTGACGAGCGAGTCGACGGTCGCGTCCGGGCGCGCGGCGATCGGGTTACTCATGATCTGGTTGATCGCGACGAGATCGGCATGCATGCCCACGCAGCGCAGCAAACCGTGCGCCAGCGCAAGCCGCGCAACCGCCGGCAAACCGCGCAAATCTCGCGGCGTGGCCGGGATTCAGTAGCCGTGCTTGCGCAACGACACGTTCGCGACGAGGCCCATCGCGCACAGGAACACGACGAGCGAGCTGCCGCCGTACGAGATGAACGGCAGCGTCACGCCGACGACCGGCGCGAGCCCGAGCACCATCGCGATGTTGACGACGACGTGCCAGAACGTCATCGCCGCGACCCCGACGCAGATCACCGCGCCGACGCGGTCCTTGGCCGACAGCGCGACGTTCAGGATCCACACGAGCAGGAACGAGAAGATCACGAGCAGGATCACCGAGCCGACAAAGCCCCACTCCTCGGCCCACACCGAGTACGGGAAGTCGGTCCAGTGCTCGGGCAGGAAGTCGAACTGGTTCTGCGTGCCCTCGCCGTAGCCCTTGCCCCAGACCTTGCCGGAGCCGACCGCGAAGATCGACTGCCGCGTGTGCCAGCCGTTGCCCGTTGGATCCGAGCTCGGATCGAGGAACGCGAGCACCCGGTTCTTCTGGTACTCGTGCATCGTCTCGTAAAGGATCGGGATCGCGAGCAGGCCAGCGAGCGTGACGTAGACCATCGGCCACACCGACGGCATGACGAGGAAGCCGACCGTCAGCACGATCAGCGCGAGCAGCACGGCGCTGCCGAGATCGGGCTGGATCGCGATCAGACCGATCGGCAGTGCCAGCAGCGCGAAGATCCCGACGAGCGCGGCCGGCGTGTAGCGCGCGTGCTCGCCGTCCTGGAACAGCCGCGCGAGCGCGATGATCACCATCAGCTTCGCGAGCTCGGACGGCTGGATGCCCATGCCGAACACGTTGAGCCAGCGATAACTGCCCTTGCCGTGCGCGGCATCGCCGAGCAGGCGGACCACGATCAGCAGCAAGATCGCACCGCCGAGCCCGAACCACGCGAGCCGGACGAGCGCGCGGTAGTCGACGACGGTCGCGACGAAGAACCCGACCATCCCGACGAGCATCCACTTGACCTGGGTGTCGAACTTCGCGTGATGGCGCGTGCCGCGCGTCGCCGAGTACAGGTTCAGGAGGCCGATCGCGCACAGCGCGAGCACGGTCAGGATCAGCGGCCAGTCGACCGCGGCGCGGAACCGCCGCCACCGGCTGACGCCGATCGTCGAGCGCGGCAGCTGGAGGCCGGTGCCCCTCACGGCTTCACCGCCGGCTTCGCCGCATCCGCCGGCTGCTTCGGCGGCGGCGGCGGGGTGATCTTGTTCGGCGACAGCTTCGTGAAGTAGGTCTCGAGCACCTGCTTCGCGATCGGCCACGCGACGCGGCCGCCGGATCCGCCGTGCTCGACGAACACGACGATCGCGATCTCCGGATCGTCGGCGGGCGCCCAGCCGGCGAACCACGCGTGCGAGCGTGCCGGATTCCAGTTCTCGAGATCGCGCTCGTCCTCTTCCTTGTGGCGCTTCGTCCGGATCTCGGCGGTGCCGGTCTTGCCCATGACCGGGACGAGCGAGACGTAGCCGTGATCGAACGCGGTGCCGCCGGGCGCGTTCGTGACCTTCCACATGCCGCGCCGCCAGATGTCGAGCGCGTCCTCGGGCAGCTTGAGCTCGCGCGCGAGCTTCGGCGGGTACGACGCGATCGGCCGGCCGTCGCTGCTCTCGACGCGCTCGACGACCTGCGGGACCCACAGCTTGCCGCCGTTCGCGAGCGCCGCGTACGCCATCGCCATCTGGACGACCGTGACCTCGACGTCGCCCTGCCCGGTCGCCGCGTTCGTCGCGTAGCCGATCTTGTAGCGGCCCTGCTTCTCGTACCAGGCCTTCGTCGGGATCCGTCCGCCGGCATCGCCGTTGAGGCCGAGGTTCGTCGGCGTGCCGAACCCGAACTGGCGCGCGGTCTCGGCGATCCGATCGAGGCCGATCCGTTCGGCCAGCTTCCAGAAGTAGATGTTGCACGAGTGCTGGATCGCGCCGACGAGGTCCTGCTTGCCGTGCGTGCCGTTGCAGCGGAACGTCGTGCCCGACAGCTGGTACTCGCCGGTGCAGAAGATCGATTCGTCCTCGGCGGCCTGGCCGTCCTCGAGCGCGGCGAGCGTCGTCACGAACTTGAACACCGAGCCCGGCGCGTACGTGCCGCGCAGCGCCTTGTCGATGAACGGCTTGCGCGGATCCGAGCGCAGCATCGCGTCTTCCTGGCGCGTCAGGTGGCCGGTCATCACGTTCGGATCGAACGACGGCCGGCTGACGACCGCGCGCAGCTTGCCGGTCTTCGGCTCGACGACGACGACCGCCGCCGCGGGCACGCGCGACTGCGTGATCACCTTCTCGATCAGCTTCTGCAGATCGGCGTCGATCGTCAGCACGAGGTTCGCGCCGGGCACCGCGCCGGTGACGCGCTCGCCCTGGATCAGGGTCGCCGCTGTCTTGTCGTCGAGCCGCTGGCCGCGCGCGTCGACCGCGTAGCGCTCGATGCCCTTCTTGCCGCGCAGGTAGTTCTCCCACGCGGCCTCGAGGCCGTAGCGACCGACGAGCTCGCTCGTGTCGTAGCCCTGGGTCAACAGGCGATCCGCCTCGTCCTCGGTCATCTGGCTCATGTAGCCGACGAGGTGCGCGGCCATGTCGCCCTGCGGGTAGTAGCGATACGGCTCGTGGTGGACCTCGACACCGGCGAGCTGCGCCTGCTCGACGATCGCCGCGCGATCACGGCCCTGGTCCTCGAGGATCGCGATCGGCTTCTTCGGATCGCGCTTCTTGCCGAGCTCGAGGCGCTCGTCGATCTTCGTGCGCTCGTCCTCGGACAGCGCGAGCAGGCGCGACAGCTCGGCCTTCGTCTTGTCGTCGACCTGCTTCGGGATCGCGTAGATGTTGAACGCGGGGCGATTGTCGGCGAGCGGCACGCCCTTCTTGTCGAGGATCTTGCCGCGCACGCTCGGCAGGTAGCGCTCCTTGACGACGTTCGAGACCGTGCGCTCGTAGTAGCTCTCGCCGCGCATCACCTGCAGCTGCCACAGCCGGCCGGCGAGCAGCAGGAACGCCGCGACCGCGCCGAGCGCGACCCACTTGAGCCGGCGGTGCAGCTCGGGCAGCGCGGGACCGCCGCCGCCGGATCCTCCCGAGCGCAGCAGCATCAGGGCGCCAGCCCTTCCAGCGCGGCGTCGCGCTCGCGGTGGGTGCGCGCGAACATCGCGTCGAGCCGGCGCAGCACGCGCCACACGAGCGGCGCGACGAGCGTCGTCGCGATCGTGACGAGCGCGAGGTGCTGGAGATCGAGCCCGAAGCTCGGCCGCGGGATCGAATAGAACAGCCGCACGAACAGCCCGACGATCCCGGCGACCAGCGCGACGAATGCGGAGAATCCCATCGTCATCGTCGCGCCGCGCACGAGGATCCGCTGCTGCGCCGCGCGCGCGACGAGGCACGTCAGCCCGAGCACGAGCGCGAGGAAGCCCGGCGGCATCCCCGAGATCAGATCGATCAGGTAGCCGAGCACGACCGAGCCGCCGACCGCCGGCGCGACGTGGCGGCGCGCGGTCAGCCCGAGGTACGCGGCGGTCAGTGCGCCGAGATCGGGGAGCGCGTCGTGCAGTAGATCGACCGGCAGCAGCCGCCAGAACGTCGTCACGACGACGGCCATCAGGTACGAGGCGATGACGAGCGTCGCGGTCCTCATCGTCGCCTCATAGCGGCTTCGCTCCGAACGCGGGCTCGCTGCGCTTCTTCGTCTTCGCGTCGGGATCGGGCGGCGGCGGCTTCGCGAGCAGCACCATGACCGCGCGCACCTTCGACACGTCGACGATGGGCTCGACCTCGACCTTCTGCAGCATGCCGTCGTCGCCGTCGAGCTTCGTGATCTTGCCGACGACGAGGCCGGGCGGGAACGGCGAGCCGACCCCGGACGTGATCACCTCGTCGCCGACCTTCGCGCGCTGCTCGGGATCGCTCGACAGCTCGAGCGACAGGATCTCGCACGCGTAGCTATCGGCGCGACCGAGGCCCTTCAGCGTGCCGCGCTTGCCGGTGCGCTTGACGAGCACGTCGACCTTCTGGTCGGCGTCGGAGATCAGCCGGACGTCGGCGTAGTCGCCGAACACCTGCGCGATCTCGCCGACCGGACCGTTGCCCGCGATCACGGCCATCTTCGGCTGGATCTCGGCCGCGCCGCGATCGATCCGCAGCCGCAGCACGCGGAAGCTCGGCGACAGCGGCGCGCTGATCACGCGCGCTCCGATCATGTCGGCGAGCGTGCGCTTCTTGAGCAGCGCGAGCTCCTCGAGCGCGGCGACGTCGTACGCGCGCCGGGTCATCTCCGTCAGCTCGCGGCGCAGCTTCTCGTTCTCGTCGCGCAGCTCCTCGTTCTCGGACTCGACATCGACGAGCGCGACGTAGCGCGTCCAGATCCCGCCGATGCCCTCGACGATCCAGCTGACGCCGGCCTGCAGCGGCGCGGTGATCCGCAGGACCGCCTGATCGAGGGTCGACGGCGTCCCGCGCGACAGGCTCGCGCGCAGCACGAGCGCCGGGATCAGGATCAGCAGCCCCGTGAGGCACCAATCAATGATCCGACGGCGCAACGTCACCGCGAGCTCCTCACGGCGCCTAGCGCAGCGCGATCTCGCGCAGGAGGTGCAGCTCGTCGAGCACCTTGCCGGTGCCGAGCACGACCGCGAGCTGCGGGTTCTCGCACACCATCACCGGCAGGCCCGTCTCCTCGCGCAGCAGCACGTCGAGGTTCTTGAGCTGCGCGCCACCACCGGACAGCACGATGCCCTTGTCGACGATGTCGGCCGACAGCTCGGGCGGCGTGCGCTCGAGCACCCAGCGAACGGCGTCGACGATCGCGTTGACCGGCTCCTGCAGCGCCTCGCGGATCTCGTCGGAGTTGACGAGCAGCGTCTTCGGCACGCCGGCGACGAGATCGCGGCCCTTGACCTCGACGGTCAGCGGCTCCTCGAGCGGATACGCCGAGCCGATCTCCTTCTTGATGATCTCGGCCGTGCGCTCGCCGATCAGCAGGTTGTACTTGCGCTTGATGTACTGAACGATCGCCTCGTCCATCTTGTCGCCGGCGACGCGGATCGACTTCGAGTCGACGACGCCGGCGAGCGCGATCACCGCGACCTCGGTCGTGCCGCCGCCGATGTCGACGATCATGTTGCCGGTCGGCTCGGTGATCGGGAGGCCACCACCGATCGCGGCCGCCATCGGCTCCTCGATCAGGTAGACCTCGCGCGCCGCCGCGGCGAGCGCCGAGTCGCGCACCGCGCGCTTCTCGACCTCGGTGATCCCCGACGGCACGCTGACGATCACGCGCGGGCGAACCAGCGTCCGTCGCGAGTGCGCCTTCTGGATGAAGTAGCGCAGCATCGCCTCGGTGACCTCGAAGTCGGCGATGACGCCGTCCTTCATGGGTCGGATCGCGACGATGTTGCCCGGCGTGCGGCCGAGCATTTCCTTGGCTTCCTTACCGACCGCAAGGACCTTCTTGGGTCCCTGCGCCGCGGCCTGAACTGCGACCACGCTCGGCTCGTTCGCGACGATCCCGCGACCCTTGACGAACGTCAGCGTCGTCGCGGTCCCGAGATCGATGGCAAGG
This sequence comes from Kofleriaceae bacterium, assembly GCA_035715365.1. Classification (GTDB taxonomy): domain Bacteria; phylum Myxococcota_A; class Polyangia; order Haliangiales; family Haliangiaceae; genus JABFXX01. Next base: position 75,219 of record DASTLB010000048.1, on the reverse strand, counting down.
TCGTTGGAAAACATTCCGTAGACCCAATCGAAGAGCATGTTGATCTGTTTTCTGTAGAGACGCGCCGCGTCGGAGTGTCGTCGTCGGAGACCCGAGCGTGGTGCGTGGATGGTCGTCGAGAGGAGCGGCGCCGCGATCCAAAAGCGATCGAGGAGCCGTTGAGCCGTGCGGAGTTATCACGCGACGTTTCGCACACGCAAGACAATCTTGCCCCGCGACCGAATGCCCCTCATCAGGACGTCCACGAGCCGCGCGCGTGCTTGTACCGGGATCCCTCGGTAGCTAAGCTGCGCCGCCCGTCTTAGAACACCGGGCGAGCTCCCCATGCTTGAAAACATGCGCCGACAAGGCGCGTCCATCTTCATCTATCTCATCTTCGGAATCTTGATCGCGATCTTCGTGATCAACATCAACCCCGGACAGCGGGGTGGCCGCGAAGGTGGATGCACGCCGCAGAGCAACACGGTGCTCACCGTCGGCAAGAGCAAGGTCAGCAAGCCGGCGTTCCTCGTCGCGTACTCCGCGAACGAAGGCTCGCGCACGAGCCGCGAGCGCTCGTACGGCGCGATCGAGGCGATGATCCGGCGCGAGCTGCTCGCGCAGGAGGCCGAGGATCGCGGGCTGCGCGTCACGAGCGACATGGTCGACGAGGAGATCAAGAAGGGGTTCTTCTTCTACGCCGGCCAGCGCGTTCCGCTCGGCGAGCAGATCTTCGATACCCACGACGACGGCACGAAGACCTGGAACCTCAGCAAGTTCAAGATGTGGGTCCAGCGGCTGAACGTCTCGGTCACGAGCTATCGCGAGGAGCAGGCGCGCAGCATGCTCGCGGCGATGATGGCCGAGATCCTCGAGAGCTCGGTGCGGGTCTCGCGCGAGGAAGCGCTATCCGAGTACATCTACGAGAACACGACGGTGACGTACGACCTCGTGTCGTTCACGCCGGCGCTCTACCGCGCCGCGATGAAGCTGACCGATGCCGACATCGCGCGGTTCCTCGCGTCGCACGAGGAAGAGGTCAAGGCGAAGTTCAAGGCCGACGAGCGCACCTACAAGGACGTCAAGCCGCAGCTCAAGCTGCGCCAGATCTTCATCGCGAAGTCCGAGCCGGCCGCGGCGCCGACCCCGCCGGACAACGCGGGCAGCGCGGCCGGTAGCGCGGCCGGTAGCGGCAGCGCGGCGGCGGCCGAGAAGCCGGCGGACAAGACGGCGAACAAGACGGCCGACAAGGCGGCGGACAAGACGGCCGACAAGAAGCCGGCAGACAAGACCGACAAGAAGGCGGCCGGCATGCCGATCGAGGAGGCGAAGGCCAAGCTCGAGGCGGCGCGCCAGGCGATCACCGCCGGCAAGAAGAAGTTCGTCGACGCCGCGAAGGAGCTGTCCACCGACGAGGCGATGCGCAACAGCGGTGGCGACATGGGCTGGCGCACCACCGACAACGCGCAGCTCGGGGACAAGGCGGTCAGCGATGCGGTCAAGACGCTCAAGCCCGGCGAGATGACGCCGGTGATCACGACCGATCGCGGCGCATACCTGGTGATCGCCGAGGACAAGCGGCCCGCCGGCGACGCGAAGGATCTGTCCTACGATCAGGTGAAGCTCGAGATCGCGGCCGACCTCGCGCGCGACGTGTGGAGCAAGGAAGCCGCGAAGCGCGCCGCGCTCGAGGCGATCGCGACCGTGCAGAAGTCGAACCAGCCGCTCGACAAGACGTTCGAGCGCGCGCCGTTCGAGCCAGGTGGCCCCGGTCAGATGAGCCCCGAGGAGCAGGAGCAGCTGATGCGCCAGCTCCGCGAGCAGATGGAGAAGCAGCAGGGCGGCTCGTCCGGCTCGATCGAGTGGGAGAGTAAGGACGAGCCCGCCGCGTGGAAGGCGGCGGACGACACGGCGAAGCCGGCCGGTGGCGCCGGCAGCGCGACCGCGACGGGCAGCGCGTCCGGTAGCGGGTCCGGCAAGGCGTCCGGTAGCGCGTCCGGCAGCGCGGCCGGCAAGGCGTCCGGTAGTGCGACGGCGACTGCGTCCGGCAGTGCAGCGGGTAGCGCGTCCGGCAGCGCGTCGACCGCGACCCCGGCGCCGACCACGACGCCCGCGACTCCCGCCGCGGGCGGCCCGGCCGAGATCGTCGCGTCGAAGGATCAGCTGCCGGCGTTCTCCGACGTGCCGAAGCCCAAGCTCGTCAAGCACGGCCCGACGCCGCGGCTGCCGCAGCTGCCGGGCCTGAGCAAGGATCTGACGAGCGTCGTGTTCGAGCAGCTCGAGGTCGGCAAGGTCGCGCCGCGCGTCTACGAGAGCGACGGCGCCTATGTCCTGCTGCAGGTCACCGAGAAGGGGCAGCCCAAGGTCGAGGAGTTCGAGAAGACGGCCGATCGCGAGATCGGTCAGCTCCGGGCGCTGCGCGCCAAGCTGTTCCTCGAGGACTGGCTCAAGAAGAAGTGCGAGGCGCTCGCGAAGGACAGCAAGATCAAGCCGGACGAGGGCCTGCTGCGCCAGGAGACCGACGACAAGGGCAACCCGCTACCGTCGACCTACAAGCCCTGCATGAGCTTCCGCTGAGAGGTTCCTGCAAGCGGACGATCGCCGTCGGTTCCGGCTCGGAGACGGCTGCGCGCTGTCCGAGAAAATTGTAACGTCGGAGACGTGCTCGAGGGGGCGACCACTGCGCCGCAACGCCTGCCCTTCAGCTTCCAGGCGATGGGCGGCGTGGGCCGGCTCGTGCTCGCAGATCAGAGCGTCGGGCCGTTCGTGCTCGACCGGCTCGAGCTCGAGGTCACCGATCTCGGCACCGACCCGGGCTCGACGCGGATCGAGCGGTTCCAGCGCCGGCGCACCCGGCTGCGCGCGCTCGCGATCCGGATCCCGGGTCATGCGCTCGATCGTCGCGTCGAGCAGGTGCGCAAGCCGCTCGCCGCGCTCGGGATCACGCAGGTCTCGGCGCGGCTCGGCGATGGCTTCGTCTCGATCCGCGCACGTGCCGCCGATGGCCTTGCGGCCGCCGATCTGAGCTTCCGGATCCAGCTCGTCCACGCGGGCACGCAGCTGCGCGCGCTCGCGAGCACGGTGCGAATCCACGGCCACCTGCCCTCGCCCGGCCCGGTGATCGCGGACCGGATCCTGAGCGCGCTGCTCGGCGCGACCGAGGAGCCCGACGGCGCCGAGCGTCCGCGCACGCGCGGGCTGTGCGATGTCGAGGTCGATCTGATCCGCTCGCTGCTCTGGCAGCTGATGCCGCCGAACGGCTGGCGGCTGCCGGCGGTCAGCGACGTCGAGCTGACCGCGATCCGGATCGGGCGCGGCGCGATCGAGATCGGCTACGGGCCGGCGGGCACGCGCAGCGGTGAGCTCGGCGTGCGGCCGGGGGCGCACCAGCTCGCGGCCGCGCACGACCTGATGCACTCGGTCGATCAGCTGCTGCGCGATGGCCACCTCGAGGAGGCGATGCGCGGCTATCGCGCGCTGCTCGCGTCCGGCGGTCCGGATCAGCCGCTGCTGCTCGAGCGGATCCTCGCGCTCGCGTCGGCGCGGCCGGCGTGGTTCTTCGACGGCCTCGAGCTCGCGCGCCAGGCGCTCGGCCGGTGGCCGAGCTTCGCGCCCGCGCACTCGGCGCTCGCGTCGATCATGCTCGCGCAGGGCGACGCGCGCGAGGCCGCGGCCCACCTCCAGGCTGTCGCGCAGCTCGCGAGTGGCGAGGGCGACGACGATCAGGCGGCGCTCGCCGCGCTCGCCGGCGCGCGCCTGCTGCGCGTGCTCGAGCCGAAGGCCGCGACCCAGCTCTACCAGCTCGCGCTCGAGCACGATCCGGGCTCGACCGAGGCCGCGGACTCGCTCGCGGACCGGCTCGCCGACGAGCAGCGCTGGCCCGAGCTCGTGCGACTCGTGCGTGCGCGCGCGGTCAGCACGTCGGACACCCAGCGCGCGGTCCAGCTCCGGCTGCGGCTCGCCGACGTGTTCGTCCATCAGCTCGGCGATCCGGCGAGCGCGCAGCAGGAGCTCGCGGCCGCCGCGACGATCGCGCCCGACGATCCGTCGATCCACGAGATGACCGCGACCGTGCTCGCGACGAGCGATCCGCCGAGCGCGATCCACGCGTGGCACGAGGTCGCGCGGCTCGCCGAGGAGCGCGGCGACCACCGGACGTGCGCGCGCGCGTACGCGATCCTCGGCGATCTGTTCGCGCCGAGCGATCCGGCCGCCGCGGAGTCGGCGTGGAAGAAGGCGCTCGAGCTCGACTCGCTGCAGGCCGAGGCGATCGTCGGGCTCGCGACCGCGGCGAGCCGGCGTGGCGATCACGCGGCGGCCGCCGGGTTCTACGAGCGGATGCGCGGACTCGGCTTGCCGCAGCATGCGATGGCGCGCCACGAGCTCGCGCTCGCGCGTGCGCTCGTCGCGCTCGGCCGGATCGACGACGCGCGCGGCAGCTTGCGGCGCGCGACGCTGTCCGGCGGCGAGACCGCGGCCGAGGCGCACGCGGTGCTCGCCGAGATCGCCGAGGCGACGCATGATCGCGAGCACGCGGCGGCCGAGCTCGACACCGCGATCACGTCGTTCGTCGATCTCGCGAGCGAGGACGAGCTCGGTCAGGGCGACCGGCTGTACACGCGCGCCGCCGAGCTCGCGGTCACGCGCGCCGTGCTGCTCGATCGCACCGGCCAGGCCGCGGCGGCGACCGCCGACTACCAGCGTGCGCACGCACTCGCCGCGCACCACGCGCCCGCGCTCGCCCGCGACGCCGCGAAGACGATGCTCGCGCGCGCCGGCGACGATGCGGCGACCGAGCGGCGCTGGATCGACGCGGTGCTCGCGACGCGGCCGCCCGCGTTCGAGCGCGCCGCATTGCTCGTCCGGCGCGCGGACGTGCGACGCCGCGAGCGCTCGCCGGATCTCGCCGCCGCGCTCGCCGATCTGCACGAGTCGCTGCAGCTGACCGAGGACGCCGGCGAGCAGGCGTCCGGCGACAGCGACGACGCCCTCGCGACGCGCAAGCGCGCCTACCAGCTCGAGGCCGAGCTGCTCGCGCAGAGCGGCGATCGCAAGGCGCGCGCGCAGGCGCTCGCCGCACTCGCGAAGCTCGCCGAGCGCGCCGCGGATCGCGCCGAGGTCGAGACCGCGGCGGCCGCAGCGTGGCTCGCCGCCGACGAGCCGGCGGCCGCGCTGCCGCACGGCGCGCGCGCCCACGAATCGCTCGAGGCCGATGCGGCGAACGTGCCGGCCCCGCTCCGCCGCGAGGTGCTCGCGACGCTCGGCGAGGCGGCGTGGCGACAGCGCGCGTGGCCCGACGTGATCCGCGCGTACCGCGGGCTGATCGCGGATCCCGGAGCCGAGGCACCGCGGCTCGGCACGTTCCGCTACCGGCTCGCGGTCGCCGCCGATCGCAGCGGCGATCCCGCGCTCGCGATCGATAGCCTGCGCCCGCTCGTCGACGACGTCGAGGCGGCGCGCGCGATCAGCCCGGAGCTGCGCGGCCAGGCGCTGCGGCTGTTCGCCGATCTCGCGGAGCGCGCGGGCGATCTCGCCGGTGCCGCGGTCGCGCTCGAGAGCTTCGCGTCGCTCGCGGTCGACAGCTCGCCGACCGCGCGCGCCGATGCGATGTACCGCGCCGGCGAGCTGTTCCGGCGCGCCGAGCGTGGCGACGACGCGATCCGCTGCCTCGAGGCCGCGCTGCGGATCTCCGACACGCACCTGCCCGCACTCGACGCGCTCGAAGCCGCGTGGCGCGAGCGCGGTGATCTCGAGCGCGTCTCGGTGATCCTCGGCCGCAAGGTCGCGGCGACCGCGCGTCACCCGGCGCGGCAGAAGCCGCTGCTGTCGCGGCTCGGCGATCTGCAGGCGCAGCTCGGGCGGCCCGACGTCGCGCTCGCGACCCACCAGCGTGCGCTCGAGATCGATCCGACGTGGCGGCCGTCGCTGCGCTACGTGACGGTGCGGCTGCGCGATGCCGGCCAGATCGTCGCCGCGGCCGGCGGCCTCGCGCAGCTCGCCGGCGAGCTCCCGGCGGACAGCGGCACCGATCTCGCGGTCGTCGCGCGCGAGCGCCAGATCGCCGCGATCGCGCTCGCCGAGCTCGTGCTCGCCTGCGACGACGCGCAGCTCGACGCGATCCGCGAGGTCGCGCAGCCCGCGCTCGAGCGGACGAGCCTCGACGCGCCGACGCGCGCGAACAAGACCGATCCGAACGAGCCCTCGAGTCCGCTCGCGCTGACGTTCCACGAGGTCGCCGGCGCGCTCGCACGGCTGCGCGGCGAGGCACCGAAGCCGCGGCCGTCGGCGAAGAGCGCCGAGGAGGACACGCAGAGCGGCCGGCTCGCGCAGGCGCAAGCGGCCGGTGGTGCGCTGTCGCTGCGCGATGCCGCGGCGCGCGCGCGCGCGTCCGGCAAGCTCGACGAGGCGTTCGCGACGCTCGAGGCCGCGAACCACGTCAGCCCGGGCGATGCCGGCGTGCTGCGCGAGCTCGTCGAGCTCGCGGCGCAGCTCGCCGACTACGAGGCCGCCGCGAAGCACCTCGCCACGCTCGCCGAGCTCGCGACCGGCGCCCGCCGCGGCGAGACGCTGCTCGAGCTCGCGGACGTGTTCTACGACAAGATCGACGATCCGATGCGCGGTCGCCACGCGATGCGCGCGGCCGCCGACGCGTTCGGTGCCGGCTCGCGACGGCGCGATACGACGCTGCGCATGCTCGGGACCGAGGCCGCGGCGCACCTCGCGTGGGACATCGCGGTCGAGGCGCTGTCGTCGATCGCCAGCGAGCGCCGGACCGCGGCCGACGTGCGCGGCCTCGCGCTCGCGCTCGCGCGTGCGGGTCGCGAGCCCGACGCGGTCGCGCTGCTCGAGGATCCGGCGATGGCAACGCGGCTCGGCGACGATGGCGAGCTACTCGCGCACCTGCGCGGCGAGGCCGAGCGCAAGGCTGCGCTGGATCAGCGCGCCGAGCCCGAGGATGCGCTCGAGGTGATCCAGCGCCGCAAGAACACGAAGCGCGGCCATCTCGTGCCGGTCGAGCGCGAGCCCGCGCGCGCGCCGACCACCGGTGAGGTGCCGGTCGTCGAGCCCGCGTCCGCCGACAGCGCGTCGGATCTCGGTGGTGACACGCCGGGCCCGGCGAGCGAGGCCGTGCGCGAGTGGCAGCACACCGCGCCGACGAAGAATGCCGCGACCCGGCTCGCGCTCGACGCCGCGCGCGAGTGGGCGCACAACGCGCCGACCAAGCCGTGGGCGACCGCCGAGCCCGAGCTCGAGGCGGCGGCGCAGCTGCGCGAGCGCGTGCCCGATGCGGTCCCGGCGCCCGCCGCCGACCCCGCCGCACCGACGACCGAGGCGAGCGCCGAAGCATCGGGTCGCGTGTCGACGCGAGAGCGCCTGCCGCGCGCGGCGTCCGAGCCTGCGCCCGTCGAGCCCGAGGCGCTCGACGACGATGCGGCCGCCGAGTGGGGCGATCCGGATCTCGATCTGCCCGGCCGCACGACCGATCGCGAGATGCAGGCGCAGCTCGGCGAGGTCTCGGTGTCGCGATCGAAGACCTGGCCGGGCACCGGCAGCCTCGAGAAGGCTCCGGCCGTGATCGCGCCGTCGCTCGCGCACGCCGAGTCCGCCGAGGCCGCGGACGCGACCGACGCGACCGACGCGACCGAGGCGACCGACGAGCCGGCCGAGCCGGCCGCCGCCGACGGGCCGCCGCAGCGAGCGAGCTCGCCCGGGGTCTACTCGATCACGCGCGGCTCGCAGCCGATGGCGCGGATCAAGCTCGTCAGCGTGCCGACGCCCCCGCCGCAGCCCGCCGTGCGCGACGAGGACCTGCGCGCCGTGGACGACGAGGACGGCGAGGTCGTGATCGCGGACGTGCCGCTCGAGCCGCCGGTGCGCGCGACCCCGCCCGAGGGTGTGCCGGTGCGCGACGACGAAGCGGCGTGGGTCTCGGTCTCGGATCCGAAGCTCGCGTCCGGCCCGATCCGCAAGCCGGAGGACGCCGAAGCCGACGCCGCACCGTCCGACGACGCCGCCGCCGAGGCGCCGTCGGTCGTCATCTCCGGCACGCCGGCCGAGACCGCGACCGCGCTCGCCGCGGCCGCCGCGTCCGCCGATCGCGAGCGCCTGCTCGCCGCGCGACGCGACAACCCCGACGATCCGGCGATGCTCGCGGCGGTGCTGATGCACCTCGGCAACCGCGAGCCCGCGTTGCGTCGCGAGGTGCTCGAGGATGCCGAGCGGACGGCCAACGGCCGCGCGCTCGCGATCGCGCTGCACGAGCTCGCGCTGATGGCACGCGAGGCACGCGATGCAGCGCGCGCGACGTCGCTGTGGACGCGCGCGTTCGAGGTCGATCCCGAGTACGCGCCGGTGTGGATGCACCTCGCGGACGTGCTCGCCGCCGCCGACGATCTCGCGGGCGCGCGCATGCTCTACGAGAAGGTCGCCGCGTCGGCGGACTACGACGCGACCCGGCGCGCGTTCGCCGCCGATCGCGCCGAGGCGCTCGCCCAGCCGTCGACCGACGAGCCCGGCGAGCCCGTCGAGCCCCACGCATCGGGCGAGTCCGGCGCGATCCGGCCGCCCGGTGCGTCCGAGCTCGACCGCGCGATCGCGCTCGCCGAGGCCGAGGACTGGCAAGCCGCGATCGCTGCCGCCGAGAAGGCCGCCGCCGCGAACGCGACGAGCACGCGCGCACTCGAGCTGCTCGAGAAGCTGTACCTCGAGACCGGCGACGTGACGTCGGCGTCCGAGGCGATCGGCCGCCAGCTGATGGTCGTCGACGAGCCGACCGACCGCGCGGCGCTGTGGCGCCGGCGTGCGAAGCTCTACCGCGACACGCTCGGCCGCGACGCCGAGGCGTATCGCTGCCTCAAGGAAGCGCACGCGTGCTCGCCGGCGGATCCCGAGATCGCGTACCAGCTGCGCACGGCAGCGATGGTGCGCGGCGAGTGGGCGCTCGCGGCGTCGCTGCTGTATCGCGAGATCGCGTCCGCCTCGACGCCTCGCGATCGCGGCGCCCTCCACCTCGAGCTCGCGCTGATCTACGAGGAGCGGCTCGACGACGACGAGCAGGCGCAGGTCAACTACGAGCAGGCGCTCGCGTTCGATCCGTCGATCCCCGCCGCGAAGCTGCCGCTCGCGCGGCGCTACGCCGCGATCGGTCGCTACGTCGACGCGGCGCGGCTGTTCGAGGAGGCCGCGGCGACCGCGCGCGCGGCGGACCGGCTCGCGCTGTTCGATGCCGCGTCGAAGGCGCGGATCGCGGCGGCCGAGGCGAGCGGACCGATCGACATGGGCGTCCAGCTCGAGCAGGCCGAGGCCGCGGGCGACATCGACGCCGCGCTCAACATCGCGCATCAGCTGTGGCGCGCGGCGCCCGGCCATCCGACCGCGTTCCGCGTGCTCGCGAAGACGCACCGCGCCTCCGGCGACCTCGGCGCGCTGACCGATCTGACGGCGGTGCGCGCCGCGAAGGCGGAGAACCCGGACGACCGCGCGCTCGCGTGGCTCGAGGTCGCGCGGCTCGCCGAGGACATCGGCGCGCTCGATCAGGCCGCGCGCGCGTACGACCACGCGCTGATCGAGGACCCCGGCCACATCGGTGCGCTCGACGCGCGCGGTGCGCTCGCGTTCCGGCTCGGCGACTTCGCGACCGCGGATCTGATCTATCGCGACCTCGCGCCCGGCGAGTCCGTGCTCGGCGACGACGAGCTCGCGCTCCGGCGATCGATCATCGCCGAGCAGCTCGGCCGCGATCGCGAGGCGCTCGATCACGCGAAGGCCGCGTCCGAGGCCGCGCCCGGCCGGCGCGACATCATGATGCGCGTCCAGGAGCTCGCGACCCGGTGCGGCGAGCTGGCGACCGCGCTCGCCGCCGCGCGCTCGGTGCTCGAGCTCGTGCCGCTCGACGACGACGACGCGCAGCTCGCGACGCTGTTCGCGCTCGTCGATCTGCAGCGCCAGACCGGCGACCTCGATGCCGCGATCGGCAACCTCGAGCGGATCCTGCGCGATCACCCGCTGAACGCGTCCGCGATCGAGCAGCTCGCGGAGCTCCAGATCGAGCGCGCCGACTGGCAGGCCGCGACGCGCTACCTCTATCAGCTCGTGCCGCTCGCACCGACGCCGGGCGAGCGCGCCGAGCGGCTGTACCGGCTCGGCGAGGCGGTGCTCGTCCACCTCGGCGACACCGATCGCGCCGACGACGTGTTCCTGCGCGCGTCGGATCTCGATCCGTCGCACGTGCCAACGCTGCGCCGGCTGCTCGACGTCTACTGGCGCGCCGACGATCCGGGCGCGCTCGTCGAGGTCGCGACCGAGCTCGCGGACAAGAACGCGCTCGTCGCGAACGGACATTCGCACGGCCAGCTCGACGAGATGGCGCTCGCGCACGCGCTGATCGCCGCCGCGCTCGTCGGAGACACCGCGCTCGCGCAGAAGCTCGACAGCGCGCTCGGCGATCGCACGGCCGCGCGCGTCGCCACCGCGCTCGGCGAGCTCGCGGAGCGCGAGGGCCGGCTGCAGCTCGCGACCGCATCGACGGCGATCGCCGAGCTCGCGACGCGCGGCCTGCTCGATCTCGGCGCGATCCGGGCGGCCGCCGCCGGCACCCCGGTCGCGAGCGTCCTGCCGAGCTCCTGATCGCTCGCATTCGCGGCGTATTCGCGGGGCGAATTGCCCCGACGAGATCGGTTGTCGTGCATCTGCTGCATCTGAATTCAGGCGCGCGCTTGACCGTCGCTCTGCGCCGGGACGAGAGTCCCGCTCAGGAGGAGAAGACCATGAAGACGAAGTTGCTCATCGCCACGATCGCTCTCGCCGCCACGCCCGCACTCGCGCAGCCCGCGAAGACCGGCACCGGCAGCGGCTCGGCTGCCACGCCGGCCAAGACCCCCGCCACCGACGCGAAGAAGGCGCCGGCGGACAAGGCTGCCGACAAGGCCGCCGCGCCCGCGATGCCCGAGATGCCGAAGCCGCCGCAGGAGCTCGCCGACGCCGCGAAGATGGAAGCCGGCACGTGGCGCTGCACCGGCAAGGCTGCGATGGATCCGAAGAACCCGACGGCGATGGTCGACACCAAGGCGACGATCACGAACAAGATCGACACGAACCTCGGCAAGTGGTGGATGCAGACCACGATGACCGCGCCGATGGGGAAGACCACGTACAAGTTCGTCGCGAACACGACCTACAACGCGGCGGAGAAGAAGTGGTACCGCTTCATGATCGACAACATGGGCGGCGCCGAGATGGCGACGTCGTCGGGCCCGTCGGCCGACAAGAAGACGCTCGTCTGGGAAGGCGATGCGATGGGCCAGATGACGGGCATGACCCACGCGAAGGTCAAGCACACGGTCGACATGTCCGACCCGAAGGCCGTCAAGATGAAGGGCGAGATGTCGATGGACGGCAAGACCTGGATGACCGGCTACGAGGCCACCTGCAAGAAGTGACCTGAGGCGTCGCTCGTCGACGTCCTGACGAGCCGTACCGAAGGCCGCGCAGCCGGGATCGGGTGAGGCGTAAGTTCTGCGCCCATCAGAAGTATTGACGGCAATGTAAGCGTGGTTACGGTAGGGCTCGCCATGAAGCTCGACAAGCTCACCGTCAAGGCGCAAGAGGCGATCGCGCAGGCCCGGGACGCGGCCGTCTCGCGCAACCACGCCGAAGTCACCCCCGAGCACCTGCTCGTCGCGCTGCTCGAGCAGGAAGCCGGCGTCGTGCCGCGCATCCTGTCGAAGCTCGGCGCCGATCCGCGCGTCGTGCGTGCGGACCTCGACGCCGCACTCGCCAAGCTGCCGCGCGCGCACGGCGCCGCGCTCGACATCGACGCGAATCGAGCGTTCAAGGACGTCTGGGCGGACGCGGTTCGCCAGGCGCACGCGATGAAGGACGAGTACACGTCGACCGAGCACTTCTTGCTCGCGCTCGCCGCGACGAAGACGCACGCCGGCGACGCGCTCCGCAAGGCCGGCGCGACGAAGGACACGATCCTCGAGGCGCTGGTCTCGGTGCGCGGCAATCAGCGAGTCACCGATCAGGATCCCGAGGGCAAGTACGAGGCGCTCGAGAAGTACACGCGCGATCTCACCCGGCTCGCCCAGCAGGGCAAGCTCGACCCGGTGATCGGTCGCGACGAGGAGATCCGCCGCACGATCCAGATCCTGTCGCGGCGCACGAAGAACAACCCCGTGCTCGTCGGCGAGGCCGGCGTCGGCAAGACCGCGGTCGTCGAAGGGATCGCGCAGCGCGTGGCGGCCGGCGACGTGCCCGAGTCGCTGCGCGACAAGCGGATCTGCTCGCTCGATCTCGGCGCGCTGATCGCCGGCGCGAAGTATCGCGGCGAGTTCGAGGAGCGTCTCAAGGCGGTGCTGAAGGAAGTCGCCGCCGCGGAGGGCACCGTGATCATGTTCATCGACGAGCTGCACACGCTCGTCGGTGCCGGCGCGGCCGAGGGCGCGGCGGATGCGGCGAATCTGCTCAAGCCGGCGCTGTCGCGCGGCGAGCTGCGCTGCATCGGCGCGACGACGCTCGACGAGTACCGCAAGCACATCGAGAAGGACAAGGCACTCGAGCGCCGGTTCCAGCCGGTGATGATCGAGGAGCCGAGCGTCGACGACACGATCGCGATCCTGCGCGGCCTCAAGGACAAGTACGAGGTCCACCACGGCATCCGCATCCGCGACGCCGCGCTGGTGTCGGCCGCGAAGCTGTCGCATCGCTACATCCCGGCGCGCCAGCTCCCGGACAAGGCGATCGATCTCGTCGACGAGGCCGCATCGCGGCTCAAGATGGAGATCGAGTCGACGCCGACGCCGATCGACAACCTCGAGCGCCGCGTCGTGACGCTCGAGGTCGAGAAGGCCGCGATGGAGCGCGAGGGCGACAAGCGCGCGAAGCAGCGGCTCAAGGATCTCGAGCGCGAGATCGCGGATCTCCGCGAGCAGGCGACCGAGATGAAGGCGCGCTGGCAGCACGAGCGCGATCTGATCAAGGCGCTGCGCGGCAACAAGGAGAAGCTCGAGCAGCTCAAGCTCGAGGCGGACAAGCTGCAGCGCACCGGCGACTACGCGCGCGCGTCGGAGCTGCGGTTCGGCTCGATCCCGAACCTCGAGAAGGACCTCGCGACCCAGACCGCGGAGGTCGAGGATCTGCGCGCGAAGGGCAGCTTCCTCCGCGAGGAGGTCACCGAGGACGACATCGCCGCGGTGGTCGCGAAGTGGACCGGCATCCCGGTCGAGAAGATGCTCGAGGGCGAGTCCGAGAAGCTGACGAAGATGGAGGACCGGCTGCGCGAGCGCGTCGTCGGTCAGGACGAGGCGGTCACCGCGGTCTCGGCCGCGGTCCGGCGGGCGCGCGCGGGCCTCAAGGATCCGAACCGTCCGATCGGCAGCTTTCTGTTCCTCGGCCCGACCGGCGTTGGCAAGACCGAGCTCGCGCGTGCACTCGCCGAGTTCCTGTTCGACGACGAGTCGGCGATGATCCGGATCGACATGTCCGAGTACCAGGAGAAGCACACGGTGAGCCGGCTCGTCGGTGCACCTCCGGGCTACGTCGGCTACGACCAGGGCGGTCAGCTGACCGAGGCGGTGCGGCGTCACCCGTACTCCGTCGTCCTGCTCGACGAGATGGAGAAGGCACACGCCGACGTGTGGAGCGTGCTGCTCCAGGTGCTCGACGACGGTCGCCTCACCGACGGTCAGGGTCGCACCGTGGACTTCAAGAACACGGTCGTGATCATGACGAGCAACGTCGGCAGCCAGCACCTGCTGAAGCTGACGCGCGACAATCGCGCCCAGGTCGAGGCCCAGGCGATGCGCGAGCTGCAGTCGACGTTCCGGCCCGAGTTCCTGAACCGGATCGACGAGGTGATCTTCTTCAACCCGCTCGGCGAGGCGCAGCTCGGCTACATCGTGAAGATCCAGCTGCAGCGGTTCCAGAAGCTCCTCGCGGAGCGCCAGATCACGCTCCACCTATCCGAGCAGGCAGTCGCCCGGGTTGCGGAAGCTGGCTACGATCCGATCTACGGCGCACGCCCGCTCAAGCGCGCGCTGCAGAAGCTCGTGATCGACCCGCTCGCCACCCAGCTGTTGACCGGCGCGTATGGCCCTGGTGATGTCATCGAGGCCGACGTGTCTGGTGATCAGATCACGTTCCACAAGAACGCGAAGGGAGCCGCCGCCTAGCCATGCCGCAGCAGATCGACTTCGATCCGAACGTCGACTACTACAAGGCGCTCGGCGTCACCGAGAAGGCGACCGCCGACGAGATCAAGAAGGCTTATCGCAAGCTCGCGAAGCAGTACCATCCGGATTCCACCGGCGGCGACAAGGCGAAGGAGGCGCGGTTCAAGGATGTCCAGGGCGCGTACGACGTGCTCGGGGATCCGAAGAAGCGCGGGCTCTACGATCAGATTCGCGCGAACGGTGGGATGCCGAACATGGGCGGCCGCGGCGGCTTCCCGGGTGGCTTCACGTACACGTCGACCGGCGGTGGCCCGGGGCTGTTCGATCTCGGCGATCTGTTCGGCCAGTTCTTCACGAACGCGCGCGCCGGCGGTGGCGGTTCGCGCGTGCACGTCGAGCACTTCGAGGACGATGGCCGGCGGCGACGCTCGCGGCGCGACGTCGACGATGCCGAGTTCGAGCAGAAGGTGAAGGCGAGCGATGGCTCGTGGCTGCGCGCCGAGGGCAGCGACGTCTATTCGGACGTGCGCATCCCGTTCGATCGCGCGATCCTCGGGACTGTAGCAACGGTCGCGACGATCGACGGTAAGGCGGAAGTGAAAGTCCCGCCCGGCACGTCGAGCGGCAAGAAGCTCCGGCTACGCGGCAAAGGCATTCCGGATCGTTCTGGTCGTGTGGGTGATCACTACATCACGGTGCAGATCGACGTGCCCGGTGACCTCGACGAGGAATCCAAGAAACAACTGATCCACCTCGTAACTCGACTGCGCAAACACAAGCACACCGACTGAAACGTCGTAGACTTGGAAGCATCGATGTCCAAACACACCGAGACTGCCGGACAGTACCCCGTCATCCCGCTTCGCACCGAAGTGCAGCTGCCCGGTCACGTCGGGCCGCTCGAGATCGGGCGCGAGGCATCGGTGCGCGCGATCGAGGCGGCGACGCGCGATGACAATCTGATCGTCATCATCCCGCAGAAGAATCCCGCGGTCCGCGATCCCGGTCAGCGCGACCTCCACGAGGTCGGCGTGCGCGCGGAGATCGTCCAGGTCGTCAAGCACTCGCCCGGCAGGTTCACGTGCGTGATGCGGTTCCTCGAGCGCGTGCACATCGATGCGCTCGTCGCGACCGAGCCGTTCCTCGTCGCGAGCGTGTCGAAGCTGATGTCGACGTCGAGCGCGTCGGCCGAGCAGCTGATCGCGACGACCGCGAAGGTCCGCGACTACCTGCTCGCGGTCGTGACCGACGCGCAGACGCAGTCGCGCGAGGGCAAGGAGAAGGAAGGCAAGGAGCCCAAGGGCGAGCTGACGCGCGCCCAGGTCCAGGCGATCGTCGATCCGGACAAGCTCGTCGATGCGGCCGCGCCGTACCTCGAGCTCGAGCGCGATGATCTGACCCAGCTGCTGATCGAGACCGACACGATGCGCCGGCTCGAGCGCATCATCCCGTCGCTCGAGCGTCAGGCCACGGTGCTGCGGCTCAAGGCCGACATCGGCGCCGAGCTCGAGGGCGAGTCGAGCCGCACCCACCGCGAGCGCGTGCTGCGCGACCGGATGCGTCAGATCCAGGAGGAGCTCGGCGAGCAGGACGACAACGCCGAGATCGACGAGCTGCGCAAGAAGATCGAGGACAGCAAGATGTCCGACGAGGTGCGCGCGGTCGCGAAGAAGCAGCTCGCGCGCATGAGCCAGATGGCGTCGAGCTCGCCCGAGTACAACATCGCGCGGACGTACGTCGAGAACCTGCTCGAGATCCCGTGGAACGTGTTCACCGAGGATCGCCTCGATGTCTCGGCCGCGCGCGCGATCCTCGAGGCCGAGCACTCCGGGCTCGAGAAGGTGAAGCGCCGCATCCTGGAGTTCCTCGCGGTCCGCAAGCTGGCGCCGAACAAGCACGGCCCGATCCTGCTGCTCGTCGGCCCGCCCGGCGTCGGCAAGACGTCGCTCGGCAAGTCGATCGCGAGCTCGCTCGGCCGCAAGTACGTCCGGATCTCGCTCGGCGGCGTGCGCGACGAGGCCGAGATTCGCGGCCACCGCCGTACGTACATCGGCGCCCTGCCCGGCCGCATCGTCGCCGGCCTCAAGAAGGCCGGGTCGATGAACCCGGTGTTCGTGCTCGACGAGATCGACAAGCTCGCGGCGGACATGCGGGGCGACCCGGCGGCGGCGATGCTCGAGGTGCTCGACCCCGAGCAGAACAAGGACTTCGTCGATCACTACGTCGAGGTGCCGGTCGATCTGTCGCGTGTGATGTTCATCTGCACCGCGAACCAGCTCGACACGATCAGCCAGCCGCTGCTCGATCGCATGGAGACGGTCGAGCTGTCCGGCTACACCACCGTCGAGAAGCTCGCGATCGCGAAGAACCACCTCGTGCCGAAGCAGCTCGGCGAGCACGGCATCACGCGCGAGCAGCTGGAGATCGAGGATGAGGGCCTCGAGGACATCATCCACAGCTACACGCGCGAGGCCGGCGTCCGTAACCTCGAGCGCGAGATCGCGGCGGTTTGCCGCGGTGCTGCGGTCAAGGTCGCCGAGGGCGCGACGCAGGTCCACGTCGACAAGGCCGGCCTGTTCGACCTGCTCGGCCCGCCACGCCACATCTCGGACATGGCCGAGCGCGCGCCCGAGGTCGGCGTGATCACCGGCCTCGCGTGGACGCCGGTCGGCGGCGACATCATGTTCATCGAGTGCCGGATCTTCCCCGGCAAGGGCGACGTTCGACTGACCGGTCAGATGGGCGACGTCATGAAGGAGAGCGCGCAGGCCGCGGTGTCGTGGATGCGCGCGAACGCGGTCCGGCTCGGGATCGATCCCGAGAAGATCGCGACCTCGGACATCCACATCCACCTGCCGCAGGGCGCGATCAAGAAGGACGGTCCGTCCGCCGGCGTCGCGCTGACCTGCGCGGTCGTCTCGGTGTTCACGAAGCGGCCGATCCGCAACGACGTCGCGATCACCGGCGAGATCGACCTGCGTGGCAACGCGCTGCCGATCGGTGGCGTCAAGGAGAAGGTGCTCGCGGCGCACCGCGCGGGCATCAAGATCGTCTTCCTCCCCGAGCGCAACGAGAAGGACACGATCGACATCCCCGAGGAGATCCGCAACGAGCTCGACATTCGCTACATGAAGAAGATCGACGACGCGCTGCAGGTCGCGCTCGGCGATGCGCCCGCCGCGAACGAGCCCGAGCCGGCGATCCCGCCGCCGACGGCGCCGAGCCGCGGCTCGGTGGGCGAGCGCCTGCCGTCGTAACTCGCGTTTGCATCGCGCTGCCTCACCCCGCACCATCACGGAGTGAGGCAGCTCGTCGTTTTCGGGGTGATCGCGGTCGTTGCATGCTCGAGCCGGCGCGACGCGCAGCGCAGCGCAGAGGCCATCGCGATGATGGAGAAGTTCACCGCCCAGATCTGCGCCTGCGAGGACAAGGCGTGCGCGGACCGCGTGCAGGAGGACATGATGAAGTGGGGTACCGAGATGGCGAAGAATGCGCCGCGCGATGACAAGCCGGACGCCGCGCTCGTCAAGCGGATGACCACGATCATGGAGCGCTACACCGAGTGCGCGACGCGGCTGTTCGGCGGCCCGATCACGCCGACCGCACCGGCCGCGCCGCAGGGTGCGCACACGCTCGAGGCGCTGCTCCGGCTCGCGCGCGATCAGGCAGCGAGGACGAAGAAGCCGCTGGTGCTGTCGAAGCTCGTCGCGAGCTACCTGCACGCGAACGGCACCGTCGATGCGAAGTACGGCAGCCTCACCGTCGAATTCCGGCGGCCGCGCGTCGACGATCAGCGGCCGATCGGCGCGCCCGTGACCCCGGAGACCGCGGACGTCGCGTGCCCGATGTACACGTTCGACGCGCAGGGCTGGCGCGCCGAGCTCACGGACTGCACGCCGCAGCAGGAGCTCGCGCCGCCGCGCTGCACGGCGCAGCAGATCTGGTCGCGCGCGATCGCCGACCACGTCCCCGCGCAGGCGCTCGCGACGCTCGCGCTCGTGCCGCCGGGCGGCGACGTCCGTCAGCAGTCCTGGATGTTCTCGATCGTCGACGATCCGCGCGGCATCGACATCCGCAAGACCTACCCCGACGACTGCCAGCCGGTCGTCGAGCATCCGTGATCCGCGATCACTCCGCCCCCTCGTCCGAGGTCGGCGCCGAATCGATCACGATGCGGCTGCCGTAGACCGCGCGCACGTCGTCCGGCAGGTCCGAGCCCGAGAATTCGATGCCGACGCCGTCGGCGGTCGAGGTTTCATCGACGACGTAGACGTTCTCGCTCGTGCAGTTCGAGCTGAACGAGATCTCCGAGACGTCGATCGCGGGTACCTCGTACGTGGTGGTGTTGCCTTCGAGATCGAGCAGCGCGCTGTCGAACGTCCGCTCGACCGGGATGTTCACGGTGTAATCCGTCGACAGCACGACGCGCTCGTCGACCGGATCGATCGTGGGCGGCGGCGGGGGCTCGGGGATCGCGACCGGCGGCTCGTCGACCGACGCCTCGCGCACGGCCTCGAGCACGAGCACCGGCGGCGGTGGCGGCGGTCCGGACGGTACCGGTGCGGCGGCGACGACGACCTCCGCGGGTGGTGCTGTATGCGCCGCGTGCGTGACCTCGCGGGCGACGAAGCCGATGAACCCGAACCCTCCGATCGCGAGCAGCATGCGCAGCATGATCGAGTGATACGCGCCGGCCGGTCGTCGCGGCTGTGCCGGCTGACAACACGCGGTGTCGCGTGCGCACCGTGCGCCGCGTCGCAGGTCGCAGGCGGCTACGACTTCGGCACGAGCTTGTAGATCTCGCCGGTGAGCTCGACGATGTAGAGCTCGCCGTCGTGGTCGACACCGAACGACGACACCTGCTGCAGCACGCCCTTCTTGTCGAGCGTCGGCTTCCAGTCCCAGTGGTCGCGGATCCAGCCGGCCGCCGTCGCCGACGACGGATCCGGTGTCCACACGAAGCTGCGCAACAGGCCCGTGCAGTAGTCGGCGTAGAAGTAGCGGCCCTCGAGCATCGGCAGCGCCTTGCCGCGGTACACGAAGCCGCCGGTGATCGAGCAGCCCTCGTCGTGCGGGTACACCGCGACCGCCGGCGTGAACCGCGCGCGATCGCAGGTCTTCGCGTTGTAGCAGTGGTTGCCCTCGACGATGTTCCAGCCGAAGTTGCGCTGCGGGCCATCGATAGGCGTCACGAACACGTACTCCCAGCGGTCCTGGCCGACGTCGGCGATGTAGAGCCCGTTCGACTTCGCGTCGAACGAGAACCGCCACGGGTTGCGCAGCCCGAGGTGGCGGATCACCGGCGTGGGCTGCGCGGCATCGACGTCGAGCACGAGCATCTTCGCGAGCAGCGAGCGTGGATTCTGGCCGTTGCGCTTCGGGTCACCGGCCGACCCGCCATCGCCCATGCCGGCGTACAGCTTGCCGTCGGGGCCGAACATCAGGTTGCCGCCATTGTGGTTCGAGTACGGCTGGTCGATCTCGACGAGCTCGCGGCGCGTGCTCGGATCGACGCGGTCCGGATCGGTCGCCGACACGCGGTACTCGACGATGTGCGTGTCCATGTCGTCCGCGGTGTAGTTGATGTAGAGCTTGCCGTTGTCCGCGAACTTCGGGTGAAACGCGAGGCCGAGCAGGCCTTCCTCGTTGCCTTGCGACAGCCCGCCGATCTGGAGGAACGGCTTGTCGAGCAGCTTGCCGGCCTCGAGGATCCGGATCCGCCCCGCGTGCTGCTCGACGATGAACAGCCGCTTGCGCGCATCGCCGGGTGCGGCCACGAGCGCGACCGGCCGCGCGAGCCCGCGGATCACCGGACGCAGCTCGATCTTCGAGGCGACGTCGGCGGGGACCGCCGCGACCTGGTCGCTACCGGGCGGCGGGGTCACCGTCCGCGGCGCGGTCTTCGCCGACCCGGTCGCGGAGCCGGACCCGGCACCAGCGGCCGTCGCCGGGGGGTCGGCGGGGACCTCGCGGAGCGCTCGATCCTCGGGCTGGCCGTCGCGGCGGCATCCGGCGGACAGACACACGAGGAGCGCGAGCGACAGCGAGCTGCGGACGGCCATGTCGATAGGACGTGCCATGAACCGGCGCGTTAGCAAGACTCGCCGGCAACTGGAGTTGCCGCGCACTGCGCGTCTCACGATCGGTTGGAACGTGCCACGCGCAACCCGTCGATCCGACGTCGCTTCAGCGCGAACGTGCGCGCGTCCGCACTGGCACATCGCATGCTCGACGAACACGCAAGGACAGACGTCATGCAGGTCACCTCGTTGATCATCGCCCCCGGGTACGCGACCGCGAAGAACAAGAAGGATCTGCGCCACTACTTCGAGTACTCGAGCCAGGGCATCGAGGTCGAGCAGGCCGGGCTCGAGGAGATCTCGTTCGGCGAGTTCCTCGTCGAGGAAGGCGTGATCGATCGGTTCCAGCTGTTCCGCGCGCTGCAGATGCAGGACCGCACCCCCGGCGTCCGCGTCGGCGAGGCGGCGGCCGCGCTCGGCTACGTCCCGATCGGTGCGGTCGAGCGGCTGTTCCGGCGGTTCCAGGAGCTGCAGACCGTCACGGTCTGAGCGCTACGCCATCAGCCGGATCACGGCGTCGGTGTACTGCGCCGTGTTCGCCTTGCCGCCGAGATCGCCGGTGCGCGTTTCGGGATTCGCGAGCGCCGCGTAGATGCCCTTGCGCAGGCGGGTCGCGGCGTCGCGCTGGTCGACGTGGTCGAGCAGCATCGCCGCCGACAGCATGAGCCCGGTCGGGTTCGCGATCCCCTTGCCGGCGATGTCCGGCGCCGTGCCATGGACCGCCTCGAACATCGCGGTCGCGGTGTCGGCGTCCACGGCGCCGATGTTCGCGGCCGGCGCGACGCCGAGGCCACCGACGAGGCCCGCGGTCAGGTCCGACAGGATGTCGCCGAACAGGTTCATCGTCACGATCACGTCGAACCGCTCCGGCGCGATCACGAGCTTCATCGCGGTCGCGTCGACGATCATGTCGTCGAACGCGATGTCCGGATAGCGCTGCGCGATCTCGCGGCCGGTATCGAGGAACAGGCCGTTCGACATCTTGAGGATGTTCGCCTTGTGGACGAGCGTGACCTTCTTGCGGCCATGGCGGCGCGCGTACTCGAACGCGTACGTGATGATGCGCTCGCTGCCGAACTTCGTGATGATCGCGATCGACTCGGCCGCGGTCCGCCGCGGATCGATGTAGTGCTCGACGCCGGCGTACAGATCCTCGGTGTTCTCGCGCACGATCACGAGATCGACGTTCGTGTAGCGCGATGGCACGCCGGCGATCGTCCGCACCGGCCGCACGTTCGCGTACAGATCGAACTGCTGGCGCAGCGTGACGTTGACCGAGCGATAGCCACCGCCGCTCGGCGTCGCGAGCGGGCCCTTGAGCGCGAGCTGGTTGCGCTGGATCGACGCGATCGTCGCCGGCGGCAGCGGATCCTTGTGCTTGTCGACCGCACCGGCGCCGGCGTCGACGCGCTCCCACGCGAGCTTGCCGCCCGCCGCCTCGACGGCGCGCACGGTCGCTGCCGCGATCTCGGGTCCGATGCCATCGCCTTCGATCAAGCTCACGGTTCTCGTCATGGGGCTCACTGGGTCGGTGGGTCGCTGGAAGCCGGGCGCGGCGGGACGTCGACCTCGATCTGGTCGCCGACGACACGCACGGCGTAGGTCTGCAGACAGTACTGCGATGACTCGGGGGCGCGGCCGGTTGCCGTCGAGAATCGCCAGCCGTGCTGCGGGCAGATGACGTGACCGCGCGACACGATGCCGTCCGACAGATCGCCGCCCGCGTGCGGGCACCGCCGCTGGGCCGCGAAGTAGCGCTCGCCGTCGAGGCCGAGCACGAGCTCGACCCCGTCGGACTGGACCGCGATCACGTCGCCGGGGCGAACGTCACCGACCCGGGCGACCGCGCGCCACTGCTCGCTCATCGCCTCGAACCTACCGAACCCCGCGCGTCCGCGCACGCGCGCGCGCCGCGAACCGGTCACGGAATGTCGGCAAACGGTGCGCGCCAGTAGGCGGTATCGAATGCGCGGTGCTGCGCCCCGAATGCGTGCACGATCGCCTCTGGCGTGTCCTCCTCGATCGGGTCGGACGCGAACGCCACTGCCGCGAGGTGCGCGAGCTCGTGGCGGTGCTCGATCACGCGCTCGACCGCGTCCGCGGTCAGGCAATCGACGAGTGCGAGGCGTTCGAGCTGCCCGACGAGCGGAGACTCGAGCAGCGCGTCGACGAACGCGACCGACAGCTGGCCATCGAAGATCTGGAGGTCGCGCACCGCAGGCAGCCCGCGCGCCGCGAACAGCGCGCCGTACTCCGCGGGTTCCGGCGGGTGCCAGCCGACGACATACGCGTGGCGCGGCGTCGCGCCGAGGCGGAGGTGCACGAGCCCGGGGTGCGAGAGCTGCGCGATCGCCGGCAGCAAAAGGCCGCGAAACGCACGCAGCGAGCGCGGCGCGCGCCGCGACAGCACCGCGACGGCAGCGTCGTCGAGCGGACCGCCGACCGCGAGCTGCGAGAGCAGGATCGTCATCGGCAGATCGAACACGCGCTCGAGAAATCCGCGGAGCAGCTCGCGCGGGCCGCGGATCGACGCGGCGTGCACGAACCCGCGTTGCCAGGCGAACTGCGTGCGATCGTCGAGCCCGACCTTGAAGTCGTCGTGGTCGCGCAGGAGCTCGTCGACGCGCGCCGGATCGGTCGCGCCGAGCGCGATCACCTCGCCCCACGGCTCGCCGCGCTCGATCAGCCAGTCGGCGTACACCGCGATCGCGGCCTCGTCGTCGGGATGCGCGACGAGGTGCGCTTCGAGCTCGGCATTGCGCGCGTACGCCACGCGCCGATGCTAGATCAGGCGGCAGCGACGAGGCCGCGCTTGCGCAGCTTGCGCAGCTCCGCGCGCAGCTGCTTGTCCTCGATCTCTTCGCGCAGACCGGGCCGCGCGTCGAGGAATGCGCCCCACGCGGCGCGCATGAAGTCGTCGCTCTCGATGCCGTGCTGGGCGGCGAGCTCGGCTGCCTTGTCGAGCAGCGCCTCGACCTCGTCCGTCCACGACGACTCGTCGGGTACCGGTGGTGCGTTGATCAGCACGATGTTGGGCTGGGACATGGGATCCAATAGAAGCACTCGTGACCTGCGCCGCGTCCGCCACTCGGGTAGCTCGGGCCCCGGATGATCGGGCAGCCCGCGCGCCGGGTGCTCGTCGGTGATCTGCCGATGGTTCGGGATAGTGATGCGTGCTCGGATGCCACGACCGCACGCGGCGATCGGTTTTGGGCTTGCGGTCTGACCAGTTTCTTGCGATCGGGAGCCTATGCATCGCATCGCCGTGCTGTCCGGGTTGGTTCTCGTCGCGTGTGGTGGCTCCGACGATCCGTGCGCGGGGATCGAAGGTGAGTGCATCGGCCTCACCGACGGCGCGAGCCGCGAGGCCGTGCAGACCGCGCTGATCGAGATCCCCGAGGGCGGCACGGTCGCGTTCGGCGCCGGCACGTTCTCGTTCGACATCGACCTCTCGCTCGACGTCGACGGCGTGACGATCGTGGGCGCGGGTCAGGATGCGACGACGCTGTCGTTCCACGACCAGCTCACCGGCGCGCAGGGCATGCTCGTCACCGCGAACGACTTCACGATCAAGGACATCGGCATCGAGGATCCGCGCGGCGACGGCCTCAAGGTGCTCGGCGCGACGAACGTGACGATGCAGCGCATGCGCGTCGAGTGGACCGCGGGCCCGCGCGCCGAGAACGGCGGCTATGGCCTGTATCCGGTGCAATGCGCGAACGTGATCATCGAGGACTCGGTGGTCGCGGGCGCGTCCGACGCCGGCATCTACGTCGGCCAGTCGAACAACATCGTCGTCCGCCGCAACCGCGCCGAGCAGAACGTCGCGGGCATCGAGATCGAGAACTCGACGCACGCCGACGTCCACGACAACGTCGCGACGCACAACACGGGCGGCATCCTCGTGTTCAACCTGCCCGGCCTCAACGTCAAGAACGGCGCCGGCACGCGCGTGTTCGACAACGAGGTCGTCGACAACAACACCGAGAACTTCGCGCCCGCCGGAAACATCGTCGGCAAGGTCCCCACGGGCACCGGCATCGCGGTGCTCGCCGCGCACCAGGTCGAGATCTTCAACAACACGGTCTCGGATCACCGCTCGATCAACGTCGGCGTGATCAGCTACGTCCCGATCGGCGCGTTCGAGGACACCGCCTACGACCAGTACCCGACCGCGATCTACATCCACGACAACACGCTCACCGGCACGAGCGACCAGCCGACCGGTGAGCTCGGCGCGCTGCTGATCAGCGCGATCGGCGAGATCCTGCCGAATGGCCCGTTCATCGTCCCGGACATCGCGTGGGACGGCGTCGTCGATCCGGCGCGCACGCCCGGCGATCCGGCGGACAAGATCTGCATCCAGGCGAACGGCGACGCCGACTTCATCAACCTCGCGTGGCCGCTCAACGATGCGACGAAGCCGGCGACCGCGATGACGCCGCACGACTGCACGTTGCCGGCGCTGCCTCCGGTGACGCTGTGACCCGCGCGCTGCTCGCGCTCGCCGTGCTCGCGGCCGCGTGTGGCACCGACGATCCCGCCGAACCATGCGCGATCCCCGGCGACGGCGCCGGTGTCGACCCGAGCGGCACGTTCTGCGAGCGACTCTCGAGCTACCGGCTGTTCGCCGACCTCGCGGCGCAGACCCCGGCCGACGGCGTGATCCCGTACGACGTCAACACGCCGCTGTTCTCCGACTACGCGAAGAAGGACCGCTTCCTCTGGCTCCCGCCCGGCACCTCGCTGACGTGGAGCGATCGCGATGCGTTCGCGTTTCCGCCGGGCGCGGCCCTGATCAAGACCTTCAGCTATCCGCTCGACCGCCGCGATCCGAGCCTCGGCCGCCGCCTGCTCGAGACCCGGCTGCTCGTTCGCACCGACACCGGCTGGACCGGCGCCGCCTACGTCTACGACGACGCCACCACCGACGCCACGCTCGCGGTCGCCGGCACCTCGCTCGACACCACGTGGATCCACGACGACGGTGCCGAGCGCGCGAACCACTACACCGTCCCGAACAAGAACCAGTGCAAGAACTGCCACGCCGAGCACGACGACACGATCGACGCGCTCGGACCGAAGGCGCGCCACCTGAACCGCCCGAGCCGCGATGGCGCGATCGCGAACCAGCTCGCGGATCTCGTCGCGCGCGGTGCGCTCGTCGGTGCCCCCGCCGATCCCGCGACGTGGCCGCGCGAGCCGATGGCGTACGATCCGACCACCGGCACCGTCGATGCCCGCGCCCGCGCGTGGCTCGACATCAACTGCGCCTACTGCCACAACGCGCGCGGCGGCGCCGCCCGCACCTCGGGCCTCTACCTCAGCCTCGACGTCACCGACCCCGCCGAGATGGGCATCTGCAAGCCACCGGTCGCCGCCGGCCGCGGCTCCGGCGGACGCCTCTACGGCATCGTCCCTGGCCAGCCCGACGCCTCGATCCTCGTGTTCCGCCTCGAATCGACCGAGGCCGACATCAAGATGCCCGAGCTCGGCCGCAACCTCGTCGATGCCGAGGGCGTCGCGCTGATCCGCGAATGGATCGCGCAGATGCCGGGCAGCTGTCCCTGACCGTGACCCCCTATTCCGACGGGCTGCCGTCCGGCGAGAGGCCGTAGGTCTTCATCTTGTTGTAGATGCTCGCGCGGCTGATCCCGAGCCGGCGCGCGGCGAGCGCGGGGTTGCGATCGCGGCGAAGCGCGGCGGCGATCGCGGCACGCTCGACGGTGCGGATCGCGCGCTCGGTGACGTCCTTGAGGCCCTCGCCATCGCCGAGGCGCTCGAGCTCGATCGCCGGCAGCTCGACGCGATCGTCGGGCTCGCCTTGCGACGCGCTTGCGTGCGCGGCGCCGGCGCCGGTCGGGCGATCGAGGCCGAGCATGTCGAGGTCGTGGGAGCGGATGGTCTCGCCGTCGCACAGGATCGCGGCGCGCGACAGCACGTTCTCGAGCTCGCGGATGTTGCCGGGCCAGCGGTAGGCCTGCAGGCGCTGCAGCGCCTTCGCGGTGATCTGGGTCGGATAGCGCGCCTCGTTGCCGGCGAAGCTCTTCGCGGCGCCGCGCCGGCGCGCGAGGATGTGCGCCGCGAGCAGCGGGATGTCCTCCTTGCGCTCGCGCAGCGGCGGCACCTGGATCGGCACGACGGCGAGGCGCCAGTAGAGGTCCTCGCGGAACAGGCCGCGCGCGACGAGGTGCTTGAGGTCCTTGTTGGTCGCCGCGACGACCCGGACATCGATGGCGACCGGGCGGTCGGCGCCGACCGGCTTGATCTCGCGCTCCTGGAGGACGCGCAGCAGCTTGTTCTGGACCGAGGCGTCGATGTCGCCGATCTCGTCGAGGAAGATCGTGCCGCCGTTCGCCTCGCGGAACAGGCCGCGGCGCGCGCGGCTCGCGCCGGTGAACGCACCCTTCTCGTGGCCGAACAGCTCGGCCTCGAGCAGCGATGGCGCGAGCGCCGAGCAGTCGAACGCGACGAACGGGCCATCCTTGCGCGGGCCGACGCGGTGGATCGTGCGCGCGAGCAGCTCCTTGCCGGTGCCGCTCTCGCCGACGATCAGCACCGTGGCGTCGGACGCCGCGACGCGATCGATCACCGCGAGCAGCTGGCGCATCAGCGCCGATTCGCCCACGACCTCGCCGAGGCCGCGGGCGCGCTCGACCTCGCCGCGCAGGCGACGCACCTCGCGGGCGAGTGCACCGTGCGAGATCGCGCGCTCGACGACGCTGCGGATCTCGGCGCCCTCGGCGCTCTTCTTGAGGACGTCGAGCGCGCCCGCGCGCATCGCGCGCACCGCGAAGCCGACCGTCGGGTGATCGCTCCAGATCACGACGACGGTGTCCGGCGCGACCGTGCGCATGCGGTGGAGTAGCGCGAGCGCATCGTCTTCGTCCTCCGCGAGCGACGGGTCGAACAGCACGATGTCGAACGTCGAGCCGGTGATGCGCTCGAGCGCGGCCACGGGAGTCGCGACCGCCTCGACATCCATGCCCGCGAGTGCGTTCGTGGCGTGGGTGATCGACTGCGCCTGGGTGTCGACGATGAGGACGTGGCGGATGGCGTCCTGCACGGGACCAGCGTACCTCGACCTGTCCAGCTGTCTAGACACTGTCCAGGGCATTGGACTTCTGAGATGCCGGGATCCCACTCAAGTATTCGGGACTATTTGTCCTAGCGCCTGGACGAGCCTGGCCTGGCCGATGCGTATCTCGTGGAAGCAAGGAGGGTTCGATGCAGATGCCCAAGCACGATCTCGATCGTCCTGCCCATCATCCCGCGCACACCATCACCGTGGCGGACCCCGCCGGTCGCTACGCCAGCGACGACCAGATGCGGGCGTATGTCCGCTCGGTCGCGATGAAGTACGTGCGGGACGAACAGGACGCCGAGGACGTGACGCAGGACGCGATGCTCCTCGCGCATCGCTACCGGGACTCGTTTCGCGGCGAGTCGCGCTACTCGACCTGGCTGTATCGCGTGACCGCGACCGCGGCGCTGATGTTCCTGCGCAAGCAGCGCCGGCTCGCGCGCGAGATCCCGGCGAGCGGCAGCGTCGATGACGAGGGCACCGCATTGCTCGAGCGTCAGCCGGCGACGACCGACCTGTCCGGCGAGGTGATCGCGCGCGCCGATCTCGGCGTGGTCGCCGAGGCGGTCGCGAAGCTCGGCGCGAAGTATCCCGCCGTGTTCTGGAAGCGCTACGGCGAAGGCCGCACCGAGACCGAGATCGCCCGCGAGCTCGGGCTGTCGGTCGCGGCGGTGAAGACCCGCGCGTTCCGCGCCCGTCAAGCCGCGCTCGCCGCCGTACGCTGATCCGATCGCGCTACGGGCCGACCAGTCCGACGCTCGCCGCGATCGCGTACGCGGTCGGCACGTCCGCGGGATCGTCGAAGTAGATCGCCATCTGCAGGTGGCCGGCGTCGGAGAACACGAAGTTGTAGATCGAGTCGACCTCGCCATCGGGGCTCGTATCGCGCAGCCGGTACGTCAGGCGAGACAGCTTGGGGCCGGCGGTCTCCTCGACGTCGGTCGCGCGCTCGGACACGTTCGACCGGATCTCGCGCAGCCGCGCGGTCCGCGAGCTGCGGTGGTCGTTGCCCCACGCGTCGAGCCAGATCGTCAGCCCGGGTCGCCACAGGACGAGCGAGCCCTCCTCGATCCGCCGCGCGAACTGCGACGGCAGCTCGACCATCCACTGATCGGTCAGCTGGTGCTTGCCCTCGACGAGCGGGAAGCCCTTCGGCGGCCACTTCTTCGGCTGCTTGCCACCCGCCATCAGCGGCCTCGCCGGATCGCGACAGGAATCACCACGCGGGGACGGTACCGCAGGCCGGCCATCCACCGCGACGATGTCCGGTGTCCGGACAGCACGACGCCGGTCGGACCGCGCCGCATGCGCCCGCGGATGATCGTGAGTGGCTCGTCATGTTCGCGCGCGCGTGTCGCGGACCGCCTGCGTGCGGACCGACCACGCTGCGCCGCGTTCTCGATCGCGCGGCGCGCTCAGGCCATCCGGCTCCAGAACTTCGGTTTGATCCCGAGCGCGCGGATCGTGTTCTCGAGCCGGCTGGGGTTATGCATGCAGCTCGTCGCGATCACGTCGAGCGGATTCGCGCCGCGTTCGCCGCCGAGCGCGTCGAGCACGCTCTGCACGTCGGCGGCGGCGACCTCGGTGATCCACTCGTACTCGCGCATGCCGTTGCCGAGCGCGCGCTCGACGCCATCGCCGAGATCGTGGCCGACGATCCGCAGCGCGCCGTCCGGCTGGATCGTCACGGACAGGTGGCGGTGATCGGTCGGGCTCTTCTGGTCGCGCAGGACGAGCGGCTCGTGCACGTGCCCATCATGCAGCGTTCCGAAGCGGATTCTCGCGCCGGGAGCGAGCAAGTCGGCGTTTTCCACGAATCCGGCAGTTAGCGCGTGTCTCGACGGGCCCGATCGGTGTGGGCCGAGACCCACGTGGGCACGCAAGCTGGCGCAACGAGGCAGGTCCTGATTGGTCCGGCGGTTGAAGTACCTCGGGTCATGTGGATCGCCATCATCTTTCGTCTGGTGCTGCTCGGGTGCCTCGGTGGCCTCGGCGGTGGGCTCGGCGGTGGCACCGCATCGGCGGCCATCCCGATCACGACGCTCTCCGACGAGGTGATCTCGAACGCGCGCGTCGCGCAGGTCCGGCTCGCCGAGCTGCTCGCGAACGCGGACGCGATTCACAGCGTCCGCACGCACGGTCGCACGATCGTCTTCGCCGTGAGCCAGGGCGACACCGCGCTCGACGTCACCGCGACGACGAATCGCAAGGGCGAGGTGATCGCGCTCGTGATCGCACCGGCGCACGACCGCAGCTACGAGCTCGGCGGGCTGTCGTGGTTGTCGGACGAGCTCGCGAGCGTCTCCGCGATCACGCGACTCGCGGCCGACGAGGACGGCGCTGTGACGCTCACCACGAGCGACGGCCGGCGCTACATGGCGATTCCCGGCCGCGGCTCGGGCGGTAACGATGCCGTCGAGGCGCGGTGGGCCGCCGAGTGGAACACCGACGGCGTTCGTGATGCGCGCGATACGCGGGTGCGGTGAGTTTTTCGGGCATCACGCTGTCAGCACGCGCGACGCGACATCGCTCGGCGATGCGCATCCCCCATGCGAAACGAAACCTGCCGCGGCGGCTCGACTGCAAATCGAGCAACCCCGGACCCGGACCTTCGGTCTCACGACTCGCTCGACTGCAAATCGAGCCCGCGCGTGGACCCGGCTTGCTCGACTGCAAATCGAGCGGGCGGTCGTATGCGACGTGCGACCGGGACCTTCGTCCGGACGCGACATGGAGGATCGCGATTCGCGCGCGTGGAGCTCGGCCTTTGCAGGGCTCGGTCGGGACGACGCCCCGGCGCTGCGTGACCAGCTGACACTCGAGGTCGACCACGCCGGTGAACGCGAGCTGGTGACCTTGCCGGCACTCGAGCTCGAGAGCGAGATCGAGGTCGAGATCGAGATCGAGCTCGCGGTGGCCGACAACGACCGCACCGTCGATGCAGCGCGATCGTTCGACGTTCGCCACGCGGCGACCGCGCGTCGCCGGCGGCAGGCCGACGTGACGCCACTGCCGTCGTGACCGGTCCCGCCCGGTAGCTGCGGTCGGTCCACCCGGCTATGGTGCGCGCGTGACCAAGCCGTCGAAGCAGCCGCACGATCCACGCACCGATCCCGACGTCCCGCCGGGGATGTCGATCGAGCTGCTGAAGGACCTGCACCTGCTGACGCGCGAGGGCCAGCTCAACGCGGACGCGCGCCGCAAGCTGAAGCAGATCCGGCACCTCGTCGGGCTGCTGCGCCCTGCGCTCGACGACTCGCTGGCGCGCACGACCGATCCGCTCGTGGTCGACTGCGGCGCCGGCAAGAGCTACCTCGGCGCCCTGCTCTACGAGCTCGTGCTCGGACCGGCGAAGCGCGGCGAGCTCGTCGCGATCGAAGCGCGGCCCGAGCTGTCGGCGCAGGCGGCCGAGCGCGCGGCGCGGTTCGGCCAGGATCGGTTTCGCGTGCTGACCGGCGCGATCGCGAGCTCCGCGCTGCCGAAGCGGCCGCAGGTCGTCACCGCGTTGCACGCCTGTGACACGGCGACCGACGATGCGCTCGCCCTCGCGATCGCGAGCGCGGCCGATCACGTCGCGGTCGTGCCGTGCTGCCAGGCGGAGGTCGCCCGCCAGCTCGAGCGCGCGAAGCCCGCGGATCCGGCGATCGCCGCGCTGTTCGCCCACGCGCTGCATCGCCGCGAGCTCGGCTCGCACCTGACGAACGTCATCCGCGCGCTCGCGCTCGAGAGTCACGGCTACAAGGTCACCGTGACCGAGCTCGTCGGCTGGGAGCACTCCGCGAAGAACGAGCTGATCCTCGGCAAGCGCGTGCATCGCTACGACGCCTCCGCCCGCGCGACGCTGCGCGCGCTGCTCGATCGGTTCCAGATCGAACCGGCGATCGTGCGCGAGCTCGCGGCGCGCGGCCTCGATCCGCGCGATCCACCGCCGCCGCCGTCGTGACTCACGGCGTCCCCACGAGCCAGCGCACGACCGGCTCGTCGACGGCGAGCTCGACCGGCCGCACCGCGTAGATCTGCGGCTCGCCCTCGGGTGGATCGAGCGCCCACGCGTAGAGCCGGCCGCGATACCAGCCGAAGTGCGGCGCATCGAGCGTCAGCGATCCGAGGTTGCACGGCACCGAGGTCGCGATCATCGCGCCGGCGTCGTCTTCGAGCTCGAGCGCGACGCGATGCGGCTCGCCGCACGTCCGCGGATCCCACTCGGCGATCACGCGCGCCATCGGCGGCGGATCCGGAATCGATGCATCCATGCACGCACCGAACACGAGCCAGAACACGATCGTGGCGAGCCACGGCGAACCGATCCACAGGCAACACTGCATGGCTCGCGGCCATGGCAACGTGCGTGCCCGCGTAGCCTGCTGGAATCACGTGCACGGGTGTCCGGTGTCCGGCCGGATCCCGGACGCGTTGTCCAGCCGGCGGACATGACATGCTCTCGCGCATGATCCGGTCCTGGTTGCTGCTCGTGCTCGTGGCGTGCTCGACGCCGCCGAAAACCTCGCGCGTCACCGCAGACGATGCGCCGCAGCGGCTCGACGACATCGTCGTCCAGGTCACCAATCATCTGCACCGCTTCGATCCGGCGAACGCGGTCGAGCTCGGCCTCCACGACTTCGACGGCCAGCTGCCGGATCGGTCGCCCGCGGCGCTCGATCAGATCGTCGCCCAGCTCGAGCAGGACAGGCAGGCGCTGATGCACGTCGAGGCGGTCACCGATCGCCAGAAGGCCGAGCGCGAGGTGCTGCTGCAGAAGGTGCGCAGCGTGCTGTTCCAGCTCGTCCAGCTCGACGCGTTTCGCACGAACCCGATGGCGTACTCCGACGCGATCAACCTCGACGCATACATCATTCGCGACTACGCCCCGCTCGCCGATCGCGCCGGCGCGATCATCAAGCTGTGCAACGGGCTGCCCGCGTACCTGTCGCAAGCGCGCGCGAACCTGAAGCTGCCGATGCCGCGGCCGTGGATCGATACCGCGCTGCTGCAGACGCGCGGCCTCGTCGAGTTCGCGGACAAGGACGTCCGCACGCAGCTCACCGCGGTCACCGTGCCGCTCGCGAACCAGGCGCAGATCGAGCCCGCGCTCGACACCTGCAAGCGCGCGCTGATCGAGCACGCCGCGTGGCTCGAGCAGCATCAGGCGAACGGCACCGGCGCGTTCGCGCTCGGCAAGCAGCGCTACCTGCAGATGCTCGCCGACACCCAGGGCGTCGAGCTCGATCTCGCGCGGCTCGAGGCGATCGCGAATGCCGACCTGCAGCGCAACCTCA
This sequence comes from Kofleriaceae bacterium, assembly GCA_035715365.1. Lineage (GTDB taxonomy): Bacteria > Myxococcota_A > Polyangia > Haliangiales > Haliangiaceae > JABFXX01. The sequence continues at coordinate 42,629 of DASTLB010000048.1, read as the reverse complement.
CCGCGATCGAGGCGGCGGCGAAGGCGATCGATCCGAAGAAGCCGGTGCGCGACGTCGTGCTCGCGCAGGCCGAGGACAAGCCCGCGGCGAACCAGATCCTCGAGCTCGCGACGCAGCAGGCCGAGGCGATGCGCAAGTTCCTCGTCGACAAGCACATCGTCACGATCCCGTCGACCGACGTCGCGCTCGTCCGCGAATCACCGCCGTTCCAGCGCTGGAACGCCGCGTTCCTCGATCATCCCGGGCCGTTCGAGACCAAGTCGCTGCCGAGCTACTACTACATCTCGCCGCCGGATCCGAAGTGGCCGGCCGCCGAGCAGCGCGCGTACATCATCCCGCGCAACGATCTGCTGTTCACCACGATCCACGAGGTGTGGCCCGGCCACTTCCTGCAGTTCCTCCACATCAAGAAGCACCCGTCGAAGGTATTGCAATCGTTTTGCACCTACAGCAACTCCGAGGGCTGGGCGCACTACACCGAGGAGATGATGTTCGATGCCGCCGCGGGCAACAGCACGCCGCAGGCGCGGATCGGCATGCTCAAGGAAGCGCTGCTGCGCAATGTCCGGTTCGTCGTCGCGCTCGGCGAGCACACCGGCGGCATGACCGTCGAGCAGGCGACGAAGCTGTTCGAGGACAAGGCGTTCGTCGATCCGGGCAACGCGCGCCAGCAAGCGGTGCGCGGCACGTTCGATCCGATGTTCCTGTCGTACACGCTCGGCAAGCTGATGATCCGCAAGCTGCGCGATGACTGGATGCAGACGCATCCCGGACGCACGGTCGAGGACTTCCACGACGCGTTCCTGTCGTACGCGTGTGCGCCGGTGCCGATGATCCGGCGGATGATGCTCGGCGACAACGCCGGTCCCGTGCTGTAGGTCCGTCCGTCCCCGGCGCGAGACGTGATCTCGCGACGTTGCGCGCCACCAGGTTGAGCAAGTGTAGCCTGACCCCGTCAGTTCGCGGTCAGCTGCGCGAGCGCCTCGGCGAGCGCGTCGACCGTGTACGGCTTCGAGATGAACGCGCGGACGCCGAGATCGAGGATGTCCTGGACCTCGTCGTTCAGCGTGTAGCCGGACATCAGCAGCACGCGGACGTCGGGGTCGATCTCGCGCAGCGCGAGGTACGTCGCGCGGCCGTTCATCGCGGGCATCACCATGTCGAGCAGCACCGCGCGGATCTCGTCGCGATGGGTCTGGAACAGCGCGACCGCCTCGCCTCCGCTCGCGGCGGGCAGCGCGCGGTAGCCGAGCGTCTCGACGGCAGATGCGAGTGCGACGCGGATCGTCGGGTCGTCGTCGACGACGAGGATCGTGCCGGTGCCGGTCGGCGGCGCTGGCTCGCGGCGGCGCGCGGGCTGGGCGGCCGGGGCCTCGCTCGCGGGGAGCGCGACGCGCAGCGTGGTGCCGCGGCCGTCGAGCCCACTGTCGACCTCGACCTGGCCGCCGTGGCTCTCGACGATCCCGAACACGGTCGCGAGGCCGAGACCGGTCCCGCTCTCCGCGCCGCGCGTCTTCGTCGAGAAGTACGGCTCGAACACGCGGTCGCGCAGCTCGGGCGGGATGCCGGGGCCGTTGTCGATGACCTCGAGGACGACGTTGCGGCCGGTCGCGGTCGGCGCGTCGAACGTGCGCACCACGACGCGGCCGGCGCCGTCGACGGCATCGCGCGCGTTGACGATCAGGTTCATGATCACCTGCTCGAGCTGCGACTGGTCGCCGATCACGGTGCCGCGCTCGGTCGCCTCGAGCTCGAAGTCGAGCTCGACGCCGAGCAGCGTGCGCGAGAGCAGCTCGGACATCGCCGAGATCACGTCGTTGAGCGCGACCGGCATCGTGCGGTGCTTGCCGCGGCGCGCGAACCCGAGCAGCGAGCGCGTCAGCTTCGCCGAACGCTCGGTGATGTCGTCGATCAGCGCGAGCGCGGCCTGGCGCTGCGGGTCGCGCTCGCCACCCGCGAGCTCGTTCGCGATCAGCTTGATGCCGAAGATCAGGTTGTTGAAGTCGTGCGCGATGCCGCCGGCGAGGTTGCCGATCGCCTCGAGGCGCTGCGCGCGGTGCAGGCGCTGCTCGCTCTCGGCCTTCGCGCGCTCGGCCTCGACCTCGCGCGTGATGTCGAAGAACGCGATGATGACGTGCGTGATCGGATCGCCGACCGGCCGGGCGAACGCGCGGACGTCGACCTTCGTGCCGTCGCGGCGATGGATCGTGAGATCGTCGACGACCACGACCCGGCGCTCCTGCAGCGCGCGCACGAACGGCAACCGATCTTCGGGGTAGAGCTCGCCCTTGCGGTTGTGGATGCCGTACGTGCCCGAGTAGGCGCCGGCCTGCTGCTCGTCGGTGGCGCCCATGCCGAGGATCTGCGCGAACGTTCGATTCGCGTAGACGAGCTCGCCACCCGGGGCGCGCGCGACCCAGATCCCGACCGGAAGATCCTCGCCGAGCGCGAGGATGATGTCGTGATCGGAGGGTACTGCGTCAGCCATGAAACCGAGCGAACCCCATAGATAGCACCGAAGCGGGACGCCCGTGTGCCGACCGCCGACGCTGATTTTGCGTACGGGAGTTTACTTACCGACGCGGCCGAGCAGCTTCGCCATGTCGTCGGCGTGCTCCTCCTCGGTCGCGAGCAGCGACTCCATCATCCGGCGCGTGGTCGGATCGTCGTTGCCAAGCCAGCGGATGATCTCGGAGTACGTCGCGATCGCGATCCGCTCGGCGACGAGGTCCTCCCGGATCATCTCGTCGAGCGTCTCGCCCTCGCCGTACTGCGCGTGGCTGCGGGTCGCGAGCCCTTCGGGGTTGAGGTTCGGCGTGCCGCCGAGCTCGGTGATCCGCTTCGCGACCATGTCCGCGTGCTGCTGCTCCTCGTTCGCGTGCTCGAGGAACTCGTCCTCGACGCCCGGCGCGTGGACGCCCTTCGCCATGAAGTAGTGGTTGCGATACCGCAGGGTGCAGACCGTCTCGGTCGCGAGCACCTCGTTCAGGACCTCGATCACTTTCTCGCGATCCGCCCGGTACGACGCCGTCACGGCACCCTCGTCGATCTTCTCCATCGCGCGGCGCCGGATCTCCTCGATATCGGCCTTGAAGCTGTTCATGGCTGCGAACCGCTCGCAAACTCCGAGCCGCCGGGTCCGTGGCTAAGGCTTCGAAACCGCGACCGGTCTCGACGAGACCTCGCGCGGACCGGACACATGTGCCCAGGCGCGCGGCCTTGTGTGTCACCATCGCGTGGCTGTGCTTCGCTGGCCGGGAAACTTTGTCCACTTCCTCTGGCTGATGATCGTGGTGGTGCTCGCTGGCCTGATGTACGGGCTGGCGCGGCTCGCGATCGCGCTGTTCGTGTGGGGCCCGCGGCGGCCGCGCGTGCTCGCGTCGCTGCGCGGCTGGATGTTGCGCCAGACGATGACCACGCTCGGCGCCACGTTCATCAAGCTCGGCCAGGTGATGAGCACGCGGCCCGACCTGTTCGAGCCCGAGATCATCGACCAGCTGCGCCGGCTGCAGGACAAGCTGCCGCCGTTCTCGTTCCGCAAGGTTCAGGCAACGGTCGAGAGCGAGCTCGGCAAGTCGATGTCCCAGCTGTTCCGCGACTTCGACACGAAGCCGGTCGCCGCTGCGAGCGTCGCGCAGGTCCACCACGCGTACCTCAAGGACGGCCGCGAGGTCGCGGTCAAGGTGCTGCGCCCCGGCGTGCGCCGGCAGGTCGAGCGCGACAAGGCGATCCTGCTCGGCGGCGCGCGGCTCGTCGCGCTGCGGCCGAAGTGGCGGCACAACGACCCGGTCGGCCACACGAAGCACTTCGTCGAGGCGATCTACGATCAGACCGACCTCCGCCACGAGGCCGCGAACTACACGCGGTTTCGCGACAACTTCCGCGGCCGCGACGGGGTCACGTTCCCGGAGGTCTATCCCGAATTCTCGTCGGAGCGCGTGCTCACGATGCAGTTCGTCCGCGGCGACAAGGTCGATGCCCTGCCCGCCGACATCACGCCCGCGGTCAAGCACAAGCTCGCCGAGACCGTCCGGATGACGATGTTCAAGATGTGCTTCGAGGACGGGTTCGTGCACGCCGACCTTCACCCCGGCAACATGGTCGCGCAACCGGACGGCACACTCGTCGTCTTCGATGCAGGGCTCGCGAAGCTGTTACACGAGGACGTCCTGATCCAGTTCATCGACATGACGAAGTGCCTCGCGATGGGGACGCCCGACGACCTCGTCGCGCACCTCAAGCGCTTCCACACGTACATCGGCGAGATCGACTGGCCGTCGCTGCGGGTCGAGGTCGACGCGTTCGCCTCGAAGTTCCGCGCCCAGGACACCGCGAAGCTCGAGTACGGCGAGCTGATCAGCGAGATGTTCGCGATCGGCCGCAAGTACCGCGTGCGGCCGGTGACCGACATGATGCTCGTGTTCGTCGCGCTGATCACCGCGCAGGGCATCGGCAAGATGCTCGAACCCGATCACAACGTGTTCGGCGCGGTCGCCCAGTACCTGATCCCGATCCTCATGAAGCGCAACGAGCACGTGCCGGACACGGCCGAGGCGAAGCGAGCGGCGGCTGCCTCATGAAGTGGCTCGTCGGCCTCGTGCTCGCGGCGGGGTGCTGGCGGGGCGCTGCGACGCAGAGTGACGCGATCGCCTCGGCGCCGACCGGCTGTCCGCCGGCGACCGGCGTCCGGCTCGTGCGGTGGTCCGGCGGTCCCGACGACGCCGAGGGCGAGGTCACGTGGCGCATGGTGATGTCGATCAAGCACACCGACATCGAGGACCCGATGCCGCCGCAGCCATACCCGCTACAGCGGATCCGCAATGTGCCGAAGCAGGTCGTGCTGTATCGCCACGGCGCCGAGGGCGACTTCCTGCCGCCGTGCCGCGCGAAGGTGCGCGAGGGCTATCGCGGCATCGGCGGCTACGGCGAGCACTACGAGGAGATCGGCGTCATCCTCGACGGCTGTCCGGACGGCGCGCCCGAATCGATCGCGTGGGCGCTCGATGCCCCGGCGCCGCCGACGCGCTGCGAGCTGGTCGCCGCGCACGAGGAGCCCGAGGCGAAGGCGCCCGAGCTCGCCGCGTTCGCGCCGCAGCCATTCGGCAACGATCCGCGGCGCCGCCCGGCGAAGTACAAGCGCGAGGCCGCGCTGCGCGTCGCGCGCTGGAAGACCGAGCCGGTCGCGTACCAGCTCGTCACGACGTTCATCGAGGAGCCGGTCCCGATCGACGAGTGCGAGGTGCGCTCCGACGATCACCAGGATCTGCTGCTCGCCTCGAAGGCCGGGCCGGTGCGCGTCACGCAGCCACACACGACCGGCGATCTCCACGCGGTCATGGTCGAGGACGGCGCGCCGCGCGCGGTGATGCTGCTCGCGATCGGCAACTACCTGATCGTGCCCGTCGACGCGACCGGCAAGCCGCAGAAGACGATCGAGCGCACGGTCTCGATCCCGCACGAGGAGGACACCTACCGGTTCTCGCTCGCGCCGTACTGCGGCCCGTAGCCGCATCACGTGCGCGGGGCGACGAGCGCACGCACGCGCGCATCGCGCACGTAGAGCGCGCCCCACACGAAGATCCCGATGAAGATCGGGAACAACGTGTGTGAGAGCAGCGGATCGCCGACGCGCAGGTGCGTCATCACCGCGCCCCCGAGGTAGCCGGTCAGCAGCACCGCCCCGAGGATCGACGTCCGCGGGATCAGATAGAGGATCACGCAGCCGAGCTCGAGCGTGCCGATCACGAGCGTCAGCGAGTCCGGGATGCCGAGGTGCGCCATCGACGCGGTGACCTCGGGCGGATGCGCGAACTTCATGATCGCGCTGAATGCGAGGAACAGCGCGGGCAGCGCGGTCAGGATGCGGCCGATCCAGCGGCTGCGGTTGGACGGCGCGACGAGCGGGGCGGACAGGGTCGAAACGTGAGCGGTCATGGCGTGTCTCCTTGTGGCTTTGACCGGTCGACGCCCGAGCCCACCGTGGATCGACACGCCGCTGGATGTTTTTTGCGCCTTCGTACAAGCTCGCGAGATGTTTAGGCTCGCGACACGCGCACGCTAGACACGCTCGCAGCGACGTACGTCGCGCTCGGTTGCCGCGGCGACTGCACCGACGACGTGCTGGGCCGGGCCACGCGGCTCGCCGCGGAGATGGCGCGTGCGCTGCCCCGCGGGGTCGAGCTGAAGACGTTCGCGACGATGGATCCCCTGCGGTGCCTCGACTTCAAGCGCCACGTGAAATCGTCACCCTGACGGCATCTCCACGCTTGTGACCGGGCGCGTCCCGTGCGACGACCGGGCCCCATGTTCCACGAGACTCCGTCCTCGCAGCCGTCCACCGTCCGCGGTCTCATCGATCGCTTCATCCCGGGTGTCCAGCGCGCCCGCGAGACCGTCACGTCGAACGCGACGCGCGCCGAGGCGATCGTCCGCGAGCTGTTCAGCCACGCCGACATCGAGATCGGCGGCACCCGGCCGTGGGACATCACGGTCCACGACCCGCGGTTCTACGAGCGCGTGCTGCGCGACGCCTCGATCGGCTTTGGCGAGGCGTACATGGAGGACTGGTGGGACACGCCGGCGCTCGATCAGATGATCGACAAGCTGTGCCGCGGCCGGCTCAAGGAGAAGATCCAGGGCAGCTGGCGGCTGAAGGCGCTCACGGTCAAGGCCGTGCTGATGAACCTGCAGGCGAAGGCGCGCGCGAGTGCGTCGATCGAGGCGCACTACGACATCGGCAACGACCTGTACACGAGGATGCTCGACGAGCGCATGGTCTACACCTGCGCGTACTGGAAGCACGCGAAGACGCTGACCGAGGCGCAGGAGGCCAAGCTCGACCTCGTCGCGCGCAAGGTCGGGCTGCAGCCCGGGATGCGCGTGCTCGACCTCGGCTGCGGCTGGGGCGGATTCGCGAGCTGGGCGGCGGAGAAGTACGGCTGCTCGGTGATCGGCGTGACGCTGTCCAAGGATCAGGTCCAGCTCGGCAACGAGCTGTGGGGCCCCAAGGGCAAGAAGCTCGACGTCGAGCTCCGGCTCTGCGACTACCGCGATGCGCCGAGCTGGGGCATCAAGTTCGACCGCGTCGTGTCGATCGGCATGATGGAGCACGTCGGGCCGAAGAACCACCGCGACATGATGCGCGTGATCGAGCGCTGCCTCGTCGACGACGGCGTGTCGCTCGTCCACACGATCGCGAACAACCGCAGCCTGCGCCACGGCACGCCGTTCATCGAGAAGTACATCTTCCCGAACGCGGTCGCGCCGTCGCTCGAGCAGATCGGGCGCGCGATCGGCGGGCTGCTCGTGATCGAGGACCTCCACAACATCGGCGAGGACTACGATCCGACGCTGATGGCGTGGTGGGACAACTTCGATCGCACGTACGCCGAGATCGCGCACAAGTACGACCGCAAGTTCTACCGGATGTGGAAGTTCTACTTGCAGGCCGCGGCCGGCGCGTCGCGGTCGCGCGATGGCCAGCTCTACCAGATGGTGTTCACGAAGGTCGGGCGCGCGAAGCCCGACTACTGCCGCGCGAGCTGACCGACGAACGGCGGCGGGTCGGCGCCCACCAGTCCCGCGCGAACCTCGACGGGATCCGAGGCATCGCGCTCCCACGCGTCGGCCATGAACTTCGCGGAATCGACGAGCGCGCTCAGGTACGGCACCGTCTTGTACGGCACCCCGTTGCGCTCGCACCAGCTCTGCGTGATGCGTGCGGCCTCGGGCAGCTTCTGGTGCGGGATCTTCGGGAACAGGTGGTGCTCGACCTGGTAGTCGAGGCCGATGAAGAAGTACGAGATCAGGCGCGGCAGCTGGAGGTTGCGCGTGGTCTCGACCTGGTGCAGCCAGTCGCGGTTCTGCTCCGCCATGATCGGCAGGCCGATGTGCGCCGGCGCGAACACGAGCGCGAGGAAGACGCCGACGAGCGCGTAGATCGACGCGTAGACGCCGATGCCGACGAGCGGCCCCCAGATGATCGAAGGGATGACGACCCAGCCGGTGTAGTGGACCGCCATGCACGCGGCCTCGATGAACCATGCGCGCGAGAACCCGTGCTCCTTGGGATAGCGGAGCAGGAACAGGATCGAGGACCGGCGCATGCCGACGGCCATCAGCAGCGACATCGGCCAGAACGCCCAGCGCTGGAAGTTGCGCTGGAACCAGCGCTCGATCGGACCGCAGCGCTCGTGGTCGCCGCGCGACGACACGAACGGAAACGGCTTGATGTCCGGGTCGAGGCCTTCGACGTTCGGATGCCCGTGATGCAGGCCGTCGTGCTTGTGGTGCCAGTACAGCGCGCCGAGCCCGGACAGCAGCGGAAACACGAGATAGACGAGGACAGCGTTACGTACGGGGGACCGCGAGAAGCTGCGGTGACTGCCCTCGTGGCCGAGCATGGCGGCCGAGGTCGCGAACACCGCGGCGACCGGCACCGCCACGAGCGCGACCCAGAACCCGTACATCGCGATCGCGGTCAGGCACGCTGCCATCGCGACGAAGAAGAACGCGAGCTTGCCCCAGCTGCGCAGCTCGTGATGGTCGAAGATACCCGCCGCCCGCAACTCTCCCCGCAGACTGCCAAGCTCCGGAGCCCTGATCATACCGGGCTCAAGATCGTATGATCGCGCGGAGATTGCGAGCTTTGGGCGCACCGAAAATGCGGCACGCCCACCCCTCGATGCAGAGCTGACCGAATCGTTGCGATCGCGTGACTTGGCCCCTCCGCGCGCATATCGCCGGTGCACGCGCGGGCCGAGTTTGATACGACGGGCCTCATGTCCAGAGGCTTGATGGTTCTCGGAGTGGCCGCCGCGCTCGGTGCGAGCGGCGAGGCACGTGGTGACACCGTCCGCTACGGCGATCAGACGACCGTGATCGCGAATGCCGAGGTGCGGGCGCTGATCAGCGATGGCAACGACCGCGCGTACGCGGGGATCAACCAGAACGGCTGGTGGCTCGGCGTCGAGCAGCTGCAGTACGGCCGGCCGGCGTGGCAGCACTGGGTCACCGACCTCAGCTGGGGCCGGTCGCAGGTCAACATCGCGCGCGACGTGCGCAGCATCCAGCTCACCGGGCTGCGCAACAGCTTCCTGACGTTCAACGCGCACTACGAGGGGCGCGACTGGATCAAGTGCACGATCGACATGCGCGCGAACACCTGGGTGTCGAGCTGCGAGGGTCGCTACACCGGCAACGGCGGCGCTGCCCCGCCGCCACCGAACCCGACGCCGCCTCCCCCGCCCCAGCCGACGAACTACGCCGGCGTGCCCGCGGTGATCCGGCAATGCGGTGACACGTTCGAGGGACCGCAGAACGAGAACGCGTGCCTCGACGCGGTGACCGCGTTCCGCTACGACCCGACGAAGATCATCGCGCAGTGCGACGCGACGATGGAGGGCGACACGAACGAGCTCGCCTGCGTGCGCGCGGCCGCCGCCGCGGCGTTCGACCCGTCGCTCGCGCTCGCGCGCTGCGACAACACGATGGAAGGTGACGCGAACGAGCTCGCATGCTTCCAGGTCGTCGTCCGCGCGCGCTACAACATCGCGGCCGCGATCGACGCGTGCGATGCCGCGATGGAGGGCGACACGAACGAGCTCGCGTGCATCACGGCAGCGACGTGGGCGAACGCGGATCCGTCGGCGACGATCAAGCAGTGCGACGATTCGATGAGCGGTGACGAGGCCGAGCTCGGCTGCGTCAAGCGCGCGCTCGGCGTCCGTTAGCTTTCGCCAGGCTCAGGGCACCGCGGCCGGCTTGCGCACGACGAGGATGCCCTCGATCTGCGCGGCCGAGACCGCGCCGAACGCCGAGATCTCGTGCTCGTTCGCGTACTGGTTGTTCGACAGGCTCGCGACGTCGAGCCACAGGCTCGTCATGTCGAGCGTCCGCGTGCCGGCGTACAGGCTCTGGATCGACGTCGTCTGCGGGCCAGGCATCAGCGTCGCGACGCTCGTGTCGTTGCCGGTGAGGATGTCCGCGAACGGGATCCGCATCAGGAAGATGAACCCGGCGGTGCCGCCGCTCGGCGTGCCGGCGGTATCCCACGCGTGTGCGGCGGCGAGCGTGATCGAGCACGCGACGAGCGGGGACGGCTGCGACGAGATGCCGTAGTAGTCCGGCGAGAGCGCCGAGTACGTCCGGTAGAAGTTCTCGTGGCGATCGATCATCGAGTAGAACCGCTGCATCAGCGGGCACTGCCGCGGATCGATCGATGCGCCGGTGCAGCCGGTCGCGTTCGCGAACATCGACATCAGGCCCATGTCGGCGTCGTCGATCAGCGCCTTGTCCCAGGCGGGATCCGACGTGTCGTTCGCGACGAGCTTCGCGGGCGTGATCGTGCGTGCGGTGCCGGCGGCGTCGACGAACTTGAGGTTGCCGGTGAACTCGCCGGTCGAGTTGACCTGCAGCGTGCCAGTCTCGCCGGACACGAGCGTGATCGGGCCGGGCCGCAGGTACTCCCCGATGCCGTCACCGTTGCGATCCTCGAGCAGCACGAGCGAGTTGTTCGGATCGATCAGGTACGCCTCGTCGTCGGGCGCGTAGTACATCGTGCGCGCCGCGAGCTCGCGGTTCTTGCGCTGGCGATAGCCGAAGCGATCGCCGTCCCAGCTCGCGCACTCGGTCTGCCAGTCGGCCGCCGGCGCGCGGCAGGTCTTCGCCATCCGGCGCAGGAACCGGTCGGCGAGGTTCGACTCGACCCAGCTCGGGCGCAGTCCACCGAGGCCGCGGAAGTTGTACCACTCGTCCTTGTCCTTCTGCGGACAGCTCGCCGCGTAGGCCTCGTAGCCGGCCTTGTGCGCGTCGAAGCCCGGGAACGCGACGCGCGGCCGGACATAGGTCTCGATGATGTACGTGGTCTCGCAGACCGAGAACGGGCGCACGCCGTTCGTGCTGCCGTTGAGGCTGACGAGCTGGTTGAAGATCTGATCTTCGATCGAGGCCAGCGCGTCGAACTGGTCCATGTCGAGGCCGTGGAACGGCGTCAGCTTGCCGCCCTCGGGTGGCTTCACGTCGGGCAGCGCGAAGAAGATCATCGATGCGAGCGCACGCACGCGCGCCTCGTACAGGTCCGGGTGCTGGCGCTCGTACTCGGCGGACAGCGCGGCGAGGAACTGATCGGTCGTCGAGCCGGACAGGCCGTAGTTGTTCAGGTGCGTGTAGTCGATCTCCTTCGCGATCCGATCGAGGTTCGCGCGCGCGGCGGCGAGCAGCTCCGGCGACACGCCGGGGCGCCCGAGCGCGGACAGCTTGCCGCGCAGCGTGGCCTGCGTGTGGTTCTCGATCCGGATCTTGAACGCCTGCTCGGTGCCGGTCGCGGTGACGCTGACGCGCGGCTGGACCGCGAGGTCGCTCTCGAACTTCGCGCCGGTGTCGAGGTTCGTGACGGTGATCTTCGCGTCGTTGCCAGTGTCGTACGCGAGCGAGACGTCGAAGTCGACGTTCGACCGCACGCTGTAGTTGCGAACACCCGGCGCGCCGCTCGACGACGCCTTCGGGATCGTGACCGCGACGTCGCGCAGCTCGGGCGCATCGGACTTGCCGTCCGAGACCGTGCCGAGATCGATCGTGTCGTCCTCGGCGACACAGGCGGCGACCGGGATCGCGGCGACGAGCAGCACGGGGAGAATTCGCATCGCCGCCGGGGGCAGCAATGCTCGGGCCACGCGCACCCACGGCGAAGTCGCTGGAATCGTGGGTGCGATCGCCGATCGTGGCGGCCACACCAGCCAGCCGCGGAACGTCGCCGGCTCGTGCGCTTGCCGCTCTCACGGTCGCCTCGCGCTGCGATGAACCGGTTCCAGCCGAGCTGTTCGATTCCGCCGGGGTACGGTCCAAGCTCATGCCGCAGAGCGAACGCGCGGGGACCGGGATCCCGGGGTTGGACCATGTACTGGCGGGCGGCCTGCCGCGCGATCGGATCTACCTGCTGCAAGGCGACCCCGGCGTCGGCAAGACGACGATCGGGCTGCAGTTCCTGATGGAGGGTGCGCGGCACGGCGAGCGCTGCCTCTACGTCACGCTGTCCGAGACCGCCGCCGAGATCCGCGGCATCGTCGCGTCGCACGGCTGGACGCTCGACGGCATCGACCTGGTCGAGCTGTCGACGATCGAGCCGTCGACCGCGCTCGAGGTCGAGAACACGCTGTTCGAGCCGTCCGAGGTCGAGCTCCACGAGACGACACGCCACCTGCTCGAGCACGTCGAGCGCGTGAACCCGTCGCGCGTCGTGTTCGATTCACTGTCCGAGCTCCGGCTGCTCGCGCAGAGTGCGCTGCGCTACCGCCGCCAGATCCTCGGCCTCAAGCAGTACTTCACCGACAAGCACACGACCGTGCTGCTGCTCGACGATCGGACGTCGCATCCGACCGATCTCCAGCTCCAGAGCCTCGCGCACGGCGTGCTGCACCTCGACCAGATCCCGCCGGTGTACGGCGAGGATCGCCGGCGGATCCGCGTCCTCAAGCTCCGCGGGGTGAAGTTTCGCGGCGGCTATCACGACTTCACGATCAAGAGCGGCGGCGTCGAGGTCTACCCGCGGCTCATCGCGGCGGACCACCGCGTGGTCGCTCCGATGGAGCAGGTGTCGACCGGCGTGCGCGAGCTCGACGCGCTGGTCGGCGGTGGGCTCGTGCGCGGGACCAGCACGCTGGTCCTCGGCCCGGCGGGCTCCGGCAAGTCAGCGCTCGCGGTGCAATGCGCGGTCGCGTCGGCCCGGCGGGGCGAGCCGGCGGCGCTGTTCGTGTTCGACGAGCGCGTCGCCACGATCTACGAGCGTTCGCGCTCGCTCGGCTGCGATCTCGAGCCGCTCGTCGCGGCCGGCACCCTGCACATCACGCAGATCGATCCGGCCGAGATGAGCGCCGGCGAGCTGACGTCCCGCATCCAGTCCCTCGTCGAGGGCCGCGACATCCGGTTTGTCGTCATCGACAGCCTCAACGGGTATCTCAACGCGATGCCCGAGGAGAAGCAGCTGACGATCCAGCTCCACGAGGTGCTCGGCTACCTCGGCCACAAGGGCGTGACGTCGATGCTGGTGATGGTGCAGCACGGCCTGCTCGGATCGATGCAGACGCCGGTCGATATCAGCTACCTGGCCGACGCCGTCATCGTGCTGCGTTACTTCGAGGCCGGCGGGCAGATCCGCAAGGCGATCTCGACGCTGAAGAAGCGCAGCGGCGCGCACGAGACCAAGATCCGCGAGCTGTCGCTCGACAACCGAGGCATTCACGTCGGCGAGCCGCTCGCCGACTTCGTCGGCATCCTGACCGGGGTGCCCACGTTCACGGGCGATCCACGCAAGCTGGTCGACAAGTGAACCTGCCGGATCCAGCACGCGTGCTCGTCTGGGCACCCCGTGGCCGGGACGGCACGCTCGCGGTGCGCTTGCTGGACAAGCACGGCTTCCACGCCGTCGAGTGTCACGCCGTCGACGACGTGGTGCGCGATCTCGACGACGCGGGATGCGCGCTGATCAGCTCGGACACGCTGACCCCGGCCGCGCGCGATCGGATCGCGAGCGAGCTCGCGAAGCAGCCGCCGTGGTCGGACTTCCCGATCATCGTGTTCGCGCCGACCGGCGGCGGCGCCGAGGACGTGATCGAGGCGAACCGCCTGCTCGGCAACGTGACGATCCTCGAGCGCCCCGTGCAGATCCGGACGCTGATCAGCGCGGTCGTCGCGGCGTTGCGCGCGCGCCGCCGCCAGTACGAGGGCCGCGCCGCGATCCGCGCGCGCGATCAGTTCCTCGCGATGCTCGGTCACGAGCTGCGCAATCCGCTCGCGGCGATCTTGCTCGCGCTCGAGATGCTGCACAACGCGAGCGATCGCAGCAGCGCGAAGCCGCGCGCGATCATCGATCGTCAGGTCCGTCACCTGAGCCGGCTCGTCGACGACCTGCTCGACGTCGCGCGCGTGACGTCTGGCAAGATCTCGCTCAAGCAGGAGCCGATCGACGTCGGAGAGGTCGTGCGGCGGTGCGCGCAGGGCGCCGAGATGGCGGCGCGGAGCCGCAAGATCGAGCTGACCGCGCTGACGCCGGACGACGATCGGCTCGTGGTGAGCGGAGACCTCGTGCGGCTCGAGGAGGTGTTCACGAACCTGCTCGGCAACGCGATCAAGTACTCGCCGGAGCACGCGCGCGTCCGGATCACGGCGCACCGCGACGGCCACACCGCGGTCGTCGACGTCGAGGACACCGGGATCGGGATCGCGCCCGAGCTGCTCGGCAAGGTGTTCGATCTGTTCGCGCAGGCGGACGCGTCGCTGGATCGCAGCCAGGGCGGGCTCGGGATCGGGCTCACGCTCGTGCGCTCGCTCGTCGAGCTCCATCACGGCAGCGTCGAGGCGCACTCCGAGGGCCTCGGGCACGGCAGCCGGTTCACCGTGCGACTGCCGCTCGCCGCCGCGCGCACCGAGGCCGAGCCAGCGGTGGTGGCGGCCCCCGAGGAGCGTCCGCCGCTGCATGTCGTGCTCGTCGAGGACAACGCCGACTTGCTCGAGATGACGAAGGACCTGCTCGAGCTGCAAGGTTGCCAGGTGACCGCCGCGCACGACGGCGAGACCGGGCTGTCACAGATCCTCGCGACGCCGTGCGATCTCGCGCTCGTCGACATCGGGCTACCGGGGCTCGATGGCTACCAGATCGCGTCGCAGTTGCGCGCGACCGCCGCCAGCCCGCCGATGCTCGTCGCGATGACCGGCTATGGCCAGCCCGAGGACGGCGAGCGCGCGCTCGCGGCCGGGTTCGACGCGCACCTGACGAAGCCGGTCACGATCGAGACACTGCAACGCATGCTCGATCGCGCATCCGGCGCAGCTAGCCGAGGCGGCGCTCGAGGTACGCGAGCACGGCAATCGTGAGCTCGTCGACGAGCGTCGCGTCCGCGAGCGCGAGCGAGGTCGGCGCGTCCGAGAACATCAGGTTCTGATCGAGCACGCCGTACAGCATGCGATGGCTGACATCGACGATCGTGCGCAGCGAGCCGCGATCGCGCCCCGGTAGCCGCACCGCGAGCGCATCGGTCAGGCCTTCGCACGTCATGCGCGAGAGCTCGACGGCACGCTCGCGCAGCGTCGGCTCGCTCGCCATCTGGAGCGCGAGCGCGCGGCGCAGCCCGTACTGCTCGCGATACGCGCTGACCGCGAGCGCGACGAACGCGCGCACCAGCGTCTCGAGCGGCACGTCGAGCGAGGTCGCGAACGCCTGCGCGCTGACCGCGGTCGCCTCGCCCTCGCGATACAGCTCGAGCTGCAGCACGTGGAGCAGTGCGTCCTTGTCGCGGAACCGGTTGTAGAACGCGCCGACCGACGTGCCGGCCTCCTTCACCAGCTCGGCGATCGTCAGATCGGTCCACGATCGGCCGCGCGCGAGCAGCCGCTCCGCGGCATCGACGATCCGATCGTGGGTGTCGCGGCTGCGCTCCTGGCGCGCCGGCTTGACCCAGCGCACGGTCGCGTCGCCAACCTCGCGTGGCGCCACCCGATCTCGGTCGTCGCGGTTTTGACTGGACATTATTTAGAATCAGTATTCTTATTCGCATCGCCATCGGACGTCAACTCCCGGTCTCTTCATGCGCCCTCTCCTCGCCTGTGCCTTGCTCGTCGCGTCGTGCAGCTCGCCCGCCCCTGACGACGAGACTGGACCGCCGCCCGCGTGCGAGCACGTGCCCTCCCCGGCACGACGCGTCCGCGTGTTCGCGGTCGGTCATCACCTCCACGTGTCCGAAGGCGCGACGTACGCGAGCTACGAACGCGCGTTTCGGCAGACGGTCGAGGCCGAGGTGATCCCCCACCTCGCGACCGATCGGCCGAACGTCCTCGTGTTCCCGGAGAGCGTCGGCTTCCCCGCAGCGTTTGTCGGCGCCCGCGGCGAGGTCGCGCGCGACAAGGACTCGGCGTTCCTCGCGTACGTCGCGCTGCAGGGCGCGATGCCGGATGCGTTCGCGCACTACCGCGAGCTCGCGTCGGCGGGCGGCATCGGCAGCTGGATCCTGCTCGCCGCGACCGATCCGACGTGGCGCGCGTTCGACACCACGTTCTCGTCGATCGCGCGCGACCTCGGGGTCTACGTCGTCGCGTCGGTCGATGCCGGCGACGTCGCGGCCGTCGACGATCCGGCGCTCGCCGCGATCCTCGGCGATCCCGAGCGACCGACGCCGGACGTGTTCCACGTCCCGGACGGCAAGCTGTTCAACCAGGCGGTGATGTACGGACCGACGGGCGCGCCGCTCGGCCGCATGCGCAAGGTGTACCTGACCGATCCCGAGCACGGCGAGCTCGGCATCACCGGCCACCTGCCCGAGCACGTCACGCTCGCCGCCGATGACGTCGTGCAGGTCGCGGCGCTGATCTCGCGCGACGCGTGGATGCCGGATCTGCAGGAGCGCGCGGCCGCCGCTGGCAGCGAGCTCGTGCTCCAGCACGAGGCATTCTCGACGTGGACGGTCGAGGAGCCCGGCGCGCCGTGGCCCGCGGACAACCTGAAGCGCTCGGGCTGGGCGGCGGTGCAGAAGCACCCCGAGCTGCGGATGACCGCGGCGCCGATGCTGGTCGGCAACTTCTTCGACATCGCGTTCGATGGCCAGAGCTTCATCGCGGTGCCCGGCACGCCGTCGATGGCGCGCCGCGCGCTGCTCGCGCAGGATCCGGACACCGGGTGGGCGGCGATCGCGCCGTGGGTCGTCGACGCGCCGGCGGGATCGCTCGAGACCCAGCGCGCCGCGCTGCGCACGGTCGGCGAGAGCTTGCTGCCCGGCGGCGCGCGCGACGGCCAGTACCGCGAGGGCACGGTGTGGGCGGATCTCGAGATCCCGGCCGACGACGGCTACCCGGTCGTCGCGGTCGAGGACGAGACGTCGCGCGCGATCGCGCCGTCGGGGCTCGGCCGCCAGCGCTCGGCGTCGCCGATCGTGCTCGGCGACGGCAGCCTCGCGGTCGCGTGGGAGGACACCCGGTTCTGCACCGGCCAGATCGTGGTCGCGCGCAGCGACGATGGCGGCGCGACGTTCACCGAGCCGGTGCGCGTCGCGCCGTGGAACCGCGCGCAGCATCATCCGTCGCTGGTCGCGCTCGATGACGTCCTCGTCGTCGCGTGGCAGGAGATCCTCGACGACGGGCATGGCGAGATCCGCGTCGCGACGTCATCGGATCGCGGCGCGACGTGGAGCCATCGCGTGCGCGTCGACCGCGAGCACACGAGCGATGCGTGGGTGCCGGCGCTCGCGGCCGACGGCGGCACGCTGTACCTCGCGTTCGTCGACAGCCGCGGCGAGGCGCCGAACCGGCGCATCTACCTGACGCGCTCGACCGACGCCGGCGCGACGTGGGACGCGCCGCTGCGGCTCGATCCGCGCGAGCGCGACACGTCGAACCCCGACGCGACGCTGACGAATGAATGGTCGCCCGCGATCGCCGCGCGCGCCGAACACGTCGCCGTCGCGTACACCCATCGCGAGCGCCCTGACGCGGTCGAGCAGCCATCGTGGGACACGCACGTGATCGAGAGCGTCGACGGCGGCCACCAGTGGACCGCGCCACGCCGGCTCGACCTCGGCGGGTCGCCCGAGCGGATCGCGGCGGATCCGGCGATCGCGCTCGACGCGACCGGTTCGTGGCAGCTCGCGTTCTCGACGGTGCGCGGCGCCAAGCCGGACTCGGACATCGCGCTCGCGAGCACCGCCTCGACCGAGCTCGGGTTCGCGCCCGAGCCGCGCGACGCGTGGTGGCCGTCGATCGCGGCGCTGCCCGACGGTGGCGTCGCGGTCGCGTGGCAGGACTTTCGCGACGGCGGCAACGACATCTACCTCGCGCGCGCCGGCGCATCGACCGCGCTGCGGATCGACGATGCCGGCACGACCGATGCCCAGGCCTGGCGGCCGCGGATCGCCGCCGCCGCCGACGGCAGCGTCTACGTCGTCTGGGAAGACAGTCGCAGCGGCCACGCCGAGCTGCGCGTCGCGCGGGTGACGCCGTGAAGGCCGAGGATCCGCCGATCTACATCCCGGTCCGCGTCGAAGACACCTGGTCCTCGCGAATCTGCGAGGCCGACACCGCCCCGTTGCCTGATTTGGAGCGAACATGCCCCTCGAGCTTCCGCTGCCCCCACCCTCGTCCTCGTTGCATGGAGCCTCGATGTCCTCGACCGATGTGATCGTCGTCGGCGCCGGTGTCGCCGGCCTGGTCGCCGCGCGCGAGCTGGTGCGCGCCGATCACGAGGTGATCGTGCTCGAGGCGCGCGATCGCGTCGGCGGCCGGACGCTGTCGCGAACGCTCGACGGCCAGACGATCGATCTCGGCGGCCAGTGGATGGGCGACCAGCACCACCGGCTGCGCGCGCTCGCCGCCGAGCTCGGCGTCGAGTCGTTCGCCCAGCACGCGAAGGGCAAGAAGATCCTCGCGCGCGGCGACGGCAAGCTCGTCACGTTCTCGGGGTTCCTGCCGAAGATCGGCCTGCTGCCGCTGCTCGAGCTCGGCGGCGTGCTGCGCAAGCTCGAGCGCCTCGCGAAGGGCGTGCCGCTCGCCGATCCGATGGCGACGCGCGACGCGAGCCAGCTCGACGCGCAGACCGTCGCCGACTGGCTCGATCGCCACGTCAAGCGCCGCGCGACCCGCGAGATGCTCGAGCTCGCGACGCAGATGATCTTCGCGGCCGAGCCCCGCGAGCTGTCGATGTTGTACTTCCTGCTGTACGCGCGCTCCGGCGAGGGCCTGCAGCGGCTCGCCGAGATCGAGCGCGGCGCCCAGGAGCGGCGGTTCACGACCGGCATGCAGTCGATCTCGCAGCGGCTCGCGGACCGGCTCAGCGCGCGCGTCCGCCTCGATCATCCGGTGTACGCGGTCGAGCAGGACGCGTCGGGCGTCACCGTGCACACGAAGCAGGGCCCGCTGCACGCGCGCCGCGTGATCCTCGCGCTGCCTCCCGCGCTGCTGAAGAAGCTCGAGATCACGCCCGCGCTGCCGGCCGCGCGGTTGCAGTTGCACCGCGAGATGGCGATGGGCTCGGTGATCAAGTGCATCGCATCGTATCGCCGGCCGTTCTGGCGCGAGGCCGGTTACTCCGGCGAGGCGTTTTCGCCCGGCGGCCTCGTGCGCGCGACGTTCGACGACTGCTCCGCGGATGGCCGCCACGCCGCGCTCGTCGCGTTCGTCGTCGGCGATGCCGCGCGCGCGCTCAGCCGCGAGTCTCCGGATCAGCGCCGGCTGATGGTGCTCGGCGAGCTCGCGCGCTTGCACGGGCCGACCGCGGCTGCGCCGGTCGCGTATGTCGATCACGACTGGCTCGCCGACGATTGGGCGACCGGTTGCTACGTCGGCCTGATGCGGCCCGGCCTGCTCGCGCAGACCGCCGCGGCGATGCGCGCGCCGTGCGGCCGCATCCACTTCGCCGGCACGGAGACCGCAACGCACCACATCGGCTACATCGAAGGCGCGATCGAATCCGCCGAGCGCGTCGTGCGCGAGATCGCGCCGCTGCTCGCGACGTCATCGCAAATTCAGCCACACGACATGACGGCACATTGACGTCGCCGTCACACATCGCTCACATGGCGCCCTCGTCGATCGCGATGATAAATTTGGATCCATGCAGCGAGCTCTCACTACTCTGCTTGTTCTTGCACTGACCGTTCCGGTCGCCACGGGCTGTTTGATCGAAAGCCGTCCCCGTCAGCGGACCGTGTATCGCGAGTCCGGCGGCGGTGGCCGCTCCTGCCCGCCCGCGCACCACTGGGAAGGCGGCGCGTGCGTCCACAACGGCAAGGCCAAGGGTCACTACAAGTAGATGCTGATCCTCCAGCGCATCGCGCCGTTCATCATCGTGTTCCTGCTCGTCGCGTTCGCGATGGGCTGCTTCATCACGACCCGCGGCCGTGCTGCGCCACGACGCGAGTGCCCACCGTCGTATCACTGGGAAGACGGCGACTGCGTGCACAACGGCAAGGCCAAGGGCCACGAGAAGCACAAGAAGCACAAGCACTGAGCTTCGTCGTCGAACGGCGAACAAACCAAAGCCCCGCGGGATCGACATCCCGCGGGGCTTTTCATAAGCCAGGCTCGGAAGTCTTCAGCCGCCGATCTTGATGCCGGCCTTCGCCTGGCCCTGCACCTTCACCGCGGGCGCCTTGACCTTGACCTTGACGTCGGGCGCCTTGACCTTCACGCCCGCGCCGCCCTTCACGCCGACGCCGCCGCCCGCGTGCGCACCCGCGCCGCCGTGAACGCCCGCGCCGACCTTGAGCTTCGCCTTGACGTCGGGGACCGCGACCTTGACCTTCGCCTTGACGTCGGGGACTGCGACCTTCGCCTTCACGCTGCCCTTCACGTCCGGCGCGGCGACCTTGACGTTCGCCTTGCCCTTGATGTCCGGCACCGCGACCTTCGCCTTCACGTTGCCCTTCACGTCGGGCACGCCGACGCCGACGCCACCGTGCACGTTCACGCCCGGAGGCGCGACGACGAGCCGGCCGCCGCCGTCGAGCTTGAGCTTCGCGCGCGTCGACGCCGCGAACGCGAGGTCCGGCGCGCCGACCTTGACCTTGACGCCGACCGGCACCTTCCACGCCGCTCGCAGCGACGCGCGCGGCTCGGGCGCGACGACACGCAGCCGGGGCTCGTACGCGCCGGTCACGTTCGCCCCGACGAGCACGTGCGCGCGCAGCGTCGGCGGCCGGACATACCACGCGACCGTCGCGCGCGGACGCGCCGGCGCGATCACGCGGATCTTCGTGCGCCAGTCGATCGCGGGCGTCGCGATCCAGATCGGGCGTGTCGACACGACGTACGTCACCTCGGGCGCGATCCAGATCGGCATCCGGACGTGCGCGCGCACGCGAACCGGCTCGATCGCCGGCGGCTCGACCTGCGCGTAGAACGTCGGCACCGTGATCCCGACGAGCGGCGCGTGGATGCGGCCGCGCGGGTGGTGCACGTAGTACTGCACGCGCAGCGGCTCGAGGTACGCGACCGCGGTGACCTCGTAGCGCTTCGGCCACAGGATCGCGGCATCGACGCGCGGCTCGACGACGGTCCAGCTCGCGGCGACCGGCTGCGGGTTGCGGATGTAGATGTCGCTCGCGAGCGTCGCGTGGCCCGCGTATGCCCACGTCAGGGCCTCGACGCGACCGGCGAGCGCGAACGAGCCGTCGATCTGCGCCGAGCCGTCCGGTAGCGCGGCGGTGTACGCGGCGGGATCGTTCTTGTCCGCGCTCGCAGCCGCGGTCGCCTCGAACTGCGCGACACCGTCCGCGGACGCGGTCAGATCCGCGTACGAGTCGGCGAGCTGCTTGTCGAGCTCGACCATCGCCTTGCCGTGCGCGTCGACCGCGGTCTTCGCGTCGAGCTTCGCATCGGCATCGTCGCGCCACGTCCCCCAGTCATCGCTCGGCCACGCCGCCGGCTTGCCGACGTTGCCCTTGAGGTCGAGCACGATCGCCGAGCCCGCGGGCACCGGCACCGGCTGCGCGTCCATCTGCGCGAGCCCGACGACCTCGACCTTGCCGCTCTCGACCCCGACGCGCGACTCGCCGGACGCCGCGACCCCGACGCCGTACGTCGTGCCCTTCGTCAGCACGACGCCACCCGGCGTGTAGACGCGGAACGCGCCCTCGCCCGGCGCGCGCGGCGACACGCTGAATCGCGCGAGGCCCGCGAGCACCGCGGCGCTCGACGCCGGATCGGCGCTGCCCATGCGGCTGCCGATGCCGAGCGTGCTGACCTCGGCGAGCTCGACGACGCTCTCGTCCGCGATCGCGATCGTCGCCGACGACTTGTCCTGCGTCCGCACCTGATCGCCGGAGTACAGCTTGTCCTCCGCCTTCGCGGCCTGGTACTTCGGCTCGCCGACGCGCTTGAGCTCGACGGTGCCGCTGACCGCGGTGATCACCGCCGCCGGGCCTTCCTTCGGATCGCGCTGGATCCCGCCCGCGCTCACACCGACCGACGACGCGACCTCGTTCGCTGCGGGCTTCGTGTCCGCCGCAGCTGCAGGTGCCGGCGGTGTGCTCGGTTCCTTGTCCTTGTCGGTTGCCTGTGACTTCGCAACCGCCTCGTCGTTCGACTTGTTGTCATCCCCCTTCTTGCAAGCTCCCGCCACCAAGCACAGCACTACGAAGATCGTCTTCCCGGAATGGCCACGACGCATTCAAGCTCCTTTCGTCTCCTGCGAGGCCCCGGGGCAATTTGCCCCTCGGACCGACGGACGTACGGACGAACGACGAGCATGAGGAAACGCGTTGGCACGCGCAACCGTGATGCGCTGGCAATCGGTGAGAGCGCGGCTAACTCGCGAACGTCTCGTCGTCGAACATCGTCGACGATCGAATGCACGCGCAGACATCTGTAATGCGCAGCAATACGCCGCGCGCTATCGCTGATCTCCCACTCGCGCGCACGTGATCAACGAAATGCGCCGCGCACCGCGAGCCGCACGATCACGCCGATCACGATCACCAGGATCACGCCGAGGATCTGCAGCCCGATGTTGTTGCGCGGCGACGCGATCTGCATCGCGGGCGGCGCGACGAGATACATCCGGCAGCGATCGCAGCCCCACTGCCCCGCCTGCGCGTGCCACGTCCCGGGTCCACCGCAGCGCGTGCACGTCGGCGCGCCCGGTGCCGGCATCGGCTGCGGTTGATACGCCGCCGGCGCGGCGGTCGCTGGCGGTGGAAGCATCTGGCGACAGTGATCGCAGCCCCACTGACCGAGCTGCGCGTGCCACACCGCGGGTGCACCGCAGCGCGGACATGCGGGCGAAGGAGCTGCCGTCGTTGCCATGTCCTTCGCACTATCAAGCGCGGAGAGTGATCACAAGCCGCAATCGCACTCCGTCACTCGACTGCACATCACAGTGGTCATCTGGGCAGTTCGCCCAGACAATCAGAACTGCCACGCGTTGCGGAAGTCGGCGATGCGCAGATCGCTGCCGATCGTGAGCGGCCCCTGCAGCAGCTGCCCCGCGTAGCTGTGACCATTCAGCGTCGTGCCGACCGCGTTCGGCGTCTGTCCGGTCGGCAGCGTGTTCGTACGCGCGTCGTCGAGCGCGAACCCGCTCACCACCGACAGCACGTTCTGTCCGGGATCGGCCGCGGTGCCGAGATCGAGGATCCCCTCGTCGCCGCTCGCGGTCACCGAGGCCCCCGTCTGATCGCGCACCGTCGTCCGCCGCATCCGGAGCACCGGCTGATCGCCGAGCGCACGCGAGCCGATCCCGATCTGGCCACCGATGATCGTGAGGCCATCGGTCGCCACCGACGGTGCCGTATCGGTGCTCGCGAACATCGAGACGCCGGTCGTCTGGCCCTCGATCCGACCGCCGAGGAACGTGACGTCGCCGTTGCTGATGCTGAGGCCGGTCGTCCCCGCCGGTGCCGTCGCCTCGTCATCGGTGATCACGACATCGCGCAACGTCCCGCTGCCGGCCGCCATGGCGATGCCGACCGTGTTGTCGTGGAGCTGTACGCCGGTGATCTCGAACAGCGGAAACTGTGCCGAGAACGTGGTCGGCGGTACCGCGAGCCGGATCCCGACACTGCAGCGCTCGATGCGCGTCGATGCCATCGTCAGCCCGGCGCCTGCGAACGTGTCCGCGAGCTTCAGGGACAGGCCTTCCTTGCAGCTCGCGATCAACGTGTTCGTCACGGCCACGTTGCCCGCGTCGATCGGCGTGAGGTCGAGTGCGATCCGTGACGCCGGGCCCGTGTACGTGTAGCCATCGACCGTGACCGACTTGCTCGACGTCGCGACGATTCCGCCGTCGTCGACAACCGACTGGATCTGGTAGTGCTCGGTGAACAGCAGCAGGCTCGCGCTCGTCGGCGTGCCCGCGAAGCTCACGTTGCGCACGATCGTCGTCGCGTCCGGCGGCAGGAAGCCATTGTCGAACGCGATCGCGAACGCGCCGTGGCTCTCGACCGTCGTGATGCCCGCGCCGTCGCCCTCGACGGTGATGCCACCGGACGGATTCGCGTTGTCGCAGACGTGCGTGCCGGCGAGCAGGTGCAGCGTGCTCGGCGCCATGGGCGCGTGCGGACACCAGCCCAACGTCTCGTCCTGCGTGCAGCTGCCAACCCACAGCTCGGGATCGCACAGGTTCGCCGGCGACTGCGGGACGCCGCGGCCGCCGAACGGCGCGTTCGCCGCTGCCGTCACGAACGTCACCTCGATCGCGGCCGGCGCCGTCGTGGTGCCGCTCGGGCCGTCGATCGCGACGTCGAGCGCGCCGGGCGGGAAGCCGTCCGGGATCCGGACCTTCGCCCGGATCTCGGTGCTCGTCATCGACAGCACGAACGCGTCGATCGCGCCGATGCGGACCGCGGTCGTGCCCTGGAGGTTCGCGCCGGTGATCACGATCGTCTCGATGCAGCTGTGGCAGATCTGGGTCAGGCCGGCGTCGGTCGCGACCGCGCTGATCACGGTCGCGTTCGGATCGGCGTCCGGCGGCGCGTCGACCGCGGCATCGCGAGGCGTATCCGGCGGCGCATCGACCGCCGGCGGTCCATCGGGCCCGCTACCGTCGGGCAGGCTGCCGCCGCCATCATCCGAGCACCCGACCAGGACCACGACCGCGAGCCACACGCGCCTCATGCTCGATCATGGCCGCAAATGGTCCGCCCGATCACAGATTTTTCGCCGCCGATCGCCGCGCAAACTTCGTCGCACCCGGGCAAGCCATTCGTGTAGGGTCCCCGGCCGGAGGTGGTCGCGTGAACGAAAAGCCGTCCCCAGTCACTTCGATCCTGCTGTTCGCCGGTGCAGCGCTGCTGCTGTTCGCGTGCTTCTCGGCCTCGTGGTTCAGCCACTCGAGCGGCGACTTCTCGTCCTCGACCGGCCTGATCCGCGGCGAGTTCTGCGAGGAGGGCCACTGCAAGTCGTTCACGATCTTCAGCGGCGGCAGCAACATCGGCGGCGCCGGACTTCTTCTGATCCTGACGTTCTTGCTGACGCTCGCGGGCGCGGTGATGGCCGGCATCGCCGGCCTGCTGCTGCTCAAGCCGGGCAAGACCGTGATGTCGATCCTCGCGATGTGCTTTGCATCCGGCGCGGCGCTGCTCGTGCTCGCGCTGCTCGGCAAGTACGGCGGCAGCGGCGCGAGCTACGGCCTCGCGATCTTCTTCCTCGGGTTCGCGGTCACGCTGACCGGCAGCATCATGGGCATGTCGCGCAAGGGCGTGCCGCGGCCGATGATGATGCGCCCGGGCATGCCGATGCAGCCCGGGATGCCGTACCCGCCGTACGGGTCGCAGATGCCGCCGCAAGGCGCGTACGGCGCTCCGCAAGGCGCGAACCCGTACGGTCCGCAGGCCGCCGCCGTGCAGGGCGCGCCGTGTGCGACATGCTCGACGCCGACCACGTGGGTCGCGCAGTACAACCGCTGGTACTGCAACCGCTGCCAGAAGTACGTCTGACGCAGTCCGGACTCAAAACTGCCAGGACACCTCGGGGTCGGCGAGCCGCAGATCATTGCCGACCGAGATCGGGCCCTGGAACAGCTGCCCGTCGTAGCTGTTCCCGTTCAACGTCGTTCCAACCGCGTCAGCGAATCCACCCGACACCACGTCGGTCCGACGGTCATCGATCGCGATGCCGCCGCTGAGCGAGTTCTGTCCCGGATTGGCTGTGGACCCGAAGTTGTAGCCGCCCTCGTCGCCCGTGATCAGCACGCACCTCGACAGGTCGTGCATGATCGTCCGCCGCATCGAGACGCCCGGTGAATCGCCGAACGCGGAGCTCGCGATCCCGACCGAGCCCCGGAGGATCTCGAGGCCATCGGTGCCGACGCGGGGAAAGTGGTCGACGTTCGCGACCAGGCGGACCCCGAAGGTCTGGCCTTCGATGCGGCCGCCGACGAACAAGGCATCTCCGTTGTTGACCGCGACGCCGGTCGTGTCCGCCGGCGCTGTCGCTTCATCGTCGGTGATCGAGACACGGCGCAGGGTTCCACTGCCGGCATCTTCCAGCACACCGGTGACGTTGTCGTGCAGCTGGAGGTCGGCGATATCGAAGCTCGGATCGGTCGCCGAGAGCGATGACGGTGTCGATCCGAGATGCACGCCAACCGTACAGCGTTCGATGCGCGTCGATGACATGGTCAGCGATGCCGATGCGAACCGGTTCGCGAGCTTGAGCGAGAGTCCCTCGCGGCAGCTCGCGATGCTGGTGCTCGCGATCGACACCCGCCCGCCGTCGACCGGCGTCAGATCGAGTGCGACGCGCGTCGGCGCGCCGACGAACGTGTAATTCGAGATCGTGATCGAATCGCTTTCGCTTGCGCTGATGCCACCATTGTCGACGATCGACGCCAGCTCGTAGTGGCCGCGGGAGAACGCGAGGCTGCCGACCGTCGGCGTACCGGCGAAGCGCAGGTCGCGCACCTTCGATGTCGCGTCGAACGGTGCAGCCCGGTCGTCCAGCACGATCGCAAACGTGCCGGCGCTCTCGACGATCGTGGTCGCGGCGCCGTCCCCCGCGACCGTGATGCCGGACGACGGGAACGAGCCGTCGCAGACGTGCGTCCCGGCGCGCACGTGCAGCGTGCTGCCTGCCAGCGGTGCATGCGGGCACGCGCCCAGCTCGGCGTCGGGCGTGCAGAGGCTGATGGAGAGCTCGGGATCGCATAGGTGGATCGGCGACTGCGGGACGCCATGGCCACCGGCGAGCGGCGCATTCGCCGCGGCCGTGACGAACGTGACCTCGATCGCACCCGGCGCCATGACCGTCCCGAAGCTGCCGTCGATCGACACGTCGAGCGCGCCGGGCGGGAAGCCGTCCGGGATCCGGACCTTCGCGCGGATCTCGGTCGCGGTCACGGTGCGGATCAGCGCATCGATCGAGCCGACGCGCACGGCGGTCGTGCCCTGCAGGTTCGCGCCGCGGATCACGAGCACCTCGATGCAGCTGTGACAGATCTGAGTGAATCCGGCGTCGGTCGCGACCGTACTGATCACCGTCGCATCCGGGTCGGCGTCCGGCGGCGCATCGAAGGGCGACGCATCGATCGCAGCATCGATCGGCCCATCGACGGCGGCATCGGTCGAGCCGTCGACCGCTCCGTCTTCGACCGGTCCCGCATCGGGCGCACCACCGTCGCCATCGCCCCCACATGCCGTCGCCGCCACCGCCACGAGCCACGCAAGCCTCATACAGGGGTCATGGCCGAGCGGGGGTGGAGTGATCACAGAAACCTCCCGATCCAGCGCAACTCGCCCAGCGCTGGGCAAGTTGCGCAGCGACCGG
Source organism: Kofleriaceae bacterium (assembly GCA_035715365.1). Taxonomy (GTDB): domain Bacteria; phylum Myxococcota_A; class Polyangia; order Haliangiales; family Haliangiaceae; genus JABFXX01. Next base: position 15,392 of record DASTLB010000048.1, on the reverse strand, counting down.
TCGCCTAGTGCCGCGAGATCGCGCGCCCGAGCGATGGCGTGGCCGTTGCTCGACGACCGAACGTGCAGAGACCTCCTGTCGCGTCGCTGTTGTTGCTCGGCGGTGCAGCGATCGTGCTCGTCGCGTGCATCCTCCGCCCGTGGGTCAGCTACACCGCGGACGCGGGCGAGTACGTCAGCCACGGACTGCTCGCGGGTCGCGCGTGCACCGACGTCGGGTGTCGCTCGATCTCGGTCGTGTCCGGCCACTACGGGCTCGCCGGCACGCTCGCGCTCGCCGTGTTCGCGTGCGCACTGATCGGCGCGCTCGCCGCGATCGCGTCGGCGATCGTGCTGCTGCGCGAACGCACGCGGCTGACGGTCGCGGTGATCGCGGGCGCGAGCCTCGCGGCGGTGCTCGCGCTCGCGCTGTTCGGCCAGATCGGACGCGACCTCGTGATCGCGAGGGCCGCGTGGGTGTTCTTCGTCGGGATCGCGATCGTGCTCGCCGGCAGCGTCGTCGCGCTCGCGCAGCGGCGACCGGTCCGCTAGTCGACGCGAACGTCGGGCCGCACCTCGCGGAGGTACTGCAGCTCCGACGCCGGCAGCGAGCCATGCGAGATCACGCGCACCAGCTGCGCGCACTCGGCGAGCCCGCGCGCGCCGCGGACGCCGGGGTTCGCCCAGATCTCGACCTCGCGCAGCGCCGGGCACTCGGCGAGCGGCGACAGATCGGCGATCTGGTTGAGGCCGAGCCGGACGACGCGCAGGTGCGGCAGCCCGCGGAGTGCGTCGACGCGCGTGACGCGATTGCCCTCGAGATCGACCACGCGCAGCTCGCGCAGCTTCGCGAGCGCCGCGATGTCCTCGATCGGGTTGTCCTCGGCGTAGAGCTCGCGCAGCGTCGCGCAGCCATCGAGCCCGTCGAGCGACGTGATCCGGCACGCTTCGACGTAGAGCTCCTCGAGCGTGGTCGATTCGCCGAGCACCGCGAGCGACGTGATCGGGTTCTTGCGCGCGATCAGATCGCGCAGCCGCGGTAGCCGCGCGATCGGCGACAGATCCGTGATGCCGGTGTTGCCGACGTTGAGGTAATCGGTGTGCTGGAACCGGCGCAGCGGCACGAGATCCGGCAGCGGGCGATCGTCGAGGTGCAGGCTGTCCTCGTGGACGAGCTCGACGAGCGCGTCGTCGGACGGCTCGGGCTTCGCCTGCTCGTCGCGATCGAGCTCCTTGCCGAGCGCGTCGCGCCACACCGCGGACAGGCCGTTCCACCACGTGCGCAGCTCGCCGCGATCGACGGTGCGAGGCGGCTCGTCGGTGTCGCCGCCGACGTGGTCGATCCGCACGATCGCGTTCGCGGCGCGCAGCTTCGCGATGTCGGCGCGTGGCGTGTCGTCGCCGGCGTCGACCTTCTCGAGCCGCGCCAGCCGCGCGAGCGCGTCGAGGCCGCGACGCAGCGGATTGCCGAACGACGAGATTTCCTTGATCCGCGGCGAGTCGGCGAGCGGCGACACATCCTGGATCTGGTTGTTGTAGATCGTGACCTCGGAGAGCTCGGGCAACCCACGCAGCGGCTCGATCGTCGTCAGCCCGGCTTCGTTGACGTGGAGGTACGACAGCTCGCGCAGCGCCTCGAGGCCATCGAGCCCGGCGAGCGGATTCTCGCCGCACGATAGCCGCTCGAGCCGGACGAGCGACGCGAGCGGGCGCAGGCTCGTGACCTGGTTGTTCGAGATATCGAGCCGCGTGAGCCGCGCGAGCTTGCCGATCGCGGTGATGTCGACGAGCGCGTTGTCCTCGGCATCGAGATCCTCGAGCGCGTCGAGCACGGAGACCCACGCGATGTCGGTGAGGCCACAGTCGCTGACGTCGAGCTGGGTCAGCGCGGCGATCCGCGCGAGATCGCCATCCTCCGGCGTCGCGTCCTCGTCGAGCTTGACCGTCTCGCGCAGCTTGGCCTGCGCTGCCTCGGGCACGCTCGGCCACCACGCGCGCAGCGTGGCGAGCCGGTCGGCGGGCAACGCGGGTGGCGGCGTCTCGAGCCACGCGAGGATCGCGCGCGCGGTGTCGCGATCGACCTCGGGTCGATCCTCGAGCAGCGCCTTCAGGTCCGTGATCGCCTCGGCGAGCTTCGCCGGATCCTCGTTGCCGATGCCGTCGAGGATCTGGTGGTACGCGCGGATCGCGAGCGCCGGCTTGCCGGTGAGCAGGTAGGCCTGGCCGAGGTAGTTGCGGATGTGAAACCACGCGTACTTGTCCGAGAACGCGTAGATGTTCTCGCGCTTGGCCTCGGCGTACTCGACGAGCTTGCCGTAGTCCTTGAAGTGGTTGAGGTAGAGATCGCAGACGTTGAGCGCGGCCGAGTCGACACCGAGGCTCTCGGCGAGCGCGTAGCTCTGCTGCGCGGCCACGATGTCGTCGAGGTTCTCGTGCGCGATGCCGATCAGGTTGTGGCACGCGCCGAGCACTTCGCGGACGTCGTCCCACGCGTCGAGCTTCGCCGGAAACTGCGCGACCGCGGGCACGAGCAACGCGAGCACCTCGGCGTGCTGCTTGTCGGCGTTGAGCTCCATCGCGCGCTCGTACGCGGCGACGAGCTGTTCGCCCGGCGTCTTGGCGCCCTTCCGGAGCAGCTTGCCGAGGAAGCTCTCGAAGTCGGGCGCCCACTCGGAGAACCCGCTCTCGTAATCGAAGAAGTGGACCGCGAGCGACGGCGACGTGACGTCGACCGCGAACATGTAGCTCTCGGTGCCGAGCGCGGCGATCGGCAGGAACCGCGTCGCGGTGTCGGCGCCGAAGTGACCGTCGGTCGCGTACTCGTGGATCATGTCGAGCCGCGGCGAGCCCCACTTCACCTTGAGCTTCGTGTCCGACGAGAATCCAGGCAGCCCCCACGCCCTGACACCCTCGTAGCTCGCGCGCTCGGTCTCGAAGAACCGGGCGATCCGCGGCGGCACGGCGACGCCGAATTGCGCGAGCTTTGCGGTCGCCGCACTCGCTGCACCACGTGCAGCAGTTCGCGTGAGACGAGACGGATCCACGGGTTCGTTCGCGCCGAGCGACATGGGCCGCAGCATACGAGCGTCTCTCAGCTCGCCGCGCGCCGCGTTGACAGCAAACCGCAATGTGACCACGGTTGGATCATGCTGAGAGTCTGTCCAGCATGCGGCGCGAACAACCGGATCCCGGCGGGGCGGCTCGCCGAGACCGGCAAGTGCGGGCGGTGCAAGACCGCGCTGTCCGCGAGCGCGCAGCCGATCGACGTGCCGGACGTCGCGGTGTTCGACGACATCGTCGGCAACGCGCGGGTCCCCGTGATCGTCGACTTCTGGGCCGCGTGGTGTGGCCCGTGCCGGATGGTCGCGCCCGAGGTCAAGCGTGCCGCGCAGGACCTCACCGGTCGCGCGCTCGTGCTCAAGGTCGATACCGAGCGCGTGCCGGCGCTCGCCGCGCGCTACCAGGTCCGCGGCATCCCGAACTTCGCGGTGTTCCACCACGGCCGGCTCGTCAAGCAGCAGGCCGGTGCGATCCGCGCCCCCGACATCGTGCGCCTCGCGTCGGTCGCGCGCGCGGCCTGAGATTTTCTGCAACCGGCGCCGGGCTCGCGCGTGGTCTCCCCACAAAGGAGACCCATGACTCGACTCGGACGACTGTTTTGTGGCCTGGTGCTCGTGCTCGCGGCGTGCGGCGGCAGCGCGGCCGGTGATGACGACGATACCCCGGTCGACGGCAGCGGTGGCGAGCCGCTCGTCAACGGCGAGCCCGCGAGCCAGTACTTCGCGCGGTTCGCGTACGCGACGACGCACACCGGCGTCGAGGGCGCGGCCGCATTCCCGACGACCGCGGATGGCCGCAACGCGTTCCTCGTCACGTTCTTCCTGCTGCCGCAGGGTCAGCTGCAGCTGTTCTACGCCGAGGGCGACGGCGAGGTGACGTCGACCGGCTACAGCGTGAACGTGTTCGGCGACAGCAAGCGCAAGCGCTCGGGACAGTGGCGGGTCGACGGCGCCCAGCTCGTGCTCGACAGCTTCCTGCGCTGCGACGGCCTGCTGTTCAACAACAGCCCTGCCCTGCGCTGCTCGCTCGAGACCGCGATCGGCGCGCCGGCGGCGACCGGGCACGCGGGGACGTTCCGCACGCGGATCTCGGAGTCGAGCCCCGACGACAGCGAGTTCGGTGACTACGTGCCGTAGCATGGTGAGGCGTGTCGAGTGACTGCCCCGATCCCGCCGTGTTCAGCGCGTTCGTCAGCGGCGCGCTGTCGGCGGAGGCGCGCGAGGCGCTCGAGCTCCACGTCGATACCTGCGAGGCGTGCCGGATCACGCTGTCCGAGGCGGCGCGCGGCAGCGCCGAGGCGATCGTGGCGGGGCACGCGCTGCCCGCGATCGGCGAGCTCGTCGATCGCTACACGATCACCGGCGAGCTCGGTGCCGGCGCGATGGGCGTCGTCTACCGCGCGCACGATCGCGAGCTCGATCGCGAGCTGGCGATCAAGCTCGTGCAGCCGCAGCCCGGCGTCGCCGAGGACACGCTCGTCCAGCAGCGGATGCTCCGCGAGGGCCGCGCGCTCGCGCGGATCGATCATCCGAACGTCGTCCGCGTGCTCGACGTCGGCCGCTGGCACGACAGCGTGTTCGTCGCGATGGAGCACGTCGCCGGGCGGACGCTGCGCGCGTGGCTCGCCGAGACCCGGCCCTCGCCCGCCGCGATCGTCGACGTGTTCGCGCAGTGCGCCGCGGGGCTCGCGGCCGCGCACGCCGCGGGGATCGTCCATCGCGACTTCAAGCCGGACAACGCGATCGTGGACGACCGCGGGCGCGCGCGGGTCACCGACTTCGGCCTCGCGATCACCGGCGACGCGGTGCCGATCGACACGTCGGATGCCCCGTCCGGGCCGGCGACCGACGATCCGAAGCTGACCCGCACGCACGGCCTCGTCGGCACGCCCGCGTACATGGCGCCGGAGCAGCATCGCGGCGTCGAGATCGACGAGCGCGCCGATCAGTTCGCGCTGTGCGTCGCGCTCGCCGAGGCGCTGCAGGGCGAGCGGCCATTCGCCGCCGCGTCGCTCGCCGCGATCGAGGCCGGCCCGACGCTGCGTGCGCGGATCCCGCGGCGGATCCGGCGCGGCGGTTCGCGTCGCTCGACGCCCTGGCGCGGGCGCTGCGCCCGCCGCCGCGGCGGTGGCCGATCGTCGCCGGCGCCGGCGCGATCGTCACGGTCGCCGCGATCGCGCTCGCGTGGCCCGCGACCGACGACGAGACCTGCACGATCACGCCGGTCGATGCGGTGTGGAATCCGGCGCGCGACCAGCGGATCGCCGCCGCGTTTGCCGCCGCGGGCCAGCGGTTCGCCGGCCCGGCATCGAGCTACGCGCGCGCCGCGATCGAGCGCTACGTCGCGCAGTGGTCGGTGCTGCGCGATGCGACCTGCCGCGCCGCGCAGCCGGCGGTCGCGCGCTGCCTCGATCGGCGTGCGACCGAGCTCGACGCGCTCCTCGTGCGCTGGGAGCGCGGCGATCGCGAGGACCTCGCGTCCGCGTCGCAGGCCGTCGATGCGCTCGTCCCCGTCGAGCGCTGCGGGTCACCCGAGGTCGATGCCGAGCCCGGCGCGCTCGTGCCGACGGCGCAGCTGCGCGCGTACGAGCGCCGGCTCGCCGCAGCGCATGCGCGGTTCGTCGCCGGCGAGATCGAGCAGGCCGCGGCCGATCTCGCGGCGCTCGACCGCGAGCTCGCGGCCACGCCGTTCCGTGCGCTGCGCGCCGAGGTGCTGCTCGAGCTCGCCGGTGACGAGCGCGATCTCGGACGCCCGGATCCTGCGCGCGACCACCTCGTCGCCGCGGTCGCGACCGCCGAGACCGCCGGTGCGGCGCGGATCAAGGCGCTCGCGTGGATCGAGCTCGTCGCGCTCGCCGCCGACGATGGCGTCCGCCTCCCCGAGGCGCGCGATGCGCTGCGGCTCGCGACCGCGGTGATCGAGCACCTCGGCAATCCGGCCGAGCTCGCCGAGCAGCGCGACCTCAGCGCCGGGCTGCTCGCGCTGCGCGAGGGCGATCATCCGCGTGCGCTCGAGCTGCTTCGCCCGGTCGCGATCGCGTCGTCACTCGCGGTGACCGATCGCGCGCGCCGGCTGCAGATCCTCGCGCGCGCGCTCGTCGCGTCTGGTGACGTCGCGGCCGGGCTCGCCGAGCTCGAGCGCGCCGAGCACGTGCTGATCGAGGCGCTCGGACCCGACACGCCGCAGCTCGTGTTCGTCTACAACAGCATGATCGAGCCGCTCGACTATCTCGGGCGCCAGCGGGACGCTATCGCGCGCGGCGAGCGAGCGCTCGCGATCGTCGATGCGAGCTTCGGCCGCGACTACCCGCGGCGGCTCGTGATCCTCGACAACGTCGCGACGATCTACGCGAACCTCGGCGAGCTCGATCACGCGCTCGAGCTCCAGCGCGAGGTGATCTCCGGCACGACGCGCGTCCGAGGACCGGACAGCTACGCGCTCGCGGTCGCGCTCGTGAACTTCGGCTCGACGCTCGTCGACGCGAAGCGCTACGCCGAATCGATCGCGCCGCTCGACCGTGGACTCGCGATCCTCTCGAGGCTCGTCCGCCCCGAGCACCCGGTGATCGCGACCGCGCACGCGACGCTCGCCCACGCGCACTCCGACCTCGGCCACCACGCGCTCGCGATCGAGCACGCGCGCCGCGCGCTCGCGATCCGCGAGCAGCTGTCGACCGGCCCGGGATATCTCGCCTACAACCGGTTCCTGCTCGCCGAGGTGCTGCGCGCGGCAGGCCAGCTGCCCGAGGCGATCGCGCTCGTCCGCAGTGCGCTCGCGCTGCCGCTCGCGAAGACCGGCCGCGAGGGCGAGCTCGCGGCGCAGCTCCGCGCCTGGCTCGCGAGCCGGGCGACGGTGGCGCGAAGCGGCACCGATTCGCCGTAAGGCGAACGCCCGGCGAGCGAGCCATACAAGATGACCAGGCGGCCGCGGCAGCCGCGGGCGCCTGGCTCGCAGAGCACCGCCGCTGACGTGCGCCGGGCGACCTCGCACGGCACGGCGATCGTAGGATGCGCGCATGACGGACACCTGGGCGGTCGGCGACGAGTACGAGCCGTACATCGGGCGGTGGAGCCGGCGCGTCGCGCACGACTTCGTGACCTGGCTCGGCGTTCCCGCGCAGCAGCGGTGGCTCGACGTCGGCTGCGGCACCGGCGCGCTGACGGAAGCGATCGTCGAGCTCGCCGATCCCGCGAGTGTCATCGCGGTCGAGCCGAGCGAAGGCTTCCTCGCGTTCGCACGCCGTCGCGTCACCGATCCGCGCGTGCGGTTCGCGCAGGGCGATGCGCGCGCGCTCCCCGTCGACGACGCCAGCTGCGATGCCTGCGTCTCCGGCCTCGTGCTGAACTTCGTGCCCGACGTGGCGCGTGCGGTCGGCGAGCTGCGGCGCGCCGCGCGTCCCGGCGGCGTGGTCGCGACGTACCTCTGGGACTACGCCGGCGAGATGCAGCTGATCCGCCGGTTCTGGGACGCCGCGATCGCGCTCGATCCGGCGGCCGCCGATCTCGACGAGGGCCAGCGGTTTCCGATCTGCGAGCCAGCGGCGCTCTCCGCGCTGTTCGCATCCGAGGGCCTCACCGGTGTCGAGGTCCGCGCGATCGACGTCCCGACCGTGTTCCGCGACTTCGACGACTACTGGCAGCCATTCCTCGGCGCACAGGGTCCGGCGCCAGGCTACGCGATGGCGCTGCCCGACGATCGCCGCGCCGCACTGCGCGAACGGCTGCGCGCGACGCTGCCCACCGCCGCGGATGGCCGGATCGAGCTACGCGCCCGCGCATGGGCGGTGCGCAGCGTCGCGTAGTCCGTGTTACGCCTGAGCCATGTCCGGGATCGTGGACGCCTTCCTCGCGGCGCTGCCGGCCGGCGAGTCGCGCGATCCGGATCTCGAGGCGGCGCTCGCCGCGGCGGTCGCGCGTGGCGCCGAGGCGCATCCGGAGCTCGCCGTCGATCCGCAGCTCGTCGCGCGTCAGCTCGGGCGCCATGCCGACGACGATCGTCCGCCGTCCGCGTGGCTGCCGTCGCGCAACCTGCCCGATCTCCACCTCGCGTGCGCGATCCTCGACCGCCAGCCCGCCGCGCTCGCGCAGTTCGAGCACCGCATCGTCCCCGAGCTGCACGCCGCGGCCGCGCGGATCCTGAAGGACGCGGATCTCGCGGCCGAGGTCGTCGCGGCGGTCCGCGAGAAGCTGCTCGTCGGCACCGACGAGCGCGGGCCGCGGATCGCCGACTACGGCGGGCACGGCGACCTCGTCGTGTGGACCCGGGTGATCGCGATCCGCGACGCGCTGACCCAGCTGCGCAAGGCGAAGCGTAGCGTGCCCGCCGACGATCACCTGTGGGAGCTCGCGGCGCCCAGCGTCGATCCGTCGACCGCGCTCGCGAAGCAGCAGAGCGCGCACCTGATCAAGGCCGCGTTCCACGACGGGCTCGCGGCGCTGACGCCGCGCCAGCGCAACCTGCTGCGCCAGCACCTGCTCGACGGCCTGACGATCGACGAGCTCGGCGCGATGTATCGCGTGCATCGCGTGACCGCCGCGCGCTGGCTCGCCGCCGCACGCACCGATCTGTGGGCGCACACGCGCAAGCAGCTGCGCCAGACGCTCGGCCTGTCCGACTCCGCGATCGGCACGATGCTCGACGAGATCCGCAGCACGCTCGACCTCAGCATCGAGCGCGCGCTCGCTACGCAGCCGCCTGGTCCGCGCGCTTGAAGATCTTGTAGTGCAGCTTGACGACCGGCATCCCCAGAAACCGGATCGAGTGATCGCAGCGCAGCACGTTCGCCGCGTCGACGTAGACGCGAAAGTGCTCCTTCAGCGTGCGGATCTGCCAGATCCGGACACGCTCGCGATCGCGCGCCTGGACGCGATAGAAGCCGGGATCGCCGAATCGCTTGCCGCTCGAGTCGAGGATCAGCGAGCCGTCTGCCTCGAGCGACGGCCGCAGCACGACGGTCGCGTTGCCGCGCGGCATCGGGAACACGACCTTGACGCACGGCCCGTCGACGTTCGGCGCGCGCTCGGTCATGTAGAACCCGGTGTACAGCACGTTGTGCTGACCCGCGAGCGTGCGAAACCAGCCCGTGTACCGCACGCTGCCATCGGCGCGCCGCAGCGTGATGATCTCGCTCTCCATGCCGCGTGCCGTGTCGAGCGGTGACAGCGGAAAGTTCAGCTGGTTGACCTGCCGGCTGATCGTCTTGACGAGCAGCCACAGCCCGATGCTCGCGGGGAAGTAGCTCTGGCTCCAGACATCCATCGCGAATGCCGTCGTGTGCTCGTAGAACTCGCGGACGAGCGGATGCGCGCGATCCGGATCGAACGCCGGCGAGCGCAGCTGCTCGAAGCTCGGCACGAGCCCGCCATCGCGCGCGTTGCGCTCGACGGTCAGCCCCTCCTCCTCCGCGACGTCGCGATACGGCGCGTCGCCGATCACCGGGCCGCCGAGCGGACCCATCAGCCACCCGATGTCGGCGCGCCGCCGCGACCGTCCGAAGATCCAGATCAGGGTGTAGATGAACCACGCGCCGAGCGTCGCCACGAGGCGCACGAACCATCCGGGTCGCTCGGGCTCCATGCGGCTCACGCTAACAGATCGATGCGCGGGCCGGCGGTGGCGATGCGTCGGCCGCGAGTCGGCCGCGACACAGCCCGCTGTCGCGGTCGTGTCGCTTCTCAGCGCGGCGGCCGAGGCATAGCATCCGCGCACCATGAGGACCCTCCGCTCGATCGCCGTGCTCGCCGCGCACCTCGCGCTGATCGCGTGTAGCTCGAAGCCCGCGCCGACGACCACGCCACCGCCATCGCCGCCCGACGATCGCGCCGTGGCGCCGCCCGCGCCGCCGCCGCCAGCCGCACCGACGAAGCCGCAGCTCGCGGGCGTCTACACCGAGGACGTCGATCGCTCGGTCGATCCGTGCACCGACTTCTACGAGTTCGCGAACGGCGCGTGGCGCAAGGCGAACCCGATCCCGGCGTCGATGCCGCGATGGAGCCGGCGCTGGCAAGCGGGCGAGACGTCGAAGGAGCGCCTGAAGGACATCCTCGAGCCGATCGCCGCGAAGCCCGACTGGAAGCCGGGCTCGGTCGAGCAGCTGATCGGTGACTTCTACGCGTCGTGCATGGACGAGGCGAAGGCAGCGCAGCTCGGCATCGAGCCGGTGAAGCCGCTGCTCGCCGAGATCGCCGCGATCAAGGACCGCGCCGGCATCGTGAAGATCCTGCCGAAGCTCCACGCGCTCGGCGTCGGCGTGCCGTTCGGGGTCCACGCCGAGCCCGATCTGCACGAGCCGACGAACGTGATCGCGTACGTCACCGCGTCCGGCCTCGGCCTGCCCGACCGCGACTACTACGTGAAGCCGGACAAGCGCTTCGCCGACGCGCGCACGAAGTACCAGGCGCACGTCCAGACGATGTTCACGCTCGCGGGCTACGCGGACAAGGATGCGAAGCAGGCGGCGAAGGCGGTGTTCGCGCTCGAGACCAAGCTCGCGAAGGCGTCGCTCGATAACGTCGCGCTGCGCGATCCGAAGTCGACCGACCACAAGCTGACGGTCGCGGCGCTGCAGAAGCTGTCGCCGAAGCTCGACTGGACCGCGTACTTCACCGCGGCGCACGTGCCGCTCGCACCGCTCAACGTCAACGAGCCGGCGTTCGTCAAGGAGATCGATCGTCAGCTCGCCGCGACGTCGATCGCGGACTGGCGGACGTACCTGACGTGGCACGTGCTCGTCGAGAACGCCGCGTACCTGGCACCGAAGCTGTACGACGAGCAGTTCGCGTTCTACGGCACGTACCTGTCGGGCGCGCAGGAGATGAAGCCGCGGTGGAAGCGCTGCGTCGAGGCGACCGACGGCCTGCTCGGCGAGGCGCTCGGCCAGAAGTACGTCGAGAAGTACTTCCCGCCGGCGGCGAAGGCGCGGATGCAGGAGCTCGTCAAGAACCTGCTCGCGGCGATGAAGGACGACATCGAGCGCATCGACTGGATGAGCGCACCGACGAAGCAGCGCGCGCTCGAGAAGCTCGCCACGTTCAACCCGAAGATCGGCTACCCCGACAAGTGGAAGGACTACTCCGCGATCCCGATCAAGCGCGACACGCTGTTCGCGAACGTCGCGGCGGCGCGCGCGTGGAACGTCGACGACGATCACGGCACGATCGGCAAGCCGCTCGACCGCGGACGCTGGGGCATGACGCCACCGACCTCGGACGCGTACTACAACCCGGCGCTCAACGAGATCGTGTTTCCGGCGGGCATCCTGCAGCCGCCGGCGTTCCGGCTCGACGCCGCCGATCCGATCAACTACGGCGCGATCGGCGTCGTGATCGGTCACGAGATCAGCCACGGCTTCGACGACCAGGGCGCGAAGTTCGACGCCCAGGGCCGGCTCGAGAACTGGTGGACCGCCGAGGACGAGAAGCACTTTCGCGAGCGCGGCCAGTGCGTCGCCGACCTCTACGAGTCGTACTTCGTCGAGCCCGGCCTGCACCACAACGGCAAGCTCGTGCTCGGCGAGGCGATCGGTGACTTCGGCGGCCTGAACCTCGCGTATCGCGCGTTCCAGAAGGCGCAGGCGAAGTCACCAACGCCGACGATCGACGGCCTGACCCCGGATCAGCAGTTCTTCATCGCCTGGGGACAGTTCCGCGGCGACGCGATCCGGATCGAGCAGCAGCGCCTCATGATCCAGGGCGATCCGCACCCGATCGCGAAGTACCGCGTGATCGGCCCGATCTCGAACCTGCCCGACTTCGCGCGCACGTTCTCGTGCAAGCCGGATGCGGCCATGGTCCGCCCGGCCGCGAAGCGGTGCGAGGTCTGGTGATCAGGGCAGCGCGCCGGGCTGGTAGTACTTGAGCGGCCGGATCTCGAACGCGCCGTCGGAGCCACTCGCGGCGGCGAGCTGCTTCGCGACCTCCATCGCCTGCTCGATCGACGCGCAGTCGACGACGTAGAACCCGAGCAGCTGCTCCTTCGTCTCGGCGAACGGACCGTCGGTGACGAGTGGCTTGGGGCCCTTGCGCATCGTCCGCGCGGTGTCGGTATCGGACAGCCGCGCCGTCGGTCCGAGCCGCTTGTCGTCGGCGAGCTGCTTCAGCACCGCCCCGAGCTGCGCCATGACCTGGTCGTCCTTCTCCTTCGTCCAGGCGCTGACGACCTTCTCGTTGTCGTAACAGAGGATCGCATACAGCATGCGGGCAGTATGCGCGCGCCTGCCCCGGGTTACCAGACGAGCAGCTCGCGCGTGGAGAGCCCGTCGCTCTCGCGGGCGCGCAGCAATCGGCCATCTTCCGACAGCTGCGAGACCGACTCGAACCGCGCCATCGCACCCGGCGGAATCACGAGCTTCGGCGACGTCGTCAGTGCCGATCCGAGGTGGAGCTCGACGACGTGCAGCGGCTCGGTCATCTCGTTGACGACGTACACGGCGCCGGGCGCGACCGTCGGGTCGTCGCCGGCGAGCGGAGAGCGCACGACCGGACGATCCGGCGGATCGACGACCATCGCGCGCTCGATCGTGCGCGTCCGGCCGGCGCCGCGAACGGTGACGAGCTCGATCGAGTGCCGCGCCGACCACACGAGCAGCGTGCTGCCGAGCACGATCGCGAGCGTCGCGATCCCGACCGCGAACCGCCGCTTCTGCGCCGACGTCCAGCCGCGGCGGACGAGCGTCGCGATCGGCAGCTCGCCGGGAGCTCGCCACAGCTTGAGCGCCGCGTAGAGACCCGCGAGACCGAGCACCACACCACCGGCCATTGCGAGGTGACGAATCATCGGTGTCAGCATCGATCCCGTCCTTTACGTGATCGATGCCGGCGGCTGTGTTGCAGTCTCGCGACCGGCCGTTACAAACGCGCGTTCACTTGCGCAGGCCGCAGCGCCGCGCGCTCACTCGGCGCCCCACGTCAGCCAGTAGCGGAACTCGTACGCGAGGTTGCCGACCTTCTGGACGGTGACCTCGTGCGGCGGCCGGTCGCCGGGACCGATGTGATCGATCTTGTAGAACCCCGACATCGTGTTCGGCGGGATCACGTGCGGCTCCGAGCCGAGCCCGAACAGGTTGCCGTACTGCACCGACTCGACGCGCACCGGCCCCGACGACAGATTGACGACCACGACGTCGCTGCGCTCGGTCGAGCCTTCCCACCGCACGCCCTCGAGCGCGGGCAGCGAGCTGACCATCTCCTGCTCGACGTAGCGATCGCCGCCGCCATCGCGCACGTACAGCATCCGCAGATCGTGCTGGTAGCTCCACCACGCGAGCGCGAACCCGACGACCGTCACGACCACGGCGATCCACGTCGTGCGGCGCCGCACGTCGAGCGACCGCACCGTCGCGCCTTCGACGCGCGCTTCGGGCAGCGGTGACGGCGTCGCCTTCGCGCGTGCCGCGAGCAGGACCAGGAACGACACCACACCGACCCCCAGCCCGCCCCATATCAAGATCGATCTCAGGATCGGAGTCATCCGCGCACCATCATCCATGCACCGCCTTGCGTTTCATCGCTCGTTTCCCTGCCCATCCCCGGCCCCGCGCATCGAGCATTGCAGATCCGAGCGATGAAACGCACCCTGCACCTGCGCGAGCTCGATTCGCACGAGGCGCCCCACCGCCACGCCCAGCCACGCCCTGTCGACCGATCGCCACGACACCTCCTGGCGACCCTCCTTCGATCGGTCCCGGTCCGTCATGCGTGACGTTCGAGCAAGCGCGAGACCACGACCGGGCCGGCGGATCCCGCGCACTTGCCCGCTCGTCGGGCGGCTTGTCTGGACAGTCCGTCCGGCGATCAGTTCCGGAGCTTCAGCTCGGCCTTCGCGAGCACCGTCTTGCCGTGCATCAGGCGCACGAGATACGTGTGATTGTCGACGAAGCCGGCCGCGGTCGTCGCCTCGGTCTTCGTGATCACGAGCCGGTTCTTCGTCGCGACGTCGACGCTGACGACCGGCTCGGCCTGCTTGTCGTCGACGTCGGTCAGCACGAGCTGCACGGTCGCAGCGCCCGGATCTTTCGCGAGGAAGCCGACGATGTGGATCACCCACGGTGGGCCCTTCACGAGCTCGTAGTGGTCGCCCGCGACCGCGTTCGCCTTGACGTGCGCCGGCAGCTCGGTCGCGAGCGTCGGCGCCGCGTCGGGCGAGATCACGACGCGCCCGCTGTACTGCTTGACGAGCTTCGCGGTATCCGCCTGCGCGACCGTCGAGGCGATCACCAGCACACACGTCCCGAGCGCGAGCCGCATCCTGCGATGCTATCAGCGCGGTTCGTGCGCGAGCATGAAATCGACCGTACGGCGGGGTTCGAGTGTTAGCGTCGTGCCTGCATGATCCGTGGGCTGCTGCTCGTGTTCGTCGTGGCTGCTTGCGATCGCGCGACGCGGGGCGCGATCTACTGTCGCGACGCGTCCGCGGTCACCGAGGACCACGGGGTCAACCCGCTGCTCGCCGGGGTGCAGTCGTGCTTCGATCTGCGCGAGGCGTGCGAGCGTGGTGCGGTCGCCGGTGCGTGCGCCGCGGTCGATCCGGCGTGGCATTGCGCGACCGTCCGCAGCGCGCCGACCGATCCACTGCACGGCACGACGACCTGCTTTCCCTCGCGCGCCACGTGCGCGGCCCGCAACGCCGGCGCGTGCGTCGCCGCCGAGGCGGTGTACTGCGATCGCGCCGAGGGTGGCCTCCTGATGTGCAGCGCGACCGAGCACGACTGCAAGCGCGCGAGCGCGTTCGTGGATGATGTCGTCGTCGGCCACGAACGGACCGCGGGCTGCACGCGCTACGTCACGGCACGCTGACACGCGCTCTGCCGCGACGGTGAGAGCCGGGCGCACGCGCGCCCGCGTTTTTCCGACGAGATTCGCGCGCAGCACGCAGGCACGTGAGGTGCAGCCCACGGCGATCATGCGTCGCGACACGGCTCGCACCGCCGAGCAGCTCGGCATCCTCCTCAGTCTCGTCGAGGCCGTGCTGTTCGTGTTCGTGGCCGTGCTGCACTTCGGCATCGACGTGCGGCTCGCCGGCGGCACCTACGCGACGCCGTTTCTGTACCCGGCGGCGATCCTCGAGGCCGCGGTCGCGCTCGGGCTCGTGGTCGCCGTCGTGCTTCCCGCACGTCGTCACGTGCGCGCCGGCCGGGTGATCGCGGCGCAGGTGTTCGCCGTGATCGGGATCGTCGTCGGCCAGGTCGCGCTGATGTACGGCGCGAACCTGACGACCGCACGCAACGAGATCTTCTACGGCGTCGCGCTCGTGCTGTCCCTCGGGTGCATCGCGCTGCTCGGCGTGCCGGCGTATCACCGCAGCGGCCGCCGGACTCAGCGCGCGTGACGGCGACGGGTCCGCGCTGCCTTGCGGGCC
>DASTLB010000047.1:0-12852 GCA_035715365.1 Kofleriaceae bacterium | reverse complement strand
GACACGTCGCGATGCACGATGCCGAGCGGCTTGCCGAAGTTGTCGCGCTTGCGATGCGCGTGATCGAGCGCGGATGCGATCTCCTTGCCGATGAACGCGCAGACGTCGAGCGGCATCTCGAGATCCTGCTCGCTCGCGCGGCGCAGGATCTTGTAGAGGTCCGCACCGTCGACGTACTCCATCGTGATGTAGTACGTCTCGCCGACGCGCCCGAGGTCGAACGTCTGGGCGATGTTGCCGTGCGTGAGCTGCACCGCGATCTTCGCCTCGTCGACCAGCATCTGGATGAACTGGTCGTCCTCGGCGAAGTTCGGGTGGATCATCTTGAGCGCGACGTACTTCTCGAAGCCGGCGATCCCCTTCGTCTTCGCGAGGTGGATCTCGGCCATCCCTCCGACGGCGATCTGACGGACGAGTCGATACGGCCCGAACTGCCGCTCACCCACTGTCGGCCTCGGGCCTGCGCGGCGGTGCTGGCACGCTCGAGCCCGGATCTGGCGTCTCCGGCCCGACGCTATCGGGCACCGGCCCGCGCTTCAGCATGTCCGCGCCACCCGGATGCACGAACATCCCGACGAGCCGCAGCGGCGTCTTCGCCCCGCGGTCGAACGTGCACACGACCTCGGTCGCGATCCCGTACGCGACGTTGACGACGTACGACGCCGCCGCGTTCGCGACGAGGTACAGCCCGAGGCCGGCACCGTACGTCTTGCGATCGATCTGGTTCGGCGACGTGATGCACTTCTCGATGTACGCGAGGATCGTGTTCTTCGCGAGCCGGCCGAACCGATCGCGCACCGCGACCGCGAACATCGAGTCGGTCGCCGCGTAGCGGATCGACACCGGCCGCGGCGACCGCGTCTCCTTGCGGTCGTGCGGATCGACATCGGCGAACATCGGCTGGCCGTTCGCGTCGACCGGCGCGTCGTACAGCGCGTTCATCAGCAGCTCCTCGCAGACCGCACCGATCGCGGTCCGGACCTGGCGCCGCATCTTCGACTGCTCGGCGTACTGCAGCACGGTGTCGATCGCGCGCTGCCGGCCGTCGAAGTCGCGCAGCCGCGCGTACTGCACCGGCGTGCCGGGCGGCAGGTACTTCTCGATCCCGAAGATGTCGCCGGTCAGCAGCTTCTGCGCCGTGACGAACACGCCGTTGTCGAGCTCTTCGCCCACGACGACGTGATTGACGCGGTCGTCGCGCAGGTACGCCGTCAGATCCGACAGCTTCGCCTGCGGCGTCACGATCGTGACGTGCGCGCGATCGCGCAGCTTCGGCACCAGCTTCTCGAGCGCGCGGACATCGCCGTCGTTCGCGGAGAAGAACACGTAGCGGTGCGGGATCACGTTGCCCGCGATCGCGTCGGCGCTGCGCACCGCGTCGACCTCGGCGCCCGCGCGTTCGAGGGTCGCCACGATGCGGCGAAGCTGATCGAGGTCGTTGGAGATCGCGAGGACGCGCCGTTTCGACAAGATTCCTCGGGTTCTCGGCGCAGAGGCCGAAGCTCGCCGATAGTAACCCGGCCGGCGTGGCCGCGGTGGCGACCGGCCCGCTCGGTTCGCTGTGCAGTGATGGTGCACGTGCGCCGGGCTACCGAAGTTTCGCCGCGCCCCACTCGCCCGTCCGTCGCGCGTGTGGGCCCGGGCAGTACACGCGCGTTTTGCGTATTGACAAATTAATTTGTCTAATCGATAACGCGACCCATGAGCCGCTCGGTCGCGCTGGTCTCCGACGCCACGAAGGCGCGTGCCGCGCTCGGGCCGCTGCGCCGCCAGCTGCTCGAGCGGCTGCGCACCCCGGCGTCCGCCGCGAGCCTCGCCGGCGAGCTCGACCTGCCGCGCCAGAAGCTCAACTATCACCTGCGCGTGCTCGAGGAAGCCGGGCTCGTGAAGCTCGTCGAGGAGCGCCAGCGCCGCGGCTTCACCGAGCGCGTGCTCGTCGCGACCGCGGACACGCTGCTCGTCGATCCGGCGCTCGTCCAGGGTGCGCAGACGCGCGCCGCCGACGCCCAGGATCGCCACGCCTCGGATCACCTGCTGCGCGTCGCCGGCGATCTCGTCCGCGACGTCGCCCGCATGCGCGAGGACGCCGATCGCGAGGGCAAGCGCCTGCTGACCCTCACCGTCGAGGCCGAGCTCGCGTTCGCGACGCCCGCGGACTTCGACGCGTTCACCGAGCAGCTATCCGACGCGATCGCCCAGCTCGCGAAGCAGTACCTCCCCTCCGCCTCCCGGCGCGGCCGTCCCTACCGGCTCGTCGCTGCAGCCCATCCGAAACCTCGCTCGCCCCGCACTCCATGAGGACCCCATGACCGATATCGCCAAGTTCCAACGCTCGCTCGTCGAGGTCACCGTCTCCGCACCCGCCGACGAGGTCTGGCGCGCGCTCCGCGACAAGGAGCGCATCCAGCAGTGGTTCGGCTGGGACGCCGACACCCTGAACGACGAGATCGACTACATCTTCTTCCAGCACGCGAAGGCCGACGACGCGAACCGCACGCTGCAGTTCGAGGGCATCGCGGATCGCTTCGAGGTCGAGCCGCGCGGCGCACAGTCCGTGCTCCGCATCGTGCGCGCCGCACCGACCGAGGACCACGACTGGGACGACATCTTCGACGATCTCGTCCAGGGCTGGATCTCGTTCGTCCACCAGCTGCGGTTCATGTTCGAGCGCCATCGCGATCAGACGCGCCGCACGCTGTTCCTGTCCGGCGTTCCGAAGCACGCGCACGCGGCCGCCGCGCTCGGCCTGCCGCCGTCAGCCGCCGGATCGAAGTACGCGATCACGGCGCCGATGGGCGACGCGCTCGCGGGACAGATCTGGCACCGCGGCAAGCACCAGCAGATCGTGACGGTCGACGGCGTCGGCGACGGCCTGCTCGTCGTGCTCGACCGCGCGACCGACAAGCCACTGAGCATGGTGACGCTGACGACCTACGGGCTCGACGACCGCACGTTCACCGAGCTCGAGGCGCGCTGGCGCACGTGGTGGGCCGAGCACTTCACGCCGCAGGCGCCGCCGTGCGAGCCGCCGCCGCAAGCGTGATGTATTGGCGTCTCAGCCTCGCTGACGCTGCAGCCACTCGTCCGGATACGGATCGTGATCGGACGCATGGACCGTCGTGTACTCGCCGCGCCCGAGATACCGGTTGTACGTGGTCATCGCCTCGAAGTGACTGCCAGCTTCGAACGTCCACACGAGTCGCGCGCCGTCACCGTTCAGCCGTCGCGCATCGTCACCGTCGGGACCGGCGAGGCAGCACATCGGCAGCCCCTTGGCGTCTCGCCACACTTCGTGCTCGAGCCGTGCCATCAGTATTGCAGTAGCGCCGACACGTACGCGCGGAATCCTTCGTATGGATTCGGCAGGTACTCGAGGTGCGGCTCGTAGTCGAAGAACACGTCGGGCTGGTAGTGATGCGAGACCAGCGCGTTGTACGCGGTCGCGCGGATCGCGAGCTTCTTCGTCGGCATGTACGTGATGCCGGCGGAGAGCTCCGCGATCGGTGGCAGGCGATCGAGGACGAGATCGGTGGCGGCGACGGTCGTCGTGCCCATCGGCAGGCCGGCCTCGTTGTAGGTGAGGCCGCGGTACTCGACGAGCCGGTTCGGATCCTCGGCGGCGCCGGTGACCTTGAGGCGCGTCGTTGCCGAGAGCTTGTCGGAGACCAGCGTGAACACGGTCGCGAGATCGAACCAGTGCTCGGGCAGCGAGCGCAGCCGCCCCTTATCGCTCGTGTCGCCGCGCAGGTACGTGTAGCCAAGCTCGAGGCGGTGACCGCCCTGGACGTAGAGCTTGCCGAGGAACTCGACCGACGCGAGGCCGCGATCGCCGGAGTTGCCGTAGTTGCCGGACGCGACCTGGATCAGGTTGTTGATCCGCGTGTAGCTGCCGTCGACGCGGAATGACAGCTCGCGGATCCGGCGCTCGCCCTTGAAGATACGGGCGTTGAGCTCGGCCTGCGCGGCGTCCGAGGTCTCGACGGTGAGGTTCGGGTTGCCGCCGATCTGGACGCCCTCGCCGTTCGACGTCGTGTTGTTGAAGACCGGCGGCCGGAAGCCCTGCGCGTAGTTGAGCTTGAGGTGCCAGTTCGGGATGAAGTTCCAGACGAAGCTGCCCGCGATCGTCGTGTTGACCGGATAGCTGACGACGCCGAGCGCCTCGGGCGCGACCTGGACGCGGCCGCCGAGATCGAAGATCAGCTTCTTGTTCGGGCGGTACTGCGGATTGATGTACGCGCCGAGCACGGTGCGATCGGCCGGGAACGCGAACGTCAGCGGACAGCCGGCGACCGGGACCGTCGTCATCTGCGTCGGGTCGAAGATCCGCGGGCACAGCAGCGGCAGGTTCGACAGGTCGTACGGCGCCGGGATCTCGGACTCGGTGCCGTTGCCCTGACGCGAGCGCGCGACGTTCTCCGGCTTCCACTCGTAGAACGCCTCGACGCCGTACTGCAGGCGCGCCTTGCGGCCGAGCTCGAGATCACCGTCGAACGCGCCGCCCGCGCGGTAATTCGTCAGGTCGGCTTCGAATGCGAGGCCGCCCTGCAGCGCACCCGGCGACGGCGCGAGCACCTGCAGCGGCTGGAACCCGCGGACGAACTGGATGAAGTACGCGCGCGCGGTCAGCCCGGCCTTCTCGTCGGCAAATCGCGTCGCGTACTCGGCGACCGCGTAGCGATCGTAGACGTCCTCGCGGTTCTTGCGGCTCGAGCGCAGCGGATCGCTGCACGTCGGATCCGAGGAGCCTTCCGGGCAGCGCTCGTCGTCGGGCAGGTCCGCGCGCGACGGGTTGCCGGACAGGCCGGCCGGGTTGTACTCGGCGCCGATCGGCGCGGCGACGCGCAGCTTCAGCTTGCCGTACGTGACCTTCGCGAACAGGTTGAACAGCATCGACTGCTCCTGATCGGTCGCGGTCAGCGGGCCGTAGATGTTCGCCGAGTTCGGCTGCGGCAGCGCGCCGTGGAACAGCAGCAGCGGCAGCTTGTGCTCGGGGCCCTGATAGGTCTCGAAGCTCGCATGGCCGAACAGCTTGAGCTTGCCGTGCAGGAGATCGGTCTTGCCGCCCATGACGTAGGCGCGCGCCATCAGGCGATCGCCGCTGCCGTCGCCGATCTGGCCACCGAGCTCGACGCCCTCGACGTCCTCGGCGTCCTTCGTGATCACGTTGAGGATACCGAGCAGCGAGTTGCTGCCCCACAGCACGCCGCCCGGGCCGGTGATCATCTCGACGCGCTTGATCAGCTCCATCGGCTGGACGCGCGTCGCGGCGGGCACGTTGACGAACGGATCGAACAGCGAGACGCCGTCGTGCAGGTACTGCACGGCCTGGACCTGACCGCGCACGAGCGGGACGTGGAACGTCGAGTGGTAGATGCCGACGCTCATCCACCCGGGCACGGTGTCGAATAGCTCGTTGAGGTTCTGGAACTGGCGATCGCGGATCTCGTCGGAGGTGACGACGGTGACGATCGCGGGCGCCTCCTGCACCGTCGTGACGCCCTTCGCGGCGCTCTGCACGATGTTCGCGAGATCGAGCGCCTGGTCCTCCTGCGGCCCGGCGGTCTGATCGCCCTGATCGATCACGACGACCGGCACCTCGATGTCCGCCGGCTGCGCCGACGCGACCGACGCCGAGGCAGCGACGAGCGCGACGACGAGCGCGAGCGCGAGCCGGTGCGCGGTCATGGCGTCCCGCCTTGCTGCGACTTGATGAAGTCGACGCGATCGTTCGTGGGATCGGTCGGGCTCGTCGTGCCGAGCGGGCGATCCGAGCCGAGGCCGACCGCCTGCAGCTGCTGGACGGGGACGCCCTGCGCGGCGAGGAAGTCCGCGATCGCGCGCGCGCGCTGCTGCGACAGCGTCTTGTCCTTCTTCTTCTGCGAAGCGACCGCGGCGGCGCCGGTCGCCTTCGTGCCGAGTGGCACGTGGACCTCGACGCGGATCGACAGCTTGCGCGCCTTGATGATCGTCGCGACCTGCGTCAGCAGCTGCTTCGCCGGCGCGGTGAGCTGCGCGGTGTTCTTCGCGAACGCGATCGACTGGCCCTTGAGATCGATCCGGTCGGGCCGCTCCTCCGGGCCCGCGGTGCCACGGACGTCCGGACAGCCGTCCTCGTCGTCGACGCCGTTGACGGTCTCCGGATCGTTCGGGCACTTGTCCTTCGCGTCCGCGAAGCCATCGCCGTCGTTGTCCTCGTCGGGGCAGCCGTCGTCGTCCTCGAAGCCGTCCTTGTCCTCGGCCTGATCGGTGCAGCGATCGACGGTGTCGAGGATGCCGTCCTGATCGTTGTCGCGCTCGGGGCAGCCATCGCCGTCCTGGAAGCCGTCCTTGTCCTCGGGCTCGTTCGCGCAGCTGTCATCGGCGTCGGGCAGGCCGTCGCTGTCGTTGTCGGCGTCGACGCAGCCGTCCTCGTCCTGGAAGCCGTCCTTGTCCTCGGCCTCCTCGGGGCAGGCGTCGACGGAGTCCGGGATGCCGTCGCGATCCTTGTCGCGGCGGCCGGGTGCGGCGACGCCGGCGGGCTGCGGCGCCCACACGAGGCCGGTCGTGATCCGGACGTCATCGCCGCGCGCGCCGAGCTGGCCGGTGCCCGCCATCAGGTTCGCGGTGACGTCGGCGGTGAGCCGCAGCATGAGGCCGGCGGTGACGAGCGTCGTGAAGTCGCCGCGCCGCGCGTCGGCGAAGTAGTCCTCGTCGTCGAGATCGGAGCACCGCGTGCCGTCGTTGCGGCGGCAGTTGCCCCACGCGAGCGCGTCGGGCAGCGGCACGAACAGCTGGGCTTCGGCGGCGAGCTGCGCGCGCGGTGCGAGCTCGAGCACGCCGCCGACGCCGAGCACGGCCTCGCTGCCGACGTCGAGGAACACCTTCGCGTCCGCCTCGGTCGCGACCGGATCCATCGTGTCGTAGCTCTCGAGGATCGTGCGCTCGCGGATCCGGGCGCCGGCGTTCGCGACGAACCGGGTCGCGGTCACGCGCGCGTCCTTGGGCCGCCACTCGAGCGCGAGCTTGGGTTCGAACACGAGGCTGCGATCGCCGAGCAGCATCTCGTCCTCGCCGAACGGCAGGAACACCGAGCCGACCGCGGTGATCGCGAGCTGCGGCTGGGAGACGAGCGCGAGCTTCAGCCCGAGCCGCGCGTCGAGCGGACCGGCGAGGCCATCGCCGAGGTACGCGGTCGCGTCGTCGGGGCTCGCCGACGGATCGAGGTTCGTCAGCGGGCGCAGCGCGATCAGGCCGGTCGACGGCGCGGTGAGCCCGCCGCCGCTCGTGTAGCGGCCGCGCACGCCGTAGCCGGCGGAGGTCGCCGTGCGATACGCCGCGATGTCGAGCCCGAGCGCGAGCTTGCTCGTCAGCGACATGCCGAACGCCATGTCGAGCGTGACGAGGTAGTCGAGGATCCGATCGCTGCTCGTGTCGCCGCCGATACCGGGGACGGCGGCGTCGAGCGGCGACTTGCCGTAGCCGACGAGCACGCGCAGCGAGAGGTCGCGCTTCGGCAGCAGGCGCGCGCCCTCGACGGCAAACACGCCGTTCGCGTCGTACGCGCTGCGAAACAGCGCGCCATCGATCCCGCTCGTCGAGTCCGCACCGGCGGGCGTCGAGGCGAGGACGAGCGCGAGCGCGAGCGTGCGTGGGGTCAGAGCGTGCACGTCGCGGGGCTCGCGTTGACGGGGCGGAAGATCTGCACGAACACGATGAACGGCAGCGATGCGCCCTGCGCCGTGCTCCACCGGCACTCCGCCGGCAGCGGGCCTTGCTGCGCGCCGTAGAGCTCGCCGAGCTTCGCGTTCGTCACGATCGCGGTGCCATTCGCGCCGGTCGCGTTCGCGGCCGCGTCGACGGTCGTGCGGGTCGCCTGGGTCGCCTGGAAGTAGTAGTCGTCCGCGGGGATCGTCGAGCCGTTGCGCGTGACCGTGACGCCGGCCTGGTTCGCGAGCCCGGTGCTCATCGCGCGGAAGATCGTGACGTACATGCCGATGCTGATCGGCGGGCCACCCGACGCGGTCCACTGATCGGTCGTCGACTTCTTCGCGATGAACGCCTCGACATCCTTCGTCGCGGTGTCGACGCGCTTGAGCGTCGCGATACCGGTCGCGTTCGTCGTGCCGGCCGGCCCGGCATTCGCGGCCGCGGCGTCGTCGATGCCGAGGCCGATGAACGGATTGCCGGGCACGGTGATGTCCGGAACCTTGTAGCGGCCGCAGTCGTCGATGTAGATCGGTCCGGTCGCGAGCGGCGTCGCGGTCTGCGGGTTCGTCGCGAACATGACCGCGTCGTACGCGCGGATCGCGAGCGAGCACGGCCCGGTCGCGGTCGGCGTCGCGGGACAGGGCATGCACGTCGCGCCAACATCCTGGAACGGCTGTCCGGTCTCGATGTCGTAGATCTGGCCGCAGATCGTCTGCTTGCCGGCCGCGGGCTGCGGACACGCGAAGCCGGCGCTCGTGCCGATGCACGTCGTGACGCCGAGCTCGTCGATCTCGCCCTGCGTGCTCGCGGTGTCGCACACCGTCGGTGGAAACGTCGGCACGCACTTGCCGGCGACGAGCTCGGTGAACGGACCGCAGGTCGCCGGATCGACGGTCTCGTCGGACGCGACGCAGGTGCCGTCACGCTCGATCGTGCCGTCGCCGCACTCGACGCTCTTGCAGCCGGTCTGGACGAGACCGACAAGCGAGAGCGCAGCCACGGCGAGGATCGCGAGTTTCTGCATGCGGCTCCTTAGAAGTGAACGTCGTCCTCACCGAGATCCGGGAACACCGCGAGCTCGGCGGTCACGATCCCGGGCAGCAGCGGGCTCGTCATGTGGACGTGGCGCACGCCGCGCGTGGGCTCGGTCGCCGTGCCGGACAGCAGCAGCGTCTCGGGCTCGGTGCTGCCGTCGGTCTGGATGAACACCGCGTACTCGTCGACGTCGGCGAGCGCTTCATCGACGAAGAACTGCGCGCCGCCGATCGGCGTCGGCGACACCGGGTTGACGCCGTCGACGAAGCCGAACGTCGTGCCGGCGATCGGCGCGGTGAGAACGCGATCGGTGCCTTCGAACAGCGCCGGATCGTCGCGCCACGCCTGCTGGCAGATCGCGAGCCGGCGCGCGTTCGACGCCTCGTCGCGGCAGGTCGGAGGCGGCAGGCCGCTGCCATTGCAGTCCGCATCGACCGCCGGATACGTCGTCTCGGTCGCCGACGTGACGACCTTGATCGCCATGTCGCCGCCGAGCGCCGCGATGTTCTGCATGCGCTTGACCGCGGTCGCCGCGTCGATCTGCTGCTGCTCGGTCGCGCCGGGCGGCGGCATCGTGATGTCGGTGATGCCGGTGGCCTCGGCGACCGCGGCACCGAACTGGCTGACGTGGATCCCCGGGAACTGGACGTTCGGCGGGACATCGATGAAGCACGGCGACTGCAGATCGACGATCTTGTGGATCTCGAACCGTTGCAGCTCGAACAATCGATCGACGCCGTCGACGGTCTGCACGCCATACAGGCGCAGGTGCGAATTCGCGGGCAGCTGACCCGCGCCCGGCGTCGCGCCTTGCGAGGCCTGCACCGGCGTCGCGGGCGACAGATCGATCTGCACGTTCGAGCCGCGAAACCCATCGACACAGCCTGCGGTCGCGACGACCGATCCCGCTGCGAGCGCTAGCTGAATGACCCGACGCACGTCGTGCGGCCCCTCGACGGCGCATATTAGGAGGGCGACCCGCGGGAGTCTAGAAGCGGACCTTGTCGCCGGTTGTCAGGCGGATCACATCACCAGCGGATCCCTGCCCCGACGACCGCGCCACCGGGCACCGGCGTCACCGACCACGGTGTGACGCGCGCGCTCGCACCGCCGTCATCGCGCGATGCGACATACGCGACGACGCCGGCGGCCGCGACCACGACCACCGCGCCGACGAGCAGGTACGGCAACCGCGAACGCCGCTCGGTCGCGACGAGCGTCGGCGTCACGGCATGGTCGGCACCGGCGCCGACAACGATCCGGTTCTCCCAGGCGGTGTGCCCCGGGCGGGTCACCCGCACCGCGTGCGCGCCGGCGCCGATCACGAGCCGACCATCGCTCGGCAGCGTCGTCGGCTTGCCGTCGATCGTGACCGCGGCATCCGCCGGCAGCGCCGGGAACACGAGCGTCCCGGTCACGAGGCCGAGCGTGCGGTCCGGCGCGCCGGGCGCCGGCGCGAGCTCGGCCGCGACATCGGTGACGATGCCGGCGATCGCTTCGACCTCGGCGTGGAACGGCTGCCAGCCGGCCTTGTCGACGTCGATCACGAGCGTGCCGGCGGTGATCGGCCGCGGCCCGAGCGGGGTGCCGCCGTACGCGAGGCCGCCGATCCGGACGGTCGCGCCGGTCACGTTCGAGCTGACCGCGATCGCGGCGCTGTCGACGAGCTCGCCGCGATACGCGGGCCGCCCCGCCGCGACCCGGCAGTCATCGTGGAGCTTGCGCGTGTCCGCGAGCTCCTGCGACTTCGGGTTGAGCGCGAGCGCGGTGCGCGCGGCCGCGATGCAATCGTCCCAGCGCTGCTGCGCCTTCGCGACCGCGGCGAGGAAGCGATGCGGCCCGGCGAGCTTCGGATCGAGCGCGCGAGCCTTCTCGAGCTCGACCTTCGCGTCGTCGTACTTGCCGAGCCGGAACGCGTCGACCCCGGCCTGGAAGTGCCGGACGACCTCGGGCGACGGCCGCTGCGCGAGCGCGGTGCCGGCGAGCGCGAGCACCAGCAGCCCGGCGCGGACGAACATCATGCCGCGATCACGGTACACCAAGCCTGCCGCGCACGAGCGTGACGAACGCGTCCCAGTCGTTCGCGAGCGCGAGCCCGAACCGCGCGCACACGACCTCGATG
This sequence comes from Kofleriaceae bacterium, assembly GCA_035715365.1. GTDB lineage: Bacteria > Myxococcota_A > Polyangia > Haliangiales > Haliangiaceae > JABFXX01. Next base: position 2,009 of record DASTLB010000047.1, on the reverse strand, counting down.
TTGCCCTTGCGCCAGAATCCGTCGGGGCATCCAACCACGAGCTTGCCGGTGCGCGCGGTCAGCCCGAGCTCGAGCAGCGTGATCGGCGCGCGGGTCTCGGGCGCGAACCACATCGCGATGACGTCTGCCCGCTCCAGCGCGTCGAGCTCCCACTCGACCTGCGCGCGAAACCGCGGCTCCGACATGGACTGCCGCCACGTCGCGTCCCAGTCGAGCCGGCGCGGGTTCAGGATCGTCAGCGCGCGGTCGTCGAGCGCGGTCACGAGCGTGCTCTGCCAGTCCGCGGCCAGCCCCATCTCGATCGAGCCGGCGAGAAACACCGTCGGCACGCCGGGCGTGGGCTGCCAGGCCGCGGGTGGACGATGCACGACCACGCTCATACGAATCGCAGCACCACGGCGGGCACGAGCGCGCCTGCGATCGCGATCGCGGCCGCGAGGATCGTCGCGCGCTGGATCGCCTGGGTCACGCGATCCTGGATCAGCTGATCGACGCGCGGCCCGAGATCGGCGCGCACGGTCGCGAGCTCGACGTGGCCGTGCTTCGCCGACTCCTCGACGAATCGCGACGACGTCACCGACTGGACGATCGCGAGCACGCTGCCGCCGATCCGGCGCGCGAGCCAGCTGTTCGCGAGCTCGGAGCTGGCGACCTGGCTGACCGCGCCGTGCAGGCGGCGCGTCGCGTCGGGGAGCGCGAGCGGCGTCGCGTCGGTGCCGAGTCGATCGAACACCTGATCGACGAGCCGCGATCCGAGCTGCGCGCTGTCGAGCACGCTCGCGAGGCCGGTCCCGATCGCGCGCTTCACGGCGCCGACGCCGATCGCGACGCCACCGGCGGCGAGCGCGCACAGCACCGCGACGCCCCCTCGCCAGCCTCCAGTCGCGACGAAGTACGCGACGATCGCGAGCACGAGCGTGACGCCGGCAATCACGAGCGCGGACAGCACGAGCGACGCGAGCCCCGTGCGCGCGGCTCGTGCGAGCGCCGGCGCGATCCCGTCCGGAAGTCCCATCCGCGGACTGTACGCGATCGGCGTCTCCACGGAATCTCCACACACGCTACACGGCGCGTCCACGGTCGATGCGCGGGCAGTCGACAGCCAGCTGGTTCACTCCGGCAAAGGAGGTCGTCATGTCCGTGGTTTCCGAAGTCATTCCTGCTCCCCCGGTGCGCATGCCCGGGGCGAGCCTCGCGCTGGCGGCGGTGTGCCCGCTCGCGGTCGGTGCGATCCTGGCCGCGCGCGCCGAGGCGGTGTCGCCGCTCGCGGTCGCGCCGGCGATCGTGTTCGGCGTCGTCGCCGCGACGAGCCCCGCGCTCTACATCGCGATCGCGGCGACCGGCGATGCGCCGCCGCTGGCGCGCGTGATGCGCGCGCTCGTCGTCGCGCTCGCCGCGTTCGGCTGCGCGCTCGCCGGGCTCGTGCTGCCGGCGGCGTTCCTGTCGCTGTCGTCGACCGGGTCGCTGACCACGGTCGTCGTGTGCAGCGCCGCGCTCGGCACCGCCGCGATCGTCGCGATGTTCCGGCTGTCGAGCGAGCTCGGCACGCGGACGCTGACCGCGTGGTTCGTGTTCGTCGGCTGGGCGATCGCGACGCTCGTGATCGCGGGCCGGCTGTGGTGGGACTTCGCCGCGGAGGTGCTGTCGTGATCTCGATGGCACCTGCCGACGACAAGCCGTACCAGGCGACGACGCCGGTCTCGCTCGGCACGATCGACGTGCTGCTGCGCGACCGCACGCTGATGCTCGCGCGGATCCGGTCGGGCAACGTCACCGCGATCCTGCGCACGATGATCGTGACGATCGCGGCGGCGATGGCGATCGTCGGCGCCGCGCTCGGCAGCTATCGTGGCGGCATCCAGATCGCGTACGCCGCGATCAAGCTGCCGCTCGTGCTGCTCGGAACCGCCGCGCTATCGGCGCCGGTGCTGACCGCGATCGGCAGCGCGCTCGGCCGCCGCGTGCGATTCGCGCAGGACCTCGCGCTCGTGCTGTCCGCGCTCGCGTTC
>DASTLB010000046.1:0-19895 GCA_035715365.1 Kofleriaceae bacterium | reverse complement strand
GTGCCTCGACATCCTGTCGAACCAGACGCCGAACAAGATCTTTGCTCGCATGCTCGGTCAGGTCAAGGCGACCGTCGAGTCGGGCTCCACGTTCTCCGAGGCGCTGGCCAAGCACCCGAAGGTGTTCGACGACCTCTACGTCAACCTCGTCGCCGCGGGTGAGGTCGGCGGCATTCTCGACACGATCTTGAACCGCCTCGCGATCTACATCGAGAAGGCGGTGAAGCTGAAGGCGCAGATCAAGAGCGCGATGTTCTATCCGATCGCGATCCTCGTCGTCGCGATCGGCGTGATCTGCGTGATGCTGATCAAGGTCATCCCGACGTTCCAGGACATGTACAAGCAGATGGGCCCGAAGGCCAAGCTGCCCGGCGCGACGCAGGTCGTGATGAACATGTCGAACTCGTTCGTCGCGAACTGGTACATCTACTTCGGCGTCCTGTTCGGCGTCATCATCGGCACGGTGATGCTGAAGCGCACCGAGCGAGGCCGCGAGGTCTTCGATCGGATGATGCTGCGGCTGCCGGTGATGGGACCGACGCTGCGCAAGATCGTCGTCGCGCGGTTCACGCGCACGCTCGGGACATTGCTGTCGTCCGGCGTGCCGATCCTGGACGCGCTCGACATCTGCGCGCGCACCGCCGGCAATCGGGTCGTCCAGAGCGCGATCCTGCGCGCGCGAGAGAAGATCAGCGAGGGTCACGACATGGCGGGCCCGCTCGCGGAGTCGCGCGTGTTCCCGAGCATGGTCGTGCAGATGATCGGCGTCGGCGAGCAGACCGGCGCGATGGACCAGATGCTGCAAAAGATCGCCGACTTCTACGAGGAAGAGGTCGATGCCGCGGTCGCCGCGATGACGTCGCTGATCGAGCCGATCATGATGGCGTTCCTCGGGATCGTCGTCGGCGGCCTGATCGTCGCGATGTACCTGCCGATCTTCAAGCTCGCCGGTAATATCGGTGCCTGATGGCCACCGAGGGCTCGCCGGCCCGTAAGCCTCCGAGTCCGACGCAGCCGCCGGCCGACGGCATCGCCCGGCCGCGCACGCGGACGCGCGATCGCACGGGCCCGTCGCCCGGCGACTCGCTGATCAAGCCGACGACGGTCACCGGGCCGAGCGAGCCCGACTTCCGGCGCCGCGTGTCGCGCCTGCTGCTGCTGCGCACGATCGTCGTGTCGGTCGTGCTCGGGCTGTCGCTGTGGCTCCTGACCGCCGACGAGGCGCCGACGCGGTCGGCGATCTGGCTGCAGTCCGCGATCATCGCGGTGACGTACCTGTCGTCGATCGTGTTCGGCGTGCTGCTGCGCACCGGCGTCGCGCCGAAGAAGGTCGCGCGGCCGATGCACGCGGTCGACGTCGCGATCACGTCGCTGCTCGTCTACGTCACCGGCGGCGCCGAGAGCCCGTACGGATTTCTGTACGCGCTGTCGATCGTGTCCGCGGGCGCGCTGTCGTACCGCCGGGGCGCGGTCGCGGTCACGATCGCGTCGATCACGGCGATGGTCTGCGTCGCGCTGCTCGTCTGGACGCGCGCGTTCGACCTGCCGATGTCGTCGCGGCTGCATCCATGGGAGCAGACCGCGCCCGACCTCGCGCGCACGCTCGGCATCCAGCTCGCCGCGCTGATCGGCGTCGGCGCGCTCGCGTTCATCTTCGGCGATCAGCTGCAGCGCGGTGCCGAGACGCTCGCGACGACGCGCAAGGCCGCCGCCGATCTGCTGACGCTGCACCAGGACATCGTGCGCTCGCTCGCGTCGGGGCTGATCACGATCGCACCCGACGGCACGGTGCTGACCGCGAACCAGGCCGCCGCCGACATCCTGCGCAAGCCGCAGTCCGAGATCGTCAACCGCTCGATCGAGGCGTCGATGCCCGGGCTGTCGGCGCAGCTCGCCGAGTCCAAGGGTGAGCTCCGGCGCGCCGACCTCCGGCTCGACGAGCTCACCGTCGGTGTCACGGTGTCTCCGCTCAAGGATCTGCGCGACCAGGTGATCGGCCGCGTCGTCAACTTCCAGGATCTGACCGAGCTGCGCCGGCTCGAGATCAACATGCGGCGCGCCGAGCGGCTCGCGACCGTCGGCCAGCTCGCGGCCGGCGTCGCGCACGAGATCCGCAACCCGCTCGCGTCGATCTCGGGATCGATCGAGCTGCTGCGCAGCGCGCCGCAGGCGTCCGACGACGATCGCGCGCTGATGGCGATCGTCCACCGCGAGATCCAGCGCCTCAACGTGCTGATCGGCGACCTGCTCGACTACGCGAACCCGCGGCCGAGCCAGCCGGTCGACTTCGATCTCGGCGTGCTCGTGCGCGAGACGCTGCAGGTCGCGAAGGCGGACCAGGCGTTCGCCGACATCGAGCTCGGCTCGCACATCGACGAGCCGCTCAAGATCCACGCCGATCCCGCGAAGCTGCGGCAGGTCGTGTGGAACCTCGTCCGCAACGCCGCGGACGCCGCGCACGAGGGCGGCAAGCACGTCCACGTCGAGGTCCGCGGCTTCCTCGACGAGGCGACGGTCACCGTCACCGACGACGGCCGCGGCATGACCCCGGATCAGATCGCGCGGATCTTCGACCCGTTCTTCACGACGAAGCAGAAGGGCACCGGGCTCGGGCTCGCGACCTGCCAGACGATCATCGCCGAGCACGGTGGCGCGATCGACGTCGACAGCGACGTCGGCAAAGGCTCGAAGCTAGTGGTCAGGCTGCCGCGAGAACGATAACCTGTGACGGTGAACTGCCCGATCTGCGCGCAAACGCTCGAAGGCGGCGAGCTCGTCATGGTGTGCAGCGGCTGCCACAAGGCGCTCGGCGGCGGCCTGTCGCTCGGCGCGACCGGCGAGTTCCGCGTCCCGAGCCCCGAGCTGCTCGCCGCCGCGGTCGAGGAGGCGGATGGCCGCGGCGAGCGCGTCCACGCCGTCAACGTCTGCGCGTGGTGCGGCAAGCTCGAGGCCCAGGTCAAGAAGCTGCTCGGGCGCGGCGGGGTCGCGCTGTGCAACGAGTGCGTGTCGCTGTGCTGCGACATCCTCGATGCCGAGCTCGGCGAGACCTGGCGCTGATCGGCAGCGAGCATCCCGCGTGGCTGCTGTCCGCGTCCTCGTCGTGCTCGCATGGTTCGTCGGCGCGTCGTGCGCCACGCCGTCGGATGACCGCGCGATCGAGGCCGAGTTCGCGACGTTCCCGTATCGCGGGCTGCCCGCGTGGCGTCCGCTCCCCGAGACGAGCGAGGGCCGGATCGCGCACCCGGTGCCGTGGACCGATGACGCTCGACCGACGGTGTTCGTGTTCACCGCGTCGTGGTGTCCACCGTGCATCGCGAGCCTGCTGCAGGATCTCGAGCTCGCGCGCGCGTACGGAGATCGCTTCCAGATCGGAATCGCGCTCGAGGAGACCGACGCCGACTTCACGAGCTCGGACATGGCGCCGCTGCTCGCGGACGTGCCGGTGTGGACCGCGCCGAGCGTGCGCGCGTTCGCGACGCGCTGTGGTGTGCGGACGATCCCGGCCGCGTGCCTCGTCGATCATGGACGCGTCGTCGTGCGCACCGCGCCGCTGAACATCCGCCACGTGCTCGACGCCTACGGCGCGGCCACGCTCGACGCCCAGCTCGCAGCGGAGACCTCGCGGCGCGCGACCGTCGCGGCGCGGCTCGCGCTCGGCGTCTCGACCGACGAGGTCGACGCGATCGTCGACGCGACCGCGAGCGATCCGCAGTGGCAGCACGCGATCGCGCTCGCGCTCGCCTCGCGGTTCGACGCCTCGGCGTCCGATCTCGTGTTCGCGGTCGCGCTCGCACGCGCGGCGGTCGCGGCGGGCGGCGGGCTCGACTACGTCCACCTCGACACCTACTCGCTCGCGCTCTCGAAGGCCGGCCGTCCCGAGGACGCCGCCGCGGTCAGCCGCCGCGTGCTCGCGCTGTGCGCGCGCGTCCACAGCGAGTGCATGATCGAGCGTCGCCGCGCGTACGGCTACCTCTACTACTGGCAAGAGACGCGCGATCGCAAGCGCTAGCTCGCGACGAGCCTCGCGCGATCGCGATAGTCCGCGGCGTACTCGGCCTGGCCCTTGCGCTCCCACGCGACCGCGAGATCGCGGCAGCGCTCGGCCTCGAGGCGCGGCGGCAGCTCGCCGGCGAGCCGCATGGCGTCGAGCACGCCGATCGCGTCGTCGAGCCGGCCGACCGCGAGCAGCGCGCGGCCGCGCGTGTGCTGGATCGCCGGCACGTCGGGCCGCAGCGCGGTCGCTTCCTCGACGAGCGCGAGCGCGGCCGGCGCGTCGTCCCCGGTGTCGAGCAGCGTGCACGCGCGGTTGTTGAGCCACACGACGCGCTCGCTCGCGTCGAGCTCGCCGGCGTCGATCGTCGCGAGCAGCGGCGCGGCGTCCGCGGCACGCCCCGCCGCGAGGTGGCATGCGGCGCGCGACAGCAGCGCGGCACGCGCGCGATGGCGCGTGAACGCGAGCGCGCCGATCCAGCGGTAGCGGCGCAGCGCGCGGTCGTAGCGGCTCGCCTCGAACGCGGCGTGCGCCGCACGCGGCAGCCAGAGCACCACCCACGCGGTCGCGGCGAGCCCGCACGCGAGCCCGACCGCGAAGAACGGTGGCCCGAACGCCGCGCCGAGGATGCCGGCGGACAGGAGCGCCCCGACGATCCAGCCCACGAGCGGTGCCACCTGGCGCGCGGCCACACCCGAGCATAGACGAATCCGGGCCCGCCGCCGGTGGCGGTTTTGCTGCCGCCCCGGCCGCCGGCATGGTAATCAGCGCCGTCGACGATGTCCGAACCGCTGGTTCCTCTGGGTCGCCGTACGGCGAGCGCGCCGGCGCCGGTCCGCCCCGCGCCTGCGCCCGGGGCGCCGCGCGTCTACGTCGAGACGTACGGCTGCCAGATGAACGTCGCCGATAGCGACCTGATCGGCAGCGTGCTCGCCGAGGCCGGCTACACGACGAGCAGCCGCGCCGAGGACGCCGACGTCATCGTCGTCAATACCTGCGCGATCCGCGAGAAGGCCGAGGATCGCGTCATCGCGCGTGCGACCGAGCTCGGCGCGCTCAAGCGCAAGCGCCCGGGCACCGTGCTCGCGATCGTCGGCTGCATGGCCGAGCACCTCAAGGAGAAGATCTCGGATCGCGCGCCCGCGGTCGACGTGATCGCCGGGCCCGACAGCTATCGCCGGATGCCGGCGCTGCTGCAGTCGGCGCGCGGCGCGGCGGCTCCGCTGCTCGACGTCAAGCTCGACAAGACCGAGACCTACGACGGGCTTTCGGGCGCGGTGGGCGGAGACGGTGTTTCGGGCTTCGTCACAATCCAGCGCGGCTGCGACAAGTTCTGCACGTTCTGCGTCGTGCCGTTCACGCGCGGCCGTGAGCGTGGCGTGCCGCCGCGCGAGATCCTGCGCCAGGTCCGCGAGCTCGCCGACGCCGGGTATCGCGAGGTCGTGCTGCTCGGCCAGACCGTCAACTCGTATCGCTGGGAGGACGTCGGGTTCGCGGAGCTGCTGCGCTCGGTCGCGCGCGTCGACGGCATCGAGCGCGTGCGCTTCACGTCGCCCTACCCGGTCGACTTCACCGACGCGGTGATCGCCGCGCTCGCCGAGGAGCCGAAGCTCTGCAAGTACGTCCACCTGCCGCTGCAGTCCGGCTCGGACGTCGTGCTCGAGCGGATGCGCCGCGGCTACACCGTGCGCGAGTACCTCGCGATCGTCGACAGCCTGCGCCGCGCGATGCCCGACATCGCGCTGTCGACCGACATCCTGTCCGGCTTCTCCGGCGAGACCGAGGCCGATCACGAGCAGACGCTCGCGGTGATGCGGCAGGTGCGGTTCGACAGCTCGTTCATGTTCGCGTACTCCGAGCGCGAGCCGACGTACGCCTCGAAGAAGCTGCCCGACGACGTCCCCGCAGCCGTCAAGAAGCGGCGGCTCTCCGAGATCATCGCGCTCCAGGAATCGATCAGCGCCGAGGTGTTCGCGGCGCACGTCGGCCGCCACGAGCGCGTGCTCGTCCACGGCCCCTCGAAGCGCGATCCGAAGCAGCTGATGGGCCGCACCGACGGCTTCAAGAGCGTGATCCTGCCAGCCGGCGTCGGCGCGGTCGGCGAGCTCGTCGATGTCACGATCCGGCGCGCCACGATGGCGACGCTGTTCGCCTGATCGTTCGCCCGAGTCGCATCGTCGGGTGTAATGCCCGGCCGGGGGCCGCGTCGTGGGGATGAGAGCCGATGGTCGGCTCGACTCGCGAAAGGCAAGACGATGACGACGACAACGAAGCAGAAGTCCGAGGACTGTTGCAGCGCGCCGACCTGTGGCTGCGCCGATGGCAAGCAGTGCACGTGCGGCCCGAAGCCGGAGGACTGCGCCTGCCAGGAGGGCTGCGGCTGCCAGCGCAGCTGCAAGCGCGGCCGCTGAGGGGCCGAACCGGGTGATACTTGTCCCCATGAGGGGTCCAGTCGTGGGGATCGTCGTTGCGCTCGCAGCCTGCGCGTCCGGTCGCGGCGGCGGCAGCGGCGGTGCATCGTTTCGCGTGTTCTATCCCGACGCGCAGAGCGGCGAGCTGCGCGCGAAGGTCGGCAAGCGGTTCTACGCGAAGCCGGTCGCGCAGTGCACGTACGACAACGGCCGCGAAGGCCACTGGGCGATGACCGGCGCGAAGCTCGACAGCGGCGAGCTGCCACCGGGGTTCACGATCGAGGACGGCGCGATCGCCGGCACCGCGGACAAGCCGGGCAGCTGGACCGTACGCGTGAAGTTCTCGGGCGTCACCTGCGCCGGCGAGCCACGCGATCCGCAGCTCGTCGATCTGACGCTCGTCGCGCGCTGAGCCTCAGGGCATCGCGAGCCGGCGGATCACCTCGTTCGCGACGCGCCGCGAGCCGAGCAGCGCGACGTGGCCGAGGTCGTCGTACATGATCACCTCGGCGCCGGGCAGCTCGCGCTGGCGTGCGCCCGGGACGAGCGCGTCCGCGTGCGACCAGATCACGGTGACCCGCGTCTTCTGCAGCGGCGGCGCGGCGGCCATCCGCGTGACGAGCTTGCTGCCGAGCAGCAGCTCGCGCGTCGGGTGGCCAACGCCGATCGCGGAGACATCGGTGCCCGCGTGCGGCGAGCCGAGCGTGATCAGGTTGCGCACGACGCCGTCGCCGCCGGCGAACGTGACGTAGTAGCGCCCGACGACACCGCCCATCGAGTGGCCGACGATGTCGACCTCGGAGGCGCCGGTCGCCTCGCGGACCTCGTCGATGAACCAGCCGAGCTGGCGCGCACCGGCCGCGACGCGGCCGAGCGTCCAGTACTCGAAGCCGAAGATCGGGCCGAGGCCGGCGCGCGCGAGCCGGTACGCGAGCGGCACGAAGTTCGCCCGGTTCATCGCGTAGCCGTGGAGCAGGATCACGGGCCGCGGCCCCTTCGTGCGCGCGCCGGGCAGCGGCAGGAAGCCGACCGGCCGCGCCGCGGACAGCACCGCGGACATCCCCCACTCGGTCAGCACCGCGCGCACCGGGCGGACGCCGAGCGGGTGCTTCGCGAGCGCGCGCCATACGTGCGGGACGAGCGGATAGAAGCCCGTCAGCATCATCGCCTGCGACACCGCTGCCACGCCGCCGCGCCAGAACAGATGGCGTATCGGATGGCGGCGCTGCATCAGGTCACGCCGGGGACCGCGGCCTCGATCTCGTGCGCGAGCAGCTCGGGGATCGCGAGCAGTCCACGCAGCCGGTCGAGGATGCGACGCTCGCTCGGCGCGAGCACGCGATCGACGACCGCCATCTTGCAGGCCGCGCGGTAGATGCCGCGCCGGATCTCCGGATGCAGGTTCTCGAGGAACGCCTCGGGCAGCTTGACCTCGTCGTCGAGCAGCCGCATCGCCTCGTGGCGCTCGGCGTCGGTCAGCTCCGCGGTCTGGATCAGCCGGCGCAGGCTGTTCGCCTCCGCCTCGGCCAGCACGCCATCGGCCCAGGCCACGGCGGCCCACACCCGGATCACGGTGGAGAGGGGAGCGTGCGCGTGCTCGACCGATTCGGCCATGCGACCAGTCTACAACGAGACCGCGAGCCCGATGCGCTCCTGGAGCAGGCGAGCGATCGTCGCGTGCAGCTCGTCGCCGGTCTTCGCCGACCGCCACGCGCCCTCGGGCGTCGGATCGAAGTGCCAGGCCGACGCGATCGCGGCCATCCAGATCTGGCGCGCCGCGCGGTGGCTGTTGATCACGATCCGCGTGCCGTCCTTGAGGTCGAGCCGCAGGACACCGTCGGATGACGAGACCTCGACGTCGTCGGGATCGACATCGGCGAACGCATCCTCGATGTGATGCAGCTCCTCGCGCGCGACCCGATCGAAGCTGGCTTCGTCCATGTGCCTGCCTATAGCACGGGATTTTTCGTTACCATATCGCGGTGACCACGACCCCCTCCGAGAGTGAAGTCGAGCTCGGAGAGCCGGTGGTCCGCGACGGCCACGAGACGCTGCTGCCGTCGGTGACGCGCTCGGTGCTGTCGACGAAGAGTCACCTCGCGAGCGAGCTCGCGCCGCTGCCGCAGCAAGACCAGGAGCAAGAGACGCCGCGCCAGCGTGGCGCGCGCAGCGGCGACGTGATCGGCGGCCGCTACGTCGTCGAGGGTCAGCTCGGCCGCGGCGGGATGGGCCGCGTGATGCGCGTCCGCCACCAGGCGCTCGGCAAGCCGTTCGCGCTCAAGCTGATCAAGAGCGTGATCGCGACGAACCCGAAGATCCGCGAGATGTTCTATCGCGAGGCGCGGCTCGCCTCGGCGCTGACCCACGAGAACATCTGCTCGATCGTCGACTTCGGCCAGGACGACACGTTCGGGCTGTTCATGGTGATGGAGCTGCTCGACGGCACGACGGTGCATCACAAGCTGAAGCAGAGCGGGCCGATGTCGCCGAAGGTCGCGTGCGACGTGATGTGGCAGGTCGCCGACGCGGTCCGCTTCATCCACAGCCGGTCGATCCTGCACGGCGACATCAAGAGCGAGAACATCTTCCTCGTCCGCACGACGATGCAGCGCCGGCTCGTCAAGCTGCTCGACTTCGGGCTCGCGCGCCCGGATCTCGGGCGGATCGAAGGCGTCGACGGCACGCCGGAGTACCTCGCGCCCGAGCGGATCGACGGCGCGCCCGCGAGCCAGGCGAGCGACATCTACGCGCTCGGCATCGTGTTCTTCGAGCTGCTGACCGGCCGGCTGCCGTTCGCGGGCGACATCAAGGACGTGTTCCGCCACCACCGCGAGACGATCATGCCGGCACCGTCGCAGCACTGCGACGATCCGCTCGACGAGCGTGCCGACGCGCTGATCGCGCGCGCGACCGCGAAGGATCCCGCGAAGCGCCACCCCGACGTCCCCGCGTTCATGTACGAGCTGCGCGCGCTCATGGGCATGCTCGGCATGGAGCACAAGTCGCAAGGCCGCCGCCGCATGCTCGCGCCGGAGGCCGCGCGCGAGCGTCGCGAGCTCGACAACCGGCTCAAGGCCGCGGCCGAGGTGTTCGGCGCGATCCCGCTGCCGATGGCGTCGTGCGATGTCGCCGGCCGCGTGCGCGCCGCGAACGCCGCGTTCTACGAGTTCCTCGGCGCTGCCGGGGACGCGGGCGGCCTCGAGCTGCGCGACTCGGCGCTGCCCGAGATCTATCCGTCGCTGTTCGACGATCTCGAGGAGGTCGCGACGAAGCGGCGCACGATCAAGCGCGTCCTCTATCTCAACGAGGGCGGCGACCGCGTCGTCGAGGCGGCGGTCGTGCTGTCCGCGGCGCCGAGCGCGTGCGAGGTCACCGCCGGCGAGATCCACCTCGTGCTGCATCCGCTGCGCGCGCTGCTCGGGTCGTGATCGACGAGCGACTGCTCGGGTCCTGATCGACGAGCGATCCTGCCCGGTTGGCCACGCGCGAACGATCGTCATGCGACATCGCCGGCCCTCCCGCCACCAGGGGGCATGAACCGAGTTGCCCTCTCCGTCCTCTGCTTCTCCATCGCGTGCACGTCGGATCCGCCGAACGTCGAGGACTCCGACAACCCGATCGATCAGGTGTTCGCCGACCTCGGCAAGCTGCCGGTCGAGCAGGCACGCCGCATCGAAGGCATGCCCTCCGACGCGATGCCCGACGGCGACTACCGCTGCGTCGAGACCCCGATCGACGAGGTCCGCCAGTACGACCAGCTGCTCGGTCAGCTCAGCGTCGGCGACGTCGTGTGGCCGGGCTCGATGCTGCGCGGCGACTCGGTGTACTCGGGCCGGCTCACGCCGCTCGTGCTGCCGCGCGCGCCACTGACGTTCTCGGTGTCGCTCGAGTCGCTCGGCGCGGGCCGCCGCTCGGCGACGATGGACGCACCGAGCCTGTCCGCGTACCGCGACGCGATCGGCCAGATCCTCGCGCAGGAGATCACCGGCTCGACGCCGGCGCGGATCTCCGCCGAGGTCGAGGAGATCAGCAGCGAGCAGCAGCTCGGCGTCGCGCTCGGTGCGCAGGTCGACGCGCCGCTCGTCGCGACCGTCAAGGCCGGCTTCAACTTCGCCGACACCCAGAAGCGCAGCCGGTTCGTCGTCAAGTTCTTCCAGCTCTACTACACGGTCGACGTCGATCCGCCATCGCTACCGCACGACTTCTTCGCGCCGACCGTCACCGCGGACGAGGTCGCCGCGATCGCGACCGCCGACAGCCCGCCGGTCTACGTGTCGTCGATCGGCTACGGCCGCCAGGTGATCTTCACGTTCGAGTCGGATCTCTCGAAGTCCGAGCTCCAGGCGGCGCTCAGCTTCGTCTATCAGGGCGGCGCAGAGATCAGCGGCTCGGTCTCGCTGACGCACCAGGAGGTGCTCTCGCACACGCACACGACCGCGTTCATCCTCGGCGGTGACGCCGGCGAGGCGGCCGCGGTCTCGATCGGCAACTACGATCAGCTCAAGGAGTTCATCGGCAAGGGCGGCAACTACTCGAAGGATTCGCCGGGCGCCGCGATCGCGTACAAGCTGTCCTACGTCCGCGACCACACGCCGGTCCAGATCTCGTACGCGTCGCAGTATCGCCAGCGCGAGTGCGAGCGCGTCTCGCAGAAGCTGCACGTCGTGTTCGAGAAGCTGACCGTCGACAACGCGGGCGGCGACCTCGGTGGCGACCTCGAGATTTACGGCACGGTGAGCGCGCAGGGCTCGGACTTCTCGCAGCCGCTCGCGACCTGGCCGGTGAACCAGTTCATCCAGATCGGCGGCGGCAAGAGCTTCCCGCCGAGCGGCATCGTCGGCGAGGCGATCGTCGGCGTGTCGCCGCAGGCCGGCAACGCGCTCTACATCGACACCGATCTGCACGAGGACGACGGCCTCGGCGACGACTCGTTCGGCGGGCTCGTCACCGACGCCGCGCCGTACGAGGCCGGCTGGCGACGCACGCTGCAGGTCCATCGCAATGCCGGCACGCAGCAGATCACGCTGCAGATCTCGCTGACGCCGGTGCCGTAGACGACGGCTCAGTGCGGTACGACGGCGGAGAGCGCTGCTTGCAGCGTCGCGAGCGCGGGCGATGGTTCTTCGAGCGGCGTCACATCGGACAGCGAGGTCAGCTGCACGAACGCACCGCCCGAGGCGAGCGGGACGATGCGCGCCGCCGGCAACATCGCGATGTCGCCGAGCGCCGCGACGTGCGACGCACCGAGGAACGTGCCCCAGGCAGGGCCACGGATGACGCGCCCCCAGTGCGAGCGCCAGTAGTAGCTGTCGGTGACCTGCTGCGACTGGTCGGGCGTGAGCTCGCTGCTGCTCGCACCCATCGCGATCGCCGACGCGTACGCGAGCGACCGCGACCACACGACGATGCCTGCCTTCACGGCGACAGCGTCCGCGAACGCGACGATCGCCTCGATCGCCCGCTCGGAGCCGATCCGTTCGACCTGCCGCGGCCCGAGCGCGACGACCGCATCGTACTTCCAGTGACGCGGCGGGACGCCCTCGCGAAGCTTCGCAGCCGGCGTTGTCTGGGCGAGCACGAGCACCCCCGGCTCGACGCTCTCGATCGCGGCTGTCACCGTTCCACCGGCTGCTACCTTCGCGCCGAGCGCGTCGAGCTCGAGCGGCTGTGGCTTGTGCGGGGCCCGCTCGGTGCTCCACCACTGTCGCAGCGGCGTGTCATCAGCCGAAGCGATCGCCGACCACAGTGCGACGATCGGCGCGGGATTCGCCGCGAGCTCGTGATCGAAGTAGATCGCTGCGGCGAGGGCGAGCTCGTTCACGATGAACCTACCGCCGCATCGCGCGGCACCCGCTCAGAACCCGAACGCGAGGCCGAGCGACAGATCCCCCGACACGCCGTTGTTGACCTGCAGGCCCGCCATCTCCTTGACGATCGCGATGCCGCCGAGCGCGGAGAAATCGGCGAGGAAGGCGACGTTGCCGGACAGCTTCTTCGTGTAGCCGATGCCCGCGCCGACGAGCAGCGGACCCTGGCCGACGATGTCGGTGTCCCCGCCGCCCATCTGCTCCTCGAGCTTGATCGTGTTGCGCATGATGCCGTAGCCGAGCTGGCCCATGACGCGCAGGCCCTCGGCGCCGGTCAGGCCGTAGCGCACGCGCAGCAGGCCGGCGGGCGCGATCGTCGAGTGGCCATCGGCGTCCTTCGCGTTGACGTTCGCGCCGATCGGAAACCCGAGCCGCGCCGCGACGCCGATCGATAGCTTCTCGTTGACGTAGTAGCCGAGCTCCGGGGTCGCGACGACGAGGCTGTTGCCGATGCAGCAGTTCTGGACGGTGTTGCCGCCCTCGGTGTTGCCGGTGACGTAGCCAAAGCCGGTGCCGCCGGCGACCGCGACGAACACCTTCGGCTGCTTGCCGCCGGCGATCACGCCGCCCGCGACGTTGCCGCCGCTCGCGCCACCGCCGCCGCCGCCGTTGATCGGATCCTCGCCATCGCTCGGGCCGACCTTGGCGCCGCCGCCACCGGCGGTGATCTCGATCATGTTCGGAGCGCCCGACGCGCCCTTGCTGCCGAGGATGCGGTTGCCGCTGTCGTACGCGGCGACGTAGTAGTAGACGAACTCGCCGCGCATCGCCGCCGCCGGGATCTGACCGACGTACTTGCAGGCGCCCTGCTTCGTCAGCTTGACCTCGGTGAAGTCCGCCTGCTCCTTCGCGCGGAACTGCACCGAGACGTGATCCGGCTTGAGCTCGGGGCCGACGAGGACCTCGACGTTGCCGGGCACGCCGCCCTTCGCGCTGTCGATGATCGAGTGCTGGAAGCCCTTCACGCTCGCGCAGTCGGTGCCGTCGGACGGACCCGCCGGGGCGCCGCCGCCGCCGTCGGACTTGACCTGCTCGAGCAGCTTCGTGAGCTCGGGCGACTTGTACGCCGCCTCGATCTGGATCTTCGGATCGATCGCGACCGCGGCCGCGAACTCGGACTTCGCCGCGTCGGCCTCGCCGTTCACGAAGCTGACGATGCCGAGGTAGAGGTGAACCTTCGCGACCGCGGGATCCTTGTCGAGCTTCGCCTTCTTCGCGACGTCGAGCGCCTTGTTCAGAGACTCCTTCGCGGCGTCGTAGTCCATGGAGTCGTAGCTCTTCATGGCCTCCTTGCTCTTCGCCTGGATGTCGCCTTTGGGATCGGCGAACGCGGGCGCGGCAAGCCCGACGACGGCGAGCACGATCGGCAAGAAGACGGACCTGCGCTGACAGCGGGTTCCCATGCCGGCTGATATACCAAACACCGACGTCGGTACGACGGTTTTTCGCTCCGGACGCGCGCGGCAAGCGTGACGTGATCGGCGCCCGGCTCGACGGAGCGGGCAAGCGGGCGGAACGATTGGTTACCGTTCCGTGATCACGAACTCGACGCGGCGGTTCTGGCTGCGGCCGTCGGTGGTCCGGTTGTCCGCGATCGGGACCTCCTCGCCGTAGCCCTTGGCCGTCATCCGGCTGCGATCGATGCCCTTCTTGTCGAGGTAGGCGCGGACCGATTCGGCGCGGCGCTGCGACAGCTTGAGGTTGAACTTGTCGTTGCCCTGGCTGTCGGTGTGGCCCTGGATCTCGACCTTGATCTTCGGGTTGTCCTTGAGCGCGAGCGCGACGTCGTCGAGCAGCGCGAACGAGACCTTCTTGATCGTGGCCTTGTTGGTGTCGAAGTAGACCGTCTGCTTGAGCTCGATCTTCTTCTCGGTGACGACGACGAGGTTGTACTTCTTCGGGCAGCCGTCGGGCGCGACGCCGGCCTCGAGCGGGCACTTGTCGTCCTTGTCGAGGAAGCCGTCCTTGTCGTTGTCGGGCTCGGGGCAGCCGTCGTCGTCCTCGAAGCCGTCCTTGTCCTCGGGATCCATCGGGCACGTGTCGACGCGATCGGCGAACCCGTCCTTGTCGTTGTCTAGATCGGGGCAGCCATCGTCGTCCTCGAAGTTGTCCTTGTCCTCGGCGTCGTTCGGGCAGCCGTCGATCTTGTCGGCGATGCCGTCGCTGTCGTTGTCGTCCTCGGGGCAGCCGTCGTCGTCGGCGAAGCCGTCCTTGTCCTCGGGGACGCGCGGGCACTGGTCCGCGTTGTCGAGGATGCCGTCGCCGTCGGCATCGCCCGGCCCGGGCGGCGACGTCGTGCCCGTGACACAGCGGTCCTTCGGCGACTTCTCGATCGCGAGCTGCGCGTTGCGCTCGGCGACCTGGGCCTCGCGCTTCGCGTCGTGGTAGTTGCCCTCGTCGAGCGCGTGGCTCGCGAAGTCGTTGTGCGACTCCGCCATCGCGAGCTCGACCGGTGCGCAGCGGATCGCGCCGTTGTCGCGCGCGGTCGTGATCAGGGTCGCGGTCGATCGCGTCTGCGAGCGCACCGCGGAGCCCGGGCAGCCCGTAACGACGAGCAGCAGCGCGACCGCGCAACCGGCGACGACCGACCTCACGGCGCATCCTTCGCCGGCGCGATCTTGTCGGGCTTCGCCGGTTCCTTCGCCGGTGCCGGCGCGTCCTTGGCGGGCGCGACGTCCGGGCCGAGGTCGAGCGGCCGCTTGCTCGGATCCTTGCGCGCCTCGATCGCGGTCTGCTCGGCGAGCTGCGCGGCCTCGGTCGCGAGCCGGCCGTAGCGGTTCGCGCCCTGGTAGTCCGCGTGCGCGCCGACCTCGCGCGCCTTCGCGAGATACTCCTTCGCGCGCGTGTAGTAGTACGGCGCGTACTTCGGCGCCTCGGCGGCCTCGGCGGCGCGGATCGCGTCGGTCGCCGTGCGCGTGACACGGTTGACGTAGACGATCGGTCCGCAGGCGCCGGCAGACAGCGCGAGGCAGGTCACGAGCACCCAGCGGACAGTCCGGACCATGATCGATCGCGACATTACCACCAACCGCGGCCTCACCGCGCCCGCACGCGGCGGCCGTCGCGACCGAGCTCGATCGCGATGTAGACCGCCGACCCGAACAGGGCGAGCAGCGAGACGACGAACGCCCAGCCGAGCCGGACCTTGAACAGCGACACGCCGGCATCGGTCTTCCAGCCGTAGTAGTCGGCCGCGGTGCCGAGCCGGTCGAACGTCGCGACGACGAGCACGAGCAGCACGAGCGCGATCGCGCCGGCGACGTAGAGCAGTGCGCCCTGGTAGCCGCGGCGCAGCAGCACCGACGCGATGTACCAGCCGCCGATCACGAGCGCCGCATGGCCGACCATCAGCGGCACCACGAACACGCTCGCGAGCTTCTCGGGATCGACCCAGTACATCCAGCTCCACGCCGGGTGCACGGCGTAGAAGTACAGCGCGACCGGCGCGACCACGGCGGCCGCGTGCAGCATGACGAGGTGGAACGCCGGCGCCGCGAACGGTCCATCTGCACGGATCCGGTCACGCGCGATCAGCGCGAAGCCGATTCCGAACAGCAGGTTCACCAGAGCGACGACCGGAATAGCGGCCTCCAGCCCGACCGTAGGGCCATGGCGATCGACCTATAACACGGTCGGTCCGGGCGCACGGTCTTCGCTACCGGCGTTCGAGCGGGGGCGTGCGCGAGCCGGTGTCCGGATCCTCGGTCGCGCGGCCGTTGCGGCGGGGACGCTCCTCGACGACGCCCGGGCCATGAAACTCGACGGCGGGCGTGTCGTGATCGCGCTCCGGCGCCGGCGGCGGGACGTCGATCTCGCCGGCGACGAACGACGCCTCGACGATCGGCAGCGGCGGCGCGGCCGCGATCACGCCCTCGATCGGCGTGCCGTCGTCGTGGTGGATGTCGATATCGATGTCGACGTCGACGTCGTTCGCGTCGTCGAGCACCGACAGCCCGCGCACCGCGGTCGCGACGTTGGTGACGACCCAGTCGTCGTGGCCCGACGGCGCGGGCGGCGCCGCGAGCCCCGAGGCCGTCCAGTTCTCGGGATCGCGCGGCGCGGGCTCGACCGGCGCGCGCTCCATCGTCTCGTCGGGCTCGACCGCGGGCGCGATCACCGCGGCGGAGCTACCGGTGTGCTCGAGCGAGGCGAGCGCGTCGTCGAGCACGCCGCGGTTGAGGTTGAGCCCGGTGTCGACGCTCGGCGCGGCCGGCGGCTCCTCGAACACGGTCGCCTCGAAGTCGTCGTCGGCGAGGACATCGATCTTCGGCGCTTCGTCCTCGACCGGCTCGGCCTCGATCTGGAACCGATCCGCGAGCACGTTGTACGCGGCACGCAGCGCGCGGCGCGCGGCGCTCGCGGTGAAGTCGCGGCGCACCCGCTCGTACGCGTTGAGCGCGATCCGATCGCGCAGCAGCGGCTCGCCGAGCAGCCGCATCACCTTGC
Organism: Kofleriaceae bacterium; assembly: GCA_035715365.1. Lineage (GTDB taxonomy): Bacteria > Myxococcota_A > Polyangia > Haliangiales > Haliangiaceae > JABFXX01. Next base: position 3,180 of record DASTLB010000046.1, on the reverse strand, counting down.
GCGCGAGGTCGAGCGGATCGCCGGGCTCGAACAGCAGCGCCTCGCGATTGTTCTCGAGCACGAGCTGCACGGTCTCGCGGCGCGGCGCGACGATCGGCCGCTTGCACGCCATGTACTCGAGCAGCTTCGTCGGATACAGCGCCGTCGGGTTCGCGAGATCGGCGGCGGCTGGCACGATGCACACGGTCGCGGTCGCGATCAGCGCCGGCAGCTGGTCGTGATCGACCGGCCCGAGCAGCTCGACCTTGTCGTGGAGGCCGAGCTCGTGGATGCCGTTGACGAGGCTCTGCTCGAACTTCGGTGCGAACGCGCCGGCGAGCACGAGCCGCGCGTCGGTCTCGCGCACGATCGCGGCCATCGCGCGGACGAGCACGCGCAGCCCGCGGCCCGGATCGATCGAGCCGACGTACACGATCCGCGGGATGCCGCCCTTGGGCTGGTGGTCCCAGTCGAAGCGATCGACGTCGACGCCGGGCGGCGCGAACACGATCCGGTCGCTGCCCGGCTTGCCGCGGCCCTGCAGCGTCTTGACCGCGGTGTGCGTCGGCGCGAGGACCATGTCGGCGGCGAGCAGGCAGGCCTCCTCGTCGCGCGCGTACTGCGCGTCGAGCTCGGGATCGCCCGTGGTCTCGCCGAGCGGCGACCGCGTCAGGTCATAGACGACCGCGTAGCCGAGTCGCTGGCGCGCCTCGAGCACCGGGATCCCGCTCCACGGATCGCGACAGTGCACGACGTCGTAGTCGGCACCGTCGAGCTGGCGCTTGAGCGCGCGCTGGAACGCCTGGATCTGCGATCGCGGGTCCGCCTCGTGCGTCGGCACGCGCAGCACGCGCACGGAGCCCTGGCGCTCGACGTACGCCTGCTCGTTTTCGCGCACGACGAGCAGATCGACCGAGTGCATCGGCGTCAGCGCACGGATCACGTGCCGCATCTGCACGCCCACTCGCCGAGGCCCCGGCACCGCGCAAAAGCCGGTGAGCAACACCCGAGGCATGCAGCAATCGTCCGGCAAGTGGAGGGTGCACGCAAGGGCGATCGTGGGCGATGCACGCCCGTGATCGGTCGGGTGTCAACGACATCTCTTTCAACGATTACCGACGACAAGCGCCGCCGGTCGCCTTGATAACGATCCGCTGGTGCTGTATCTCCTCACCCGTGAATCGCCTGATCGAGTACCTCCGACAACAACTGATGATCGACTTCCAAGGTGATCTGAGCGTTGGCAAGGTGAGGGAGCTTCTGGCTGGTGACGATTCGCGGGACGCAAAGCAGTTGATGGCCAAGCTGGTGTCGCAGGGAGAGAAGGGCGTCGAGGAGATGGTGATCGTGCTCGCGGACTGCTTGCTCGAGGCGGTGCAGGCCGCACTCACCGACGACGTGATGCGCGACAACATACGCATGTACTCTGAGAGCTAGTCGGTCGTGCTAGCCTCCGACGCATGGGGGATGCTGCTGCGGATACGAAGATGCCCGCGTTCATCGCGTTCGGGCTCGTCGCGATCGGAATCGTGATCGCCGCCGTCCAGGGCCTGACGAAGGGCTCGATCGCGGGCGGCATCATCGCCGCGCTCGGCGTGATCCCGGCGTGCTTCGGCATGTGGAAAGGGATCCAGCAGGAGTCGCAGGGACCACTCGCGATGTCGGTGGTCGCCGTGCTGGTGTCGCTCGCCGTCGGCGGCCTGCTGATCGTGCTGCGCATCATCCACTGGGTGACCTAGATGAGGGCGACGGCGACGGCGACGCGGACGCTGGCCGCGTTCGCGCTGTGTGCCGCAGCGGCGGTCGCATTCGCGCAGCCGAAGGCAGGCTCCGGCTCGGCCGCACCGGGCAAGCCCGCCGAGCGCGCCGACCCCGACCACAAGCTCGAGTACCACGGCCAGGCGATGGGCACGACCATCAGCCTGTACTTCTGGACCGACGACGAGGCGAAGGCGGCGAAGGCGGCCGACGCCGTGTTCGCCGAGATGAAGCGGATCGACGGCGTCATGACGACGTGGACCCCGGAGTCCGAGGTCAGCCAGGTCAACGCGGCCGCCGGCGTCAAGCCGGTCGCGGTGTCCGAGGAGACGTTCGCCGTGATCGAGCGCGCGCAGGACGTCGCGAAGCGGACGAAGGGGATCTTTGACATCACGGTCGGCTCGTTCAAGGGGCTGTGGAAGTTCGACCAGGACATGGACGGCACGCTGCCGAACCCGGCCGAGGTCAAGAAGCGGCTCGCGCTCGTCGGCTACAAGAACCTGGTCCTCGACAAGGCGAAGAAGACCGTCTTTCTGAAGAAGAAGGGCATGTCGATCACGCTCGGCGGGATCGCGAAGGGCTACGCCGTCGACAAGTGCGTCAAGCTGCTGCAGGACCAGGGCTTCACGAACTTCATGGTCCAGGCCGGCGGCGACATGTACATCGCTGGCAAGAAGGGCGACAAGCCGTGGGTCGTCGGCATCCGCGATCCGCGCGGTCCCGCGGGCTCGACGTTCGCGAGCGCGCCGGTCGAGGATCACTCGTTCTCGACCAGCGGTGACTACGAGCGCGGCTTCGTCAAGGCCGGCGTCCGGTACCACCACATCCTCGACGCGCGCACCGGCCAGCCCGCGCACGCGTCGCGCTCGGTCACGATCCGTGCGAAGGACGCGTTCACCGCCGACGCGTGGTCGAAGGTGATGTTCATCCTCGGGCCGAAGGAAGGCCAGAAGCTGATCGCGCGCGAGAAGCTGACCGACTTCGAGGTCGCGTGGGTCGACGACAAGAACGAGGTCGTCGTGACGAAGGATCTCGAGAAGTCGCTGACGATCCTGAAGAAGCCGACGCCGGGCACGTAGCCCTACCGTGATCGTGGCCGTGGCCGTGATCGTGATCCTCTTCGTGATCGAGGATCGAGGTACGTCACGGCTCGGGCTGCCATGGTTCCAATCACGACACTCGGCCACGGCCCGACGCCGGGAACCTACCGTCGTGCCCGTGCCCGTGACCGTGACCGAGCTCCGATGTTGATGACCGAGGATCGGGGGTACGTCACCGTCGATCAGGATCACGACACTCGATTGAACGACCCGGGACATGGGTGACGTTTCTGCCTCACGACATGGGTGACACTTTACAGATGTCGAGGGTGACCTCAAGGGTCCTGCCCCGACCTCAATGTCGGCCGTGATGCGGCGGGCGGAGATGTCCGGGCCACGAAGT
>DASTLB010000045.1:0-49819 GCA_035715365.1 Kofleriaceae bacterium | reverse complement strand
GAAGAAGTACCGCAAGGCACGCAAGAAGATGATCAAAGGCGAGCCGTGCGTGTTCCCGTACGGCACGTACTGGCACAGGCGCTTCAACAAGGTGAAGGTTGAACGGCGGCGGCGCAGCGACCGCGGCCCGTACTGCATGCTGTAGATCCGCGCGAGCTCGTCGTTCACGTCACCGTCGTCGCGTCACCGTCGTCCTGCGCTCTTGCCCCGAAGCTTCGCCCTCGCACGCGCGCCCCGCGTGTTGAAAGGGCGAAGCTCTGTTCGCCGTCGGTCGCGCCGCTCCGTTCGCGACGCGAATCGACGCTGGCGCCGTCCGCATGCGCGGGCAGCCGGTTTCGATACCCCGGATCGACGCCGAGGGAATTTCGATACCCCGGATCGAGGGCGAGGGCGCAGATGGAGGGGGACACGACTACATCGCGCGCGCGTAACTGTGCATGGTCGCGTTGCCGTACATCGTGATCTCGCGCGCGACGTGACGCTCGTGATGCGTTGCCCACATGGCGACGGCGATACGATGGTCCTCTATGCATGCACTGCAAAGAGTCTTGTATGTGGGCATCGTCGTGGGCGCGGCGGGTGGTGCGGGATGTGTCGCGACGACGGGACCGGGATCGCGCGGCCAGTCGCTGGCGGATCACAAGGGCAACGTGTCGCTCGTGTTCACGAACGCGTCGCCGGCGAAGATGTGCGCGCTGCGGATGACGTTCGAGGATGACAAGGACTTCGGAGACAACTGGCTGCCGGCCGAGGGCCTGGCGTCGGGCAAGTCGATCACGTTCAAGGTGCAGCCGGGCAAGTACAAGGCGACGTGGAACACGTGCAAGCCCGCGGGCAGCGAGCAGCCGTACTACGCGGGCACGCTGACGCAGGAGCTCGCGTTCGAGGTCGGCGATGCGACGCAGCTGTTCGCGTACGTCGCGGACACGGTCGCGCCGACGAGCCGGGCTGCGCCGGTCGACTTTCACAAGCTCGTGAAGTTCGCGGGCCAGACGGTCGGTGGTCGCGCGATCGAGGACCAGATCGCGGCCGCGCCGGCGCCTGCGGTGCCGAACGAGCTCGCGGTCAAGGACGGCAAGAAGCCGGCGCGCTCGAGCATGAGCGAGTTCGTCGATCGCAAGCCGGCGCGCAAGGGCACCGCGGTCAGCAAGCGTGCGCCGATCAAGGCGTCGCTGAAGCGCTCGCACGATGTCGCGACCGAGAGCGTGGGCTACGGCACGCGCTGAGCCGCCGCCTCGGATTCGCCCCACCACCACGCGCAGCCGATCCACATGGCGATCGCGGCCGCGAACGAGAGGTACGCGCCGAACAGCGCGTCCTTGTCGAGCGCGATCGCGCCGAACCACAGGCAGCTCGGTAGCGCGACGAAGAATCCGCAGCGCGCGCACATCGCCTCGTCGGACTTCGCCGGCAGCGTGATCGCGAGGACGATCGTGATCGTCAGCGCGCCGATGCCGACGAGCGCGAAGCCCTCGCCGTCGAACATCACGAGCGTGCCGAAGCCGACGACGGTCAGCCCGATGATCACGCGCAGCGCGATCGCGATGCCGCGCAACGACCACGGCCGGACGAGCGCGGCTGCGAACACGAGCCCCGCGACGACATAGGGCGTCCAGAACATCGGCCACTCGAGCGGGATCGTCGGCTTGCCGCAGACGCGTACGACCGGCAGAAACCAGCACACGATCATCACCGCCGACGACGGCAGCGTGATCCAGCGGTGTCGTCGAATCACCGCAGGGTGTGATTGCTCTGCGTCGGGCAGCGGGAAGCCGGGGCGCAAGCGAAGCTCGGTTACGGACGGATCGGTCATATGGCCGGTCCGCGTCGCAATCGGTGCGCCAGCGCGCGTGCCACGCGTTGCCAGCGCGTGCGGCGTTCGTCGACGACCGCACGGATCGCGCGCGACGATCCGGCGCGGTCCTCGTCAGGGCGTGACCGAGATCGACATCCGGTAGTTGTTGAACCCGAAGCCGTTCGCCGCGCTGACGTGGACGAAGTACGAGCCGGGCTGCAGATCGACCGCGGTCGCGGTGAGCTCCTGCACCGCACTCGTCATGCCGACCGCGCGCGTCGAGCCATCGGCGTTCTCGATCGCGAGCGCGAGCTCGTCGAGCGGCTCGAACGCGATCGCGACCTTCAGCGTGCCGAGCGTGACGAGGTCGACTCGATAGAAGTCCTGATCGCCCGGCGGACAGATCGCGAGCCCCGCGAACGTGACCGCGTTCTGCTGCGTCGCGACGCCGGTCGGGAACGCCATCTGCGGCGAGTCGTTCGGCTCGAGCGCGCTGTCGTTCGCGCACGTCATCGTCGCGGCGTCGGGGAACGCGATGCCATCACGGATCGGTCCCATCCCGCCGTCGAGCCCGACGCATCGCCCGTCATCGCACACGAGGCCCGGATCGCAGGTGCCATCGGCACGACACAGGCCACCCTGCTGGCCCTCCGGACGGGAGCCGCCGCCACACGCTGCGAGCAGCACGGCCACGGCGAGGATGCGCATCCGTGAACCATATCTCGGTATGATCGCGGCATGAAGCACCTCCTCGTCTTCGCCTTGATTGCGGCTGGTTGCGGTGGTGACGATGCGCCGTCGGTCGATGCGCCAACCGCCGGTTCCGACGCCGCGGCGGACGGCCCCGACATCGACGCGCCGCCGACCGGGTTCACGCTGACGAGCCCCGCGTTCAACAACGGCGGCTCGATCCCCGGCGAGCAGACCTGCACCGGCGCCGGGACCTCGCCGCAGCTCGACTGGACGAACCCGCCGGCGAACGCGATGAGCTACGCGGTCGTGCTGACCGATCTGACGAACACCGCGATCCACTGGGTGATCTGGGACATCCCCGGAACCGCCACCGGTCTGCCGGCGAACGTCGAGAACGCGTTCCAGCCCGCGAACGTCGCCGGTGCGAAGCAGGCCGCGAGCTTCAACAACATCCGCGGCTACGTCGGGCCGTGCCCGCCGCCACCCGAGGAGCACATGTACCAGTTCGCCGTGTTCGCGATCGACGTCGCGACGCTGCCGGGCACGAGCATGAACACGACGCAGGTCCAGGCGCTGCAGGCGATCAACATGCACCGCATCTCGAGCGCGACGCTGACCGGCCGCTACAAGCAGTAGTCAGGCGAGCTCGAATTCCTTGCAGAACGCGACCTCGGTCGGCGCGCTGCCATCGGCGAGCGGCGCATCGAGCGGCCACCGCCGCTGACCCTCGTCGGGCCAGTCGTGCGCGCACTTGCCGTGGCGCTCGTTCCAGAAGAAGCAGTCGCGGCACGCCGAGCGCAGCTCGAACCGGCGCGCCTCCTCGACGAGCTGTGCGGTCAGCGGAAACTTCACGGCGCGAGCTGCTTCTTGCGTACTGCCGAGCCCGAGCCCGAGCCTTCGTCCTTCGTCGCCGCCTCGTAGCCGGCCTTGACGCCGCGCTTGAGCTTGTCGGCCGTCGGGCCGGCCTTCTCCTGCACGCCGTGCTTGAGCTCCTGCACTTCCTCGGTCGCCCAGATGTTGCGGACGTGGCCGAAGAACGTGCGGTTCCCGAGCTTCACGGTCGCGCCGCACCAGACGAAGCCGAGCGCGAGCGCCAGGAAGATCACGAACCGGATCATGTCCGAAACCTACCAGCCGTCGCCCGCGACGCCAGCTCTTAGTCGCTCGAGCGCTTGAGGATCAGGAACGCGACGCGCCGGTTCTTCGCCCACGCCGCTTCGTTGTGGTTGCGATCGAGCGGCTGGGTCTCGCCGTAGCCCTGTGCGGTGAGTCGCTTCGCATCGACGCCCTTGTCCGCCAGATATTTTTCGACCGCGTGCGCGCGGCGATCCGACAGATCGAGGTTGTACGCGTCGTTGCCGCGCTCGTCGGTGTGGCCCTGGATCTCGATCAGCTGGATGCTCGGGTTGCCCTGCAGCGTCGCGGCGACCGCGTCGAGGATCGGATACGACTGCGGCTTGATGATCGCCTTGTCGTACTCGAAGTAGATCATGTCGAGGATCTCGATCGCGGTGTCGGTGACGACGACGCGTCCGCGGTCCGGACAGCCGTCGGTGTCGTCGGTGCCGTTGTACGTCTCCGGCTCGTTCGGACACTTGTCGTCCTTGTCGAGGATGCGGTCCTTGTCGTTGTCGAGATCGGGGCAGCCGTCCTCGTCCTCGAAGCCGTCCTTGTCCTCGGGATCGTTCGGGCACAGATCGTCGACGTCGAGGATGCCGTCCTGATCGTTGTCCGGATCCGGGCAGCCGTCCTCGTCCTGGAACTGGTCGAAGTCCTCCGGCTGGTCCGGGCACTTGTCGACGTTGTCGAGGATGCCGTCGCCGTCGCGGTCGTTCTTGTCGCCCTCGGGGCAGCCGTCCTCGTCCTGGAAGTTGTCCTTGTCCTCCGGGATGTCGGGGCACTTGTCATCCTCGTCGAGGATGCCGTCGCGATCGTTGTCGGGCTCGGGGCAGCCGTCCTCGTCCTCGAAGCCGTCGAAGTCCTCTGGATCGTCGGGGCACTTGTCGACGTCGTCCTTGAGGCCGTCGCCGTCGCGGTCGCCGATGTTCGGCTCGAACACGATACCGATGAACGCGCGCAGATCCGGGTTCGCGCCCTTGTCCGGCAGCAGGCCGCGGCCCGCGCCGAGCGACAGGAACGAGTTGCGCGCGAGGTAGAGCTTGACGCCCGCGATCGCCTCGAGCGGCTGGTAGTTCTCCTTGTTGCCGAGCGGCAGCGTTCCGTAGACCTCGCCGACGATGTCGAACTTCTGGCGCGAGATCGCGTACGCGATGCCGAAGCCGTACGGAATCTCGCTCGCGACCGTGACCTGCTGGCCGGTCGACGGCGGCGTCGGCGTCTCGTTCGCGCCGTTGTCGACGAACGTGCGCTCGCTGCGGATCCGGATGCCGCCGTTCAGCGCCATGCGCAGCCGGCCCTGGCGGCCGAACTCCTTGTCGAGGATGCCGATGATCTGCGGCACGACCTGGTCCTCGCCGAGCCACGACGCCTTCGGATCGGTCGACGGCAGGTAGACGCTCGCGATCACGCCGAGCCCGACGTGCGGCGGCCGGCTCGTCTTGAGGAACCGCGTCTTCAGGTGGAGGCCGACCGAGCCGATGCCCTGACCGTCGATCTTGAAGTCCTGATCGTCGTTCGGGTCCGCAGGCACGCCCGGATCGTCCGGACCGCGATCGCCGTTCATGATCCGCAGCGGGACGGACGCGCCGAACTCGAGCTCGAGCGGCCCGGCCTTGAGTCCGAACGCGGCGATCACCGTCGCGGTGATGATGTTCGTCACCTCGTAGGTGTTCGCGCCGTTCTCGAGCGTCAGCAGGTTGTGTCCCCAGTCGAGCGCACCGAGACCGAACGACAGCTCGGTGTGGCCGAGGACCTGCGATGCATTGATCGTCAGGTAGCCGCGCGAGTCGATCGCGGGCCGGAAGATGCTGAGATCGGTATTACCGCCGACGTCTGCCCGGGCGGGCGAGGACGTTCCGACGATCGCAGCAAACATCGCCGCGAGAGCTGCTGTGGATCCGACGCGGAAGCAGGACATGAAGTCTCCGTGTTCGCAGACCTGGCCCAGCGCGGACGATCAGAAATCCTCCCCGAAAAAGGGCCCTGTTCCTCGTTACACCAGATGGTGTGACGGGTCAAACAAGTGGCGAACAACATTGGGGGATCCAGCAAGCGATCCCACGGCCCACTCGTTCAGTGCGGGTCCAGACCCTCTTTGAGACAGATCTGAGACAGGTAGTTCTGGTCCGCTGCCGGGATCTTCGCGAACAGCTGCTTCGCCTTCGGCAGGTTGTGCGCCTTGCAGGCGGCCATGTAGCCCTTCTTCAGGACGTCTGCGTTGAACTGGCAGCGCAGCGCATCTTCATACGCCGTGAGTGCCTGCTGATACGCGCCCGAGCTCTGCGCCGCATCGCCCACCGACTTGAGGTCGTCGAACTTGCACGCCGGCTTCACCGGCGTCGTCGTGTTCGAGCCCTTGTCCGGGTTCGGGTTCGGGTTCGGGTTCGCGGCGACGACGACACACTTGACGCGCGCGCGTGCCGCGTCGGTGATGTGGCGGCCCTTCGCGGTCTCTTCCTGGTTGAGCCGCTTGTTGAAGTCCTTGCAGTTGCCGCTGTTGAGGCCCTTGAGATCGGCGACGAGGCTATCGACCTCGGCCTTCTCGAACTTCTCGTAGCTGGCCTTCGCGTCCTTGTAGTAGGCGGACGACGATTTGATCGCGTCCATCTTCTGCTTCGCGAGCTTCGTGTTGCCGTCGCGGATCGCGTCGTCGAGATCGCGCACGATCGCCTCGACCTTGGTCTCCATCTCGGCGCGCTCGCGCAGGTCCTTGGCCGCTTCCTTGTCGAGCTTCTCGAGCTGCGCGGAGCAGTTGCGAAGGTCGACCCACTTCTTGTCGACGATGAACGCCTTGCACTCGGCGCGCAGCCGGCTCTTCTCGTCGTCGCCGGTCGGTGCGGGGTCCGAGCCCGAGCCCGGCTCGACGACCGGCGCCGCGTCGGGCGTCGCCACGGCGACGACCGCGTTCGAGCCACCGCCGTCGATCAGCGCGGTGTTCTGGCCGGTGCTGCCGTTGCCAGCCTGGCCGCCGCTCGGCGTCTCCTTCGTGCGCGTCACGAGGTAAATGACGACCGCGCCGAGCACGAGCGCGGCGAAGATCACCGCGACGAGCAAACCCTTCTTGCTGCTGCCCTCGGGAACGTCGGTGATCACCGCGTCGCGCGAGAACACGAAGTCCTCGCCAGGCTCGACGAAGCGCAGCCGGACGTGGCCGAGATCGACGACATCGCCGCGGCGCAGCTCGACCTTGCTGTAGTCCTGGCCGTTGACCCGCACGCCGTTCGACGACTGCAGGTCGCTGATCGTGTAGCGCTGGGTCTCGGGCTCGCGAACGATCTTCGCGTGGTTGCGGCTGATCGATCGGTGGTTGATGACGATGTCGTTGTCGTCGGTGCGGCCGATGATCATCTGCGGCCGCGACAGGTCGAACTCCTTGCCGGCGAAGTTCGACGACAGCACCACGAGCTTGCCGTTGCCGACCGGCGCCATCATCGCGGCGACCGTGGCGGCGCTCGCGATCGGGCGGCCCTGCGGATCGGTGTCGGCGACCGCGACCAGCGTGCGGTTCGGGTTGCCGACCATCGAGCCCGGCACCGGCGTGTGCGGCACGGCGACCGGCAGCGGCTGGGTCGGCGGTGGAACCGCGGCGTGAACGTCGGTCGGCGCGGTGTTCTGATCGATGCGCTCGATCGGCATCGTCCGCGCCTCGTCGACCTGCTCGACCCCCTCGGCCTTCAGGTACAGCTTGTAGTCGCCGATCTGGACCTGGTCGCTGACGCGCAGGCTGACGCGCTCGGCGATCCTCGCGTTGTTGACGCGGATGCCGTTGTAGCTGCCGAGGTCCTCGATCTGGACCTCGCCGTTGTTGCGAAGGATCCGGGCATGGCGACGCGACACGTTCCGCTCGGTGAGCCGGATCGTGTTGCCTTCCTTGCGGCCGATCGTGATCTCGTCGCGGATCAGAGGGACGACCGTGGTCTTCCCCTCGTCATCCTGGATCACCAGCTTGAACATCGGTTGCGTCCCCGTGCCAGGCAATCGGTTGAGGTGAGCGCCCACAGCGAACGCCAACCTAGTTCCATTGGTTGTACCAGTCGAAGCTCGAGCACCACAACTGTCGCCACGCCTACTTGTTTCCGTTGCGGAGAGTCTGACGAGCGAGCTTTACAGCGGCAGTGAGCTGTGGATCGTCGTCTTCGTCTTCGGCGTCGTTCGAGATTGTGGCACCACTCCCCCCGGCTCCGCCACTCCCACGACTGGGTCCCACCACGATCTCTTCGCCCGCAAAATCCTCGACCTTGAGGTCGGGTTCCAGACCCTTTGATTCCAACGAGTTGCCTTTCGGCGTGAAGTAGCGCGCGGTCGTCAGCTTGAGGCCCGCGCCGTCCTCGAGATCGAAGAAGGTCTGCACCGTTCCCTTGCCGTACGTACGTGTTCCGACGAGCTTCGCGCGTCCGTGATCGCGCAGCGCGGCGGCGAGGATCTCCGACGCCGACGCCGTGCCTTGATCGACGAGGATGATCACCGGTACTGCGGTCGCGTATCCGCCTTTGTGCGCGGTCTGATTCTCGACCGTGCCCTGGCGTCCGCGGATCGTCACGATCGTGCCGCTGTCGAGAAAGATGTCCGCGACCGCGATCGCCTGATCGACGAGCCCGCCCGGATCGGCGCGCAGATCGAGGATCAGCACGTCGAGCGCGTTCTGCTGGCGCAGCGCGACGAGCGCGGCCTGCGTGTCGGTCGACGTCGCCTCGGCGAACCGCGCGATCGCGAGATAGCCGATCCGCGGCTCGATCACCTTGCGCTGGACCGTCGGCAGCTTGACCTGCTGGCGGACGAGCGTGAACGGCTTCGGATCCTTCCAGCCCGCGCGCAGCACCGCAATCGTGACCCGCGTGCCCGACGCGCCGCGCAATCGCGCTTCCCAGGTCGTCGCGTTCGCGAGCTCCTTGCCGCCCTCCGCCGTCACCGCACCTTCGATCGAGACGACGCGATCGTCGAGCTGGAGCCCGGCCATGTCCGCGGGCGATCGCGGCACGACCGAATCGATCGACGGATACGGCTGCATCCCGGGCCGCGCGTCATCGACGGTACCGGGCGACAGCGTGATGCCGATGCCGCCGAACTCGCCCTCGGTGTCCTGGCGCAGGTTCTTGTAGCGATTCGGCGGCAGGAACGTCGAGTACTGATCGAGGTTGTGCAGCATGCCGCGCGCGGCGTCGTAGATCAGCTTCTTCTCGTCGACCGGATCGACGTAGCTCGTCTGCACCGTGACGAGCGCCTGCGCGAACGCATCGAGCGTCTTGAACCGCGACACGTCGCGCGGCACCGCGTGCGCGCCGATCGCGCTGGCGATCACCGCGCCGGCGAGAAACGATGCTGCATGCGAAGCCCGGCTCAAGAGCCGGCAGCTTACCGCCGTTGTCGCGCGGATTCGAGCAGCGGCGCGGGATCGATCGGCAGCCCGCCCGGCCCGAGCTTGACGCGGACCTCGAGGTAGACGCGATGGCGCGCCGCGCGGCCGAGCGGATCGCCGCGCCCGACGTGTGCACCGACCGGAACCGCGAGCTCGCCGAGCTTGCCGACGACCGTGTAGAAGCTGCCGTGATCGACGATCACGCCGAGGTCGAGGCCGCGGATCGGCCCGGCGTAGCGCACGATGCCCGCCTCGGACGCGACGACCGGCGCGCGCGCGTCGACCTCGAAGTCGAGGCCGCGCCGCGACAGCGTCGCCTTGCTGCGATCGTGGACGAGCACGCCGAACGTGCGCGCGATCGTGCCGGCCGCCGGCCGCGCGATCGTCTCGGGCAGCACGATCGCCGGCAGCTGCACGCGCTGCGCGGCCTGCTGCGACGCCGCGGTCGCGAGCTGCGCGAGCTCGTCGGCGAGCATCCGGCGCTCGGCGAGATCGCGCTCGATCAGGAGCCGAGCCGCTGCGCGCCGGCGTGCGGTCAACGTCGCGCCGTCACGGGCCGGTGCGCGCAGCAAGCGGTACGCCGCCGACAGTCGCTCGGCGCGCGCGCGATCGGCGGCTGCGAGCTTGTCGGTCACGGTCGCGATCGTGCGATCGATCGTCTGCCCCTCGTCGGCGAGCTGCTGCGCGAGCGCCGCGCGTGGATCATCCGGCCGATCGCGCGGCGTCTCGGTCGCCGCGGCTGGCTCGGCGTCATCGGCGAGCGCGGTCGCGATGCCGCACGCGACGCTGAACGCGGCGGCGAGGATCAGCCTAGCGCGCCACACGCGAAGCTCCGGCGAGCGCACCGCCGACGAGGCCGAGCAGCGCGCCCGCCGCGACGAACCCCGCGAGCGCGAGGCCACCCGGCACCGCGAGCTCCACCGGGCCGAGCGTCGACGCGAGCGCGGCGGTCAGGTCGGCGGCATAGAGATGGAGCGCGAGCGCGAGCACGACGACCGCGAGCAGCGCCGCGGCGAGCCCCTGCAACGCGCCGGCGCACGCGGTCGGGACCACGACGAAGGTCGGACCGCCGCCGAGCAGCTCGACGACCGCGAGCTCGCGGCGATCGCGATCGAGGCGGACGCGGATCGCGGCGATCACCGTGATCAGCGCGAGCCCGGCGAACAGCGCCGCCGCCGCCCACGCGATCGCCCGCACCGCGTGCAGCGCGCCGGCGATCCGATCGTCATCCGGATCCTCGACGACGATGTCCGCGACACCGGGTTTGCCGCGCAGCGCGTGCACGGTCGGCGACAGCGCGATCACGTCGCGCACGCCGGGCGCGAGCGTCACCTCGACCGAGCCCGGCAGCGCCGACACGTCGACACCCTCGAGCAGCTGTGCGTCCGAGCCGAGCGCCTGGACGAGCCGGCGTGCCGACTCCTGCGGCGGCACGAGCTCGGCACGCTCGACGCCGCGCAGCGCCGCGAGCTCGTGCACCAGCTGCTGCGCGCGTGCGTCGTCGACGCCCTCGCCGAGGTACACGACCATGCTCGCGGTCGAGCCCGCGCGATCGGTCGTCCACCGATCGACGCTCGTCGCCGCGACCGCCGCGACACCGACCGCGAACAGCGCGCACGTCAGCGCGAGCGTCGTCCACAGCGCGGCACGCGGACGCTCGACGGCGATCTGCCCCGCGCGCCGCAGCGCCGAGGCGATGCGCGGCCGGAGCGAGATCACGTCTCCTCGTCGTAGTACGCGCCGCGCGGGCCGAACGGGCCGGTCAACCGATCGAACACGAGCTCGGGAGCCGGCTCGGGCTCGGGCTCGGTCGTCGCATCGGTGAAGTCGAACTCGTTGCGCGTCGCCTCGCGCAGCTTGCGAGTCGGCACCCGGGCGCGCAGCTTGCGCAGCGTTCGCATCTTCATCACAAACCTCCGGCGGCGGTGCGCGCGCTGATCGGAAACGGCACGACGTTGGGAATCTCGGGATCGATCGCCGGTGGCGCGTGCGGCGCCGACTCCATCGCGACCAGCACGCTCTCGAGCGACTCGCCGTCGAGGTCGAGCTCGGACAGCGGCTGCAGCGTCCCGTTCAGCAGTGCGAGCTGGCGCCAGCGATGCCGCTCGGCGAGCGTGCGCAGCGCGGGATCGCGGCCGAGCACGATGCACGCCGCGCCGCACGCCGCGGCCTCCGACATCGCGGTGCACACGAGCTCGGCGCCGCGCGCGTCCTGCATGCTCGTCGGGTGATCCGCGATCACGAGGTCCGGCATCCGGACGAGCGCGCGCGCGACCGCGACTCGCTGCCGCGCCGACGCGGACAGACAGTCGACCGGCAGCGAGGCTTCGGACTCGAGCCCGAGCTTCGTCATCACCTGCGCGGCGCGCGCGATCGAGACCGAGCGCGGGATGCCGTCGATCTCGAGCGGCAGCACGACGTTGAGCTGCGCGCTGCGATCCTCGATCAAGCACAGATCCTGCGGCACCACGCCGACCCGCCGCCGCAGCATGCGCAGCGACGACCGCCGCAACCGCGACACGTCGCGCCCGAGCACCTCGAGCGTGCCGTCGGCGATCGCGAGCTCGCCGAGCGCCGCCGCGACCAGCCGCGACGTCCCGACCCCGGCCGCGCCGACGATCAGCACGACCTCGCCCTTGCCGACGCCGAGGTTCGCCGACCGCACGAGCGGTGGTCCACCGCGCGGGTGTTCGAGCCGGACATCGACCAGGTTGATCACATGTTCGAGGCTCATGCCTTCCCTCGTACGCCAGTCGATCGGCCGGGGCAAAAAACCGGCGCGAGCGCGCGGCGCATCGCGAGCTTCGGTAGGATTCGCGCATGCGAGCGTCTCTGGGGATCGCGGTCACGCTGCTCGCGATCGGTGCGTGTCGCCCCGGCGATACCGAGCAGCGGCTCGACGACACCGCGAAGCGCGTCGACGATCAGGCCGCGCGACTCGCGAAGCTCGAAGAGCAGAAGGCGATCGACGTCAAGAAAGTCGCCGCCGAGATCCTCGCGAAGGGCAAGGAAGCCGGACTCGAAGGTCCGCAGGGCGTGCAAGGCCCGCAAGGTCCGCCCGGCCCGCCCGGCCCGCCCGGTCCCGGTGGCGTCGGCCCGCCCGGTCCCGAAGGTCCGCACGGCCCGAAGGGCGATACAGGTCCGGCGGGCCCCGAAGGTCCGCAGGGCACGCAGGGTCTACAAGGCGCGCAGGGCATCCAGGGTCCACAGGGCCAGCAAGGTCCGAAAGGACCGCCCGGCCCGTCGGCCGCGTACGGCGCGAAGTCCGACATCATCCGGCGCGAGGCGCGGATCTCCGTCGGCAAGGGCCTCGTCGCGACCGCGGTCGCGAGCTGCGAGCGCGCGACCGATCTGCTCGTCACCGGCGGTTGCTACGCCGATCCGCAGTGGAGCGCGCAGCTCGTCGCGGCGCGTCCCGTCGGGATGAGCGATCAGGCGGGGCCGACGAGCTGGCGCTGCGATTATCGCAACACGTCACCATCGACGACGATCGAGGTCGTGGCCGAGGCGTACTGCGTGCATCCGCGCGAGCAGTAACTCAGAAGCACGCGAGCCCGTGGTTCGAGCTCGGTGCGAGCCCGATCGCGAGCGGCTCCGTCGTCACCTCGGTCGCGCCCTCGTAGACGCGCAGCCCGGGCGCGCCCGATGCCTGATCCGACACCACGAGCTTGCCGTTCGGGCACACGACCGCATCGACGAGCACCTGGGCGTCCGGGGTCGCCGGATCGGCGAGCGTCGAGGTCGCGAGGTCGAACGCGCGCAGCCTGCCGTGCGGCGCCGTGTCGAACTTGCTGACGATCATCAGCATCGTCGCACCCGCCGGATCCAACGCGATCCGCGACACGTATCCGGCGAGCGCCGAGTTGTTGACGACGCAGCTGCCGACCGCGGGCGTCGCGCCGGGGATGATCCGCTCGACGCAGCCGGCGGTGAAGCTGCCGAAGCTCGGCACCGTCGGGATCACGAGGTCGCCGTTCGGCAGCCGCTCGAACGTGCCGAACGGGTTGCGAAACGTCAGCGTCAGCGTCGCGCGCACGGTGTCGGTCGCGGAATCGATCACGACGACCTTGCCGCGCGCGCGAGGCAGGAAGTTTGCGTCGAGCAGCTCGCACGCGACGTAGACGTCGGTGTCGACGGTATACGCCGAGACGCAGTTCGGCTTGCCGTCGCCGTCGAGGTTCGCGAGGCTGATCGTCTTGGTCTCGGTCGAGCCGCGCGTCAGCACGACGACGCCCGCGGTGTTGAACGCCGGCACGTACAGCTTGTCGCCGACGACCGCGACGTCCTGCGGGTTCGAGCCCGCGCCGGTCGGCAGCTGCTCGATCAGCTTGCCGTCGCGCTCGAGCACCGTGATGCTGTTTCCGGCGGCGCGGTTGATCACGTAGAGCGTGCCATCGATGTCGCGCAGCACCGGATCCTCGGCGACCGCGCCGTTCGGTGCGATGCGCTCGGTGACCTCGAGCGTGTCGACGTCGAGACTCGACAGCACGCCGGGATCGCCGGGCGTGAAGTCGCCGGCGACGACGACCGCGGTCGTGTGCGGCGTGGATGCGTCCGAGCCGACGCTGCCGTCCTGCTCGGGCGCGACCGTGATGTTGTCGCCGCACGCCGCGAGCAGCAGCGCGAAGCAGGTGGACCGAGCAACGATCGTGCGCATACGTGTACCTCTCTAGTGAGTCCAGTCGAGTGACAGGTAGAAGCTGCGGCCGGGCAGCGGGAACCCGGCGAGGTCGGAGAGCGCGGTGCGCGTCACCGGATCGGTCGGACGCTCCGCGGGGAGCTCGACGATCCGCGTGTCGCCGAGATTGTCGACGGAGAGCGTGATGCCGAGCTGATCGACGAGCTCGACGCGCGCGCCGGCACCGGCGAGCACGCGGCCGGGGATTGTCTGGAAGTTCGCGCGATCGAGGTATGCGGTCGACTGCGCGGCCCCGTCGAGCCACGCGCTGACGTCGCGACGCGCGATCCGGCGCGCGGCCTCGAGGCGCGCGTGCAGCAGGTGGCCGGGCGTGCGCGGCAGCGCCTTGCCGTCGAAGCTCGGATCGTCGGCGCGCTGCTCGGTCGCGAGCCGCAGGTAGCTCGCGGTCAGCGACAGCGTGCGCCACAGCCGCGCCGACGCGACGAGCTCGCCGCCGTACGTGCGCGTGTCGCCGACGTTCTCGGCGCGCGCGACGAACCCGGCATACGAGACGAGCGCGATCGTGTCGCGCGCGCGCGTCGCGAACGCTGCGGCCTCGACGAACACGCGGTCGAGCGGGCCGATCGCCGCCGCCGGTGCCCACACCGCGCCGAGGTCGACGCTCGGCCCGCGCTCGGGCAGCAGATCGGGCGCGCCGAGGATCACGCCGCGATCGCCGAACAGCTCGAGCAGCGTCGGCAGCCGGACGTACCAGCCCGCGCTCGACTTGATCGCGAGATCGTCGGTGACGAGCGCGCGGCCGGTGATCCGCGGGCTCGGCACCGTGTCCCAGCGCGTCGGCAGATCCGCGAACGCGTCCGGGCCCTCGGTCATCGGCGTCGGCGCGGTACGCACGACATCGAGGCGGACCGCCGGCGTCACGACGATCGCGCCCGTGATCGCGATGTCGGCCGCGGCCGCGATCGCGGCGTTGCCGCGCGTGCCGACGAGATCCGCGCGGTCGCCGGACGCGTCGTGATCGCGAAACCGGTCGCCGCGCAGCTCGAGCCCGGCGGTCGCGCGGACGCGGCGCAGCTCGGCGGTCCACGTCGACGACGCGCCGCCCGATAGCGTCAGGTACGCGCGATGCTGCGTGCCGAGGCCGAGCTCGGCCATCGGATCGTCGAGCGTCTGGTGCTCGACGAGCGCGAACCCGACCTGGCGGCCCGCGACCCGGCCGAGCGTCGTCTCGCCGCGCGCGTCCGCGATCAGATCGTAGGTCTCCATGTTCGCGTCGAGCGCGGGCTGCGCGGTGCTGCCGGCGAGGCCCTGCCGCTTCCACATCAGGCGCGCCCCGCCGACGATCGAGCCCGACTTCGTGCCGACGCGCGACGCGCCGTCGACCTGATCGAACTGGTTGTTCGCGCGGACGAGCGTGGTGTCGTCGCTCGGGTTGAGCGGCGTGCCGTTGTCGGTGAAGTACGAGTAGTCGCCGGTCGCGCCCTGATAGCCGATCGTCGTCGACGACACGACCGCGCCGTGGTCATCGCCGTACGCGAGTCGCGCGTGGCGCGCGCCGAACGAGCCGCCGCCGATCGACGCGCGGATCCGCTCGCCGTGCGCGCCGCGACCGAGCCGCGTCACGAGGTTGACCGCGCCGCCGACGCCGGCACCGCCGAGCTCGATCGGCACCGCGCCGCGATACAGCTCGACCTCGCCGAACGAGCTCATCGCGAACCGCCCGAGATCGACGGTGACCGCCGCGATCCGCGCGAGCGGCACGCCGTCGACCAGCACCGCGGTGTGACCGGGCGATGCGCCGCGCACGCTGACCGACTCGAATGCGCCGAGCCCGCCGAGGCTGCGCGTGTGCGCCCCGGCCGCCGTGCCGATCGCGTCGGCGACCGACGCCGTCGCGGCATGGTCGTCGGGATGCAGCACCGTCACGAACGGCGCATCGCCGAGCGCGCGGTCGCGATCGCGGTCCGGCTCGCCGGGTGCCTGGCCCTCGATCACGATCGTCTCGCCACCGACGGTCGCCGGCGGATCGTCACCGTCGTCGGCGCGCGCCGGTGCCGCCGTGGCAAGCACGGCACACAGGCACGAGGACGTCGCGAGTCGATGCATGGTCACCCCACGTGACGATGGGGTGACCCGAGACGCGTGAGGCGAGCACGTCGTCGATCTCCCCGATCAATCCGGCGGCGAGGTGTCCTGACTTCCGGTTCGTCCTCAGCGGCGCCTTCCCAGTTTCCCAGTGGCTGGCTCGTGCCTTGCCGCGTCGTCCCCGGTCACAGTAGCGGGGGCTGTGCCGTCTTGGCTCGCATCGCGAGTGCCGGCTTCCCTGCGTCCGTCGGAGTGGCTCGTCTTGCTTCCTGCTGCGGTGGTTGCCTCCGCGAACGTTCGTAGGCGAGGTCGCGCGCGAAGTCAATCGCCGATGCGCTGGCGGGAACACGGCCTGGTCTGACGCAAACCCGTGATTGACCCGATGTCGCGCCCGCGTCGATGCTCGTGTCATGGGACCTCGCACGCTCGTCGCCGGATTGCTCGCACTCGTCGCCTGTAGCGGGGACGTCGACGGCGGCGGCAACGGCACGCCCGATGGCCCCGGCGGCGGAGGCTCGGGCAGCGACGCCGGGGTCCCGGTCGATGTCCCCGGTGGCGTCGGCGAGCCGGCCGAGCTCGCGGGGATCACGCTGTTTCACAACGAGGTGCGCGCCGCGGTCGCGACCGACACGCCGCTGCCGTCGCTGACGTGGAGCCCGGCGCTCGCCGCGACCGCCGCCGCGTGGGTCGCGCAGTGCATCGATACCGAGGCGCCGACCGGCCTCGTCGATCACAACCCCGGTCGCTCGGATGGCCACCCGTACTACGTCGGCGAGAACATCTTCGCGTCCGGCGGCACCGCGAGCGCGCGCCAGGCCGTGGATCTGTGGGCCGCCGAGAAGTCGAACTACGACTACGCCACGAACACGTGTAACGGCGTGTGCGGCCACTACACGCAGCTCGTGTGGCGCGACACGCGCGAGGTCGGTTGCGCGCTCGGCAACTGTCCCGGGCTGTCGTTCCCGAGCACGATCGTCTGCGACTACGGCCCGGGCGGCAACGTCGGCGGCGCGCGGCCCTACTAGATCAGCTCGGCGACTGAACGATCGAAGGCTTCATCGCGCCGAGCGCGCCGAGCAGCTCGGACTTCTCCTTCTCGCCGACCTTGAACTTGTCGAGCGACTTCGTGAGGTCCTCGACGAGCGCGTTGAAGTGCTCGTCCTTGATCCCCATGCCCATGTGCGCGGTCTTCATGTCCTTGCCCGTGTACTTGCACGGGCCGCCGGTCGCCTCGCAGATCTGGTCGACGAGCTGCTTCTTGAGGTTCGTGGCGTCGGCGTTCTTGAAGAACGCGTTGATCCGATCGTCGGCGACGACGTTCGCGACGAAATCATCGACGACCGCGGTGATCGCGTCCTTGCCGCCGAGCCGAGCGTAGAGCGACTTGTCGGCGGGCTTCGCAGCGGTCGTGTCGCCGGTCTTCTTACCGCCACAGCCGGCGATCGAGGACAGCGAGACGGTCGCGAGCGCCGCGACCAGCAGGTGACGAATGCGCATGTCGGTTCCCCCAGAGTGAGCTTGCGTGCCCGGTACGAGCGAGGCTCGTGACCGGATCAGCTCCTCTGTATCAAAAACCGCGGGTCAGTGCGCGCCGGGCGGCAGCTTGACCTTCACCTTGTACGTCGCGAGGAACTTGATCGCGGCGAGCCCGCGCGCCGCCCAGAACGTCACGATGAACGCGAGCACGAGCAGCAGCGGTCCCATCAGCATCAGCTTGCCCCACGGGATCGACTCGGCGTCCATCACGCCGTCGGTGAGCTTGTCGTTGACGAGCTGGATCAGCTTGCCGACGAACAGCGCGAACAGCAGCGGGAACACCTGGACGAGCAGCACCGACGGCACGCCCCACTTGAAGAATCGCTGGTGGGTGGAGATCGGCGTGCCGTCGTTGAACCGCTGCTGGAAGATCTTCTGACACTTGCCGAGGAAGAAGCTCATCGACAGGATCAGCGTCGCGAGGTTCAGCACGAGGAACAGGATCACGCCGAACAGCGCGACGAACACGAGCCCCGACGACGCGCCCTCGACGAACTGCAGGTAGTTGATCGCCATCGAGAAGTACTCGAGCAGCACGGTGAGCGCGGGCTTGACGACGTTGCCGAGCACGACCGCGGACAGCATCGTCAGCAGCACGAGCACGCCGACCGTGCACAGCGTCGCCTTGAGCTCGCCGAACACGCGCCTGAGGCTCTTCTTGACGGTGTCCTTGCCGACGCCGCCACCGGTGGTCGCGGCGAGCGCGGGCATCTTCACGATCTCGACGAGCGTCGGCTTGATCGCGAGCACGAACAGGATCAGCGTGACGAGCGTCAGGATGATCGGCAGCACGCTGAAGATGAAGTCGACCTTCTTGATCATGTTCTTGATCGAGAGGAACACCTTCGCGTCCTTCACGATCTTGAGGCCGTTCTCGAGGATCAGCACCGACGGCTGCTCCTCGGGGTGCAGGCGCATCTGCTCGAGCGTCGGCGCGAACAGCTCCTTGCCGGTCGTGATGTACTCCTCGGCGTTGTCGTCGAGCGTGTCGAACGTCCCCGACGCGATCGCGATGCTCGGGTTCGTGTAGTTCGACAGCTCGCCCTGCACCGTGCGCAGCCCGAACAGCACGCCGCCGAACAGGTTCACCGTGACGATGAACGTGATCGCCGCGAGCGCCGAGTACTTGAACAGCAGCTTGCCCTGCCCCGGATACTTCTTCTTCAGGAACACCGGCATCAGCAGCAGGAAGATCCCGAGCAGCGACACGCCGTGGACGATCAGCGAGAACGTCGCCATCCGCTTCTCGGATTTCTTCTCGATCTTCTTCATCATCTTGCCGAGCACGACCTTCTTCGCGACGCGCACCAGCTTGCGGAACTGGTCCGCGGTCAGCGACGGCGCGAGCTCGGCATCCTCGGAGCGCGCATCGAGCGCATCCTCGTCGGGCTGATCCGGGATCGACGCGAACTCGGCCTGGAACTCCTTGCGCAGCTCGATCTCGTCGGGCTCGACCTTGCCGTCGCCGTCGGCGTCGAACGGATCGGTCGGCGGGTCGTCCTCGTCGAACTCCTCGTCGGCGTCGAGGATGCCGTCACCGTCGACGTCGCCCGGGTTGTCCATGCTGTCGGGCACGCCGTCGCCGTCGGAATCTTCCTTGCCGTCGGGGATGCCGTCGTGATCGCTGTCCTCCTGCGCGTCGGGGACGCCGTCGTGGTCGTTGTCCTCCTGCGCGTCGGGCACGCCGTCGCCATCGTTGTCTTCCTTCGCATCGGGCACGCCATCGCCGTCGCTGTCGCCGGCCGCGGCGGGCGCGTCGGGCTTGCCGTCGTGATCGGCGTCCGCCGCGGGTTGATCGGGCTTGCCGTCGTGATCGGCGTCGGCCGCAGGCTGATCGGGCTTGCCGTCGTGGTCGGCGTCGGCCGCAGGCTGATCCGGCGCGGCCGCAGCGGGCGCCGCGGCGTGATCGTCGCCCGGATCGTCATCGTCGGCGAAGGCGACGCCGAAGAACGCGAGCATGGATGCGAGGATGACGACGGTCAGAAGACGACGCTGTCTCATGAGGGCACCTCGCGTAGCGCGGGCGCGCGCCGGCCGTCAACGATCGATTCATGACCGGGCGTCGGAATACGTGACCACAGCGGCCTGCCGGGAAACCAAGGCAAGCCACATCACGTTTGTTGCCCGTCCGCCAATCCGGCTTAGCTTGCGCCCACCATGACTCGAGAGCTCGCAGGCAAGAACTTCATCATCACGGGGGCGAACACCGGCATTGGCAAGATCACGGCAAAGGAGCTCGCTCGCAAAGGCGCGCGCGTGATCCTGGCGTGCCGGTCCAAGGACAAGACGCTGCCCGTGATCGAGGAGATCAAGCGCGAGACCGGCAACGATCAGCTCGAGTACGTGCAGCTCGATCTCGGCGATCTCGCATCGGTGCGCCGGTGCGCCGAGGAGCTCGTCGCGCGCAACATTCCGTTTCACGGCCTCGTCAACAACGCGGGGCTCGGCGGTCACCGCGGGCTGACGAAGGACGGGTTCGAGATCCAGTTCGGCACGAACCACCTCGGCCATTACCTGTTCACGCGCCTGCTGCTCGACCGGCTGAAGCAAGCGGGCAACGCGCGCATCATCAACGTCTCGAGCAAGGCGCACTACGGCGCGAAGCACATCGACTGGAGCGCGCTCCAGAAGCCGACGCGCTCGATGACAGCGATGCGCGAGTACTCGGTGTCGAAGCTCGCGAACGTGCTGTTCACGAAGGAGCTCGCGCGCCGGCTCGAAGGTACGGGAGTCACGGCGTACGCGGTGCATCCTGGCGTCGTCGCGACCGACGTCTGGCGCAAGCTGCCGAACCCCGCGCGCTGGATCGTCAAGAAGTTCATGATCACGCCGGAGCGCGGCGCCGAGTCGAGCATCTTCTGCGCGACGGCGCCCGAGCTCGAGAACGTGACCGGTCGCTACTACGACGTCGGCGGCAAGGAGAAGCAGCCGAACCGCGTCGCCGAGGATCCCGAGCTCGCGCGCACGCTATGGACGAAGAGCGCCGAATGGACCGGACTTCCGGCGTAGCGGACAGCTGTACGCAGTCGGGGCGCTAACTCCCACTTGCCCGGCGCAGCCGGCGCGCGGACGATAGGTCATGCTGCTGCCGCTGCTGGTCGTGCTGTCGACGGTCCACCTCGAAGGGGACGTCCCGGTCGACGGTGGTGACTACGTCGACGTGCCGTTCGAGGTCCCGGCGGGCACGCGCGAGATCCACATCGTCCACGACGATGGGTCCGACACGGTGATCCTCGACTGGGGCGTGTGGGGCCCCGACGGATTTCGCGGCTGGGGCGGCGGCAACACCGAGGATGCCGTGATCGGCGTCGACCAGTCGTCGCGCAGCTACCTGCCCGGGCCGATCACGCCCGGCATGTGGACGGTGTCGATCGGCAAGGCGCACCTCGATGCGACCGGCGGCCACTACGCGATCGACGTCACGTGCACGGATACCGAGACGCTGCCGGTGCGCGACCAGGCCGCGTTCTCGCCGGTCGTGCTGAACCCGGAGCGGCGCTGGTACAAGGGAGACTTCCACGTTCACTCGTCGGAGAGCGGCGATGCGAACGCTTCGCTCGACCAGATCGCGACGCTCGCGAAGCAGCGCGGTCTCGACTTCGTGAACCTGTCGGATCACAACACGAGCTCGCACCTAGCGCTCGCGGCCGCGGTGCAGCCGACGTATCCGGACGTGCTGCTGCTGCGAGGCGCCGAGATCACGACGTACGCCGGACACGGCAACGCGGTCGGGCTGTCGTCGTACGTCGAGCATCGCATCGGCTATCAGGGCCGCACGATCGGCGGCGTGCTCGACGACGTCACCGCGCAAGGTGCGCTGTTCATCGTCAACCATCCGTCGCTCGATCTCGGCGACAACTGCATCGGCTGCGCGTGGAATCACCCCGACACGCCGTGGGACAAGGTGTCCGGGATCGAGATCATCACCGGCAAGTGGGACGTCGTCGAGCGGCTGTTCGTGCCGCGCGCGATCGCGCTGTGGGATCAGCTGCTGACCGATGGCCACCGGATCGCGGCGATCGGCGGCAGCGACGATCACCGCGCCGGTACTGGCACCGGCCTGACCGACACGCCGCTCGGGAGCCCGACGACGCTCGTGCTCGCCGACGGGCTGTCGGAGGCAGCGATCATGGAGGGCATCCGCAAGGGCCGCACGATCGTGCAGCTGCGCGGCCCCGACGATCCGTTCCTCGACGTCCACGTCGTGCGCGCCGACGGCACGCTCGCCGAGATCGGCGATGACGTCGACGGCGTCGCGACGATGTCGATGCCGGTGACCGTGACCGGCGGCGCGGGGACGTTCCTGCAGCTCTGGCGCGACGGCGAGAAGCTCGCGCAGGTCGCGGTGACGAGCGATGCATTCACGCACACGTTCGAGGACGTGCCGGGGGCCGCGGACCATCGCTATCGGCTCGAGCTCTCGAGTGACGTCAACCAGCGGCTCGTGGTGACGAGCCACTTCTACGTGCACGGCGTCGAGGAGACGGGCTGCGGCTGTCGGTCGGGAGGAGATGCGTGGGTCGGAGTACCGTGGGTGTTGTTACTGCTGCTGCGGAAGCGCCGGCGCCATTAGCGCTGCGCGACGTGCTGGGTCGAAGCGGCGTTCGCGGCGGTGCTGACCGAGGTCGCGCCGATCACGGCGGCGACGGCGACGAAGCAGGCGAACATCGCGTCGCGGAGGCGGGTGCTGCGCTGGCGGGTGGCGATGTCGGCGAGGCGGGTCGTCATGGGGTGTCTTCTTTCTGCAGCGGCAGCGCCGCGGCGATGAGACCCTTTTTCAGCTTCCGCGCCAGATCCGATTCGAGTCGCTGCGCGGAGTTACGTGCTGCCGATCCCCCGGGGGCGACCTGTCGCAGCCGTCGCACCGCCCCTCGCACCCGTCGCAGGCGCGAGCATTGCGTTCAGTACCGCGTGTGGTGAACGACGAGCGTGCCGGTCGCGGTGCCGATCGGTCCGGCCTCGCCGGGAAACGCGACCGACGTCGTCTCGGCGAGGTACGGCGAGAGCACCTGCTGCGCGACCGCGTCGCTCGGATCGAGGACGAGCGCGGGCTGGTTCGTCGTGTCGATCGGTGCGCTCGCGAGCGTGACGAGGTTCGCGCCGGCCGCGAACTGGTAGCCGACACCGCCGACGCCATCGAGCACGACGACCACGCCGCCGCGCTGGAGCAGGTGATCGATCGCATCGGCCCACGCCGCGCCGAGCGCCTGCGCCGCGGCGCCATCGCCGAGCTGGGCATCGACGACAAGCACGTTCGCACCGTCGAGCGCGGTCACCGACGGCGTGCCGGGCAGCGCGACCGAATGCCATGGCCGGTTCATCGCGGCCATCGACTGCGTGATCGCCTTGGTCACGCCGGCGATCGAGGCCTCGTTCGCGGTGCCGCGCAGCCGCGCGAGCGCGACGTTGTTCTTCGGTGCGAGCGCGACCGCATTGCCGATCACGCGCGCCATCGCGGCATGAAAGCTCGAGTAGTCGTGGCCGATCGCGACGATGTGTCCCGACAGCTCGCCGACGCAATGCGCGGCCTCGCAGATGCCGCTCGCGCACACGTGATCGCACGCGCCGCAGTGATCCGGATCGGTCTGCAGATCGACGCACTCGCCATCGCACGCGACCTCGGGCGCGGTGCACACCGGTGGCGTCACGCCGCCGTCGGTCGGCGGACTGACCGTCGTGCCGCCGCCACCGCCGCCGGTCGGAGGCGTGATCGTTCCGCCCTCGCCCGGATCTGGCACCGCGATGCACGCGCCGTCGGACAGCTCGAAGCCCGGCGCGCAGGGATTGTCGACGATCGAATCGAAGCAGCCCGCGACGAGCGCGAGCACGAGGAGGAGTGAACGTCTCATGGCTGATCTCCCGAGTGCGCGAGCTCCTCGCGCGTCTCGATCGCGAACTCGACGCGACGGTTTCTGCTGTGTCCGGCCTCGGTGTTCGAGGTGTCGCGCGGCCGGCTGCGACCGAAGCCGACGGCGTCGAGCTGATCCTCGGTCGCGCCGAGCTCGAGCATCACGTGGCGCACACGCTGCGCGCGCAGCTCGCTGAGCTGCTGGTTGTACGTGTCGCTACCGCGCGCGTCGGCGTGGCCTTCGATCGTCATCCGCACCCACTCGGGATGCGAGCGCCAGATCCGCATCAGCTCGCCGATCACCTCGCGGCCATGCGATCGGACGCGCGCGCGGTTGAAGTCGAACAGCACGCGCTCGTCGAGCACGATCCGGTTGTTCTCGATCACGATCGCGTCCGCGAGCGGGCAACCGTCGAGCTCCTCGACGCAGCCGGACTCGCGATCGATCGCGCGGTCCTCGACCGGCTCGACCGCTGCGACCTCGACCGCCGGCTCCGCGTGGGCCGGCGCGAGTACCCGACGCTGCGCGCGCGCCCGGCCGAACCGCACGTCGACGCCGATCAGCGCGAGCTCGGCGGTGCCGAACGTGGCCATGCGATCCGGGCTGACGACACGGACGTAGCGGGCGCTCGGGCCGACATCGACGCTGCCGACCGCGAACGACCAGCCGACCCCCGCCTCGACCGCGGGTACGACGTCGCCGCCGGTCACGCCACCGCCCCCGACGAGCTCCGCCCAGCCGCCGCCGGCGCCGAGCCGGAGCGCGAGCCCGCCGGTCGCCAGGCCACCGAGCCCGGGATCGGCGTAGTTGCCGCCAGGGGCCGGACCATTGCGCAGCACGCCAGCGCGCATCCGCAGCCCGAGCGCGACGTGCCCGCGCTCGGCGTACGCACCGAAGGCAGGCATCATGCCCGGACGAAACACGCCGTCCTGGGCATCGGACATCGCGAGGGCCGCCGGCGCCTCGGCGACCAGCCAGCCATCGTTCCAGACATCGGCCTGGGCGCGGCCCGCGAACAGCAGGACGGTCACGAGAGCCATGCGAGTCGAGCGACGCATGGCTCACTCAATCGACCGCGTTCCGGCGACCCGAACCCTCGGCAACCCCGTCGAAACCCCACGATGTGTGGGCTACACGACACCGCTTACATAAGCGACGGCCTCGGTGATCTATCGGGTTCCTCACGCAACACACTTTCGGGAGTCGGACGAACCCTTGGATCACACCATGCGCATCGTCGCACTCCCCACCTTTACTCCCGTGGACGACTCGACTCGCTCGCATCGCGTGACCGAACGGATCGCGACGCTGCGCGCGCTCGTCGACGCCGGCGAGTACGGCGTGGATCTCGATCTGCTTGCCGAGCGCATGATCGACGAGGACCTCTCGGTGCGAGACCCACGCGGACAGAATCTCTCTGACAGTGACCTCACGCGCACCCAGCGATCCGACACCACACACGAATAGCGATCTCGTTCCCAATAACGATATTCTGGGCTCGTGAAGTTCGAGCTTTCCGATCGGCATGCGGGGCTGATGCGGTCGTTGATCGACGTCGTTCAGCTCGAGCGCGATCCTCTCGACGGCGTGGATCGCGTGCTCGCGACGGTGCATACCGGCACCGACGGCACGCTCGAGGAGTACCGAGCCGCGATCGATCAGGCACTCGCGAGCAACGTGCGGCTCACCCGGCTCGTGCCCGAGTACCATCCCGAAGACATCCTGCGTCGCTTCCTCGTCGAAGTGCGGCGCCGGCTCTCGGTGATCAACTAACGATCACTTGAACGTCGCGGGATCGATCCCGTGACGCTGCAGCAAGCGTCGGAAGTTCGTGCGGTCGAGACCGGCGAGTCGCGCGGCTTCGGACACCGAGCCCTTCGCGCGCTCCATGACGCGAGACAGGTAGCTCTGCTCGTAGCGCGCGGTCGCGCGACGCTTCGCCTCGGAGAACGGCAGTAGCTCCTCGTCGTCGCGGATCGTGCCGATCGGCTGGCTGGTGCGCGACGACCGCGGCGCGATCTGAAACGGCAGCGACTCGGGTCCGATCACGTCACCGTGACGAAACGCGATCGCGTGCATCAGCGCGTTCTCGAGCTCGCGCACGTTCCCCGGCCACTTGTAGCTCGTCAGCAGCTCGAGGGTCTCGGGATCGACACTCGGCGGATCGGCGCCGCCGTGCTTGCGCAAGAAGTGAGCGGCAAGAAGCGGCAGATCGTCGAGCCGATCGCGCAGCGGTGGAACCGCGAGCACGACGACGTTGAGCCGGTAATACAGATCCTGGCGAAACCGGCCGCGCTCGACCGCGGACGCGAGATCGACGTGGGTCGCCGCGATCACGCGAACATCGATCTTGCGCACCGTGTTGCTGCCGACGGGACGAACCTCGGACTCCTGCAGCACGCGTAATAGGCGCGCTTGCACCGCGGTCGGCATGTCGCCGATCTCGTCGAGGAACAGCGTGCCGCCGTCGGCCTCGACGAACACGCCCGAGCGGTCCGCGCTCGCACCGGTGAATGCGCCCTTCGTGTGGCCGAACAGCTCGCTGTCGATCAGCGACTCCGGGATCGCGCCGCAGTTGAGCGCGACGAAGTGATGGCTGCGCCGCGACCCGCGCTCGTGCAGCGCGCGCGCGACGAGCTCCTTGCCGGTACCGCTCTCTCCCTGGATCAAGATCGAGACATCTTGCGTCGCGAGCCGCGTCACCGCAGCGCGCAGCTTGCGCATCGCCGCCGACGTGCCGACGAGCATCGAGTCGACGGCGTCGTCGATCGACGGCCGATGATCGACGACGAGCTGGCGCTTCATCTGCGAGTACCGCGCGGCCGACACGACCATCGACGACAGCTCGAACGGGCGGAATGGCTTCGTCAGGTAGTAGAACGCGCCGGCGCGCATGCACTCGGTCGCGGTCGTCGCCGATTGATCGCCGGTCAGCATGATCACCGACGACACCGCGCCTGCCTCGCGAAACCGCCGCAGCACGTCGATGCCGGACATCCCCGGCAGGCCGACGTCGAGCAGCACGACGTCCCAGTCCGCGGTGCCGGCCGAGAGTCGATCGAGCACCGGCTTCGGCTCGGCCGCGAGCTCGAGGTCGTGACCGTCGGCGCCGAGCTTGCGCGCGATCGCGCGGCTCACCTCCGGGTCGTCCTCCACCACCATCACGCGGACGCGAACGTCATCGCCCATCGACAAACTCAGGTTTGCATGCAGATCACCAGCAAGGCAATCGACGTCACGTCTTACGACGGTGCTGGATTTGTGACGGTGATTTGCGTCAGCCGGCACGTAACTGCGCGGCCGCCTCGATCAGCCGTTGCCGTAGTGCGATCGGGGAGGCTGGTTTGGAGAACACGTCGTCCGCGCCGGCCTCGAGGCACGCCGCGCGCGTCGCGTCATCGTCGTCGCCGCTCAACACCGCGCAGTACACGAGCTTGCCGAAGCGCTGCTTGTAGTACCGGACGACCTCCGCCCCGGTCACCGTCTTCATGTTGTAGTCGACGACGACGAGCTCGAACGGCCCGCCGAGCTCGATCGCCGGCCGGCCATCGTCCGCGGTCGTGACGTCGAAACCGGCGCGGGTCAGCGCCGTCGAGAGAGCGCGCCGGATGTGGTCGTCGTCGTCGACCACCAGCACGCGTGCGATCACGCCGCTTCCTGGACGGGTGCGCCGAGGTGCGCGCGCAGGCGAGACACCGCGCGCCACAGCAGCTGGCACGCCCGTGACGACGTGATCTTCAGCGTGGTCGCGATCTCCTGGAACGTCAGGTCTTCGATGTAGTGCAAGCCGAGCAAGGTTACATCGCGCGGCTCCATCTTGGTGAGTGCGGCACGCACCTGCGCGAGCGTCTGGCGGCGCGCCGCGAGCTCGTCCGGACCCTGCTGCTCGTCGACGAGCATCGCCGCACCCTCGCCGTCGAGCGACTCGATGTCGACGTGGATCAGATGCGCGAGCCGCGCGCGGTACTGGTCGATCGTCACGCCGAGCTCCTCGGCGAGCCGCTGCTCGGTCGGCTGGATGCCGGCGTTCTCGAGCGCCCGGATCGTCGACGCGATCTTGCGCGCGAGCTGGCGAACGCGACGTGGCAGCAGGTCCCCACGGCGGAGCTCGTCGAGCACCGCACCGCGAATGCGCTGCTCCGCGAACGGCAGGAACGGCTCGGCGCGCCCGCTGTCGTAGCGACGCGCGGCCTCGGTCAACCCGAGCATGCCCGCCGCCACCAGGTC
This sequence comes from Kofleriaceae bacterium, assembly GCA_035715365.1. Lineage (GTDB taxonomy): Bacteria > Myxococcota_A > Polyangia > Haliangiales > Haliangiaceae > JABFXX01. Next base: position 22,520 of record DASTLB010000045.1, on the reverse strand, counting down.
TTCGCGCGGCACCCAGGTCGGGCAGCGGCGCGCCATCTTCAACGCGATCCGGCGGGCGACTTCTGCGTGCTCGGAGATCAGCTGATCTCGCCACCGGTCCGACTTGACTGCTTGCTGCACGCCTGGGTGATTTGCGACGCAAGTGCCAAGCAAGATCCGGAGTGGCTCGGGGCAAATTGATTGATTTATTGAAGATTTACTACATATCCCACCTGATCGCGGATCCAGGTAACAGACTACCCGGGGTAGTTTTTTACCCCCTCTGTTAACCCAGGGTTACCGGACGCTGAGCTCCATCGGGTCGTGGCGGCGCTTCTTCGGCGCGTCGATGTGGCGGGTCACGCCGAGCATGATCTGGCGCTGGTCGAACCCGCCATCGAGGATCGGCAGCCGGGTCGTCGGGTCCGCGAGGTCACCGCGATCGATCACCGCGAACTCGGCGAACACGTCCCACGCGCGCACGAGCGACAGCACGGTCCCGACCCTCAGATCGAGCCGGGGCTGCGGATCGATCGTCAGCCCGGTCGTCGGATCCGAGCCGCTCGCGGTCACGGGCACCGCGTAGGCAATGCCGACCCACGCGCCCCAGTGCCCGCTCGGCTCGCGGAACAGCGCGGAGGTCCCGAGCGCGACCTCGGTCATGAACGCGCTCGATGCGTCGGGCGCGGTGATGCCGACACCGTCGATGCCGGCGGAGATGTCGAACGTCATGATCTCGTCGATCCGCTTGCGCCACTGCAGCGTCATCGCCTCGCGCAGCCACTTGCCCTCGTGATCGATCAGGTGGCCGCCGGCACCCGAGATCGCGAGCGCGACGCGCTTGCCGAGCGGGCTGCGCAGCGTGCCGCCGACGCTCTGCCACGGTTTCTCGTCGGTGTACGACGGCTGCTTCGGCAGCAGCGTGACCTCGCCGGAGAGCTCGAGCTTGCTGAACAGCGACCACCGTCCCGAGATCCCGAACAGCGCGAGATCCGAGAACCGCAGCGGCTCGCCGCCGAGCATCGGCTCGGACGTCACGAAGCGCATCTGCGCGGTGAGCTCGCCGCCCTCGGGCAGCACGATGTAGTCCTGCGCGACGCCGCGGTGCGAACCCGACACGTCGACGAGCATCGTCTCGCCGCCTGCCGCGCGGGGCTCGTCATCGGCGCGAGCAGTTCCTCCCAAGGTCGCGAGCGCGACGAGCGTCCAATGCAGCTTCGTTTGCATGGCGCACCCAAACGCACGGTGCCCTCCCGCGATCTATCGATCTCGATCCGAGCCGCTGACAGGTCGCTACTTGCCGGGCGCGGGTGCGGCGGGCGTCAGCTTCTTGAGCGCGGCGTCGAGATCCTTCACGAGGCACGCGTTCGTGTTCTCGTCGCCGATCCCGAGGATGCCGCCGCGCATCCGGTAGCGCGCGCGCTTGAGCTCGGGGACGACGCTCGGATCGTCGAGCTCGACGATGCGCGGGATCGCGGCGCGGCGATCCGCGCACGTCTTGCCATGCACGAGATCGTGCAGCGCGGCCTTGAGCCGGGTCTCGCGATCGACCGTCGCAGCGTTCGATGGCGCCGGCGGCAGCGGCAGCGGCGGCTTGAGCGCGGGCGTCGCCGGCTCGGTCGGCTTGGTCTTCGTCGGCTTCGCCGGCTCGCCATCGTCGCGCGTCGCGAGCGCGAGCACGATCGCGAGCACCACGAGGACGGCGAGCACGATCGCGCCGACGAACAGCCAGCGCTTCGGTACCGGCTCGGCTTCCGCGAGCGATACCGCGCGGGTCGACAGCGGCATGCTGGTGTCGACCGAGTCGAGCGTCGCCGTCGGTGCCGAGCCCGACACGCGATCGCCACGGCCCTTCGGCACCGGCGTCAGCGCGCGACTCGGTGCCGCGGTCGCGATCGCACCCGGCATCGGCGTGCGGAGCGAGCCGGGCACCGGCGTCGCGAGCCGCGCGGGCGGCGACATCGCGGGCATCGCGACCGGCGCACTGCCGAGCGCGCCGGTGAGGATCGCGTCGATCCATGCGAGGTAGTCCGCCGCGGATGCGATGCGCTCGCCGGACGGCTTCGCGAGCCCGCGCTGGAGCATGTCCTCGAGGCCCGGTGGCACCTCGACGTCGGGCGCGACCTCGGCGAGCGGTGGCGGCGGCCGGCTGACGTGCGCGCCGAGCATCGCGAGCGGATCCTTGTCCTCGAATGGCGCGCGCCCTGCGATCATCTCGTACAGCAGGATCGAGCACGAGTAGATGTCCGACGCCGGCGTGATCTCGCCGCCGACAGCCTGCTCGGGCGACAGATACGCCGGCGTACCGACCGTGAGACCGGCGCGCGTCGATGCCGGATCGTCGGCGGTGCCGGCATAGAGCTTCGCGATCCCGAAGTCGAGGATCTTGACGACGAGCTCGTGATCCTTGCGCGCGAGGTAGATGTTGTCGGGCTTGATGTCGCGATGGACGACGCCGCGCTCGTGCGCGTGCCGCAGGCCCTGCAGCACGCCGCGCATGATCTCGAGCGCATCGCGCCACGGCAGCCGCTTGTCGCGCGTCAGCCGCGCGCCGAGCGACTCGCCCTCGAGCGCCTCCATGACGAGGTAGCACGCGCCGTCGTCGAGCACGCCGAAGTCGCTGACGCCGACGATGTTCGGATGATCGAGGCGACCCGACGCGAGCGCCTCGCGCTGGAATCGCGCGGCGGCCTCGCGGTTGCGCGTCAGATCGGCGTGCAGCACCTTGATCGCGACCGCGCGTCCGATGCCGGTGTGCTCGCCGCGATACACGCGGCCCATCCCGCCGGTCCCGAGCACCGCATCGATGCGGTAGCGGCCGTCGAGCACGCTGCCGATCGCGACGTGATCATCCGGAGATGGAGAAGGCGACGCCGCCATGCCGTGCCCGACGAGCTTACCGCGCCGCGTCTTTCCGACAAAAGGCCCTCCGGGGCCTACACGTCGACCGCACGCAGATCGCTCCCGCTCACGCACCGAGCGCGCGGCGCACCTGGTCGTACGTCGGCCAGTCGCCGCTCGCCGTCGGTGTGTGCCGCCACTTCACGTGGCGATCGCGCGTCACGACGAACGTCGCCGGGGACGGCTGCTCGGCGCCGGTCCACAGCACACCCCAGGCCGCGGTCGCCTCGAGCTTGCGATCGCTCAGCAGCGTCAGCTCGGGCAGCTTCGTCTGCAGCGACGCCATGTCCTCGACCGCGTCCGCGGACACCGCCACGACCGTGATCCGCTTGCCGCCGAGCTCCTTCGCATGCTTTGCCAGCTCACCGAGCCAGCGCGTGCAGCTGCTTCAAAAGAAGCCGCGATAGAACACGACGACCGTCTGATCGTTCGCCGCGATGATCTCGCCGAGCGAGCGCGCGCCACCCGAGCTGGTGACGAGCTGGGCCTCGGGGGTCGCCGCGCCGACCTTCAGCGCGTGCTCGTCGAGGAACGCCGCTTCGGCGGGCAACATCGGCTTCGCACACGCGAGCACGGACAGGATGACGAGGCCGAGCCACTGCGGACGCATATACGGACTATAGACCGATGGATCGGGCGCGTGCCGGTTACACGCGGCGCCCGCGATCGACGGCACATGCACTGCACGGCGGGCAATGCCATGGACACCAAGACTTCGAATGCCGTCAGCACCGTCGAGAAACTTCTGATCATCATCGCGATCATTGGCGCGGTGAACTGGGGCCTCATCGGCTTCTTCAACTTCAACCTCGTCGACGCGATCTTCGGCGGCGGCACCGCGGAGGAGACGAGCCGCGCGAGCCGGGTCGTCTACGCGATCGTCGGCCTCGCCGGGCTCGCGGCCGCGGCGCTGCTACCGACGTTGCGTCGGCCGCGCGTCGACGAGACGTCGTACGCGGGTCACCCGGGCCGCGCGTCGTAGTCGCTTGTGTCGCCGGCGCGCGAGGCGAAGCCGGGCTCAGCGCGAGCTCTAGCGCGGCTTGTGCTTGCGCCCGAGCTTCGTCGCACGCGGCGGCAAGCCGGTGTGCTGGGTCAGGGCGACGCCGGGCTGGATGCGGCCGTGACCGCGGCGGCCCTCGCCGTGCTGACCGGTGCCCGCGGGCTGCCACGACGGCACGAGCTGATGCTTGCCGCTGCCGATCAGATCGGTGCGTCCCATCCGGCGCAGCGCCTCGCGCAGCACCGGCCAGTTGTTCGGATCGTGGTAGCGCAGGAACGCCTTGTGGAGCCGGCGCTGGCCGAGGCTCTTGACGACGTGCACGCGATCGCGCGCCTTCAGCGAGCGCAGCGGGTTGTACCCGGTGTGATACATCGCGGTCGCGCTCGCCATCGGCGATGGCAAGAACGCCTGGACCTGATCCGGCCGGAAGCCGTTGCGCTTCAGCCAGAGCGCGAGGTTCAGCATGTCCTCGTCGGTGGTGCCCGGGTGCGCGGCGATGAAGTACGGGATCAGGTACTGCTCCTTGCCGGCCTCCTGCGAGTAGCGGTCGAACAGCTCCTTGAAGCGATCGTAGGCACCGATCCCCGGCTTCATCATGTGCTGGAGCGGTCCCTGCTCGGTGTGCTCCGGCGCGATCTTCAAGTAGCCGCCGGTGTGATGCTGCGCGAGCTCCTTGATCCACGCCGGCGAGCGCACGGCGAGGTCGTAGCGCACGCCCGATGCGATGAACACGCGCTTGATCCCGCGTAGCGCGCGCGCCTTGCGATACAGCGAGACGAGCGGGCCGTGATCGGTGCCCATGTTCTCGCAGATGTCGGGGAACACGCACGATGGCTTGCGACACGCAGCCTCGATCTCGCGCGACTTGCACGCGAGCCGGTACATGTTCGCGGTCGGGCCGCCGAGATCCGAGATGATGCCGGTGAACCCGGGCGTGCGATCGCGGACGCGCTCGATCTCGTCGAGGATCGACTGCTCCGAGCGGCTCTGGATCACGCGGCCCTCGTGCTCGGTGATCGAGCAGAAGCTGCAGCCACCGAAGCAGCCGCGCAGGATCGTGACCGAGAACTTGATCATCTCGTACGCCGGCAGCTTCTTGCCCGCGTACTTCGGGTGCGGCTGGCGCGAGAACGGCAGCTCGTAGAGCGCGTCCATCTCGGCGGTCGTCAGCGGCACCGGCGGCGGGTTGAGCCAGACGTCCTGCGCGGTCTTGCCGGTGCCGTGACGCTGGACGAGCGCGCGCGCGTTGCCGGGATTCGCCTCGAGGTGGAGGATGCGCGACGCGTGCGCGTAGAGCGCGGGGTCGGCCTGCACCTGCTCGAAGCTCGGCATGCGGACGACCGTCGTCGCGCGATCGGGCTTCTTGCGACCGAGCTGGACGAGCGGTGCCGGGGCTTCGCCGGTAGAGCACGCGGCGCCCTGTCGCTGCTCCTCCATCGCGTAGGGATCGGGCAGCGGCTCGATCCGGCCGGGCTTGTCGATCGTCGTCGAGTCGACCTCGGTGAAGCCGGGCAGCGGACGCAGGTGCGCGGTGCCGCGCAGATCGCGGATGTCCTCGATCCGCGTCCCGGCGGCGAGCCGGTGCACGATCTCGACGAGCGCGCGCTCGGCGTTGCCGTAGACGAGCAGATCCGCCTTTGAGTCGACGAGGATCGAGCGCCGGACCTTGTCCGACCAGTAGTCGTAGTGCGCGATCCGCCGCAGGCTCGCCTCGATCCCGCCGATCACCACGGGTACATCATCGAACGCCTCGCGACAGCGCTGGACGTACGCGAGCGTCGAACGATCCGGCCGCAGCCCGGCGGCACCGTCGGGCGAGTACGCGTCGTCGCGGCGGATCTTGCGGTCGCTCGTGTAGCGATTGACCATCGAGTCCATGTTGCCGGCGGTGACGCCCCACATGAGGTTCGGGCGGCCGAGCGCGCGAAACGCGTCCGCGCTGCGCCAGTCCGGCTGATCGAGGATGCCGACGCGAAACCCGTGACGCTCGAGCAGCCGGCCGACGAGCGCCATCCCGAAGCTCGGGTGATCGACGTACGCATCGCCGGTGACGAGGATGACGTCGCAGCTATCCCAGCCAAGCTCGTCCATCTCGGCGCGCGTCGTCGGCAGCACCGGCGCGACGCCGAAGCGCTGCGCCCAGTAGGGCCGGTAGGAGAACAGCGAACGCGGCGTCGACATCGTTGGCCTCGAGGCCCGGTCGTTTAGCATGCCCGCGGCGCGACCCGGATCGAAGTTTTTACGACCCGGAACCCGTGGCAGAACCAGCAGATCCGGTCCGCGGGAACATCTGATCGATCGCCTGCACGAGGCCCTCGCGCTGCTCGACGGTCAAGAGCGGCGCGCACTGCTTGTCGATCTCCTCGAACGACGCGAGCCGCAGGAAGCACTGCTGCGCGTCGACCGTCCACTTGTCCTTCGTGCAGCGCTCGATCAACAGATTCGTGATCGCGTCCGCCGTCTGCGGTTCGCGCTCGATCGGCTTGCCGCTGGCATCGGTCGTCGTCATGAGCCCCATCACGTGATCCGCCATCTGCTCGCACGGCTTCGGTCCGGCGGGCGTATGCGCGGGCTCCGGCGGTTTCTTGCTGCTGCACGACGCGAGCGCGAGGACGATCAGGACGCGACGGGACATGGCGGGATCTTACTGCCGCTGCATCATGTCGCGGATGCCGCCGGCGATGAACTCGACCGCGACCGCCGCGAGCAACAGGCCCATGATGCGCTCGAACGCGCGCAGCAGCGTCTTCGGGATCTTCTCGCCGACCTTCGCCGCGTAGCGCATCAGCAGGTACGCGGCGAAGCACGTCACGGTCACCGCGACGAACACCGACGCGGTCGCGATCGGCCGCCACGCTGCCTGGGACATCAGCACCATCACGGTCGCGATCGCACCGGGCCCGGCGAGCATCGGGATCGCGAGCGGGAAGATCGCGACGTCGTCGCGCGCCTGGCTCTCGATCTGCTCCTCGTCGGAGGTGCGCGTTCGGGACGGCTGCGCGCGCATCATGTCGATCGCCATCAGCAGCAGCATCAGGCCGCCCGCGATCTTGAAGCCGCCGAGCGAGATCCCGAACGCCTGGAAGATCAGACCGCCGGCGACCGCGAACGTGCCGAGCGTCATCCACGTCGCGAGCGCGGCGCGTGCCGCGGTCCGACGGCGCTGCTCGGGCGAGTCGCCCGCGGTGATCGTCAGGAAGATCGGCAGATTCGCGAGCGGATCGATCACGAAGAACACCGCGGACAGCGCGACGACCGCGAACTTGACGTCCTCGTCGGTCATGCGGCGATCACACGGGCAGTGGCTCGCGCGCGGTCTGCCACGCGGCGGGAATGCCGGCGAGCCCGACGGCGCCGACGACGACGCCACCGACCATCGCGCACGTCGTGTCGATGTCGCCGCCGACCGCGCCGCAGGCCCACAGTGCGCTCGCGTAGTCGTCGAGGTGGCGTGCCGCGCACCACATCGCGAACGGCACGGTGTCCGCCGCGAGCACGTGGCTGCCGTTGCCGAGCTCGGCCGCGACGGTGATCGGCTCGGCGCGCAGCATCGCGATCGATCGCCGGACGCCATCGCGTGTCGCGCCCGGCGGCGTGTGCGCGACGATCGTCTCGAGCAGCGCGCGCGGATCGCGCTCGCCGGCGAACACCGCAGCGGCGGCGACCGCGACCGCGACCGCGCCCGCGACGCCATCGGGGTGCGCGTGCGTCGGCGCGGCCGACCGAGTGGCGTGCTCGACGGTCGCGCGCAGATCGCCGGCGAAGTACGCACCGATCGGCGCCGCGCGCATCCCGCCGCCGTTCCCGCACGAGCCCTGGCCACCGAACAGCGCGGCCGCGGCGTCGCGCCACGGCGTGCCGGTCGCGATCGCGGTCAGCACCTCGTGCGCACCACGGCCGTAGCCGCGCGCGGGCTCCTTCGCGTAGCGGCGGACGAACGCCTGCGCGAGCGCGTGCTCCTCGATCGCGCCGTGCGCGGACAGCAGCTCGACGATCGACACGCTCATCGCGGTGTCGTCGGTCCACATCCAGCGCTTCGCCGGCGGTGTCGTGCGCGCCGCGAGCGCCTCCTCGCGCACGTGCAGGCCGGAGTGCAGGAGCTGCTCGCCGAACGCATCGGCGATCGACAACCCCTCGAGCGACAGCCGCGCACGTGCGATCGAATCCATGGTCTACCTACCTTCGTACCATGGCGAACGACGGCCCGCGCTTGCTCTACCTGCACGGCTTTGCATCCGGACCCGGATCGAAGAAAGGCGTCGCGTTCGCGGACCACTACGCGGCACGCGGCATCGCGGTCGAGCGGCTCGATCTGCGCGTGCCCTCGTTCGAGCACCTGCGACTGTCCGCGATGCTCGAGACCACGCAGCGCGCGCTCGGCGGCGACCGCGATCGCGCCGTCGTGCTCGGCAGCTCGCTCGGCGGCCTGACCGCGGCGCGACTCGCCGAGCGTGATCCACGCGTCATCGCGCTCGTGCTGCTCGCGCCCGCGTTCCAGCTCGCGGCGCGCTGGCGCGAGGCCCTCGGCCCCGCGTTCGACGACTGGCGGCGCACCGGCTCCCGCGAGGTCCTCGACTACACGACCGGCCAGCCGGCGCGCGTCGACTTCGGGTTCGTCGAGGACGTCGCGGCGATCGACGTCGGGTTCCCCGATGTTCGCGTGCCGACGCTGATCCTGCACGGCACGCGCGACGACACGGTGCCGATCGCGCACTCCGAGCAGTTCGCCGCCGGCCGCCCGCATGTCCGGCTCGTCGCGCTCGACGACGGCCACGAGCTCGTCGCGTCCCTGCCCCGCCTGCTCGCCGAGACCGACGCGTTCCTGCGGCCCTGGATCGGCTGACGGTCACGGGTTTGGCGCGCGCGGTCACTGGCCGCCGCGCACCGTCGTGCGACCGAAGCGGCATGACCTTCTTCGACCTCGTCGTCACCGGGATGGGCCTCGGCCGGATCGCGCTCGGCCTCGCGCCGTTCGTCGCCGCTGGCCCGGCATCGCGCCTGCTCGGGTTTCCGACCAAGCACGACAACCCGACCGCGCGCCTCATGGGGCGGTTCTTTGGCGTCCGCGACATCGGCCTCGGCGTGCTCGCGTTCTACGCGGTGAAGCACCCCGAGACCGCGCCGTTTCTGTTCCTGTTCAACGCGTTCATGGATCTCGGCGACCTCGCGTCGGTCGCGATCCCGATCATCCGCCGCCAGGGCATCGATCGCGGCGCAGCGATGTCGGGCGTGTTCGCGACGATCGGCGGGCTCGCGTGGCTCGTCGCGTGGCTGATCGCGCGATAATCGCAGCCATGGCCGCGGTCAGTGTCATCCTCGTGCGACCGCTCGTCGCCGCGGTCGGCAGCGCCGGCCTCGAGGCGTTCTACGGCGCGACCGACCTGACGCCAGAGATCGTCGCCGACGACGACGCGCGGATCACGCCGGCGCAGCTGTGCGTAGCGTGGGCCGAGGCGATCCGGCTGACCGCGAACCGCCAGCTCGCGCTCGCGATCGCGTCCGCGATCCCGGCCGGCACGTTCGGCATCGTCGAGTACGTCTGCCGGTCGGCGCCGACGCTCGGCGATGCGCTGCGCTGGTGGGTCCGCTACCTGAACCTGCTCGACGACGCGGTCGAGGTCGGGCTCGTCGTCGAGGGCGACCGCGCGTGCCTGCGCGTCGTGCGCGACAGCGAGGCGCCCGCGCCAGCGTCGCACGAGCTGTGCTGGGCACTGGTCGCCCGCTACGCGCGCGAGCTGTCGACCTTGCCGTTTCGCCTGCTCGCCGTCGAGCTCTCGCACGTCGCGCCCGCCGAGGACGTCGCGGCGTACCGCGCGTTCTTCGACGCACCGATCGTGTTCGGCGCCGAGCAGACGCAGCTCGTGATGCCGGCGAGCGCGCTCGCGGCGAGCCTCGTGTCGTCGGATCCGGCGCTGCTCGCGATCCTCGCGCGCGCCGCCGACGAGCTCGCGCGCAAGACCACGACCGATCCGCTGATCACGGCACAGGTCAAGCGCGTGCTCCACGACGTCCTCCGCACCGACGACGCGAACATCGACGTCGTCGCGAAGCGGCTCGGCCTGACCCCTCGCAGCCTGCAGCGCCGGCTCAAGGACGAGGGCACCTCGTTCCAGGCCGTGCGCGAGGCGACGCGCCGCGACCTCGCCGAGCGCTACCTCGCCGACGGGCTCACGATCGCCGAGATCAGCTTCCTGCTCGGGTTCTCCGAGCCGAGTGCATTCTTCCGCGCGTTCAAGCGCTGGACCGGCGAGACCCCGCTCGCGGTGCGCCAGCGCCTCGCGCCCGCCTGACTACTCGCCCGACGGGATGTGCGGCCCGACGAGGGTCAGGATCACGAGCGCCGCGAGCACGACGAACGTGATCGTCATGACGAGCCGCGTGGCGCGCGCGCTCGCCTCGGTAGACTTCAGCACCGCGCGCGGCAGCTGCACGGCATCGGCGCCCTCGGGCAGCTCGACGACGGGCTCGGGCTCGGGCTCGCGTGGCTTCACGACGAAGTCGCTCTGCGCGGAGGAACGCGGCATGGAACTGTGATGCCCGATCTGCAAACGACCCCCCTGTGGCGGGTTGTCACGTCCCCGGGAGCGGCGCGTCCAGCCCTCGGACACGCGGCCGGCCATCGGACACCGTCTAGCCCTCGGACACCGTCCAGCCGTCGGAGACCGTCCAGCCGTCGGCACTGTCCAGCCCTCGGACACCGCCCAGCCCTCGGACACTGTCCAGCCGTCGGACACCGTCCCGCCCTCGGACACCGTCCAGCCCCCCGGATACTGTCCGGCCGTCGGACACCGTCCCGCCCCCGGACACGCGGCGGGCCGTCGGACACCGTCCAGCCGTCGGACACCGTCCAGCCGTCGGAGACCGTCCAGCCGTCGGAGACCGTCGAGACCGTCCAGCCGTCGGACACCGTCCAGCCGTCGGACACTGTCCAGCCGTCGGACACTGTCCAGCCCTCGGACACGTGGCCGGCCCTCGGACACCGTCCAGCCCTCGGACACCGTCCAGCCGTCGGACACCGTCCGGCCCTCGGACACCATCCCGCCGTCGGACGCCGTCGAGCCGTCGGACACCGTCCAGCCGTCGGACACGCGGCCGGCCCGGTCCTCGGACACCGTCCCGCCGTCGGACACCGTCCGGCCGTCGGACACCGTCCAGCCCTCGGACACGCGGCGGCCGTCGGACATCGTGTCGCCCCGTGATCCGCGGTCACTCGCTTGGCGCGCGCGGGCACTGTGCGGACAGCCGCCACCGGGCACAACGGCGGCATGACGCTTCCCACCTATGACAGCCATCCGGTGTGGCGCCGCTATCAGCCGTTCTTTCCGGAGGGCATGCGGTGCACCGAGGACTCGACGCCGCGCGAGGAGTACTGGCGCTGGCGTGACCTCGACGTTCACCTCGATCGGCTCGAGGCGCCGGCATCGCCGGTGAAGGTGATCGTGCTGCACGGCGCCGGGGCGTACGGGCGGGTCATGGCGCCGGCCGCGGTGCTCGCGCAGCGCTATGGCTACGAGACGCTGACGCCGGATCTGCCGGGCTATGGCCTGACGCGCGTGCCGTGGAAGCGGATGACGTACGGGCTGTGGATCGACTGTGTCGTCGAGCTGATCGAGGCAGAGCGAGAGAGAGATCCGCGACCGGTCGTGCTATTCGGCGTCAGCCTCGGCGGGCTGCTCGCGTACCAGGTCGCGGCACGGTCGCCGCACGTCGTCGGCCTCGTCGCGACGACGCTCGCCGATCCGCGCGAGCGCGCGGTGCGGCGGGGGTTCGCGAAGCATCCGCTGCTCGGCACCGGCGGGCTGTGGCTGCTCGACAAGCTCGCGCCGCTCACCGACGGGCTGCCGCTGCCGATGGCGTACATGTCGAAGATGAGCCGGATCTCGAACCGGCCCGAGCTGTCGGCGCTCGTCAAGTCGGACCGGCTCGGTGGTGGCAGCTGGGTGCCTGCGCGGTTCCTGCGCACGCTGATGACGACCGCGCCCGCGATCGAGCCCGAGCAGTTCGATCGCTGCCCGGTGCTGCTCGCGCATCCCGGCGTCGACCGGATGACCGACATCGCGCTGTCGCGGCGGTTCTTCGAGCGGCTCGCCGCGCCGAAGCGCATGGTGATCCTCGAGGGCGCGAGCCACATGCCGACCGAACATCCCGGCGTCGATCAGCTCGAGGCGGCGGTGCTGGGGTTCATGCAGGAGATCGCACCGCGCGCGCGGGAGCTCGCGTCGTGACTGTCGTCGATCGCGCGCGCATCCGGCTGCTCGCGGAAGCCGGGCAGCACGCCGAGCTCGATGCACTGATGCGCGAGCTGCATCGCCGCTACCACGATCGGGCTCTCGATCACGTGCGCGTGCATCTCGCGTGGATGCGCGTGCACGTCGATCGCGGCGCGGTCGGCTGGGCGATCGGCCACGTCGCCGCGGGGTTGTTCGTCGCGCCGCTCGCTTCGCTCGCGCACCGCTATCTCGGGCTCGCCGTGCCGGCGTTCGATCACAGGAGGACGAACGCAGCCAGCTGAGCGGCGCTGGTCGAGACGAGCAGGAACACCGCGAAGAACGTCAGCCGCTCGAACGCGGATGGATCGCGATGCTCGCCGACGCGCGCGATCCGCCAGATCGCGACCGGCGCCGGCAGCGCCGCGGCGAGCGCGATCCGCTCCGGCAGTCCGAGGCTGTACGCGACCGGCAGCCACAGGAACGCGGCCGCCGTGATCGCGACGTAGAGCCGCGCGGCGCGCGCTGCTCCCATCCGCACGACGAGCGTGCGCTTGCCGGTCGCCGCGTCGCCGGCGGCGTCGGGAAACTCGATCGCGAGCAGCATCGCGAGCTGGAGCAGCGCGAGCGGCACGATCGCGAGCGCGAGCGTGCGGACCCCGACGAGGTCCGGCGCCTGGAGGTAGAACCCGAGCCACGGCACGAGCACGGTGACGACGATCGCGGTGTCGAGCTCGCCGGCGCCGGTCGCGCACAGCCGCAGCGGTGGCGCGCTGTATTCCCACGCGAGGATCAGCATCGCGGCGCACGTCGGTGCGGTCCAGCTGCCGCTGCGGGTCGCGAGCACGATCGTCGCGACGAGCCCGATCGCGGCGAGCACGAGCGCGGCGACGAGCGCGACGTGACGGGGCAGCTCGTCGGATGCGAGCACGCGGCTGCCGCCGGACCATCGCGTCGGCGTCTGGTTCGCGCGATCCGCCTCGTAGTCGAAGTAGTCGTTCGCGTAGTGCGTCATCAGCTGGAACGACGTCACGACGAGCTGGCCGAGCAGGTACTGGCCGACGTCGATCGCGTGGCCGTGATGCGCCGCGATCGCCGCGCCCAGCGCGTACACGAGGAAGCCGCCGCCGAGGAACAGCGGCCGGCCGAGCCGGATGAACGCGACGACTGCGGTGGCGCGGCCCGGCATCGCCGTCATCGTGCCACGCTACTTCCGGGCCGTCGTCGGACGGCCAGGACAATGGACGATCGGTCCGCCGGTCGACCGCGCGATCTCCGACGCGGGACGCAGCCAGCGATAGCTCGCGGGCGCGTTGTCGAGCGTCGTCGTCACGACCATGACCGGGCACTTCTGCGGACCGACGTGCAGCTTCGCGGATCCGCGAACGTCGGCGGTCGCGAGCGTCGGCACCGGGCCGGGCGTCGTGCCGGCGACGAAGCCGGTCGCGAGGTTGTGCGCGTAGTCGGCGCACACGAGCGACATCCGCACCGCGCCGCGCGTGGTCTCGGCGTGGACGGTCATCCCGTTCGGCGCGAGCTGCGGGCCGGCGATCATCATGCCGCCGCGCTCGAGCTCGACGGGCACGCGCTTCGTCTCGCCGACGTCCGCCGGCTGCATGTGGCCCTTCGGCTCGCGGCCGAGGTTGAACCGCGACAGCCCGGTGCACAGGTCGATCGTGACCGCGAGCCCGTCGGCGAGCTGCTTCTGGAACTCGCCGGTGCCCTGGGCGGTCGCCTCGTGCTCGGCGATCTGCTCGGGCGAATCCGCGAACACCGAGCCGAGGCCGCCGACAATCGACGACCACATGCCCTTGCGATCGACGTCGATGTCGCCGATCGGCTCGAACCCGACATCGGCGACCGCATCCGGCGAGAACCACAGCGACACGACGTGGCGGTTGCGGTCGTACGCGATGTCGAGCGCGCCGCGGATCTTCGTGTCGACGGAGAACCGCACGTACTGCGCGATGTCGAACGTGCCGCCGGCCTTGTGCTTCGTCTGGCGCGCCCACTGCCAGCCGTTGCCGACGAGGTGAAACGTGACCTTCGCGCCGTCGTGCGCGATCTCGCAGTCGCGGATCCACAGCACGCCGGTCGCGACGCCCGGGCGATCCGGCGCGCGCAGCGCGCGGAACTGGCCACGGATCATCGAGCACGCTCTCGACGATGCGATCTCGGCGAGCATCACGCGCAGATCATCGTTTCCCGCAGCGCCGCGCACTGCCGGCTTCGCGATCGGAGGGGGTGGAGAAGGAGGCGGCTTGTCCTTGCAGGTCGCAAGCAGCGCGAGTGAGATCAGCATCCCGACGGCAACCGTTCGATTCGAGCGCACCATGCTGATCGCGACTGCAACGCGAGTACCGCGCGCACCACGGCTCGCGCGCGATCTCACGCGATCGGCCGTGCGATCACGTCACGCCGCGCGGTCAGTAGCAGTTGCCGCCGTCGCACTCGACGTTGCACGTCGAGCCACGATCACAGGCTTGCTCGCAGCGACCACCGTCGCACTCGAGGTTGCAGGTCGCGCTCGCGGCGCACAGCGTGTGGCAGTTGCCGCCGTCGCACTCGTCGTTGCAGGTCGCGCCGGGATGACACTCGAGCGAGCAGTTGCCGCCGTCGCACTCGACGTTGCACGTCGCGCCTTGCTCGCAGACGAACGCGCAGTTGCCCTGCGGGCACTCCCACGAGCACGTCGAGCCTTCGCGACAGATCTGCGCGCCCGGCGCGGGGGCATACGCGACGCCTCCGGGCGGTGGCGCAGCCATCGGCTGGCGCGGCGGCGGCGCGTTCGAGACACAACCAGCGACGAGGAGACACGCGAGACAGACAAGTCGAGTCATGGGCTTCTCCGGACGGACCACGTGGCCAAGAGCCACCAGCCTACGCACCGGTTGACCCGCGCCGACATCACGGCGACATCATGGCGTCATTTCGAACACGAGCTCGGACGCGCCGGCGAGCTGGGCATGCGTGATCGTCGGCCCGGGGACAGGCACGCCGTCGAGCGCGATCGACGCGACGTGCGTGCCGCTGCCATGCGCGACGATCGCGAGCTCGTGCCCCGCGACGACGATCCGGGCCTGCGGAAACCGGGGCGCGTCGAGGATCCACTGATCGCTGCCCGGGATCGGATAGACGCCGAGTGCGGCGAGCACGTACCACGCGCCCATCGTGCCGCCGTCGTCGTTGCCCGGGATGCCGTCGATCTCGGGCGTGTACATCGTGTCTTCCACCCAGCGCGCCCACTGCTGCGTCAGGTCCGGTCGGCCGAGCTGCGCGAACAGAAACGCCGCGTTCATGTCGGGCTCGTTGCCGTGCCAGTAGTACGGGCGCGGAAAGTTCGCGGCCGATGCGTCCGACGTGTCCCAGTCCTGCTTCGCGAGCTCGAAGAACATCTCGAGCTTGGCGACCGCGGCGTCGCGTCCGCCGAGGATCTCGGCGAGCCCGTCGGGATCGTGCGCGCCCGCCATCCACAGCGAGTGCCACGCGTTTGCCTCGGCGTAGTCGTCGGACAGCTCGAGGGGATCGAACGTCGTCGTCGGGAACGTGCCGTCGGCGTTGCGGCCGCGCAGAAACCCGACGCCCGGATCGAGCAGATCGCGCCAGCCGTGTGCACGGGCGAGCAGCGCGTCGCGATCCGCGGTCTGGCCGAGCGCGCCGGCGAGCTGGCCGAGCGCGAAGTCGTCGTGCGCGAACTCGGTCGTCAGCGACACCGAGCGGCGGACCGACGCCGGCACGTAGCCGAGCGTCATGTACTCCTCGACGTGATTGCGCGGCCCGCGCCCGGTCGCAGGCGCGACCGGATCCATCGCGATCGCGCGCATGCGTGGCCAGGCGAGCTCGGCGCCGACGTCGGGCACGCCGCGCAGCACGGCGTCGGCGATCACGATCTCGGCGCTCGAGCCGAGCATCGTGCCGGACTCGCCGATCGCGACCGGCCAGATCGGATAGATGCCGAGCGCGTCGCCGAACGCGACGAGCGACCGCGCGGCGTCGTGCGCGCTGTCCGGCACCAGCCACGCGTACAGCGGCTGCACCGTGCGATAGGTGTCCCACAGCGACAGATCCGACATCTGGTGCCAGCCGGCCGCGAGCTGCGGCGGCTGGCCGACGAGCTGATACGTGCCGTCGACGTCGCCGATCACGCTCGGCATCAGGAACGCGTGATAGAGGCTCGTGTAGAAGATCGTGCGCTCGTCCTCGCTGCCGCCGGTGACGAGCACCGTGCCGAGCGTGCGCGCCCACGCCTGCCGCGTCGTCGCCGCGACCGCCTCGACATCGACCGCCGGCACCTCGGCGGCGAGGTTCGCGCGCGCGCCATCGAGCGACACGAGCGAGAGCCCGATCGCGATCTGGAAGTCCGCGGGGATCACGAGCGCGGCGCCGACCCCGGTGCCGGTCGCGCTCGGCGCCGACGACGGAGCGACGCCGGCGGACCACGTCTGCGCGCTCGTCCACGGCACGCTGGACCGCATCACGAAGTGGATCGTGTAACCACCGAACCCGCCGGACATCCCGCCGATGTGGTGGAGCTCGCCGGTGATCTCGTCGCTGGCGATGCTAATCGACGCCGCATCGATCACGCCACCGTCGAGCGTCTTCGCGAGATCGATCACGACCGCGCCGGCGTTCGTGTAGCGATGCACGGCGACGCGCTGCGTGGCGGCGAGCGTGACCGCGATCCCGTTGTCGAGCGTGACCTCGTAGCGTCCGGCGGCCGCGTGCTCGGCGTCCTTCGCGAACTTCGTCTCGTAGTCGACGACGCTCGTCTTGCCCGGATCGAACGCGGCGACCGGCATCAGCGACAGCACGCCGTAGTCAGTCGCGCCGGTGCCGTGCATGTGGACCTGCGAGAAGCCGCGGATCTTGTCGTCGCCGCCCCAGTAGCCGGAGTAGTGCTGGAAGCTGACGGTGCCGAACGGTCCGCTCGTGTCAGGCCCGGCCTTGACGAGGCCGTGCGGCGCCACCGCGCCGACGAAGCAGCTGCCGTGCGCGAACCCGAGCCCGCCGGTGCCGATCCGCGGATCGACATACGCGACCGGATCGGTCACCTCGGGCGCGATCGGGGGCGGCGCGTCGTCGCCTCCGCAGGCGCACGCGAGTGCGAGCACGACGGCAGATGCCGGTAGCCTCATGGCGCGGCACTCTAGCCCAGGACCGCACGCGCGATCCCGAAACCGATCGGCCACCGAAACTATCGGGTCAGTTGATCACGAACGGATAGCTGACGTTCGCCATCTGCGTGCCCGACCGCGCCGGGAACTTCCAGGCGTTCGCCGACTTCACGACGCACGCGGCCACCAGCGGCGCGCCCGAGATCGTCGACTGCACCTGGACGCGCTTGACCTTGCCGCTCGGGTCGACCGCGAGCTGCAGCGTCAGCGTGCCCTTGAGCTTCGGGTTCGCCTTCTTGCCGTCGGCGAAGCACTTGAGCACGGTCGGGCGGTTCGCGCCGACGACGGACATCAGCGTCGCCTGATCGATCGCGGGCTTCGGCGCCTCGAGCTTGGGCTCGACCTTCGCCGGCTCGCCATCGGTCTTCGCCGGCTCGACGTCCGGCTTCGCGACCGCGGTCTCGGGAGGCGGCGTCGCGCCGGTCTCGAGCTTCGCGGTCTCCGTCCGTTGCTCGGTCGTCGCGGCAGAGCCTTCCTCGGCCGCGGCGAGCCGTCCGATGCGGCGCGGCAGGATCTGGATCGCCTGCAGGCCGTTCGACGACGTCTGCGCGACCGTGGTGGTCGTCGTGGTGGGGGGCGTCCCTGTCGTTGTCGTCGTCGTTGGCGTCGGCGTCGCGGTCTTTGCCGGTGCCTTCGCCTCGTCCTTCGCGACGGTCTTCGCCGTGCCGGGCGTGGTCTGTGCGACCTGCTTGTTCGGCGTGGTCGTCGTCGGCGTCGCCGCGGCCGGCTTCTGCGCGCTGTCCTGCTTCGGCGCTGCCGCCGCGACCGCCGGGGTCGCCGCGATCTCGCCGAGCGCGATCAGCGTCTCTTCCTCGGACGCCTCGACGATGCCCTGGCCCTTCGTCAACTTCGCGGTCAGGTGCGTCGGGCGATCGAACGTCAGCCAGTAGCGCACGGTCTTGTGGCCGGGTGCGCTGACCTCGACGAGCTCGACGATGTCGCTCGGCGTGATCTGCATCGCCGTCGGTGCGGCGGACACCCGGCGGCGGAACGTGACGCGCGCGTTCGGCGTGGCGGACTCGAGCGTGACGTCGATCTTCGACGGCCGGGTCTCGCGCGGCGGCTGCGGGATCGACGCGGCGGGCGCGGGCTGCGTGATCGCGGGCTGTGCCGCGCTCGCGACGCTGTCGTCGCCGGCGCCACGCACACCGATCACGAGGCCGCCGGCGCCGACGAGGATGCCGGTCGTCGCGAGCCCGTAGAGCAGCCACGGCTTGCCCTTCTGCGCCGGTGGTGGCGGCAGTGTCACCGGCTCGAGCTTGTCCGCGAGCTGCGAGATCGACGGCTCGGACGCGGCACGCGACGGCGGCCACGGCGTCTCGGCGACGCGCGCGGGGCGCGGGATCGTATCGCTGTAGCGCGCGGCGTCGGCGCCCGGCACGGACATCCGGCGGCTGCGGCGCGGGCGCGGTGCGTCGCCATGCGTCGTGAACGCGTCGAGCGCGGACTCGACGTCGAGCATCGACTGGTAGCGATCGTCAGGCGACTTCGCGAGCAGCCGGTTCAGGATCAGCTCGACGAGCGCGTGCGGCACGTCGGTGCGCTGCAGCGGCGGCGGATCGTTGTGGACGATGCGATGCAGCAGCGCGCGCGGATCCTCGTCGTTCGAGAACGGCCGCCGCGCGGTGAGCATCTCGTACATGATCACGCCGAGCGCGTAGATATCGGCGCGGCGGTCGACGAGGTTCGGGCTCGTGATCTGCTCGGGAGCCATGAACTCCGGCGTGCCCATCACCATGCCGCGACGCGTCTGCTCGTCGTCGGAGTCGAGGAATCGCGAGATGCCGAAGTCGAGCACCTTCACGTGATCGAGCGCGTCGTCCTTGTCGGTCAGGAACACGTTGTCGCTCTTGAGATCGCGGTGGACGATGTCCGCGTTGTGCGCGGCATGCAGCGCGGAGGCGATCTGCTGCGCGATCCGCACCGCGCGCCGCACGGGCAAGCCACCGACGCGATACACCTCGTCGGTCAGCAGCGTGCCCTCGAGGTACTCGAACACGATGTACGGCACGTGGTTGTGCGTGAACCCCATGTCCGTCGACTCGACGATGTTCGGATGACCGAGCGTGCCTGCAGCGCGCGCCTCGTTCATGAACCGCTCGATGACGTTCGCGTCGGTCGCGAGCTCGGGGTGCAAGATCTTGATCGCGACACGCCGCTTGATCAGCGCGTGCTCCGCGAGAAACACGGTGCCCATCCCGCCTTCACCGAGCGTCTTGATGATGCGGTAGCGACCCTCGACCACGTCCCCCGTCTTCACCACCGGATCCCGATTCGCTGAATTCCCCATCATCTTTCATGATGAGAGGCTGGTGAGGACGTCAGCAAGCGGAGAATCCGGGATTCCAGCTGTCGGTTGTCGTCGGCGATCGTCGGTGGCGCGCGGTGGCGTGCTGTGCGCTCGTCGGTGCCGCTCGCTTCTCGTATGCTCGCGTGTGCGATGACGAAGCCGAAGTCTCCGTTCGACGCGCTCGAGAAATTGCGCGATGCACTGCCGCGCGGACCCGAGCCACGGCCGGAGGCGGCACCGGCGAAGCCGAAGGGTCCCGCGCGCGCGGTCGTTCGCATGGAGCGCAAGGGCCGCGGCGGCAAGGAGGTCACGATCGTCGACAAGCTCGGCCTGCCCGCGCGCGACCTCGAGACGTGGTGCCGCGATCTCAAGCAGGCTCTCGGCTGCGGCGGCTCCGTCGACGGCGACCTGATCGTCTTGCAAGGCGACCTGCGATCGCGGATCGCGACGGTGCTCGAGGGCAAGGGCGTCGCGAAGGTCACGGTCGGCTGATCTGAATGGCCGTGGGGCTCGCGCCCCGCCGGTCGCGGACACTCGATTGCAGTGGCCAGTCGAGTAGCCCAGCTGGGGTTCGCGGTTCCGCGGTGGCTGGCTGATCGAGTTGCGAGCCTCGTGATTCCAACGCGCTGCGTTGCACCTGACCGCTGCTAACTCTCGCGAACTACAAGCGTGTGACAGCGGCCAGGACCCTGGTGATCCGGATAGGTGCCTGGCCCTGGCTTTGCTCGATGAGCTGCCAGCCATGCGGACCTTCCTCACCATCGCCCCCGCGCTGTATCTCTTCGCCTGCTCCAGCGGACCCGAAGAGCTCAAGGACCCACCGATCCTGACGATCACGTCGCCGCAGCGCAGCCTCGTGAAGGAAGGCGCCGGCCAGATCATGGTGACCGGCACCGTCGCGCCGAACGCAGAGGGCACGCCGGTCTCGAAGGTGCTCGTCAACAACGTGCAAGCGAACGTCAACGCGGACGGCACGTTCCAGGCGACGATCGACATCCCCGAGGGCGCGTCGCTGATCGAGACGGTCGCGAAGGACGACGACGGCGGCACTGCCACGGACACGCGCGCCGTCCACGCCGGCGAGATCCGCACCGCGGGCTCGAACATCGACAACGCGGTCACCGCGTCGATCTCGACGCCGGCGTTCGCGAAGATCTCCGCCGCTGCGGGCCCGATCATCAAGGGCATGAACATCGGCGAGATGATCGCGCCGCTGCAGCCGATGCAGCACAGCGGCGACTCCGGCGGCGAGGATTGCCTGTTCGAGCGCGTGTTCATCAACGACATCAAGTTCAGCGATGTGCAGATCTCGCTGATCCCGACCGACGGCGGCATCTCGTTCCGCGCGCAGATCGACGGCCTCGACGTCCCCGGCTACGCGCGCTACGCGGTCGCCTGCCTCGACGGCCAGACGAACCTGCGTGTCACCGCGGATCGCGTCGTCGTCTCGGGCACGCTGCTCGTCAGCCCGAACGGCATGCAGGGCTTCTCGACCGACCTCGTCAACCAGGACGTCCAGCTCACGAACTTCCGGTTCGACGCCTCCGGCATCCCCGGCACGATCATCGACATGATCGGCATGGAGAGCGCGATCCAGGGCATCGTCGCCAAGGGCGCCGAGCTCGCGATGGAGCCGATGATGAACAGCGCGCTCGGCGGGCTCGCCGGTCCGAAGCAGCTCGACGTGCTCGGTCACCAGCTGACGATGCAGGTCTCGCCGAGCGACATCTCGTTCGATCCGAACGGCGCGCTCGTCACGATGAACATGTCGATGCTGATTGGCGGCGCCGAGCAGTCGAAGTTCGTGTTCACGCAGAACGGCACGCCGAACGCCGACGCCGGCCAGGGCTTCGCGTTCGCGCTCGCCGACGACCTCGCGAACGAGATGATGTCCGAGGCGCACGCGCTCGGCGTCCTCAACCTCTCGATGCCGGCGCAGGGCGGCACCTTCGACGGCACCGACATCAAGATGACGATGCCGCCGATGATCAGCGCCGACCCCACCGACGGCAAGATGCGCATCATCCTCGGCGACATGATCGCGACCTACACCAACCACGGCACGCCCGTCGCGAAGGCCGCCATCAACGCCAAGATCGACGTCGCGATCGAGCCCGCCGCCAACGGCTACGCGGTCGCCCTCAAGCTCGGCACCCCGGAGATCAAGTTCAACGTGCTCGACGACATCGAGAACGCGACGCGCCTCACCGACGCGGACCTCGCGAAGGCCTCCGAGTCCGCCCTCCAGGCGCAGATCGCCAACATCTCGGCGCTGCTCGTCAACATCCCGCTGCCCGCGATCGCCGGCCTCCAGCCGCGCAACCTCTCGGTCGGCTCGGACAATGGCTACGTGATCATGAAGGGCGAGTTCGAGTGAGCCTCTGCTGAGGCGCGGCGCTCGCCGCCTCGACTCGCGAAAACGCGGCGCCCCTTGGCGCCGCGTTTGTCGTTTTCGGCGTCCATGATCCGCCGGCTCGGGTCGTAACCCAAGGTGGTGCCTGAGTTTCCCGGATCGGTCCTGGGTATCGTTTTTCCGATCACGCGGATTCCCGCGGCGCGCTCCGCGAACCGGTCGCCGAAACGGCGAACGCCGGCCCACGCAGCTGACAAGCAGCTCCGCGGCCGGCGTCAGGACATGGCTTCGCCACGCGAGCATGCGGCTCGGTGCGGCGAAGGTCTCAACAATGTCAGCTCAAACGATCTTCGAGATCAAACACGCAACGATCCGCAGGCGGCGTCACAGCACGGTGTACGGATCCATTCCGGCGGGACGCGGCTCCACGTCCACGCGGTGGAACCGCACCTGCCAGTAGGTGCCGTACGGGAATGTGCAGGGTTCGCCCGCGAGCTGCGCAGCTCGCGCTTCGCGATACGCGGCCCGGAACTCGCGGCTGCGCGCCGCGCACTCCTGCTGGCGCAGCTTGTCGCGCGTCGCGCGCGTCGGCTTCACGCGGTTGCGCTTGAGCTTC
>DASTLB010000044.1:0-139719 GCA_035715365.1 Kofleriaceae bacterium | reverse complement strand
CGCGGCGCAGTGCGAGGTGTTCTCGGGCAGTCGCCTGGCGATCGCGTCGTCGTTCTCGCCGATCCACGCGCGCAACAACATCAACATCGGCCAGCTCATGGGCGACCACGAGATGCTGCGCCGCCTGCAGCGCGGCGAGGCCATCGCCCTCGACGAATTCACGCAGGGCCACGACGCCATCACCGCGCTGGTGATCGAGTCGGGCGGCCTGCTGCCCTTCTGCGCGCGCCTCGACCGGGGCGAGATCACGGTGCCGCCGCCGGGCACCGGCCCGCGGCCGATGAACCTCACCGAGAAGATCCTCGCCAGCAAGCTCCTGCCCGGCCAGGGCGAGCACGTGAAGCCCGGCGACGCCGTGCTGGTCCGCGTCGACGCCGGCTACTCGCACGAGTTCACGACCGCGCAGGTCGACTTCTTCCTCGCCGCCGAGTACGGCGCCGACTACCGGCTCAAGGATCCGTCGAAGTTCGCGGTGTTCGAGGACCACCTGATCTACGCGACCGGCGTGCCCGCGATGGCGCGATTCGCGGACAAGATCGAGACGCTGCGCGAGCTGCAGCGCGTGTTCGCGGCGAGGACCGGCGTCCGCAACTACAGCGCGGTCGACGGCGTGTCGCCCGGCATCTGTCACCAGGTCGCGCGCGAGCACATCATCGATCCCGGTGACTTCGTCCAGGCGACCGACAGCCACACCTGCATGGGTGGCGCGTCCGGCGCGCTCGCGTGGGGCGTCGGCGCGAGCGAGTACGCGGCGCTGATCTACTGGGGGTTCACCCCGATCGCGGTGCCGGAGTCGATCCGGTTCGAGCTCGTCGGTGCGCTGCGCCCGGGCGTCACCGCGAAGGACGTCATGCTGCACATCCTCGCGACCTACGCGAAGCGCGAGGACACGCTGAACCGCGTGATGGAGTTCGGCGGCCCCGGGCTGTTCGCGCTGTCGCCCGACGAGCGCGCGACGCTCGCGAACATGGCGACCGAGTGCACCGCGCGCGGCTCGGTCATGGAGGTCGACGACACGATGCTCGCGTGGATCGCCGAGCGCCGGCCCGGGGCGTCGATGCAGGCGAAGCTCGAGGCGCTGCGCGCGAAGGTCGTGACGCCGGATCCCGGCGCGCACTACGACGGCGGCGTCCATCGCATCGACCTGTCGACGATCCAGCCAATGGTCGCGACACCGGGCGATCCGGACCGCGGGATCGCGAGCGATCCGAAGAACGGCGCGCTTGTCGACGAGATCGGCCGCGTCCCGATCCAGATCGCGTACGGCGGCTCGTGCACCGCGGGCAAGCGCGACGACATCGACATGTACGCGCGCGTGATCGCCGAGGCCGAGGCGGCCGGCAAGCGCGTCGCCGACGGCGTGCGGTTCTACATCCAGTTCGGGTCGCGCGAGGTCGAGGACTACGCGCGGGAGCGCGGCTACCTCGAGCTGTTCGCGCGCAACGGCGTCGACGTCATCAAGCCCGGCTGCGGCGCCTGCATCGGCTGCGGCCCGGGAGTCTCCGAGCGCGGCGATCAGGTGACGGTGTCCGCGATCAACCGCAACTACAAGGGCCGCTCCGGCCCGGGCCGACTGTATCTCGCCTCGCCACTCACGGTCGCGGCCTCCGCCGTGTCCGGAGAGATCGTCGAGTACGAAGCCGGAATGTTCGCGTCGAAGAAGTGATCGTTGTAGCGTCGGTGGTGCATGGCCGTCGCGAAGCGCGCCCGCACGTCCACGAGGACGGCTCGCCCGAAGCAGAACAAGCCTGCTTCGAAGAAGCCGACGCTCGCGGCCGCGAAGAAACGCAAGGTCAAGCCGAAGCTGTCGCGTCGCGCCGGCGCGCAGCCCAAGGCGAAGGCGAAGGCGAAGGCGAAGGCGACCCCGAAACCGAAGGCGAAGCCGCGGCCGTCGCCGAAGGCGGGTAGCCGGCGAACCCCGCGGGCGCGCGCGACCCGGCCGCCCGAGCCCGAGTACGTCGAGTACGTCGAGCCGTCCGACGCGATCCCGCAGCCGATGATCGTGTCGCCGACCGGCGCGGTCGTCCAGATCGTCGACTCGTCCCATCCGATCGAGGCGCTGCGCCGGTTCCTCGACGGCATCACCGGACCGATCACGACGCGCGACGGCCAGATCATCCTGGGCTCGGCGCAGCTGATGCTGCTGCCGATCGCGCGCGAGCACCGCGGCGGCGACGAGGTCAAGCAGCTGCTCGACCTCGTGCTCGGCCGCTGGCACGCGCTGCCCGACACGACCGGGTTTCACGCGCGCGAGCTCCTGCGCAACGCGTTCGCCGCGGTCGGCAACGATCCGGACCGGATCGCGCGCCTGATGTCGATCGTCCCCGAGGACGCGAGCGCCGAGCTGCTGTTCAACATCGCGTGCGCCTACGCGGTCGCCGGGGATCGCGCCGCGATGCTGCGCGCGGTCGATGCCGCGCTCGATGCCGGCGCCAGCCCGAACGCGTTCGCCCGCGAGCCCGACTTCCTGACGTACCGCGACGATCCCGAGCTGCGCGCGCTACTCGAGCGCTCGACCGCGCCCGCGATCCCGGTCGATGTCGACCCGCACCTGCCGGCGATCCGCAACGCGGTCGAGTCGGTCGTCCGGACGCTGCGCGAGTTCGGCGAGATCGCCCACCTCGAGCCGCCGGCGAGCCTCGACACGATCCTCGCCGCCGAGCGCGCCGCGCGGATCCAGCTGCCGAACGACTACCGCGCGCTGCTGACCATCTGCGACGGCATGAAGCTGTTCGATCACCAGTTCTTCGGCACGCTCGACTATCGCTCGGACACCCGGCTCGCCCGCAGCGCGCGCGAGTACCTCGAGTCGTCGTCGCGCTCGTCGGGCATGGAGGACTGCGTGCCGCTCGCGAGCTGGGGCCGGCCGAACGAGTGGCTGCTCTACGATCCGCACGGCCGGATCCGCGGCGGCGAGCCGGGCGTCGTGCTCGTGCTCGCGGCGGACGAGCGGCCGCTCGACGGTGTGGTCGGCGCGCTCGAATCTTTCGAGGCCTACGCGCGCGACATGATGGGCACCAATTAGCGCAGACCCGCGCGCTCGGTCGCCGACTTCTTCTTCGGCTTCTTCGGCTTCACGCGCAGCGCGGGATCGCTGCCGATGTAGCCCTTGTACTTGAAGAACACGAAGATCACGGCCGCGACACCGCCCATGAGGCACAGCGCGAACGGATAGCCCCAGAACCAGTGGAGCTCCGGCATGTGGTCGAAGTTCATGCCGTAGACACCCGCGATGAACGTCAGCGGCAGCATCACCGTCGACATCAGCGTCAACGTCTTCATGATCTCGTTCATCCGGTTCGACTGCACCGACAGGTACGCGTCGAGCGAAGACGTCACGAGGTCGCGATAACCCTCGGCGATCTCCTGGATCCGCAGGAAGTGATCGTAGACGTCGCGATAGAACGGCAGCGCCTCGGGCGGAATCTCCTCGTACTCGCCGCGCGACAGCCGCAACAGCAGCTCGCGCTGGTGGATGCTCATCCGGCGCAGCGTCTGGAGAAGGCGCTTGAACGCGAGGATGCGCGTCAGCACGCCACGGCCGCGCGGGGTGCCGGCCTTCTCGAGCACGTCGTTCTCGAGCGCGTCGATCTCGGTGTCGAGCTGGTCGATGATCGGCATGTAGCGATCGACCGCGCGATCGAGGACCGCGTGCGCGAGCCAGGCCGCGCCCTTCTGGAGCAGCCGCGTCGAGTGGTCGAGCTCGGTGCCGAGATCGTCGGCGACGACGCCGTCGCGATCGTGGGTGACGAGCCAGTTCGGACCGATCAGGACGTCGAGCTCGGCGAGCGCGAGCGCGCTCTTCTTCGCTGACGTGACGCCCTGGATCACGATGTACAGGTAGTTCGGGAAGTCGTCGATCTTGGGGTGGCCGGTCGGGCCCCAGATGTCCTCGATCGTCAGCGGGTGGATGCCGAGATCGACGAGGAACTGATCGGCCTCGTCGGTCTTGCGCTCGAGCTCGACCCACACGGTCTTGTTCGACTTGATCGCGTCGAAGATCTCGTGCGCGTCGGTCGAGATCGCGAGCCCGTCCTTACCTTCGAGGATGCGCGCCAGCACACCCGAGGCATATCGCGAATATCACCCCAATTGGACCGAGCGCCGCGTCAGCGAGCCGTTCCACCACCAGCCGGTGATCGGAAACTCGATCTTGGCCTCGGGCGCCGCGCCGGTCGCGACGATCAGCGGCACGAAGTGCTCGTGGGTCGGCAGCGACTGCCGGACGCCGGGCGCGCGCGCCTGGTAGTCGAGCAGCGCGTCGTGATCGTGGCGCCGGATCACGTCCGTGGTCCACGCATCGAACTCGACCGCCCACGCCGGCGGCTCCGGCGCGCGGGCGGCGCGCAGGTTGTGCGTGAGGAAGCCCGACCCGATCAGCAGCACGCCCTCGTCGCGCAGCGGTGCGAGCGCCTTGCCGACCGCGAACAGCTCGGCGGGGATCTGGCTCGGCAGCGAGATCTGGAGCACCGGGATATCGGCTGCCGGGTACATGCACATCAGCGGGACGTACGTGCCGTGGTCGAGGCCGCGCGCCGGCTCGTCGATCGTCGGGATGCCGGCGCCGGCGAGCAGCCCGCGGACCCGCGCGGCGACCTCGGGTGCACCCGGTGCGGGGTACTGCAGGCGGTAAAACTTCTCGGGGAATCCATAGAAGTCGTAGATCAGCGGCAGCGGGCGGGTCGCGCCGATCGCGAGCGGCTTCTCCTCCCAGTGCGCCGAGACGACCACGAGTGCCTGCGGCCGCGGCAGCGCGGTCGCCCAGCCGACGAGCTCGCGCACCCAGCCGGCGTCGTCGAGCAGCGGGGGCGCGCCATGCGCCTGGAACAGCACCGGCATCTTCGTCATGCGAACAAAGTTTCGTCCGCCGCACCGAGGCCACAAGCGGCGGGCCTGGAACAGACCTTTTTGGTGCCGTGATCGTGGCCGTGGCTGTGGCCGTGATCGTGATCGTCATCGAGACGGTACAGCCTCGCGACATCGGTAACAGGACCGCCTCGAGACGACCCGCAGAGTCGCACAGTTCGATCACGATCACGGCCACGGCCACGGCCACGGCCACGGGACTCAGGCCTGGCTGCGCTCGTGGCGGACCTGACGAATGATCTCGCGCAGCACCGCGGTCAGCGCGTTCGAGTCCTGGCCCTTGCGGAAGATCGGGCGCCCGGGGGCAAGCGCGCTCGTGTCATCGCCTTCCTCGCCGGACAGGAACACGAACCGCTCGGCGAGCCACGGCTTGTAGTCGCGCGCCCAGCGATGGATCTCGGCGCCGCTGACCTCGTCCATGTGCCAGTCGGTGACGATCGCGTCGAAGTCGTCGTGCTCGAGCTGCGCGATCGCCGCGGCGCCGGTCTCGACCCGCGTCACCGCGTAGCCGGAGTCCGACAGCACCTCGGCCATCACCATCAGCAGCACCGGCTCGTCCTCGGCGAGCAGCAGCGTCGGCTTCGTGTCGTCGAGCTCCGCGTTGACGGCGTCGCGCGCGGCCTCGAGGGTCTCGCGCCGCTTCACCGCCGCGACCGCGACCCGCACGATCTCGGCGGGACGGCTCATCGAGACGGTCAGGCATCGCCCTGCCACCAGACGATCGAAGTCTGGGGGAACTTCCGACGAGATGAATACGAACGAATCGCGCAGGTCGTAGCGCTTCTGAAGCGACCAGCGGTAGACGTCGCCGCCGACGCTGTTCCACGGGTCCCACGGCGCGACGACGACGTCGATCGGGCGATCGCCCTCGAGGTGAGCCTGCGCGCGATAGCCGGTGACCGCGGTGACAACCTCGAAGCCGCTCGCTTCGAACAACCTCGTCATCAGGTCGAGCGCATCGCCGTCATCGTGAATGACGAGCACGGTAGGTCGACCCAACGCCACGGTGGCACTCATTATAGCCGTGCTAGTGTTTCGGACATATGCGATGGCTCTCCTCGCTCGATCTGCCGCTGCTCGCGGCCATCGGGCTCGCCGTGACCGCCGGCTGCCCCAGCAGCGGGAACGGAAAATCAACCGGCCCGAATCCTCCGACGGGTCCGACCTCTGACATGAAGGTCGATCTCCCGGCGATCCCGGCGAAGATCGACGTCACGACGAGCGCGCCGACCGACGGCAACGCGCCGGACAAGCGGTCTCCGGTCCTCGACATCCTCAAGGCCGAGAACGAGCGCCAGATGGCGGTGCTCAAGAAGCAGAAGGACCCGGCCTACTACCTCGCGTACCAGCTCGTCGAGCAGCGCGTCGTCAACATCGAGACCGAGGGCGGCGCGCTGATCACCGACAGCGACGAGACCGCGCGCAACCTCGACGTCGAGGTCCGCGTCGGCTCGCCGGCGCTCGACAACACGCACGCGCTCGCCGACGACGAACGCGGCCTCAACGCGCCGCTGACCCGGCGTGGCGTCGTGCCGTTTGGCGACGACAAGCAAGCGCTGACGAACGCGCTGTGGCTCGAGACCGATCGCCGGTATCGCGAGGCGGTCAGTGCGCTGACCTACGTGCGCAACGACCAGGCGACGCTCAAGAACCCGCAGCCGGTGCCCGATTTCTCGTCGGCGCCGGCCGAGAACTACGTCGAGGCGCCGGCGAAGCTCGAGTTCGACAAGGCGAAGTGGATCGAGCGGCTCAAGCGGTGCTCGGCGAAGGCGCTCAAGGGCCAGGCGACGCGCGGCACGTGCGGCGTCGTGTTCCAGCTCAACACCGCGTGGATGGTCAACAGCGAAGGCAGCGTGATCCAGCAGTCGTGGACGAACGCGCAGCTCTCGGTGTCGGTCGGCGTCAAGGCCGACGACGGCATGAACCTGTCGCGGCTCGAGCAGCGGTTCGGCCGCACGCCCGCGGACCTGCCGGCGGACGCCGACGTCGACAAGATGATCGCGACGGTGACCGGTGACCTCGACGCGCTCCACGACGCGCCGCTCGCCGAGCCGTACGTCGGGCCCGCGATCCTCGAGGGTCGCGCGGCCGGCGTGTTCTTCCACGAGGTGTTCGGCCATCGCATCGAGGGCCATCGCCAGAAGGACAAGACCGGCGGCCAGACGTTCGCGTCGTACGTCGGCAAGGACATCGCGCCGGAGTGGCTCTCGGTCTACGACGATCCGCAGATCCGGACGCTCAACGGCATCCAGGTCAACGGCTTCTACCGCTTCGACGACGAGGCCGTGCGGGCCAAGCGCGCGAACCTGATCGACAAGGGCAAGCTCGTCGGCTTCGTGATGGGCCGCGATCCGATCAAGGGCTTCGAGCACTCGAACGGTCACGGCCGGCATTCGCCGGGCCTGCCGGCGGTCGCGCGCCAGGGCAACCTCGTCGTCGAGGTGTCGCGCAGCGTGCCGCGCACCGAGCTCGAGAAGCTGCTGCTCGAGGAAGTGAAGCGCCAGAAGCGGCCGTACGGGATGATCTTCACCGACATCAGCGGCGGCTTCACGAACACGTCGGCGTTCGCGCCGCAGGCGTTCAAGGTGAACCCGGTGATGGCGTACAAGCTCTACGCCGACGGCAAGAAGGAGCTCGTGCGCGGCATCGACATCAGCGGCACGCCGCTCGTCGCGCTGCAGTCGATCCGGGCCGCGAGCCGCGAGATCGAGACGTTCAACGGCGTGTGCGGCGCCGAGAGTGGCTGGGTCCCGGTCAGCGCGTCGGCGCCGAGCCTGCTGATCGAGCGGCTCGAGATCGAGAAGGGCTTCATCCCGCCCGATCGTCCGCCCGTCCTCGGACCGCCCGCGATCCGGAAGGAGAAGCCGTGAAGCGCTCGCTACTCGTTGCAGTGTGTGCCGTCGCGTTCGCGCCGAGCGTCGCGCCCGCGAAGCCCGGCGATCCCAAGGACGCGAAGGATCCGAAGGACACCAAGGACACGAAGAAGGATGCCAAGGATGCCAAGGAGACGCTCGGCCCGCCGTCGAAGGCGGTGACCGACGAGATCGTCGACGCGATCGCCGAGGAGATGAATCGCGCGATGACGCAGCTCGAGATCCCCGGGCAGCCGAAGCCGTATCACATCGCGTACAAGATCACCGAGGTCGACGTCAACGACGTCGCCGCGACGCTCGGCAACACGACGAGCAAGCGCAACCGCCACTTCGTCAACCTCGAGGCGCGCGTGCGCGTCGGGTCCCCGGCGCTCGACAACTCGAACTTCGTCGTGCCGCAGGCGGACGAGATCGACGCGGTGCAGGCGATCAACCTGCCGCTCGAGGCGACGCCGCGGATCGCGCGACGCGCCGCGTGGCTCGTCACCGACTCCGCGTACAAGGAGGCGCTGATCCAGCTCCAGGCGAAGCTCGAGTCGCGGCGCGCCGGTGGCACGCGCGGCACCGATGCGCCGTCGTGGACCGCCGAGAAGCCGGTCGTCAGCGAGACGCCGGTGCTCGTCCCGCCGCTCGAGTCGCTCGACGAGCTCGAGACGCGCGCGAAGCAGGTGTCCGCGGTGTTCCGCGATCAGCCGCAGCTGCGCGACTCGCGCGTCGCGGTCACGAGCTACCTCGAGCGCCGGTGGTACCTGACGACCGAGGGCACGAGCGTCACCGACACGCGGCGCGCGAGCGGCGTCGTGCTCGTCGCGAGCGGCCAGGCGCAAGACGGCCAGCTGCTGAACCAGTACTTCCTGCGCTACGGCCACACCGCGAAGGACCTGCCGAACGACGACGAGCTCAAGGCGGAGTCGAAGAAGCTCGTCGAGACCATCGGGGCGCTCGCGAAGGCGCCGGTGATCGATCGCTACAGCGGCCCCGTGCTGTTCGAGGGCGAAGGCGCGGTCGGCCTGATCCGCAGCGCGCTCGCGCCGCACCTCGGCGGCACGCCGGTGCCCGAGGGCCTGAACCCGCAGGAAGTGAAGATGTTCGGCGGCGCGCTGACCGACAAGCTCGGGCTGCGCGTGCTCGCGCCGAACCTGTCGATCTACGACGACCCGACCGCGAAGACCGGCGCCGGCAAGGCGCTGATCGGCGGCTACAAGATCGACGACGAAGGCGTCGCCGCGCAGAAGATCGAGGTCGTCAAGAACGGCACGCTGAAGACGCTGTTGCTGTCGCGCACGCCATCTGCGAAGGGCCAGGTCTCGAACGGCCACGCGCGGCGGACCGCGGACGGCGGCGCGTTCCACGGCAGCGCGACGAACCTGTTCGTCGTCGGTGCCGGCGGCATGGCGCGGCCCGCGCTCGTCCAGAAGCTCGTCGCCGCGGCGAAGGCCGATGGCCTCAAGTACGGCCTGCTGATCCGGCGGCTCGACGACGCCGCGATCACCGCGGCGCCGGAGTTCTCGCGCCGGGAGCTCGTGCAGATGATCAAGACGACCGACCAGCAGCTGCCGCCGCCCGCGATCCTCGCGTATCGCGTGTACCCGAACGGCAAGCAGGAGCTCGTGCGCGGCGTCCAGCTCGCCGAGGTCCCGATCCGCGCGTGGAAGGACGTGCTCGGGGTCTCCAAGGAGCAGACCACGTACAACTTCCTCGCGGCGAACGAGACCCAGCTGCAGCTGCGGCTGACCGGCGGCACCGACGATGGCTTCGTGCCGTCGGGCGGCGTCGAGAGCAGCATCGTGACGCCCGATCTCCTGCTCAAGGAGATCGATGTCGTCGGCAGCACCGCCGGCGAGCGCCCGGCGCCGATCGTCCCGAAGCCGACGGTGAAGTGACCGCGGTCCGCGTCCACGGGATCGATCCGCGCAGCCGCGCGAACGGTCCCGGCGCGCGGTTCGTGATCTGGCTGCAGGGCTGCACGCTCGGCTGTCCCGGCTGCTTCAACCCGGGCACGCACGATCCGCTCGCGGGCCGCGCGACCACGGTCGACGAGCTCGCGGCGCAGTTCGGCGACGACATCGAGGGGATCTCGCTATCCGGCGGCGAGCCGCTGCAGCAGCCCGAGGCGGCGGCGGCGCTGCTCGAGCGCGCGCAGCGGCGCGGGCTGTCGACGCTCGCGTTCTCGGGCTACACGCTCGACGAGATCCGCGCGCTGCCGGGCGGGCCCGCGGTGCTCGCGCGGCTCGACGTCCTCGTCGACGGACGCTATCGCGCCGGCGAGCGGCTCGCGACCGGGCTGCGCGGCTCGGCGAACCAGCGCATCCACCTGCTGACGGATCGCTACACGCTCGCGGACGTCGAGGCGACGCCGGTCGCGGAGATCGTGATCGGCGCCGACGGGGTGATCCAGCTGACCGGAGTCGACCCGCTCAAGCTCAAGCGCTAGCGCATGCCCTTGAACAGCAGGAAGAACAGACCGAAGCCGATCAGGCCGACGACGACCATGTAGATCGCGATCGCGCCGTCGTTGCTCTGGCCGGTCTTGCCGTTGAACCGCGCGCCACACGCCGGACACTGGACGTGGTTGATGATCTTCGACCCGATCAGGCCGCCCCACCACGTGAAGCCGACCGGGCTCGGCATCACATCACGCTGACACTTCGGACAGTTCATGGGCGGCATCGTACGGCAGACCGCCGCGCGAGATCACGCGAATAGATCGGCCAGCTCGGCGGGCGTGCGCACGACGTGGTCCGCCAGCAACTGATCGGCATCGCGCATCCCCCACCCGACGATCACGCTCGGCATCGCCGCGGCGCGCGCCGTCTGCAGATCGATCTCGGAATCTCCCACGAGCACGCAGTCTTGCGGTGACACGCCGAGCTCGGACACGACCGGCAGGATCGCGCCGGCATCCGGCTTGCGCGGGCGACCCGGCTGCTCGCCGGCGACCGCGCGAAATCGCCAGCGCGCGAGCAGCGCGTCGACGATCGCGACGACCAGATCGTGCGGCTTGTTCGACAGCACGGCGAGCGCGTGGCGGCGTGTGACCGCGTCGAGCATCTCCGCGATCCCCGGGAACAGCACGGTGCGGCCGAACGGCGACGCCTGGTAGCGCGCGCGGAATCGATCGAGCACGCGCGGCGCGGCGTCGCGGCCGACCGCTGACTCGACGAGCTGCCGCGCGCCACGGCCGACCCAGGCGCGCACGTCGTCGAGCGCCGGTGGCGGCAGGCCCTCGTCGGCCATCGCGGCGGTCAGGTGATGAGCGATGTCCGGCAGGCTATCGACGAGCGTGCCGTCGAGGTCGAACACGATCGCCCGCGTGCGCGCGAGCGCGCCGCGGGTCACGACACGACGCCGTAGACGTTCTTGTGCTGGCGCTGGATCTCGATCGAGTCGCGCAGCTGCTCGAACAGCTGGCGCGACGCCGGCATGCCGACGATCTCGATGTGCGGCGTGGTCGCGTCGGACGCGAACACCTCGACGTGCGCGATGCCGAGCATGCGATCGACGAGGTTCTGCTTGTAGCGAACGTCGCGGCAGCGCCACAGCTGCAGCACGTCGATCTTCTTCGACAGCAGGCCGCGCTCGGTCTCGATCAACGTGTTCGTGACGCGGAACTTGATCGACTTGCGATACAGCGTCACGCCGAACATGAACACGACCGCGACCGCGATCGGGATCAGCACGTTCATCAGCTTCGTCTTGAGCTCGGCCTGCGGGCCGGCGATCAGCGTCAGCACGCCGATGATCACGACCGCGGCGAACGTCACCGAGACGTAGTAGCCGAGGAACGCCTTCCACGACGGCACGCCTTCATACAGCGTCTTGCGCTGCTCGGCCGGCTCGTCCTTCGTCGCGCGCGCGAACGGCGGCGCGGTCTCCGGCGCCGGCGCGGGCGCGGCCAGTGCTTGCGGCGTACCGGCCGGTGGCGTCGCGGTCGACGGAGCCGGAGCCGAAGCCGGCTGCGCGCCGCCGGGAGCCGCGCTCAGGAACGAGTTGCAGTAGCGACACTTGATCGCCTCGTCCTGGATCTCTTCGGCACAGAACGGACACTTTTTCATCGTCGACCTTCCACGGGGCTGTCGCGCCGAAGCCTACATCCGGTAGCCGAGCCCGACCATGAAGTCGAGCGCGATGATCGAGGAGATGTCATCGCGGAAACCTTTGGGCGACGGGCTGAACGACACCGCGATCGGCGCGACCGTGCCGACGAGGTTCGGCGTGAACGCGTAATCCGCCGAGACGCCGGCGCGCACGTGAAACGACGACAGCGCGCCGGTGACCGGTTGACCGTCGGTGAACGGACTCTCGCCGACGCCGTTGATCACGAGCACGCCGAGGCCGAGATCACCGCGCAGCCCGACCTTCGGCGCGACCTCGTACGTCGCGCTCGCGTTCCCCATCAGACCGACGAACTGTCCCGACCCGCTCTCGTTCGTCACCATGTTCGTGAACGGCACCGGCGTGAACGTGAAGCCTGCGCCGAATTCGAGGCCGAGCTGATCGCTGATGTGCAGCGGGTAGCCGCCGATCAGCCCGAACGTCGCCTGAACCGGCACGTTGAGGTTGCCCGTCGACAGCTTCGCGCCGCCGCCGACGAGGCGCACCGACAGCACGCGCGGATACGTCGGCGCGGTCGCGGTGACCTGCTGATCGGGATCGGTCTCGCCGTCGGGCTTCGTCGCGACCTGATCCGGCTTGCTGCCGTCGGGCTTGGCATCGCCATCCGGCTTCTCGTTCTGCTCGGGAGGCTTCGTGCGCAGCGCTTCCTGCTGCTTCGCGCACTCGTCGAGCTCCTTGATGCGGTCCTCGATCTCCTGCCGCTTCTCGGGCTTGAGCGGCTTGACCGTGTCGGTCTCCTTGAGCGCGAGATAGCGCTTGTAGAAGAACACCGCGTCCTTGCAGTTCTTCGCCTGGCGGTACGACTGCGCGATGTTGAACAGGTACGCGGCCTTCTTCGAGTCGTTTGGCTCGAGCGCGAAGCCTTGCTTGAACGCGTCGACGGCCTTGTCGAAGTTGCCGAGGTTGTACTGGGTCTCGCCTTCCTTGTACCAATCCTCGGCGGACTTCGGCTGCGCCGCCGCGAGCACGGGCACCATCACGAGGGCGCATACGATCGAGATCGTTCGTTTCATGTCAGCTCCACGCGACCCCCCGGTCGCTGCCTAGTCGCCCGGCCGCTCGAGTCCGGTGTCGTTGCCTTTGCCCGAGCCCGAGCCCTTGCCGGTGTTGGGCGACGCCGAGCCTTTTCCGGTCGTCGCGTTCGAACCCTTCCCGGTCGTGGTCGTGACCCGCTTCTTCGGCTTGAACGTCTTCTCGACGGTGACGTTCTTGTCGGGCACCGCGTCGAGCACGATGTCCTCGTACTTGTCGAGCCGCAGCGTGATCTTGATCGGCTTCTTCGAGAGCTTGACCTCGAACGGCTGTGGAGTGACCTCGTCGATTTCCTGGCCGTTGACGTAGATCTTCGCGCCCGGCGGCGTCGTCGTCAGCGTGATCGTCGAGACCTTCGGCTCGGCGACCGCGGCGCTGCCGCTGCCGACCGCGGCATTCGAGCCCGCGGCATTCGAGCCGGCGGCGTCGCTGCCGCTGCCGGCGGCGAGCGCGCTGCCCGAGCCACGGTCGACCGTCTTCGCGGAGCCAGAGCCCGAGCCCGGATCGCTCGCGCTGCCGCTCGCGACCGCGGCGCTGCCGCTCGCGGTGTCGTCGCTGCCGGCGACCGGCTCGGTCTTCTTGCCGCCGCTGTTCAGCACGAGCACGATGCCGACGGCCGCCGCGGCGAGCACGACGAGCGCGGCGATGACGAGCCCGAGCTTGCTGCGCCCGCCCGCGGTCGGTACCGGGATTGGAGTCGGCGACGTCAGCGGTCCACCGCCGCTGATCGTCGGCGCCGCGAACCCGTGGCCGGGCGTCGGCGTCAGCGTGCCGGGGATCGGCGTCGAGAACGGAGATGGCGTCGGCCGCGTCGGCGGCGGCAGCGGCGCGTTCGACGGCGTGAGCTGGCGCTGCGAGAACCCGGCGATCCCGCCGTGCGCCTCGACGTAGCCGATCGGATCGGACATCGCGCGCATCATCTCGTCCATCGTCGGGAACCGGTTCTCCGGCCGCTTCTCGAGCGCCTTCATCACGACGGCCTCGACGTGCGGATTGATCATCCGGAACTGCGACGGCGGGATCGCGGGCTGCGTCAGGTGCTGGACGAGGATCTCGCCGTAGCCCTCGCCGATGAACGGCACGCGGCCGACGAGCATTTCATAGAGCACGATGCCGAGCGCGTAGACGTCGGTGCGGTGATCGATCCGGCCGCGACCCTCGCACTGCTCCGGGCTCATGTACGCGGGCGTTCCCATCACGATGCCGGTGCGCGTGCGATGCGAGCCCGCCGCGGCGTTCTCGAGCTTCGCGATGCCGAAGTCGAGCAGCTTCACGAAGTCGCGCTCGCGGCCGCGCGACAGCAGCATGATGTTGTCGGGCTTGAGGTCGCGGTGAACGATGCCGCACTTGTGCGACGCCGCGAGCGCGTCCGCGACCTGCAGCGCGATGCCGAGCGCACGCTCGGGCGGCAGCGGCGCGTCGTTGCGGATCACCTGCGACAGCGACTGGCCGTGCAGGTACTCCATGATGAAGTAGACGAGCTCCTGGCTGCCCGGCTGCTGGATCCGGCCGTAGTCGACGATGTCGACGATGTTCGGATGACCGATGTCGTTGACCGCCTTCGCCTCGTGGAAGAACCGCTGCGTGACGTCCGCGTTCGACGAGAACTCGGCGTGCAGCACCTTGAGCGCGACCTTCTTGCCGATCTGCGGGTGCTCGGCGAGGTAGACGGATCCCATGCCACCCTCGCCCAGCTTCTGGATCACCCGATAGCTGCCGATGGTCTGCCCGATGATGACGTCGTGTTGCGGTGCCCCGTACGAAGGGTCCATCTGATTTGCTGCCCCGCCAGCCAGGACGCTGATAGTAGCGCACAACGTTCCGAAAAGTCGCCGCGAGGCCGGAGCAGTGTCATCATCCCATCGATGCGCGTTGTCGTCGCGTGCCTGGCCGCCGTGACCCTGGGTGTGCTCGCCACTCCGACATTCGCGGCGGAGGACCTGCCGGACGTGCGCTCCAAGTCCGTGGTCGTGCTGGATGCCGAGACCGGCGCCGAGATCTTCGGCAAGGCGGCGGACGATGTCCGGCCAATTGCCTCGACAACCAAGATCTTCGTCGCGATGGTTGTCCGGAAGCGCGGCATCGACCTCGACAGCTGGACCGAGATCACGCGCGTCGATGTCCGCCACGCCCGCGGCGGTGCGCGGACCCGGCTCGATCTCGGCGAGAAGTTCCAGAACCGCGACCTGCTGCGCGCGATGCTGATGGCCTCGGACAACCGCGCGCCGACCGCGCTCGCACGCGCCGCGAAGCTCGATCCCGAGGAGCTCGTGTCCGCGATGAACAAGCTCGCGAAGGAGCTCCACCTCAAGCGCACCAAGTTCACCGACCCGTCGGGCCTGCACGGCAACGTGTCGACCGCGCGCGAGATGGCGATCGCGCTGCGCACCGCGCTCGAGGATCCGGTGCTGCGCGAGATCATGGGCGATGACTACGAGGTGATCGAGGCGAAGGATCACTACCCGAAGATCGGCTACGGCTCGACGAACCAGCCGCTCGTCGTCAAGAAGTTCGACGTGATCGGCGGCAAGACCGGCTACACGCGGCCCGCCGGCTACTGCTACATCACCGCCGCGCGCTTCCACGGCCGCGAGGTCGTGATGTCGTTCCTCGGCGCCCAGGGCAAGGCGACGCGGTTCGTCGACTTCTATCGCGTCGCGCAGTGGCTCGAGCGCGGCGCGCCCGGCTCGAAGATCGCGACGAAGCGGCCGTCGCACCCGCGCCCGAAGCTCGAGGTCGAGGCCCACGGCCGCGTCGCGACGCCCGAGCGCGACGACGAGTAGCGTTATAGTCAGGCCGTGAACCGACGCGAGCTGCTGCGCGGTCTCGGCGTCGCCTCGACGAGCGCGCTCGTCACGGCGTTCGGCTGCGGCGGCGCGGACAGGCACGCGCGCGCACCGAGCGTCACCGGCGCCGAGGCAAGCGGCGAGGTCCGGACCTGGTTGCGCGAGGCGGTCTCGCGGCTCGGCGGCATGTTCTCGGTCGTCCACGCGCTCGCGGTCACGCGCCAGCGCACGACCGGCGCGCTCGACGTGCTCGGCACCGGCGTCGCGCGCGAGCGTCGCGATGGCGTCGTGCTCGTCGTGCGCGCGCGCGATGGCAGCTGGCGCGAGCAGGTGAGCTCGGAGCTGACCGAGGCCGGCGTGACCGCCGCGGTGACGGCGCTCGTCGGCAGCTCGAAGAAGCGCGCGACGTTCCAGCTGCCGGCGCCGCCGCGCGCGCCCGCGGTCCCGCCGCTGCTCGTCGATGCCGAGCTGCGCGATCGGCTCGCGTCGATCACCGCGTCGGACAAGCGCGACGGCCGCATCGTGTACGCCGCGACCTCGCTCGATGTCGACGACTCGCACGTGTGGTCGATCGGCCCGGGCCACGATCGCGAACAGCGGCTCGTCCGGATCCGCGCGCGCGTGCTGCGCGCGGCGTGGAACGGCACGCGCCCGGTCGTCAGCGAATCGGAGCGCGCGTGGATCGGCGGCATCGACGACGATCGGCTATCGCCGGCGGAGATCGCGCGCACGACCGAGCTCGCGCTCGAGCTGATGACGCCGGGAACGCTCGACGACAAGGTCCGCACCGTGCTGCTCGATCCGAGCGTCACCGCGACGCTGATCGACGGTGGCGTGCGCGCGATGCTGACCACGCGCGCCGCGCGTCGACCCGAGGTGCAGCGCCGCGTCGGCGCCTCGAAGGTCGCCGCGCCGCTCGTCACGCTCGTCGACGATCCGACCGCGCCGCGCGCGTACGGCGGGTTCCTGTTCGACGACGAGGGCGAGCTCGGCATGCCGGTGACGCTGCTGCAGGGCGGCCGGATCGTCGGCGCGCTCGTCGATCACGCCGGCGGCGGTCACGGGCGCGGCCGGCGCCCAGGCCACGTCGGCGCGGTCGAGCCGATGCCGTCGCACCTGCGGCTCGCCGCCGGCACCGCGCACCACGCGACGCTGCTCGACGACGGGGTCACGCTCGAAGGCGGCACGCACGCGACCGTCGATCCGAGCACCGGTCGCGTCGTGCTCGGCGCCGCGCGCGCGAGAGAGGTCAAGGGCGGCAAGTTCACCGGCCGCGTCTACGCCGACATCGAGCTCGTCGGCGAGCTCGCCGACCTGCTCGGCGCGACGCAGGCGATCTCCTCGGACACCGGCACGTTCGCGGTCCGCGACGAGATCGATGGCGAGCCGACGTGGCGCTCGATCGAAGCGCCGTGGGTCCGGATGACCGGCCTCGTGCGCGCGCGCCGGAGGTCTTCGTGATCACGCGCCGCGAGCTCGTGCGCGCGCTGCAGCGCCGCGGCGTCGCGGACTGGGTCGTGCTCGAGCGCGCCCAGGAGCTCGGCATCGCCGACGAGACGCGCGCGGTGCGCCGCCGCGAGAAGCGCACGCGGACCACGCTGATCGTCCATCACGATGTTCCGCAGGGTCGCGGCAGCGCGCGGCTCGAGATCAGCGCCTCCGACGGCGACGCGCTCGCGATCGTCGATCAGGCGATCGTGCTCGCGAACGAGGCCGTCGGCGAGGCGTGGAAGACCGTGCCGCCCGCAGCGCCGGCGAAGGTCAAGCTGCTCGATCCCGAGCTCGATCCGCAGAACCCCAGGCTCGCCGACCTCGCGCTCGATCTCGCGGCCGCGCGCCTGCTCGGCAAGCTGCGCCGGCCGGCCGGCTCGCACGTCTCGGCGACCGCGCGCGTGCTGCGGGAGCGCACGATCGCGCAGGCGAAGAGCGGCTTCCACGACGACTGGCTCGCGACCACGCTCCGCCTCGACGCGCTCGTCACCGTCGGCGGCAGCAGCCTCGAGATCAGCCGCGAGGCGCGGCGGTCGAGCCACCTCGCGTTCGACGAGGCGATCGCGAACGCCGTCACCGATCTGCAGCAGCTCGCCGCCGCCGGCACGCCAGCGCCCGGGCCGTGCGCGCTCGTGCTCGGTCCGGACGCGCTGCTGCATGGCGACGAGCTCGGCGTGTGGTCGGTGTTCGCGGTCCAGGGCGACTCGGTCGTCGAGCGCCAGGGCCTGACGCGGTATCGCCTCAACACGCCGATCGCGCCGGGCGCCGATCAGGTCGACAAGCCCCTCGCGATCGCGAGCGACGGCTCGATCGACTACGCGCTGCGCTCGGCGCCGCTCGGTGATGACGGCGACGCGATCCGTCGGTTCCCGCTCGTCGAGCGCGGCGTCTCGGTCGGCGTCGCGATGACGATGCGCGAGGCCGCGCTGCGCCGCCTCGATCCGAATGGCGGGCTGCGCAACCTGCTCGTCTCCGCCGGCACGTGGGATGGCAAGCCAGCAGACGGTCGCACGATCGAGGCCCGCCGGCTGCGCGCGCTGTCGATCGATCCGGTCACCGGCGACGCGAGCCTCGAGATCGCGCTCGGCATCGAGCACCAGAACGGCACCGCGCGCGTGTTCACCGGCGGCACGGTGCGCCTCGACCTCGTCGTCGCGCTCGCCCATGCGCGGCGCAGTGCCACCACGCTCCGGCGCGGTTCGTACTTCGGCCCGGCCGCCGTCCTGATCGAGGACGTCGAGCTGATCGTCTGACGCGACCGCGCGTGTTATCTCTGGACCATGTCCGCGCGCCTGTTGCCGCTCCTGGGTGTCCTCGTCGGCGCGGGCGCCGGCTTCGCGTACTACTGGTTCTTCGGCTGCGACAGCGGTTGAGCGACCCGCGCCAACCCGGTGCTCACCACCTCGTTCGGGGCGGTGCTCGGGTTGCTGGTGACCGTGGGTCGCCGCTGATTCAACGATCGCGTGCATGATGCGCGGATGGAGATCCTGCGCACGCCCGACGACCGGTTCACCGCGCTTCCCGGCTTCCCGTACACGCCTCGCTACGCGGAGCTCGGCGGCGGCCTTCGCATGGCGTACATCGACGAGGGCCCGCGCGATGGCCGCATCGTGCTGTGTCTGCACGGCGAGCCGTCGTGGAGCTTCCTCTATCGCAAGATGATCCCGGTCTTCGTCGATGCCGGGCTGCGCGTGATCGCACCGGATCTGATCGGCTTCGGTCGCTCCGACAAGCCCGGCGATCGCGCGGCCTACACGTACCAGGCGCACGTCGACTGGACGCGCGCGCTCGTCGAGCAGCTCGATCTCCGCGGCATCACGCTGTTCTGTCAGGACTGGGGCGGCCTGATCGGCCTGCGGCTCGTCGCCGAGCATCCCGAGCGATTCGCGCGCGTCGTCGCGAGCAACACGTTCCTGCCGACCGGCGATCGCCAGCCGCCGCCCGCGTTCTTCGCGTGGCGCACGTTCGCGCAGACGGTGCCGGAGCTGCCGGTCGGCAAGATCGTCTCCGGCGGCTGCGCCCGGCCGATGGATCCCGAGGTCGTCGCCGCCTACGACGCGCCGTTTCCCGACGAGCGGTTCAAGGCCGGCGCGCGCCAGTTCCCGTCGCTCGTCCCCGCAGCGCCCGACGACCCGGCGAGCGCGCCAAACCGCGCGGCGTGGGAGAAGCTCCGTCAGCTGACGCTGCCGTTCCTGACGCTGTTCGGCGATTCGGATCCGATCACGAAAGGCGCCGACCGCGTGCTGCAGGCCTCGATTCCCGGCGCTGCCGACCAGCCGCACGCGACGATCGCCCGCGCCGGCCACTTCATCCAGGAGGATGCCGGCGAGGAAGTCGCACGCATCGTTGTCGATTTCGTCGCTCGCACCTGATCGCCGACGCAGCCCTCCGGTGCCAGCAGGTTTTGTGTGCGGCCAGCCGCGCATCGTGGTTTGATTCCGGGTACCGCGGGATGTCCATCCCTCCAGCACACAAGCGGCTCGTCCCGCGCAAGCCGCGCAAGGACAAGGAGCCCGACCCCAAGCTCGCCGACGAGCACGAGGTCACCTCCGAGCGTGTCGTGATCCGTCCCGACACCGCGTCGCCCGAGCCGCCGGCACCGGCGCCGGCGCCGAAGCCGCGCCGCCCCGCGACCGTCGCGAAGCCAGCGCCCGCGAAGCCGACGCCGGCGAAGCCCGCCGCTCCACGTCGCGTCCGGCCGCAGCCGCCAACGCTCGACGACGACGATCTCGGCGGCGCGACGGTGCGGCAGCCCGAGCGTGGCTTCGAGCTCGACGAGATCGAGCTGACGAACGAGCGCATGCCGGTGGCGCCCCCTCCGGATCCTGATGCCGACGGCGATGCCGCAGAGACGTTCGCGATCATGCGTCCGGTGCGCGGACTACCGCTCGATCCGAGCGTGCCGCGCCGCGCATTCCCCGAGCACGAATCGACCGCGACGAACACCGGCAGCCCGATCCCGCCGCCGCTGCGCGACCTCCACGAGCTCCACGAGATCGACGGCAACGCGTTCAACGGCACCGAGCCGACCGTGATGGGCGAGCTCGACCACCACCTGCCGGTCGTGCGCATGCAGGACCTCGTCGAGATCGATGCAAACGCGTTCGCCGAGCTCGAGCCGACGTCGCTCAAGCCGGCGACCGGCAGCATCACCGGCCTCGAGGACCGCCCGCTCACGCACATCTCGCCCGCCGAGATCGGCTTTCTCGCGGCGATGGCCGAGGGTCACGAGCCGTCGCGCCTCAAGTACATCGACTGGCTCGAGCGTCGCGGCGAGCGTG
This sequence comes from Kofleriaceae bacterium, assembly GCA_035715365.1. Lineage (GTDB taxonomy): Bacteria > Myxococcota_A > Polyangia > Haliangiales > Haliangiaceae > JABFXX01. The sequence goes on along the minus strand of DASTLB010000044.1, from coordinate 119,274 downwards.
CGCGCGCCGAGTTCCTGCGGCTCGATCACGAGCTGTTCACGATGAACCCGAAGGACATCCGCTACGACGACACGTACCAGCGCCTGCGCGAGTGTGCCGAGCGGATCAGCGTCGACTGGCGCAGTCGCGTCGCGCGCTCGCTGATCGAAGGCTGCATGACCCCGGGCGGTCAGTGCCCGACGTACTGGCGCTCGCTGCCCGCCACGGCCGACGACGTCCGCCAGTGCACGGCGTGCGGCGAGCACGTGTTCTATTGCGTGACGATGGAGCTCGCGCGCATGCGACTCGCGCAGGGCCAGCTCGTCGCGATCGACGTCACGTGCCAGCGCTGGCCCGGCGATCTGCAAGCGTCCGCGATGATCGTCCCGCACTGCGGCAGCTGCGGCGCGCAGGTGCCGCAGGGCACGCGGTTCTGTCCGCATTGCGGACAGCCGCAGTAGCTGTCAGAGGTGCGCGGCATGCTCGGGTGTGCCGTCGAAGAAATATACGAAGGAGCTGCTCGCGCCGATCGTCGCGGCTGCGTCGTCGAAGGCCGAGGTATTGCGCATTCTCGGCCTTCCACTGACCGGGGGGAACTACCGCACGATCGACATCCACATTCGAGCGACGGGCCTCGATACATCGCATTTCGCACGTCTCCCACGCGGAGCCTTGGTCGCGCGTGTGCGCGAGCTTCCCGAGGAAGAATTGCGAGCCGCGGTCGCAGCTGCCTCGTCGCTTGCACAGGTACTCGGTACGTTCGGTCTGCCAATAGAAGGACGCGCCCATCACGAGCTCGCGAAGCGCATCCGCGAGCTCGGTATCGACACCACCCATCAGAACGGGCAAGGCTGGTCACGTGGGCACGACAAGACGACACACCCGTCGCTCGCGTCGAGCAGTCGCAAACGCACGCGGTCCAACGACGACGTGTTCTCGGAAAATTCGACGTACACCGATGGTCCGAAGATGGTGCGTCGACTGCTCGCGATGGGCTGGACATACGCATGTACGATCTGCGGGATCGTGGACTGGTGCGGCAACCGCCTCGTCCTGCATCTCGACCACATCAATGGCATTCCCAACGACAATCGACGCGAAAACCTGCGTCTGCTCTGCCCGAACTGCCACTCGCAAACGGACACGTATGGGAATCGCAGACGATCGCCAAAGCCGTGTGCTATACGAACTGCGCGCGAGCGTGGCGTAATTGGTAGCCGCACCAGTTTTAGGTACTGGCGGGTAACACCGTGGGGGTTCGAGTCCCCCCGCTCGCACGACTACATCACCGCAGCACCGCAGCGCTGACATCCATCCGCTGCGCCCAGCCGAGATCGTGAACGTGCCGGCATCGTCGTCGCTTCGAGGTTCGTACACATCCCCGGCTCCGGCAGCGGGTTCGCTTCCGGTGTCTGGTGATCGAGGAAGGAGCGCGGTGACGACGAGCTTCGATGATCGGGCGTGAGAAGTACACGACAACCCGGAATAGCGATCCACGCCCGCTGGTACTCGGGCGACGAACTTCACGCCTGCTGCGGGGAGCTCGCCCCCACTCCCCGGAGATTGTCGATGAATCGATCGAGGCTGACCCTCTGCGCTTACCTCACCAGCGCCATCGCCGTCGTGTCGGCGTGCAAGTCGCAGGAAGACCCAGCGTCGTCCGCGAATCCGACGACGACGAACCAACCGGCCGCCAAGGCGCCCGACGCGCCGTCGACCACGGTTCCGATTCCCACGGTCCCCAGCGTCGCGACGTGGGAGCTCGATCCGGAGAACTCGTCGGTGACGTTCGTCTCCCAGCACGTGCACAGCAAGGTGCGCGGTTTGTTTCCGCAGCCGTCGGGAACCGTGTTCCTCGATGAAGCGACGCCGGCGAACTGCAAGATCGACGCGTCGGTCGACGTCAACCTGATCTCGACCGGCGTCGAGGAACGCGACACGCACCTCAAGTCGGCCGACTTCTTCGACGTGGCCAAGTACCCGGTCGCCACGTTCGTCTCGACGCACGTGAGCCGGTCGAACGCGACGTCGTACTCGGTGACCGGCAACTTGAAGATGCGTGGCGTGACCAAACCCGTCACGCTCGCGGTCACGCTCTCGCCGCCATTCAACCATGCCGGCGGCATTCGCCGCGGCGTCGAAGCAACGGCATCGATCAACCGCCGCGATTTCGGCATCAACTGGGATTTCCCCGGCGAGGGCAGCGGTGTCGTCGTCCGCGACAACATCGAGATCACGATCAATGCCGAGCTCGTGCTTCGGCCGGCGAGCAAGGGCGCGTGAGCGGGCGCTCTACTGTCCGGACTTCCGGCGGCGGCGCTTGAGCAGCAGGCGGGCGGCGCGCTTGCGCTGACGCTCGAGGACGAGCGCGGCAGGATCCTGATTCGGCGTGTGCTGGGCGTTGGGTCGCTTCTTCATGGCGGCAACGTAACAGAGCTCGCCGCGTCCGTGCGGGTTCCGCGTAACGCACGTGGGTCACCCGCGGCGACCCGATCGTCTCGACGAGATCGACGCCGATGTCGCGCCCGTTGTCGTTGAGGACCACCTCGTGCGCACGTGTGCCGCCGTGGACATCGAGCTGCTCGAGTGATTGTTTCGCGTCGTGAGCAGATGATGGCAGCTCGTGCGCTCTGCTTCGGAGCGATCGCCGGACTCACAGTGCCGGCATGGAACAACCTCGCAAACGCATCCTGCTCGCGCTGACGCTGAGCCTCGCCGGCTGCAGCACGTGGCCCGCGGCGGTGCGCAAGAGCCCGCCACCGCCCCCGATCACGATCGAGATCCCAGGCCCGAGCGACGCGACGCTGACGGTGCGGCGGATCGGACATGCCTCGGTGCTCCTCGAAAGCGGCGGCGAGCGTGTGCTCACCGATCCGTGGTTCACGGAGAAGTCCGGCTATCACCACGGCGAGGAGCTCGCGCTCGGCGTCGCGGACCTTCCGCCGCTGACCGCCGTCGTATCGAGCCACGGCCACTACGACCATTACGACATGAAGGGATTCGCGCCGTACCGCGACAAGACGGTGCCGATCGTCGTGCGCAAAGGCACGGCCGGAGACGCGCGCAAGGCGGGGTTCACCCACGTCACGGAGCTCGAGCCGTGGCACGTGACACGCGCGGGTGGCGTGACGATCACGGCGGCGCCCGGCAAGCACGGCGTCGACGAGAACACGTACATCATCGAGCTCAACGGCTTCACGATCTTCTTCGGCGGCGACTCGCTGCTGATCCCGGCCCACCAGGAGATCCCGAAGCGGTTCCCGCGGATCGACCTCGCGTTGGTGTCCGTCAACGGGCTGACGGTGATGGGCTCACCGAAGGTGATGAACCCGAAGCAGGCGGCGAAGCTATGCCAGATGCTGAAGCCCGCCGTCGCGGTGCCGATTCACTACCGGTTCAACGGCGGCTGGTTCATGGACACCTTCTTCCTCGGCTACCACGGGTCGCCTGCCGAGTTTCAGCGCGCGGCGGCAACGGACTGCCCGAGTACCCCGGTCCGCGTACTCGAGACCGGCCAGCAGCTGGTGCTGACGCGCCGGGCGATCGCATCCGCCGGCACCTGAAACGAGCTACCGTCGCGGCGTGAAGCCGCTCGAAACGACCGTGGCGATCGTCACCGGAGCGAGCCGCGGCGCGGGCCGCGGGATCGCGGTCGAGCTCGGCGCTGCCGGTGCGACGGTCTACTGCACGGGTCGCAGCACGCGCGAGGCGCCCGCGGACACGTACGGCAAGCTGCTCGCGCAGGGCCACCTCGCGGCGATGCCGGGCTCGATCGACGAGACCGCCGAGGCCGTGACCGCGGCAGGCGGCCGCGGCGTCGCCGTGCGGTGTGACGCGACGAGCGACAGCGACGTCCGCGACCTGATCGCGCGCGTCGAGCGCGACCACGGCAAGCTCGACGTGCTCGTCAACAACGCGTGGGGTGGCCACGAGACGCTGACCGGCGACACGCTCGATCGGCCGTTCTGGGACCAACCGCTCGAGCACTGGGAATCGATGTTCGACCGTGGCGTGCGCAATCACGTCGTCGCGTGCCGCGCCGCGGCTCCGCTGTTCGTGCGTCAGCAGCGTGGCCTGATCGTCGCGACGACGTACTGGGACCGCGGCAAGTACATCAAGGGCAATCTGTTCTACGACCTCGCGAAGGCCGCGATCTGTCGGCTTGCATTCTCGGTCGCCGAGGAGCTGTGCGCGCACCACGTGACGTCGCTCGCGGTGTCGCCGGGCTGGATGCGCACCGAGCTGATCCTCGCCGCGTTCGGTACCGACGAAGCCCGCTGGCAACAGGTGCCGCCGCTCGCGCGCACCGAATCACCGCGCTACGTCGGACGCGCGGTCGCGGCACTCGCGGCCGACGCGAACGTGTTCGCGAAGACGGGCGGCGTGTACCAGGTCGGCGATCTCGCGAAGGAGTACCAGTTCGCGGATATCGACGGGAGATGGATCCCGCCGTTCGAGCTGTAGCGTCGGCTCACCTCGGTCGATCCGTCCTGGACGCGATTGTTTCGCGGCGCGAGCAGGTGATGGCAGCGTCCGAGGCCTGCCACGCGATCACGGCCGGACACACGATGTCGGCATGGAACGCGCGCTACTCGCCGAGCGCCGCCGCGAGGTGTGCGAGCAACGCGCGGACGCGCGCGGTTTCTCTGCCGCGCCGGAACAGCGCGTGCACGAGCAACTCGTCACACCGCCAGCCGGGCAGTACGCGGATCAGTGTCCCGGCGTCGAGCGCCGGCGCTGCGATGAACGACGGCAGCCGCGCGAAGCCAAGCCCGCGCAGCGCCGCGGCGAGCAGCAGTGCATAGCTATTCGCTTCGATCGTGGCCGGACCGAGCGCGACGTCGATCGTGCGACCCGACGACGAGAAGCGCCAGACGCGCTTGCGGCTCGCGGTGTCGAACACGAGCAGCTTGCGGCTCGACAGCTGCGCCGGACGACGCAGCGCCGGTTCGCTCGCGAGCAACGCGGGCGCCGCGCAAACCACGAACGTCAACCGGCCGAGCCGGCGCGCTGCATCGGTCGAGTCGCGCAGCGGGCCGATGCGCAGCGCGACATCGAAGCCGTCGTCGACGAGATCGACGTGCCGCGCCGTCAGCTCGACCGACAGCCGGACATCGGGGTGCGCGCTCGCGAACGCGACGAGCGCCGGGCCGACAAACGTCATTCCATACTCGATCGGCGCGGAGATCCGGATCGGACCCGACAGCGTCTGCTGGCGGTCGGTCACCGCGTCGCGCGCGGCGTCCGCCTCGTCGAGGATCCGGCGCGCGCGCACGGCGAGATCGGCGCCGGCCTCGGTGACGCGCATCGCGCGCGTCGTGCGCTCGATCAGGCGGACGCCGAGGTCTTGCTCGAGCACGTGGACATGCCGGGTCGCGGTCGCGCGCGGAATGCCGCGAGCCCGCGCACCGGCGGAGAAGCTGCCACGCGACACGATCTCGACGAACGTGGCGAGCGCCGCGAGGTCAAGCGGCGGCTTGTTCCGCATCACGACCTCACTCGAGCGCGAACCCGTCGCAACAGAACCGACTATAGCAGTGAACGACAGGTATCCTGACTCCTACAACGAGGTGTCCATGGCGAAGAAGCGTGTGATGTCGATCGGTCTACACCCTGACGTTGTCAATTACGCGATGTTCCCGGGCCTGACGCACGAGATCCTGACGCAAGCGCTGAAGGCGCAAGAAGCGCAGCTCCAGAGCCTCGGGTTCGACACGACGTTCTGCTTCGTCGATCTCGGCGAAACCGCGGAGTCGGTCGCGCGCGCTGCGCTCCAGGAGAAGTCCTACGACGCCGTCGTGATCGGCGCGGGCGTGCGCGTGCCGCCGCCGCATCTCCCGCTGTTCGAGAAGCTCGTCAACGTGGTCCACGAGCACGCGCCGAACGCGAAGATCTGCTTCAACACCCGAGGCGAGGACACGGCCGAGGCGATCCTGCGCTGGGTCCAGCCGAGCTGAACCGCGGCGCCGCGGCGGCCATGCAGCACACGCATCGCTTGCGCGCGATGTGTGGCATCGATTGGCACGAACGTCGCACCGTCTGATGCCGCGACCCGGACAGGGGCGCAGATCGGGAGGTGCTGCATGGAGACGCAACTCGACGCCGTGTACCGGCACGAGCGAGAGCTCGCAGATCGGATCTGGCTCACGCAACCGATGGGGGACGGAGGCATACGCGATCTGACGTGGCGCGAGGCGATGTCCGAGGTCCGAGGTATCGCGGGCTATCTGCGCTCGCTCGATCTGCCGACTCGGAGCTCGATCGCGATCTTCTCCAAGAACTGCGCGTGGTGGTACCTGACCGACCTCGCGATCTGGATGGCGGGGCACGTGACCGTGCCGCTCTACCCGACGCTCGTCGCGGACTCCGTGCGCACGATCCTGACGCACAGCGGGAGCCGGCTCGTGTTCGTTGGCAAGCTCGACAATTTCGCGTCGATGGAGCCGGGGATCCCGGACACCGTCGAGCGCATCGCGTTGCCGCTGTCGGCAGACACGCGCGCGAAGCGCTGGGACGACGTGCGCGCGACATCACCGATCACGGACGACCCGCTCCGCGATCCCGACGACCTCGCGACGATCGTGTACACGTCGGGATCCACCGGCGTCCCGAAAGGCGTCATGCACAGCTTCCGGAGCATGTGCGCCGCGCGCGCATTCGTGACCGCGGCCGGCCTCACGGTCGAGGATCGCGGGATCTCGTATCTCCCGCTCGCGCATGTCGCGGAGCGCGGTTGCCTCGAGACGCCGAACCTGCTCGTGGGATTCCGGATGTTCTTCGTCGAGAGTGTCGCGACGTTCCTCGATGACATCCAGCGCGCCCGGCCGACGGTGTTCGGGGGCGTACCGCGCATCTGGCACAAGCTGCAGAGCGGCGTGTTCGAGAAGCTTCCCGAGCGCAGGCTCGAGCGCATGTTGCACGTGCCGCTCGTCGGCGGGCTGGTCCGCCACAAGATCCTGCGCAGCCTCGGCCTCGATCGCGTTCGTTACGCGCTCTGTGGAGGCGCCCCGGTCGCCCCGGAGCTGCTCGCGTGGTACCGCAAGCTCGGCGTCAACGTCCTCGAGATCTACGGGCTCACCGAGAACTTCGCGGTCTCGCACCTGGGGCTCGCCGACCAGCTGCGCAGCGGCTACGTGGGCCCGGCGCTGCCGGGCGTCGAGCATCGCATCAGCGATTCGGGAGAGATCCTGGTGAAGAGCCCGGGCACGATGCTCGGGTACTTCGGGGCGCCCGAGCTGACGCGCGACACGCTCGATGCGGACGGCTGGCTCCGCACTGGCGATCGCGGAGAGCTCGACGAGCGCGGCCGACTCAAGATCACCGGACGCGTCAAGGAGCTGTTCAAGACCAGCAAGGGGAAGTACGTCGCGCCGTCACCGATCGAGACCGCACTGCTCGCAAGCGCGGCAGTCGACCAGGTATGCGTGACGGGTAGCGGTCTGCCACAGCCGCTCGCGCTCGTGGTGCTGACGCCCGCCGCTCGCGCCGGCGCGCACGACGCGATCGCGTCCGGTCTCGACCATCTGCGTTCGGACGTCAACCGCATGCTCGACCCGCACGAGCGCCTCGATCACCTCGTGGTCGTCGGAGACGAGTGGACGATCGACAACGGCCTGCTCACGCCGACGCTGAAGCTCAAGCGCGCCGCGATCGAGAAGCGGTACGCCGCTCAGCTCGCGGCGTGGGCGGCGCGACCCGAGGCGGTCGTCTGGCCGAGCTGATCGCTCGATCGCGCCGACTCACCGCTTCAGTCGGCGAGGCGCTCGCGCCCGACAATCCGCGCGCGCTCCACATCCCGACGCTGATGTGGTGACATGCCCGCAGATCACGTCGGGCAGACGCAGGTGTCCTCGAGCTGACAGGTCGCCGAGCAGCCATCACCATTGGTGGTGTTGCCGTCGTCGCACTCCTCGCCCGGGTCGACGTGCCCGTCACCGCAACACGGTGGGGTCTCGATCTCGCAGGTCGCGGAGCAGCCATCGCCGCTCGTCGTGTTGCCGTCGTCGCACTCCTCGCCCGGGTCGACGTGCCCGTCACCGCAACATGGTGGGGTCTCGATCTCGCAGGTGGCGGAGCAGCCATCGCCGCTCGTCGTGTTGCCGTCGTCGCACTCTTCGCCCTCATCGACATGACCGTCGCCGCAGACCGGCGGCGGCGCACAGTTGTCGCCCGTGCTCTCGTTGAACGCGGTCAGCGCGCCGACGAGTGCACTCGTCGAGCTCGGGCTCAGGTAGCCGCCTCCGTCGATATCGAGGCTCCCGATCAGCGCATCCGCAGCTGCGATCGATGCATCGACCTCGGCGCCCGCGGCGACGTTCAGCTTCGCCGCGATGAGCTGGTGCGCGAGCGAGATCAGGCCATTTCCTTTGACCGGTGTCTGCAGGATCGCGAGGAGCTCCGCCTGGGTGTACGTGACGGTGCCGAGGGTCAACGAGGTGACCGGCCAGGCCTCCTCGTGATTCTTCCAGTAGCCTTGCGTCAGCGTGCAATCTTCCGCTGTGCCTGTCTGTTGAGCGGCAACGCCCTCCGTGGCGCTGCCCGTGCATGCGCTCACCCCGAGCACTGCGATCAAACACGACGTCAGTCGGACGAATCTCGTCTTCATCGCGTCCCTCCTGTTTGATTGGAAACCGCGAGTCGTCCCGACTGCCAGCGATGTGCCACGGACGAGATCAGACCCAGCCGCCGCTTGGCGCGAGATGACTACTCGGAGCACGGCGCCCGTGACATCGTGCGCCTCTCGCGCGCGAGCGCCGAACACTCCGAGCGAGGGGACTGGATAATTGCACCCCGTCGCGACGGATCGCGTACGTCAGATGCACATGCCGTCGCTCCGACTCGTGCGATGGTACGACGCGGTGCTCGTGTATGGAGGTGACCGGATGACCGCTGCCCGAGGTGAACAGGTCCTGGCGTCGCGATCCCGCTGCGCCGATCCCCGCGACCCCGATCGTGCGATGGCGATCGGTCCCGTGCTGCGCGCGATCGTGCTGCTGCTGGTAACCGCATGCACCTCGCGCGTGCCGCGCACGCCGCGCGACGCACACCTCGGCTCCGTGCACTTCGCGACGTCGTGTGATCCGGCGGTGCGAGACCGGTTCGATCATGCGGTCGCGCTGCTCCATCACATGACGTACACGCAAGCGCGCGCCGAGTTTCGCGCGGTCGCCGCCGCGGATCCCGGCTGCGCGATGGCGCACTGGGGCATCGCGATGACGCTGTTCACGCCGCTGTGGCCGACGCGACCGAGTCCGGGCGAGCTCGCGCAAGGCTGGGAAGCGGCGAGCCGCGCGCAGTCGCTCGCGCCACGCACTCGACGCGAGCAGCTGTACGTCGCGGCAACGCTCGCGTTCTTCCAGGATCCATCGTCGAAGGACTACTGGGCGCGGATCGATCGCTGGGAAGCGGCGATGAAGGCGGTGCACGACGCCGCGCCCGACGACATCGAGGCCAGCGCGTTCTACGCGCTCGCGACGCTCGCGACCGCGCGGCCGGGTCCGAGCGTCATCGAGCACTCGCAGCAGGCGATCGCGCTGCTGCTGCCGGTCCATCAGCGTCACCCCGATCATCCGGGTGCGATGCACTACATCATCCACGCGAACGACGTGCCCGGCCGCGAGCGCGAGAACCTCGACGTGGTCCGGCGGTACGAGGCGATCGCGCCGGACAACCCGCACGCGCTCCACATGCCGACGCACATCTACACGCGGCTCGGCGACTGGGACGGCGTGATCGCCGGCAACCTGCGCGCCGCGAAGGCCGCGCTGCACTATCCAGCAGGCGCCCACGGCGAGTACGTGTGGGACGAGTTTCCTCACGCGATCGAGTACCTGGTGTACGGCTATCTGCAGCAAGGCGCCGACGCCCGCGCGGCCGCCGAGGTGCAGCGCCTGCTCTCGACGCCGAACCTGCAGCCATCGGCGAAGACCGCGTTTCACCTCGCGTCGACCCGCGCGCGCTACGCGCTCGAACGTCACGCGTGGAAGGAAGCCGCGGCAATCGTGCCTCGCGAGCCCGCGGTGGTCGCGTGGGATGACTTCCCGTGGCCGGAAGCGATCATGTGGTTCGCGCGCGGCTACGGGAGCTTGCGGCAAGGCGATGCGGCCGAGGCATCGCGTGCGCTCGAACGGCTCGCCGCGCTCGAGGCGCGCGCCGCGGCGCAAGGCGAGGACGTGTTCACGCGGCAGATCCGCATGCTGTCGCTGCTGCTGCAGGGGTGGAGCGCGCACGTCGGGAGCGACGACGCGAAGGCGGTCCTGCTGATCCAGCAGGCGGTCGAGCTCGAGGGCAACACGCCGAAGCCGCCGGTCACGCCAGCCTCGACGCTGCCGGCGCCGGAGATCCTCGGCGACCTGTACCTCGAGCTCGGCCAGCCAGAGCGAGCGGCCACAGCGTATCGGCTGTCGCTGCAGCGATTTCCGCGCCGGTTCAACAGCAGCCTCGGCCTGGCGCGCGCACTCTCGAAGCTCCGCGGCGACGCGGGCGCGCGACAGGCGTACTGCGACGTGGCCGCGATCGGTGCGAAGGGAGCTCGCGCTGCCGAGCTCGACGAGGTCCGGCGAGCGTGTCCGCATCCCCACCGGTGACAAGGCCCCGTTTCGAATCGGACTCGACCTTGCAACGGCGCGAGTCATGCCGCGTCGCAGGAGCTACGTGAAACCCCGTACGAGGATGCACCGATGTTGTTCCTGAGCCGGGCGGACGTCGCGCGCCTGCTGGACATCGACGCGCTCATCGATGCGATCGCCGCGGGATTCATCGAGCTCAGCGCCGGCAAGACCGTGGTGCCGCCGCGCGTGGCGGCGGCATCGCCGGCCGGATTGCTGCTCGCCATGCCCGGCTACGCGAGTCACCGGCTCGCGACGAAGCTCGTCAGCTACTTCCCCGGCAACGCCGAGCGCGAGCTGCCGTCGCATCACGCGCTCGTCGCGATGTTCGACGCACAAACCGGAGCTCCGACCGCCGTGATCGATGGAACGCTGATCACCGCGATGCGCACGGCGGCAGCGTCGGCAGTAGCCGTTCGTGCGCTCGCGCGCCCGGATAGTCGAGTGCTCGTCGTGCTCGGTGCGGGCGTCCAGGCGCGTGCACACCTGCAGGCCGTGCCGCGCGTGCGTTCGTTCGACGAGATCGTGATCGCGAACCGCTCGCGCGATGCCGCGAAGACGCTCGCCGATGAATTCGAAGCGACGGTCGCCGATTCGTTCGAGGCGGCGGTTCGGCGTGCGGATGTCCTGTGTCTGTGCACGAACGCGCCGTCGCCGGTGATCGACCGCCGCTGGCTGCGACCCGGCACGCACGTGAGCTCGGTCGGCTGGGTGCGGCAAGGTGCCGGCGAGGTCGATGCAGACACCGTCCACGGCGCGCGCATCGTCGTCGAATCGCGTGTCGCGTTCTCGCCACCGCCGGCCGGCGCGCCGGAGCTACAAGGCCTCGACCCCACGGCCGCCGTCGAGCTCGGCGAGGTCCTCGCCGGCATGCACCCGGGGCGCACGTCCGACGACGAGCTCACGCTCTACAAGTCGATGGGACATGCGGTCGAGGACATCGTCACCGCGGCGCTAGTCTACGACCGGGCCGTCCGGGCGGGTGTCGGGATCGAGCTGCCGCTGTGACGTCGCCGAGCGTCGGCCCGGTGGACCGTGCCTCGCCGAGCACGCGATATCGTAGCCGTCCTGGGCTACGCGGGCTGCCGTTCGAATGACCGGCACGGCGCGCTGACGCAGGCAGGCCGGCGCGGGCGAATCGCGCGTGCCCCGCTCAGGGCTTCGCGAACGGCGGTGGGCCGAGCATGTCCATGCCGCCGGTCTCGATCGCAGCAGCGCGCACGCGTCCGAAGTCGACCGGCCCGGCGGCATCGTCGCTGCCGACTGCATCGCTCGCCGCGCGAAAGAACGCCTCGGTCGAGCTCGACGTACCGAGGCACAGCAAGCGCGCGGTGTCCGACGTCACGAGCAGCGCGTGCGGTGTGCCGCGCGGAATGACCGCGACGCCGCCCGTGGTGAGCCGATGCTCCTCGCCGTTCACGGAGAGCAGCAGCTCGCCGTCGACGAGGTAGAGCACCTCGTCGGTCTCGGCATGCTGGTGGAGCGGCGTCGTCTTACCCTTCGTCAGCAGGTCCTCGAACAACGAGAACGCGCCGCCGGTCTCGGCCGTCGCCACCTTCCAGAGGTGCAAGCCACCGCCAAAGAACCACCGCCGCTCTGCCTCTGCGTGTTGCCGGATCACCGGCGTTAGATGGGACGCTTGTTTCGTCATGGGACTTGAGTACCATATTGCGAAATGCCTGTTCCCAGGTCAAGACCGTACGAGGCGAGCGGCCGCATGCAGCAGAAGCGGCGTACGAAGGCAGCGCTCGTCGCCGCCGCGCGCGAGCTCATCGCCGGCGGGATCAGCCCCACCGTCGACGAGGCGGCCGCCGCGGCGTCGATCTCGCGGACGACGGCCTACCGCTACTTCCCGACGCGCGGCGCGCTGCTCGCGGCAGCCCATCCGGAGACCACGCTGACCACGCTGCTTCCGAAGCACCCACCCTCGGACCCGGCGCAGCGCCTGCGCATCGTGGTTCGTGGCTATCTCAAGATCCTGCTGGAGACCGAAGACCAGCTGCGCACGATGCTGCGGCTGTCGCTCGAGCCTGGCGCCCAGCGTGCCGAGCTGCCCCTCCGCCAGGGACGCGTGATCGGCTGGCTCGAGGACGCGCTATCGCCGCTGCTCGATTCGCTCGGTGCCGCCGCGGTGCGCCGGCTCGCGCTCGCGATCCGGAGCGCGACGGGAATCGAGGCGCTCGTGTGGCTGACCGACGTCGCCGGCCAGTCGCGCGAGGAAGCAATCAAGCTGATGCGATGGTCGGCCACCGCGATGCTCGAGGCCACGCTCGCCGAGCATGGCCTTCGCGCGTAGCCGCACACGATTCGCGGCCGGTCACCGACGCAGGGCTCAGCTCGGCGGCCCCCCGCCGAGGATGCTCGTCAGCTGCGTGGCCATCGCCTGATCGAGGCTCGTGCCGATCGGCTCGCCGTCGCTGACGAGGATCGCGGCCGCGCGCCAGACGTGCGGTTCGTGCGAGCCGTAGCGAAGCTCGCGCGAGACCAGTTTCAATAGCTCCGGTCGCTGCTCCTCGTGGTGCGCCGCCTGCGCCCACAGATACGGGTTGTTGCCGAACATCGTGATGTACGCGTCGAGCTCCGACGTCGCGTTCTCCGGATGCTGCTGGAGCCGCGCCGCGTGCTTGATCGCGTGGCCATAACGCCACCCCGATCCGGGCGCCACGAGCTTGTCGATCATGGCCATCGCGGCGTCGTCGAGCCGCTTGTCCTCCATGAGGAGGAGCTCGGCGCGCGCGAGGATCAGCGGCGCGTACGGCGCCTGGCGAACGTTCGACGGCACGGCCTCGAGCACGCGGTTCGCGGTCACGCTGTTGAAGTGCACCAGATTTGCACGCACGACGGCGTACGTCTGGAGCTGCATCGCGTGATCGTCTTCGCCCGCGAGCTGAGGAATCGCTTCCATGATGTCGTGATCGATCGCGAGCTCGGCGAGCAGCTCCAGCGCCTGCGCGTTCGCGAACCGATCCCACAGGATCTGCAAGAACGCGCACGCGAGCGACGGCAGGTGCGCGAGCTCGAGGCGCTTGACGTGCGAGAAGATCAGCTGCTGGAGCTCGGGCTCGTTCTCGAGCGTCTTGCGGATCTTCGTCATCTCGAGCAACGACGCGAGGCTCGGCGTCAGCGTCGCCAGATCGTCGAGCGTGGTCTCGGTCGTCGCCGCCTCGATCAACGCCGGAATCTGGTCGCGCGGCACCGCGGCGCCGACCTGCGCGAACGACCGGATCGGCGCGATCGCATCGGTGACCCGCTGTCGCAATGCATCGTCGTCCCGCCCGAGCAACGAGGCGTTCGCGACATCCCACGCGATCAGTGCGCGCTCGATCGGCCGGTCGGGCCATTGATCGAGCACGTAGCCGACGAGCTGCGGCTCGAGGCTGCGACGGTGCATCAGCTTCAGCAGCGGTTCGAGGTCCGCGGTGGGCGGCACATCGATGCGCTGATACGGACACGGCTCGACGTCCCACGTCAGCTTGTTGAGGTTGCCGGCACCGAGCCCGCGCTGCGCCACGATCTCCTGGAAGCTCACGGCGGGACTGTAGACGAGATCTGCGCGCGCGATGCGCGATCGCGATGTCGCCTAGTGGATCGTCGCAGCGAGGGGATGCGTGACCTCGAGCTCGCCGTGATCGCGCGCGGTGCCGGCATAGCCGTCGAGCCGTCGCACGTTGCGCTCGATGACCTCGCCCTCGGGCAGCGCGAAGCTGTGCTCGAGCAAGTAGCGAGTGCGCACCGGCTGCGGGTCGATGGCGAGCGCGCGCAGTGACTCCGCGACCGGGTGCCCTTCGCCGAGCTCGAGCAGCGAGTCGCGGCCGCCGATCGACATCCGCGCGATGCTGATCTGCGGGATGCGTGTGCGGATCAGGTCTCCGTTCTTGACCGAGTACGTGACCACGGGGCGGCGATCCGGTACGGCGAGCCCGCGCTTCGCGATCGTCAGCGTCAGGATGTGCTGGCCTTGCTCCTCGAGCCGGCATGCGAGGCGTTCGGGGGTATTCGTGAAGTGCATGTCGGCGATGAACTTCGTGAAGCCCCAGAGCTCGCGCCCGGCATCGCGCGCCTGCTGGCTCGTCACCGGTAGGTGCATGACGAGGCCGCCGCATCCGGGCCACGCGGACTCGAGCCACCCCGGCAGCGAGCGCGGCGGCTTCTTGTCACCGTGCACGACGACCGGAGCGACCGCGAGCTCGCCGTACGGTCCCACCGTGGTGTCGAGGTAATTGAAGGCGGTGACGACGACGAGCCCGCGGCCGTCGATCGTCTGCGCGGGATACAGCCGATCGCTCGGCATCAGCTGGCGGATGGCTTCGTAGCTCGCGGTGAACAGGCCGGTGAACGCGTCGTCGCGGAAGTACAGCACCGGGAGCTCGACCGTGCCCTCGCCGACGCGCACGAGGCGGCCCGGCCGCATCCCTGTAAAGAATTCACGCATGGGTTCTCCTCGCGCAGCGCGTGCGCGGTTGCGCGGATCGATCGATCCGCGCCCATGCGAGCTGCATCGCGCATGCCCCGCTCTCACGCGAGCCGAGCCGCGGCCGATGCGCGCGCGCTCAGCGCGTGATCCACTCTTCGAGCTTCAGCGTCGTGGACGGTCCCAGGTTGTCCCAGCGATTGCCGGCGACGCCTTCCTTGACGAGATAGGCGAGCTCCGAGAGCCGGGACTTGATGCGGTCGACCGCGTCCGCCGCACCGGCACGCGAGCAATTCATCTTGTGCTCGACGATCTCGGCGATCAGGACCTGCTTGCGGTTCGCGACCCGCGTCTCGAGATCGGAGGCGGCGGCCGGCTTCACGAGTCACCTCGCGGCGCGATGTCGCTGGCGAGCACCGGCAGCGGCTCGAGCGCGACCCAGCAGTGACCGCACCGGCTCGCGGCGCGCATGCCGACGCCGTGGCACGCGGGGCACTCGCGGGTCAGAGGTGCGGGACCGAGCGCGAGCACGTCGACGAGCTCGGCCCAGGCGGCTCGCAGTGCGGATGTGGGGGGCACCTGGACGATCTCGTGCTCGATGGCCGCGACGATCGCGCGCAGCTTCGTCACCGCCGCATCCGAGTAGTGTGCGTTCGATTTCATCGCGCACACCATAAGGCGAGATCGATCGTTCGACGATTCGGTAGTTTGGTGCCGATCTGACGGGAAAACCGTCATAGCGTGGGGCGCTCAGGCGAAGATCTTCTTGCGCGCGACCTCGCAGATCGCGACCACGGCGGGGTTCTTGATCTTGCGCTCGACCGAGATCGCGTAGAACCGTTGCCGGATCTCCTTGGCGCGGCCGACGAGCTGCAGGGCATAGCGCTGCCGGAGCTCCTTCGCGATCACGTCGGGTGCTGCCAGCACGCCGAGCCCTTGTTGCCCCAGCACGAACGCGAGCGCGAGGTCGTCGAGCTCTGCGACGATCTCGGGGCGGATGTCGTGCGCCTGGAACCATTCGTCGAGCGCGCGCCGGAACGTCGAGTCGCTGCTTGGAAGCAGGACCGGAACTCGATCGAGCGAGCGCGGGAAACCCTGGCGACAGGTCCGGGCCAGCTGCTGCGAGGCGAAGAACGACGAGCCGCACTCCCCGAGCGGGTGACTGAACGTGCGCACCGGCGTGGCGGAGGTGGCAGGCGCATCGGCGAGCACGACGTCGATCGCGTGGACCGCGAGCTCGCCCATGAACGCGTCCGCCGACCGCGCCTCGCGGCAGATGATGCGAACCTTGTCGCGCAGCTGGAACGCCGGCTCCAGCATCCGGTGAACCATCGACTTGGCGATCACGTCGGACACGCCGACCACGAGTCGCAGCGGCTGTCCGGTCGAGCGGCCCTTGAGCGTGTCCTGGAACTCCTGGCCGAGCGCGAAGATCTCGTCGGCGTAGCGGAAGGCGATGCGTCCGCTGTCGGTCAACACGAGGTTGCGACCACTGCGAGCGAACAGCTTCTCGCCGAGCACCTCTTCGAGCCGATGGATCTGACCGCTGATCGTCGGGTGCGCCAGGCGCAGCTCGGCGCTCGCTCGCGTGATGCTTCCATGCTTCGCGACCATCCAGAAGTACAGCAGGTGATGGTAATTGAGCCATTGCATCGCGACGGCAGTATGTCGGTTTTTTCGAACTTCGGTGTCGATAGTTCGATCGCTGCGTCAGGCGCGTTCTTCCGGGGCGTCACGTGGCGGTCAGGCCATCCAGCCGGGGATCGCGGCGGCCTGCTTCACCCAGCTCGCGAGCTGCGCCTCGTCGAGATCGTGCTCGTGGACGTCGATCCACCGGCCCTCCTTGCTCGTGCCACCGGGCGGGACGGGCTCGAGCGAGGTGCCGCGGAAGAACGTGACCTTCAGGTAGCGCGTGAACACGTGGAACGACACGAACCAGCCCTGGCCGTCGAGGCCGTAGAACGGCGAGTTCCACTTCACCGCCTTGCGCACGCCGGGCACGGTGCGGACGACGAGCGCGTCGAGGCGCCGCGCGATGTCGCGCTGCCAGCCCGATAGCGCGGCGATGTACGCCTGCACCGGCGCGTCGCCATCGGCCTTCGCGATCTGCGGGTTGCCGCCCGAGAGCAGGACCACCTTCGCCTTGCGTGGCGCTCGGCGTGGCGATCGCGTCGCGCGTTTCGCGGGTCGCTTCGTCGCGCGCATCAGCCGCCCGTCAGCAGCTTGTGGTTCTTACAGCCGACATCGCTGCCGAGCTTGCACGACTTGTCGAACAGCTCGAGCGCCTTCGCCGCGTTCTTCGGGATCACCTTGCCCTCGTAGTACATGATGCCGAGCTCGGTACAGCCCTTCGGGTTGTCGAGCGCGCACGACTTCGTGAAGAAGCCGACGGCGAGCTTCGGGTTCGGCTTCAGTCCCTCGCCGAGCCGGTACACGTTGCCGAGGTTGTAGCAGCCGAAGCTGTTTCCGAGCTTGCAGGCCTTGTCGTAGTAGGTCCGCGCCTTGCCATGGTCGACATCGCTCGCGCCCTGGTTACCGTCGGACCACGACGTGCCGAGGTTGTTGCACGCGCGGCCATCCTTCGCCTTGCACGCCTTCTCCCACATCGCGAACGCGGCCTTCTCGTCCTTCGTGACGCCGGTACCGTCCATCAGCCGCTGCGCCTGCTCGGTGCAGCCCGCGACGAGCTTCGCAGCGCACGCCTTCTGGTAGTACTCGTACGCGCGCGCGTCGTCCTTCTCGGCCTCGGCGATGGCCATGCAGGCCTTGCCACTGCCCTTCTTGCAGTCCGCGTCGTTGTCGGCGAACGCGGTCGAGGTCAGGCCCAGGAACAGGATCACGAGCAGCGCGCGCATGCCCGGATCCTAACGCGGCGGCGCGGCGTCAGCTCGGCGATTCGCCGCCGAGCTCGACCATCGGGAACTGCGCGGCCGTCTTCATCGCGATGTCCATCTGCGAGTCCTCGAGGCCGAACTGCTGCTTGAGCCGCGCGAGGAACTCGATCTCGCGCCAGTCGGTCTTGCCGTCGGCGTGCGCGATGATCATCACGTAGACCGCGATCCAGTAGCGGTCGGTCATGCCGGGGATCTCGTTCGCGATCGCGGCGAGCTCTGCCTTCGCGTCCTTGTTCATCACGCGCTCGAGCGCGATGTCGATCGCGGCCTCGATCTCCTGCGGGGTCAGCACGCGCATGTCCGGGATCGCGTCGAGCACCTTGCGCATGCCGAGGCGCTCTTCCTTGTGGATCTCGCCGTCGGCCGCGGCCATCAGTGCCATGCACTGCACGAAGCTCGGCATCAGCTCGAGCACCTTCTTCGACTTCTCCTCGAGCGTCAGCAGGCCGGACTGCTTGCGCGCCGCCTCGAAGACTTCCTTCGCCTCGTCGTCGCCGAGCCCGAGTGCGGTCTGCAGGCGATCGAGGAAATCGATCTCCGCCTCGGCGAGCACGCGATCCGAGACGCACACGTCGCACGCCATCGTATACGCGGTGAGCCGCTGGTTGCGCGATGGCAGCCCGGCCGCGATCGCCTCGATGCGCTGCTTGCCACCGCCGGCATCACGGATCGCGTCGGCCGCAACGTCGGTGAGTCGCGACAGCTCGTCGCGCGACATGCCCTCGAAGATCGGATGCCGCGCCAGGTTGGCTTCGAGCGTCTCGACCTCTTCGTCCTGCACGTCGCCGTCGGCCTCCATGGCGGCGAGCATCACCTCCACGAGGTACCGACGTGCGTCATCCGCGTGAACCTGACCGCTGAACATCTTGCGTAGAAAGCTCATATCCCCCTCGTTGCAGCGCGACTAACGTATCATCGTCTCTGGTGGAAGCGCCCATCCGCGAGACCGTGATCCAGGAGAGTCGCGGTCATGGCTTCGGGACCGTGCCCGTGTTCCTGGCGTGCGTGTCCGCGATCCTCGGCGCGATCATGTTCCTGCGCTTCGGCTACGCCGTCGGTCACGTCGGCCTGCTCGGCGCGTTCGCGATCGTCCTCCTCGGCCACATGGTAACGGTGCCGACCGCGCTCGCGCTGTCGGAGATCGCGACAAATCGCAAGGTGGAGGGTGGCGGCGAGTACTACATCATCTCGCGATCGTTCGGCCTGCGCATCGGGAGTGCGATCGGCATCGCGCGCTACCTCGCCGAGACGATCGAGTTCTCGCTGTACTGCATCGCGTTCGGCGAGGCGTTTCGCGTGTTCGCGCCGTGGCTCGCCACGCACGGGATCGGCTTCGACCCGCGCATGGTGTCGCTGCCGATCGCGGTCGGGCTGACGTCGATCATGCTGTGGAAAGGCGCGGACCTCGGGATCGGCGTGCTGTACGTCGTCGTCGCGGTCGTCGCCGCGGCGCTCGTGCTGTTCTTCGTCGGCAAGCCGCTGCCCGGCGCGAGTGGCGGCGTGCCGCTCGTGACGCACGTCGAGCACGCGGATCCGTTCTTCACGGTGTTCGCGATCTGCTTCCCCGCGTTCACCGGGATGACCCAGGGCGTGAACTTATCCGGCGATCTCAAGAATCCGGCGCGCTCGATCCCGTACGGCACGATGCTCGGCACGGCGGTCGGCTTCATCATCTTCCTCGCCGTGTTCTGGAAGCTCGCCGCGTCGGCGCCGCCCGAGGCGCTCGCGACCGACGAGCTCGTGATGTCGCGGATCGCGGTGTGGGGGCCGATCATCCCGATCGGGCTCGCGTGCGCGACGCTGTCGTCGGCGATCGGCTCGATCCTCGGGAGCCCGCGCATGCTGCAGGCGATCGCGCGCGACCGCTGCTTTCCGCTCGGCCGGTTCAACAAGGCGCTCGCGAAGGGCCACGGCCGCACCGACGAGCCGCGCGCCGCCACCGCGCTGACCGGCGCGATCGCGATCGTCGTCGTGATCCTCGGCGACATCGACTTCGTCGCGCGCTTGATGTCGATGTTCTTGCTCGTCAGCTACGGCGCGCTGTGCTCGATCAGCTTCCTCGAGCACTTCGCGGCGAGCCCGAGCTACCGCCCGACGTTCCGGTCGCGCTGGTACATCTCGCTCGTCGGCGCGGTGATGTCGTTCCTGATGATGTTCCAGACCGATCCGGTGTACGCGGTGCTCGCGATCGCGACGATGCTCGGGCTGTACTGGATCTCCCGGTTCTCGAGTGCGGCCGGCGAGACCGGCGACCTCGCGGATCTGTTCCTCGGCGTCATGGGCCAGCTCACGCGCCAGCTCAACGTCCGGCTGCAGCGCAGCACGAACGACCAGTCGTCGTCGAAGAACTGGCGGCCGAGCATCATCACGGTGTCGAACCGCACGTTCGATCCCGACCGCACGTTCGGCGCCGGCAACACGCCCGGCACGCTGAAGCTGCTCGGCTGGCTGTGCGAGCGGCACGGCTTCGGCACGTACCTGCATCACCACGAGGCGCTGCTGAACCGCGACACTTACCACCAGTCCAAGCAGCTCGACGCCCAGCTGCTCGAGCTGTCGAAGGACACGCGCAACGTGTTCGTCGACACGATCGTCAGCCCGTCGTATCGCACCGCGCTCGCGCAGACGCTGCAGGTGCCCGGCGTGTCAGGCCTCGAGAACAACTCGGTGCTGTTCGGCTACGACAGCACGGATCCGCAACCCGAGGTCGCGGGCGTCGTCGACAGCGCGCTGTTCGCGAGCGGCGCGCTCAAGAACCTTCTGTTCCTGCGCAACACGCCGAAGCAGTTCGGAACGCGGCAGCGCATCCACATCTGGCTCAACTGGAACGACAGCGAGAACGCGCCGCTGATGACGCTGCTCGCGTACATCCTCGTCGGCCACAAGGAGTGGCGTAAGGCCGAGATCTCGATCTTCGCCGCGTTCCCCGCCGACCAGGTCGAGGCGCAGCGCACGCGGTTCGAGACCATGATGGAGGCCGGCCGGATCCAGATCCGCAAGGAGAACGTCCGGTTCTTCTCGATCAACGATGGCAAGACCTACCACTCGCTCGTCGAGAGCACGTCCGCGCAGGCCGACCTTGTCGTGCTCGGCGTGACGCTCGATGCGCTCGCCGAGCGCGGCAGCTACCTGCTCACGCGCTATCCGTCGTTCGGCGAGACGCTGTTCGTGTGCGCCGCCGAGCACGTCGCGATCGAGTGACGCCGGCGATGCGCCAAGCGCGCCCGTGATCGGATTACGATGCGCCGTGCGCGCACTGGTCCTGATCCTCGCACTGCTCGGCGGATGCCGTACCACGCGCACCGTGGATCCAAGGGTCGCGCGGCTCGAGGCCGTGTTCGATCGGCTGCACCACCGCGGCCAGTTCACCGGCGCGATCGTGGTCGGAGACCGCGACCACGTGATCTGGCAGCGCGGATATGGCGAGGCGAACGTCGAGCACCACGTCGCGTTCACGCCGGACACCGCGGGCGATGCCGCGTCGATCGCGAAGACGTTCACCGCCGCACTCGTCGTGGCGCTCGCCGCCGAGGGCAAGCTCGATCTGGACGCACCGGTGCAGCGGCTCTTGCCCGAGCTTCCGTACCCGACGATCACGCTTCGCCACCTGCTGTCGCACGCGAGCGGCATCCCGGTGCTCGACTACGATGACTTCGACCGCCTGATGCCGGCGACCGAGCTGCGCACGACCGAGCGCCTGCTCGCGATCGTCGGCGAGCAGGCGCGGCCGCTGCTGTTCGAGCCGGGGACCCAGTTCCGGTACAGCAGCTTCGGCTACGATCTCGCGGCGCTCGCCGCGGCACGCGCGACCGGCATGTCGTTTGGCGCGCTGCTCGAGCAACGGTTCTGGCGTCCGCTCGGCATGCGGTCCGCGTTCCTGCGTCCGGGGCGGTTCGCCGAGTTTCCAGGCGTCCGCACGCTGGGCTACCGCGACGGCAAGGTGTTCGACGTGTTCGACCGCGAGGCGTTCCACGGCGGCTCGAACATCTACGTCTCCGCAGCCGACCTCCACCGCTGGAACGTGTACTGGCTCGCGCATCCAGTCGCCGCGTTGCTCGAGCCTGCGCGGATCGCGGGCGCACGATCGGGGATCTCGCTCGGCAGCTGGTACCAGTCCAACGATCGCTCGGCGTTCTGGTATCCCGGTCACCTCCAGGGCTTCCACTCGGTCGTGTTCCGGACGTCCCGCTACTCGATCGCCTACATCGCAAACAACACCCTCGATCCATGGCTGCATCACGCGATCGTGCGCGCGATCGTCGCGATCCTCGATGGCAGGCCTCCGCCGACGCTCGCTCCCCCGGCCGTGGTCGCGCTCGCCTCCTCCGATCGATCCGCGCTCGCGGGCCGCTGGATCCTCGGGGACGGAGAGCAACTCGACATCGATCCCGAGGGACGCACGATCGCCCGCGACGGCGTTCGGTACCTGATCGTCCCCGGCAGCGACACGTCGCTGTACGTACCGGGGCTCGACTACATCCTCGGCGTCGCCAAGGACGACCGTGGTGCGGTGGTCCGGCTGTGCGTCTCGACCAACCTGGAGCAGCGCTGGGCAACCCGCGCCGGCCGCGAGTAACGCAGCCGCGAGCTACTTCGCCGGCTTCGCCGGAGTCTTCGCCGGGGTCTTCGCGCGCGGTGGCGCGTTCTTGACGTAGCGATCGAACCACCGCAGCTCCTCGTACGCGAGCTGCTCGTTCGACTCCATCGCGGTGTACCAGTGCGGTTCGTGCGGCAGCATCACGAGCCGCGCCGTGCCGCCGTTGCCACGGATCGCCTCGTAGAGCTTGACGGCCTGGAGCGGCGTCGTGCCGGGGTTCGCGTCGTCGGCGCCGTGCATGATCAACAGCGGCAGCTTGATCTTGTCGGCGAAGAAGAACGTCGACGCCTGGAGGTAGACCTTCTGTGCCTTCCACACCGACCGGCGCTCGCTCTGGAAGCCGAACGGCGTCAGCGTCTTGTTGTACGAGCCGCTCGTCGCGACGCCCGCGCGGAACAGATCGGTGTGCGCGATCAGGTTCGCGGTCATCAGTGCGCCGTGGCTGTGGCCGGTGACGCCGATCCGGTCGCGGTCGACGACGCCGAGCTCGACCGCCTTGTCGACCGCGGCGCGCGCGTCGGCGACGAGCTGATCGAGGTAGGTGTCGTACGCCTTCTTCGGGTCGCCGACGATCGGGAACGCTGCGTTGTCGATGATCGCGTAGCCCGACGCGAGCAGCAGGCGGTAGTCGCGCAGCCGGGTGAACACCTGCTCGGAGCCGCTGACCTGGCCCGCGGTCTTCGTGCTCGCGTAGTCGAGCGGGTACGCGTAGAGGATCGCCGGGACGCGCGTGCCTTCCTTGTAGTCGGGCGGCGTGTACAGCGTGAACGACAGCTCGACCCCGTCCTTGCGCTTGTACTTGACGAGCCGCTTCTTGATCGAGCGCACCTGCGGCGTCGGATCGGGCAGCTTCGTGACTGCGCGCGCGGTGGTCGCGAACGCTGCCTCGCCTGCGGGCGCGGTGGTCGCGGCGCCGAGCGTGCGCGCGAACGCGTTCGGCGGCTCGATCGGCGACTGGTGCCAGGTCAGGAAGTTCTTGTGCGCGGCGTCGGTGAACGCGAGGAACGACTCGTACGACGTCTTGTCGCAGCGCCACAGCCGCTCGGTCTTGCGCGTCGCGAGATCGAGCCGGTCGAGGAACGGGCGATCGCCGTCGGGAGACGCGCCCTGACCGCGCAGGAAGATCGCCTGGTCGTCGAGATCGATCACCCACTCGCCGTCCGGCAGCACGCGATAGACCGGGCTGCCCGGGTTCTTGTAGCGCTCGTCGCTCGACAGATCCCACAGCAGGCTCGGCTTCGCCTTCGGGTTGTCGATGTCGACGACGAACGTCTTGTCCCAGTGCTTGTTCTCGTCGTACTGGTGCAGCAGGCTGATCTGCTTCTGCTCGGACCACTCGAAGCCGGCGTAGCGCTGCTCGGTGCGCGCGATCTCGACCGGCGGGCTCGTGAACGGCGCGCGCTGCAGCATCAGCTTGTCGCGCGCGGGCACGTTGACGTTCCAGTCGCCCTTGTCGAGCGCCTCGGCCCAGACGAGCGTCGCCGGCTCGTTCGCGCGCCACTCGTGCTCGCGCGGTCCGGTGGCGACGCCGGCGATCGGTACGCGATCGGCGACCGGCAGCTGCGCGAGGCTCGTCACCTTGCCGCTGCGATCCCAGACCTCGACGTCGTGCGCGAACCGATCGTAGGTCGTCACGTACGAGAACGGCTTCTTGATCCGGCTGACGAGGATGTGGTCGCCGTCGGGCGCCGCCGCGACGTCGGTCAGGATCGCGGGCGCGCCGATCGGCGTCGCGACCCCGGTCGTGGTGTCGACCGCCGCGAGCTGGCTCGTCGCGTAGTACTCGAACAGGTCCTCGTCATGGCGATTCGACAGCGTGTCGCGCGTCTCGTACGTGCTGCTCTCGCCCGACTTGCCATCGGTCTCCTGGATGCTCGGGCCGGTCGAGACGACCGAGCCCGCCGGCGGCGGCTTCGTGGTCGCGGGGACGAGCTTGACGAGCAGCGTCTTCTGGTCGGCGAGCCACTGATGCGAGCTGCCGAGCATGGGGTTCAGGCGCAGCGTGCCGAGCCGGCGCGTCGTCGCGGTCTGCGCGTCGCCGATCCACAGCTCGACCGCGTCGCGCGACGTGTTGCGGAACGCGAACCGCTTGCCGTCCGCGGACCACACCGGCGCGTCGACACACGCGGCCGGCGGCACCGGCACCGCGGTGTCGCGACCGGTCGCCACGTCGACGAGCGACATCGCGGTCGCGCACGGTGCGATGCCGTAGCCACCCGGGGTGTCGTGCTTGCGGCGCGTGCGCGGCTCGACGCGGACGCCCGCGAGCCGCAGGAACGGCTCGGCGACCTGCGCGATCGACGGATAGGTCTCGTACGTGACGAGCAGGATCCGGTCGCGCGTCGGGCTCAAGACCGGCTGCGGCGGTGCCGGCGCGTGCAGCAGATCGAGGATCGGCTGCGGTGGCTTGTCGTAGCCCGACGTCACGGGCTCGGTCGCGGCAGCGTTCGCCGGATCGCCGGCCGCGCTCGTGTTCGCGACGGCGGGCGCGGTCGGCGGGAGCTGTGTGCCGCTGACATCGCCAGCGGGAGGTGCCGCCGGCGTCGTCGGTGCGGTCGAGGCGGGGTGCGTGCACGAGCTCGAGACGACCGCTGCGAGACACAGTGCGAGATCGAAGACGGGATGGAATGCGCGACGGGCGCGGAACATGCGCCGTGTTATCGCATCGAGCTCGCCGCGCGCACGCGAGAACTGCATCGGCGCGAGCGAATCCGGTGCGGCGTGGTAGGGTGGCCACGGATCGAAGCTTCGAGTCCCACGATCGGTCGAAGATCGGCGTGGTCTCTTGTGGGCGGGCGTCCAGGGCGAGCCAACAAGATGACGGACCGATCGAGTACCCAGGAGCGTCGACGTACACCACGGATCACCGCGAAGGGCACGGTCGTGTTCCGCGCCGGCGATCACGAGCAGGCCGGACGGCTCTCGAACCTGAGCGAAGGCGGCGTGTTCGTCGTCACGACGACGACCGCGCCCACGCGGCTGCTCGGGCGCACCGTCGATCTCGAGCTGCGGCTCGATACCGGGCATGCCGAGTGGCTGCGCGCGACCGGCAAGATCGCTCGCATCCGTCCGGACGGCGTCGCGATCGTGTTCGACACGCTCGCGGCACCGCTGCTCCGCATGCTCGACGAGCTGACCACGGCGTCGCGCGCGCACGCTCGGATCATCTCGGTCGTGCTGATCGATGCCGACCCCGTGCGACGCGCGCTCATGGCCGGCGGATTTCGCGCGATCGGGTGCGCGGTGATCGAGGCCGCGACCCCGCTCGAGGCGATCGTGCGGCTCGGCGAGTCGAGCTTCGAGCCCGACGTGATCGCGGTCGCGGACTCCGATCCGACGGCGAACGCGGACCAGATGCGCGCGTTCGTCGAGCGCGATCATCCCGACGCGCGCCTCGTCCGGATCGGCGACGAGCTGCTGCAGCCCGAGGGCATCGCGAGCTGGTTGTCGTCGACGGAGCTCGGCATCAGCCTGCCGACACGCGTGCGAGAAGTGCTCGTGACGCCGCGTCGCCGCCCCTGAGCGCGCATTCGTGCAACAGCCTGCGAAACCGATTGGCGTGGTCGTCAGGTCGTGTTAGACAGCGCGTACGTTCTCGTCGAGGGCGAGCGCGATGCTTCGAGCAGTCGCGTGCATCGCCTCCCGTTGCGGCCTGGAAGCGTTGATGGTTCCGCCGCATGAGGTTACGAGCATGTCGAATCGTCTGTATGTGGGCAATCTGGCGTTCCACGCCACCGAGGATCTGATCAACAAGCACTTTGCCGAGTGCGGCGAGGTCGCCTCGGTCTCGCTGATGATCGATCGCAATAGCGGTCAGTCGCGCGGGTTCGCGTTTGTCGAGATGGCGAACGCCGAGGGTGCCAAGCGCGCGCTCACCGAGCTCAACGGCAAGCAGTTCGAGGGCCGCTCGCTGCGCGTCGATGTCGCCGAGGAGCGCCGCAGTGGCGGTGGTGGTGGCGGCGGCGGCGGTGGCCGCGGAGGTTCGGGCCGCGGCGGCGGCGGCGGAGGGTACGGCGGTGGACGCCGCGGCTGAGCTCGCGCCGTCCGCCCTGCTCCCGATCGCGACGGCAGTCGGTGAGGCCTGGGCGAACGAGCTCGTGCGCGCGCTGCGCTCCGAGGATCGCGAGATCATCGGCGCGTGGCCGGGCACGCTCGGCGAGGCGCGCATGCGCATCCGCCTCGCGGTTCGCCATCGGCTCGAGTTGCCGGAAATCCAGGAGCTCGCACGTGCGGCGTACGTCGCGGCACGGCGGGGCTGGCAAGAAGTCGCGCAGCCCGATCTCGAGCCCTGATCCCCGAGCCGCGGCTCAGGGATGCTTCTGCAGCCGCTCGAGCCGGCTGTCGATCTTCGCCATCAGCGCCGGCTGCGGGCTCATCGTCCGCGCCTTCTGGCACGCCGCGAGCGCGCTGCTCCACTGCTCCTGCGCCTCGTAGGTCAAGCAGATGTTGTACTGGTAGCGCGCGTCGGGCGCGATCGTGTTCGCCTGCGTGAACGCGGCCATCGCGCCCGCGGTGTCGGCTCCGCGCAGCTTCTCCTTCCCCTGCTCGTTGAGCGCGTCGGCCTCGGCGCGCTTCGCGTCGTCGACCGGTGGCGGCGTCGCACTGCCCTGCCCCGATCCCGAGCCGGCCGCGATCGTGCCCGATCCGGATCCGGGGCCGGGCGGCGGCTCCTTGCGCGCGATGCGCGGGCCGGTGCAGCCGGACTTCGCGAGCAGATCGGTGACCGTCGTCGCGACGACCTCGATCGCGTCGTTCTCCGGCGGGCGATTGTTGATGATCATGCCGCCCGACTTGCCGCGGATGCGCGCGGTGCCGAGCAGATCGCCGCTCTGGCCATCGCTCAGCACGAGCAGCGTCTCGACGGTCGCGGTGCTCGAGCTCGACACGAAACCGCCGCCGCCGCGGCCCGAGCTCGTGATGTTGAGATCGAGGATCACGTCCGCCGGCGCGCCGGTCGGGGCGATCTGCTCGAACCCGCACCGCTTGCCGAGCTTGTCGAGCACCGCACGCTCGAGGAACGCCGCGAGGCCTTGCGAGGCGAACGCGGTCGACTTCACACGCAGCGACACCGTGCGGTACGACTGCAGGTTCGCGACCGGCATCGTGTTCTCGACGGTGGCGGACGGACGACACGCGGCGATCACGCCGATCAATACCCAGGAAGAGCCGGAGCGCACGCGCGCAGCATAACAGGGTATGCTCGTCGTCGATGGGGCGCCCGCTGCTCGGCGTGTTGATCGCCGTGATCGCTGTCGCGATTCCACGCGCCGCTGCCGCGCAGTGCACGACCTGAGTGAACCCCGCGCTCCCGGGCGGAGCGGTCACCGGCGAGACGGCGGCTGCCGATGCGTGGTCGGTCGCGGCGCGCGCCGGCTACACGTTCGTGCCGTACGGCCGGATGCAGCAGGGCACCGACGAGGCGCCGAACCCGAACGAGCTCGCGATCGCCGTCCACCTCGGCACGCTGCAGGTGACCGGCACCGCACCGAGCGGGACCAGCCTCGACCTCCAGCTGCCGTTCGGCGCGCTCGCGACGAGCTCGGTGCTCGAGCACCGCACCGACAGCGGCGTCGGTGATCTCGAGCTCCGCGTGCGGCAAGCGCTGCCGCTCGAGCTCGGCGTCGCGCTCGGTATCGTCGTGCCGACCGGTCCGTACGTCGCGCGCGCGGCAACGGTCGCGCCGGAGGCCGGCTACCTGACGCTCGGGCGTGGTGTCGCGTGGTGGATCGCCGAGGCCGATGTGCGCCGCACGATCACGCCGCAGATCGCCGCGTTCGCGCAGCTCTCGGCGCGCGGGCCACTGCAGCACGCGAGCGATGACTTCGCGTGGGGCCCCGAGGTGCGCGCGACGCTCGGCGGACGCGCGCGCGTCGGACCGCGGTGGCTCGCGATCGTCGGATCGACCGACGTGCAATGGCGCGGTGGCGCGAGCGAGCCCGATCCGTTCTCCGACGGCCGGCTCACCAGCGCGAATGCCGGCGGCTGGCAATGGACCGCGTCGCTCGCGATCGCCGCCGAGGTCACGCGCGAGCTCGCGGTCAGCGCCGGCGCGCGCGTACCGGTGTTCGCCGACGTCACCGGCAACCAGCTCGTACCGAGCACCGGCGCGTTCGCGACCGTCGCGTACAGCCGCCGCGTCGATCGCGTGCGGGCGCCGCACGTCGCGCCGGTCGCCGGCACGATCACCGTCGTCGATTACTGGGCGAGCTGGTGCGCGCCGTGCGTCGAGATCGGGCGCGCGCTCGACACCGCATCCGCGCGCTGGCACGGCAGCGGCCCCGATGTACGCATCGTGCGCGTCGATGCGACGCGGTGGCCCGATGGCGGCCCTGCCCTGCCCGATGGCGCAACCGGCTTACCGGTGATCGAGCTCTACGACGTGCGGGGCGAGCGCCACGTGCTCGTCGGCGACGACGCGCTGCGTATCGTCGAGCAAGTCGATGCGCTGCGAGCGGCCGCATCGCGGTAAGCTCGGAGGATGAAGTCGCTGTCGCTCTCGATCGCGCTCGCGCTGGCGGTGGTGGGTTGCGGCGGCGGCAGCTCGGATCCGGGACCCGGTGGCGAATTTCCGGACGCCGATCCGAACGCGATCGTGCGGCTCCCGACGTGGCAGCTCGAGGATGTCCAGCCCGAGAGTCCGCGCGCCGGACAGACCTACGGGCTCGACGTGTTCTCCGGCAAGATCGTGGTCGTCACGTTACTCGAAGGATTTTGAAGTGCCTGTCGGGCCCAGGCTGGGTCCATCGAGTCGCTGTCCGATGCGATGGTGGCGGAGGGCTACAACGTGCAGTTCGTCGTGCTCGCGGACGTCAACGCGACCGACTTCGTCGGCCGGACGTCGGTGCCGATCTTCCGCGACGACACGAAGGGCCGCACGGCGTGGCAGATGATGGAGCCCG
The DNA here is from genome assembly GCA_035715365.1 of Kofleriaceae bacterium. GTDB lineage: Bacteria > Myxococcota_A > Polyangia > Haliangiales > Haliangiaceae > JABFXX01. The sequence goes on along the minus strand of DASTLB010000044.1, from coordinate 89,887 downwards.
GCGCCGGCAAGCACGACACGTTCGTGTACGGCACCGACGGCGTACGCACGCTGTTCTGGGACACCACGGTGCACAAGCTCGGGCTGTGGGGCGCGGACATTCGCGTTGCCGTCGAGGCGCTCGGCAAGTAACCCCGCAGGTTTTTCGTCGCCGCGAACGCTACGTCCATCCACGGAGCGCGCCGATGTCGACGCGCACGCTTCGAACGCGCGCCGTGGTCGCGTGATCCGACGCGCGCCTGGATCTCTCCAGCAGATCCGTTCGTGATGAAGATCGCACGGCGCTTGCTTGCGCGTCGCCGCATGCGAACGCTCACAACTTCATCGGCGGTGGTGGTGGTGGTTGGTGTCTGGTCGGCCGTTGGGTGTGATCCGCCCGAGCACGACGTGATCGAATCGGCGGCGAGCCTTCCAGATAGCAACTTCGAGATCGACGACGACGCGAACCTCAAGGTCGATGTCGCCGGCCATATCGACTGGGCCACCGTGACCGAGGCCCGCGTCCAGGACAAGCCGACCGGCGCGGCGGACGATTCGTTCGCCGGCGGTGCCAAGGAGGATGATCCGTGTCCCGGGATCACGGACGGCAGCATCCCGAACAACAAGAGTGACCTGCGGTGGTTCGGCGTCTACGAGGAGCGCGGTGCCGGCGGCGCTGGATTTCTGAACCTGTTCTGGACACGCGTCCAGGATCCGACCGGCACGACGCTGATGGACTTCGAGCTCAACCAGAGCGCGACGTCGTGCGGCAACGGCGTCAACCCGACGCGCACCGCCGGTGACTTGCTGATCGAGTACCGGCTCGAGCAAGGCGGCGCGACCGCGACGATCAAGGTCCGGGAGTGGACCGGCTCGGTGTGGGGCGACGCCCAGGATCTGTCGGCGATCAACGCGGCGACCGGCACGATCAACTCGTCGCCGATCCCGGCGAGCGAGGCCGACGGGCTCGGCGCGCTGAGCGCGCGCACGTTCGGCGAGGCGCAGATCGACCTCGACTTCATCTTCGACAAGGACAAGTGCACGTCGTTCGGCTCGGCGTTCGTGAAGAGCCGGTCGTCGGACTCGTTCACGTCGCAGCTCAAGGACTTCATCGCACCGACGCCGATCTCGCTGTCGAACTGCGGCAAGGTCACGATCCGCAAGGAGACCGATCCCGACGGTCAGGCCGGCTCGTTCACGTTCACGCACAACCTCGCGACCGACCCGGCGCAGACCTCGACCACGTTCCAGCTGAGCGACGGCCAGAGCAAGACGTTCACGAACGTGCTGCTCGGCACCGGCTACACGGTCGGCGAGACGACGCTCGCGTCCGGGTTCGATCTGTCCGCGATCGACTGCAGCGCGTCGAGTGGCGTCACGCCGACGATCTCGGTCGCGAACAAGAACGTCACGTTCGACCTCGACAACACGGCGGATACCGTCGACTGCACGTTCACGAACCGCGCGCGCGGCACGATCGTGATCGAGAAGATCACGACCGATGGCGTCGGCACGTTTGGCTTCACGTCGGCGTCGCTCGGCGGGTTCAACCTGACGACGACTGCGCTCGGCACCGCGGGCAAGGCGAGCAAGACGTTCGTCGATCTCGTCCCCGGTACCTACGGGGTGGCCGAGACCGAGCCGGCGGGCTGGAACCTCGCGAGCGCGACGTGTAGCGATGGCAGTGCGCCGGGTGCGATCTCGCTCGCGGCGGGCGAGACGGTGACCTGCACGTTCACGAACGTCCGCGAGCGCGGCGCCCTCAAGATCACGAAGCTGCGCAAGCACGCGGCCGACGGTCCGGGGCCGCACCCGCAGGCGGGCGTGACGTTCACGGTGAGTGGCGGCGGGCTCGGGGCTCCTGTTCTCGCGGTGACCGGCAGCGACGGTACCGCGTGCGTTCCCAATCTGCTGTACGGCAACTACCTCGTCACCGAGATCGTGCCGACCGGCTACGTCCCCGACGGGCTCGGCTCGTCGACCGTGACCGTCGATACCGAGGGCACGTGCGCGGCCGGCTACGCGAGCGCGACGTTCGGCAACACGCCGCTCACGAACCTGTCGATCGCGGTCGACTCGATCGTGCCCGGCGGCACCGCGTCGACGATCTCGTGCACGCCGAGCGGTCAGGCGTCGACCGGCGCCGATGGCGACGGCACGCTCGCGCTACAGAACCTCGTGCCCGGCACGTACACCTGCACGATCGTGATCGATCCCTAGGAGCCTGTAGGCCATAGCCCTTCGGCCTATGGCTGCAGTCTCCTTCAAGATCGGCTCGCGCGGCGCTCGCCTATACGGATCGGCCTCGCAAGCTGCGGCCTAGAGCAGCACGCCGGACAGCACGAGGTTCGCGACCGTGAAGTAGATGATGATGCCGCTGACGTCGACGAGCGTCGCGACGAGCGGCGCGGACGCGTTCGCCGGATCGGCCTTGAGCTTGCGCAGCACGAACGGCAGCATCGCGCCGGCGAGCGTGCCCCATAACACGCAGCCGGTGACGCTGAGCGCGACCGTGACGCCGATCAGGATGAAGTGGTCGCCGTAGCTCCCGGCGGCGCCCCAGATCATCACCCGCAGCGATGCAAACGCACCGAGCAGCGCGCCGAGCGCGAGCCCGATCAGGATCTCGCGGCGGAGCACGCGGAACCAGTCGGTCGTGCGGACCTCGCCGAGCGCCATCGCGCGGATCACGAGCGTCGAGGCCTGCGAGCCAGAGTTACCGCCGCTCGAGATGATCAGCGGCAAGAACAGCGCGAGCGTCGGGATCAGCTCGTCCTGGAAGAAGCCGAGCGCGGTCGCGGTCAGCATCTCGCCGACGAGCAGGATCGTCAGCCAGCGGCCGCGCTTGCGCACCATCTCGCGCCGCGACGACTGCAGGTACGGCAGGTCGAGCACCTCGACGCCGCCGAACTTCTGGGCGTCCTCGGTCGCCTCCTCCTGGACGACGTCGACGATGTCGTCGACCGTGACGATGCCCTTCATCCGGTTGTCCTTGTCGACGACCGGAATGACCGTGAGGTCGTGCGCCGCGAACACGCGCGCGACCGCCTCCTGATCCATGTCCTCGGTGACGCGGACGACGTCGGTCTCCATGACCTCGGCGACGGTCTTCGTCGGATCGGCCGCGAACAGATCGCGGAACGACACGACGCCGAGCAGGTGCTGCTCGGGATCGAGCACGAACGCGTAGTAGATCGTCTCGACCTTCGCGCGCGCCTGGCGCTGCAGGTAGCTGATCGCCTCGCCGGCGGTCATCTGGGGACGCAGCCGGGCGTAGCGCGTCGACATCAGGCCGCCGGCCTCGTCCTCGGCGTACGCGAGCAGCGCGGTGACCTCCTTGCGGGTCGCGGCATCGAGCACGGCGAGCAGCGCGTTGCGATACTCGGCGTCGAGCCGCTGCAGCACGTCGGCGGCGTCGTCGGGCTCGAGCAGCCGCATCCAGTGCCGGCGCTCGCGCGGCCGGACGTGCGACACCAGCGTCGCCTGCTCCGGTGACGACAGCGCGAGGAAGAAGTCCTCGGCGTCCTCCTTCGCGAGCACGCGCAGGCCGTCGATCCGCTCGGCCGGATCGAGCAGCGGCCACGCATCGCGCAGCTCGTCGGGAGTCAGCTCCTCGGGCTCGGCGGCCGCGCTCGGTACATCGAGCTCGACGAGCTCGAACACTTCGGAGTCATCGCCGCGGCTCTCGGCGACCGCGCGGATCTCGGCCGCGACCCGCTGCGCCTCCTCTGGCGCGACCACGACTGCGTCGATGCCGTCGGGCGTGCGATCCGAGATCGACGGCAGGTTGTCCTCGACTACGGACATCGTCCACACCGTGCGCCGCGACCGGCCATTCGTAAAGCGAGAACTCGCGCGAACCCGTGGACGGCGTCCAGGCATTTTGCCTAGCGAGGCACGATGCCTCGGCGCGCGAGATCCGCGCGCTACGCGATCGGCAGCTCGATCGTGAACCGCGCCCCACCGTCGGGACCGGCGTCGCACCGGATCGTCCCGCCATGGGCAACCACGATCTGGCGCGCGATGTAGAGCCCGATGCCGACCCCGGCATGCGGCGTGTCGTCGCCGCGCGCGGCGCGCGTGTGCTCGACGCGAAAGAACCGCTCGAACACGCGCTCGCGATGCTCCGGCGGCACGCCCGGCCCGGTATCGGTGACGCTCGCGATCAGCCTGTCGCCGGTCGCGCGGGCGGCGACGGTGATCTGGCCGCCACGCGGCGTGTAGCGGATCGCGTTGCCGAGCAGGTTGCCGAGCACGATCGCGAGCCGCGATGGATCACCGGCGATCGCGGGCAGCTCGCCGGTGCGCGCGACCTCGATCGTCACGCCGGCCTCGTCGGCGGCGGACGCGACCTCGCGCACCGCGCGCTCGATCAGCTCCGCCGGCGCGATCGGCGCCATCGTCAGCCGGAGCTGGCCGGCCTCGATCTGCGTCAGGCTGAGGAACTCGTCGACGAGCACCGACAGCTGCTGGATCCCGAGCATCGCGGTATCGATCAGCGCACGCTCGCGCTCGCCCAGCATCGCGGCACGCTCCTGCAGCATCAGCACCGTCATGCGCAGCGTCGTCAGCGGGGTGCGCAGCTCGTGCGACGCGACCGCGACGAGCTCGAGCCGCATCTGATCGAGCTGCACGAGCTCGGTGACGTCGGACAGCACGAGCACCGCGCCGCGCGCCTGACCGGCGAGCCGGGCGATCGGCACGACGCGCGGCAACAGCTTGCGCGTCGTGGCGCCGAGCTCGATCGCGGTCCCGAGGTCGACGTCCTCGAGCGACGCGCGCGTGCCGGCGAGCACGTCGCCGACCGCGTCCCGGGTCGCCGGCGGGACCGCGAGGCTGTCGAGCGCGCGGCCCTCGATCGCGGCGCCGAGCAGCGCGGCGGCGCGTGGGTTCGCCGACGAGATCGTGCGATCGGGGGCGATCACGACGACCGCGTCGGGCAGCGCCGCGAGCGTCGCCTCGAGCGTGTCCTTGGCGCGGATCACCTCGGCGATGTTCGCGCGCCGGAACTCGGCGAGCTCGTCGCTCATCAGATCGAGCGCCTCGCCGAGCTGGCCGAGCTCGTCGTCGCGCCCGATCGCGACCCGGCGCGAGAAGTCGTTGCGCCGGATCGCCTCGACGGCGCGGCTCATCGCGCGCAGCGGCTGGACGACGACGCGCGCGAAGTGGATCGCGATCCCGACGAGCAGCAGGAACCCGATCACGCTGATCAGCGCGACGATCCGCATCGACGACGTCGAGCGATCGCGCGACCACTCGGCGATCGCGAGGCTCGACCGGAAGTTGCGATCGCGGATCCGGTTGATCGTCGCGATCGCGTGCCGCAACTTCGGGTTGACCGCCTCGAGGTAGTGCAGCGCGGCATCGCCGCGGATCGCGCCGGCCGCCAGCTCGTCGACGACGGTGTGGTAGGCGTCGATGTCCGCGCGCAGCTCGGAGTGTTCCGGCTCGCCGAGCGTCGTCGTCACGCGCGCGAGCTCGATCGTGACCGCCTCGCGTTGCCGCGCGAGCTCGCGCTGGCCGCGCGTCGGATCGGACAGCGCGAGCAGCAGCGCGTCGTCCTCGCGCTCGAGCGCGCCGGCGAGCGTCGACGCGACATCGATCGCGCGCTGGTCGTCGGCGACGGTGTGACCGACGACGTGGCTGACCTCGCGCGCCGACATCACGCTCCACGCGCCGGTCGCCACCGTGGTCGCGAGTAGCAGCGCACCGGCGATCAGCAGCCGCGTGCGCAGCGCGACCGCCTGCTTCACGACAGCCCGTAGCGCTTGCGCTTGCGCTGCAGCGTCGAGGGATCGATGCCGAGCACGCGTGCGGCGACCTCGAGCGTCGGGCTGCGCGCGACGACCCGCGCGATGTGCTCGCGCTCGAGCGCGTCTATCGAGCACTCGGCGCCGAGCGCGATGTCGCCGGCGCTCGCGCCGGGCTCGTCGAGCGCGGGCGGGATGCCGAGGTCGTCGACCTCGATCTTCGGACCGGGGCTGAGGATCACCGCGCGCTCGATCGCGTTGCGCAGCTCGCGCAGGTTGCCCGGCCACGCGTAGCGCCGGATCGCGCGATCCGCGGCGTCGGACAGCTCGAACGCCGGACGATGCTGGCGACTCGCGGCGCGCGCCAGGAAGTGGTGTGCGAGCGCGCGCAGATCCTCGGGGCGATCGCGCAGCGGCGGCAGCGCGAGCGTCACGACGTTGAGCCGGAACAGCAGGTCCTCGCGAAACCGACCGAGCCGGACGTCCTCCTCGATCGGCCGGTTCGTCGCGGCGATCAGGCGCACGTCCGCGAACGCTGGCTTCGCCTCGGGGCGCTCGTGCGCGAGGTCGTCGAGGAACCGCAGCAGCGCCGCCTGGGCGTCGAGCGACAGGTCGCCGATCTCGTCGAGCAGCAGCGTGCCGCCCTCCGCCTCCTGGATCCGCGCGAGCGGATCGCCGCGGTCCGCCGTGACGAACGGGCCAGTCTTGCGCGCCGAGTGCGTCCACAGCCAGCGCGCGAGCACGTCCTTGCCGGTGCCGCTCTCGCCGCGCAGCAGGATCGGGACGTCGGTCGCGGCGACCTTCGTTGCCTGGCGCAGCAGCTGGCGGAACGCCGCGTTCTCGGACTCGAACACCGCATCGTCGGCGCCCGCCTGCTCGAGCCGGCGCTCGGCATCGGCGAGCCGGCGGCGCAGCGTGACGCCCTCGAGCGCGCGCCGGGTCGCGGCGCGGACCTGCTCGGGCGTGAACGGCTTTGGCAGGTAGTCGGTCGCGCCGCGCTTCATCGCCTCGACCGCGGTCTCGAACGTCGCGAACGCGGTGATCACGATGATCGCGAGCTCCGGCTGGCGCTGCAGCAGATCCGGGATCGCCGCGATCCCGCTGTCCTTGCCGAGCCACAGGTCGAGCAGCACGACATCGAACCGGCTGCGCTCGAGCGCCTCGATCGCCGCTGCCGCGCTACCGACGCCGAGCACCCGCGCGTCGTCCGCCTCGAGGCACAGCCTCAGCGACTGCCGGATGCCCGGATCGTCGTCGACCACGAGGGCAGACCACCGCGCCATGCGCACCACCATAGGGCGGGACGCGCGTGCCGTCCAACCCCGAGCCATCCGGGCAATTTGCCTGGATGGAATCTCCGCGGGTCGCCACGCCGGCTTGAAATACTCGGCGGCATGCTGGCCGAGCCGTCATTCCTGTCGCAGATCCAGCTCTTCGCGCAGCTCGACGACGACGAGCGCGGCGTGCTCGCGCAGGCGATGACCGAGCGCACCCTCGCCGCCGGCGAGCCGCTGTTCCGGCTGGGCGATCCGGGCGACTCGATGTTCATCGTCCAGAGCGGCGCGGTCGAGCTGTTCGTCAAGGACACCGCGGGTCAGAAGATCGTGCTGCACACCGCGCGGCCGGGTGACTTCTTCGGCGAGCTGTCGCTACTCGATGGCGGATCGCGGACCGCGAGCGCGATCGCGAACGAGCCCGCGAACCTGTTCGTCCTCGATCGCGAGGATCTGCTGCAGCTGTTCCGCAAGCGGCCCGACGCCGCGCTCGACATGCTCGCCGCGATGGGACGGATGACGCGCAAGGCGAACGCGCTGCTGCGCGAGCGGGTCGTCAAGAACGTCAACGAGGAGGTGCGCGACGAGCGCGGCAGCGTCGTGCTGCGCGTCGCGGACTGGGTCGCGAACTTCTCGGGCAGCATCACGTTCCTCGTGCTCCACATCGCGATCTTCACGACGTGGATCGTGCTGAACATCGGCGTGCTGCCGTTCGGCGACTTCGATCCGTTCCCGTTCGGGCTGCTGACGATGGCGGTGTCGCTCGAGGCGATCATCCTGTCGACGCTGCTGCTGTTCAGCTCGAACCGCCAGACCGCGCGCGATCGGATCCGCAGCGACGTCGAGTACGAGATCAACCTCAAGGCGGAGCTCGAGGTCGCGCACCTGCACGAGAAGACCGACCGGATCTACGAGGAGATGCTCGAGCGGTTCTCGCGGATCGAGAAGGCGCTCGGGACCTCGCGCAACTCCGGCCGGCAGTCGGTCGCGCGCTGATCAATCGAAGATGTCCCACCAGCTGCGGCGGCGGTGGCGACCGCGATCATCGTCGTCGTCGTCCTCGAACTTGCGGTGGCGATAGCCGTTACTGCGGACGACCTGACGCGGCTCGACATCGTCGTCGTCCTCGGCGTCGCGCGAGCGCGCGATCAGCTTGTCGAGCTCGCCGCGATCGAGCCAGACCCCGCGGCACGACGAGCACAGATCGATCGAGATCCCGAGGCGTTCGCGTTCGACGAGCTCGGACGTATGACAGCGAGGACAGTGCATGCAGCTCTCCTTTCAGTGGTCGGTGCAAGCTCAGACGACATGTGGCGCGATGGCGCGGCGGGTCGCGAGCAGCGAGGCCACGACACCCGTGGCGATGATCCCGAGCACGACGCCGAGGACATAGAAGTTGAAGTGCGCGCCGAGCACGGCCTTGAGGTAGCCGTGCGTCATCATCTTGATCCCGATCACGATCAGCACGATCGCGAGCGAGACCTTGAGGTAGCGGAAGCGATCGATCAGGCCGGCGAGCGCGAAGTACAGGCTACGCAGGCCGAGGATCGCGAACACGTTGCTCGTGAACACGAGGAACGGATCGGTCGTGATCGCGAAGATCGCGGGGATCGAGTCGACCGCGAAGATCACGTCCGTGAGCTCGACGAGCACGAGCGCGAGGAACAGCGGCGTCGCGAGTAGCGCGCCCTTGCGAGCGACCGCGACGACGCGATCGTGCTCGCACGGCGCGCCCGCGACCGGCGGTGCGACGCTCGCCGGTGTTCCGGCACGGACGAAGAACCGCTGGCCGTGATAGCGCTCGGTGATCGGCACGAGCCTGCGGACGAGCCGTACGATCGGGTTCCGGTTGAGGTCACCGTCCGACGACTTCAGGATCAGCATCTTGAGCCCGGTGAGGATCAAGAACCCGCCGAACACGTAGATGATCCACGACACGCTCGAGATCAGGACGGCGCCGAGCGCGATCATCCCGCCGCGCATCACCAGCGCGCCGACGATGCCCCAGAACAGCACGCGGTGCTGATAGATCGGCGGCACCGCGAAGAAGCTGAAGATCATCGCGATCACGAAGATGTTGTCGACCGCGAGCGACTTCTCGACGAGGAACCCGGTCAGGTACTTCACGACCGCCGAGCCACCGTCGTTGTAGACGAGCGTGCCGTCCGGTCCGACGACCGGGGTCGTCATCTCGTCGACGCCACGGCCGAGCCCGAACCAGCCGTGCTCGTAGCCGGCGTAGATGAACAGCGAGAACCCGACGCCGAGCGTGATCCACAGCGCCGACCAGCCGAGCGCCTCGCGGATGCCGACGACGTGCAGCTTGCGGTGGAACACGCCGAGGTCGAGGGCGAGCAGCCCGAGGATCAGCGCGATGAAACCGGCGTAGAGCAGCTCCATCGTCAGCGCTCCGCGCGGCTGCCGAGCGCGGCATCGACGACGCTCGCGACCACGGTCCCGAGCGTGACGAGCGCGGCGGCGCCGAGCACGAACGCGTCGGTGATCCAGCGGTCGGCAGGGCGTGCGTCACGCCGCGGCGCGCGCGCGTAGATCTGCCGCAGCGACGGTAGACGTTCGGGGGCCGGTGCGAGTTTCATGCAATCTCCTGATCGCAACGTTTGCGCGTCCGACCAGGAGCAAGCGGCGTTCCGCGCGCGAGGCGGCTGCGGACGTTGAGAAGTGTTGCAGGCTGCAACACCCGTTGCGCGATGCGACTCCCAGCCCTACGGAGGCTTCCGCATGCGTCTGTCCACGAAGCTCGTGCTCGGCATCAGCACGGTGATCGTGACGATCACGCTCGTGAACGCGATCGCGCGCATCCATCGCGAGGCGCAGCTGTTCGAGACCGACATCGAGCGCGACAACCGGACGCTCGGTCGCGCGATCGCCCGGGCGGTCGAGCATGCATGGCCGAGCAGCGGCGAGGCCGGCGCGCGGTCGCTGATCGCCGACGCCGATGCACAGGAGGCCGACGTCCATCTGCGCTGGGTCTGGCTCGACGCGCCGGCGGGCGATCCGAGCGCTCCCGCGGTCCCGATCGATCGGCTCGGCGCCGGCTGGCGCGAGCGGTTCGTGCGGTGGAGGCCGTCCGAGGACGAGCCGGATCGGATGTACGTGTATCACCGCGTCGAGGCCGGCGCGCGACCGGCCGCGATCGAGCTCTGGGAATCGCTCGACGCCGAGCAGCGCTATCTGCGCAGCTCGATCGCACAGATCGTCGGCGAGGCGGTCGCGATGATCGGGCTGTCGATGGTGATCGTGCTCGCGCTCGGTCACGCGTTCGTCGGCCGGCCGGTGCGCCGGCTCGTCGAGCACGCGCACCGCATCGGCGAGGGCGACTTCGACACGCGGCTCGCGCTGCGCCAGCGCGACGAGATCGGCCACCTCGCGGCGTCGCTCGACACGATGGCAGAACGGCTGCGCGTCGCGCGCGTCGAGCTCGAGCGCGAGACGACCGCGCGGCTGTCGGTCGTCGAGCAGCTGCGTCACGCCGAGCGGCTCGCGACCGTCGGCCAGCTCGGCGCCGGCGTCGCGCACGAGCTCGGCACGCCGCTCAACGTCGTGATCGGCCACGCGCAGATGATCGCCGAGGACCACCCCGCCCCGTCACAGACCCACGAGCACGCCGGCGTGATCGCGCAGCAGGCGCGCCGTGCCGCCGCGATCATCCGCCAGCTGCTCGACTTCGCGCGCCGGCGCTCGCCGCAGCGCACGCCGACGAACCTGCGCGAGCTGGCGGCGCACACGACGAAGCTCGTCGAGCCGCTCGCCGCGAAGCGCCGGATCACGCTCGCGCTCGACGGTGATCCGGTGACCGCCGAGGTCGATGCCGGCCACGTCCAGCAGGCGATCACGAACCTCGTCGTCAACGCGATCGACGCGAGCGCCGAGGGTGGCACGGTGCGCGTCGCGATCGGCCGCGGCCGCGCCGCTCCGCCCACCGGTGGCAACGAGCGGCCGTGCGCGTGGATCGCCGTGATCGATCACGGTGCTGGCATGCCACCGGACGTGCTCGCGCGCGTGTTCGAGCCGTTCTACACGACGAAGCAGCCGGGCGCCGGCACCGGGCTCGGGCTGCCGGTGACGTACGGGATCGCGCGCGACCACGGCGGCTGGATCGACGTCACGAGCCGCGTCGGCGAAGGCAGCACGTTCCGGCTCGTGCTTCCGGAGGCCGCGTGAGCGCGCCCGATGTCGCGGGACGGATCCTCGTCGTCGACGACGATGCGGCGATGGGCGACATGCTGGTCTCGGGCCTCGTGCGCCGGGGCTACGCGGCGACCGCGCGGCGCGACGCGAGCTCGGCGTTCGCGGCGTTTCGCGAGCAACCGTTCGACGTCGTCGTCACCGATCTGCAGATGGCAGGCGGCGACGGGCTGTCGCTGTGCAAGCGCCTGCTCGAGGATCGCGAGGACGTGCCGATCATCGTGATCACCGCGTTCGGCAGCCTCGAGACCGCGATCGGCGCGATCCGGGCGGCGCGTACGACTTCGTCGCGAAGCCGTTCGAGCTCGACGTGCTCGTGCTCGCGATCGACCGCGCGCTCGAGCATCGCCGGCTGCGCGGCGAGGTCGCCCGCCTGCGCGAGGTCGCCGCCGGCCCGGCCTCGACCTCGAGCCTCGTCGGCGAGAGCGCGGCGATGCGCGAGGTCGAGCAGCTGATCGAGCGCGTCGCGGCGTCGGACGCCACCGTGCTCGTCACCGGCGAGAGCGGCACCGGCAAGGAGCTCGTCGCGCGCGCGATCCACGCGCGGTCGCCGCGCCGCGACGGCCCGCTCGTCACGGTCAATTGCGCGGCGCTGCCCGAGGCGCTGCTCGAGAGCGAGCTGTTCGGCCACGTCAAGGGCGCGTTCACCGACGCACGGACCGCGCGCCCCGGCCTGTTCGCGCAGGCCGCCGGTGGATCGCTGTTCCTCGACGAGATCGGCGAGCTGCCGCTCGCGCTCCAGCCGAAGCTACTGCGCGCGCTGCAGGATCGCGTCGTCCGTCCGGTCGGCGGCGACCGCGAGGTCGAGGTCGATGTCCGGATCATCGCGGCGACCAACCGCGAGCTCGCAACGCTCGTTGCCGAGCGCGCGTTTCGCGAGGACCTGTACTACCGGCTCGACGTGATCCGCGTCGAGCTGCCGCCGCTGCGCGCGCGCGACAACGACGTGCTGCTGCTCGCGCAGCACTTCCTCGTGCGCTCGGCGCGGCGCGCGCACAAGGCGATCGATGGCTTCTCGCCGGCGGCCGCGCGCCAGCTGCTCGCGTACAGCTGGCCCGGCAACGTCCGCGAGCTCCAGAACTGCATCGAACGCGCGGTCGCGCTCGCGCGGTACGCGACGATCTCCGTCGAGGATCTGCCGGATCGCGTGCGCGCCCCCGCGACCCGTCCGGATCCGGTCGCGTCCGACGACCTCGCCGACCTGCCGACGATGGAGGAAGTCGAGCGCCGCTACATCGCGCGCGTGATGGCGGCGGTCGGTGGCAACAAGGCGAGCGCCGCGCGGATCCTCGGCTACGACCGCACGACCTTGTATCGCAAGCTCGACCGCTATCGCGGCAACAGCTGACGCGGCACGCGGCTTGCTCGTGCTTCGCGCCACGAGGAGGCCCGATGTACGTGATGCAAGAACAACCCGGAAGTCGCCTGTACCAGCTCGCGACCTACGCGGAGTACCGACCGCGGATCCTGCTCGCGGAGGACGACGCGGTGATGCGCCGCATGGTCGCGACGACGCTCGAGCGCGATGGCTTCGACGTGACCGAGGTCCACGATGGCGCCGAGCTGCTCGCGCGGCTCGAGCAGAGCTGGATGTATCCCGGTGCCGATCGCGAGATCGATCTCGTGATCTCCGATGTCCGCATGCCCGGGCTGACCGGGCTCGCCGTGCTCGAGGAGCTGCGGCGGGTCGACACGACGACCCCGGTGCTGCTCATCACCGCGTTCGGCGATGCCGACCTGCACGATGCCGCGGCCGAGCTCGGCGCCGCGGTGCTCGACAAGCCGTTCGAGCTGTCCGACTTGCGGACCGCTGCCCGTTACTACACCGAGCGGCCCGACCGCTGAGGAGATCCGATGAAGCTATACGGAGTGATTCATGTCCAGGTCGAGGGCGACGCGATCCTGCGCGAGCCCGGGGTCCTCGCCCGCATCTCGCGCGCGCTCGGCCGCGAGCCCGACCTGCGCACCGGCCGCACGCGCGCCTCGATCGAGGCGGCGGCGATCGTCGACGGCGTGCGCGCCGCGCTGTCCGAGCTCGGCGCGAGGAACGCGCTGTCGCTCGTGATCGACGACGTCGTCGTGTTCCAGGATCGCGACCGCCGCGACGACGACCTCGGCGATCTGTTCCTCGCGTTCCACGAGCACGCCGCGGTGCTCGACGGCTTTCGCACGCTGCGGCTCGCGGTCGAGCACGCCGAGGCGGGCAACCACCTCGTCGTCGAGGTCCAGGCGCGCACCGAGCACCCGGACACCGAGCCGGCGGTGCGCGTGATCGTCTCCGGTCGGATCGAGGCGTTCGAGCCGCGGCGCGGCGAGTCAGCCGAGGCGTACCGCGCGCGCGTCACGCCGCTGCTCGGCGATCGCCGGATCGTCGATCTCGCGCAGGCCGCGTTCGACAGCTTCGTGATGCGGTGTCGCGACGCGATCGCACGCGCGATGCCGGAGACGCGTCCCGCGATCGCGGCGTCCGAGGTACGCGTCGAGAAGCCCGAGGCGCACGCCGATCGCCGCCGCGGTCCACGCCCCGACGATCCGAACTACGATCCGCACGAGGCGCACTACGGCAACCCGATGCTCGGGATGATGTCGATGGCGATGTGGAGCTCGCTGCTGCTGATGGCGCCCGGCATCGTGCCGGTCGATGCCGGCAACGCGCCGATCGACGACATCGACGTCGCGCAGCTGCCGAGCGAGTCGGATGCGGCGAGCTGGTTCGAGGACTGGTGAGCCGGAGCGGGCGGCTCAGCTCGACGCGCACGCCTGACCGGCGACGGGCCCGATCGTGCCGTCCTCGTTCATGACGTGCAGCTGCTCGCAGGTCTTGCCGCCGCAGTCGTCATCGGTGGCGCACTCCTTCAGGCACTCGCCCTCGTACATGAAGAAGCCCTCCTGACAGTCGGCCGCCGGCTTCGCAGCCGCGGGCGCGGGCTTCGGCGTGGACTTGCCGCCACAGGCAGCGAACGCGAGCATCGTCACGAGCCACAACTTCTTCATCGCAGCGCACGATACTCGAACGTGCTCTCGGCGACTACCTTCGCGCCGAATGACGACACCGCGCGCGTGCAAAATCGGTCGCCCCGCGGTGTAGCCTGGATCTTCGATGCGAATCGCTTTTGCTCTCGCATGCGTGATCGTCGCGGGGTGTAGCGGCGCGCACCGCCACGGCGAGCGCCGCCATGCCGCCGACACGCACCGGCTGTTCGTCGAGGTCACGCCGGAAGGCTCGCGCAAGTCGAACCTGCGCTCGGGTGCGCACGGCGGGCTCGCAAAGATCCCGTTCGCGCGCTCGGTCGACGACGGCGGCGACGTCGAGCTGCAGGTCGAGCTGGCCGGGCTCGACGTCAGCGGCAGCGAGACGGTGTGCAACGTCAAGATTTTGGTGTTCCGGCTGCCGCAGCACGACCTGCTCGGGATCGCGGACGGCGCGGCTCGCGCGCGCGGCACCGGTCGCGAGGCGGGCAACGACTGCATCGAGACGCTCGGCGCGACGCTCGTCCGCGGCAAGGTCCGGCCGCTGCTCGAGCGTCAGCTCCACGCGAAGCGCTGACGACGGATCACTTCGCGCCGAGCTTCGCGAGCATGCCGTCGACCTCCGCGACGTCGTGCGGCTCGTCGATCTGGACGTAGGTCGCGCGCGCGTCGCGCAGCAGCCTGATCGCCCGCGTGCGGTCGCGATGCAGCGCGATCAGCGCGGCCGCGAGCTCGGCCTTGGCGTCCGCGACGTCGGTGCCGGCGGCGAACAGCCCCGCCTGCTCGGCAAGCGCGAGCGCCTGCTCGAGGTGCGGCACCGCCTCGCGCGCGCGCCCAGCGTCGACGAGCGCGCCGCCGAGCCCGAGCTCCGCTTCGTGCTGCGCGCCCGGACGCGGCTTCGGATCGCGGGCGCGGATCGCGAGCGCCTCCTCGAACGATCGCACCGCATCGGCGGGACGCTCGGCGAACCGCTGGACGCGGCCGAGCCGCTCGAGGCTGGTCGCGAGATCGGGCGCGTCGGTGGCGAGCACCTTGCGCTGGATCGCGAGCGCGGCGAGCTTGTCCGCGAGCGCGCGCTCGAACCACGACTTCGCCGCTGCCGCATCGACGCCGGGCTCGAACGCCTCGAGGACGAGCATCTCGGCGCGCGCCGCGAGCAGCTCGGCATAGCTCGACGTGGTCTCGCCGTAGCTCGCGCGATACGCCGCGATCGTGCGATCGAACACCGCGATCGCGTCGTGGACACGCATCAGCTCGCCGTACACGCCGCCGAGCACGAGCGCGGTGCGCGGCAGCTGTGCGTGCTCGCGGCCGGCGGACGCCTGCGCGATCGCGAACGCGCGCTCGAGGTATGGCAGCGCGTCCGCGTGGTTCAGGAAGCCTCCGGACACCACGCCGAGCGCGGTCAGCGTCGAGATCAGCCGCGGATGCGAGCGGCCGAGCACGCGTTCGCCGATCGCGAGCGCGGCTTCGAGCGTGCGCTTGCCCTCGGTGATCTCGCCGGCGGACACGAGTGCGGCGCCGAGCGCGCGCTGGAGCTCCATCGTCGTCGCGTCCTCGGTGGGCGTCGTCCGCGCGCGCTGTGCGATCACGCCGCGCAGCAGCTCGACCGCGCGCTTCGGATCGGTGTGCACGGCGATCGCCGCGTCGACCCACGCGAGCTGCCAGTCGAGCGACGGATCGCCGAGGTGATCGGCGAGCCCGCGCGCCTGCGCCGCCCACTGCGCGGCGTCCTGCTCGCGCTCGAGATCGATGTCGATCGTGACGAGCCGCAGGTACGCGACGACGCGGCGCCGGCTGTCGCCTGCAGCCTCGGCAGCGACGAGCGCGCGATGCATCGCCGCGCGCGCGTCGACCGCGTGCTGCGCGCTCGCGTGCGCGTCGCCGACGACCACCCACGCCTCCGCCTCGAGCGCGCGCAGCCCGGCACGCGCCGCCTCCTCGGCGATCGCCGTCGCATCGCGGATCGCCTCGACGTGGCGCCCGGTCGCGGCGACCGCGGACACCGTCGCGAGCCGCGCGGCGAGCGCGTTCGCCTGCGGCCGGCGCGCGGGCTCGATCGTCGCACCGGACGCGAGCCCCTCGCGGCGGCCGCGGCAGGTCTCGAGATCGGCCGCGCGATCGATCGTGTCGAGCGCGTCGTCGACGAGCGCGGGCGTCGGTCGCGGCAGCTGCGTGACGAGCGCGGTCAGCTTCGCGGTCGATCGCGCGAGGCAATCCATCCGCAGGTCGAACAGCTCCGCCGACTCGGTGCCCTCGATCCGCGACGCGCGGCACGCGGTGCCGGCGAGCGCACCGGCCTCGGCTCGCCAGCGCTCGAGCCGCGCGATCACGCGGTCGGCGGTCGCCGCACCGTCGGGCGTCGTGCGCGCGAACGAGGCGCGGATCGCGGCGGGGTCGTACGCGAGCGCCGGGGGAACGGCCGCGGCATCGCAGATCGCGACCGGCTGCGCGCCCGCGAGCTCGGCCGCGACCGCCGAGCCACCGATCACGAGCGTCATCGCGGCGAGCACGGCGCCCGCGATCCGGCGGCGCGGCCACAATGCGCGGCGCAGCGCCGGCAGCAGCGCGCGGATCGTCGGCGGTCGGGCGTCCGGATCGCACGCGAGGCCGCGCTCGAGCATCCGGCGCAGCGCGAGCGGCAGTCGTGGCTGTGCCGGCAGCACGAGCGCACCTGCCTGCGCCGCGCGCAGCTGTTCGACGGTCGCGCCCGGAAACGGAGGCCGACCGTACAGCGCCTCGAACGCCATGACGCAGAAGCTGTAGACGTCGCTGCGCCGATCCGCGGGCGCGCCGCCGAGCACCTCGGGCGCGCTGTACGCCGGCGTGCCGACGAACGCGCCGCTGCGCGTGACCCGGACCGCGAGATCGTCGGCGAGCGCCGCGCCGCCATCGCTCGCGCCGAACGCGTGCGCGAGCCCGAAGTCGACGACCTTCACGCGATCGTCGGGCATCACCATGACGTTGTGCGGCTTGATGTCGCGATGCACGAGCCCGACATCGTGCGCCGCGGCGAGGCCGCGAGCGGCATCGAGCAACACGCGCACGATCACCGGCCACGGCCGGGGTCGCGCCGCGAGCCAGCGATCGAGTGACGTGCCGCGGATCAGCTCCATCGCGAGGTAGACCTCGCCGCGGTGCGTACCGACGTCGTAGATCGCGACGACGTTCGCGTGATCGAGCCGCGCGAGCCCCTGCGCTTCGCGGCGCAGCCGCAGCGCGGCCTCGGCGTGATCGGCGAGCGAGCCGCGCAACAGCTTGATCGCGACGTCGCGCTGGAGCGCCGGATCGCGCGCGGCGAACACGACGCCCATCGCCCCCTCGCCGAGCGGCCGCGTGATCACGTAGCGGCCGATCTCGCGGCTCTCGGGCGCGCGCTCGTCGTCCGGGCTCGCGAGCGCGAACACGAGCCGCCGGCACTCGTCGCAGTGATCGAAGTGCGCCTCGAGCTCGACGCGCTCGTCGGCCGCGAGCGTGCGCGCGAGGAACGCATCGAGCCGGTGCTCCGGCGGGCAGCCCGGGTTCGACGCACGCGCGTCCGTCACGCCGCGATGCTACCGCGCACGGCCACGTTCGACGTGTCGATTTCGCCACGCGCGGTCCAAGTCGCGATGCTGCCTGGCTCGACGCGAGGCGCGGTGGTTGCAACGCCGGCAGGACATGTTTCCACGCGTCGTCACGTCGGCCGCACCGCACCCGCTGACCGTGCTCGCCAGCGCCGCCGCGCTCGGCACCCTCGCCGGGGTGCTCGCGGTCGCGATCCCACCGCCCGGTCCCGACGTCCTCGCTCCACCGGCCGCTGCGTGGCCGGGCGAAGAAACCATCGCCGTCGCGCGTTCGATCCGGACCCACGATCGCGAGCCGCCGGTGTCGACGCGCGTGCACCTCGTGTTCGCGATCGACGAGGGCTCGTACATGGAGCTCGGCCTGCCACCGGGCGCGACCGTGCCGGCGCGGCCACTCGCGGGTCGGATCTCGGGGTTGTCGCCCGTCGCCGACCTCGAGCCGCGCGACGTGCCGGACGCGCAGCGCGCCTGGCTCGGCCGCAGCGTGCGCATCGAGGACGCGTGCACCGCGCGCGTCGCGGGATTCTCGCTCGTCCGGCTCGTCCGCGATCCCGAGGACGGGTTTCGCGAGGACGGCGTGCAGCCGCGGACGTTCGCACCCGGCGAGCTGCGCGACGCGACGCTCGTCGCACGCCTCGAAGGCTGCGGCTTCGGCTCGGTCGCGCGCGACGCGATGCTACCGCCCGTGATCGCCGGCGTGTATCCGGACCCTGCGCAGGCGCCCGAGCTGCACGGCGTGTTCGCGACCTGGACCGCGTACCGCGAGCGATTCGCGGCGCACTTCGAGCGCGATCAGGACGCGCGGTTCGATGCGCGCACCGTCCATGTCGCGGACGACGCGGCGACCGGCACGCGGTTCGCGATCGTCGAGGCGTCGTTCGTGCTCGTCGATTGCGCGCCGCCGGACGTCATGTGGCGCGCGTTCCGGATCGCCGCGGACGGCACGCGCACCGAGCTCGCTCACGCCACGGACCTCGCGCCGCGCCGGCTGTTCGTCGTCGATGGCGTGCCCGTCGTGCTCGGCGATCGCGGCCACGACCGCGTGCTGATGCGGCTCGACGGGAAGGTCGTCGCCGCGGAGCCGCCCGTCGAGGGCATGGACGACGACTGCTATCGCTGATCGTCGTCCGCCGTGCCGGGCTCGCTCGCGAGCAGGCGCGTCACCGAGATCTCGATCTTGCCCTGCAGGTCCTGCAGGATGCTGTCCACCGTGTCGGCGCCGATGCCGAGGCGCTCGCGCACACCGGCGCGCGTCTCCTCGAACAGGCGGTCGCGCGCCGCGGCGATCCAGCGCGCCACCGTCGCGCGATGCACCTGCAACGACGGCGCGAGCTCGTCGACCGTGAGCCCGTGCAGGTAGTGCATGCGCAGCAGGTGGCGCTCGCGCCGGGTGAGGCGCTGGAGCGCCGCGCGCAGCGCGTCGCTGCACGCCGCGCCGTAGCGCGCCCGCGTCTGCCGCCGATCCTCGTCGCTGCCCTCGAGCACGACGTCGAAGAACGCGTCGTCACCGACGAGCACGTCGCGCTTGCGATCGCGAACCGCGTTGAGCGCGATCCGGACCGCAGCCACGCGGATCCACGAGCGCAGCGGACCCTGGCCGCCGTACTCCGCGATCCGCGCCGGGCCGTCGAGCGGCACGAGCAGGCGCTCGCGCGTGCGCTGCACGACCTCCTCGATGAAATCGTCCGCCGGATCGATGCGGCGTGCGGCGGTGCGGACCAGCGGCCCGTGCTCGGCATCGAATGCCGCGATCGCCGGTTCGAGCCCGAGCACGCAGCCGCATGCGAGGTACAGATCCGCGGCGTGCGCGTGCACCGCCTCGATCGCGACCGCGAGTCGCTCGAGGTGCGCGGCGAGCGCTTCGGGTGCGACGACGACGTCGGGATACCGCGCGCGACCGACCGCGAGCCAGCGAGCGAGCGCATCGGGGTCGGCAGCCACGGGCGATGACGCTAGCACGGGTCGGTTTTTCCCTATAATGAAGCCCGGTGGTGAGCTGCCCGGCCGAGGCCACGTTCGTTCGCTACGCCGGGGGCGAGCTCGAGGCCGACGCGGCGCACGCGCTCGAGACGCACCTCGACGGTTGCGCGAGCTGCCGGTACGTCTACGCCGAGCTCGCGCGCGGCACCGGTGATGGCGTCCCCGCAGCGGTCCCGACGCCGCCGCGGCTCGGGGCCGAGCCGCTCGCGCGCGGCACGGTCGTCGATCGCTACGTGATCGTCGGGACGCTCGGACGCGGCGGCATGGGCGTCGTCTACAAGGCGTTCGATCCCGAGCTCGATCGGTCGATCGCGCTCAAGCTCGTCGGGCTTGCCGGGTCGACCGACGATCGCGAGCAGGCGCGCACGCGGCTCGTCCGCGAGGCGAAGACGCTCGCGCAGCTGTCGCATCCGAACATCGTCGCGGTCCACGACGTCGGCACGCATGGCACCGACGTGTTCGTCGCGATGGAGCTCGTCGCCGGCTCGACGCTGCGCGCGTGGCTGGGCGAGCGCGACCGCACGCCTCGCGAGATCCTCGGCGTGTTCGCGGCCGCCGGTGCCGGGCTTGCGGCCGCGCACCGGCTCGGCATCGTCCACCGCGACTTCAAGCCGGAGAACGTGATGGTCGGCGACGACGGCCGCGTCCGCGTCGTCGAC
Organism: Kofleriaceae bacterium; assembly: GCA_035715365.1. Lineage (GTDB taxonomy): Bacteria > Myxococcota_A > Polyangia > Haliangiales > Haliangiaceae > JABFXX01. The sequence continues at coordinate 69,504 of DASTLB010000044.1, read as the reverse complement.
TTCGGGCTCGCGCGCACGCTCGACCTCGCGCCGCGCACGTCGCGACCGAACCTCGCGCGCACCGACGCCGTCGAGCTGACGCGCGACGGTGCGGTGCTCGGAACGCCGGCGTACATGGCGCCCGAGCAGGATCTCGGCAAGGACGCGGACGCGCGCAGCGATCAGTTCAGCTTCTGCGTCGCGCTCTACGAGGCGCTGTTCCACCAGCGGCCGTTCGCCGGCGCGACGTACGTCGAGCTCTCGGATCATCGGATCAGCGGCGAGGTCCGGCCACCGCCGAACGTCCGCGGCGTGTCCGCGAAGGTCCGCCGCGCCGTGCTGCGCGGACTGCGCGTCTACCCGGCGGATCGCCACCCGACGATCGACGCGCTGCTCGGGGAGCTCGGCACCGGGCGGTGGTCGCCGAGGACGCGCGCGACGATCGCCGTGCTCGGTGCGACGACGCTCGCCGCCGGCTCGTGGGGCGTCTACCAGGCGATGCAGCCGGCGCCGACCGCCGAGGCCGCGTGCGCGCTCGCCGCCGACGACATCACCGGGGTGTGGAACGCGAAGCGGCGCGCCGACGTGATCGCGAGCTTCGAGTCGATCGACGTGATCCCGAAGGCCGAGGCGCGCGCGATGGCGCTGCGAGTCGGCGAGCTCGCGGATCGCTGGGCGGCGGAGTGGTCGAAGCGGCGCGCCACGCTGTGCGAGCACATCGTGCGCGGCGATCCCGATCCGTCCGGCCGCACCGCGGATCAGCTGCAGTGCCTGCGCAGCCGGCTCGACTCGCTCGACGCCGCGATCAGCGTGTCGATCCACGCGCCGAGCGAGCTGATCGTCCGGCGCGCGGACGTGATCGTCGAGGAGATCCCGTGGCCGGCCGGCTGCGACGAGGTCGAGGAGGCGCGCACCGCGATGACCGAGGAGACGCGGCTGCGCTGGAAGCCGATGCTGCAGGATCTCGTCGCCGCGCGGGTCGCGCAGGCGAAGGGCGACCTCGCCGAGGCCGAGCGGCTGTCGACCCAGACGCTCGCGCGTGCACGCGCCGGCCGCGATCAGGAGCCGATCGCGGCGGCGCTGCTCTCGCTCGGTCAGGTGCAGGCCGCGAAGGGCCAGTTCGAGGCCGCGATCCCGACGCTGCGCGAGGCAATCCGGATCGCGACGAAGGTGCGCGACGAGGGCGAGATCGTCGACGCGTGGCTCGAGATCGTGTCGATCGCGTTCTCGGACTCGCGCTTCGATCGCGACGTCGAGGAGGCGCTGTTCGCGATCGAGCTCGCGACGCTGCGGCTTCCCGCCGACGACGATCGCCGCCAGCAGGTCGCATACAAGGTCGGCAGCGTCCGGCTCGTGCGCGGCGATCTCGACGGCGCGCGCGAGCCCCTGACCCAGGCGCTCGCGCTCGCGAGCCGCGATCCGGACAAGCACCGGCTCGACATCGCCGCGGTCGAGAACTCGATCGGCCTCTATCACGCCTATCGCGGCGAGTACGCCGAGGCGCGCCGCCACCTCGACCGCGCCGCCGCGACGTGGCAGCAGGCCGGCGCGACCGTCAACCTCGCCGCGACGCTCGGCATCATCGGCGAGCTCGCCGCGGTCCAGCACGACTTCACGCGCGCCGAGCCCGACCTCGTGCGCGCGCTGCAGCTACTCGACGAAGCCGGCGATGCGGGGCGGCCGTCGCAGCCGAAGGCGCTCTACCAGCTCGGCTACGTCTACGCGCGGACGAACCGCTGCGCCGAGGCGCGGCCGCTGTTCGCGAAGATCCGGACCGTCGTCACCGAGGTCTACGGCGCGGAATCGACGCTGTTCTCGCTCGCCGAATTTGGCGACGGCGTGTGCGCGCTCGCCGAGGGCAAGCCCACCGACGCGGTCGCGCTACTCGAGCACGCGCGTGCGCTCGTGATCGATCATCCCGCCGGGCCGATCCAGATCCCGAACATCGAGGCAGCGCTCGCGCGCGCGATCGTGGCCGCGCGCGGCGATCGTGCACGTGCGGTCGCGCTCGCGCAGCACGCCCGCGAGATCTATGCGAAGTACCCCGGGCTCGCGCTCGATCGCGAGGCGCTCGACGCGTGGCTCGCCGAGCACGCGAAATAACGCGAGCGATCTCGCCGCGTTCGAAGACCGGATTTGACAATCGCGCGCGTTCGCGAATCATCAGGCCGCGAGCGCCGGACCCGCTCGCAGTGGGAGAGCCTCGCCATGAGCAAGCGACCTGACAACGAGACGCGGCAATGCGAGCGGTGCAACGCGGTGATTCCCGCAGCGCGCGTGAAGGCACTGCCGGGCACCTGGCTGTGCATCGAATGCAGCGAAGAAGTCGGCGGTGAGTTCGTGCTCGTCGCGAAGCAGGAGAACCTCGGCAAGGCCGGGAGCCTGAAGCTGAACTACGGCGGCGTCACCGTGACGAAGAAGCGCCGCCAGCTACCGCGCAAGGCCTGATCGCGCCCGGCGGCGAACGCGCAAGAATGCGAGGTCATCGCCGCTCACGACACCCGTGATCCGCGCGACCACGAGGTACAGCGCGCCGTAGCCGGCGAACGCGAGCGCGAGGTTCACGCCGGGATGCCAGTGCAGCCCGCCACGCGCGAGCCATAGCACGGCCGCGGTCGCGCCGCCGACGACGAGCGTCGCCGCGTAGCGCCGCCACGGCAACGCGATCGCGATCCCGCCGCCGAACGCCTGGCCGATGCACCACAGCGTCACGATCCACGCCGGCACGAACGACAGCGCGGTCGCGAGCGCCGGACCGATGACGCCGAACGCGTGCGCGAACGGCACGGTGAGCGCGACGTTCGTGACGAGGATCAGGGCGCTCGTGACGATCAGCATGCGGTTGCGGCCGATCGCCTGCAGGATCGGACCGTACGCGCCGACCCGGTGCAGCAGGATCGCGGTGAACACCTGGAACGGCGCGGTCGCCGCCTCGTAGCCGTCGGCGAACACGAGCCGGATCACGTCGGGCGCCATCACGATGAAGAACAGCGCGAGCGGCACGACGAGCGCCGCGATCTTCTCGACGTTGCGGTACCACAGCGCGCGCAGCTGCACGACGTCTCCGCTCGCGTACAGCCGGACGTAGCGCACCTGCATGATCGCGCCGATCGCGTACGGGATCATCGTCAGCAGCGGCAGCTCGAATGCCGCGACCGTGTACACCGCGAACGTCGCGGTTCCGAGCACGAGCTCGACGACGTACTTGTCGATCTGCGTGTTGAGCCGGCCGACGGTGCTCGCGAAGCCCGACGGCACCGCGAACCGCGCGATCGCCGCGAGCTGCGCGCGATCGAGCCAGCGTCCGCCCCGCGGATACACGCGCGCGACGATCACGAGGTGGGCGACGAGCCGGGTCGTCGCGAGCAGCGAGATCGCGATCGGGATCGCCTGCATCGGCCAGCCCGCGAGCGCCGGCCCGAGCACGCCGACGAACCGCAGCGCCGCGAACCCGACGTACAGCGCGGACGCGACGCCGACCGAGCCGTGCGCGATCAGCTGGTTGATCGCGGGCTGCGTCGGGAGCTCGAGCGCGATCGCGAGCGCGATCCACGGCAACGCCTCACCGAGGTGCAGCTCGGGTGCGTGCGCGGCCATCGTCGCGCCGACGACCATCGCGATCGCGATCACCGGCACCCCCGCGACCGCGAGCAGCAGCGAGGTCTGGCGCACGGTCGCACCGGCGCGCTCGGGATAGCGCCCGAGGAAGTAGAACACCGCGTCCGGCAGTCCGAGCGAGCCGAGCGCGATCGCGGTCTCGTGGATCAACAGCGCGGCCGCGATGAACGCCCACCCGGTGTGGCTGTAGAAGTGGTTCGCGCAGACGAGCGTCGCGAGGTTCAGCACCATCGCGCACGACCGGCTCGCGATGTAGACGCTCGCGGCCTTCGCGTCCGAGCTCACGTCCGCACAGTGTGACGCGTGCGCGGACGTTCGCCGAGTCGATCAGCGTTTGCCGATCATCGCCGGCTCGCGCGCGACCGCAGGCAGCCAGCGCGCGAACGACGCGACGAGCACGTCGAGATCACCGAGCGAGCGCTCCGCATCGGTGCGGCCGTCGCCTTCCTCGAGCGCGTACGTCATCCGCGTACCGCCGTCGGCCGACTCGAAGCGCGCGAAGCCGCGCACCGCATCGCGCTTGCCGAGCTGCGGCTCCCAGCGAACTTCCTTTGCGAACAAGTCGTACTCGTAGACGAGCGTGTACGTGCGCGACTCGGCGAACTCGAACAGCACCTCGCGCGGCAGGCCACGCGCCGCGGTCGAGATCACGGTGACGGTGCGCAGGCCCGGTACCCACGCGCGCAGCAGCGTCGCATCGGTGAACGCTCGCCAGCACGCATCGACCGGGTGCGGTAAGACGGTCTCGGCGGTGCGCATGGCGCCGCAGTGTAACGCAACGGCGGCGCGGCCGTCGCTAGCGATACGAGGCGATGAAACGCCGGCAGCAATCCGGTGCGAGATACAGCGGCGACTTCACTCCGCCGTTCCGCGCTGCGTTGGACGCCAACACCGTCTTACTGCTCCCGATGGACGAGCCCAGTGGCAGCACGTCACAAGATGCGAACGGGCATGACCTGACGTGGTCAGGTAGCTTCTCTCGCTCTCAGTTGCTTCTTCCTTGTCCGTAAACGGACGCACCAGCCCTCCCCCCCGAACATCCGCCTTCGCGTTCATCCCGTGGGAGGTGAGCCGTTCTGATCCCATGGGACGCCTCCGTTCGTGGCTTCGCGAGTGCAGTCCCATGGGACGGGCCCATCCGCAACCGTGCACTGCGCGGCGCTCACGATCGAGGCCACCGCGTCCCGACCGAGCCATTCGAACACCAGGTTGTCTGGCGCTTCGCCGGTGATCCGAAGCGCGCCTTTGTGAACCGCGGTGTGATGCCCCGTGCACAACAAGACTGTATTCGACAACTCGTGCCCGCCGCCCGACGCTTGGAATCTGACATGATGAATCTCCAGATAGCGAGTCATTCGACAGCTGGGCACCACGCAACAATACCCATCACGCGCATGGATCTGGCGGCGCTTGCGCTTCGTCAGCGAGCTCGTGACCCGTGCGGGTGCATTGGCTTCGAGATCGCCGAGGTCGTCGTGATCGCACTGCGCGCGTGACAGCGTCGCAGCATCCACATCGACCTCCTCGCCAGCGACATCCTGATAGCTGCGCTTGCACCGCTTGCACGTGCTGATCGCCATCTGGAACGCGGGCTCGCCGTGGGACTCGGGAATGGTCTCGAGCGCACGTCGAAACAGCGTCTCGATGAGCTCGCTGTCATCGAGCTTGCCGCTGCCGAGCATTGCCTCGAGCTCCACGCGGGCCCGAAATGCGAGTGCGTGCACGGTCGGTGACACGCGGAACGTCAGTGCCAGCAGCTCGCTCTCCGGATCCTTGGGGTCACCCGGACGCGCGCCCTTCTCGCGACCTGCGACCATGCGCTGGACCTCATGCACGGTCTTGCCCGCGATGGCATCGAGCCATTCCTCCTCGGTCTCGGGCGTCGCGATGCGCGTGAGCTCGCGAATCGCGCACGGGAACACCGCGCCCGCCTCCAGCGCCGCGGTCATGTGTGGCAACGTGGCGAGCGCCTTGGCCGTGCGGATCATCTCCAGCGCCGTGTGTGCGCGATAGCCGAGCTCGTGTTCCATGTACTGCACGAACGACGCGTAGCCGAGGTGTTGCCAGAGGGTCATCTCCTCCGCGAGCCGCAGCAACTCGACTTCACGAGCTTCGAGCTGCGCGCGTTGCGCGCTCAGCTTCTTGAGTCCGAGGTGCACGGCGACCCACGCTCGACCCGCCACGTTCGCCACGTGATTTGCTCCATCCACTCCGACGGCTGCGTACATACGACCTTCTTACCACCCCGAATTCGGAGCCCATCTCCGCGCGCAGGACGACGGAATGCTGACGCCTGCCGACAAAATGCCGTGCCGCTGTTTGTGCGACGCCACAGGCGCTCTCAGCGCACCTGTGCCCACAAAACAGGCACTCTCAGGTACACGTCAATCGACGGTGCTTATTTGGTGTCAAGTAAAATCGCACGCGAATAGCACATTTCTAGAGCGCCCATTGTGTTGTGTCGCGTCTTCTGTCCTTCGCTGGCATTCGCGCGAGCACCCGAGCGTGTGTGCTCTCCCGACCGATCGCTCCAAAGGAAAGCACCTCCGCGTCCGAGGGCCGCGGCGCCGTTCGACCGAGGCGAGCGGAGCGCGAGACCCATGACGAGCGCGGGCACGGTGCGCGCGTTCTCGCAGAGTTTCAGCTATGCGGCGGTCCCACGCGGAACGTCGATGCTCGCGGCGCTCGGCACGCGGTCTCGCGCGAGAGCGAGCGAGGGCGAGGCGCCGCGGGCCGAGGAGCGGAGACTCGGCGACCAGACAGGCGACTCGCGTGGCGACTCACGAGCTTCGACGAATGCCAGGTGAGCCGGGGTTTAGCGGCCGGTCACCTTCGCGCGCAGGTACGATCCGACGGCCGCCGGCAACAGCGGCAGCGCCTTGAGGTGCGCCATCACCTGCGACGTTCCGTTCGCGAGGCTGCCGCGTACCGCGGCGTCATGGGCGCGGCACTCCGGCGTGTACACGTTGCCGAGGAACTGCCAGCTGTTCCCCGGGCCGCAGCGTCCGAACGACGCATCCTCGCCAGCCCCTCCGAACACGAGCGCGAGATCGACGGTCACGAAAGCATCGTTCATGGTGTCCCCCCGTCGACGAATCGATCATCTCGCGTGCCAGTGCTCCCGGACGTGGCTACTCGAGTTGCCGGTGGACCACTGTCGACCACGGGCGACGATTCGAGTCCTCGAGGATGCAGTCAGGTGTCGTCGCGGCCGGCGTACTCCCACTGCACGACACGCACGGGCGCCGCGCGCGCTGCGATCCCGACGACGCGTCCGGTGAACCCGCCGGCGACCTCGGTCGAGAGGTAGCGGCCGTCGAGCCGCGCGAGCTCGTGGTACGCGTCGCCATCGACGACGCCGAGCACGACGACATCCGGTCCGGGTGACGACAGCCCCGGCGCCAGCGCGCGCACCGGCTCGGTGTGGAGCTGCAACACGGTGTCCGCGGCAACCGCGCGCTCGCCGAGCACGCAGCTCGCACCGCCGATGCACGCGACCGCGCGTACGCGATCGCCGATGCGCTCGAGCTCGTAGCGGTGCGCGGGATCGATCGCGAGCACGAGCGCGGCATCGCCGGTGACGACCGCACGCACGCGGATGTGGAGGTGCTGCTGGCGGCGCGCGACGAGCGCGGGCGCGGTGATCGTGAACGACGCCGGATCGACGAGCTCGCCGGGATGCCGGCCCGGGCTGATCCACACCGGGGCGAGCGCGCCGGAGCGCGTGCCGTCGTCGGTGACGAGCGTCGCCGGCGTCGCGGGCTCGATCGGATCGCCGACGACCGGCCAGCCATCGCGCCACGCGACCTCGCGCGCGAACACCTCGCGGCCGAGCGTCGACCAGCCGGCGTTACCGCCGCGCGTGCGCGTGCCGAGGTGGACCGCGGCCCACGTGCCGTCCGGACGCTGCACGAGATCGGCGTGGCCGACGCACTGGATCGGCGCGTTCGTGCTGCGCGCGGTGAGGATCGGGTTGTGCGGACACGGCTCGAATGGGCCGCGCGGTGACGGCGCGCGCGCGATCGCAGCGAGGTGGCCACGCTCGGTCCCGCCCTCGGCGATCAGCAGGTACCACGCGGCCTCGATCGCGTACAGGTGCGGGCTCTCCGGGTACGACGCGCCGGTGCCGGCCCACACGATCGCGGGTGGCTCGAGGATCGCGCCGGTGTCCGGATCGATGATCGCCTGCGCGATGCCGATCGCGCGGTGATCGCGATACGCGGAGTACGTCAGGTAGCAGGTGCCGGCGGCGTCCCACGCGAGGTCGGGATCGATGCCGACGAGGCCCGGAAACCGGATCGGCTCCGACCACGGCCGGGCGGGATCGTCGGCGGTCACGAGCAGGTGGCCGAGGCCATCGCTGACGTTCGTGACGATCAGGTAGAAGCGGCCGCCGTGATGGCGCAGCGTCGGCGCGAACATGCCCGCCGACGGCCGCGCGCCCGCGAGCGCGAGCTGCGAGGGTCGATCGAGCACGTGGCCGACGAGCGACCAGTGCCGGAGATCGCGCGAGTGATGCAGCGGCAGCGCCGGCGCATACTCGAACGACGAGGTGACGAGGTAGTAGTCCTCGTCGACGCGGCAGATGCTCGGGTCGGGATGAAACCCGGCGAGGATCGGCCGCTGGATCGGCAGATCGCGAAGATCGATCAGAGCTTCTCGAAGCGGTTCATCGCCGCGACGACGTCCTTGTTCTTCGCGCAGGTCTTCAGGTTCGCCATCTTCGTCTGCATGTCCTTCATCTTCGGCTTCATCTTCTCGTCGAACGACTTCTTCGCCGCCGGGTTCTTCTTCTCGAACGCCTTCGACTCGGTGATGAACGCCTTGTTCTCGTCGACGAACGTGTTGAGGTTCTTCGCGAGCTTGTCGCAGTCGGTGCCGGCATCGGCGATCACGGCGACGAACTTGTCCATCATCGCGAGGCCGCGCGTCTCGTAGTCCGCGGCGTCCTTGATCGAGCCGCCCGCAGCCGCCGTATCCGAGGCCGCCGAGCCGGAGCCCGCGGCGGCCGAGCCGGCCGAGCCTGCGGCCGAGCCGGTGTCCGCCGAGCCCGCCGCCGAGCCCATCGCCGAGCCGGTGTCCGCCGAGCCCGCGGCCGAGCCCATCGCCGAGCCGGTGTCCGCCGAGCCCATCGCCGAGCCCATCGCCGAGCCGGAGCCGGCCGCCGGGGTCGACTCCTTCTTCTTGCAGGCGCCCGCGCTGAGCAGCAGGCCAAACGAGAGAGACGCAATCAGGATACGTGCTGTCTTCATGGACGCGGACTGTATCGGCAAAACAATCCGGGGTCCTGTTTGCGCGGCACCGATCCGCGCACACGAGACGTAGCGGAGCGTACGTTCGTAACGGGTCAGTTGTCCGCGAGCGCGAACGCCGGATCGCCCTGCTGCTCTCGCAGGAGCTGCGCGTAGCGCCCGGTGCGTGCGAGCAGCTCCTCGTGCGTGCCGCGCTCGATGATCCGCCCCTGGTCGAGCACGATGATGATGTCGGCCTTGCGGATCGTCGACAGCCGGTGCGCGATCACGAGACTCGTGCGGTTCGCGAGCAGCGGCTCGAGCGCGGCCTGGATCAGCCGCTCGTTGTAGCTGTCGAGCGAGCTCGTCGCCTCGTCGAGGATCAGGATGCGCGGGTTCTTCAGCAGCGCGCGCGCGATCGCGAGCCGCTGGCGCTCGCCGCCGGACAGCCGGTAGCCACGATCGCCGACGACGGTGTCGTAGCCGTCGGGCAGGCTGGCGATGAAGTCGTGGATCTGGGCCGAGCGCGCGGCGTCCTCGATCTGCTCGCGCGTCGCGTCCGGCCGGCCGTAGCGCAGGTTCTCGAGGATCGTCTCGTGAAACAGGTACGTCTCCTGCGTGACCATCGCGATGTGCGAGCGCAGCGACGCGAGCTCGAGGCCGCGCACGTCGTGGCCGTCGACGAGCACGCGGCCCGCGGTCGGATCGTAGAGCCGGGGGACGAGCGCGGCGAGCGTGCTCTTGCCCGCGCCCGAGCGGCCGACGAGCGCGACGCACTGCCCGGCCTCGATCTCGAGATCGATGTCGTGCAGCGTGCCGGCCTCGCCGCCTTCGTACGTGAACGAGATGCGCTCGAACCGGATCGCACCCCGCATCGCCGGCAGCGGCCGGGCGTCGGGCGCGTTCTTGATCGCGGGGACGAGATCGAGCACCGAGAAGATGCGGTCGAAGTACGCGTACGACGTCATCACCTCGACGCGCACGCCCGCGAGATCCGACGCCGGCGCATAGAGCCGGCGCAGCAGCGCGACGAACGCGACGACGGTGCCGAGCGCGAGGTTGCCGGAGATCACGAACCAGCCGCCGAACGCGTAGACGAGCGCCGGCCCGACGTCCTCGAAGAACTTCATGGTCATCTGGAACCAGCGGCCGACCAGGTTGTGGCGCAGCGACACGTCGCGCAGCTCGCGCGTCTTGTGCTCGAGCCGCTTCGCCTCGTGGTCCTCGGAGCCCGAGACCTTGACGAGCAGCGCGCCCGAGACCGACAGCGTCTCGAGCAGCACGCCGGTGACCTCGGCGAGCGAGCCCTGCGCCTTGCGCTTGAGCGCCTTGCGCCGCTGACCGATCCGCCGCGTCGGCACGACGAACGCCGGCAGCAGTGCGAGCGCGACGATCGATAGCCGCCAGTCGAGCCAGACGAGCGCGCCGATCGCGGTCGCGACGACGAGCGCGTTCTGCAGCAGCTTGACGAGGTTGTCCTGCAGCATCTGGCCGACGCCCTGGACGTCGTTGAGCACGCGCGACACGACCTCGCCGGGCCGCGCGGTCATGAAGTACGTCAGCGATTGCTGCTGGACGTGACGGAATACCTGGTTGCGCAGGTCGTACATCACGTGCTCGGCGATGTACGCGGCGAGGTAGCGCTGCACGACGCTCAGCAGCCCGGCGAGCAGCGGGCCGACGATCATCGCGGCCGCGAGCTCGACGAGCAGCGCGCGATCGTGATCCGGGATCGCGTGGTCGACGATGCGCTCGACACACAACGCGGGCACGAGGCCGAGCGCCGCCGCGAGGACGATCGCGAGCACGACGAGCGTCGTCTGCGCACGATACGGACGCAGGTACGCGAAGATCCTGCGCAGCGTCGCGCGCTGGACCTCGGGCAGATCTTTTGGATCGATATGGCTGCGGCGCGTGGTCGTTACCGTCACCACATTGCTGCCTCCTGCTCGACGGAGCTATCATCGATCACGAAAGCGAGGGCCGCGGGTCGATGTTCGTGGTGTTCGAAGGCATCGATGGCGGAGGCAAGACGACGCTGTCCAATCGCGTCGCCGAGCGACTGCGCGCGAGCGGGCTTGTCGTCGAGCACGTGCGCGAGGGCGGCAAGTTCGCCTCGAGCGTCACGCAGGCGATGCGCGAGCTCGGCCGCGATGCGCGCAACCTCGCGCTCACGCCGCGCGCCGAGCTGATGCTGTACCTGACGCGCGAGGTCCAGCTCGTCGAGGAAGCGACGCGCCCCGCACTCGCGCGCGCCGATGTCGTGATCGCGGATCGCTTCGTCTATACCGCCGAGGTGCTCGCGCGCTACGGCCGCGGGCTCGCCGAGCACGAGGTCGCGCCGCTCGTCGCCGCGGCGACCGACCTGCGCCCCGAGCTCGTCGTGCTCGTCGACGTCGATCCGCAGGTCGCGCGTGCGCGCCGGCGGGTCGCGAAGCTCGTCGCGAAGGACGATCGGCCGCCGTCGCGCAAGGGCCTCGCCGGCACCGCGCTGCAGCAGCGGCTGCGTCTCGGCTATCGCGAGCTCGCGGCGCGCGACAGCGATCGCTGGATCATCGTCGACAACACCGACGCCGATCTCGACGCGCTCGCCGAGCTGCTGACGACCGCGGTCGGTCACGCGCGCACGCACGGCGCTCGTGCCGCACGCACGTTGATCCCGTCGCAGGACGCGCGCCGGATCGACGCCGCGACCGAGCCGGCGTCCGCGAAGGCCGCGCTGCTCGCGTGGATCGATCAGCGCAGCGTGCGCGAGCCCGGGCTCGCCGCGTACTTCCTCGACGGCGTGCCGGGCGCCGAGGCGGCGAGCCGGCGCGCCGCGCTCGCCGAGCGTGCGCCGGCCGTGGTCGCCGCGGGTCTGCGCTGGCTCGACGACGAGGCCGCGTGGCAGCTGCGCCATCGCCTCGCCGAGCTCGCGCCGGCCGATGTCGCGAGCTCCCTCGCAGGTCCGGCGGGTCACCATCGCGATGCCCCCGCGCTGCTCCAGGCGCTCGCGCCGCGCGCGCCGCACGCGGTCGCCGACGCGCTGTGGGGCCGCGACGATGCGGTTGCGTGGCAGCTACGTGACGCGCTGCCGCGCGATGCGGTGATGCGATCGCTCGGCGGCGTGCCGGGCGAGCGCGGCTGGACGATGCGCGACGCGTGGCTCGCCGAGCGCGGCGGCCTCGCGGCGCTCGAGAGCCACGTCGCGGCCGCGACGATCGCGTGCAACTCGCTCGCAGGCCTCGACGACGAGCGCGCGTGGCAGTGGCGCAAGGCGCTGCGCGAGGTCGCACCGGTCGCGGCGGTCGAGTCGACGCTCGGCCTCGCCGACGAACGATCGTGGAAGTGGCGGCGGCGGTTCGTGACGCGCGCGCCGAAGACCGTGATGAAGACGATCGTCGGCCTCGACGATCCGCGTGCGTGGGAGCTGCGCGACCAGGTCGCGGCGCACTGCGAGGAAGCGATCGACTCGATGCTCGGGCTCGACGTCGAGCCGGCCTGGGAGCTGCGCGCGCGCGCTCTCGCGACGTGGCCGGCGACCGCGATCAAGAGCCTCGGCCTGCTCGGCGCGACGCCGCGAGGTCGCGAGCTGATCGTCGCCGCGCTGTCTCGCCACCCGAGTGACATCGCGCTGTGGCGACAGGTCACGATCCGCGCCTGACTACACGAGGTCGTCACGCTCCCCCGCGAGCGTCTTCGTGACGCGATAGAGGTGGTTGCCGACGTGCTCGTAGCCGTCGACGAGCTCGGAGATCCCGAGCCGCACCGTCGCCGACTCGTTCTTGCGCGGCGCACCGATCACGGTCGTGCGGCCGCGCGCTTCGAGCTGGTTCATCTCGATCTCGCGCGCGCCCGCGGCCTCGAGATCCGGCGGCGCGCCGGCGTCGACCGCCTCGATCAGCGCATCGAAGGACGCGCGCGCGAGCCCGTGCATCTCCGAGAGCCGCGCCTGCTCGTCGGGCGTGAGCCGCAGCCCGCGCTCGATCCCGAGCTCGGCGAGTCGCACGAGCTGCTCGAGCACGCGCTGGAGCTGGAGCACCGCGAGCAGCGTGCCGGCGAGATCGTCGAGCTGCGGCGAGCCGGCGGCGCTGCCGAGCAAGCTGTACTGGCGCTCGATCGCACGCCGCGATTCGGCGAGTGCCTCGTCGGCCTCCTCGGCGCGCGCACGATCGCCGCTGCACGAGGTCTCGAGCGCGATCTCGGCGGCGAGTCGCTGTCGCTCGAGGTTGCGCACGAGCTCCTTCGTGACCTCGAGGGCGAGCGCGTCGGGCGCGATCGCCGGTGCGTCGTCGCGCCGCGCCCGGGGCTGCGCGATCCGCTGACCGAGCGCGGGCAGCACCGCGAGCCACGCGATCGCGAACACGACCTGCGACGCCGCGAATCCGATCGCGAGCCGCGCCGGCAGGTTGCCGGTCGAGCCGACGCTCGCGTTCGCGAGGTGCGTCCACAACGGCAGGCTCGCGAGCACGATCACGGTCGCCGCGGCGCCATAGGCGAGGTGCGGCCCGACGAGCGGTCGCGTCGAGCGCCGCCACGCGATGAACGCGACACCGAGCGCGGCGCCGAAGCTCGTGCCGGCGAGGATCGCGAGCGCGTTCGCGGGCGGCAGCGTGCTGCTGACATGGACCAGCCCGACGACGAGGACGTAGACCGGTCCCGGGCCCTGCAGCACGAGCGCGAGCAGCGCGCCGGTGACCGCGCACAGCAGCAGCGCGAGCATGCCGTCGCCGCGCAGCTGATCGAGGTACGGCAGCAGCTTCGGATCGCTGACCAGCGGCTCGACGCTCGTCTGCAGCAGGTGCAGTCCGAACAGCATGAGGCCGGCCCCGAGCACGAGCTCGGCGACCGCGCGCGCCCGCCGCCCGGTCGATAGCTGGATCCACAGCACGCCGATCGCGATCACGAGCAGGCTCTCGCGCGACAGCGCGACCGGCAGCAGTGCCCCGGTGATCGACGCGCCGAGCTGCGCGCCGACGAGGATCGCCATCGCGGGCACGAGCGCGAGCAGCCGTGCCTCGACGAGCCCGACCGCGAGCGCGGCCGCCGATGACGTCAGCTGCGTCACCGCACCGACGAGCACGCCGACGCCGACCGCCTGGGGCGGCGAGCGCGTCAGCCGGCCGAGCGCGCTGCGCAGCCGCTGCCCGGTCAGCCCGCGCAGCGCGGTCGCGAGCAACCCGAGGCCATAGACGAACAGCGCGAGCCCGCCGAGCAGGCGCGCGACGAGCTTGCGGTAGTTCTGCGGCCGGATGTGGAGGTCCCACGACTTGCTGCGGCGCTCGCCCTGGACGAGCCGCATCCCGGCCTTGCCGAGCGGCGCGTCCGCGGGGATCCGGACGACGAGCGAGCCGGCCTCGCGGACGAGGATCTCGGCGGGCTGCTTCGCGATCCGCGCGGTGACCGGCTCGTTGCCCTCGGCGCCCTCGTACGCGACGACGATCGCGTCGCCCGGGTTGACGTCGGCGTCGCTGAGCGACGTGATCGTCAGCGTCGACGCACCCGGTTCGTCGCTCGGCTGCGGTGCCTCGCGCGATCCGGGCTCGCCCCAGTCGCCGATCGTGTAGACCACGATCGCGATGGTGAGCAGCCATCGCAGCGTCGACTTGCCGCGCCGGCCGAGGCTAGCCATGGACCGCGCTCGAGGCCGCGTCGAACTTGCTGAACGACACGCCGCGGACGTCGTGCGCGCGCAGCGCATCGACGAGCCACGCCGGCGGCTCGCCGTGCGACTTGATCTCGAGCACGCGCCGCGACTCGACCGCGACCGGCGTGCCGAGCGTCTGGCGGACGAGCGCCCAGTCGCGCGCCCACAGATCCGCGGGCGGCGTGAAAAACGCGAGCCCGGTGTCGATCGTGACCCGCAGCTCGCCCGCGGCGTCCTGCCACGCGCTGCGCCGGTAGTTGACGAGGCAGTCGGCGGCGAGCGGCTCCTCGCAGCTCGCGCACAGCGCCGCGACCGCGTCGAGCACGTGCTTCGCGTCCGCGCCGTACGCCGGCTCCTGGATCGCGATCATCTCGCGCGTGATCCGGCCGTGCGCGAAGAACGCCGGGACATCGCGCTTCGGGATGCCGATCCGGCGCTTGCTCGTGTGCGCCCCGTCGCGCTGCTTGAGCTCGAGCCACAGCACGGGCTGATAGCGCACGAGCTGCCGCGGATCGGTCGCGGTCTCGGTCAGGCCCGGATGCAGGTCGTAATACTCCTTCGCGCGCAGCTTGAGGTGCGCCTCGCTCGCGTGCGCGCTGCGAAACAGCGTGCGCTGCGGCGTATCGAAGTAGATCGTCGTCACGTAGTGATGCGCGGCGGGCAGCAGGTTCGCGCCCTTGCCGCGATGACGATGCGACTCGAGATGACGCTGGAACGTGGCCGCGAGCGCGCGTGCCTGCGTGACCGTCACGAGGTACTTCGCCTCGCGACGGTGCGCCGTCATCCGCGCGTCGATCTGGTCGGGATCGGGCGCGGTGCCGTGGACACGCGTGGCTGTTGCTGGTTCGGCCATGCTCAGGGCGCGATCGTGTAGGACATGAGCTCCTCGTCCTGTCCGCCGCCCGTCTCCCTCACCTTGCCGATGCCGCGGACGTACCAGTAGTCCTGGATCGTACCGCCGCTGCTCGTGCGCTGCACGTGCAACGCATCGAACGTGCCGGCCATCACCGTGATCGACTCGGCCGCGTCGACGACACGCCAGCTCTCGGTCTTCGTGACCGGCGAGCCGCCATCGGTGATCTCGGTGAACGTCGTAGACCACTGCGCACCGGTCGTCGTGTGCGCGGCGCTCTCGTCGAGCTTGAGGCGGAACGGCTGATCCTCGTCGGTGCCGGTGACGACACCCGCGCCGTCATAGAACGTCGACTTGTAGCGGACGTCGAGCTCGCCCTCGTAGGCTTCCCACACGTCCTTGCTGCCGTTGTACTGCGCGTAGTGCACGACGAGCGCGGTCGTGCCGGCGTGCACGCCGCCGACGTCCTCGCTGCGCAAGATCGTCGTCGGTTGATCGAGCTTCGGCGTCGTCGGGCTCGCCGGATCGGTCAGCTTGTAGTTCCACACCGAGCCGACGGTCCACGGCAAGAACCGCTGCGCGGGATCGGTCGGCGCGTCGGGCCCGCCGCCACCGCCCCCGCCGCCACCGCCGCCGCCGTCGGAGCCTCCGCACGCGGCCAGCACCACCGAGCACATCACGATCGAACGAATCTTCTGCATACGAGGCTCCCAGGTTTGAGGTTCAACGAGTGTCAAAGCCGTGCTCCGAGCTGCACGAGAAGCTGAGTCGAATCGATCGGCGCGGTCGCGAACTCCGCGATGCCGAGTGGAGACTGATCGCCGAACCGCCACACCTCGCCCTCGAGCTGGACGCGCCACAGATCCCACGCGCCGTACGTCACGCCACCGGCGAGCTCGACGATGCGATCGCTCGGGGTGTCGAGATCCGGATCGACGGTCGCGGCGAGCCCGTAGAGCTCGACGTAGCGCTCGCGCTTGCTGCGGCCACCGACGCGATACGCCGCGATCGCCCGCGCCTCGACGAAGCCGGCCTTGCACGCGCGCGCGCCCTGACACGGCGTGATCGCGCCGCTGATCCACGACGTGCCGGTCATCGCCTCGGCCCACACGCGCAGCACGGTCGGCCCGAATGGAAGCTCGAGCGTGGCATCTGCCTCTGCGGCGTACGCGCGGCGCACGATCGTCGGGACATCGATGATCAGCGCGCCGACGCGAGACTCGCCGGCGGCACCGAGCGTGATGCCGTCGATCGGCTCGACGGTGACGCGCGCGACCGCGTCCTGGCCGAACCGATCGCTCGCCGCGACCTCGAGCGCGTTGCCGGCATCGTCCTGGCCCTGAAACACGCCGGCCTCGAAGCGCGGCTGCCATGGACCCTTGATCGCGGCACTGACCATCGCGCCGACGGTGCGGCCCGCGACCTGGAAGCGATGGGTCAGGATCTGGTGGACGAGGCCGCGATCCGCGACCGGCAACGTCCACCGCGACTCGAGCTCGATCGCAGAGAACGGCATCTTGAACTGACCGCCGCGCACGTCGAGCTTCGGCGTGCCGTCGTACAGCCGGAGCTGGACATAGGCATTCTTCAGGCGCGGCTTGCGCGCGAATTCCGCAGAGAGCTGCGCGTGCAGCTCGTGCGTGCGGTAGTCAACCTTCGCGCGCGCGCTGTCGACCGTGCTGCCGCCGATCCAGTCGGGCGCCGTCTCGACCTTCGTCGCCTCGCCGCGCGCGAGCACGCGTCCACCAAACTCGAGCTTCTTCTTCTTTTTTTTCTTCTTCTTGTCCTTGTCCGCGTCCTTGTCCTTGTCGTCGTCTTTGTCCTTGTCGTCGGGCGTCGGTGGCGCCGGCTCGGTCGTCGGCGCTGGCGGCGTCGGCTCCGTCACCGGCGCGGGCTCCGTCGGCGCAGCACCGGCATCGGGCTGGGCCCGTACCGGCACAGCCCACATCACCACCACGGCCCCACCCAACGTGGCTAATCCAAATCGCAATCGAGAGATTTGTTCATCAACTCGCATGCCACGTCACACCAGCTTCAACTCCTCGTCACGCAATGACAACCGCAGCGTCACCGAGAAAGCTTGATGTGCACGAACCGCGAGTTGTTCAAAACGTGCACATCCCGCGTGTAGGTGCAGGTGCCGCGTCGGGCGCGTGCGACTGCAGCATGCGCAAACATCGCTACCGCGATCGTGGTTCTCGACGGGAACGACGCCGTTCCTGCGCGAATTGGGCCGTATTCGCGGCATGCAGCTTGCTGCGGCTCGATGCATGCGTCGCATGGAAGGATCACTGCGCCGCGAGCTCGAAGCCCGTGGCATCTCGCGCCGTGACTTCGTCGGATTCTGCGCCGGAGTCGCAGCACTGCTCGGACTGCCGCGATCCGCGGCGGCCAAGATCGCAACGGCACTCGAGACGAAGCCAAAGCCGATCCTCGTGTGGCTGGAATTCCAGGACTGCGCGGGCAATACCGAGTCGTTCCTGCGCGCCTCGAAGCCGACCGCCGCCGACGTGATCCTCGACCTGCTGTCGGTCGATTACCACGAGACGATCATGGCGGCGGCGGGCAAGCAGGCGGAGGCCGCGCTCGCGAACGTCGTCGGAACCAAGAAGGGCGAGTACATCGTCGTCGTCGAGGGCTCGATCCCGACCGGCGCAAACGGTGCGTACTGCACGATCGGCGGCAAGAGCGCCCAGCAGATCGCGCAGGAGGTCTGCGGCAACGCACTCGCGGTGATCGCGGTCGGCACGTGCGCCGCGTTCGGTGGTCTGCCGGCGGCGGCGCCGAACCCGACCGGCGCGTTCAGCGTCGGTGACGCAGTGTCCGGGATCCGGACACTCATCAATTTGCCGGCCTGCCCGGTCAACGCCGAGAACCTGACCGCGCTGATCACGTACTTCCTGACCTACAGCCGCTGGCCCGCACTCGACGGGCTCAACCGCCCGCTGTTCGCGTACGGCAAGTCGATCCACGACGCGTGCGAACGCCGCGCGCACTTCGATGCCGGCCAGTACGTCGAGCACTGGGGCGATCAGGGCCACCGCGACGGGTTCTGCCTCTACAAGATGGGGTGCAAGGGCCCGGCGACGTTCCAGAACTGCCCGAACATCGGCTGGAACGAGAACACGAACTGGCCCGTGGGCTGCGGGCACCCGTGTATCGGCTGCGCCGAGCCGCAGTTCTGGGACCGGATGACGCCGTTCTACCGTCACCTGCCCGGCGTGCCGGGCTTCGACGCGGCGACGAGCATCGATCGCGTTGGCCTGTACGCGACCGCGGCGGTCGGTGCCGCGTTCACCGCGCACACGCTCGTCCAGATCGGCAAGCGCCAGATCGCCAAGCGCAAGGAGCGCGCGGCCGAAGACGAAACTCCCTCCAGCCCACCCGTCGCGACGACACCGTCGCCCGCTGACGAGAAGGACGGTGTGCCATGACTCATCTCGTCGTCGATCCGGTGACGCGGATCGAAGGTCACCTTCGCATCGAGGCGGAGGTCGATGGCGGCAAGGTCACGAATGCCTGGTCGTCGTCGACCATGTTCCGCGGCATCGAGCTGATCTTGCAGGGCCGCGATCCGCGCGACGCGTGGGCGTTCACGCAACGGATCTGCGGCGTGTGCACGACGGTGCACGCGATCGCGTCGATCCGCGCGGTCGAGAACGCGATCGGTGCGGTGCCACCGCCGAACGCTCGCATCCTCCGCAACCTGATCATCGCGGCGCAGTGCGTGCAGGACCACGTCGTCCACTTCTATCACCTGCACGCGCTCGACTGGGTCGACATCGTCAGCGCGCTGTCCGCCGAGCCCGAGGCGACGGCGTCGCTCGCGCAGTCGATCTCGAGCTGGCCGCAGGCGAGCCCGACGTACTTCAAGGGCGTCAAGGAGCGGATCAAGGGCTTCGTCGATCGCGGTCAGCTCGGTCCGTTCGCCGGCGCGTACTGGGGCCATCCCGCGTACAAGCTGCCGCCGGCCGCGAACCTGATGGCGGTCGCGCACTACCTCGAGGCGCTCGACTGGCAGCGCGAGTTCATCAAGCTGCACGCGATCCTCGGCGGCAAGAACCCGCACCTGCAGAGCTTCCTCGTCGGTGGCATGGCGACGCCGGTCGATCCGAACAGCCAGTCCGCGCTCAACATCCACACGATCGCCGCGCTCAAGAAGTTGATCGCGAGCGCGAAGGACTTCGTCAGCCGGGTCTACATCCCGGACCTGCTCGCGGTCGCGTCGTTCTACAAGGACTGGGCGAGCTACGGCGCCGGCGTCGGCAACTACCTCGTCTACGGCGAGTACCCGCTGACCGACGGCCGCAACGCGCCGCTGTTCCTGCCGAGCGGCGTGATCCGCGGCCGCGACCTCGCGAAGATCGAGGCGTTCGTGCCGGACAAGATCACCGAGCAGGTCAAGCACTCCTGGTACACGTACAAGGGCGGCGATGACGCCGCGCTGCATCCGACGCGCGGCGAGACGAACCCGAGCTACACCGGCCCGAAGCCGCCGTTCGAGCGCCTCGACACGAGCGCGAAGTACTCGTGGCTGAAGTCGCCGCGCTACGACGGCCAGCCGATGGAGGTCGGCCCGCTCGCGCGCATGCTGGTCGCGTACGGTCGCGGTCAGCCGCGCGTCAAGGAGCTCGTCGACAGCGTGCTCGGCAAGCTCGGCGTCGGCGCCGAGGCGTTGTTCTCGACGCTCGGTCGCGTCGCGGCGCGCGGTATCGAGACGCTCGTGCTCGCCGAGAAGATGGGCGACTGGGTCGACGAGCTCGCCGAGAACATGGGTCGCGGCGAGCTCCGCATCCACGACAACGACAAGTGGGAGCCTGCGAGCTGGCCGAAGCTCGCGGTCGGTGCGGGATTCCACGAGGCGCCGCGCGGCGCGCTCGGCCACTGGGTCCAGATCGAGCACGGCAAGATCGCGCGCTACCAGTGCATCGTGCCGAGCACCTGGAATGCCGGGCCGCGCGACGCGAAGGAAGCGCCGGGCCCGTACGAGGCCGCGCTGCTCGGCACGCCGGTCGCGAACACCGAGCAGCCGATCGAGATCCTGCGCACCGTGCACTCGTTCGATCCCTGCATGGCGTGTGGCGTCCACGTGGTGGACCCCGCGGGCGGAGAGCTCGCGCGGGTGAAGGTGCGGTGATGCCGGCCGTGCACATCTACGACGAGCATCCGCCGGTGAAGCTCGACAAGCGAAAGCCGGTGTCCCGGCCGGTACCGGCGCGCGTCGAGGGCGAGCTCGTCCCGGTCTACGTCTGGGACGTGGTCGTGCGGGCGACACACTGGGCGATCGTGCTGTCGATGATCGTGCTCGCGATCACCGGCGTGTATCTCGGCCGGCCGTTCGTGTCGGCGGAGGGGCCGGCGCGCGAGCACTTCGTCACCGGCTACATGAAGATCGTCCACGCGTACGCCGCGATCGCGTTCACGCTCGCCGTGCTGTCGCGGATCGTGTGGATGTTCCTCGGCCCGCGGCACAGCGGCTGGCGGCAGTTCATCCCGACGAGCAAGCGGCGGCTGCGCGAGATGGTGGCGACGTTCAAGTTCTACATCATGCTGCGGCCGAACCCGCCGCAGACGCGCGGCCACAACCCGCTCGCCGGCGCGACGTACGTCGCGGTGTTCGGGCTCTACCTCGTCATGATCGCGAGCGGGCTCGCGCTGTACTCGATCGGGACGCGCTCGTACATGCACGGGTTCCAGTTCCTGCTGCCGCTGTTCCACGGCGCGCAGATGGCGCGCTGGATCCACCACGTCACGATGTGGCTGCTGATCGGCTTCGTCGTCCACCACCTGTTCAGCGCGCTGCTCACGTCGCGCGTCGAACGCAACGGCACGATCGACTCGATCTTCTCGGGCTACAAGTTCCTGCCCAAGAACCTGCCGGAGGACGATGACAAAGACGTCGACTGACGACCGGATCCCGCTCCTCGTCCTCGGCCTCGGCAACGTGCTGTGCGGCGACGATGGCGCCGGCGTGATCGCGGTCCACCGGCTGCGCCGGGCGTGGGCGATGCCCGCGGGCGTGCGCGTCGTCGACGGCGGCACGCTCGGGCTCGATCTGCTCGCGCTCGTCGCGGCGTCCGCGCGCGTGATCCTCGTCGACGCGGTTCGCGCAGCCGCGCCACCGGGCACGCTCGTCCGGCTGACCGGTGACGAGGTCGCACGCGCCGTCTACGAGCGTCTGTCCGCGCACCAGATCGGCGTCGCGGATCTGCTCGCGGGCGCGGCGCTGTGCGAGCGCTATCCCGACGAGGTCGTGATCGCCGGCATCGTGCCGGAGACGACCGACCTCGCGTTCGGCTGCACGCCGGCGGTCGAGGCGAACCTCGACGCGCTCGTCGACAGCGTGCTCGACGAGCTACGCGCGCGCGGCTACGCACCCGAGCGGCTCCTCGAACCCGCCGCGATCGACGACGGCGCGCGAGCGCTCGGCCTATGATGGGCGTGCGGATCGAGATCCGCGGCACCGTGCAGGGGGTCGGATTTCGACCGTGGGTCTACCGGATCGCGCACGAGATCGGCGTCGGCGGCCGGGTCCACAACCACGCGCGCGGCGTCACGGTCGAGGCGTTCGGCGCCGCCGAGGCCCTCGAGCGGCTCGTCGCGACGCTGCGCGAGCCGCCGCTGCCGGCGCGCGTCCGCGAGCTCGTCGCGCACGCGATTCCGGACGAGCCCGCCGATGACTTCGTGATCGTGCACAGCGCCGAGGGCGGGCCGCGCGCGCTGTCGATCCCGCCGGATCTCGCGACCTGCCCCGCGTGCGAGCGCGAGATCCGAGATCCCGGCGATCGACGGCACGGCTACGCGTTCACGAACTGCACGGCGTGCGGGCCGCGGTTCACGATCGCGACCGGCGTGCCGTACGACCGCCCCGCGACGACGATGGCGCCGTTCGTGATGTGCCCGGCGTGCCAGCGCGAGTACGACGATCCGCTCGATCGCCGGTTTCACGCCCAGCCGAACGCGTGTCCGGTGTGCGGACCGAAGCTGACGCTGCTCGCGACCGATGGCCGGGTGCTCGCGACCGACGATCCGCTGCGCGATGCCGCGGCGCGGATCGCGTACGGCGAGATCCTCGCGGTCAAGGGCCTCGGCGGGTTCCACCTCGCGTGCGACGCGACGCGCGGCGAGACGATCGCGCTGTTGCGCCGCCGCAAGCATCGCGACGAGAAGCCGTTCGCGGTCATGGTGCGCGATCTCGACGTCGCGCATCGGGTCGCCGAGCTCGACGCCGACGAGGTCCGCCTGCTGACGTCGCCGGAGCGGCCGATCGTGCTCGTCCGCCGCCGGCCTTCGGCGATCGCGCGCGAGGTCGCGCCGGACACCGATCTCGTCGGCCTGATGCTGCCGTACACGCCGCTGCACCACCTCCTGCTCGCGGCGGTCGACCGGCCGCTCGTGATGACGTCGGCGAATCCATCCGACGAGCCGATCTGTGCCGACAACGCCGAGGCGATCGCGCGGCTCGGCGAGATCTGCGACGCGCTGCTCGTCCATGATCGCGCGATCGCGACGCGCTGCGATGACTCGGTCGCGCGCGTGATCGCGGGCAAGCCGACGCTGCTGCGGCGCTCGCGCGGCTACGTGCCACGCGCGGTCGCGCTGTCGCGCCCGGTCGCCGCGCCGGTGCTCGCGGTCGGCGCGCAGCTGAAGAACACGTTCTGCATCGCCGATCGCGACAGTGCGTACCTCGGCCCGCACGTCGGCGATCTCGAGAACATGGCCGCGCTCGCGTTCTTCGAGAGCGCGGTCGCGCGGATGGAGGACATCCTGCGCGTGCGTCCCGCGATCGTCGCGCACGATCTCCATCCCGGGTATCTGTCGACGCGCTACGCCCAGCTGCGGCAAGGCGTCCGGCTCGTCGCGGTGCAGCACCACCACGCGCACGTCGCCGCCGCGATCGCCGAGCACGGCCTCGCCGGTCCGGTGATCGGCGTCGCGTACGACGGCACCGGCTGGGGCACCGATGGCACCGCGTGGGGCGGCGAGATCCTGATCGCCGACGCCGCGCGGTTCGAGCGATTCGCGACGTTCCGGCCGGTCGCGCTCGCCGGTGGCGACGTCGCGATCCGCGAGCCGTGGCGGATCGCGCTCGCGCTCGTCGACGATGCGTTCGGCGACGGCGCGGCGATCGAGCTCGACCACCGGCTGCCGGTGCTGCGCAGCATCCCCGAGCGCACGCGCGACGTCGTGCGCAACATGGTCCGCCACCACATCAACGCGCCGCTCGCTCGCGGCATCGGCCGGTTCTTCGACGGCATCGGCGCACTCGTCCTCGCGCGCACGCGGGCGACGTACGAGGGCCAGCTCGCGGTCGCGTGGAACCTCGCCGCCGCGCCCGGCGATCACGGCCGCTATCCGACCGCGATCCAGGGCGACGCGATCGACCTCCGGCCGATGACGCGCGCGATCGTCGGTGATCTGCTCGCGGACGTGTCCGCCGGCGTGATCGCCGCGCGCTTCCACGCGAGCCTCGTCGCCGCGACCGCCGAGCGCGTCCAGGCCGCGATCGCGCGACACGGCGCGCTGCCGATCGTGCTGACCGGCGGTGCGTTCCAGAACCCGTTGCTCGCCGAGGGCCTCGTCCGCGCGCTCGCCGGCCGCGAGGTCTACCTGCACGGCGAGGTGCCACCCGGCGACGGCGGCATCGCGCTCGGCCAGGCGATCGTCGCCGACGCGGTCGCGCGCGTCTGAGCGCTCCTTGCGTTCCGCGCAAGAGCTGCACGAACCCGCGGCGACCTGCGCAACGACCGCGTCGACCGACGCAATTGCCGTGGGTTTTGCGGGCACGTGGGATGCAGCCTGCAAGGAAGCATGTGTCTCGGCGTACCTGGACGCGTGGTGTCGGTGTCGAGCGATGGCGAGGTCGCGATCGTCGACTTCTGGGGCGTCACGAAGCCGGTGCGGCTCGACGTCGTCGATGCGCCGGTCGCGCCGGGCGACTACGTCCTGAACCACGTCGGGTTCGCGATCCGCCGGATCCCCGCCGAGGAGATCGGCGAGACCCTGGCGCTCTACGACGAGCTCTTGCAGCGCGCCGGCCTCGACGACCTGATGGCGGCTGACGTCCGCAGCGAGCTCGCGGCGGCCGGCCCGGAGCGCGGCCGATGAACGAGCCCGACCACCTGAAGTTTCGCGATCCCGAGCGCGCGGCGCGGCTGACCTCCGCGCTCGAGGAGCAGGCGCGCCGGATCGGCCGCTCGCCGGTCACGGTGATGCACGTGTGCGGCAGCCACGAGCAGGCGATCGCGAAGTTCGGGCTGCGCGCGGCGTTCCCGAGCGAGCTCGAGGTGATCATGGGCCCGGGCTGCCCGGTCTGCGTCACCGACGTGCCCGAGGTCGACGAGGCGGTCGCGCTCGCGCGCCAGGGCGTCCGGATCGCGACCTACGGCGACATGCTGCGCGTCCCCGGCACCGCGCTGTCGCTCGCGGACGCGCGCACGCAGGGCGCGAAGATCGACGTCGTCTACGGCGTCGCGCAGGCGGTCGAGCTCGCGCGGTCGACGACCGACGAGATCGTGTTCTTCGCGTCGGGGTTCGAGACCACGGCGGTCGCGACCGCGGCGGTGCTGCTCGCGAATCCGCCCGCGAACTTCTCGGTGCTGTCCGCGCACAAGTACATCCCGCCGGTGATGGAGATCGTCGCCGAGATGCCGGGCTCGCGGATCGAGGGCTTCCTCGCCGCCGGTCACGCCGCGACGATCACCGGGTGGGGCGTGTTCGAGCGCTTCGTCGAGCGCCACCGCGTGCCGGTCGTGGTCGCCGGGTTCGAGCCACTCGACATCCTCGCCGGGCTCGTGCGGCTGGTCGAGCTGATCGGATCCGGCGTGCCGCGCGTCGAGAACACGTTCCCGCGCTGCGTCACGCGCGACGGCAATCGCGAGGCGCAGGACCGGCTGTGGCGCGTGTTCGAGCTGCAGGGCGGGAGGTGGCGCGGCATCGCGCACGTGCCGAACGGCAACCTGCGGCTGCGCGACGAGATGGCGGCGTGGGACGCGCGCAAGCGGTTCACGATCGATCTCGGCTCGCTGTGGGATCACGCGCCGCCCGCGCTCGTCGCGCAGTGCCAGTGCGGCGACATCATGGCCGGGATCGCGAACCCGCACGACTGCGCGCTGTTCGGTACCCAGTGCACGCCGGATGCGCCGGTCGGCGCATGCATGGTGAGCGCCGAGGGCACCTGCAAGATCTGGCATCAGTACGGCGGGCACCCGGATCTCAAGCAGCTGCGGAGCCCGCGGCGCAGCGCGATCGAGAGGACGGCATGAGGAACCCGCGGTTCGTCGACGACACGATCTCGCTCAAGTACGGCGCGGGCGGCGGCGCGATGCGCGCGCTGATCGAGCAGGTGTTCGCCGCGGGGTTCGGCGACGTGCCCGGCGGCGTCGGGCTGTCCGCGATGGACGACGGCGCGGCGATCCCGATCGGCGACGGCTTTCTGGTGATCACGACCGACTCGCACGTCGTGTCGCCGGTGTTCTTCCCCGGCGGCGACATCGGCCGGCTCGCGGTGTGCGGCACGGTCAACGACCTCGCGATGATGGGCGCGACCGAGCCGCTCGGGCTGACGTGCGCGGCGATCCTCGAGGATGGCTTCGCGCGCGCTGATCTCGAGCGGATCTGGGCATCGCTGCGCGCCGCGTGCGACGAGGCCGGCACGACGATCGTCACCGGCGACACGAAGGTCATGCGCCACGGCGAGCTCGACCGGATCGCGATCACCACGACCGGCGTCGCGATCGCGAAGCGCATCGTGCCCGACTGCGGGCTGCGCCCCGGCGATCGCATCCTCGTCACCGGCACGATGGGCGATCACGGGCTCGCGATCCTGGCGACCCGCGGCGAGCTCGCGCTCGACACGCCGCTCGTGTCCGATGTCGCGCCGCTCAACGGGCTCGTGCGCCGCGTGCTGTCGGTCGGTGGCGACGCGATCGTCGCGATGAAGGATCCGACGCGCGGCGGGCTCGCGAGCGCGCTGCACGAGATGGCCGACAAGAGCGGCGTCGGGATCGTGATCGACGAGCGCGCGGTGCCGATGCGCGACGAGGTCCGCGCCGCCGGCGAGCTGCTCGGGATCGATCCGCTGCTCGTCGCGAACGAAGGCAAGGCCGTGATCGGGCTCCGGCCCGCGATCGCGGATGCCGTGCTCGACGCGCTGCGCTCGCACCCACTCGGCCGCGCCGCCGCGATCGTCGGCGAGTGCGTCGCCGAGCGCCCGGGCACCGTCATCGTCGACACCGGCTTTGGCCGCCGCATGCTCGGCGAGGCCGAAGGCGAGCTCCTACCAAGGATCTGCTGATGAACATCGAGACGATGCCCCATATCCGGATCGAGCGCCGCGAGGGCGTCGGGATCCTGACGATCGCGCGCCGCGAGCGCTTCAACTCGCTCGACGTCGAGACCGCCCAGGACCTGCGCAAGGCCGGCATCCAGCTGTCGCGCGATCGCGACGTCCGCGCGGTCGTGCTGCGCGGCGAAGGCAACGTGTTCTGCAGCGGCGCCGATCTCAAGTACATCGCGGCCGGCGGCGACGATGACGTCGCGTACCTCGCGCCCGACGCGAAGCCGTCGACGGTCGGCTACGGCGCCGTGTTCAAGCAGATCCTCGAGTACATCCACTCGACGATCTCCGAGATCCGGCGCGCGCCGAAGCCCTGGATCGCGTGCGTCGACGGGCCCGCGGCCGCCGGTGGGCTCGGGATCGCGATGGCGTGCGATCTCGTGATCGCGTCGGAGCACGCGACGTTCGAGTGGGCGTACTTCAAGACCGGGCTGACCGGGGCCGAGAGCACGACGTTCCTGTTGCCGCGGCTCGTCGGGCTGCGCAAGGCGATGGAGCTCGTGCTGCTCGGCCCTCGGCTGTCCGCGCACGAGGCGCTCGACATCGGCCTCATCAACGAGGTCACCGAGGACGCCGACGAGCGCGCGCTCCACCTCGCGACCCAGCTCGCGACCGCGCCGACGACCGCGGTCGGTGTCGCGAAGAACCTGCTGAACCGCGCCGCCGGCATGGAGCGGCTCGACACCCACCTCGATGCCGAGCTCGCCGAGCTGACGCGGATCGCGAACGGCCCGAACTTCGCCGAGGGGCTCGCGGCGTTCTTCGAGCGCCGGCACCCGAGGTTCGGAGTCGAGTGATGCACGAGTACTCGATCGTCGCCGCACTCGTCGATCGAGTCGCGCTCGTCGTCGGCGAGCATCCCGGTGCGGTCGCGCAGAAGCTCCACGTCCAGATCGGCGAGCTCGCAGGCGTCGAGATCGAGCTGCTGCAGACCGCGTTCGAGACGTTTCGCGAGCGCACGAGCTGCGAGCGCGCGGAGCTCGTGATCGAGCGGATCCCGGCTGCGTGGCGCTGCCCGCGCTGCGATCGCGCGATCCGCGCGGGCGACATCCTGCGCTGTCCCGACTGCAAGCAGCCCGCGCGGCTCGTCGCGGGCGACGACATCACGCTCGCGCGCGTGGAGATGGAGGTTCGCGATGTGTGAAGACTGTGGCTGCGGCGATCCCGAGCTCGTCAGCGCGGATATCCACGAGCACATCCTCGCCGGCAACGACAAGCTCGCGGCGCACCTCCGCGAGCACTTCGTCGAGGCGGGCGTGCTCGCGATCAACCTGATGGGGTCGCCGGGCGCCGGCAAGACCGCGGTGCTCGAGCAGACCGCGAAGGCGTTCGGCACGACGCTGCGGCTCGGCGCGGTATCGGGCGATCTCGCGACCGATCGCGACGCCCGCCGGCTGCGCGCGGCCGGGATCACCGCCGGCACGATCACGACCGGCTCGGCGTGCCACCTCGACGCGAAGCTCGTCCACGACGCGCTCCACGATCTGCCGTGGCGCGACCTCGACGTGTTCTTCATCGAGAACGTCGGCAACCTCGTGTGCCCGGCGATCTACGATCTCGGCCAGGCGGCGAACGTCGTCGCGCTGTCGGTCACCGAGGGCGAGGACAAACCGCTGAAGTACCCGGTGATGTTCCGGCGCGCCGATCTCGTGCTACTCACGAAGGTCGATTTGCTGCCCCACCTCGACGTCGACGTGAATGCGATCCGCGACGCGCTCTCGCGCGTGATGCCCGAGCCACGCCTGATCGCGGTGTCCGGCAAGACCGGCGAGGGCATCGGCGAGTGGCGCGCGTGGCTCGAGGCCCGGAGGCCGGCTCGATGAGCTTGCTGATCGCGCTCGCCGTCGCGGCCGCCAGCGTCGGCGCGCTGCACGCGCTCGCGCCCGATCACTGGGTGCCGATCGCCGCGGTGTCGCGCGCACGCGGCTGGTCGATCGCACGCACGCGGCGGGTCGCGCTCGTGTGCGGTTTCGGCCACGTCACGGTCTCCGCGCTGCTCGGCGTGATCGCGCTGGTATCCGGGCGCGCGGTCGTCGAGACGTTCGGTGCGCACACGTCGACCGTCGCCGCGGTCGCGATGATCGGCTTCGGCGTCGCGTACGCGCTGTGGGGCGCGCGCCATCTGATCATGACGCGGCTGCACGGCCACGCGCACCGCCACCACGATCACGTCCACGATCCGTCGAGCGCGACGACCTGGACGCTGTTCGCGATCTACTGCGCCGATCCGTGCATCGCGGTCGTGCCGATCATCTTCGCGGCGGCGCCGCTGTCGGGGCTCGCGACCATCGGCATCGTCGTCGTGTACGAGCTCGCGACGATCGCGACGATGGTCGGGCTCGTCGTGCTCGCGCGCGCCGGTGCCGGCGTGCTGCGCGGGCGCTGGATCGAGCGCTACGGCGACAGCGCGGCCGGCGGGCTGATCGCGGTGACCGGCATCGCGGTCGCCGTGCTCGGCTGGTGAGCGAGCGCGGACGCAACGAGCGCGACGTCCGCGAGCGAGTGCAGGTCGTGACCGGCCTCGGCGACGCGCGCGACCGCGAGCCCGGACGGCAGCGTCGCGGTGAACCGCGCGATCGTCGCCCGAGCGTCGGCCGCCTCGGCGACCGCATCGCCCCAGCTGCGGCGCAGCCAGCGCGCCGCCGGCGTGTCGCCGAGCGCCGCGAGGTCCTGCTCGACGGTGTCGAGCGGCAGCTCCGGCACCGCGTGGACGCGGTTGAGGACGACCGCGGCGAGCGGCGCCGCCTGCTGGCGGAGCTGGCCGGCGAGCGCGCGGGTCTCGTCGAGCACGAGCTGGCGCGGTCCGGCGACGAGCACGTAGGCCGCGTCGCCACCGCGCAGCAGCGCGCGTGCGCGGCGCGTCCGGTCGAGCACCGCGCCGACGAGCGCGTCGAGCGCGACGAAGAACGCGGTGATATCGCGTAGCGTGCTCTTGCCGGTCGCGCGTTCGAGCCGGCGCAGCACGAACCGCGCGGTCGCGCCCGCTGACCGCCACGCGCCTCGGCCGAGTACGAGCCAGCTCGTGAGCTCGCGGTCGAGCAGACGATCGATCTTCGCCGGCGCGCGCAGGAAGTCGAGCGCGTGCGCGGCAGGCGGCGTGTCGAGCACGATCAGATCGTGGTCGCCCGACTCGACGAGCCGGCACATCTCCTCGACCGCCATGTACTCGGTCGAGCCGGCGAACGACGTCGACAGCCGCTGGTAGAACGGATTGTCGAGCAGCGCGCGGACGACCGACGGCGATGGCGCGTGGCGCGCGACGAACGCATCCCACGCGTGCTTCTGATCGAGCATCGCGGCGAGCATGCGGCCGGGCACGTCGACCGGTACCGCCTGCGGCTCGGACGCGAGGTCCGCGATGCCGAGCGCGCGCGCGAGCGCACGTGCCGGATCGATCGTCAGCACGATCGCGCGCCGGCCTTGCTGGGCCGCGGCGAGCGCGAGCGCGGCGGATACCGTCGTCTTGCCGACGCCGCCGGTCCCGACGACGACGACGATCCGGTGGCGCGCGATCGCGTCGAGCACGGTCATGCGGCGACCTCCGCGAGGTAGGGATCGAGCGCGCGTGCCCGGGCCAGCTCGCTGCCGGCGCGCAGCCGCGGCAGTCGCAGCGCACGCACGAACAGCTCGCGCTCGAGCTCGGCGATCCCGTGCTCCTGGATCTGCTCCCACCGCCGCTGCGCCGCCAGGAAGCCGGCGAGCGCGCGGTTCGCGACCTGCGCGATCGCGGCGTCGACGTCGGGCGGCGCGGTCGGCACGCACGCGTTGACGAACACCGCACCGGTCGCGAGGTCGAGCGCGCGCAGCGCACCGACGGTCTGCACCGCCTCGCGCAGCGGCATCTCCTCGGGATGGGTGACGACGTGGATCGAGCACAGGCTCGGATCGCGGAGCAGCGTCGCGTTCGCCTCGGCCTCGCGATGGACGCGGCCACCGGTGAACGTCCCGGCCGCGGTCGCCGGCATCCGCAGGTGCTCGAGCGCGTGGCCCGACGCGCCGGCGTCGACGACGACCACGTCCCAGCGATCTTGCAAGACGAATTCGTCGCGGATCTTGCCGACCGCCATCAGCTCGCGCAGACCCGGCGCCGCGTCGACGAATGCGGCGTACAGCGGGTGATCGATCACAGACTGGACGAGGCGGCCGAGTCGCAACCGCTGCGTCAGGTACTCGGCGAGCGCCGCGACGCCATCGAAGTACGTCGCGTGGGTGCCGTCCGCGGCGGGCACGATCGCGCCCGGTGCCGGCGGCGTCGCGCCGAGGATCCGGCAGGTTCCGCCGATCTCGCCGAGCTCGATCGCGAGCACGCGCGCGCCTCGCGCCGCCGCTGCGATCGCGAGCGCCGCCGCGACGGTCGATTTACCGACGCCGCCCTTGCCGGTGACGATGTGCAGGCGATGCGCGGCCACGGCCTGGGCTCGAGCATCGCGCGTGCCGGCCCGTGGCATGTCCACTGCAGCCTCGGAGAGCGTGGCGTGCACGTACGTTCCCGCTCGTCGAGCCGGCGCAGATTTCGCGTCGCGTGTCGCCATGTCCGCAATCGCTTCGTCCTCGCGAGGATTCCGATGATCGCCGCGCCGCGCACGCGCAGCTGCGGGCGGCGCGCCGACTACGACGCGATCGTGATCGGCAGCGGCGTCGGCGGCTCGGTGACCGCCGGGCTGCTCGCCCGCGACGGTGCGCGCGTGCTCGTCGTCGAGAAGAATCGCGAGCTCGGCGGGGTGCTCGCGTCGTATCGCCGCGACGGCTACAAGCTCGACTTCGGCAGTCACCTGATCTCGCGCGGCGACCGCGGCCCGCTCGCGCACGCGTTGCGCCTCGCCGGCGCCACCGACGTGACGTTTCTGACCCACCCGATCCCGGTGCGGTCGCGCGGCATGTTCGAGATCACCGCGCCGGCGCACCGCGGCGGGCTCGCGGCGACCGCACTCGAGGCCGCGCGGACGCTCGAGCTGTCGACCGCCGAGCGCGCGCACCTCGCCCGCATGGTGTTCCAGCTGTTCACGCTGACCGAGTGGGAGCTCCGGCGCTGGGATCGCCGCACGCTCGACGAGTTCGTGCGCTCGCATACCGAGCACCCGGGCGCGTATTTCCTGTTCAGCTTCCTCGCGAGCATCTTCTTCGTGCTGCCGCCGTGGCAGGTCTCCGCGGGCGAGGCGATCCGCTGCCTGCGCGGCGTGCTCGCGTCGTACCGGCTGTCGTACGTCGCGGGCGGCATGGACTCGATCGCGCACGCGCTGCTCCGGATCGTCGACGGCGCCGACGGCGATCTCGTCATCGGCCGCCGCGCGATCGCGATCCGCCGGCGCGCCCGCTCCCTGGTCGTCACGACGAGCGATGGCGCCGAGTACACCGCGCCGATCGTCGCGTGCAACCTCGCGCCGGCAGACGCGCTCGCGCTCGTCGAGGACGACGTCCCGGACGACTACCGCGCGCGCGTCGCGGCGATCCGCGGCTCGGGCAACGCGCACCAGGTCAAGCTCGCGCTGCGCCGGCCGCTCGTCGAGGAAGGCTGCCTGATCGGCGGCGTGTCGCTCGCCGGCAAGACGCTGCACGACCTCAGCATCCCGCTGATGCACGACACGGTCGACGCGATCGATGCCGGCCGCGTCAGCGATCCGCTCGCGATCTATGCGCCGGTGCCGACGAACTACGATCCGACGCTCGGCCCCGGCCAGCTGATCGTCGCGAGCATCTACGGCCCGACGCGCGACGATCCCGCGGATCCACCGGCGCGCTGGCGCGAGCGCTCGATGGCGGCGCTGCGCCAGGTGATCCCGCACCTCGACGACGAGCTCGTGTTCGCCGAGTTCACGCCGATCCGCGCGGTCGCCGGCTGGATGGGCAAGTCGAACCGCGGTGCGATCTGCAACGGTCAGTTCCCTGGCCAGGTCGGTCGCGATCGCCTGCCGGTGACGACGCCGATCCCCGGGCTCTACCTCGTCGGCGATGGCGCCGGCGGGCGCGGCATCGGCACCGAGCTGGCGGCGAGCTCGGCGCTCGAGGCCGTCGATGCGATGTACGAGGCTGCCGCGCGGAGGGCCGCATGACCGACTTCGAATTCGGCGTGCTGTGGCTGGCGATCCTCGCCGGTGGGCTCGCGGCGTGCATCGCGCTGCACGCGGTCGGGGTCGCCTCGACGTACGTCCGCGATCTGCTGCACGTCGGCGCCGGGATCTGGATCGCAGGCTGGCCGTGGTGGCAGGGCCGCCTCGTGCCGGTGGTGATCGTGCTCGCCGCGGTCGTCGCGACGATCGTCGTGCCGCTCGTCGCGTCGCGGATCGGGCTCGCGGCGCGGCTCGTGCGCAGCGTCAGCGGCGACGACGAGCGGTGGACCGGGCTCGTCCACTACACGGTGTCGTACGCGATGTTCACGATCGTCGGGCTCGTCGTCGCGCCGTTCCCCGCCGCGGCGGCGCTGCTCGCGCTGTCGCTCGGCGATGGCATCGGCGGCGCGGTCGGCCGCAAGCTCGGACGCCACCACTACCAGACGCCCGGCGGCAAGCCGAAGTCCGTCGAGGGCTCGATCGTCGTCGCGCTCGGCGCGTGCGCGGCCGCCGTGATCGCGGCGCAGCTGTTCGCGCCGGCCTTCGCGTGGCCGGGCATCGTCGTGCTCGGCATCGTCGCCGCGCTCGCCGAAGCGCTGTCGCCACGCGGCACCGACAACCTGGTCATCCCGGTCGCCGTGTGGATGACCGCCAGTCTTCTGACCTGGAGCTCGTCATGACCACACAGGTATTGCCCGCCAGCCATGCGTCATCGGTCGCGTCCGGCGCGTGGCGCGTCGCCGACCCGAAGATCACGCTCGCGTCGGTCGCCGCGATGCTGATCGGCGCCGCGGCGGCCGCCTCGCAAGGCCCGATCGCGTGGGGCTGGCTCGCGCTCACCGTGCTCGGGATCTTCTGCGTCGAGGCGGCGAAGAATGCATCCGGCGAGATCTTCGACTGGGATTCCGGCACCGATCAGGCGATCCGCGACGACGAGCGCAGCCCGTTCTCCGGCGGCAAGCGCGTGATCGTCGACCACCTGCTGACGCGTCGCGAGACCGCGATCGTCGCCGCGGTGTTCTACGCGATCGCGATCGCGGCCGGGCTCGCGATCGTGCTCGTGCGCGAGCCGGACGTGCTGTGGCTCGGCATGCTCGGCGTCGGGCTCGCGTTCTTCTATCACGCGCCGCCGCTGCAGCTGTCGTATCGCGGGTTCGGCGAGCTCGCGGTCGGCATCGCGTACGGTCCAGTGCTCGCCGGCGGCACGTACCTCGTGCAGCGTCACTCGCTCGATGCCGGCGTGCTCCTCGCGTCGATCCCGTACGCGCTCGCGACCGCGGCGTTCCTGTGGATCAACGAGTTTCCCGACGCGCGCGCCGATGCCGCGGCCGGCAAGCGCACGCTCGTCGTGCGCCTCGGTCGCGAGCGTGCGGCACGCGGGTTCGCGATCCTCGTGACGATCGCGTACGTCGCGGTCGCGCTGCTCCCGCTCGCCGGGCTCCCGCTGACGACGCTGCTCGGCCTGATCGGCCTGCCGCACGCGATCGGCGCCGCCCATCGCCTCGTCCGGAACCCGGACAACATCCGCGAGATCGTCCCGGCACAGGCCTGGACGCTGCTGTCGTTCATTCTCATGGCCGTCGGGCTCGCCGGCGGCTTCATCCTGGCCGCGCTGTTCTGAGAGGGAGATGCCATGCAAGCCGCCACCAAGATCCTCGATCACACCGACCTCCGCGAGCGGGTGCTCGCGTACCTCGCGCGCCACACGACGCTGAACCTCGCGACCTACGGGCCCGCCGGCCTGTGGGCTGCCGCGGTGCTCTACGTGCCGGACGGCACGAACCTGTACTTCACGTCGGTCGCCGCCACGCGCCACGGCCAGAACATGGTCGCGACCGGCCGCGTCGCCGGCACGATCAACGACGACTGCACCGACTGGGGCACCGCGAAGGGCCTCCAGCTCGAGGGCCGCGTCGTGCTCGTCGATAACCCGGAGGAGCGGCTGCACGTCGTCGAGGACTACCTGTTCCGGTTCCCGTTCTCGACCGCGCTGTGGCACGGCGAGAGCAATGCCCAGGTGATCGCGCGCGATCCGGGCATCCACGGGTTCTACCGGATCGAGCCGTCCCGGCTGTTCTTCATGGACAACGAGCACGCGATGGGCAAGCGCGAGGAGCTCGCGCTCGGCTAGCCATGCGGGCCCACGCGACCTCACGTCACCCGCCCGACCGCGTGCGCTCGGATCTGGCGACGCTCGTCGAGACCGAGGCCCGGCTCGACGCCGCACTGTCCGACGCTCGCGCGCGCGGCGATGCGATGCGCGAGGCCGCACGCACCGCCGCCGCCGCAGCCGCGGCGTCGCTCGACGCCGAGCTCGTCGCCGAGCGCGATCGACTCGCCGCGGAGATCGCGCAGGCGACGCGCGAGCGGATCGTGGCGATCGAGCAGGCCGCTGTCGTCGATGTCGCGCGCTACGATGCGCTGACCGGCATCGCGCTCGACGAGCTTGCCGAGCGGCTCGCGCAGCGGCTCGTCGCGATCGTCCACGAGGAGGCGACGTGATCATCGAGATGGCACGGATCCGCGTCCTCGGGCCGCTCGCCGCGCTCGCCGCGACGACGCGCGCGCTGCAGGATGCCGGTGTCGTCCACGTGATCGACGCGGCGTGCCCGCCCGGCCTCGTACCGCGCACGGCCGACGCGACCGTGCGCAGGCGGCGCCGTCACCTGACGGCGGCGCTCGCCGAGCTCGAGGCGACCCTCACGGCGCTCGCCGAGCTCGGTGCGCCGGTCTCCGACGACACGGGCGTGTGCCCGGCCAAGGCGGCGATCGCGCGACGCACCGCGCGCGTGCGCCGTCAGGTCGACGAGCTCGCGCGTCGCCAGCGTGCGCTCGTCGACGAGCGCGATGCGCTGCGCGCCTACGAGCCGCTGTTCCACGATCTCGAGGGTCTGCTCGCGAGCGATCGCAAGCGCGCGGTCTCGGTCTACCTGCTGCGCCTGCACGGCGACACCGCGCTCGCCGAGCTGCGCGGCGCGCTCGACCGCGTCATCGGCGAGGCCCACGTGCTGCGCTCGTACACGCTCGCGACCGGCGAGCAGGTCGCACTGCTGCTCGTCTCGGCGGCACGCGCCGAGCTGATCGATCGCCAGCTCTCCGAGGCCCGCGTCGATCGCGCGCCGCTGCCGCCAGGCTTCGGTGGCCTGCCGCTCTCGACGGCGCTCGCGCGCATGCGCCCGCGCCTCGCCGAGGTGATCGCCGAGCTCGGCAAGGTCGGTGACGAGGCCATGGCGCTCGCGCGCACCGAAGGTCCGGACCTCGCACGCGCTCGCCGTGGCTTTCACGACGCGCTGCTCGCGCTCGGCGCCGAGGAGCACGCCGCGACGAGCGGTCGCGTGTTCGTGCTCGAAGGCTGGCTGCCGGCACGCGAGCGCGGAACCCTCGCCACCGCGCTCGCACGCGACGTCGGACTCGAGGTCACGATCGAGGAGGTCGGGCGCGACGAGTGGCGCGGCGAGGACGCGCCGGTCGTGCTCGCGAATCCGAAGCTGTTCGCGCCGTTCGAGGTGCTGACGTCCCTGCTGCCGCTGCCGCGCTATGGCTCGGTCGACCCGACGCCGTTCGTCGCGGTGTTCTTCCCGATGTTCTTCGGCGTGATCGTCGGCGACGTCGGCTACGGCGCGCTCATGTTCGCGCTCGCGCTGATCCTGCGGCTTGCAAGTAAGCCCCACACCGCCGCACGCTCGATCGCGCGCATCATCACCGCGGTCGCCGTGTACGCGGTGCTGTTCGGGATCTGCTACGGCGAGCTGTTCGGCGACCTCGGCACGCAGCTGTTCGGCATGCACGCGGTGTGGTTCGATCGTCGCGAGGCGGTGCTCGCGTTCCTCGCGCTCGCGGTCGCGCTCGGGGTCGTGCACCTGCTGCTCGGCCTGATCGTCGCGGCCGCGAACCGGTGGCGGCGCGATCGCAAGGAGGCGATCGGACGCGGGCTCACCGCGGCGATGCTCGTGCTGCTCGTCGTCGCGCTGCTCGCCCTGTTCGAGCAGCTACCGAAGGTGTTCGTGACGCCCGCGGTGATCGCGATGCTCGTCACGCTGCCGATCATCGTGATCCTCGAGGGTGCGACCGCGCTGCTCGACCTGATGACGATCGTCGGCCACGTGCTGTCGTACGCCCGTGTCATGGCGCTCGGTACCGCGTCGGTCATGCTCGCGGTCGTCGCGAACCGGATGGGCGGCGCGTTCGGCTCGGTCGCCCTCGGCATCGCGTTCGCGCTCGTGTTTCACCTCGTCAACTTCGCGATCACGCTGTTCAGCCCGACGATCCACGTGATGCGTCTGCATTACGTGGAGTTCTTCGACACGTTCTTCCAGCCCGGTGGTGGTCCGTACCAGCCGCTCCGGCACTGGTCACCGTCCACCGTCGCCACGTAGGAGGCAGTCGCCATGAATGCATTGTGGATCTCCATCGCCGCCGCGGTCGCGATCGCGGGCACCGCCCTCGCGACCGCGTGGGCACAATCGAAGATCGGCTCGTCGGCGGCCGCGACGCTCGCCGAGAAGCCCGAGCTGCGCACCACGGCGGTGCTGATGATCGCGATCCCCGAGACCATGGTCGTGCTCGGCTTCGTGATCGCCGTGCTGATCCTGCTGCGCGGAGCGTGATCATGCTCGCCGACCTCTTGCAGGCGATCGAGCGCGAGGCCGACGGACAGGTCGCGGCGCTGCGCGCCGAGGCCGAGGCCGACGTCGCGCGGATCGAGCAGGAGGCGGCACGGGCTCGCGCCGACCGTCGCGACGCGGCATCGCGCCACGTGATCGACGAGCTGCAGGCGCGCGCCGATCTCGAGGTCGCGACCGCCGAGCGTACCGCGCGCACCCGCGTGCTCGCCGCGCGTGCCGCGATGATCGATCGACTGCGCACACGCGTGCGCGATCGCTTGCCCGACCTGCTCGACGACACGACCGGGCGCGCGCTCGTCACCGCCGCGCTCGCGGGCGCCACCGCGGCGGCAGCGACGCTGCGCTGCGCGCCGATCCTCGTCGAGCTCGCGCGCTCGCACGCGCCGCCGTCGGTGCGCGTCGAGCCGGCGGACGAGCTCGTGGGCGCGATTCTCGATCGGCCGGGCATGCGGATCGACGCCACGCTCGACACGCTGCTCGATCGCGAGTGGCCCGCGCTCGCCGCGCTCGCGCTGTCCGGAGGTGCGCGATGACGCGACTCGCGAGCCGCGCGCGTGGCCTCGAGACGCACGTGCTCGACGCCGGCGCGCTCGCCGAGCTCGAGCGCGCGCCCGATCGCGCCGCGCTCGCCGCGGTCATGACGCGCACCGGCCTCGCGTGCGACGTCTCGACCGCCGCGATCGACCGCGCCGCCCGCGATCGCGCCGCCGCCGACTTCCGCCAGCTCGAGCGCTGGCTCGCGAGCCGCCGCGACCACGCGACGTTCGAGCTGCTCGTGCTCGACGAGGATCGCCGCAGCCTGCGCGCGATCGTGCGCGGCATCGCCGGCGCGATCGAGCCCGAGCGCCGGCGCGCCGCCTGCGTGCCGACACCGTGGCTGCGCGACCGCGTGCTCGGCGAGCTCGCCGCCGCCGCGACGCTCGGCGAGCTGCACGCCGCGCTCGTCGAGCTCGGTCACCCGCTCGCGCCCGCGCTCGCCGGCGATCACCCCGATCCACTCGTCCACGAGCAGGCGCTGTTCGCCGCCGTGCTCGACCGCGCGAAGGCAGGCCCCGCGGATCGCGCGCTCGCCCGCTACCTCTCGCAGCTCGTCGACGGCGAG
This sequence comes from Kofleriaceae bacterium, assembly GCA_035715365.1. GTDB lineage: Bacteria > Myxococcota_A > Polyangia > Haliangiales > Haliangiaceae > JABFXX01. Next base: position 31,085 of record DASTLB010000044.1, on the reverse strand, counting down.
CTCGTCGCCGCGGCGCTGCTGCTCGCGTCGCGCGGCGGTGGCCTCGATCCCGCGGCGTCGTTCGTCGCCGGCGGTACGCTCGACCGCGCGCGCTTTCTCGCCGCCGCCGCGGGCCCGATCCAGCGCGCGCGCGAGCTGCTCGCCGCCCACTTCGCGCGCACGCCGCTCGCCGCCGCACTCGAGGCGTCGACCGGCGCGCCCGCGGCGATCGAGCAGGCGCTGCTCGACTGGCAGCTCGCGACCCAGGCCCGGCTGCGCCGCGACGATCCGCACGGCACCGCCGCGGTGATCCACCTCGTGCTCGAGCGTCGCGTCGAGTCGCGCACGCTGCGCCGCGCGGCGTGGCGGATCGCGTTTGGAGATCGCGCATGAAGGCCGGCCTCCACGTGATCTGCGGCCGCGAGGCGGCACTCGGCATCGCGCTCGCCGGCATCGCCCCGATCGTCGCGACGACCGGGGACGAGGCCGCGGCCGCGCTCGCCCGGCTCGCGCACGAGCCCGCGCACGGCGGCGTCGTGCTGATCGAGCAGTCGTTGCACGACGCGCTGCCCGCGTCGACGCGCCGCCAGCTGCAGCGCGAAGGCACGCCGATCCTGATGCCGTTCCCCGGCCCTGCCCCGCTTCCCGGCGTCGCGCCCGAGCACGAGCTGCTCGAGATCCTGCGGCGCGCGATCGGCTACCGCGTGAGGTTGCGATGACCGCCACCCTGACCCGCATCACCGGCACGCTCGCCGAGGCCAGACCGCTGCGCGACGCCGCGCTCTACGAGCTCGTGCGCGTCGGCAACCGCGGGCTGCTCGGCGAGATCATCCGCTTCAAGGGCGAGACCGCGACGCTGCAGATCTTCGAGGACACCACGGGCCTCGCGGTCGGTGCGCCGGTGCTCGCGACCGGCGCGTCGCTCGTCGCGCAGCTCGGCCCTGGCCTGCTCGGCGCCGTGCTCGACGGCATCGGCCGCCCGCTCGGCCGGCTCGCCGACACGCACGGTGACTTCGTGGCGCCCGGCGCGGTCGCCGCGATGCTCGATCCCGAGCGCCGGTGGCCGTTCGTCGGGCGCGTCCACGCCGGTGATCACGTCGGCCCCGGAGACGTGCTCGGCACCGTCGCCGAGACCGCGAGCTTCGAGCACCGCATCCTCGTCCCACCCGGCGTCGCGGGGACGATCGCCCGGATCACCGATGGCGCGTTCACGATCGATCAACCGATCGGCGAGCTCGCCGACGGCACGCCGCTCTCTCTGGCGCAGCGCTGGCCGATCCGCACGCCACGCCCGGTCGCGTTGCGCCTCCCTTCCGACCGCCCGCTCGTCACCGGTCAGCGGATCTTCGATCTGCTGTTCCCGCTCGCCGAGGGCGGCACGATCGCGGTGCCCGGTGGCTTCGGCACGGGCAAGACGATCGTCGAGCACTCGCTCGCGAAGTACGCCGATGCCGACGTCGTCGTGTTCGTCGGCTGCGGCGAGCGCGGCAACGAGATGGCCGAGGTGCTGCAGGAGTTCCCGCGCCTCGTCGATCCGCGCACCGGCCGCTCGATCATGGAGCGCACGGTGCTCGTCGCGAACACGTCGAACATGCCGGTCGTCGCGCGCGAGGCGTCGGTCTATCTCGGCGTCACGATCGCCGAGTACTTCCGCGACATGGGCTACCGCGTCGCCGTGATGGTCGACAGCCTGTCGCGCTGGGCCGAGGCGCTGCGCGACATCGCCGCGCGCCTGCAGGAGATGCCCGGCGAGGAAGGCTACCCGACGCACATGGCGAGCCGGCTCGGCGCGCTGTACGAACGCGCGGGTCGCGCGCGCAGCCTCGGCACGCCGGCGCGCGCGGGTGCGGTCACGCTCGTCTGCGCGGTGTCGCCGCCGGGCGGTGACTTCTCCGAGCCCGTCACCCAGGCGTCGCTGCGCGTCGCCGGCGGACTGTGGGCGCTCGACGCGCAGCTCGCGCGCGCGCGCCAGTTCCCGGCGATCGACTGGGCGACGAGCTACTCGCTGTACGTCGACGCGGTGACCCCGGCGCTCGCCGCCGCGACGACACCCGCCTGGCCCGCGCTGCGCACGCGGATCCTCGCGGTGCTCCAGCGCGACGCCGAGCTGCGCGAGATCGCGAGCCTGCTCGGCGCCGAGGAGATGGACGACCGCGATCGCCTGCTGCTCGCGGTCGCGTCGATCATCCGCGAGCACCTGCTCGGCCAGAACGCGTTCGATCCGAGCGACGCCTCGTGCCCGCTCGCGAAGACCGCGACGATGGCCGAGCTCGCGGTCAAGGCGCTCGACGCCGCGGACGCGCGGCTCGTCGCCGGCGCCGAGCTCGATGACCTGCCGCTCGCCGCGTTCCGCCGCGCCTACGCCGAGCTGCGGCGTGCGCCCGCCGACGACCACGCCACGCGCACGCTCGCCGCCGAGCGCGCGCTCGCCAGCCTGCGAGGTGAGTCGTGAACGCTGCCCGCATCCACCACGGCGCGCACGCGCTCGCCGGCGCGCTGCTCTATCTCGAGGACACGCACCGGGTCGCGATGGGCGAGGACGTGCTCATCCGCCTCGCCGGCCAGCCGCCGCGCCGCGGTCAGGTGATCGATGCCGGCGCCGGCGTCACCGTCGTCCAGGTCCTCGAGGACACGCTCGGCCTGTCGCCCGCGAGCTCGGAGATCACGCTGACCGGCGCGACCGCGCGCGTCCCGGTCGGCCGCGAGCTGCTCGGCCGCACGCTGAGCGGCATCGGCGCACCGCTCGACGATCTGCCACCGCCGATCGGTGAAGCGCTGCGCCCGGTCTACGGCGCGCCGATGAACCCCGCGCGCCGGCTGCCACCGGACAACTTCATCGAGACGGGCTGCTCGGCGATCGATGGCCTGTGCACGCTCGTCCGCGGCCAGAAGCTGCCGGTCTTCTCCGGCGCCGGCCTGCCCGCGCTCGAGCTCGCGGCCCAGATCGTCGAGCAGGCGCGCGTCGCCGGCGGCGCCCCGTTCGCGGTCGTCTTCGCGGCGATCGGCATCACCGCGCGCGAGACCCGCGAGTTCGTCGATCGCTTCCGCGGCACGCGCGCGCTCGAGCGCACCGTGCTCTACCTCAACGAGACGCGCGACCCGACGATCGAGCAGCTGCTCGCACCGCGCTACGCGCTCGCGACCGCCGAGCACCTCGCGTTCGAGCACGGCATGCACGTGCTCGTCGTGATGGCCGACCTCGCGCACTACTGCGAGACCTTGCGCCAGGTCGCCGCCGCGCGCGACGAGGTCCCCGGCCGCCGCGGCTATCCCGGCTACATGTACACGGACCTCGCCTCGCTATTCGAGCGCTCCGGCGTGCTCGCCGGCCGCGGCGGTTCGGTGACGCAGCTGCCGATCGTGACGATGCCCGACGACGACATCACGCACCCGATCCCGGATCTGACCGGCTACATCACCGAGGGTCAGATCGTGCTGTCGCGAACCCTGCACGGCCAGGGCGTCTACCCACCGATCGACGTCCTGCCGTCGCTCTCGCGCCTCATGAACGCCGGCATCGGCAAGACGAAGACCGTCGCCGCGCACCGCCGGTGGGCCGACCAGCTCTACGCGCTCTACGCACGCGGCCGCGACGCTCGCCTGATGGCCTCGATCGTCGGCGACGCCGGGCTCGGGGACGCCGACCGCCGCGCCCGCGACTTCGCGACCCGGTTCGAGCAGGAGCTCGTCGCGCAGGGCCGCACCCGCCGCTCGCTCGCCGACACGATCGCGATCGGCTGGCGCCTGCTCGAGACGCTGCCGCGCGACGATCTCGAGCGCATCGACGACGACACCTGGGCCCAGCGGCCGGGAGCCACCGCCGCATGACGACGATGCTGACGCGTGGCGCCCCGAACCGCGCCGAGCTGCTGCGCGCGCGCCGCCTGCTCGATCGCGTCGATCAGGGCGCTTCGCTGCTGCGCCGCAAGCGCGAGGCGCTCGTCCGCGCACTCGTCCCGCTCGCGCGCCCGGTCGCCGAGCACCGCCGCGCGATCGCGGACACCGCGGCCGCCGCCTACCGCGCCGAGCTCGACGCGCTCGCGATCCACGGCGCTGGCCGCGTCGCCGCCACCGGCTGGCCGCCGCGCGCGCTCGAGGTCGACCTCGACGTCGAGCGCGTCTGGGGCGTCGTCGTGCCGACGCTGCGCGAGCTTCCCGTCTGGGATCGCGACCTCGCATCGCGCGCGACCGCACCCGGCCCGACCGGCCCCGCGCAGTTCGAGGCCGCGAATCGCTTCGAGGCACTCGCCGCCCAGCTGCTCGACGCCGTCGGCCGCGAGGTCCACGTGCGCGCGCTCGGTGCCGCGCTGTCGCGAACGTCGCGCCAGCTCCACACGCTCGAGCAGCGGGTCGCACCGGCGTTGACCGCACGGATCTCGCAGGTCGGACGCGCGCTCGCCGAGCGCGATCGCGAGGACCAGACGCGGCTGCGCAACCTGCGGGCGCGGCGCGGCTGACCACCGCACGAATGCGACGCGCGCGTGTGCGCAATCGCTGCGCGGGATCGCCGGCGGATCGCTGGCACGCGCGATGCTGCGATCCGATCCATGAAGATCAGCGAGATCATGCGGCGCTCTCCGTGGGTGATCGACGGAGTCGACACGCTCGGCGCGGCGCATCGCCTCATGCAACAGCATGCGATCCGGCACCTGCCGGTCATGCGACCGGGGGACAAGCTCGTCGGCCTGCTGTCCGAGCGCGACATCCTCGAGTTTCGAGCGAGCCTCGGCGGTGGCGACGAGTGGACGCTCGTCGCGGTGTCGGGCGCGATGACGCGCGCGCCGCAGACCGTGCATCCCGACGATTCGCTGACCGAGGTCGCGGGCCGGCTCGCGACGTCGAAGCTCGACGCGTTCCCGGTCGTGGAGCGCGGCAAGCTCGTCGGCATCGTCTCGGTCACCGACGTGCTCGCGGCCGAGGTGCGGCGCGCGATGGAGCCGACGCCGCCGTCGGAGGCCGTGGCGTCGACCGCGATGACACCGGGCCCGTTCGCGATCCGTCCCGAGGCGAACCTGTTCGAGGCGGCCGACACGATGAGCCTGCACGGCATCCGGCATCTGCCGGTGATCGATGCGAGCGAGGTCGTGATCGGGATGATCTCGGAGCGCGATCTGCGGACGTGCCTTGGCAACCCGTCGGTGTTCGTGATGGCACGCGGCGAGACGTCGCTGACCGTGCGCGACGTGATGACGACGCCGGTGATCACGGTGACGCCAGATCATCCGGTGGTCGAGATCGCGAAGCTGTTCGAGGATCAGCGGATCGGCGCGGTGCCGGTCGTCGATCGCGAAGGCAAGCTCGTCGGGATCGTGTCGTACGTCGACGCGCTGCGCGTGCTGTCGCGGCCGGCGTGAGGTGCCGGTGCGAGGCGGCTGACGATCCGACCGCGCTGGAGCACGACGACCTCGCCCTCGGCGAGCGCCTGCCAGCCCTCGCCGGTCAGGGGCACGCTCGCGAGCAGCGCGACCTCCTGCTGGGCGGTGGGTGGCAGCTCGATGCCCGGAATGCCGACGCCGTCGGCGTGCGCGCTGCAGCTGCGACACAGCACGTGCAGGCCGGGCGGCCGGATCGTGCCGTCGTCGTGACGCCGGCGGTGCGCGTGCGCGAAGATCGCGTCGCCGTCGCTGTACAGGAAGTTCGCGGGCCCGAGCGCGCGTAGCTCGGCGGCAATCTCGGCGACGAGCGCGAGTCGCAGCTCGAGCGGCGGCACGCCGGCGTCCCAGTGCGGCGCGATCCGTTCGAGCAGTGCGCAGAACGCCTGCTCGGAGTCGGTGTCGCCGACGCGGCGGAAGCGACGGGTCGCGAGCCGATCGTCGCGCTCGATCCCCGGCAGCATCCCGTTGTGCGCGAACAGGTGGATGTGGCCGCCGAGCTCGCGCGCGAACGGCTGGGTGTTGCGCAGCATGCGCTCGCCCTGGGTCGCGCGTCGGATGTGCGCGATCACGGCATCGGCGCGCGTGTCGTCGATGCACGGCAGCCAGCGCGTCGTCGCGGCCGCGGTCGGCTCGCGGATCACGAGCGCGTCGCGATCCTGCACGAAGCCGACGCCCCAGCCGTCGCGATGCGGGCCGGTATCGCCGCCGTGACGCGCGAGCTCGGCGATCGAGAGCCGGATCGTCGTCGGATAGCGCGCCGAGATCGCGAGCAGCTCGCACATGCAGCGTCGCGCTGCCAGAACCGTGCCCCGACGGAGCACGCTGCGACGGTGCGAGCCGCGCACGATCTGCGCGGCGTCGGATGCGCGTGCTGCTAATGCGCCGGTGCGGGGACGGGCGCGGGCGTCGGCGCGGGCTGGATCGGCGGCGTCAGCTTCGCCGGCTGCTCGTACAGCGCGTCGATCGCCTTGCCGAACCGCGACAGCACGTCGCGGCGCTTGAGCTTCAACGTCGGGGTCAGCAGGCCGGACTCGACGGTGAACGCGGTCTCGGTCAGCGTGCAGGCGCGCGGTCGCTCGTACGACCGGAAGCCCTTGCTGTACTCGTCGAGCTCGCGCTGGATCAGCGCGCGGACGCGCTCGTCGGTCGTCAGATCTGCGCCGAGCGTGATGCCCTGCTCGTTCGCCCACTCGCGGATGCGATCGGCGTCGATCGCCACGAGGGCGACGTTGTACGGCCGGTTGTCGCCGAACAGCATGACGTTCTTGACGTACGCCGAGAGCTGCAGGCGCTCCTCGAGCGGCGTCGGCATCACGTACTTGCCGTTCTCGAGCTTGTACTGCTCCTTGATCCGGCCGGTGATCCACAGAAAGCCGTCGCCATCGAGCCGGCCGAGATCGCCGGTGCGCAGGCCGCCGTCGCTGGTGAACGTGCGCGCGTTCTCCTCGGGACGCGCGTGGTAGCCCTTCATGACGTTCGGGCCGTAGACGATGATCTCGCCCTCGCCCGGCACCTCGCCGCGGGTGTCGTCGATCTTGACGATCACGTTCTCGATCGGCAGGCCGACGCTGCCGAGCTTGCGCTGTCCCGGTCGGTTGAAGCTGACGACCGGCGAGGTCTCGGTCAGGCCGTAGCCCTCGTAGACGTCGAGGCCGAGCCCGTCGACGAACTCCGCGACGTCCTTCGACAGCGTCGCGCTCGCGCTGATCGCGTAGCGCAGCCGGCCACCGAACTTGCGGCGGATCGCGGCGAACAGCACGCTCGCGAGCAGGTACGCGATCCAGTCGACGAAGCCGAGCCGCTCGCCGCGGCGGCGCCGGATCGATGCGGCCATGCCACGCCAGAACACGGCTCGGATCGCGCGCGGCTTGTGATCGATCTGCGCGCGGACCCCGGCGTGGATGCGATTGAAGATCCGCGGCACCGAGAACAGCACCGTCGGTTTGACCTCGTGCAGATCCTCGATCAGGTGCTCGGTGTTCGTGTTGAACGCGGTCGACGCGCCGGCGGCGATCAGCATGTGAAGCTCGATCGCCTGACCGTAGACGTGCGCCCACGGCAGGAACGACAGCGAGCGATCGTCGGGCTGGATCGGGAACTCGGAGATCGACGCGGCGATGTTCGACGTCAGGTTGCGGTGCGTGAGCATCGCGCCCTTCGGGAATCCGGTCGTGCCGGACGTGTAGACGAGCACCGCGACGTCGTCGGCGTTGATCTGGCGCGGTGGCGTGCCGCGGATCCGGCCGTGCTGCTCGAGCGAGACGAGGCCCTGTGGATCCTCGGGCGGCGCCTCGATCGTGATCACGTGCTGCAGCGCCGGCAGTCGTGGGTGCATCGCCTCGAGCGCGGCTGCGATCTCGGACGTGCGGCCGAACACGACGGTCGCGCCGCAGTCGCGCAGGATGAACTCCCAGTCCTCGGGACGCTGCACCTCGTACATCGGCACGAACGCGGCGCCGAGGCCGTAGCTCGCGTACGCGACCGAGGCCCACGCGGCGCTGTTGCGCGACACGATCGCGACGCGATCGCCGGGCTGGACACCGAGCGCCGCGAGACCGCCACGGACCGCATCGACGTGGCGCTGCCACTCGAAGTACGTGAGCCATTGCCATTCGCCGTCACGCTTCTCGCCGAACAGCGGGCGGGTCGCGTAGCGCTCGACGCTGGCATGCGCGAGCTCGACGAGATTGGAGTACTGCCGCGCCTTCATCGCAGTACCGCCTGCGAGTCGCCGGCCTGGGCTCGGATCCGCGAGAAGAAATTCTCGAAGTCCGGGCGACGGGTCTCGTCGGAATACACCCGATCGGCCCAGCGATACAGCAGCTCGTTCTCGCGCTGGCCGTGCTTGCGCAACATCTGCGCGAGCTCCTCGATCGCGGGCAACCGCGTCGCGTGGAGATCGACGCCGATCGCGAGCTCCTCGAGCCGGGCGCGAATCGCCGCGTGTTCGAGTGTCAACTCGTGAGTCTCCCCCGGCTCGGTCTTCTCGAAGTCAGGGAACAGCAGCTCCTCCTCCATCGCGATATGTGCGGTGAGCCGAGTCTCGACCTCCCGGTAGGCCTCGCGCGCGGCGTCGCGGTCGCCGGTGCGAAAGGCGGCGATCAGCCGCTCGAGGAAGCCCTCGAGCTCGGCGTGATCCAGGAGCAGACGTGAATGGATTCCGGTGAGCGCGGCGGTCATGCCGCGATCGGCTGCATCCGATGTGCCCGGCGCACGTTCACGCGGCGTGCGCGTGGGCCGCGGCGTCGCGCAAGGCCTCGAATGCCGCGGCGAGATGATCGCGGACGCGCGTCGCGTCGGGAATCACGGCGTGGTCGGTCTGGATCCCGAACGTCAGCGATCGCGCGTAGCTCGCGACCGCGATCCCGAGCGCGACATGCGGCCACAGGTTCACGATCGGCACGATCCGCGTCAGCTGGGTTCCGAGCAAAGACAGCGGTTTCGGCGGTCCGGGCACGTTCGTCACGATCAGGTTGAACGCGCGCATGCGGAGCGCGATCGCGAGCACGCCGTACAGCACCGCGGGCAACGTCACGTCGCTGAGTGCGACGAGCAGGTCTCCGCCGGCGGCGGTATGGCTGCGCTTCAGGTGTCGGGTCGCGCGCGCGATCGTCTGCAGGCACGCCGCCGGGTCCGCTTCGTACACCGGGATCGGGACGAGCAGCAGCACGACGCGGTTGCCGTACGCCTCGCGCGCGGTCTTGCCGTGGCGCCCGACGGGCACCATGACGCGAACATCGCGCATCTGATCCGGGTCGAGCCCTCGCTCGATCAGCAATCGGCGGAGCGCGCCGGTGACCGTGGCGAGCACGACGTCGTTGTTCGTCGCCGAGAACGCGTGCTCGATCTGCTCGACGGCATCGAGATCGACGGTGTGACTCGCGACGACGCGCGTGCGCCCGACGCGCCGCGGGTTGATCCCGAGCTGGTCGGCCGGCGTCAGCCCCTCGCGCAGTAGCTTGCCGAGCGCGCGTGCGTTCTTCCACGTGACGAGCTCCCGCATCGCGCCAAGCTGCGTCTTGCGCCGCGACGGCGGCGGCGGCGCCGGTGGCAGCGCGGCCGGGACCGGACCGCGCAGCACTTCCTGCAGCAGCCGAAAGCCCGCCATGCCGTCGACGAGCGAGTGGTGCATCAACGCGATCACGGCGCCGCGCCCACCCTCGACACCGTGTACGGCCCACAGCCGCCAGGGAGGCTGGACAGCCGGGAGCTCGGTCTCGAGGAGATGGGCGACGAGCTCGTCGAGCTCGCGACGCCCACCGGGCGCGGCCACCGTGACCGCGCCGACATGGTTCTCGATCCGGAAGTCAGGCACGTCGACCCAGCGCGCGCCACGCCATCGCGACCGCACGATGCGCTGGCGGTAGCGCGGGATCGTTCCGAGCACGCTGTCGACGTGGGACCGCAGCTGTTCGACGGCGATCGGACGATCGACCTCGAGGATCGACGCGAAGTGGAACGGCACGTCGCGGGATTCGAGTCCGAGAAATGCAGATTCCAGTGCTGACATCCGAGCAGCGCCCATACAGCGATCCACGAGCAGCTTTCGCGCCATCGCCGGGGTGCGAACGCGCGCGGTCGTGCGAATCGCTTGCGGCAACGCGGGAGCGTAGGCGCGATGGTTGCGCGGCCTCGCGCGTCCGGGGCGGCGCGGCCGATGCACGCACGTGGGGCATGCCGATGATCGACGATGTCCTCGAACCCAATAACCTGAGGCCCGTGTTCGACGTCTACGGCTTCGCGCGCGACGTCGTCGAGGATCTGCGCAGAGACCTGTCGCTCGGCAAGACGCTGTGGCAGGCGTTCGGTCCTGCGCGGCATCGCGTTCCGCCCGCAGCCGAGCCGGTGTTCGGGCCACCGCGCCGGTTCGCCGCGCCACAGCTCGCGCGCCAGCGGATCGCGGTCGTCGCGTCCGGTGGCAGCGGCGCGACCGCAGCGCTCGTCGGCGTGCGCCGTGCGTTCGAGGACGCCGCGCTCGAGCCGGTGCTGATCAGCGCGTGCTCGGGCTCGGTGCTGTTCGGCAGCCTGTGGGCGTGCGGACTGTCCGCGGACCAGATCGCGCGGTTCTGGCTCGAGCTGCCGACCGATCACTACGTCGATCCTGGCTGGCGCGCGGTCGCGCGTGGCGCGCTGCACCGGTTCCGCGGCACGACCGGGCTCCTGCGTGGCGAGGCGATCGAGCACGCGTTTCGCGAGCTCGTCGGCGATCGCCGGCTCGGCGAGACCACGATCCCGTTCGCCGCCGTCGTGTGGAACATCGACGACAATCGCGTCGAGTACCTGTCGTCGCATCACACGCCCGATCTGCCGGTCGCGCGCGCCGCGCGGATCGCGATCTCGATCCCGATCATGGTCGAGCCCGTCGCGATCGGCGACAAGTGGTACGGCGATGGCGGCATCGTCGACATCTTCCCGACCGCACCGCTCGCCGACCTCGAGCCGGTCGACCTCGTGATCGGCACGAACAGCTACCTGCCGGAGAGCTTCGCCGGGATGTCGATCGGCGACTGGTATCGCGAGCCGTGGTCGATCCTGCGCGCGTCGGGACAGCTGCGCTACGCGATCTATCTCGAGCTCGCCCGCGAGCACGTGCGAGGGCTCGGCGATCGGGTCGAGCTGCTGCAGCCGGTGCCGCACACCGAGGTCCGCGGCGCGAAGTTCTACGAGAGCTTCCTCGACCGTCGCGAGTGGCCGGGCTACATGCGCGCCGGCTACCAAGCCGCGCGACGCGCGCTGATCCGTCGCGATGCACGCAGTGCACGCCAGGTCGACGGGGTGCGCGGAGCATCCGAGGCTCGATGATGCGATCGCTGATCGCCGCGCTCGCGTGGGTGGCCATCGCAGATGCTGGCTCGCCAGCTGCAGTCGATCCGACCATGCGACTGACCTCGACAGCGTTCCGTGAAGGCGGCGAGATCCCATCGAAGTACACCTGCGAGGGCGCGGACCTCTCGCCACCGCTGCGCTGGACCGGCGTACCTCCGAACACGAAGAGCCTCGCGCTCGTCGTCGACGATCCGGACGCTCCCGATCCGGCGGCACCGCGCGTGACGTGGGTGCACTGGGTCGTCGTCGATCTGCCGGCCGATGCCGGCGGGCTCGACGAAGGCGTGAAGCGGCTCGCGCATGGCCGGTTCGGCGTCAACGACTGGAAGCGAGCGCAGTGGGGTGGCCCGTGTCCGCCGGTCGGCCGCCACCGCTACTTCTTCAAGCTGTACGCGCTCGATCGCGTGCTCGAGCTCGCGCGGCCGTCGAAGTCCGAGCTCGCGCGCGCGATGACCGGCCACGTGCTCGCCGAGGCGACGCTCGTCGGTACCTACCAGAAACACGCGAAGTGACGCGCGCAAGCAGTGCGTGCGTGTCGTCGCTGCGTGCAACCCGTTCAGCGCGATCGCACGGCACGACGCTACGCGCTGGTGCATCGCTTGCAGCCCTGTCCGCACATGCCTCTCGAGATCGAGCGCCGCCCCGACGGCTCCTGCCACGCCGACGAGTACCGGTCGTCGCGGCGGTCGTTCCGGTGGGCAGACGCCGAGCGCGAGCTGACGTCCTCGTCCGGGCTCAACATCGCCGACGTCGCGGTCGAACGCCACGCGCACGGTCCGCTCGCGGCGAAGGTCGCGCTGCGGTGGCGCGGCAAGCGCGGTGATGCACGGGATCTCACCTACGCCGAGCTCGCGACCGAGATGCACCGGTTCGGCAACGCGCTGCGCTCGCTCGGCGTCGGTGCCGGTGATGTCGTGCTCGCGCTGTGTCCGCGGATCCCGGAGCTGTTCGCGGCCGCGCTCGGCACGTTCGCGATCCAGGCGGTGTTCTCGCCGCTGTTCTCGGCGTTCGGACCGGATCCGATCGCGACGCGCGTGTCCGCCGCCGCCGGCAAGGTGCTGGTCACGACCGCCTCGCTGTACGCGCGCAAGGTCGCGCCGATCCGCGATCGCATGCCGACGCTCGCGCACGTCATCGTGATCGACGACGGCGCACCGATGCCCGATGGCGTGCTCGCGTGGCAGACCGTCGTCGGCGGCGCTTCGTCCGAGCTCGCGATCGCGGCGACGAAACCGGACACGCTCGCGCTGCTGCACTTCACGAGCGGCACGACGGGGCGGCCGAAGGGCGCGATGCACGTCCACCGCGCGGTGATCGCGCACTACGCGACCGCACGCTGCGTGCTCGACCTGCGGCCCGACGACATCTTCTGGTGCACCGCGGATCCCGGCTGGGTCACCGGCACGTCGTACGGCCTGATCGCGCCGCTCGTGCACGGCGTGACGAGCCTCGTCGACGAGGCGGACTTCGCCGCCGAGCGCTGGTACGAGCTGCTCGAGCGCGAGCGCGTGACGGTCTGGTACACCGCGCCGACCGCGATCCGGATGCTGATGAAGGCCGGCACCGAGGTCGCGGCGCGCCATGATCTGTCGAGCGTTCGCGTCGCGGCGTCGGTCGGCGAGCCGCTCAACCCCGAGGCGGTCGTGTGGGGCAACCAGCTCCTCGGCAAGCCGTTCCTCGACAACTGGTGGCAGACCGAGACCGGCGGGATCATGATCGCGAACGTCCCGACGATGCCGGTGCGGCCGGGCTCGATGGGCAAGCCGCTGCCCGGGATCGAGGCCGCGATCGTCGACGTCACCGACGGCAAGGTCACCGAGCTCGCGGCCGGCGCGATCGGCCAGCTCGCGCTGCGTCCGGGCTGGCCATCGATGTTCCGCGGCTACCTCCACGACCCCGAGCGCTACGCGAAGTGCTTCGCCGGCGGCTGGTATCTCAGCGGCGATCTCGCGAAGCGCGACACCGATGGCTACTACTGGTTCGTCGGCCGCGGCGACGACGTGATCAAGTCGGCAGCTCACCTGATCGGACCGTTCGAGGTCGAGAGCGCGCTGCTCGAGCATCCGGCGGTCGCCGAGGCTGCGGTGATCGGCATCCCGCATCCGGTCGCCGGCGAGGTCGTGAAGGCGTTCGTCGCGCTCAAGCCGGGATTCATCGCGGGCGCGGCGCTGCACGACGAGCTGATCGCGCACGCGCGCAAGAAGCTCGGACCGGCGGTCGCGCCGCGCGAGCTCGCGTTCGCCGCGGAGCTGCCGCGGACGCGCAGCGGCAAGCTGATGCGCCGGCTGCTGCGCGCGCGCGAGCTCGGACTGCCCGAAGGCGACACCTCGACGCTGGAAGGTGCCGCGTGAGGACCGCCGGCGAGTTACCGACGCGCGATCAGGCGCTCGCGATGCTGCGCGCGATGATCCGGATCCGTCGCCTCGAGGAGCGCTGCGCGGAGGACTACGCGGCGGGCAAGATCCGCGGCTTTCTCCATCTCTACATCGGTCAGGAGGCGATCGCGGCCGGCGTCGTGCCGGCGCTCGGCCCGGCAGACGCGGTGATCGCGACGTACCGCGAGCACGGCCACGCGTTGCTCCGCGGCGTACCGGCCGACGCGATCATGGCCGAGATGTACGGCAAGTCCGGCGGCTGCTCGCGCGGCCGCGGCGGCTCGATGCACCTGTTCTCGCGCGAGCATCGGTTCTTCGGCGGCCACGGCATCGTCGGCGGTGGCCTGCCGGTCGCCGTCGGGATCGCGCTCGCCGACAAGCTGCGCGGCACGCGCGCGGTGACGTGCGTGTTCTTCGGCGAGGGCGCCGCGGCCGAAGGCGAGTTTCACGAGGCGCTGAACCTCGCGTCGCTGTGGAAGCTGCCGGTGCTGTTCGTCTGCGAGAACAACTTGTACGCGATGGGCACCGCGCTCGCGCGCTCGCAGGCCGAGGGCGAGATCCACAAGAAAGCCGCGGTGCACCAGATCGGCGCCGAGGTCGTCGACGGCATGGACGTCGTCGCGGTCCACGATGCTGCGACGCAGGCGATCGAGCGCATCCGCGGCACCGGCGCGCCGTGGTTCCTCGAGTGCATGACGTATCGGTTTCGCGCGCACTCGATGTTCGATCCCGAGCTGTATCGCGACAAGGCCGAGGTCGAGCTGTGGCGCAAGCGCGATCCGATCCCGGCGTTCGCCGAGCGCGTCGCGAGCCTCGTCGGCCCCGACGATCTGGCGGCGATCGAGGCCGAGACCGCCGCGGAGCTCGCCCGCGCGTGCGCGTTCGCCGACGCGTCCCCGATCGAGCCGGTCGAGGATCTGACCCGTGACGTGAGGGCCGTGCCATGAAGCTGACGTACCGCGATGCGATCCGCGAGGCGCTGCGCGAGGCGCTGACGATGGATCCGCGCGTCGTGCTGATCGGCGAGGACATCGGCAAGTACGGCGGCACCTACGCGGTCACGCGCGGCCTGCTCGACGAGCTCGGTCCGGATCGCGTGCGCGATGCACCGCTCTCGGAGTCAGCGTTCGTCGGTGCCGGCATTGGTGCGGCGATCAACGGGCTGCGTCCGATCGTCGAGATCATGACGGTCAACTTCAGCTTGCTCGCGCTCGATCAGATCGTGAATGGCGCGGCGACGCTGCGACACATGTCCGGAGGCCAGATCGAGGTGCCGCTCGTGATCCGCATGGCGACCGGCGCCGGCCGTCAGGTTGCGGCGCAACACTCGCACAGCCTCGAGAACTGGTACGCGCACGTGCCCGGGCTGCGCGTGCTTGCACCGGCGACCGTCGCCGACGCGCGCGGCATGCTCGCCACCGCGCTGCGCGATCGCGATCCGGTGATCATGTTCGAGCACGTCCAGCTGTACGGCCTCGAGGAGGACCTCGCATCGCCGGGTCCCGTCGAGCTCGACCATGCCGCGATCCGGCGCGCCGGCCGCGACGCGACGATCGTGACGTATGGCGGCTCGCTGCCGCGCGCGCTCGCCGCCGCGGCCCAGCTCGAGACAACCGGGGTCGCGGCCGAGGTGATCGATCTGCGCACGCTGCGGCCGCTCGATACCGAGACCGTGCTCGGCTCGGTGCGCCGCACGCATCGCGCGGTGATCGTCGACGAGGGCTGGCGCACCGGCAGCCTCGCGGGCGAGCTTGCCGCGATCATCGGGGAGCAGGCGTTCTGGGATCTCGATGCGCCG
This sequence comes from Kofleriaceae bacterium, assembly GCA_035715365.1. GTDB lineage: Bacteria > Myxococcota_A > Polyangia > Haliangiales > Haliangiaceae > JABFXX01. Next base: position 15,732 of record DASTLB010000044.1, on the reverse strand, counting down.
GTCGCGCGCGTGTGCAGCGCCGAGGTCCCGATCCCGTACGCGAAGCACCTCGAGCTCGCGGCGCTGCCGAGCGTCGATGCCGTGACCGCGGCGGTCCGGACGGTGATGCATGCCTGAGATCCGGATGCCGTCGCTCGGCGCCGACATGGAGCACGGGCGCTTGCTCGAGTGGCGCGTCGCCGTGGGCGACCACGTCGTGCGCGGCACGATCATCGGCCTCGTCGAGACCGACAAGGCCACGATGGAGATCGAGAGCTTCTCCGACGGCGACGTCGAGGCGTTGCTCGTCGAGCCCGGCGCGGACGTCCCGGTCGGCACCGTGCTCGCGCGGCTGCGCAGCGCCGGCGAGGCTCCGGTCGCTCCGGCGCCCGCACCGACGAGCCCCGAGCCCGAGCGCATCCGCAGCTCGCCCGCGGCGCGCCAGCGAGCCCGCGAGCTGGGCATCGCGCTCTCGGCGCTGCACGGCACCGGGCCGCACGGCGCGATCGTGCTGCGCGATGTCACACCGCCTACCGTCGTGCCGCCACCGCCACCGCCGAAACCGGTCGAGGCCGCGCGTGCGCCGGGGGGATCGATGCGCGACGCGATCGCCGCGGCGATGACGCGCGCGAAGCGCGAGATCCCGCACTACTACCTCGCGCACGAGATCAGCCTACGGCGCGCGCTCGACTGGCTCGCCGAGCACAACGCCCCGCGTCCGATCCAGGAGCGCGTGCTCCCCGCGGCGGTCCTGCTTCGCGCGGTCGCGCTCGCACTGTGGGATGTCCCCGAGCTCAACGGGTTCTGGATCGACGGCGGGTTCCGGCCCTCGGAGGAGGTCCACCTCGGGACCGCGATCGCGCTGCGCACCGGCGGCCTGATCGCGCCGGCGATCCTCGACGCCGATGACAAGCCGATCGATCAGATCATGCACGAGCTCCACGATCTCGTCGCACGCGCGCGCGCCGGCCGGCTGCGCAGCTCCGAGCTGACGTCGGCGACGATCACGGTCACGAGCCTCGGCGATCGTGGCTGCCAGACCGTGTTTCCGATCATCGCGCCGCCGCAGGTCGCGATCATCGGATTCGGCACGATCGCGAATCGGCCGTGGGTCGACGGCACGACCGTCGTCGCGCACCCGACGATCGTCGCGACGCTCGCTGCCGATCACCGCGTGTCCGACGGCCATCGCGGCGGTCTGTTCCTCGCCGCGCTCGACCACCTGCTGCAGGAGCCGCAGAAGCTATGACCGATCTCGCCGATGCCATCCTCACGACGCTGCACCGGATCGCGCCCGACGTCGATCCGGCGACCGTCGACCACGCGCGCCCGCTCGCCGACCAGCTCGATCTCGACTCGATGGACTACCAGAACCTGCTCGCCGCGCTGTCGACCGAGCACGCGGTCGCGATCCGCGAGGCCGATATCCCGACGCTGCGCTCGATCGACGATCTCGTGCACTACATCGAGCCGCGCCGCGGATCGGCGTGAGGCTCCGCCGCGAGCCTCGCGATCGCGCGCTCGAGATCGTGGAGCGACACCGGCCGGGTCAACGCGAGCGTCCGCGTGATCGGTCTCGCGTCCGTCGGATCGCCGAGCACGATCGCGGCGATGTCGCGATCGTGGAGCCGGCGCGCGAGCGCCCAGCCATCGCTCCACGGCGGGCAGTGATCGACGACCACGAGATCGACCTCGCCGCCCGCGATCAGCGCCTCCGCAGCTTGCGAGGAGCTCGCAGCGATCGCGTGGTGCCCGAGCTCGTTCAGGCACGCGCACATCGTCTGTCGCCCGAGGGCGGAGCTATCGACGACCACGCACTGCATCGCGTTCCCGCAAAGCATGCGTCCGCACGCGAGCCGATGCAACGCGCCATCACCGACAGCTACCCCACAGCCGCGCGAGCGCTTGCTCGTCCTCGGCCGTGGGAGCGATCGCCAGATTTCCGGGATTCATCACCGACGCGCGGTCCGCGGCATCGACGTGGACGAGGCCGAGTGCATGTCCGACCTCGTGCGCGACGGTGATCGCGCGCTGCTCCGCATCGGAGAGCCGGGAGTTCACGTACACGGTCGCATTCGCGTCGTCGTAGAAGCCGTAGATCGACGAGGCTGCGTCGCGAAACACGACGGCGAGGTCGCCACCGGGAGCGTGCGCGAGCTGGTCGACGCCCTGCGCGCGCCACATCGCGATCGCGTCGTCGATGCTCGCGGCCTGCTCGATCGTCGCACCGCTGGAATCGAGCGCGAGCGGTGCGCACGGATCGAACGTGACCGTGTCCGAGCTTGCCGGTGCGCCACAAGCACCGACGACAACGAGCCACAGCCAAGTCGCGCGCAACCCGAGCAGGATAGATGGAGTTTTACAGCCTGCTCAACTGCAATTTCTGCGCATCAGAATTCGTAGCCGATCGCGCCGCTCGCTTCCCACGCGTGCATCGGGACGTAGTCGACACCGTTCGTGTCGAGCACGAGCCCCTGATTCGTGTTCGCGCGCAGCTCGCCGCGCAGGTCGAACACGAGGCCCGTCGTGTCGCGATACGACAGCCCTGCGCCGAGCGGGAAGACGATCGAGTTGTCACTATCACTCACGCCGGTGTCCGACAGCGTGAAGTTGCCATTGCGCACGTCGTATCGCTGATAGCCAATGCCTGCGAACACGTACGGATTCCATTTGTACTGCGGCATGATGTTGTAGCGGAGTGCGGCCTCGGCGGTCGTGCCGATCAGCGTGCCGGTCTGCGTGCCGGTCAGCGCGTCGATGTCGACGGCCGTGCCGATGTACGCCAGCTCCAGCCCGAGCGGAATATGCGAGCCGATCGCGACGCGCAGATCCCACAGCCCACCGACGTCCTGCGCCGCGACGTCACGCATCGTCGCATCGGTGAAGCCACTGACGCCCGCACCGAGCAGCGCGCTGACACCGATCCCCGATTGCATGCGGTTGTCGCGCCACGAGTAGCTAAACACGCTCGGGTTGTCGTCGGCGCTCGCCGCGTTCGGAGCTGCCACCGCGGCGACAAATACCAGTGCACCCAACGTCTTCGTCATCGAGAGCATCGCGTCCTCCTGTGAGGTTTCGCCCCGGTGACGAGCATCGTGCATGCCACCCACGCCGCGACGCGGTCGGCGATTTCGCGCGTGACTCGCGCGCGATCGGATCGCGGACGGCAAGCGGTTCGCTAATTCTCGAAGCCCTTCGTGATGTCGTCGCGCAGCCGGCGCAGCGCGGTTCCGACGGAGCTCAGCTCCTCGCCGATCACGTCGACGGCCTGCTTCGTCTGGTGCGTGATCTCCTGCTCGAGCATCTCGAGCCGCGGTTGCAGCGCACGCCAGCGATCGCGCGCTTCCATCCCGGCGAGGTGGATCTTGAGCTCCAGCTCGTCGGCAAGTCGTCGGACGTCATCCCAGCTCGAAGTCCAGCTCGAAGTCCCGCTCGCCATCGTGTCACGCATGATCGCCTCACCGTGGGTTGGTATCTCGGGGCCTGCATCGCGTGCGCCATCGACGTACGCTGTCGGCGCATGGCAGACGCGAGCTGGCAACGCCTGAGCAAGCCTCGTCGCGCCGCGGTCTATCGCGCGCTCGGCCGCACGATCCGGATCGCGCGCGAGGCCGGAGACACCGAGGTCGCGACCGACGTCCGCGTCGCGATGGACGTGCTGCGCGCGCACGCGAAGGCACCGAAGCCGCGTGCGCGCGCGAAGCCGAAGCGACGCCAGAAGCGCCGCGCGTGATCGTCACCGTCGCCGGCGTACCTGTTACCGTCGCGCGGTGCCCCGTCATCTGACGATCCTGCCGTTCGTCCTCGCCGCCGCCTGCGCGCGCTCCGAGGACCGTCCCGCCGCGAGCGCTCCGCCCGCCGATCCGCCCCCGAAGACCGCGCCGGCGCCAACCGAGAGCTGGGTCGAGGTCGATCCCGCGCAGCCGCTCGCACGCACGCTCGCCGACGAGGCCGCGGCCGCGACGCGCGCCGGCAAGAAGCCGCACGCGTACCTGCACGCGGACTGGTGTCCGCCCTGCGTCGAGATCGGCAAGACGCGCGACCAGCCGAAGATGAAGGCCGCGTTCGCCGGCACGCACATCATCGCGATCGACGTCGACCGCGTCGATCCGAAGCAGGTCGAGGCCGCCGGGCTCAAGTCGTCGGTGCTGCCGATCTTCTACCGGCTCGACGATCACGGCCGGCCGACCGGCGCGACGATCGATGGCGGCGCGTGGGGCGACAACATTCCCGACAACATGGCGCCGCCGCTCGCCGCGTTCTTCGCGAAGTAGCTCAGCTGTCCGGGCGATAGAACAGCGGCAAGTCGACGACGCCGAGCTTGCCGGGCGGTGGCAGCGGTAGCCGGTACGCCGCGCGCGCGAGGCAGCGCGACAGGTCGGGATCCTCGGCGTCGGTCGACGTCGCGGTGATCTTGCCGTCGGGATCGAGCTCGACGTGCAGCTTCACCTTGTACGACACGATCGTCGGATCGGCATCGATCGCCTTCTTGAAGCAGCGGACGAACGCCGCACGTCCGGCATCCATCGCGCGCACGATCGCCTCTTCGGGCAACAGGATGCGCGGCACCGCGGGCCTGGCCGGCGGCGCCGCGATCGGCTCGCGGACCGTAGGTACCTCGACCGTCTTCGGCTCGTACGGCTTCGCGGGCGGCTCGGGCACCGCCGGCTCGGTCGCGGATCCCGCGCTCCCGGCGGTCACGATCGGATCGAGCGCCGGGGGTGTCGCCACGATGTTGCAGCGCGGGGCGGCGTACACGGCGACCACGAGCGGGAGGGCGGCGAGCTGCCGCGAGGTCTCGCAAATCACCCGGAGCACGACCTCACGATTGTCCGGCATCGCGCTCGCGAGTGGGAATGAATTTGTCGCGCGCCTGATTCCTTGTTGACTCCGCGTCAGTTGTGGCGAGATGCCTCTCCGGACAGTGCCAACTCGGCGCAGCGAACCGGTTCGTGCGCGAGTTGTGCAACTGCGGATCTGCGCGCAACTCGTCGGCCATGCAGTGTTCGTCGTCGCGCGCGGGCGTCGCGTTCGATGGCACACGACGTGATGTGCGGCACGCCATGCGGAACACCTCGCTCGTCTCCGGCCTCCTCCTCGCCGCGACGGCCACCGCCGCTGCGGAGCCCACGCTACACGCGCCCGGCACGGCGCGCCCGTTCGACTTCGTTGCGAGTCAAACGACCACGACCCGCCCGCTGTCGGTACGCCGCTTGTTACCGGCGAATGGCACGACGAACGCGGTCGCGCAGAGCCGCGTCATCTACCTCAATCACAAGGGCGTGACGCTGCGGCCCGGCGATGACGACGCGCGCGCAAACACCTCGTCGATCGTCGGCGGCCTCGTCAGCGTGCCGGCGTGGAACACGAGCGCGGCGACGTGGAACGCGACCGTCGCGTGCTTCGCCGACATGTTCAAGGACTTCGATGTCGTCGTCACCGATCAGGATCCCGGCAACGTGCCGCACATCGAGGCGGTGTTCGGCGGGTATCCGGGAGACATCGGGATGCCGTCGGGTGTCGGCGGCGTGTCGCCGTTCACCGAGGACTGCGGGATCATCGAGAACTCGATCGTGTTCACGTTCACCGAGGTGTTCCCCGACGACGCGCAGACCGTGTGCGAGGTGATGGCGCAGGAGGTCGCGCACAGCTACGGCCTCGATCACGAGCTGCTCGCGTCCGATCCGATGACGTACCTCAGCTACAACGGCAACCGCTCGTTCAAGGATCAGCTCGTGTCGTGCGGCGAGTACAACGCGCGCGCGTGTGGCATCGGCGGCTCGGTGTGCCGCAACAAGCAGAACTCGGTCGCGCTATTGAAGGAGCGGCTCGGCGTCGCCGACGCGGTCGCGCCGACGCTCGCGATCACGTCACCGGCCGATCAGGCGATCGTCGCGCCCGGCTTCGAGGTCACCGCGACCGCGACCGACAACGTCGGCGTCACGATGGCGGCGCTGTTCGTCGACGGCCAGCCCGCGGCGATGACGCCGGGCGCCGGGCCGTTCACGTTCGCGACCGACGCAGCGCTCGCCGAGGGCAGCCACGAGATCCGCGTCGACGCGAGCGACGGCCGCAACACGCAGAGCCAGACGATCACCGTGACCGTCCAGCTCGGTGGCGGCTCGGGGTCGGGATCCGGCTCGGGCAGCGGCGACGGTGGCAGCGGCGATGGCGAGGACGGCAGCGCCGGCGGTGGCTGCTCGACGGCGGGCGGCAGCGGCCTCGCGCTCGGGCTCGCGGTGCTCGCGCTGGCACGGCGCCGGCGCTGTTAGCGGACGTCGAGCACGCGGCGCGCCTTGCGGCCGGTATCGTCGGCGACGACGACATCGTGCTTGCCGACCGACGGTACCCAGTAGACGCGCTGGCTCGCGGGCGCGGTGCCGATCAGCATGCCGTCGACGAACCACGACACCGTCGCGGCGCGCGTCGTCGCGGCGAGCGGGATCGCCTGGCGCGTCGCGGGGACGCCCGGGATCAGCGTCACGACCTGGCCCTCGCTCGGCGTCACCATCACCGGCGCCGCGGCGGCCTCGGCGATGCAGCCCTCCGCGAACGGCGGCGATTCCGGCAACGTGCGGTGGTGCTCGGCGAGCCACGCGGTGACCGAGCTCGGCAGCACGACGAAGCTCTTGCGCTCGTAGCTGCGGCCGGGCACGCGACACGCCGGCAGCACCGCCTCGTGGCTGTCGGTATCGACGTCGTACGCGTGGTGATACGGGCACGGCGTCGTCGGCACGGCGTGGACGCGCGCGAGCCGCTTCGTCTTGTGCGGGCAGGCGTCGGTCGCGATGTGGCCGGAGTACGCGCAGACCTCGATCTGCACGAGATCGTCGGGTGGCTGCGCCGGTTCGGGGTGACGCGTGCGATCGGCGAGCGCCTCGAGGACATCGAACAGCAGCGGCCCGGCCGCCTCGGAGCCGACGAGCTCGGAGCTCGGCTCGTTGTCGACGTTGCCGGTCCACACGACCGCCGTGTAGCGCGGCCCGGAGCCGACCGCCCACGCGTCACGGAACCCGAAGCTCGTGCCGGTCTTCCAGTGGATCTCGGCCGGCAGGCCGTCGAAGTCGCGCCGGCGCGGGAAGTCCGGGCGGTCGCGCTTCGCGAGCGTCTCGCGCGTCAGGTAGGCGGAGCCGGCGGCGAAGATCGGCGCATCCGGCAACACGGGGTCGGTATCGACGAGCCGCAGCGGTCGGTAGTTGCCGTCCTCGGCGAGCGTCGCGTACAGCGAGGCGAGCTCGAGCGGCGTCAGCTCGATGCCGCCGACGATCAGTGACAGCCCGTAATAGCCAGGTGCGGCGCGTTCGAGCGAGACGCCGGCGCGCTCGAGCTCGGCGATGAACGGCTCGACGCGGTACTTCGAGAGCAGATCGATGAACGGCAGGTTCAGCGAGCGCGATAGCGCGTCTTCCAGCGTGACGAGCCCGTTCCACGTGTTGTCGAAGTTCTTCGGCCGGTACGTGCCGTACTGGGTCGGTACGTCGGGCACGAGGTAGCCCGGCAGCGCGAGGCCGCGATCGATCGCGAGCGCGTAGAGGAACGGCTTCAGCGTCGAGCCCGGCGAGCGCGGGCGCTCGAACATCGGGATCTGGCCGCCGTGCTTCGCGTCCGCGAAGTCGAGGCTGCCGACGAGCGCGACCACCTCGCGCGTCGCGTGATCGACGACGACGATCGCGCCACCGTGGATGCCCTTCGCATGCAGCTCGGGTGCGCGCAGCGTGATCTCGTGCTCGGCGACCGCCTGCGCGCCGGCGTCGAGCGTCGAGTGAATGATCTCGCGATCCGGAAACCGGCGGCGCAGCGCGAACGCGGCATGATGCGCCTCGCGCGGCAACCGGCGCAGGTGATCCGGCGGCGCGCTGTCCTTCGCGTCGACGAGCGCGGACTCGGCATCCGCGCCCGCGAACACGCCGGCCTCGATCAGCTTGTCGAGGATCACGTCGCGGCGCGCGCGCAGCCGTGCGGTGTTCGCGGCGCTCGGCGCGAATCGCGACGGACCTTGCGGCACCGCGAGCAACGTCGCGATCTCGACCGGCGACAGGTGCCGCGCGCTGTGGCCGAAGTACGCCCACGCCGCGGCCTCGATCCCCTCGACGTTGCCGCCGTACGGCGTGCGAGACAGGTACTCGGCGAGGATCTCGTGCTTCGAGAGGCGCAGATCGAGCTGTACCGCGCGGAACATGTCGATCAGCTTGTTCGGGACGGTGCGCGGTCGCGGCTCGAGCAAGCGCGCGAGCTGCATCGACAGCGTCGAGCCGCCGGACACCCGGCGCCCGCGCGTCACGTTCGTCCACGCGGCGCGCCCGATCGCCACCGGATCGACGCCGTCGTGACTCCAGAACCGCTTGTCCTCGAGCGCGACGAGCGCCTCCACGAGCTTCGGGTCGACGCGATCGAGCCCGACGTGCAGGCGCCACTTGTCGTCGGGCGCGAGGAACACGTAGGCCGGCCGGCCGTCGCGATACTCGATCACGGTCGACCACCCGGAGTCGCGTGCCGGCAGCGGGATCGCGAGCGCGGCCACGAGCAGCAGCAGCATCAGCGCGTCGACGACAAGCACGCCGCGAACGACCGCGCGCCCGACCCGCACGAACCGTGCGAGCCGGCGCTGGCGGGCGAGCGTGTCGACGAACGCGATCACGGCTCAGATCGTCTTCTTCGTCCACGGCCCGGCGATCACCGCCGTACCGCCCGCGGCGCGCGCCCACAGCGTCGGGTCGTACATCGCCTCGGCCTCGACCGGCGGGATCGTGAACTTGCCCGACGTCACCGCGCGGACCGTGTAGACGACCTTCTTCGTCGTCTTCGCGGCGAGGCCACCGAACGCCTCGAGGTGATCGTCGCGCATGTTCATGAAGTCGGCACCCCACAGATCCTCCTGCTTCACCCAGTCGAGCTGGACGCCGCGCCCGAGCCGCGGGTTCTCGATCTCGAAGCCGGCCGGCAGCCGATCGACGAGCGCGATGTTCTCGATCCACTGGCCGCTCGTGTTCGCGAGCTCGATCTCGACGTAGACGAGGTCACCGAGCTTGAGCTCGCCCTTCGCCGGATCGATCGCCGTGCCGTCGAGCTTGCGATACGTCCGCTTCACGGACAGCGCGTTGCCGCCGGTCTTGTAGGTCGCACCGGTGCGCGTGCCCTCGCTGCGAACGACGAGCCACATCCCCGCCGCCGACGCCGGGACGTCGAGCGTCAGCGTCTTGTACTCGCTCGCGCGCACGACGGTCCACGTGCGGTCGTTCGTCTTCTGCTTCGTCGCGCGCGGGCCGATCGCGAGGCCATTCGCGACGAGCTTGCCGTCGGCGGTTGCCTGCGGCTTCTGCGCGGTCACCCACTTGCCGAGGCCGGTCACGCCCCACACGAGCTCCTGCGTGTTGTAGTAGTACGACGGCTGACCGGTCAGCGACTGCGCGACCCGCTGTGCGAGTGGCTCGCCCGCGGGGTCGACGCCGAACAGATCGAAGAACGTGCTGAGCATCAGGCCGCGGCGACGGCGGTCCGAGTAGAAGCTCCAGCTGTTCGTGCGATCGGCGGTGATCGGCGACGCGTCGACCGCCTTGAGATCCTTCTCGTAGCGACGATCGCCGGCAAGGTAGAGCGCGGCCTTCAGCAGGTACAGATCCTCGGCCTGCTCCTGCTTCGGGTTCGCCGGGTAGTCGGAGATCAGCTTGAGGATGCGCGCCTTCTTGCCCTTGCCGGCGAGCGCGAGCACGTAGTGGAAGTACGCCTGGACCTGGCCGTCGTAGTACAGGTGATCGTGGCGCGCGTACTTGCCGAGGCCACGCTCGTACTGCGCGGCGCGCTGATCGATCCAGCGCAGTACCTCGTCGAGCCGATCCGCCGGCAGCGTGTAGCCGAGCTTCTTCGCGTCGAGCAGCATGTGCGTCGCGTACGCGGTCGCCCAGTCCTCGGGCTCGAGCGCGCCGGGCCAGTAGCCGAAGCCACCGGACGGCGTCTGCATCGAGAAGATCCGGTTGATGCCGGACAGCACCATGTCCTCGATCTTCAGCTGCGCGAGCTTCGGATCCACCTGCTCGGCGAGCGCGCCGACGTACAGCAGCGGCCGCGTCGACGACGTCGTCTGCTCGATGCAGCCGTACGGGTAGTGGATCAGGTAGCTCAGGTGATCGAACGACTCGCCGTACGGGTTCGACGTCATCCAGAACGTCGTGGTCTCGGACATCGGCGCCCAGCCCTTCAGCGCGGCGACCTTCGCGAGGTCGAGCGTGCCGGCCTCGAGCTTGACCTTCTGGATCACGCGATCCTTCGGGCCCGCGGGCAGCGCCGGCACCTCGACAGTGTCCTGCACGGTGAGCGTGCCGAGCTTCGCGCCCTTCGCCGTCGCGACGACCTTGAGCCGCGCACCACCGGCCGCGAGCTGTGCCTTCGCGGAGTAGACGACCGTCTCGGAGAAGCCGTCCTGGATCCGCACGGTGCCGCTCGGCTTGTTCGTGAACGCGATCGGCTGCGCGCCATCCTTCGGCATCGCGAGACCGGCAACCTCGACGTGCGCGCTGTCGATCGCGAGCTCGACGTCGAGCGGACCACCGGAGACATTCGTCAGGAACACCGGGATCTGGATCTCGTCGTTCTGCGTGATGAAGCGCGGGAACGTCACCTGGACGACGAGCGGATCGCGGACGATCACCTTCGCCTCGGCGCGGCCGATCTTCGACGCGCTCGCGGTGAACGCCATCACGCGCACCTGGCCGCGGTAGCTCGGGATCTGGAACGGGATCGTCGCCTTGCCGTCGGCGCCGACCTGGACGATGCCGGAGAACAGCGCGACCGGCTTCACCGGCTGTACGCGCGTCTTGCCGAGCACGCCGCCGGCCTCGCCGCCGCTGACGCCGCCCTCGTCGTAGTCATCGCCGCCGCCGGTCTTCGACGACGCGCCGGCTGGCTGATGCAGCATCGTCCAGCCGATCGTCTCGTACGTCTCGACGCCGAGCGCGCGCTGCGCCTGCAGCCGCTCGAGCGGGTTCGGGGTCGCGAAGCTCGTGAGCGACAGGATGCCTTCGTCGACGACGGCGACCGTCGCGAACGTCGGCTCGGTCGTCGGTCCGAGGTCGAGCTGCACCGACAGCGGGCTCGACGAGCGGACCTCCTTGGGCACCGTGAGCTTGACGTCCTGGCGCAGCTGGGTCGGCGCGATCCGCACGCTCTCGACCGCGAACGCGCGATCCGGCAGGAACGCATCTTTGGACTCCAGGTGGGGATCCTTGACGAGGAACGCGCTGACGTAGACGTTCGGCACGAACTTGTCGACGCTGAAGTTCCAGCTCGTCTCGCCGCCCGCGGTGTCCTTCCACTCGGCGCGCACGAGGCCGTCGGTCTCGACCGTCCACAGGATCTTGCCCTTGTACGGCGCGATCACCTTCGCGGTCGCCGCCTTGCCGACCTCGACCTCGTCGGGGAGCTTCATCACGAGCGGCGTCGGGCGCGACGGCCGTGGCGTCTGATCGATGCGGTCGCCGTCGCCGTAGTCGTCGTAGTACTCGTACGGATAGATGCCGTCGAGCGCGAGCTCGGTCACCGCCTTGCCGCCGCGGACGCGCACGAGGTAGCCGGCGTCGGCGTTGCCCGGCGTGACCTCGAGCTTGAACTTGCCGCCGACGACATCGACCTGGCGCTTGCCCTCCGGCACCTCGCGCACGTGGTGGTCGTAGCGCGCCTCGCCGCTGTTCTCGTCGTAGCCGTAGCCGTAGTCGTACTCGAGGTGCACGAGCTCGACGTCGAGCTTCGAGGGGCCCTGCGCGATCGGCTTGCCGGTCCAGTCGACGAGGATGCCCTCGACGGTGAGCGGCTGGCCGGTCGTCGCGAGCGACGTCTTGGACTTGAGGCCGATGTAGAACTTCTCGGGGTGCAGCGTCATCGACGCGCGCTTGACCGTCGCGCGGCCCGAGCCCGCCTCGAGAACGGATGCGGTCGCGTCGAGCCGCGTGGTCTGCGTGAACGCCGCGGCGCCGCCGTCGCCGTCCGGACACGCGATCCGCGCGCGGCCCTGCAGATCGAGCTGCGCCGTGCTCTCGCCGAGCGCAACCGACTTGCTCTTCGGCTCGAGCCCGAACGTGTACTCGCTGCTGTCCTTCGGCGCGAACACCTGCGGTGACATCGAGCACGCGAGCTGCACGTCGCTATCGAGCGCGGAGCCGCCGAACAGGTAGCGCGCCTCGACGTCGAACTCGGGCTTCGTGCCGACGAGCGTCTCGGGCTGCTTCGGCGCGATCGTCACGCGCATGCGTTCGGGCACGAACTCCTCGACGAGGAGGTCGTACGAGTCGAGCGGCTTGTCGGCGACCGCGAGCTGGACGCGCCAGTGGCCGGTATCGGCGAACGCGGGCAGCGCGTGATCGAGCACGATCACGCCGCCGGGGTTCGTCTTCAGCGTCAGCTTGCGGACGACCTTCGCGCGCGGATCGATCACCTTGACATCGACGGGCAGCGCCATGCCGGGCGCGCGATCGTTGTTCTCGCGGATGATCGCGACGACGTGCGCGGTGTCGCCGGGCCGGTACGCGCCGCGATCCGCGAACACCGCCGCGCGGTACGGGCTCTGCGCGCCGGTCGGGTGGTACGGCAAGCCGGCGGTGCTCGACTCGGTCGTGTCGGTCTTGAGATCCTGATAGCGCAGGTACGTCAGGTCATCGCCCTTCTTCGCGATCAGCGCGAACGGCTCGGCCTGATCCGGATCCTTGGTGTCCTTGACATCGAGCGTGCAGCCGGTCGACGACGTCGTGCACTTCGCGACGACCTTGCCGCTCTTGCGCACGAGCGTGACCTCGACGCCGGACAGCAGGTCCGAGGTGTCGATGTCGAGGGCCCACACCTGCACCGTCTGCAGCCACGGCTTCTCGGGCACGCTCGTCTTCTTCGCGACGAGCGACAGATTCGTCAGCAACAGCCGCGACGTCGCCTCGACGCCGACGCCGGCGAGCTTCAGCTCGAGCACGCCCTTCGTCGTCGACGGTAGCAGCGCGGACACGTCCTGCCACGTCGTGGTCTGGACATCGGCGTCGCCGCGCAGCGGCAGCGTCTTCTTGAGGATCAGGTTGCTGGTGCGATCGTCGGCGGCGTCGCCCTGCGGGTTGCCGAGCCAGAACACGAGGTTCTCCGGCGGCACCTGGCGCACGAGCAGGTTCACCTCCTCGACGTTCAGGTGCTTGATGCCGAGGTTGCTCCACGCCTTGCGTGGCAGGTAGCGCCCCGTCGACGAGAACATCAGCTGCGGCGTCCGCGCGGCGACGTTGAACGCGCGGGCGAACGGCGCGAGCACGACGCCACCGTCGACCGACCGCGCGCCGGGCTCGACCTGGATCGTGTACACGCCGCGCTTGAAGTCACCGAACAGCCGGAAGCCGTTCGTGCCGCTCGTGATGTACGCGTTCTTGACCGGCGGATCGAGCTTGATGCGCGACATCGCCTCCTCGCTCAGCTGGCAGCGCATCGACAGCGGATGGCCGTCCTCGTCGTAGTACGCGCTGCGCCCCGGCCGCGCGGCCTTGTCGTCGCACGTCACCTGCAGGAAGTAGCCGCTGCCGCTCTCGACGATCTTCGCGTCCTTGAGCGACACGACGCGCTCCGCAGCGACGGTGTACTCGGCGTTCGTCGCGGACAGCTTCGCGTTGACGTTCGCGAGCGATGGCAGGTCCGCCTTGATCGCGACCGCGAGCTTGCTGCCGACCTTGAGCCGCGGATCCACGATCTCGACGGCGACCGAGCTCGGCAGCCGGTAGCCGCGCGACTCGATCACCTTGACGTTCTGGGTCGCGACGCCATCGATCGTGAACGTCATCGCGTTGCGCGCCACGTTCTGGGCGATCGGCCCCGAGAACTGCAGCTCCATCGTGACCTTCTTCAGGAACAGGTCGACTTCCGTCGGTGCCCACCCGAGGAACTGGAACTTCGGCGTCTTGAACGAGTGCGCCCACGTCATGCCCTTGTCGGGCTCGAGCACGCCATCCCGCGTCTCGACCTTCGCCAGCGACACCTGGTACGTCGTGTCGAAGTCGAACGGCTGGTTCGGCCGGAACTCGAGCTCGGACACGCTCTTGTACACGACGACGCCGGGCACCTCCGGCGTCAGCTTCAGCGACGACAGCGACGTCACGCGCCCGGCCTCGTCGCGCTCGATCACCGGTGTCGCGAATGACACGACGATCGACGTCGGCGTCACGCCCGGCGCACCGAGCTCGTGGATGATCGGCGCGAGCTTCGCCGCCGTGATCGGCGAACGCTTCGGCTCGTCCTTCGCATCCTCGAGCTGGTTGGACGCCTGCTTGTCGTCGCTCTTGTTGCCCCCGCAGGCGCCGCCGAGCACCGCGAGGATTGCGCACGCTACGAACCGTCGGGTCATATGGTTCCCTCTCAGGCCGCTGAACGTATAAGTGGACGGGGACATTCCACTTTCGTTGCGGACAACATTCGTGCGGGGCTTTTGGCCGCCATCGCGCAGCGGTATCGTCGCGGACAGTCGATGTGCGAGCTGCTCGGTATGGAGTGCAATGTCCCCACGGACATCGTGTTCTCGTTCTCGGGCCTCGCGCTGCGTGGCGGCGCCAAGGGTCCGCACAGCGACGGCTGGGGCCTCGCGCTCTACGACGGCCACGCGGTCCGCACCTTCCTCGAGCCGACCGCCGCCGCCCACTCGCCGCTCGCGAACTACGTCCGCCACAATCCGATCAAGACCCTGCTCGCGATCGCACACGTCCGCCGCCGCACGCGCGGCAAGGTCTGCCTCGCCAACACGCACCCCTTCACGCGCGAGCTGTGGGGCCGCACGCTGACCTTCGCCCATAACGGCACCGTGCGCGGCGTCCGCAACTGGACCCTCCGCCGCTTCCACCCGATCGGCAACACCGACAGCGAATACGCCTTCTGCGTGATGCTCGACCACCTGCACAAGCGCTTCCCCGCCTCGTACCCGCGCACCCGTCGCGCCCTGTGGAACGCGGTCGCCGAGATCGGCGGCAAGCTCGGCCGCGCCGGCACCTTCAACTTCCTCCTCGGCGACGGCACGCACCTCTACGCCCGCTGCGCCACCAAGCTCTGCTACCTCATCCGCCAGGCCCCGTTCTCCCGCGCCACCCTCGCCGACGACGAGCTCACCGTCGACTTCTCCGAAGTCACGACCCCCAACGACCGCGTCGCGATCGTGGCCACCGCTCCACTCACGCGCAACGAGACCTGGACCCACGGCACGCCGAACCAGATGTGGGTCTTCTCCGAAGGCGCGCTGCGCGCGACGCTGCCAAGCTAAAACGGCCGCGCAAGCCAGCGTGCGCCCTGCGCTTTCCGGATCGATCCGGGGTATCGATTTTCCAATCCCGCGGATCACCGGCCACCATCGCGATCCGCGTCGCCGAAATCGACGAACGCCGGCCCACGGAGCTGTCGAGCAGCTCCGCGGCCGGCGTCAGGACATGGCTTCGCCACGCGAGCACGCGGCTCGCTCCGGCGAAGGTCTCAACAATGTCAGCTCAAACGATCTTCGAGATCAAACACGCAACGATCCGCAGAGGGCGTCACAGCACAGTGTACGGATCCATTCCGGTGGGACGCGGCTCCACGTCCACGCGGTGGAAGCGCACCTGCCAGTAGGGGCCGTTTGGGAAGGTGCAGGGTTCGCCCGCGAGCTGCGCAGCTCGCGCTTCGCGATACGCGGCCCGGAACTCGCGGCTGCGCGCCGCGCACTCCTGCTGGCGCAGCTTGTCGCGCGTCGCGCGCGTCGGCTTCACGCGGTTGCGCTTGAGCTTC
>DASTLB010000043.1:0-13792 GCA_035715365.1 Kofleriaceae bacterium | reverse complement strand
CGCCGACACCCGGCGGCAGGGCAAACAGGTGTGCGTGGTGGTGTCAGCCATGGGGACCACCACCAACGAGCTCCTGGCCAAGGCGCGGGAGATCACACAATCGCCGTCGCGCCGCGAGCTCGACATGCTCCTCACCTGCGGCGAGCGCGAGTCCATGGCGCTGCTCTCGATGGCGTGCACCGAGGAGGGCCTCGAGGCCATCTCGTTCACCGGCTCGCAGGCCGGCATCCTCACGAACGACCGCCACTCCGGCGCGCGCATCGTCGAGGTCCGCCCGTTCCGCGTCGAAGACGAGCTCGACAAGGGCAAGGTCGTCATCGTCGCCGGCTTCCAGGGCGTCTCCTACAAGCGGGAGATCACCACGCTCGGCCGCGGCGGCTCCGACACCACCGCCGTCGCGCTCGCCGGCGCGCTCCGCGCCGACTACTGCGAGATTTGCTCGGACGTCGACGGCGTCTACACCGCGGACCCGCGCGTCGTCGACGCGGCGCAGCTGCTCGAGTCGATCAGCCACGACGAGATGCTCGAGCTCGCCGCTCAGGGTGCGAAGGTCCTGCACGACGCCTCCGTCGAGTTCGCGCGCAAGAGCGGTATCGCGCTGTACGCGCGTGCGACGAACAAGGACGGCGGCGGCACGCGCGTCGACTTCACGCCCGAGCGCGAACGCCAGGTCGCCGCGGTCACCGGCCAGAACCAGCTGATCCGGATCCGCGTGTCCGGCGGTGCCGCGGTCGAGCACTGCCTGCAGATCCTCGAGGCCGCCTCGATCCCGCTCACCCACCTCGACCTCGAGGGCAAGGAGCTGCGCGTGTGGTTCACGATCGCGGACGTGCCCGACTGGGCCGAGGTCCGCAAGCGGCTCGACAACGTGCTCGCCGATCAGGTCGAGCTCGGTGAGGAAGGCGCGGTCACGATCGTCGGCCACGGCATCGGTAACAACCCGGGCGTGATCAACCGGGCGCGGTCGAGCGCGGTCGCCGCCGGTGTGCCGCTCAACGCGGTCTCGGTGTCACCGCTGCGCGTGACGCTGTGGTGCGATCGCCCGCACGTCGACCAGCTCGTGCGCGCGCTCCACAAGACCTTCGTCGAGTAAGTCGCCGCGTGCCGAAGTCCGCGCTCGCGTCGTTCCTGCCTCACCTCGGCCGGCTCGGTCGGGCCACGCGCTGGCGTCGCACGCGCGGGCGGCCCCGGGTGTGGGCGCATCGTGGCGATTCGGCGCACGCGCCCGAGAACACGATGCGCGCGTTCGAGCAGGCGAAGGCCGCCGGCGCCGACGGTCTCGAATTCGACGTCCGGTTCGACGCCGATCACAACGTGGTCGTGTTTCACGACGACGAGCTGCGCCGCCTCACCGATCTGCCGGGCCACATGTCCGAGCTGAGCGCGGCCGACCGCGCGAAGCTGCGCGTGCGCGGCGAGCCCGTGCCGCTGCTCGCCGAGGTGCTCGCGACGTTCGACCTCGAGCTCGACATCGAGATCAAGTCGAACCGCGCCGGCCGCGAGGGCGAGCTCGCCGCCGCGACCGCGAAGCTGATCAAGGACGCGCGGCGCGTCGAGCAGACGATGATCTCGTCGTTCGATCCGTTCGTGCTGATGCAGGTGCATCGCCACCTGCCCGACGTCGCGCTCGCGCACATCTTCCACGACGAGCAACCGTTCCCGCTGCGCCGCGGCTGGATCGGACGCTGGGTCGGCGCCAGCCTCGTCCATCCGCAGCACACGCTGTGCACGAAGGACTCGGTCGAGCGCTGGCACCGCGCCGGACTGCCGATCAACGTGTGGACGGTCGACGACGCCGCGGAGCTGCGCCGGCTCGCCGAGCTCGGCGTCGACGGCGTGTTCGCGAACGATCCGGGCCACGCGATCGCGGTGCTCGACGCGTATCGCTGACGTCAGCGCGTCTCGACGGTGATCCGGGTCGCCGCGATCGGAAACGCGGTGCCGGCGATCAGGATCGTCGCGGTCGCCGGATCGACGCGCTCGATCACGCCGATCCGCCAGCGCTTCGTCACGAGCGCCGCGGCCTCCGAGTCCGGCCATCGCATCGTGCTGCCGTCGTCGGCGAGCACGATCACGGGGCGACCCGGAAACAGCGCGGCGGGCGTCGCGACCTCGGTGCGATACACGGCGCCGTCGGCACGCACGGCGTTCCAGCCGTACCAGTAGCCTTCGAGCTCGAACACCGGCGTTGCCTTGCGCAGCTCGCCGACGCGGTACGGCTCGACGACGAACCACGCGCCCGCGCGCAGACAGTGATCGTGCTCGGCATCGCACGTCGCCTGCTTCGTCGCGAGCGGACCGCCGTCGGGCAGGATCAGCCGGCCGTCGGGATCGCGCTTCGCGCTCGGCAGCATCGCCGGTGCGCTCGCTGCCGGGGTGCGCTCGGGCGTGTCCTCGACGACGGGCTCGGGCTCCGGCTCCGGCTCGGGATCGTGGAGCACGGGGCGGTGGCGGACGGCGGTGGAGCAGGCGGTGACGAGGCAGAGCAGGGCGATGCGCTTCATGACGCGAGCCCTTCGACCGCGGCGCGGCCGCGTTGCGTGCGAGCGTGCAGCGCCGCAAACCGCCCGTCAGGCCGCGCGGTTACGCGCACGGCGGCGGGATCCGGCCGCGAGCTCCCGATCCAGCTGGCGGCGACCCGCCGGGGTGCAGTACGCGGCGAACAGCGCGAGCACCGCGCGCAGGTGCGTGTCGATCGCATCCGCCGGATCGCGGTCCGGATCGTCGACGATCGCCGCCGGGAGCCAGAAGAACACCTGGGTCAGGACCTGCCTCCGCAGCTCGGCGATCCGCGGCGTCAGCTTCCCGGGATCGAGCAGGCCCGCCTCGATCAGCTGCTGGACGAGCACGTCGACGCGCCGCAGCCGCGCCGGCTGCAGCCGGTCGTGGATCGCGCGCAGGGCCGGGAGCTCGAACAGCAGCCTCGCGTAGTCGCGCATCAGCCAGGCCTGCTCGAGATCGCGCTCCATGATCGCGCGGACGATCGCGGCGACCCGCGAAAATTCCATCGTGGCGGCCGGTTGCGCGACGAGCGCCGTGTTCTGCGCGTGCACGTCCTCGACGAGCGCGGCGATCAGCGCCTCCTTCGTCGCGAAGTAGTACGAGACGTTCCCCGGGCTGAGGTCGAGCTCGCGCGCGATCTCGCGCATCCCGACGCTGCCGACGCCGCGTTCGTTGAACGCACGTCGAGCGTGCTCGAGGATGCGCCGCGCGGTCTCGTTGTGCTCGCCATTCGTACGTTGACCTAACGCCATCGCGATGGAATAGTACACCGTACTAACGGAGGCGGCGATGAGCGAAGACACGATCACGAATCCAGTCACGGGCGAGCGGGTCACGTTTGTCGAGACGTCGAGCGACACCGGGGGCGCGCGAACCATCGCGGAGGTCGTCGTGACGCCGGGCGGTGGCGTCCCTCGCCACCAGCACGCGAATCACGTGGAACGCATCGAGGTGCTGTCCGGCGTGATCGAAGTCGTGATAGGTCGCGCGGTGCGGCGGTTGGCAGCCGGCGAGCGCATCGAGATTCCCGCGGGGTCGGCGCACGTGTGGCGGAACGCGTCGCCGGACGGCCAGCTCGCGTTCCGCGCGACGATGACGCCGGGCCATCCCGGCTTCGAGCTGTTTCTTCGGGTGCTGTTCGGGCTCGGGCGCGATGGCGGGCTGCGGCCGAACGGGCTGCCGCGCCGGTTCTCGGACCTCGCGCTGCTCACGCAGTGGGATCCGTCGGTGCTTGCCGGACCGAAGCGCCTGCTGTCGCCGGTGATGAAGTGGGTCGCGCGGCGTCCGAGCGTGCGCGCGCGCGGCGACGAGCTGCGCCGGCGCTACGGCGAGACTACGGCGCCGGCGACGCCGTTGGTGCAGGCTCGACCTTGAACGCGAGCGTCAGCTGCGCGTTGCCGCGCCACAGCTGCGCGGTGACCTCGGGCGCGGTGCGCAGCGAGTCCCAGACCGCTTGCAGCTGATCGGGGCGCGAGATCGGCTTGCCGTTGACCGCGAGCAGCACGTCGCCGGGCAGCACGTCGATATCGACGAGCGGGCTCTTGCGATCGACGAGCTGCACGAGCTCCCAGCCGACGAACCGCTCGCCGTCCTTCTTCGGCATGACCTCGAGCTGGCGCAGGAAGCTCGCGGGGCCGGCGTCGAGCACCGCGAGCAGGCGTGCGCGCGTGATCGTGCCGGTGCGCAGGCCCTTGCCGGGAGGCGCCATCGGACGCGGCGGCGCCGCGGGCGCGGCGGTCGCGGTCGGCTCGCCGGCAGGTGGCGTCATCGACGATGCCGACGACGCGAGCGGCTGCTGCGGCAGATCCTCGTCGAACCGCACCGGGCCGGGCGAGACCTTCGGGCCGCAGGCGGACGCGAGCGGCCAGGGGAACAGCACCATCGAGAGCAGCAGCGCTCGCATGCTGAAAACCCTGCACGTCGACGGCAGCCGAGGCAACTTCTTCGTCGTCCGCGCACAGCGCCGCACAGGCGATCTCCGCACGCGACGGCTCACACGCCGACGAGCAGCGCGATCGCGGCCGCGACCGCGTCGGGCGAGGCCTCGCCGTCGATCGTCTCGATCCGCTCGCCCTGCGCGGTCAGCTCGGCGATCGTCGCGCGGTAGCCGGCCGCGACTTCTTCTTGCATGCGCAGGTCCTCGAACAGCTCCTGGACGCGGCCGGCGGCGACGCGGCGCTGCGCGGCGACCTCGGGGCGCACCTCGAGGAAGATCGTCAGGTCCGGTTTGCGCGCGCGTCCGTTCAGGATCGCGATCCAGTCGCGGTCCGCGCCCGTGCCCTGGTACGCGAGCGAGGAGTGGTACCAGCGATCCGAGACCACCGTGATGCCGGCGGCGAGCTGGGGCTCGACCTCGCGCTGCAGGTGATCGAGGCGGTCGGCCGCGAACAGCAGCCCGAACGTGCTCTGCGAGATCTGCGCGTTCTCGATCGCGTGCTTGCCGACGAGCATCTCGCGGATCAGCCGGCCGACCGGACCGTCGCTCGGCTCGCGCGTCGCGTGCGCCTTGCCACCGCGGCCGCGGATGTGCTCGACGAGGCGCGCCACCTGCGTGGTGGTGCCTGCACCATCGAGGCCCTCGAGGACGATCAGCCGGGTCACAAGCTCACGAAGCTCGCCGCTTCATCATCGCGGCAGCGAACAGTAGCATCGCCGTCAGGCCCGCTGCGATCGCGGCGTACAGCATCCACACCGGGCGGCCCTGCGCCGATGCGATGGTATCGGCGGCCTTCTTCGCCGGCGCGTACTCGGGGTCGAGCGCGATCGCGCGCCGGAAGTCGGGCCCGCCGTCCTTGCCCTGGCTCTCGAGCGCCTTGCCGAGCGTGTAGTGGTGGGCCGCGAGCGCCTGCTTCGCGTTCGCGCCCTGCGGATCGAGGCCGTGCGCCTTCGAGAACGCCGAAGACGCCTCGCTCCACTTCTGCGCCGACTCGAGCTGCTTGCCGAACGCGAAGTAGACCTTCGCCATCTCGCCGCGCTCGGTGCGGTTCGGGTTCGTGACGATCAGTCGATCGAGCATCGCGGTCGCGGTCGCGAGATCGCCGGCGTCCGCCTTCTGCTTCGCGGCCTGCCACTGCGCGGCATCCTGCTTCGCACGCTGCTCGTCGAAGTAGGCGAACAGCCGCTTCGTCACCTCGACCTGATCGATCGGCTTGATCCGGATCTCCTCGTCGCGATCGTCGAGGCTCTGCTCCGCGATCGGATAGTCCTCGCCGAGCAGCTCGTTCGCGCTCTTGCGGATCTCGTTGTCCGCGAGCTCGCGGTAGGTGAGCCACAGCGGCTTCGGCTTCTTCGTCAGCTTGCCGCCGGGCAGCTGGAGCTTCTTCTTCGGCGCGGGCGGCGGCGGCGGACCGGTGATGTAGTCCATGAACGCGGCGCGCGCGGCCGCGCGGATCGCCGGGTTGTCGTCGTCGACGTGCATCCACACGGCGTGGACCGCCTCGCGATGCTTCGTCTTGCGGAACACGTCGAGCAGCGCGACCTGCACGGCCTCGTTGCCGAGCCCGGCATCGATCGCCTTCTGCGGATCCTGGCGGTCGAGCCGCTCGAGCTGGAACGTCGCGTAGCGCCGGCGATCGTAGTTGCGTCGCTGCGACTCGGCGGTGAGCGCCGGGATCGAGTACGGCTCCATCTTGCGCAGGTAGCGGCCGCACTCGTCGCGATAGATCATCGTGTCCGCGACGAACGCGGCGTCGAACACGAGCTGCGCGGCGTGCAGGTCCTTCGTCGCGACGAGCGCGCGGATCGCGGCGACATCGCCGATCACCTCGCCGACGCCGGGCATCGCCGGATCGAGCTCGAGCAGCGCGGCCAGCCAGTCGAGCTTGTCCTGCGCCTGGCGCTCCTTCTCGGTCTGGCGCGGCGGCGGCGAGAACTTCCCGGACTTGTCCGGGATCGCGGCCTTGATCGCGTCCAGCACCTTGCGCCGCTCCGCGATGTCGACGGTGTGCGGGCGGACGAGCCACTCGCCGATCTGATCGATCGCCTCGGGCGCGAGCTTGTCGAGCTCGGCGATCGCCGCCTTGCGCGCCGCGGTGTCCGGGCCGGCGACGATCTTGTCGAGGATCGCGACGACCTTCGCGTCCTGCGGCCCGGGCTTGCGCGGCTCGGGCGCCGGCTTGTCGGCGTCCGCCTTCTTGTCCGCCTTGGTGTCCGACTTGGTGTCCGGCGAGCTGTCCGACTTCGTGTCCGGCGAGCTGTCCGACGTCTTGTCCGGCTTCGTGTCCGGCTGCTTGTCCGGCTGCTTGTCCGCCGTGTCGTCCGGCTTCGGGTCCGCCGGCTTGTCCGGATCCGCGGCCGCGGTCGAGACGACCAGGGCTGCGAACAGGATCGTGACGAGCGCGCGCATCGTGGACGCTTGTAGCAAGTGCGTGGCCCGACCGGGAGAGGGCATGGCGATCGAACGCCGACGTGGCGCCGAGAAATTTCGCTCGGCGACGTGCCCGCGAGCTTGCGAGCTTGGTTTGCTAGTGCAGTCGCTCGGGCGCGATGCGATCGCCGGCGTCGATGAACTCGAGGAAGCGCAGGCCGATCGCGCGCGTCGATGCCGCCTCGCCCGAGCCGGTGAAGTTCAGGTAGTGGTGATGCTTGACCTCGGCGCGCACGACGAGCTCGTCGAGCAGATCGTCGCCGCGCGGGTTCTGGAAGTGCACGGTGACCACGGTGCCGAGCGGCGGCGCGTAGCTCATCTCGACGAGGATCCCGCCCGCGGAGACATTGCGCGCGATCGCGTTCGAGTCGCCGTAGAGCTCGCTGCCGATCACGACCACGAACGCCTTATCGAAGCGCGTATGGATCCGCTTCTCGCGGACCGGCATCACCGGCACGCCGCGGTTCGGGCGAGAGTCTTCGAGGATTCCTTGGAGATCGACGGCCCGGCGCTTCACGGTCCCTTAATGATCGAGGTGTGCCGCGATGGAGTCAAAATCTTACCTTATCCTACACGGCAGGCCTCGCATCGAGCTTCCGGGGACGCCGCCGCGCCGACGGCCGAAGATGTGGCGATGATCGAGTCGCTTCGCTAGATTGACCGCGTGCGGAGGCTGCTCGGACTCGTCGTGTGCTCGCTCGGCCTGCTGACCGGGCCGACCGCCGATGCGAGCACGAGCAACCCGGCGTTCCTCGGCGTCGGCATGCAGGACCTCGGCACGAACGGCAGCGGGCCGTGCTCGATCGTGACGATCACGAAGGACAGCGGCGCGCACGCGGCCGGGCTGCGGATCGACGACGTCTTCGTCGCGATCGATGGCGTCCCGGTCGCGAACTGCAACGCGCTGATCACCGAGATCCAGGCGCGCGAGGCGGGCACGAGCGTCGACATTCGCGTCTCGCGTGCGCGTGGCGAGACCACGATCACCGCGAAGCTGCTGTCGCGCGCCGACGTGCTGCGGCAGCGGATCGTCGGCCAGACCATGCCGATCTCGACGCTCGTCCGCGTCGACACCGAGCAGCAGGAGGATCTGAGCTCGCGCGGCGAGACCACGATCGTCGGCTGGTTCGATCAGCGGCGGTGCCGCGGCTGCGAGCAGGTGTTCGCGACGATCGCGCGCTGGGCGCGCAAGCACTCGAGGCGCGGCACGCCGATCACGGCGGTCGCCGCGACGGTCGCCGGTGACAATCGCTCGCTGTTCGAGAGCATCCGCGAGCTCAAGCCGTACGAGCGCGCGCTCGATGTCCCGCTGCTGGTCGCCGATCGCGACACGTTCCTCGACGTCACGATCACCGACGTCGATCGCATTCACTTCATGGTGATCGACAGCCGCGGCATCGTGCAGTACG
The DNA here is from genome assembly GCA_035715365.1 of Kofleriaceae bacterium. Classification (GTDB taxonomy): domain Bacteria; phylum Myxococcota_A; class Polyangia; order Haliangiales; family Haliangiaceae; genus JABFXX01. The sequence goes on along the minus strand of DASTLB010000043.1, from coordinate 5,515 downwards.
TCGCGCCGCTGTTGCCGGACGCTGACGACAAGGCCGCGGTGCTCGAAGAGCTATTCGCGGCGGCCGAGCAGACCGCACGGCGCAAGTAGCACGGTCGATGTTGCGCTCCGTCGGTGGCAAGGTTCCGGTGATCGGCCGCGCCGTGTTCCTCGCCGAGACCTGCGCGGTGATCGGCGACGTCGTGATCGGCGACGAGTCGTCGATCTGGTACTCGACGGTCGTGCGTGGCGACGTGATGCCGATCCGGATCGGCGCGCGCACGAACGTGCAGGACGGCACGATCATCCACGTCACGTCGGACCGGTTCGGTACGACGATCGGCGACGACGTCACGATCGGTCACGGCGCGATCGTCCACGCGTGCACCGTCGAGGACGCGTGCCTGATCGGGATGGGCTCGATCATCCTCGACGGCGCGCGCATCGGACGCGGCAGCCTGATCGGTGCAGGTGCGCTCGTGACACCCGGAACCGTTATCCCACCAGGCTCGCTCGTGCTCGGCTCGCCGGCGAAGGTGAAGCGCGCGATCAACGATGCGGAGCGGGAGCAGATCGAATACGGCGCCGCGCACTACGTGACGCTCGCCCGTACCTACCTTGCAAGCGACAACGCATCGCGAGTACCGTAGAGATCGTCGAGTGAAGCGTCCGCGTCTCGCGACGTCTGACTCGAGACGACAATGAATCGCCGGAGCGTGGGCCAGAAGATGACGGCAGTCGTTCGCGCTGCGGCGTTCCGCGTGGCGGCGGTCACTGCACTCCTCGTCGCGCTGTTGCGTGTCGCGCACGCGGACAACGTCGACACGCTGATCGGTCAGCTCGACGATGACTCGGATCGCGTCCGGATCTCGGCGGTGCTCGCACTGACGAAGCTCGCCGATGCGCGCGCGATTCCCGGGCTCGCGCGGCGACTCGAGAAGGACAGCGTGAAGAACGTGCGCGGGCTCGCCGCGAAGGCGCTCGGCGCGATCGCGAGTGGCAAGGTCAGCGCGCGCGACAAGCAAGCCGCGGTCGCCGCGCTCCAGAAGGCCGCGTCGAGCGATCCGGACGAGTTCGTGAAGGCGAAGGCGAGCGCGGAGCTCGCATCCCTCGGCAGCACCGGCCCGTCGACGCCGAGCAAGGGCGGCGTCTACGTGAATATCGGACCGATGTCGAGCAAGACAGGCGGTGACGACCCGAAGTTCCGCGCGCTGATGAAGAAGACCGCGAGCGAGACGATGGGACGCGTCGCGAGCGGAATGCAGACGAGCTGGCCGGGCCGCGACCCGTCGAAGTCGGACCTCGACAAGAAGGGCGTCGCCGGGTTCTACGTCGACGGCACGCTGAACGAGGTCAAGGTCGAGAAATCCGGCTCCTCGTCCAAGGTTTCTTGTAAAGTCAGCATGTTGCTCGCGAGCTACCCGGAGAAGAGCGTGTTCGGGTTCCTCAACGGCGGCGCCGCGGTGCAAGCCAGCGCCTCGGCGAGCGATGTAGCACTGGCACAGCAGGATTGCGTGACCGCGGTAGTCGAAGACTTGATCGCGAAGAAGATTGTTCCGACGATCAAGATGAAGGCCGGGAACTAGATGACGACGAAACCAGGTGGAGCTGCGTACAAGCGCAGGTGGCGGAACCTCTTGCTCAACAAGAGGTACCAGCTGCGCTTCACGCTGTTCATGGTCGGCATCTCGACCGTCCTGATGCTCGGCCTCGGCATCTGGGTGATGCGCGTCGCGAACGAGACGACGAAGGTCAGCAAGACGAGCGAGCGCGGCCGCCGCTGCCCCGCGATCCCGACGATCGAGGAGCCGGAGCCGGAGGTCGCGCCGGCGCCGGTGCCGATGAAGCTGCCAGACGCGCCGCCGGATCCGAGCGCGCCGTCGAGCGGCCGCAAGATCCAGGTCACGCTCGACGAGATGGAGGTCCCGAAGCCTCCGCCACCGAAGATCCCGGAGCTGCCGAAGGACTTCGGCAAGACCGTCGTCGATCACTGGACGTGCGAGCTCGAGATCGCCGGCAACATCGAGGCGCTCGAGGCCGGCCGGCTGCGCATCCTGTTCGTGATGATCGCGACCGGGCTGCTGCTCGTGCTCGGGCTCGCCGTGTACGGCATCAAGACCACGCACCGCGTGGCCGGTCCGCTGTTCAAGGTGAGCCTCTACCTCGCGAAGATGCGCGATGGCCGGTTCGACAAGGTCTACAACCTGCGCAAGGGCGATCAGCTCGTCCAGTTCTACGATCACTTCAAGCAGGCGCACGCCGGCATCGTCCGGATCGAGCGCGAGGACATCGAGCGCATGAAGGCGGTGATCGCGGCGGCGGAGGCGGCGGGCGCCGGCGAGCATGCCGCGATCGTGCAGCTGCGCGACGTCGTCGAGCGCAAGGAGAAGGCCCTTGAGTGATCCGATCGCCAGCACGGCGACCTCGGCGACGCCGCAGAACGGCGGCGGTCGACCGGTGCGCCACAAGCGCAAGCTCGCGAACTACCTGCTCGACAAGCAGCTGCAGCTTCGTTACATCCTCGTCGTCACGCTGCTGTCGGGGCTGATCGCCGGCTCGCTCGGCTACATGATCTACCAGCAGCGCGCGCAGTCGACCGCATCGATCGAGGCGGACCTCCAGGAGCTCGTGAAGGGCGGCGACGACGAGGACGTCGAGAAGATCACCGGCGACTACGAGCGCCAGGATCGCGAGCTCGTCTACAAGATGGTCGGCGTCGGGCTCGGGCTCGTCGTGATCCTGTCGCTCTACCTGTTGATCATGACCCACAAGGTCGCGGGTCCGCTGTTCAAGGTCTCGAACTACTTCGATCGGATGGCCGAGGGCAGGCTCGGCGTCGTCACCGCGTTGCGGCGCGGCGACATGCTGCAGGACTTCTACACGAACTTCAAAGTCATGCACGATGCCGTGCGCGGCCGCGCGCTCGCCGACGTCGCGGTGATGGATGGCGCGCTGAACGCGCTGCGCGCCGCGCGCAACCAGGCCGACTATCGCGGCGAGGCGCAGAGCAAGCTCAGCGACGAGCTCGATCAGTTCGAGCAGCACATCGCGAAGCGCAAGAGCCTGCTCGCGTAACGGTCTCGCGAGATCAGCTACTATCCTCGCGCATGGCGTCTGCGACCGAGCTGCTCGAGCTGGGCGATCGCTACTGGGCGCTCGGCTTGCCGGCAGCAGCACGCAGTGCGCTCGGTCGCGCGCTCGCATCGACGACCGACGCCGGGCCGGCGCTGCGGCTGACCGACATCGCGCTCGCGCAGGGCGACGTCCAGGCCGCGCGCGCGTACGCGGCCGAGGCGGCGAAGCGGGCGCCCGGACCGGCGACGAAGATCCTGCTCGGGCGTGCGCAGCTCGCGGCCGGCGAGCTCGCCGGTGCGCGGATGAGCCTGACCGCCGCGCTCGACGCGCCGAAGCTCGGAATGTGGGATCGCGCGCGCGCGCATCTCGAGCTGTCGCGCGCCGCCGAGGCGCAGAGCGATCACCCCGGTGCCGCCGCGCAGGCCGGCGCGGCGTTCGAGGCGATCGTCGCGGCGGTGACCGCGCAGCCCGCCGACGCGATCGCGAACCTCGCGCTGATCGAGGAGGTCTGCGCGACGATCGTCGCGTGCGATCGCGCCGCCGACGCGACCGAGATCGTCGCGGCGGCTCCGCAGGCGCGGCTCGTCCACGCGATCCTGCTCGCGGCGCGCCAGGCCACCGGCGACGGTGCGATCACCGATCGCGCGATCGAGGCCGAGCTCGGCGGCAGCGCCGGCGGCACGGCGATCGCGCTGCGCCGGCTCGAGCGCCGCGCGCGCAAGCACGGCGTCACCGAGCGCGCGGCCCTCGTCGACGAGCTCGGCGCGCTGATCGAGCGTGCGGCCGGCGAGGATCTGCCCGCCGCGGATCGCGCGCGCCTGCAGTTCCTCTACGGCTCGCTGTGCGCCGACGATCCGGCGACCCGCGATCGCGCCGAGGACGCGTATCGCAAGGGCCTCGCGTTCCAGCCCGGCCACACCGCGGCGGCGTGCCGGCTCGCGCTGCTGATGCTCGATCGCGGCGATCAGGCGGGCGCGCTCGCCGAGATCGAACGCGCACTGCGGATCGATGCGAGCCACGGTCTCGCGTGGCGCAACGCCGCGCGCATGCTCGACGCGCAGTCGCCGTCGCTCGGCGTCGTCGTCGGCCGGCTGCTCGATGCCGCGAATCCCGGCGCCGGCAGCGCCGCGGGCGGCGTCGCGCCGAGGCTCGTCACCGCGACCGCCGAGGTCGCGCGCCACGACGTGCTCGCCGGCGTCTACGCGCACGGCCACCGCGTGAAGAACCTGCTCGGCATCATCGGCGCGCGCGCCCGCTCGGCGCGCAAGGCCGCGGGCGCCGGCGATCTCGGCGACCGGCTCAAGGATCTCGAGACCGACGTCACCGCGCTCTACGAGGAGTGGGCGCAGTACCTGCGATCGATGCAGGCACCGACGCCGACGGTCGAGCTCGTGCCGCTGTCGCCGCTGCTCCACGAGGTCGTCGTCGCGGCGCAAGCGCGCACCCAGCAGGTGGCGATCGCGCTCGAGACGCCCGCCGGGCTGCCCGACGTGCGCGGCGATCGCATGCTGCTGCGCGAGGCGCTGCTGAACGTCGTGTCGAACGCGGCCGAGGCGTGCGCGACCGCCGGCGGCACGGTCGCGGTCCGCGTGCGCGCGGTCGCGAGCGCCGCGAGCTCGGCGGCGCCGATCGTCGAGCTCGTCGTCGCCGACACCGGCCCGGGCATCCCGCGCAGCCACCTCGGCCGGCTGTTCGTGCCGGGGTTCACGACCAAGGAGACCGGGTCGGGCGTCGGGCTCGCGATCGCCGAGCGCGTCGTCGCCGCGCACCACGGCCGGATCACCGTCGATTCCGAGGAGGGTCGCGGCACGACGATCACGATCACCTTGCCGACCGACAGGACCGGGCTACTGTCGGTGCCGATGTGGACGGCGGCGGAGCGGGGCGGGGCGTGAGACCATGATCGGGACGATCGTCTGTGTCGATGATCAGGCCGAGGTCCGGCGGCTGCTCGGGGACGTGTTCCGCGCGCGCGGCTCGAACGTCGTCGGGTTCGACGATGGCGAGGACGCGATCGCGTACCTCGCGAACAACGACGCCGATCTCGTCGTGCTCGATCTCGATCTCGGGCCCGGCCGGCGCACCGGCATCGAGATCTGCCGCGCGATGCGCTCGCGGCTGCCCGACCTGCCGATCATCATCCTGACCGGCCACGGCACGATCGACGACGCGGTCGCGGCGGTCAAAGCCGGCGCGGTCGACTTCATCACCAAGGACCCGTACCTCGAGGACAAGCTCGAGATCTCGGTCGAGAAGGTCGAGCGCATCCTCCAGCACGCGCTCGATCGCAAGCGACTCGAGGACGAGAACCGCGAGCTGCGCGCGACCAACGAGCGGCTGCGCAAGGCGGCCGGCCGGCGCTGGCAGATCGTCGGCGACAGCCAGCCGATCCGCACGGTGATGACGAAGATCGAGAAGGTCGCGCCGGTCCCGCGGCCCGTCCTGGTGCTCGGGCCGCGCGG
>DASTLB010000042.1:0-8732 GCA_035715365.1 Kofleriaceae bacterium | reverse complement strand
ACCGCACGTGGGCCGCGACGCTCGGCGCCGCGCTGCTGCTGTGCTCGCTCGAGCATCCCGGCAACGTGCGCGGCTGCAAGCGATGCATCAACGAGGTGCTGAAGAGCGTCGCCGAGCGGCTCGGCCATACGCCGGCCGTGTGCCGGTCGTCGTACGTCCATCCGCGCGTGCTCGAGGACTTCACGAGCGGCCGGCTCGGCACGCAGCTCGCGCGCCAGATCAAGCGCCGCGTCCGGCGTGACATCACCGTGTGCCCCGAGGCGATCGACGTCGACGTGCTGCGCGCGATCGAGCCGGTGATCGCGCGCTACCTCGACGAGACGCGCAAGCGGAGGCGGGCGTGACGCTGGCGATCGGCCTGTTCGCCGCGGCGCTCACGATCACGAGCTTTCTTGCCCAGACCTGGAAGATCCTGAAGACGCGCGACACCAAGAGCCTGTCGGCTCCGATGTGGATGCTGAGCACGACCGCGTTCGCGATCTGGATCGCCTACGGCGTGATGCTCGGCGAGTGGCCGATCGTGATCCCGAACGCGCTGTGCTTCCTGCTCGCCGGCTTCATCCTGACGTTGAAGCTGTTGCCGCGGCCCAAGCGCGACAAGGTCGCCGAGACGATCACGTCCGCGGTGTCGGCAGAGAGCTAGCGCTTCTCGATCACGATCACGCAGTTCGAGTCCGGCAGCTCGACGGGCGCGTCGTGCTCGTCGGTCAGCTCGATCTTGCCCGCGAGGTTGTCGCGGTAGCCAGGCTGGAGATACGAGCGCAGCGGGTTGTCGACGACGCGCGCGCGCTCGGGGCCTCCGCACCACCGGACGAGGCTCGCGACGTAGTCGTCGTACGTCAGGATGCCGTACAGCTCGCGGACCTCGTACGGGAAGCTCGCCGGGCCCCAGGTGTACGTGTAGAGGAACTCCATCGCATCGGCGGCAGACAGCTCGACGCGATCCGGGGCGAGCTCGTGAAACTGGATCGCGCGGCCTTCGAACTGCGCGACATAGAGGTCAAACGTCGACCGCGCGTCGGGCGCGACGAACCGGATCCGGCGGGTCGCCGGCGGCGGCATCACGCCGTCGCGGATCACGATGCGGCCGCCGGGCGCGAGCGTCGCGAACGCGGCCGCGACGACGCGCTCGACCGACGCGAGCGAGAACTTGGGCTCCGCATACGAATACACCTCGTGCAGGATCGAGCAGAACACGACGCTGTCGACCGGCGGTGCGACGAGCGCGCCGAGCTCCTCGGCGGCGCCGTAGACGACGCGCCAGTGCTTGCCGGTCGCGCGTGCCCGCTGCTCGAGCGCGGTGACGACCTCGCGCGACAGATCGACGCCGATGACCTCGGAGCTCGGGAACCGGTCCTCGAGCAGATCGAGGATCACGCCGCCGCCGGGCCCGATCTCGACGATCCGGCCGGGCCTGACGAAGTCGAGCATGCGCGCCTTGTCCGAGCGCGCCGCGTTCATCGTCTGCAGGTAATTCGCCTCGTTCGCGACGCGATCGAGATCGTCCTTGCGGAGGCCGTACAGATCGCACAGCGCCTTCAGCATCGTGTGGTACGCGACCTGCGATCGCGTCTCGTACAGCCCGAGTAGCGTGACGAGCGCGGCGCTCTCGTCGGTGTCGAGGTACTCGATCACGATCGCGTCGGGATCGGCGTGATGCGCGAGCCGCGCCGACAGCGTGCCGAGCGGACCGAGCGCGCCGCCGCCGGTCACGAGCGTCCGGATCGGCGTCGCGGCCATCGCCGCCTCGACGAGGCGCAGCCGGTAGCGGACGCCGGGTCCGTCGCCGGACAGCCGCGCGACGAGCGGACGCAGCTGCGCGTGCCACGGCCGCGTGACATCGACGCCGTGCGCGCGCGCCGCCCCGACCGCCGCCGCGAGCACGCCGAGCTGGGCCGCCGGCGACAGCGCGCTCGTCGCGGCCTCGCAGTACCAGAGCTGGCACGTCGCGAGCGCCGGCGCGAGCGCATCGAGCTCGAGCTCGCCGAGCGCGGCGACCGCCGCATCGACCGCCGCGGCGGGCTCGCCCGCTGCCTGCCGGCCCGCGCGCAGCGAGCGCAGCCGGTCTGCGAGCCCCGCGCGATCGAGCGGCGGCGCGAGCGCACGCAGCGCACCGTACGGCTCGAGCCACGCCGGCGGCACGCACACCGACGCGAGCCGATCGCGCACGCCGGCGAGCCGCGCGAGCAGCCCGTCGTCGAGCAGGCCCTCGCGCACGGCCGCGGTGTCGCACGCGTCGATCACGTGCAGCGCATCGAGCGCGAGCTGCACCGCGTTCCCCGGCGGTACCCCGAGCACGCGGCCGAGCGCGGGCGCGAGATCGCGCAGGGTCGCGACGAGTGGCGCGAACACGAGCAGCGGCCCCTCGCCGCGCACGTGCTGCCCCGCGAGCCCGTGCGCCTCGATCCACGCGATCGCGAGCTTGCCGAGCACCTCGTGCAGCGGCCAGCCGCGCGCCCGATCCGCGCGCCGCAGGATCGCCGCGGCCGCCTCGTTGTGAACATCGAGCGGAATCCCCTGCGCGCTCCACGCCGTGCGATGCGCCGCGCTGTGCGTCTTCGCGATGTCGAGGTGCATGATCGCCACGCGCATCGCCGGCCCGAGCCCGGCCGCCATCACGCGCGCACACCGATCCGCGAGCGCATCGAACGCCGCCGCCGTCAGCCCCTCGCGCACCTGGAACCGCGCGCGATCGCGCCGCTCGACGCCACGCAGCTTCGTGCCGAGCAGCCGCGTCGCGATGTGATCGAGCAACGGCCGGTCGCTGCCCACATCGTGCTCGACCTGCGGCGGCATCGGTGCCGCGAGCGCGATCACCTCGGGCAGCGCCGCACCAACCGCGCCCGCCGCCGCCGCACCCGCCGCGCCGTCGCCGCGCAGCGCCTCGAGCATCGCGGTCGCGAACGCCGTGTCCGCGAGCATCGCCGCGATCAGCGCCGGCGGTGACAGCCAGCCCGCGAGCGTCGCCGGTCCGACGCGCTCGACGAGCCGTCGCCACGCTGCGAGGTCTTCGGGCGATGCGGCGTCGAGCACGCGCACCAAATCATCCGCAGCTCCCACGGCGACGCATGCTACGCGAATCGACGTGCCGGAATACGGCTCCCCTGCCAGGCTTTGCATCACCGTGGGGCCGTACGAACGCGAAGCGATCCTCGAGAGGACCGGTGCTACCGCGCTCTCCGAAACCGCGAGCGCCGGTCCGGTCGAGCCGCCCGAGCCGCGGCGCGCGCGCAAGCCCAGCGCCCGCTGGCTCGGCCTTGCGGTGTTCGCGGTGGTCGGCGGGATCGCGATCTGGATCGTCACCGGCGGCGCGGATCCACCGACTGCATCGTTGACCCCGCCGAGCTTCACGCTGCCCGAGCGGCCTCACCCGATTGCGCCAACGCGGCCGGTGCGTCACACGCCCTGAGCGCGTTAACGCTTAACTAAGCGTAGTGATTCAGGTTATTCGAACCGACGGTTCGATTTTCGCGGTTTGTCCGCAACCCATTTCAGGTGGTGCCGAAGACGGCGGCGCAATGACGCGACCCCGCCAAGTGCTCCCCGGCTGCTTCTATCTCGTCACCCGTCGCACCGCGCAGCAGCAGTATCTGCTGTATCCCGACGCCACGACGCGGAACGCATTCCGGTTCTGCATCGAGCGCGCGGCGACCGAGCACGGCATCGATGTCATCGGCTACTGCGCGATGTCGAACCACTATCACGCGGTCATCTTCGATCGGTACGGCAACTATCCGCGGTTCCTCGAGCTGTTCCACCTGTTGATCGCGCGGTCGATGAACACGCGGTGGGGACGCAAGGACAGCTTCTGGTCCGCGACGCAGACGTCGGTGGTGCTGCTGCCAAATGTCGAGACGATCGTCGACAAGCTCGCCTACACGTTCACGAACCCGGTCAAGGATCTGATCGTGGAGGACATGAGCGAGTGGCCGGGCGCGAGTGGATACCGCGCGTTCCTGTCGGGGAAGGCGGTCAGGGCGACGCGTCCGCAGTTCTTCTTCAAGGGGCGCAATGGCACGCACCCGGCGCGCGTCGAGCTGCAGCTCGTGATTCCACCCGAGCTCGGTGATCCGGATCGGTTCCGTGCGCGGGTCCAGAAGGCGGTCGAGCTGCGTCTGCTCGAGCTCGCGTGGGAGCGCGAACAAGCAGGCACCCGGTGTGTCGGTCTCGCGGTCGCGCTCGCGCGGACGTGGCGCTACATCCCCGACGAGCCGGTCGCGCGAGGCGGCCGGGCGACGACGATCAGTCCGACGTTCGCGTCGAAGGAGCGCGAGCTACGCGCGTACATCCTCGCGGTGCGCGCGGACTTCCTCGACGACTACCGCGCGGCGCGCGAGCTATGGCTCGCCCACAAGAAGTGCGAGTTCCCGGTCGGGACATACTGGCTCGCTCGCCATGCGCGCGTTCGTGTCGGCGAGGCGCTGATCGGGCCGGTCGTGCTGCTGCGCGGCTGACGACGCGACGCCGGGCGCTATTCGCTGCAGCCGCCGGTGCCCGGTGGGATCTTCTTGCCCGGGTTGAGCAGGTTCGCCGGATCCCACATCGCCTTCCACTTGCGCTGCCAGCCGAGCAGCTGCTCGCTCTGCTCCATGCGCATGTAGTCGCGCTTCGTCAGGCCGATGCCGTGCTCGCCGGACAGCGTGCCGCCGAGCTCGATCGTGTGGGCGAACACGCGCTCGGCGGCGGCCCACATCTTCTTGCGGACCGCGGGGTCTGCCGGGTCGTCGTTCGACAGCATGTTGACGTGCAGGTTGCCGTCGCCGGCGTGGCCGAACACCGCGGATGCGATCCCGGTCTCGGCGCTCACGCGGTCGACGCGCGCGAGCATCTCGACGATGCGGCCGCGCGGCACGCAGACGTCCTCGTTGACCTTGATCCGGTAGCCGGCCTTGAGCGACGGCGAGATCAGGCGGCGCGCTTCCCAGAGCGCGCGGCGCTCGGCCGGCTCGGTCGCGGCGAGCACGTCGAGCGCGCCGAGATCGTCGCAGCGCAGGCCGATCTTCTCCATCATCATCGCCATCGTGTCGGCCTCGCCGTCGACCTCGAGCAGCACGATCGCGCCGGCGTTGTCGGGGAAGCGGTAGCGGCTCTTCGGCCGCACGTGATCGATCGAGTGCTTGTCCGCGATCTCGAGGACGCGCGGCCGCAGGCCTTCGCGCAGCAGCTCGCTGATCGCCGTGCCGGCGGCGGCGGAGTCCTTGAAGATGCCGAGCACGGTCGCCGCGGCGGGCGGGTTCGGCAGCAGCTTCACCGTGAGCTCGGTGATCACGCCGAACGTGCCCTCGGTGCCGACGAAGCCGGCGACGAGATCGTAGCCGGTGACGCCCTTCGCGGTGCGGCGGCCGCAGCGCAGGACCTCGCCGCCCATCAGCGCGACCTCGAGACCGAGGATGTACTCGCGGGTGACGCCGTACTTGAACGCGCGCGGGCCACCGGCGTTGGTGGCAGCGTTGCCGCCGATCGAGCAGAACTCGAGCGAGGCCGGATCGGGCGGGTAGAACATGCCCTGCGCCTCGACCTCCTGCTGGAGCACGCCGGTGATCACACCGGGCTCGACGACCGCGACGAGATCCGCGGGGCTGATCTCCTTGATCCGCTTCATGCGCTCGGTCGAGAGCACGACGCCGCCCTGCAGGGGCAGCGCCCCGCCGCACATGCCGCTGCCGGCACCGCGCGGCGTGACCGGCACCTTGCGCTCGAGGCAGATGCGCAGCACGGCGGCCGCTTGCTCGGTGGTCTCGACGAGCACCGCGCACGCCGGCGGATAGAACTCCGGCAGCGGACTCTCGTCACGGCCGTAGTCGTCGAGCCGTTCGTGGCCGGGGCCGACGATCGCGTCGCGACCGAGCTCGCGCTCGAGGACCGGGACGATGGCGTCGTTCGATCCCATCGCTGCGGGTTGCGCCGTGCGGGTCACCACGGCAGCCATTGTGGCAGAGCGTCAGACGGAGAACGAGGAGCCACAGCCGCACGTCGACTTGACGTTCGGGTTCTGGAACTTGAAGCCGGCACCCTGCAGGCCCTCGACGTAGTCGATCTCGGTGCCGACGAGGTACATGAGGCTCATCTCGTCGACCACGACGTCGACGCCCTGGATCTCGAACCGGCGGTCGACCTCCGTCGGCTCGTCGAAGTACAGATCGTACGAGAACCCGGCACAGCCGCCGCCGACGACGCGCAGGCGCAACGCCATGTGGGGCTCGATCGCTTCGGCCGCACGGATCTCGTTGACCTTCGCCGCGGCGACCGGGGTGATGTGGACCATCGACTCCGGACCTTCGGGGGCCGGCGCAGACGAGGGGGATGCGGTGGGGACAGCTAGCTCGCTCATTCCTGACGAGCACCTTACCCTCACGTGAGGGTCATGGCAATCTGTCGGCCATCCGTATGCCGACCTTTGACGCGCTGCTTCGCGATCTGCGGGGCAAGACCCCGGAGATCGACGCGGCGGCCCTGCGCACCGAGCTCGATCGTGGCGGCCCGCAGCCCGTGTTGATCGATGTCCGCGAGGCCGACGAGCACGCGCAGGGCATGATCGCGAACACGATCCACATCCCGCGCGGCTACCTCGAGCTCCGGATCGAGCGCGCGGTGCCGCAGCGCGAGACGCCGGTCGTCGTGTACTGCGCGAGCGGGACGCGCTCGGTGCTCGCGGCGCGCAGCCTCGGCGAGCTCGGCTACACGAACGTGCGCTCGCTCAGCGGCGGGTTCACCGGCTGGAAGCGCGCCGGGTTGCCGTGGCAGCAGCCGCTCGCGCTGCGACCGGATCAGGAAGCGCGCTACTCGCGGCACACGCTGATCCCCGAGGTCGGCGTCGGCGGTCAGCTGAAGCTGCTGGCGGCGAAGGTGCTGTGCATCGGGGCCGGCGGACTCGGCTCGCCGTCGAGCATGTACCTCGCGGCGGCGGGCATCGGCACGATCGGCGTGATCGACGACGACGCCGTCGATGCCTCGAACCTGCAGCGCCAGATCCTGCACTCGACCGATCGCATCGGCACGCCGAAGGTCGACAGCGCCGAGGCGACGCTCGTCGGCCTCAACCCGGACGTCAAGGTCGACAAGCACCGCACGCGGATCACGAGCGACAACGCGCTCGCGCTGATCGCGCCGTATGACGTCATCATCGACGGCGCGGACAACTTCGCGACGCGCTACCTCGTCAATGACTGCGCACTGCGGCTCGGCAAGCCGGTCGTCCACGCGTCGATCTTCCGGTTCGAGGGCCAGATCACCGTGTTCCCGGCCGCGGGCTCGCCCTGCTATCGCTGCCTGTATCCGCAGCCGCCACCCGCCGAGGAGGCACCGTCGTGCGCCGAGGCCGGCGTGCTCGGCGTGCTGCCCGGCATCATGGGCGTGCTGCAGGCGACCGAGGCGATCAAGCTCGTGCTCGGGCTCGGCACGACGCTCGCCGGCCGGCTGCTCTGCTACGACGCGCTCGCGACGAAGTTCCGCGAGCTCAAGCTGCGGCGCGATCCGAAGTGCCCGACCTGCGGCGACGGCGTCGATCGCAGCGCGATCCCGCTGATCGATTACGAGCAGTTCTGCTCGGGCATCCGTCACACGTAACACTCCGCAACGGCCGTGGCGCTTGACCGAGGTCATGCGCCGCCGCGACAACTCGCGCATGCACAAGCTCGCGTGGTTGGCAGTTGCGGGTGGCCTCGTCGCGTGCGCTCGGACGCGCGTCGAGACCACGCTCCGGCCGGATCTCGTCGGCAGCAAGTACGCCCGGGTCACCGGGTACATGGCGACGCGCGCGGTCGCGCCGGGCGGCCGGCACACCGAAGAGACGCCAGGCGACATCCAGCACGACGTGCTGCGCGACGAGGCGACACTCGCGCGCGTGACGCCGACCGAGACCTGCGCGGACGTCGTCGTGCGCACCGCACGCGTGCACGACGAGCCGCTCGAGCAGCTCGTGCCGACGTTCGAGATCGACGGCCACGAGGCGAAGGCGATCGTCGAGCACGAGCAGGTCTCGGTGCTCGACTACAACTTCATGGGCCGGGTCGAGACCGTCGGCGTCGAGGGCGTCGCGGCGTCGCAGTACGTCGGCATGAGCATCACCGAGCCGGCCGAGAAGGTGTTTCGCGTCGTCGAGCGGCGCGCGACGGTGTGCGTGCCGATGGGTGGTTCCGTCCGCGAGGTCGCGCTCGACCTGACGCATCCGTACTGGACGGTCGCCGACTACAACTATCACCTCGTGTTCGCGTGGAAGATCGCGGGCTGACGCCGGGCTGATGTCGGTGTGAGGTTCGAGCCCGAACGCGCGGGCTGCTACAATCGCGGTCCTTGTTCTCGGCCGGACAATCGATCGGCAACTACCGCATCCTGTCGAAGATCGGCACCGGCGGTATGGGCGCGGTCTATCTCGCCGAGCATCCGCTGATCGGCAAGAAGGTCGCGCTCAAGATCATCCATCGCGATCTCGCGAATAACCGAGAGGTCGTCCAGCGCTTCTTCCAGGAGGCGAAGGCCGTCACCAAGATCGGCAACGAGCACATCATCGAGATCCATGATTTCGGTCAGACCCCCGAGGGCGACCACTTCTACATCATGGAGTACCTCGAGGGTCAGACCCTCGCTGCGGTGCTCGCCACCTCGCGCGTGCTCGACGTCATGCGCGCGCTCCACATCGGTGCACAGATCGCCGCGGCACTCGCGGCCGCGCATGCAGCCGGCGTGATCCATCGCGACCTCAAGCCCGACAACGTCATGCTGACAACGCGGCT
>DASTLB010000041.1:0-19085 GCA_035715365.1 Kofleriaceae bacterium | reverse complement strand
GATCGACTACCTCATGGATAGCGATTCGGCGCGCCGCCTCGGCATCGAGACGCTGCTCGCGAGCGAGCCGGCGTGCGTCATCGTGTGCCGGGGGCTGACGCCGCCGGCCGAGCTGCGCACGATGGCCGAAGCCCGTGGGGTTCCGCTGCTGGTGTCGTCGCTCGTCACCGCGGACTTTATTGCCTCGGTCACGACGTGGATGGCGGATCGGCTCGCGCCGTCGACCGAGCTGCACGGCGTGCTGATGGACGTGCTCGGCATCGGCGTGTTGATGGTGGGTAAGAGCGGCATCGGCAAGAGCGAGACCGCGCTCGACCTCGTGGTGCGTGGCCACCGGCTCGTCGCCGACGACGTGATCCGGATCCGGCGGCAGGGGCCGAACGTCGTCGGGCGGGGCGCGGGCCTGATCGGCCACCACATGGAGATCCGCGGCATCGGGATCATCAACGTCAAGGATCTGTTCGGCATCGCCGCGGTGCGCGACACGAAGAAGATCGAGCTCGTGATCGAGCTCCGCGAGTGGGCCGAGGGCGAGGAGTACGACCGGCTCGGGTTCGACGATCGTCACGACGACATCCTCGGCGTCTCGGTGCCGGCGCTGCGGCTGCCGGTGCGCCCGGGCCGTAACCTCGCGACGCTCGTCGAGGTCGCGGCGCGCAACCAGCTCCTGAAGCTGCAGGGAACGCACTCGGCGCGCGCGTTTCGCGATCAGCTCCACGAGGCGATGCAGGCCGAGGCCGCGCGTCATGCTGCTCGCGAGGACGCGGGCATGGATGCGGTGGAGTAGGCGATGCAGATCGTCATCGTCACCGGGCTGTCGGGCGCAGGCAAGAGCACGGCGCTGCGCGCGCTCGAGGACATCGAGTTCTATTGCGTCGACAACATCCCGGTGCCGCTCGTCGCGCAGATGGTCGATCACCTCGCGCACGAGGGCGACCGTGACAAGCTCGCGATCGCGATTGACTCGCGGCAGCGCCGCAACCTCGGCGCGTGGCAGGGCGCGCTCGCGAAGCTGCGCGGCGCGGGTCACCGGCTCGAGGTGATGTTCCTCGACGCGAGCGACGAGGTGCTGCTGCGCCGGTTCTCCGAGACCCGCCGCCGGCATCCGCTGTCCGGTGACGATCTCACCGACGGCGTGCGGCGCGATCGCGAGGTGATGGCGGAGCTGCGGCAGGGCGCCGCCGTCGTCGATACGTCGAACCTCAACATGCACCAGCTGAAGTCGATCATCCAGGATCGCTACGGCGGCACCGGCAAGCTCGCCGTCACGCTGGTGTCGTTCGGCTTCAAGCACGGGCTGCCGCTCGAGTTCAACCTCGTGTTCGACGTCCGGTTCCTGCAGAACCCGTACTTCGAGCCGACGCTGACCCACCTCGACGGCCGCGATCCCGAGGTCGCGAAGTTCGTGCTCGGTCCCGACGGCCTCGAGCTCGTGCGCCAGGTCGAGAGCCTGCTGCGGTTCACGCTCCCCCACTTCCAGAAGGAAGGGAAGCTGTACGTCACGATCTGCGTCGGCTGCACCGGTGGACGCCACCGGTCGGTGACGATCGTCGAGGAGCTGCGGCGGCGGCTCGGAAGCGAGTGGGACATCCTGGTCCGCCATCGCGACGTCGAACGGGGGTTGTGATGGCGGAGGGCGATCGGGTGGAGAAGAAGATCGTGATCCAGAACCAGCTCGGGCTCCACGCGCGTGCGGCGACGAAGTTCGTCCAGACCGCGTCGAAGTTCCCGTGCGAGATCACGCTCGCGAAGGATGGCCCCGAGGT
This sequence comes from Kofleriaceae bacterium, assembly GCA_035715365.1. Taxonomy (GTDB): domain Bacteria; phylum Myxococcota_A; class Polyangia; order Haliangiales; family Haliangiaceae; genus JABFXX01. Next base: position 17,319 of record DASTLB010000041.1, on the reverse strand, counting down.
CAACGGCAAGAGCATCCTCAGCGTGCTGACGCTCGTCGCGCCGCTCGGCACGACGATCACGCTGCGCGCGAAGGGCGACAAGGCGGCCGAGGCGATCACGGCGCTGTGCGCGCTGATCGACGACAAGTTCGGCGAGGGCAAGTAACGCGTCATGGGCGAGTCGCGGCCAGAGATCCGTCGCCAGGGACTGGGCGTCTCGGCCGGGATCGCGTTCGGCCGCGCGTACCTGATCGGCCGCGACACGCTCAAGGCGCCGCGCCACCACATCGAGCCCGAGGACGTCGATACCGAGGTCGCGCGGCTCTACAAGGCGATCGCCGCGTCGGACAAGCAGCTCGCGAAGATCAAGGAGAAGCTCGCGAGCGAGAACGAGAGCGACTACCACATCATCACCGCGCACCAGATGATGCTGCACGACGAGCACCTCGTCGGCGCCGCGGTCAGCTACATCCGCGACGAGCTGATCAACGCCGAGTGGGCGGCGCGCCGTGCGGTCGACGACATCGCCGGCGTGTTCGACCAGATCGAGGACGAGTACCTGCGCGAGCGCCGCAGCGACGTCGAGTTCGTGTTCGAGCGCGTGCTGCGCAACCTGCTCGGCCGCGAGACCGGCCCGCTGTCACCGCCGCCGGACGCGATCGTCGTCGCGTACGACCTGTCGCCGGCGGACACCGCGCAGCTCCACAAGGCCGCGGTGTCCGGGCTCGTCACCGACGCCGGCGGCAAGACCTCGCACACCGCGATCATCGCGCGCGCCCACGAGATCCCCGCGGTCGTCGGCCTCGAGACGATCACCGAGGTGATCGAGACCGATGACCTCGTGCTGATCGACGGCAGCTCGGGGATCGTGATCGTCAACCCGGCTGCCGCGACGGTCGCCGAGTTCCGCGAGGAGCAGCGCCGCCAGGTCGCCGCCGGGGCGCTGCTGCACTCGATGCGCGATCTGCCGTCGCGGACGCGCGACGACGTCGACATCCAGCTGTACGCGAACATCGACGGCCCCGACGAGCTCGACGACGCGCTCGACTACGGCGCGATGGGCGTCGGCCTGTTCCGCACCGAGTACCTGTTCATGGGGCACCGCGAGCTGCCGTCCGAGGACACGCACTACACGACCGCGGTCCAGGTGATCGAGCGGCTCGGCGGGCTGCCGGCGACGATCCGCACGTTCGACCTCGGCGCGGACAAGCTCGCACCGTTCCTCGAGGCGGCCGGCTTCGAGGAGGCGAACCCCGCGCTCGGCCTGCGCTCGATCCGGCTGTGCCTCACCGAGCTCGGCAAGCCGCTGTTCAAGACGCAGCTGCGCGGGCTGCTCCGCGCGTCCGCGCACGGGCCGCTCAAGATCATGTTCCCGATGATCTCCGGCGTCGCCGAGCTGCGCGCGACGAAGACCGTCGTCGACGAGGTCAAGGCCGAGCTCGCGGCCGAGGGCGTCGCGTTCGATCCCGACGTCAAGCTCGGCATCATGATCGAGATGCCGTCGGCGGCGCTGACCGCGGACCTGCTCGCGGCCGAGTCGGACTTCTTCTCGATCGGCACGAACGACCTGATCCAGTACACGATGGCGGTCGATCGCGTGAACGAGTACGTGTCGTACCTGTACGAGCCGCTGCACCCGTCGCTGCTGCGCCTGATCGGCAGCATCGCGAAGGCGGCGAACGCGGCGGGCATCCCGGTCACGCTGTGCGGCGAGATGGCGGGCGAGCCGATGATCGCGCCGGTGCTGATCGGGCTCGGCGTGCGCGAGCTGTCGATGAGCGCGGTCTCGGTCCCCGAGGTCAAGGCGACGATCCGCAACATGACCGTCGGCGAGGCCGAGGCGCTCGTGAAGCGGATCGAGAAGCTGCCGACCTCGGCCGAGGTTCGCGCGATGGTGAGCGACTACATCTTCGGGCTGACGGGGCAACGCAAGGAACGGGCATGACGCGCGCGATCGCGGCGCTGGTGGCGGGCATCGTGACCTGCTGGGCAGCGGCGCGACCGGCGCACGCGGGCGATCCGACGCGCGAGCGGTTCACGATCGAGAGCGACCACTTCATCGTCCACTACTACGCGCCACTCGGCGATGTCGCGCGCCGGATCGCGGTCGTCGCCGAGCGCGCCCACAGGACGCTCGCGCCCGCGCTCGATCACTACCCGTCGGAGAAGACGGTGATCGTGCTGACCGACGACACCGACAGCGCGAACGGCTTCGCCGGCGTGCTGCCGAAGAACGCGATCACGCTGTTCGCGACCGGCCCGGGCAGCTTCTCCGAGCTCGACGATCACGACGACTGGCTGTACGGCCTCGTCGCGCACGAGTACTCGCACATCCTCCACCTCGACACGATGTCGGGGCTGCCGTCGATCTACAACCGGATCTTCGGCAAGACGTGGTCGCCGAACCAGGTGATGCCGCGCTGGATCATCGAGGGCATCGCGACGTACGAGGAGTCCAAGCGCAGCTCCGGCGGCCGCAACCGCGGCACGCGCTTCGATCAGTTCATCCGGATCTCGCGCCACGAGGACAAGGACCTGCGGCTCGACCAGATCAGCGGTGCGCCGCGCCAGTTCCCGCGCGGCAATGCGGTCTACGTCTACGGCTCGCACTTCTTGCGCTACGTGTTCGATCGCTTCGGCGACGACACGCTGCGCGCGATGTCGCACGCGTCGGGCTCGCACCCGATCCCGTTCGCGATCAACCGCCAGATCAAGCAGGCGACCGGCCATGCATTCGACGAGCTGTACCGCGACTGGAAGGCGTACCTGCGCGATCGCTACGGCATGCAGGAGATGGCCGCCGAGCGGCGCGGCCTCGTCACCGGCCGGCCGCTGACGTTCTCGGGCGAGAACAACTTCCACGCCCAGTACACCGCCGACGGCAAGGAGCTCTACTGGCAGCAGTACGACGGCTACGCCGAGCCGCGCGTGCGCGCGATGCCGGTCGGCGGCGACGTGTCGGCCGCGCGCGACGTGCTGCCGATCGACAACATGGGGCCATTCGATCTGCTGCCGGACAACTCGCTCGTGTTCGAGCAATCGCGGCTGTACCGCCGCGAGTACGCGTACCAGGATCTGTTCCGCTACGACGCCCGGACGCGCGAGCAGACGCGGCTGACGTGGGGCCGGCGCGCCCGCGATCCCGCGGTGTCTCCCGACGGCCGCCGCGTCGCGTACTCGATGAACCAGCATTCGGAGAGCGTGCTCGCGGTCTCGGACACCGTGCCCGAGGCGCCGGCGAAGATCCTGTGGCGCGGCGAGCGGCACGACGAGGTCTACCAGCCTGCGTGGTCTCCCGACGGCACGCGGATCGCGTTCTCGGCGTGGCGCAAGGGCGGCCGCCGCGACATCCTCGTGCTCGACGTCGCGTCGGGACAGATCGAGGAGGTCACCGCGGATCGCGCGGTCGACATGTCGCCGGCGTGGTCGCCGGACGGCCGCTACCTGCTGTTCGACAGCGATCGCACGACGATCGCGAACATCTACGCGTACGACACCGTCGACCGCACGACGTGGCAGGTCACGAACGTGCTCGGCGGTGCGTTCCGCCCGGCGGTGTCTCCGGACGGCAAGCGGCTCGCGTTCGAGAGCGCGGTCGCGAAGGGCGGCGTCGACCTCCACGAGATCGCGCTCGATCGCACCGCGTGGCTGCCCGCGCGCGAGTTCGTCGACGACAAGCCACCGGCCACGGTGATCCGCGACGACGAGGCGATCGTCAGCGCGCCGCGCCCGTACCGCCCGCTCGAGTCGCTCGCGCCGCGGTCGTGGCAAGCGCAGCTCGCGATCGCCGACGCGCCGTCGCTGACGCTGCAGACCCAGGGCTCCGACGACGTCGGCCTGCACTCGTGGCAGCTCGCGCTCGGCAGCGACCTCGACAGGACCGATCTCGACGTCGGCGCGGTGTACGGCTACGGCGGCCTGCGCTGGGGCCTCCGGCTCGCCGCGTCGCGCACGATCTCCGAACGCTCGGGGTTCCGCGTCGACGGCGTGCCGGTGCTCCACGACGAGGAGGACTGGAGCGCGACGATCTCGACGAGCGTGCCGTTCGAGTCGCGGCCGGCGTCGAGTTGGTCGCTGTCGCTCGACTACGACGTCGACTACTTCCGGCTCGTCGGCGAGCCGCGCGAGCTGCCGGCCGATCCCGATCCGACGATGCGCGTGCCCCAGCGCCCGCTGCTCGACTACCTGCAGGCCGGCGTCGGCGCGCGGCTCGGCTACTCGAGCGTGCGCGGCGTGACCTACGGCGTCGGTCCGCAGTACGGCATCGACGCGTCGATCGGCGTGCGCATCGATCATCCGGTGCTCGGCGCCGAGTTCTCGAACATCACGGTCAGCTACTCGACGAGCACGTACCGCCGGCTGTGGGGCAAGACCCCCGTGATCGCCGCGCGCCTCGCGGGCTCGTTCCGCGCCGGCGACCTCGTGCGCACCGGCAGCTTCGGTCTCGGCGGCGTGCCGCCGCAGGATGTCGTGCAGTCGATCATCGACAGCACGCGCGCGGGCGTCACGGGCTACCTGCGCGGCTATCCCGGCCGCACCGTCGCCGGCAACCAGTTCCACCTGCTGAACCTCGAGTACCGCCAGGAGCTGCTGCAGATCGAGCGCGGCCTCGGCACGCTGCCGATCTACGTCCGCCGGCTCACGATCGCCGGACTGTCGGACATCGGCACGGCGTTCGACACGACATTCCAGTACGATCGCAACTTCCGCATGTCCGTGGGAGGCGCGCTCCGGCTCGACGCATTCTTCGGCTACTTCGTGCCCGGCACCTTCGAGGTCGGCGTCGCGCGCGGCCTCACCCAGCAGGGCATCACCGAGGGCTGGTTCCTGCTGACGGGGAGCCTGTGAGTCACCCGAAGGTCGCCGGCGAGGTCGCGATCGATGTCGCGCGCCAGCTCGCGGAGCCGCTGCGCGCGCTGCGCGATCGGCTCGGCCTCGTCGTCGATCACCTCGAGCGCCACGTCGCGACCTCGACGGGCCCGACGCCGTACCCGTGGCGCTCGCTACAGTCGCTGCGCCAGGACCTCGCCGCGACCTACCTCGAGGCCACGACATTGGCGCGCCGGTTGGACGAGCTCGACCGCGCGCTCGACGCCGATCCGGCCGGCTGGTTCGATCTCGCGACCGCGGTCGACCTCGGCCTGCGCCTCGCGAACCACCACCTCGCGCACGGCATCGAGCTCCTGATCGATCTCGCGAACACGCCGCTCGTCCGCGGCACCTCCGGCGCCCTCGCGCTCCTCGTCGCCCAGCTCGTCACCGCGTGCGCGCGCTCCGCGCAGCAGCTCGACGGTTCCTCGCTCAGCGTCCGCACCTCGATCGACGGCGACGGCGAGTGGGCGCTCGTCACGATCGCCGACAACGGCGCCGGCTCCGACAAGATCCTCGAGCTCGGCGACCTCGCGCGCGAGATCGTCTCGCCGTGGGGCGCGTCGGTCGACGCGGCGTCCGAGCGCGGCCTCGGCTGCGCGTTCGAGCTCCGCCTCCAGTGCGTCCCGGAATAGGGGTCAGGCTACACTTGCTCAACCAGGCGGCGCCGAAGTGGCCGAAATCGTGATGCCGAACGGGGACAGGCTACACTTGCTCAACCTCGCCATGGCGTTTGTCCGGTTTTCGGACATCCGCGGCGCCCGGGAGCCAGACCGGTCCGCGTCGCGTCAGCCGTATCGCGTACTTGCGCGCCGCCTGGTTGACGAAGTGTAGCCTGACCCCACTGCGCGGTCGTCACGTTGACGAAGTGCAGCCTGACCCCGGTCAGCGGCCGGCCGTGTGACCGGACCACGACTCGTAGTCGGCGATCCGCTTCGCGAGCAGCGCGACGTCCTCGCCTTGCGCCGCGCGCTCCTCGGCGGCGACGACGAGCAGGCCCATCGCGGCCTGCAGCAGGCGGCCGCCGGTGAGCGGGAGGTTCGCGCCGCGCAGCGCGAACTCGCGGACCTCGGAGATCCGGAACGCGACCTGGCCGACCTGGAGGTAGTCGCCGCGCAGGTAGACGACGTCGCTGCCGACGAGCAGCGCGTTCTCGAGCTCGCGGCGCGCGGAGGCCTCGCCCTTGCCCTCGGCTTGCGCGCGCATCCGGCGCTTCGCGTCCTCGTAGACCTCGGGGCGCGTGATCGGTGCGTCGCGCGTGTACGGCGCGAGCTGTTCGGCGATGCCCTTCGCGGCGTCGGGGCCGTCGGCCACGTGGAGCGCGACCTCGAGGTCGCCGAGCGCGAGCAGCAGGTCGCGGCTGCGCGCGCGGCGGCGCGCTTCGCTGAACCGCTCGTGCGCGAGGTAGGCGAGGCCGGCGCACGCGAACCAGCTGCCGGGCAGGACCTGGAGCGCGGCGGCGGCGACGCCCGCGGTCGCGACGCCGGACCACACGAGCGGCCCGGTCGGCGAGCGGCCGATCAGCTCGACACGATCGAGCAGGCGCGCGTCGAGCCGGATGATCGGGTTGCCGGGCGGGGCGATCACGAGCCACGCGCCCTCGACACCGATGCCGCTCCTCGGCAGGAGGCGTGCGCGGTCGATGGCGGGCAGGGCGGCTTCCATGATCATCCGAGCTCGACGACGCCCGCCTCGGCCAGATGCGCGAACGCGAGGAGAGCTTCTGCTTCGCGCACGCTCGCCGACCTCACGATCGATAGCAAGTCCCAGCGGCCGTCGACGCGATGCGCGAGCTCGAGCTCGACCTCGGAGAGGCCATGATCGGCGGGCAGCTTCGAGACATCGCGAACGAGCTTGGGCACGCGATGACGGGATAGCAGCTGCTTGGCGATCTCGGCGACCCGCGCGCGCTCGGTCTGCGAGAACGTGCGGCGGACCTCGGCATCACTCGGATCCTGGTGCAAAGCCTGCGTCGCCATCGCGAGCGCGCCGGCGCGGTCGCCCTGGCGGAGCCGGCCGCGCGCACCGGCCGCGAGCTCGACGGCAGAGTTCGTACGCTCGCGGTGCCGGCGGTCGATCACGAGCTGGCCCGACTGCACCATCTTCGCGAGGCCGTCGAACGTCGCGAACCGCTCGCCGGCGAACACCGCGGCGATGTCGCCGGCGGTCAACCGATCGCCCGCGAGTGACCACAGCTTGCGCTCGTCGATCACCTGGTTGTTCGTGGTCTTCGGCGGCTTCGCGGTCGGCGGGACGTAGAACATCACGTCGTCGCTGCCGAGGATGCTCATGATCTCGCCCATCCGAGCGGCGCGACGGCGCGCGACGGTGAGGCAGATCTCGATCGGCAGCTGCGCGTTGACGCCGGTCGCCGGGGTCTGGGTGCGCGGCACGATGTCGAACGTGCCGTCGGTCCAGGTCACGACGTCCGTGACGGTCTCGCGGATCTTCGTCGCGAGGATCTCGATCAGATCGATCTCGGCGATCAGGCCCGACATCAGCAGGACCTTGCCGAGCGGCACGCCGGTCTCGGCGCGCGCCTCGAGCGAATCGGCGAGCGCGCGCTCCTGCACGAGCCCGGAGCGAACGAGGATCACGCCGAGCTGCTCGTCGCGCCGGTTCGAGCTCGCCCACACGATCGCGCCCTCCTCGAGCACGAGGCTGCGGACGGTGCCGCGGCGCTCGAACGTCACGGGCGCCGTGAGCCGCCGCGTCGCCGCCCATTCCAGGACGTCTTCGGCGGGCATGGTACCCAGCGCGCCCCGTACCGACATCCCTCGAGCATAGCGGAAACTCGGTGGTTTGACCGAACGCGTCTTTCCCTCAGAGGGCGGGATTTCCGTTCGCGTCGGATCGGTTATGGTGTGTGCTATGGCCGACGTCGAACCCCAGGCGCCTCCCGTCGCGACGGCGGTACGTGCGAAGAAGCCGCAACGTTCCGGCATCGTCATCGACCCAGTCGTCATCGGGGTCGGCAGCGGCGTCGCGCTGGTCGGGCTCGCCGTCCTCGCGCTGTTCCTCTGGATGGTGCCGACGGCCGCCGCGCGCGAATCGGTGTCCGCATGCCGTGGCCTGCGCGGCTACGAGGAGCTGAACCCGGCGCTGTGTCCGAATGGCCAGCCGTGCAACGTGCCGCAGCCCGAGAAGGACTTCACCGCGCTCGACATCACGGGTAAGCCGGTGAAGCTGTCCGACTTCCGCGGCAAGGTCGTGTTGCTGAACTTCTGGGCGTCGTGGTGCAACGTGTGCAAGACCGAGAAGCCGTCGCTCGCGGCGATGGCGTCCGAGATGGGCAGCGATGACTTCGTCGTGCTGACGCTTGTCTCCGATCACAACTGGACCGACGTGATCCTCGCGCTGATGACCGCGCTCGCCCCGAATGCGGAGCAGCCGGCGCGCGGGCCGAATGGCGAGGTGCCGATGCCGCAGCTCAAGGCGGCATTCGAGAAGGCGTTCCCGAAGGGCGTGCCGTTCAAGGCGTTCCTCGATCCGCCGCAGGGCGACGACAACCTCGGCCCGATCACGCAGAGCTGGGGCATCCACGCGGTGCCCGAGAGCGCGCTGATCGATCGCCAGGGCCGGCTGCGCGCGTACTTCGTGAACAAGCGCGACTGGGAATCGCCGGTCGCGCAGACCTGCCTGCGCTCGGTGATCGACGAGTAATGGCGCGCGTCCTCGTGATCGATGACGAGCCGGACGTCGTGCGGCTCATCGTGAAGGTGCTGTCCGGGCGCGGTCACGTGGTGCAGATCGCACGCGACGGCGCGAGCGCGCTCGCACGCGTCAAGCACGAGCCGCCGGACGTGATCCTGCTCGACAGCGACCTGCCGAAGATCGACGGCGCCGAGGTCTGCCGCCGGATCAAGACCGACACCTCGACCGCCCAGATCCCGATCGTGATGATGACGTCGTCGTACATCGACATCTACGACGTCGGCGCCGAGGGCGGCCCCGAGGCATTCGTCGTGCGGCCGTTCGTGCGCGAGGTGCTCGCGAACGTCGTCGAGCGCGTGCTATTCCGCCGCTAGGCGATGGCGCGCGTCCCGTTCACGATCCTCACCGGCTGGCTCGGTGCCGGCAAGACGAGCGCGCTCAACCGCATGCTCGCCGCGACCCACGGCAAGCGGATCGCGGTGCTCGTCAACGAGCTCGGCCGGATCTCGATCGACACCCAGCTGATCGTCGGCCGCGGCGGCGACGTGCTCGAGCTCGCCGGCGGCTGCGTGTGCTGCAAGGTCGACACGAAGAACGACCTCTGGGATGGCATCGGCGACATCGTGACGCGGTCGAGCCCGGACTGCGTCGTGCTCGAGACCACCGGCATCGCCGAGCCCGCCGCGATCCTCGACGGCCTCGTGCGCGTCAAGGATTCGGTGCGCGAGCGCATCCTGCCCGCCGGCGTGATCTGCGTCGTCGATGCCGAGGCCGGCGGCGCCGCGCTCGACCGCCGCGAGGAGGCGCGCGAGCAAGCGCAGAGCGCCGATCGCGTGCTGCTGTCCAAGCTCGATGTGGCATCGCCGGACGCGGTGCGCAGGACCCACGCGCTGCTCGACACGCTCGCGCCGTCGGCCGAGCGCGCGAGCTTTCCGCGCGACGACGCCGGCGCGCGCGCGATGACCGCATGGATCACCGAGCCGCGTCGCCTCGTCGCGTGGCGCGAGCGACCGCATGCCCACGATCACGATCATGGCGCGCATCACCACGCGGGGCAGCTCGTCGCGATCGCGTTCTCCGACGACGCCCCGCTCGTCGGCGAGCGCGTGCTCGCGGTCGTCGAGTCGCTCGGCGATCGGCTCGTGCGCGCGAAGGGCTTCGTCCACCTCGCCGGCGACGAGCGCCGCGGCTTCGTCGAGCGCGCCGGGATCCGCACCGAGCTGCGCCACCTCGAGCCGTGGGGCGACGCGCCGCGACGCACCGAGCTCGTGCTGATCGGCGACGATCTCGACGAGGCCGCCGTGCACCGGGCGCTGTGGGCGTGCCGGGCCGGCGCGTGACGGTCATCGCCACGCCGCGCCGTGCACCTGCGCGAGGGTGGCCTCGCCGGCGACCAGGCCGGCATCGTCGGCATCGTGCATCGCGAGCCCGACGAGATCGCCGCCCGCGGGCACCGCGCCGAACGCGGCGTCGACCGCGATCCAGGCGCGCCCGGTCCAGCTGATCGCCCAGCGGTGGCGAACGAGCCGCGCGCCGTCGATCCGGAACCCGGTGACGAGCCGCGTCGCGATCCCGCGGCGCGTCGCGTGCGCGGCATACGCGAGCGCGAACGTGGTGCAGTCGCCGGCGGTCGCCGACGCGGCATCGTGCGCGGTTCCCGGCCGCGCTCCGAGGTCAGGTGCGATCCGTCGTCGGACCTGCGCCACGATCGCGCGGATCTCGGCGATCCGATCGCGCGCGTCGTGGCGGGCCGGTGCGAGTGCGATCGCCACGCCGTCGGGCTCGCGGCGTGCGAGCTGGCCGGGCAGCGGCGGCGGCACGAGCGCGGTGTCGAGCACGAGCGTGTCGGTGCGCGTTCCCGCGATCGGCAGGGCGGTCGCGGCGATCAGATCGACCGGCTCGAACGGGCGCGCGGCCTGCTCGGCGGTGGCGCGCAGCGCGATCACGCCGTCCCCGTCGACGACGCGCGCGTACGAGCCATCGCGGTCGACATCGATCGTCGCCTCCGCGATCGCCCCGCCGTCGAGCTCGATCCGCGCGACGAGCCGGGTCGGCGCGACCGCCTCGATCCGCCCGGTGCCGGCGAGGAACCTGCGCGCGGGCAGGAACACGGGGCCGGCAAAGCCACCGTCGCGACGCGTGACGAGCGGGACGAGCTCGGCCGGGATCGCAGCACCCGCGAGCGACTGCCCGCTCGACATGATCCAGCGATCGCCCTCGCGGCGCGCGTCGGCACGCCGATCGTGCTGGCCATGCTCGGTCCACGCGACGCGGGATGGCACGAGCGCGCGATCGGCCTCGATCTCGATCGTCGTCGCGAGCGCGACCAGCTGATCGCCGCGCAAGAACCGCATCGTCTCGTCGCGTCGCAGCGTCACGCCGTGCGCGGACCATTGCTCGCGCTCGGTCGCGCTACCGACGCGCGCGCCGCCGAGCCAGATCGTGTAGTGGCGCTCGCGCGATGCCGGCAGCTCGGGGGCGTCGCGCTCCGCCGGCAACGGGCGCGGCGCGCACGCGAGCAGCGACAGACCGACGACCGACAGCGCGCGCACGGAGATCGATCGTAGCGAGTGTCAGTGTCGCGGCGCAAACTCCTGTCGTGCAGTCTCATCCCTGGGTCCTCGTCGGCTGTGGTTACACGGGCACGCGGCTCGCGCGCGCGCTCGTCGGGCAGGGCGCCGACGTCACGGTCACGCGTCGCGACCGCGCGGCGCTCGAGACGCTCGCGGGGCAGCTCGGCGTGCGCGGCGTGCGCGTCGATCTCGCGATGCCGTCGACACTGCTCGGCGTCATCCCGCCGGACGCGATCGTCGTCGTGCTCGCGCCGCCCGGCGACGATCCGGCGCGCGAGATCGGCGGCGTGATCGACGCGAGCCGCGACGCGCACCGCCTCGTCTACGTGTCGTCGACCGGCGTCTACGCGCCCGGCGGCGGCGCGGTCGTCGACGAGGCCTGGCCGCTCGCGCCGGTCACCGAGTCCGGGCAGCGCCGGCTCGCCGCCGAGAGCGCGCTCGCCGACGCCGAGGTGCCGGCGGTCGTGCTGCGCGTCGCCGGGATCCACGGCCCGAGCCGCGGCCTCGTCGATCGGATCCGCGACGGCACGTACCGGATCGTCGGCGACGGCACCGCGCACGTCAGCCGGATCCACGTCGACGATCTCGTCGCGGCGATCATCGCGGCCGGGCAGTCGGACGTCACCGGCGCGATCAACATCGCCGACGACGACCCGGCGCCGATCGGCGAGGTCGCGGATACGATCGCGCGCACGCTCGGCGTCGCCGCACCGCCGCGCGTCGCACCGGACAGCGTGAGCCCCGAGGTCGCCGGCATGCTGCTCGCGGATCGCCGGATCGCGAACGCGCGGATGAAGCGCGAGCTCGGCGTCACGCTGCGCTACCCGAGCTGGCGCGCGCTGATCAGCGGCGGCGGCGCGGCCGGCTGACGACCACGATCCAGCCGAGCAGCGCGAGCGCGCCGAGCGCGGCACCTCCGCCGGCGTTCGCATCGCAGCAGCCCCCCGGCGGCTTCGGCGGCGGTGGGCCGTCGACCTGCGGCAGCGCGCACGCCGGGTTCGTCGGGCCGGTCGCACCGAACTGCTCCTGGAGCGTCGGCCACAGCGGATCGCACATCTGCGCGTTCGGCGTGTCGGCGGGGCACGCGATCGGACCGGCGAGCTCGACGAACCGGAACAGCTTCGTCCACGTCGAGGCGTCGTCGGCGGACAGCGCGACCGCCTTGAAGTCCGGATCCCAGTTCGCGCCGCAGCCGACGAGCTGGCCGTCGCTGCGCTGGCCGATGCACTGCAGCTGCGGCGCGTTCGGCAGCGCGGTGAACGTCGCGCCGCGATCGGTCGACTTGAACGACCCGCCGAGCGTCGCGACGATCACCGTGCCGTCCGCCGCGAACAGCACGTCCTTGACCGGCTGCGAGGTCAGCGTGACCTCGGTGAACGTCGCGCCGGCGTCGGTCGAGCGATACACGCGATCGCCCATCGCGTTCGCGCCGATCGACGTCACGATCAGGGTGTCCGGATCCGTCGGGTCGACCGCGCTGACCATCACGATCGGCGTCGAGCCGAACATCATGGCCGCGAGCGACAGCTCGTTCCAGTTCGCGCCGGCATCGTCGGAGCGCAGCAGGTGCGCGGTCGGCGGCGACTGCCCGCCGTCGGGCAGCGTGCCCGCGACCTGATAGCCGGTGACGTAGACGCGCTGCGGATTCGTGCGCGCGGTCTTGATGCTCTTCCACCAGATCGTCGGCGACGCCATGCCACGCGGCTGGAACGTCACGCCGTTGTCCTTCGACGAGTAGACGTTGTTCGGCCGGGCGCTCTCGGCGGTCGCGACCCAGACCTCACCGGTCGCGGAGATGTCGAGCGCATCGATCCAGATGTCGGCGATGTGGCCGGGATCGGTCGCCGGCGTCTCGGCAGTCGCGGTCACCCACGTGCAGCCGCCGTCGCGGGACACGCGCAGGCCCGTGAACGTCGTCGCGAACAGCGTGCCGTCGCTCGCGACGGCGTACTTCGGATCGAACTCGCCGCCGTAGCCGATCGACTTCTCGCAGACCCACCGGAACGAACAGCCTTCATCCTTGCTGATCAGCAGGCCGAACGTCGTGCGCACGAGGATCGTGGCGGGATCGTTCGGCTTGAAGAACACGCCGTTGGTCTGCGGCGGGCGGCCGTTGCCCCACGCGGCGGGCGCGACGCCGGCGAGCACGAGGGTGGTGAGGGCCAGAACCGCGTGGCCAGACCGACGAGACATCGCCCCGACTATAAGCCCGCGAGCGCGTCGAACGCCCCGAAATGCGCTAACGCGAACATGATGCCGGCACCCATCACACCCGCCGCGACATCGTCGAGCACGACGCCCCAGCCGCCGGGCAGGTGCTCGTCGAGCCAGCGCACCGGCGGCGGCTTGATGATATCGAGCGCGCGGAACACGACGAACCCGATCACGAGCGGGATCCACTCGCCGCGCGCGACCGGCACCATCGTGATCAAGTAGCCCGCGACCTCGTCGATCACGATGCGCCCGCTGTCGTGCGTGCCCCATGCGCGATCCGCGTAGTGCGCGGCGACGATCCCGATCGCGGTGACCACGGCGCACACGATGACGTATTGCCACGTGGCAAGACCCGCCAGCGCCCACGCGAGCGGCACCGTAACCGCCGTACCGCACGTGCCCGGCGCCACTGGCGAGTAGCCTGCACCGAACGCTGTCGCTATCAGCTTCGCGAGCGCGTTCACGGGTTCAACACAATAGCCTTGTCCTGCTGAATTTTCGACAAGTTGGGGTGCTCGATGCCGCCCTTTGACCTTGGACGCGCAGTAGATTGGTGATAACTCCAATCACGTTCTCTTAACGAATCCTTCGGACTCTCCGTCGTCCAAGCAGCAAGGCTCACGTGGATCGGTTTTACCTCCTTGCACCAGCGCTGATATTCGGGGCCTTCCTGTGCATCAGCTTCCTTGTCTATTGCGCGCTGTGCGCGATCGGCAGGACGCCCGACGTCGGAAAGGTGAAGCACAACCAGTTCTTCGGGCTGTTCATGGCCCGGTTCCTGGTGTGGCTCATGTCGCCGCTCGAGCGGCTGCTCGCAGGCCGCGTGTCGCCGAACGCGATCACGACGATCTCGCTGCTGATGTGCGGCGCGACCGGCGTGATGGCAGGGCTCGGCAACCTCGGCGCGGCGACGTGGCTCTACACGCTCGCCGGCTTCCTCGACATCCTCGACGGCCGGATCGCGCGCATCACGAACCGCCAGACCGCGTCGGGCGCGCTCTACGACTCGGTGTCCGATCGCTGGGGCGAGCTGTTCATCTTCACCGGCTACGCGTGGTTCCTGCGCGACACGATCTGGTTGCTCGCCGTGATGGGCGCGATCGGCAGCTCGCTGATGGTGAGCTACACCCGCGCGCGCGCCGAGGGCCTCAAGCTCGAGCTGTCCGGCGGGCTCATGCAGCGCGCCGAGCGCATCTTCCTCTGCGTCGTCGGGACGCTGACCGCTGCGTGGTTCATGGCCGATCCCGGCACGCGTGACGGCGGTGTCGTGATCCTCGGCGGCACGATGGGCCTCCTCGCGGTCGCGTCGACCGTGACCGCGGTCGGCCGCTGGGTGATCGCGTATCGCATCCTCGCGAAGCGCGACGCCGAGTCGCTGCCGAAGCTCGACGAGCCGGCGCCGGTCAAGAAGCCGGCGGTCGCGCAGCCCGAGATCTTCGCGCCGGTGCCGAAGGCGCTGCGCGAGAGCGCCGAGCTGCCGCTGTAAAGCGCGCTCAGGCGAACAGCGCGACGACGGGCGCGTGGTCGCTCGCGTCCTGACCCTTGCGCGCGGTGCGATCGATCGTGCACGCGGTGCAGCGCTCCGCGAGCGGCCGCGTCGCGAAGATGCAATCGATCCGCAGGCCCTGATCCTTGAAGAACGAGACGCCGCGGTAGTCCCACCACGAGTACGCCTTCGTCTCGCCGTTCTTCGCGCGGAACAGATCGACGAGCCCGAACCCGACGACCTCGGCGAGCGCCTCGCGCTCCGGCGGGCTGCAATGGATCTTGCCTTGCCACGCCTCGGGCGACCACACGTCGCGATCGTCGGGCGTCACGTTCATGTCGCCGCACACGACGACCGGCTGGTCGGGCGTCGCGGTGCGCTCGAGGTACGCGCGCAGCCGGCGCAGCCACGCGAGCTTGTACGGATAGCGATCGCTCGTCAGCTCCTGACCGTTCGGCACGTACGTGCAGATCACGCGCATGCCGTGCGTCGTCGCCGCGATCAGCCGCGCGTCGCCGTCGTCCTGACCGTCGCCGAACTCGCGTGACACGTCGGCGAGCGGCTCGGTCGACGCGATCGCAACGCCGTTGTAACTGCGCTGACCGAACGTCGCGACCTGATACCCGGCCTTCGCGAGTGCGGCGGTCGGAAACCCCGCGTCCTCGACCTTGGTCTCTTGCAGGCACAGGACGTCCGGCCGTTCCTTGTCGAGCCACGCGAGCAGGCGGTCGGTGCGGGCGCGGATCGAGTTCAGGTTCCAGGTCACGAGCTTCACGACACGCAGCCTACGCCAGGACCCTGCAACCGCGGCAGGTGACCGGGGTCTCCTGTGCGAGGGGAATGAAGACCGCCGGGTCGGAGTTAGACCCTTGTCGCCTGTCGGCCGTTGAGATCGAGAGGAGCAGCCATGAAAGTCCGCAATGACATGTCTCTGTGGAGCATCATCGAACGCCTGCAGCGCCGGCTCGAGCGCCAGGGCATGTCGCCATCGACCGCGGACAAGGCGGTCGCGCTCGCGATCCGTCAGCTCGCGACGCGCTGACGAGCTCGCATCGCTGGACTGTCACCGCGGCTTCGCACCGCGAACACATTTACGCGCCGGTCGGTAACTCGGCCGGGTTCGCTTTCGGGTCGAGGTACTTCGCGAGCTTGCCCTCGATGTAGTCCTTGGCGCGACCACGCCACAGAAAGCCCGGGTCCTCGCCTTTGAACTGAGCGCGCCCGTTGCGCATCGTCAGCTCGCCGTCGATGCGCACGACGAGGTACTTGCCGGAGAACTTCGCGGTCGCATCGTCGACCCACGTCACCTGAATGCCGTGGCGGTTCACCAGATACTTGCCGAGTAGCTCGAGCCGCGCACGAGCTTCGTCGTCGGAGAGAGCGTACTTGAAGTCGATCTCCATCCCTTGCTTGGATCGTCTACCACGAAACCGACGAGAAGATCGGAGAAGCGCTAGCGATCGTTTGGCTCGCCGCGCGCGGAACGCTGCAATGCAGCGCGTTGTTCGGCAGTGAGCTGTGACTGGCACTCTTCGAACACGGCGTGGGCCGTGCGGTCGGGCCGGTCGCTCGCATCGACCATGCACGTCCGGACCGCGGCCGTCCACTGGCCGTCCGTGCACGCGTTCACGAGCGAGTCGCGCATCGCCGGCAGCTGATCGAGCGCGAGCCGGCGCGTGTCGTCGTCGAGCTTGACGGCATCGAGATCCTTCTTCGCGAGCAGCACGAACTTCGCGCCGACCGCGGCGCACGGCGGCGCCTGATCGCGGCGCTTGCAGCCGGCGGCGAGCGCGACGAGCGCGAGCAGACACGGCGCACCGGCGCGGATCATCGTGCTCGTGGTTTTCGGTCCGTTGCCCGGGCATGTCAAGATACCGGCGCGTGACCACCGAGCAGCGCTCGCTTCCGCTGATCGCGCTCGTGCTCGTCGTCGCGGTGCTCGCCGCGAACGCACGGCTCGTGATCGGCGGCAAGACGTGGGACGACGCGCGTTACCACACCGAGATCGCGCCGCCGCGACTCGCCGCGGCCGAGGCGGTGCAGCACGCCGCGCTGCCGCAGTGGTGGGATGGCAGCGGGCTCGGCGTGCCGCTCGCCGCCGAGCCGAGCCACGGCGCGCTGTATCCACCGACGTGGATCGCCGCGACGCCGCGCAGCCTCGATCTGCTCGCGCTCGTGCACCTCGCGTGGGCCGCGCTCGGCACCGCGTTGTGGGCGCGCCGGCGCATCGGCGGCAAGGCCGGCGCGAGCGAGCACGCCGCCGTCGTCGCGGGGTTGCTCGTCGCGACGAGCGGGCTCGCCGCGAGCGCCGCGATGCGAGGTGCGCTGCCCGGCCTCGCGCACCTGCCGTGGCTCGGTGCCTGCGCGACCGCGCTCGGCGACGCGACCGAGCGCCGCGACAAGACGCGGGCCGCGATCGCGATCGGCGTGCTGCTCGGGCTCGTCGGGTTGTCGGGCGTGCTCGCGAGCCTCGTCGACGGCGTGGTCGTCGTCGCCGCGATCGCGGGCCGCCGCCGCGTGATCGGCTACGTGCTCGCGGCGCTC
>DASTLB010000040.1:0-132472 GCA_035715365.1 Kofleriaceae bacterium | reverse complement strand
GCAGCGCGAACGAGATCCAGAGCGGGCTCGATCTCGCCGACGCCTGGGGCGTGTCACTGCACGCGGATCAGGCGCGCGCGCTGCTCGACCGCGAGCTGGGTTTGCTGTGGGGACTCACGCGTCGCTGATCGAAGACGCGCGGATCAGAACGGCCGGCACACGCCGTGCGTCGGATGGCCGATGTCGATGCAGTCGGCGGGCGCGCCACACTCGCTCGAGCCGAGCAGGCAGAAGTTCGTGCACCGGCCCTGGTAGCACGTGAACAGGATGTCGCATTGATCGCTCGCGCTGCACGCGGCGTTCAGGTTCCCGCACGTCACGCACGACTCGCAGCGACCTTCGGTCGGCGAGAAGAACCGACACACCGCGATGCCGGGACACTCGGTGTCGCTGAGCGAGCCCGGCGTCGTGCACGGCTGGTTGCCCGCGGGCGGGACCTCGAGATCGGGATCGAGGCCGCCACTGCTTTGACCATCGGCCGCGGGACCGTCGACGCTCGAGGCACCATCGATCGTCGACGACGGTCCATCGATCGATGGCGAGGCCGCGTCGCGCGGCTCGTCGGGGCGCGGGTCCGGCCCGCAGCCGAGCACGCACGCGATCGCGACGAGGGCACCGGTTCGCACGGCGCCTACGATGCCCGAGGCGCGGTCGACTGCAAGCGATGATCGCGCGTGCGTGACGCGCTTCACGCGGGTTAGCGCGTCGCCTTGAGCTTCTTGATCTCGGAGATCAGCTCCGGGATCGCCTTCTCCCAGTCCGCGACCACGCCGTAGTCCGCGACCTGGAAGATCGGCTCGTCCTTG
Organism: Kofleriaceae bacterium; assembly: GCA_035715365.1. Taxonomy (GTDB): domain Bacteria; phylum Myxococcota_A; class Polyangia; order Haliangiales; family Haliangiaceae; genus JABFXX01. The sequence goes on along the minus strand of DASTLB010000040.1, from coordinate 131,666 downwards.
TTCTTGTTGATCGCGACGATCGTCTTGGAGCCCTTCATGCCGGCGAGGTGCTGGATCGCGCCGGAGATAGCGACCGCGAAGTACAGGTTCGGCGCGACGATCTTGCCGGTCTGACCGACCTGCCAGTCCGCGGGGACCATGCCGGCGTCGGTCGCGGCGCGCGAGGCGCCCATCGCCGCACCGAGCAGATCGGCGAGCTCCTCGAGCACCTTGAAGTTCTCGCCGGTCTTCATGCCGCGGCCGCCGGAGACGACGACCTTCGCGTCGCCGAGGTCCGGACGATCCGACTTCTGCGCGTCGAGCCGCTCGAACTGCGCGCCGAGCGCGTCGACCGCGCCCGCGGCGACGGTCTGCACCGTGCCGGTCGAGCCGGTCGGCTGCGCGGCCTCGAACTCGGACTGGCGCGGCGTGACGCAGATGATCGGCGTGCCGATCTGGACGGTCGAGTACGCGTTGCCGGCGAGGATCGGACGCACGAACGTGTCCTTGCCCTCGAGCTTCGCGATGTCGGAGGCCATGCCGGCATCGAGCAGCGCGGCGACGCGCGGCATCAGGTCCTTGCCGACGCTGGTCGCGGTCGCGCTGACGACGGTCGCGCCGTTCTCCTGCGCGAGCCGCGCGACGATCGGCGCGTAGGTCTCGGCGAGGTAGTGCGCGAGGCTCGCGTCGTCGACGACGAGCACCTTCGCCGCGTACTTCGCGGCATCGTTGCCGGCGGCGGCGGCGCCCTGGCCCATGACGAGCGCGATCACGTCGCCGCCGTGTGCCTTCGCGGCCTGCTGCGCGAACGCGAGGTTCGACAGCGCGCTCGTGCGCAGCGCGCCTTCGTTGAATTCACAGAATGCGAGTACGTTGCCCATGGCGCTGGCTCCTTAGAGGACCTTCGCCTCTTCGGCGAGCTTCTTCACGAGGGTGGGGATGTCGGCGACGATCTGACCGGGCGGCCGCGGCGGCGGCAGCGTCACGTTCAGCTCCTTGATGACCGGGGCCGCGGATGCGCCGTAGTCGGCGAGCTTCGCGGTCGTCATCGGCTTCTTCTTCGCGGCCATGATGCCCTTGAGCGACGGCAGCCGGGCGCCTTCGCCGGAGTAGCTGTGCGAGTCGGGCGTCACGCCGTTCTTGACCGACTTGCTGCCGACGATGCGGAGATCGACCGTGACGACGCTCGGCATCGGCACGCGCTTGTACTCGACGCCGCCGTCGACCTCGCGGCCGACGAGCAGGGACTTCTTGTCGCCTGCGAGCTCGATCGTCGCGGCGAACGTCGCCTGCGGCCAGCCGAGCTTCGCGGCGAGCATCTGGCCGACCTGGTTCGCGTCGCCGTCGACCGCCTGCTTGCCCATGACGACGAGGTCGGGCTTCTCGGCGGCGATCACGGCCTGCAGGACCTTGACGACGATCGTCGAGTCGATCTCGCTGTCCTGCGCGACGACGTGGATCGCGCGATCCGCGCCCATCGCGAGGCAGGTGCGGATCTCCTTCGCGGCGTCCTCGGGCCCGATCGACACGACGACGATCTCGCCGCCGGCGATCCGGCTGTTGTCGGCGCCATTCTCGACGAGGCGCAGCGCGGTCTCGACCGCGTACTCGTCGAACGTGTTGACGATCCAGGACGCGCCCGTCAGGTCGATGTGACCGTCCTTGATTTTTGCCTTCTGCGTGGGGTCGGGGACCCGTTTCACAGGTACGAGGATCTTCACGGTGACGTCTCCTTGTTGGGTCGGCTGCGTGCAGGCGTGGCGACGAGTCCAGACGTGACGAGTGCAACGACCCAGTCGGCCGCGCGCACGATATCGAACTTCTTTGGCCGCGTTCCAGGCGATGGCGTCGAGATCGACGACGCGCGCAGCGGCTGCTTCGCGAGCACCCACGCGAGCGAGAGCTCGTCGAGCATCCCGAAGATCATGCGTGCGGCAACGTGACTCGGGATCGACGCGTCGATCGCGCCCTGATCCTGGCCCGCGGTGATGATGCCGCCGAGCATGCGCAGGAAGTCGGCGAACTGCGGGTTGTCGTACTCCTTCATGAACTTGCTCGACTGCCGGAGCTCGATCGTGAGCACCTCGGCGGCGGCGGGCTCGTCGTTCACGAGGCGGAGGTACGCGCGGATGAACGCGCGCAGCTGCTCGATCGGCGCATCGGCGGCGACGGTCGCGATCGCGGCGCGCAGCGTGTCGTTGACCTGCTTCATGCGCAGCTCGAACAGCGAGATCAGCAGGTCATCCTTGCTCTTGAAGTAGAGGTAGATCGTGCCGTCGGCGACGCCGGCGTCCTTCGCGATCTCCGAGACGCGCGCGCCGAAGAACCCGCGGCGCGCGAACACGCGCTCGGCGGCGGCGAGGATGCGCTCGCGCTTGTCTCCGCCGCGTTCGTCGCGACCTGCGGCTGAATGAGCCGTCATTCAGCGGCTTGATACCTTCCATGACGCGAGCCGTCAAGGAACGCCGGGCCGTCTCATCGTGCGAGGCGCGTGAGGGTGGCGACGTCGGCGACCGTCGCGGCGTCGGTTGAAAACGCGCGGTGCGTGAACTACAACCTCGCGGTGTCAACTGCACGGATTTCGGGGCATTTCCTGATCGCGCTCGTGGCCGCTCCACTGCTGATGGGCGGTGCGTGCGAGAAGAAGACCGGCAAGCCGAGTGACCCGGGCGCGATCAACGCGCTCGATCGCGCGGGCTCGGGATCCGCGGCCGTCGGCCCGGTCGACAAGACGCCGCTGCAGGGCATCGAGCTGACGGTCCTCGACAAGGACAAGCAGGAGATCTTCTACCGCCTGATCGGCTCGCTGAACTCGCCGTGCGGCAAGTCGGAGAACCTGCGCAAGTCGTACACGAGCGACACGTCGTGCAAGCGCGCGCCGTTCGCGGTGCGCTACCTCGTGCAGCTGCTCGACGACGAAGCGACCGAGGACCAGGCGCGCGACGAGTACAAGAAGAAGTACGAGACGAAGGGCCAGCAGTACAAGTTCGACGTCAGCAAGGCGCCGCGCGCCGGCAACGACGATGCGACCGTCCGGCTCGTCGAGTTCTACGACTACGCGTGCCCGCACTGCAAAGAGTTCAAGCCGATGCTCGACCAGGTCGTCGCCGAGCACGAGGGCAAGGTCGTCGAGTACTTCATGCAGTTCCCGCTCGGCCGCTGGCCGGACAGCAAGACGGCGGCGCAGGCCGCGCTCGCGGCGAACGCGCAGGGCAAGTTCAAGGAGATGCACGCGCTGCTGTTCGCGAAGGCGCCGGCGCACTCCAAGAGCGAGGTCATGGGCTACGCGAAGTCGCTCGGCCTCGACATGGCGAAGTTCGAGGCCGCGTTCAATGCAGCGGGCGCGCAGGTCGAGATGGACCACGCGCAGGGCGATGCCGCCGGGGTCGAGTCGACTCCCGCGCTGTTCTTCAACGAGCACAAGTACGAGGGCCCGCTGAACCCGAAGTACCTCGGGATGTGGATCGACGAGGAAGTCGCGGTGAATCGATGACGGGGGTCGTCCGTCCCAGCGTCATGCGTACCCGGTTCGTGCTCGCGTTCGCGCTCCTCGTCGTCGGTGCGGCCACCGCGCACGCGGATGTCCTCAAGGTCGGCGATCGCGTCGCCGAGCTCGACGTCGCGGTCGACGGAGACGGCAAGGCGTTCAAGCTGAAGAACCTCAAGGGCAAGTGGGTCCTGATGACGGTCGGCGCGTCGTGGTGCAAGCCATGCGCGAAGGAGCTGCCGGTGTGGGACAAGCTCGCCGGCGAGCTCAAGGACAAGGTCACGTTCATCGCGCTCAACGCCGACAACGATCCCGAGGCCGGCAAGAAGTTCTTCGCGAAGCTCAAGATCAAGAACATGACGCTCGTCTACCTGCCGGCGGACAAGTCCGCGGTCGCGGAGCGCTACGGCGCGGACACGATGCCGTCGACGTTCGTGTTCGATCCGAAGCAGATCGTGAAGCACCGCAAGGACGGCTTCGCGGAGCGCGATCCGGGCGGCGAGTACAAGAAGATGAAGGCCGCGCTCGAGAACCTGACGCGCTAAGCGTCACCACTTGATCGCGACGAGCGACGCCGCGACCGTGGCGCCCTTGCGATCGAGCGCGAGCGCGACGGTCTGACCGACCGACACGTTGCCGCTCGAGATCGCGAGCTGCGCGGTCTCGATGCCGAGGTCGGCGATCGACCGGCCGTCGATCGACAGCACGCGATCGCCGACCGCGATCCCGGCCTGCTCGGCGGGCCCGCCGGGCTTCACGCTCGACACCTCGAGCTTGCCGTCGTTGACGGTCGTCGCGAAGCCGAGCGTGCCGGCCTCGCCGGTGCGCGGTGGCACGACCTTGATCGTGCCGAGGTCGAGCCGCTGGCCCGCGGCGACCGTGTACTCGCGCGACGCGAGCGGCTGGAACGACTGCTGCTTCGACATCACCGCCAGGTGACCCTTGCCCGACGGCACGCGGTCGACCGTGAACTTGCCGGCGGCGTCGCTCGTCGGGCCCTTGCCGGACATCAGGTCCTCGAACCCGCTGCCGCCGAAGCCACCGTCGACCCCGGCGACGACGACGAGCCCGGCGATCGGCTGGCCGCTGATCGCACTGACGATCGTGCCGGAGAGCTTCGCCCACGGCACGAGCTGGAAGTCGAGCTTCGCGGCCCCGCTGGCGATCTTGACGCTGCCACTCGCGCTGCCGGTATCCGCGCTGACGTTGCACGTCAGCTCGCCGGGATCGAGCCGCTCGAGCGTGTAGGTGCCGTCCTTCGACGTGATGCGCTCGTGGTCGGAGCCGCACGTGAGGTCGTAGCTCGTGACCGGGCTGCCTCCGAGCGTCACGCGACCCGACAGCGTGCCGAGTGGCTCGAGCACGATCGTCACCGAGTCGCCGGTCTTGACGCCGGACTTCTCGCCGCGCGACGCGCCGCGTGGACCCTCGACCTCGAGCTTGTAGGTCGCGCGCCGCAGCTTCGTGATCGCGAACTTGCCGTCGCTGTCGGTCAGCACCGGCTGGCGATCGCCGCGCATGAAGTCGATCGCGTCGCCGGCGTCACGCATGTCGGGCTTCTCGCGATCGATCTCCGGGGTGACCCACGCATCGGCGACCGGTTTCTTGTCCGGGCCGACGACGACACCGCGGATCACGCCATCGCGCGCCTCGACGGTGAGCACGACATCCTTGGTCTCGGCGCCGGGCGCGAGCTCGAGGTTGACCTTCTCGTCCTTGTTATCGCGGCGCGCCCACGCGAGCCGGCCCTGATCGTCGGACACCGTGACGCGGTACTTGCCTGCGTCGAGGCCGACCTCGCGGAACGATCCGTCGGCGCCGGTGATCGCGCCGCCTCCGAAGCCGCTCATCGAGAACGAGACCATCTCCATCGGCTCGTCGTGCGCCGGCCGCAGGTTCACGTTCACGCCGACGACCGGTGCACCGTTCGCATCGACGACGCGGCCACTGACCGACGACCGCGGCTCGAGCTTGACGACGAGGCCCTTCTGGTCGGCGGCCGCGACGGTGACGGCGAGCTTGCCCTTGCGGCCATCGGGCGCGCTCGCGACGACGGAGAACGTCCCCGGCGGCACGTGGCGGAGCTCGAACGCGCCGGTCTCGTCGCTGTGGCCACGGACCATCATCGTCTTCACGGCGTCGAACATGTTCGCGATCCCGATCGAGCCCTTCGGCATCTCGAGCGACACCACGGTCACCGCGCCGGGCTCGACGCGCCCCGCGAGCGTCACGCCCGCGGTCATCTCGACGATCACGTCCTTGACGTCGTGGTCGACGACCTCGACCGGCTTGCCGATCTCGGGCACGACGGTCTCGCCGACCGCGAACAGCATGTAGCTCGCCGGCTGGACGCCGATGATCTCGAACGAGCCGTCGTCCGCGCTCGGATCGAGTGCCTGCGCGAATGCCTGGCTGCCCATCGAGAACGCGCCGAGCTGGACGCCGGGCACGCCCTTGTCCGGCGCGCCTTTCTCGACGACGCGGCCGGTGATCGAGAACGCGCGATCGACCACGATCCGCACGCCATCGACCTGCTCGCCGATGCCGAGCTCGACGACGGTCGGCGACTTCGTCGCGAAGCCGCGGCCGTACGCGGTCAGCGCGATCGCGCCGGACGGCATGCCCTTCAGCGTGAAGTTGCCGGTGTCGTCGGCGAGACCGTCCGGCGTGTCGTCGCGCATCCGCGATCGGCTCGCCGCGCGGATCACCGCGTTCGGGACCGGCTGGCCATCGCGCGACACGACCTGACCGCGGATCTGGCCGCCGGGCGCGAGCACGAAGTCGACCGCGAGTGGCTTGCCGGACAGCTCGATCGAGCGGCCGTTCGACGTGTAGTCCTCGTGCGACGCGGTCGCGTGGTAGCCACCGTCGGCGAGCGTGATCTGGTACTTGCCGTCGGGACCGGTCAGCGCGACCAGCTGGCCGCGGTTCTCGAACACCGCATCCGAGCGCGTCATCGTCACGCGCGCGCCGCCGATCGGTCCGCCACCGACGTCATTGACCGTGCCCGACACGAGCGTGCCGCCTGCGACGAGCGCGAGATCGACCGTCTGCTTCTCGCCAGCCTGCGCGACGACCTTGTCCTGGCTGCCGGGCAAGAAGCCGATCGCGGTCGCCGCGACGGTGTACGTGCCGGGCGGTAGCGCGGGTACCGACCACGCGCCGCTCGCGTCGGTCGTGACGAGCTTCGTCGGCTCGTCGGCCGGCATGAACATCGCGCCGAGCTCGGCGCGCGCGAGCGACACGTTCGCGCCGGCGATCGGTGCGCCGTCGGACTTGCGGGTCACGCGGCCGGACAGCGATGCCGGCGCCGACGGCGTGCGCTTGCCATCGCGCGATCGTCCACCGGCGAGCTGCGATGCGCTGCCCGAGCGTCCGGCGGCGCCGGCGCGCGCGTCGTCGTCGGACGCGCTGCCGCCATGCAGCTTCCAGACGAGCGCGAGAACGATGGCCACGACCACGGCACCGACGACGAGGACCTTGCGACGCACGGGCGCAACCTACCGTCGAAGCGACGTCTGAGCTTCCATCACCGTGTTAACACGCGATGCCAGGACTCGCGACGGCCGACATCGCGATGCGGGAACGTGCAGGTCGGCGCCAGCGCGAGCGGGGCCACCGGATCGGCGAGCACGATGTCGATCGTGTCGTCGTGGCACGCGGTGATGCGCGCGGGCGCGTGCGCGACGCAGCTCGTGCTGCCGTGCATGTAGCGCCGCATCACCGCGCCGGCGATCCCGCGCGCATCGCGCTGCATCGCGATCCAGCGCGGCGCGACCTCGAGTCCCGGCGCGGCGGGCACGTCGGCGAACAGCGGGTACGCCTCGACGGTGTCCCCAGCGTCGAGGACCATCCACGGCTTGCCGTCGACGTCGTACGAGCCCGACAGATCCGGGTCGCAGCTCGCCAGCGGTGCCGGCCGGCTGCACGCTGTCACGACGACGGCGAGCAGCGCCGCGCGGATCACGCGAGCGCCTGCGCCTTGAGCCGCTCGGCCTGATCGAACGCGCGCAGCGCCTCGACGATGTCCTCGAGGTTGCCGTCCATGATCGCCGGCAGGTTGTGTTTCGTCAGGCCGATCCGGTGATCGGTCACGCGGTCCTGCGGGAAGTTGTACGTGCGGATCTTCTCGCTGCGATCGCCGGAGCCGACCTGCAGCTTGCGCGACGCGGCCTCGGCCTGCGCCTGCTTCTCGCGCTCGGACTCGAGGATCTTCGAGCGCAGGATCTTCATCGCCTTCGCGCGGTTCTTGATCTGCGAGCGCTCGTCCTGGCACGCGACGACGACGCCGGTCGGGATGTGCGTGATGCGCACCGCGGAGTCGGTCGTGTTGACGTGCTGACCGCCGGCGCCGCTCGAGCGATAGGTGTCGATCTTGAGGTCCTTCTCGTCGATCTTGATGTCGACCTCTTCGGCCTCGGGCAGCACCGCGACCGTCGCCGCGGACGTGTGGATGCGGCCCTGCGCCTCGGTCGCCGGCACGCGCTGCACGCGGTGGACGCCGGACTCGAACTTCATCTTCGAGAACACGTCCTTGCCGTCGATCAGGACGATCACTTCCTTGAAGCCGCCGGCGGTGCCCTCGGACAGCGACATCACCTCGACCTTCCAGCCGTTGCGCTCCGCGAACCGCGTGTACATCCGGTAGAGGTCACCGGCGAACAGCGCGGCCTCGTCGCCGCCGGTGCCGGCGCGGATCTCGACGATCGTGTTCTTCGCGTCGTCGGGATCCTTCGGCAGCAGCAGGATCTTGATGTTCTGCTCGGCGGCAGTGCGCTGCTCGTCGAGCTGGCGGACTTCCTCGCGCGCGAGCTCGCGCAGCTCGGGATCCGGCTCGACCTCGGCCATCTGCCGCGCCTGCGTCAGATCGGCGAGCAGCTTCTGGTACGCGGTCCACGCCGCGACGAGCGGATCGAGCTCCGAGTGCTCGCGCGAGAGCTTCATGAACTCGGCGCGCTTGTTGATCACCTCGGCGGTGCCGAGCAGCGCTCCGAGCTCCTCGTGGCGACGAGCGAGCATCGCCATCTTGTCGCGAAAGCCTTGCGATTCGAACATGTCAGCCCAGCTCGCGAGGCGTTACCACCGCCCGAAGCCGCGCAGTCGCTCAGGACTTCTTCGCGTACTTCTTGTTGAACCGGTCGATGCGGCCCGCGGTGTCGAGCAGCTTCTGCTTGCCGGTGAAGAACGGGTGGCAGTTCGAGCAGATGTCGATGCCGAAATCGCCGCGCGTCGAGAACGTGTCGTGGACGGCGCCGCACGCGCAGGTGATGCGGGCGGGGCGATAGTGCGGGTGACCAGCGGTGTCTTTCATGGCGATCCTCGTTCCCCTGTTACCCGGCGGTATGCCGGGGGCTCGGGGAGCCCGAATCTATAGTGACTCGGACGCCGGAATGCAAGCCGGACTGACCGTCCCGGCAGGGTCGAGCTCTCGTGATTTCGCGGAGCTACGCCGTCTGCGGGTCCGGCTTAGACCTTCGCGCGGCCACCGAGCCGCGGCGGCGCCCGGTCCGGGTACAGCGGCAGCAGCTCGTGGCCGATGCGCAGCTGGTGGACGCTCTTGTACTTCGCGGCGAGATCGAGGCTGACGTACATCTTGTTCGCGTCGAACAGGCCGAAGCTCGTCGACACGACGATCTGCTCGTCGCCGACGGTCTCGAAGCCTTCGGGGATCACGTCGTGGCCGTAGATGCTGATCGTGCCACCGGTCGCGCGCAGGAATCGCCGCGCCTCGGCCTCGGTCGCCGAGCGCGCCCACAGCACCTTGCCGACGACCGGCGTGTCGAGCACGTCGAGCGGGCTCGCGTACTGGCTGCCCGACAGATCCGCGGCCTCGAGATCCGCGATCGAGTCGATCTGCGCGGCCGGCGCGCCGTGCGTGAAGATCGCGCCGCACTTCGTGATCGCGGCGAGCGCGAACGTGTGGATGATGCCGCGCATGCGCGCGGTCGCCGACGGCCCGAGGATCTGCTCGAGCAGCGCGACCTCGTCGGCGGCGAACTTCGCGGTGTGCGGCCCGCCGATGTGGCCGTGCTCGTGGTTGCCGAGCAGCGCGTGGACGCGGCCGGGATACTGCGCCGCGAGCCCGGCGTACGCGATCATCACGTCGCCGGACGCGTCGCGGTAGTACTCGCCGAGGAAGTCCGGCCAGTCCTCCGGATCGATGTGCGGCCCGTGGATGAGATCGCCGGTGAACAGGATGTGCGCGTCGCCCTGGTACGTCAGCAGCGCCTGCTCGAACAGATCGACCATGCGGTTGAAGTCCCGCATGCAGCCCTGCAGATCCGTGCATACGAGGAGCCGACCGTGGTCGGGTAATCGCAGCACGCGTGCCATCCGATCTCGACGCTATCAGCTCGTCCATCGTCGGCCTAGCGCGAGCCGTGCCTTTGCCTGCGCGGCGATCACCCGGCGCGGGGCGGGGAAGATGTGGGAGGCTTCGCGCATGCGGCGCGTGAAAGCGATCGTGACCGGCCGGGTGCAAGGCGTCTCGTACCGCGCATACACCACCACCGAAGCCAGGCGTCTCGGTCTGACCGGCTGGGTGAAGAACCGCGCCGATGGCAGCGTCGAGCTCGAGGCGGAAGGGCCGGCGGATCGAGTGACGGCGCTGCTGGCCTGGTGCGAGCAGGGCCCACCGGCCGCGCGCGTCTCGCAGGTCACCGTCGAGGAGCTCGCGCCGATCGCGGCCGAGCGCGGGTTCTCGACGGTCTACTAGGGCACCGGGACGAGCATCGCGGCGCCGAACCGGTCGAGCGGGACGGCCGGCCCGAGCTGGTGGAGCGCGACGTTCGCGTCGGGCGTGTACGCGACGCAGCGATCGCCGGTCGTCAGCTCGTAGACGGTCGGCGCGGGTGCGAGCACCTCGTGGTACGCGCCGTCGTGGAGCGCGAACCGTGCCGGTGGCAGCGGCACGTCGCAACGCGCGCGGGGAACCTCGGCGACGAGGCTCGGCTGCGTGCACAGCGCGTCGTCGAACACCGGCGTCACCGCCGCCGCGGATGGCAGGCAGCGCAGCTCGCCGGCGAGCGCACGCGGCACGCACTCGACGCCGAGCTCGCGATCGTAGAGCGCGGGATCCTCGAGCGGGCCGACCGCGATGCGCTCGAACCGCGGGCCGCCGTCGTCGAGCCGCGCGCGGGTCAGCGCCTGCAGCGCGAGCGGCGCGCCGAGCAGGAACTGGTGCTCGTCCGACGGCGCGAAGAACATCGTGCACGTACCGCCGACATCGCGATACAGCGGCGTCGAGCCGACCTGCGTCGCGACCTCGAAGTACGTCGTGCAGTCGCGACCGGCGTCGTACACCGTCGCGAACTCGGGGACGGGATCGCGCGCCGGCACCGACAGCTCGGGCGCGCTGCACGCGTCGTCGTGGAAGTACACCGCCGTGGGCGCGACCGGCGGCACGCAGCGCGCGGTCGTATCATCGAGGCGATCGAGCACGCACTCGATCGCGAGCGCTGGATCGTAGATCGCGACCGGCCGCTGCATGCCGTCGCGACTCGACTCGACGACGATCGCGTCATCGACGACGTCGCGCGCGATCGAGGCGAGGCTGGTCACGGCAAGCTCGGCGCCGAGCGTGAAGAACCGCTCGCCGGGCGCGACCGGCGTCGGGCCGTCGCAGCGGCCATCGCGCAGCACGTACGTCTCGGCGGGCGCCGCGACCTCGTCGCCGCGCGCGTACAGCCGCGATGGATAGAACCGATCGACGACCCAGAACGGATGCACGAGGTACGCGGGTGGGTCGCCGACGACGCGCCCGAGCTCCGTCGTGCAGCCGGCGTCCGCGAACACCGTCTGCGCGGTCGTGATCGGCGCGCAGTAATGAAAGCCATCGGACCACCGCGTCGGCACGCACGGCTCGTCGCGCGCGCGGTCGTACAGCGTCGGGTCGAGGTGGCGCGTGCCGTCCGCGAACTCCTGCGCGACGAGCTGGATCCGCGCGCCGCTGCGCGTCGTCGGGCCGGGCAGGTTGTCGCCGCACGCGATCAGCGCGATCAGCAGGGCCGCGGATTTCACGGCGGGGCCTCGAGCGTCGCCGGCGCGAACGCGTCGACAGAGAACGGCTCGCCGAGCCGATGGACTTCGTGGCCCGGGGCGGGGACGTACGGGCTGCACGCGCCGGTCGCGTCGTGGTCGTAGACGGCCGCGACGTCGCCGATCGCGAAGAACTCGATCGTCGTGTCACGGCGCTCCGCATGGCTCGTCGCGGGTCCGCAGGCCGACGTGCGCACGTCGCTGACCGCGATCCGGGTCGTGCACGCGTCGTCGGCGAACCGGACCTCGGCGCGCGCGAGCGCGGGCATGCAGCGCTCGGTCCCGAACACGTCGACGCGCGCGCACGGCGTCCCGAGCTCGCGATCGAGCCAGGTGCCGCTCGGCACGGGCGCGCCCTCGCCACGCGCGATCACCTCGTCGAGACGCGCGCCCGGCCGCGCGTGGGTCACGACCTCGAGCGAGGCCGGCATCACCGGATCGCCGACGAGGTACAGGTAGTCGGCGCTCGTCGTCGCGACACATGCCGCGCCGTCGCGCCGGAACAGCGGCGTCGGCCCGACGTGCGTGCCGAGCCGGTGAAACGACGTGCAACCATCGTCGTGCGAGACCGCGACGATCTCGGTCGGCCGTGTGTCCGCGGTCGCGCCGACGACGGCAACGGTGCACGCATCGTCGCGGAAGTAGCTGGCCGCGCGCACGCCGGCGGGCTCGCAGCGCGGCGCGCCGTCGAGCACCGGGGTACACGCGACGTCGAGCGCGCGGTCGCGGACGGCGTACGGCATGCGCATCCCGTCCTCGGACGCGAGCGCGACGATCGCGAGTCGATCTCCGACGACGAGGTCGATGTCGTGGACCTCGACGAGCTCGTCGCGCGCGACCTCGCCGGCGAGCTCGTGAAACCTGACGAAACCGAGGCCCGCCGGCTCGCACGCATCGTCGCGCCGCCGGTACACCGCCTCGGGAAACCCGATCTCCGGACCGGCGCGGAACAGCCGCGACGTCGAGCCGACGCCGTTCAGCGAGAACGTGCGCGTGAAGTAGCGTGGCTGCTCGGGCTGCTCGGCCGACGCGAACCCGATCTCGTGCGTGCACGCCGCGTCCAGGTAGACCGTGCCGCCGGCGCTGACCGGCGTGCAGTAGCGCAGGCCATCGGACCATGCGGTGACCGCGCAGCGCTCGCCGCGCACGACGTCGTCGAACCGCGTCCGATCGAGCTCGCGCGCACCGTCGGGATACGTGTAGTGGACGAGCGCGAGCCGCGTGCCATCGCGAGCGTCGCCGGTCTCGTCGGTCGGGACGATGCGGTTATCGCCGCACGCGAGCAGCGTCGCGAACCAGACGCAAGCCGCGCGCATGCCGGCATCGTAGCGCGTCAGGGCGCGAGCGGGACCTGCTCGTCGCAGCGCACCTGCACGGTCGCGCCGTCCCAGCCGCGCGGGTGGCACGTGCCGTACGGCCCGCCGAGCACGACCTGCTGGCAGCTGACGCCGGCATCCGACGGCGTGCACGCGATCCAGGTGCTCTGCCACGCCTTCCACGGCTTGCCGGTGCCCGCCGTCGTCGGCGTGACGCGCACGTTGACGTCGAGCTCGATCGCGAGCGCCGGCGTGGCGTGGCGCTTGCCGTGATCGTCGGTGGACGCGTACGCGAGCGTGTGAGGTTTCGCGGCGACCGCGCCGGTCGCGAGGCAGTGCGTCGTCGCGCAGTCGTTCGTCATCGGAAGGACGGCGAGCTGGAGCGCGCCGGGTTGAGCGGCCGATCGCAGCACGATCGCGATGCCCCACGTCGTGTCCTTGTCCTCGATGACGTCGTAGATGTCGAACGCGCCGAGCTTTCCGACCTGGGTGTGCGCGAGCTTGCGGCATGGCAGCTGCGGATCGCGCAGCCCGAGCGCGTCGCGTGCGGCGGTACACGGATCGCCGGCGATCACCGCGAAGTCGAGCGGGTGCGGCGTCAGATCGTCGGCACGTGCAGACGAGCCCAGCACGACGAGCACGGCCATTCCCGAGACGAAGCGGCGCATGGCCGGGGGAACGCGGCGAGCGCGGCGGCTATTTCACTCGCCGAGACCGAGCAGGTCCTGCGCCTCGGGATCCGGCGGCCGGCAGACGACGCGATCGACGGTCGCCATCTTCGCGTGGATCACGTCGCACACCGGCGTGAACGATGCCTTCTGGAACGCGCGCAGCGACGCGAGGTTGTCGGCCGCGATCAGCGCCCACGAGCGGTACGCGTCGGTCGCGCGCAGCTCCTTCGCGAGGTGCTCGAGCATCGACGGCGCGACCGCACGACCGCGCGCGGCGGGTGGCACGAAGACGCTGTGGATGTACGCGTCGTACTTCGACATCCGCAGCGTACGGCCGAGCTCGGGCGCTTCGATCGGTCCGCGCGCGGCCCACGCGATGCCAGCGGGACGGATCCCGAGCGTCGCGAGCACGGTCTGGTCGCCGCGCTTCCACAGCATGCGCGCGATCGCCTCGTCGAGCGCGAGCTGCTCGATCAGATCGGCGCGGCGATGCTCGTCGAGCGCCTCGAAGTCGGCCTCGTTGAAGCTGCGCAGCTCGAGGCCGGGCACCGGCTCGATGCCGCGTGTCCACAGCTGTCCGCGATACAGACAGTACCGATCGTACTGCGCGACGCTCGCCGCCGCGCTGCGGATCCGCGTCCACGCGGCACGCGCCTGCGCCGCGGCGACCGCCGGCGTCTCGCGTGCGCGCCGCGCGCGCCGGGCAACGCTCGTGACGGTGCGGCCGACCGACGCCGTCCGCGACTGGCCCCACACGCGCACCGCGAGCGCGGGTTGCTTCGACGTCGGTAGCGAAGGCAGCCCGTAGTCACCGGCGCCGGTCACGACGTCGAGCGCGATGCAGCCGCGCGAACGTGCCGCGAGCGCCTCGGCGTGAAGCAGGCGGGCCGACGCGCGCTTCGCCTGCGGATCGACCGCGAGCGCGAGCACGACGGCGCGATCGCCATCGTCGAGGACGAGCGCGGCGGCGCATGCCTGGCCCTGCGCGTCGTCGAGCCGGGCGAGCCGCGCGCGGCCTTGCTTGCCGAGCTCGAGCGCGACCTCCTCGAGCAGCCCGATCGCCTCGGGGTCGGCGAGCGGCGAGGGCTCGTCGCGCTCGCTCCACTCGAGCCGCGACAGCCGGCGCAGCGCCGACAGGCCCTTGCGCAGCTCCTCGAGATCGTCGCCCTGGACCGTGATCACGCCGGTGCCATCGGTCGCATCCGACGGCGCGAGCGCGAGCGCGACCCGGCTCGCACCACCGGCGGATGGCGCGCTCTCGACGTGAAACCCGGCGGGCGCGAGCCGCTGCACGAGGTTCGCGCGGACGCGCGATGGATCTGCGAGCGGCTCGAGCTCGAGCAGATCCCACGTCGACGATTCATCGATCAGCTTGCGCGCGAGCGCCGCGCCTGCGCGATCTTCCCAGCCCGCGCGCGCGAGCAGATCGAGCGACGGCGGCCGCGGGCCTGCATCGCCGATCATGCGGAGCTCGCGCGTGTCGAGCAGTGCGACTTTCACCGTGCGGCGATACAGCGGCGCGAGGCAGACGATCTCGCCGGCGACGACGCCGCTCGCATCGTTCTCGGTCGCGCGACCGACGAGCACGTGCAGCTCGGCGCCGAGCGTCGCGTGATAGGCGTGCCACCACGGCAACAGCCAGTCGGGACCGCGGAACAGTGCGCCGCCGCCACTCGTCGCGAGCGCGCGCCATTCCGACTCGATCGCGCGCAAGGCAGCGAGGTCGCGCACCACGGAGACATCGATCGCCATGCGCTTCGCGACGTTACCATGCCGCACCAACGCGCGCGCGTTGCCATCGGCAACGCCCTCCGTTGCGTGTTGAATCGTCTGGTCCCCCAAACTCGGGTCCATTGGACCCCGTGCTGCAGGATAGATGCCGACGCCGCCGACGCCGCGAGTCGAGCGTGAGACGAGGTTCAGGGTCGACGGAGCCAGGGGCGCGAGATCACCTTGGTCATGTCGGGGTGCGAGCAGTCGCGTCGGACATCGTGGGCCCGCTTTGTCTCCGATTCGCGACAATCGACGCCTGCGACCGCAGCTGGCAACCGCTTCATCCCGGCGTGCTGGCGCATCAGCCACCAGTACGACGGCCACTCGAACGTCCACAGCATCAGCGCGCGGGTCGGTCGGTTCGCGCGATCGCGCGCCGGCTCGAACTCGAGCTTGAACGCCTCGCGCACCGCGATCGCGTCGAGCTCGTAGCCGGGCTGACGGACGAGCTTGACGCGCGTGACCTTGCCGGTCTCGCTGATGTCGAGCATCAGCCACGCGCGCGTCCACGCATCGCGATCAATCGCGGCGTCGCTGTACTCGGGAATCGTCGCCGGGTTCGACTTCGGCTTCGGCAGCACGGCCGGCGGCAGCGCCTCGTGGATCTCGACGACCTCGCTGTCTGCGCCGGTCGCGGGCACGAGCGCGTGCCCGGCGATCCGGACGTCACCGTGCACGAACACCAGCGAGTACTCGCCGCCCGCGAGCTTCGCCTGATAGCGACCTTGCTTGTCCGTGGTCACGACCTGCTCGTCGCCGGCGTGCGACACGATGTGGACCTGGACGTTCGCGAGCGGCGCACCGCTGCGCGTGGTCACCGTCCCGCCGAGCTCGCCGGTGCCGTTCGTGACAAAGCCGGTCACCTGGGCATCGTCGGCCGCTGCGGTTCCGGCGAGCACGAGCAGCGAGGCGAGCACGAGGTGCAGCTTGGTCATGCGGCATCGTCGTCGAGCACGCGGCGCACGGCATCGATCCGCCACTCAAGCGTGCTGACAGCCCGAGGCACGCGGTACAACCAGGCGTGTCTCGGATCGGCGCCGTCGCCACGGTCGCGCTGCTCGCGTGCGCGAGCGGCCCGCGCGTCAAGCTGCGCATCTGGAACGAGCCGCCCGCGGGTGCGCAGCCGATCGCGCGCGGTGCAGCTGCCGTTTGCCGACGGTCAACACGGTGGCGAGCTCGTGCTCGCATTGCTCGCGAAGGCGCGGCGCGCCGATGCCGCCGGGATCGCCGAGCTCGAGATCCAGGTCGGGCCGTGCGTCCGCGAGGTCTCGGTCGCGCCGCGTGCGGTGCCGGCGCAGCGGCCGACGTCCGCGCTCGACCGGATCACGCTCGTCGCGACCGAGACCCGCTACACGTGCCGCGATCGCTACGAGCTGCACGACACGCCCGCCGGCGATCCGCACGACGCGAAGTCGCCCGCCGGCGACAGCGAGATCGTCGCGGTCCCGGAGTGCACGCACGACCCGATCGAGCACGTCGTGACGCGCTACCGGTTCGAGGTCGATCACCGCTTCGTGACGCCGGACTGGGACATGCTCGCGCGCTGGACCGGGGTGCCGCTGCGCGCCGGGGCGCCGCGCTGCGGGTTGCCGCCGAAGAACGAGCTGCGCGCGAAGCTCGTCGCCAAGACCGACGCGCCCGCGCTCGCGGCCGTGCCGGCGCCCGCGGCGACGCCGGCCGCGATCATCGCGCTCGCGAAGGATGCCGAGCGCACCGCGCGCGACGGTCACGCCGACGATGCCGCGCGGCTCGCGACCGAGGCGCTCGCGGCCCTCGACGATCGCATGCTCGACGGCCTCGACGGCAAGGCGCGCGACGAGCTCGTGTACTGGATCGCGGCGGCGCACTTCTACCAGATCGAGCCAGACGTCGCGGCGTTCCTCGCGCGCGCGGCACCGGCGACGGCGACGCCGGCATGGGCGGCGGAGCTTGGCGGCGCGATCGATCGGATCGCGGCGCGCTACACCGCGCTGCGCGATCTCGTGCGCGTACCGGCGGTCGAGCACTGGCTGCGCGCCGGTGCGCAGCGGCTGTCGACGGTGCACGCGCACGCCGCCGAGCTGCTCGATCGCGTCGGCCAATCGAACGCGGCGGAGGCGGAGCGCGCCAAGGCCCGCGCGCTGCTCGACGCGGCGCACGGGGCCCGATAACCGGTGAGCGGCGAGAGATGCCCGAGGTGCAAGAGCACGAACATCACGGGCCGGGCGTTTGACACGCGGCTCGGCGACGAGGATCAGGAGCGCTACTGCTACGACTGCCACCACTTCGAGCAGCGGCTGCGCAGCGTCGGCGGCGTGAGCTGGTACCCACCCGAGCCGATGACGCCGCCGCATCGCGGGCTGAGCGCAGACGGCGTCGAGCGCGCGCTGCTCGACGAGATCTATGCGAAGCTCGAGGATGACGCGCCGCGATCGATCTACGCCGACTGGCTGATCGAGCGTGGCGATCCACTCGGCACGTTCATCGCGCTGCAGCTCGCACGTCATCGTGAACGCGCGCCCGAGCCGTACCACGAGGAGCAGCGCTTGCTCGACGAGCACTGGGCCGCGTGGATCGGCATGCCGAGTGCCGTGCTCGCGCCGCGTATGCTGGGGTTCGAGCGTGGATTCTGGCTCGAGTGCGATCACGACATCACGCGTCCCGAGCTCGACGCGCCCGAGATCGTCGAGTCGCGATCGTGGGCGACGGTCCAGGACGTCACGGTCGGCCGCTCGCCGGTCGAGCGGTCGGCGCTCCTCGTGAAGACCCGCGATTCGCTGCGCGCGATCACGATCCAGAGTGCACCCGCGATCGACGAGCTCGCGCGCGTCGCGACGCCGTTCCCGCGGGTCGAGCGCCTCGTGATCGACGTCGACATCCGTCCGCCGCCCGTGCTCCCGGCATTCCGCGGCCTGCCGGCGCTGCGCTCGCTCGTGGTCCAGTGCACGTGGCCGGCGCTCGCGTGGGTCGACCGGCTCGCGGCGACTGCCGTACCCGACGTCGAGATCGCATGCCGCCCGGCGATCGCGCAGGTGCAACAGCTGATCGACCTCGCGAGCCCGACGGCGCTCGCGAGGCTCGCGATTCGCGGCCCGACGAGCACGACGTTTCGCGCCGAGCGCGACAGCGACGACACGTTCCTCGTGCGCTCGGTCGATGTCGGGTGGATCTCCGATCCGGTCGACGAGCTGCGCCACGTCCAGGGCTGGCTCTCGGAGCTCGGCGACCGTGTCGACCGTGGTGTGAAGGTGCGGATGCCTGACTTCACGCCCGACCTCGCGCGGTACGCGGATTCGCTCGGACTACGCCTCGTGGCGTTGCCGAGCGCGCGGCGGCGGTTCGCGGCACGGCCGCGCGAGATCCGGTAACGTAGACGCGTGCCTCACGATGCCCTCCTCGGTGCGATCCTCGACGGTCGCTACCAGGTCATCGAACCGATCGCGAAGGGCGCGATGGGCACGGTGTATCGCGGCGAGCGCCTCGGCCTCGGGCGCGCGGTCGCGATCAAGATGATGCACGAGAAGCTGCCGTCGGAGATGGCGAGCCGCAAGCGCTTCGAGGTCGAGGCGAAGGCGATGGCGCAGCTCGAGCATCCGCACTGCGTGCCGGTATTCGACGTCGGCGTGCACGAGGGCAAGCCGTACATCGTGATGGAGCTCGTGCGCGGCAAGAACCTCAAGGACCTGATCGTCGAGGGCACGTTCACGCGCGCGCGTGCGGTCTCGATCGTCAAGCAGATCCTGTCTGGCCTGTCGCACGCACACGAGCTCGGCATCGTCCATCGCGACATCAAGCCGCCGAACATCGTCGTCAGCCAGAAGTCCGGCATCGGCGAGCACGTCCGCATCCTCGACTTCGGCCTCGCACGCTGGAACGTGCACGCGACCGGCCTCACCGCGGGCTTCGCGGTCGGCACGCCGGCGTACATGGCGCCCGAGCAGTGCGTCGGCCAGACCGTCACGCCTCGCACCGATCTGTACGCGGTCGGCGTGGTGCTGTTCGAGCTGCTCGTCGGCCGCCGACCGTTCGAGCACGACGATCCGCTGGAGATCGTGCGCATGCACATCTCGCAGCCGCCGCCGCGCCTGCGCGACATCCGTGACGAGGACTTCGGCAGCCTCGAGGCGATCGTCGCGCGCGCGCTCGAGAAGAACGCCGCCGATCGATTCGACGACGCGAACGAGATGGCCGCCGCGCTCGAGGAGCTCGCCGGTCCGCACGTCACCGGTCCGGTCAAGGCGATCCTGCCGACGCCGACGAGCGCTCGCATCCTCGATCCGAACGACGTCTCGTCGATCCCGCTCGACACCGACGACATCGTCGCGAGCGCGCCGATCCAGTACCCGTCGACCTTGCCGGGCTTCGAGCCGCCGGTGACGAACAAGACGCCGGTCGCCGGCACCACCGCGCTCGCCGTCGATCCGGCGGAGCCCGCCGCTGACCCCGCCGACTCCGAACCGCGGTTCCTCGCGGCGCCGCCGGCCGTCGCGCCCGCACCGCCGCCGACCGATCGCAGCAGCGTGATGGACCAGAGTGGCCCGGTCGTCGTCGCGCACGGCATCTCCGGCCGCCGCGTCGTGCTCGCGATCCTGCTGCTCGCGATCCTCGCCGCCGGTGCCGGCCTCGTGTTCGCGAGCGGCTGGCTCTCGCCGAACAAGCCCCGCACCCCGCCGACGGCGCTCGCACCGCCGGATCCCGGCATCCCGATCGCCGCGCAGGCCGCGACCCTCGCCGCGCAGGGCAAGCTCGACGCCGCGATCGAGCAGGTCGCGAACGCGCGCAAGATCCACGCGACCAGCCCCGCGCTCGCCTACCGCGCCGGCCGCCTCTACTGCCAGCGCGAGGCGTGGACCGACTGCCTGCTCGCGTTCCGCGATGCGATCCGGCTCGAGCCCGGCTATCGCCACGACGTCGATCTGATCCGCGATGTCCTGCGCGGCTTCATCGTCGCCGTCGACCCCGCGCCGCTCGCGAAGTTCCTCCGCGAGGACATCGGCGCGCCCGCGACCCCCTTTCTCGACGAGACCGCGCGCACGCACCCCAACCCCAAAGTCCGCGCCCGCGCCCAGGCCGCCCTCCGCTGAACGGGGTCAGGCTCCACTTGATCAACCTGGTGACGCGCAACCTCCCGAAACGCCGTTGGTGATCGGGGTCAGGCTACACTTGCTCAACCTGGTGGCGCGCAATTCGGCGAAACGTCGTCGGCGACGATGCGAGCTTCCACCGATCGCGCAGTTGCGCTGCGCCAGGTTGACGAAGTGTAGCCTGACCCCGTTCAGCGATGCGGTTTCGGGGCGTTGCACGCCGCCAGGTTGATCAAGTGGAGCCTGACCCCAGGACGCGGGCGTAGAAGCCATCCGTGCCGTGGCGATCGGGCGTCACCGTGAACGCGTCGCCTTCGGCCAGATCGTCACCTCGATCACCGAGCACGTCACGCAGCGGGAGAGCGCGCAGATCCTTGCGGGCGTCGAGGACGGCATCGACGACGTCGTCGTTCTCGATGCGGAGCAGGGTGCACGTGCCGTAGACGATGCGGCCGCCCGGCGCGAGGAGGCGCGCGGCGGAGGTGAGGATCTCGCGCTGGCGGGCGGCGAAGGTGCCGAGGTCGGATTCGCGCAGGCGCCAGCGTGCCTCGGGGTTGCGGCGGAGTGCACCGATGCCAGAGCACGGGGCGTCGACGAACACGACGTCGGCCTTGCCGCGCTGGGCGTCGAGCGCGGCGGGCCACTGGCCGTTCTCGATCGTCGCGGCCTGCGCGGTGGAGACCTTCGCGCGGCGGGCGCGGCGGCGCAGCTCCTCGAGCTTCTTGCCGTCGACGTCGGTTGCGAGGATGCGGCCGGCGTTGCGGAGGCGGCCGGCGATCGCGAGCGTCTTGCCGCCGGCACCGGCGCACAGATCGATCACGAGCGGCCGCTTCGTCGGCAGCGCGGCGGTCGCGAGGTCGGCGAGCAGCTGGCTGCCTTCGTCCTGGGCTTCCATCGCGCCGCGCTTGAAGGCGTCGAGCGCGAACAGGTTCGTGCGCGTCTCGACGTGGAGCGCGGTGTCGCACCAGCGGCCGGGCGTGGTGCGGAGCTCGGCCTTCGCCAGCTCGGCGGCGAGCTCGTCGCGCGACGTGACGAGCAGGTTCGCGCGCACGGTCATCGGCGCGCGCTGGTTGAGCGCGAGCGCGAGCGGCTCCGCGCGATCGCCCCAGTCGGCGACGAGGCGTTGCGCGAGCCAGTCGGGCAGCGAGGCCGCGAGCGCGATCCGCGCGGTCAGCTTGCGCTCGCCGGCGATCGCGTCGTCGATCGAGGCGACCTGGTGCCAGTCGAACGCGGGCTCGATGCGCGCGGCGCGGTCGGGTTCGAGCGAGCGCTCGAGCACGAGCAGCGCGAGCAGGCGCTCGAGGTCGCGCGGCGGCTTCTTCGTGCGGTCGCGGCGGCCACGCTCGAGCGCGGCGTCGACGCGGCGCAGGTGACGGACGAGGCCGTACAGCGTCTCGCCGACGAACCGCCGCTCGTGCGCGCCGATCCACGTCTCCTTGCGGAACGTCGAGGCGAGGCGATCGGTGACGAAGCCCCAGTCCATCCGCGTGCGCTGCCACAGCTCGAGGAGCAGCGCGCGCAGACGGCCGCCCTCGGCGACATGCGCCGCGAGCTTCCTGTCTGCCAGCCGGTCGAGATCGCGCAACGGCTTACGTGTTCACGCGGTAGTCCTCGAGGATCAAGAACAGCGGGACCAGACCATGCGGGCCCAGCTGCTTGACCATGCGGAGCGAGTCGCCGATCCGGTCGACCCACTCCTTGTGCTGCTCGACGAAGTGCGGGTTCGCGGCGAGCTTGCCGACCGCGCGCTGGCGAATCGCCGCGGCCTCGCGCTCGAGCGAGGTCAGGAACCGGCGCTCCCACACGTTGCCCGGCACCTGCGCGTTGAGGATCTCGTCGAACTTGTCGACGTGGACCGCACGGCCGACGCGATGGAACAGCGGCGCGGCCTTCTGCAGCGCGAGCTTGGCATCGCGTGCCGCCGCGAGCAGCGCGAACGACTCGCGGAGCACCGGTGCGTGCGCGAGCGTGCGCGCGACGTCCTCGGAGAACCCGCGCTGCACGAGCTCTTGCTCGCGTGCCTCGAACGCGAGCCGCGTCGGGCCCTCGAGCGACGAGATCAGCGCCGCCGCCGCCTTCTCGAACTCCGGCTTCGTCTTCTTGACGTCGTCCGGCGATAGCTTCCAGGTCTGCTCGTTCCAGATCCACCACCGCAGCAGGCTGCGATGGACGTCCTCGAACGCGAGCAGCGCCGCGTACTGGTCCGCGGCCGGCACCTTGAAGTCGGCACCGTGGACGGCCGCGCGGATCTTGCGGCCCTCGAGCAGCTCGTCGCAGACGAAGTAGCGGACGACGAGCTCCTCCATCGTCACGCTCGACTCCTTGCACAGCTGGACGAGCAGCGTGCAGCCGGCCTGGTTGATCATCGCGTTCGTGACGACGGTCGCGATGATCTCGCGGCGCAGGTGGTGCTTCTCGACCTGGGCGGCAAACCGCTCGGCCGCCTTCGGCGGGAAGTACGACACGAGGAACGGATGAAACAGCGGCAGATCCGGGATCCGCGAGTGCAGCACGCGGTCGTACAGATCCATCTTCGTGTGCGCGACGAGCACCGCGAGCAGGTTGCGCGGCAGGCCCTTGCCGGCGGCGAGCCACGCGGTCAGCTCGTCGTCGGGCGGGATGCGCTCGGCGGTGCGATCGAGGCCGTGCTTGTCGAGGTACGTCAGCAGGTCGACGAACTGCGAGCCGTGCTTCTTGCTGCGCATCTGCTCCATCGACAGCAGCGCGGACTGCAGGTAGTTGTCCTGCACGCACGCGGCCGCGACGTCGGGCTCGAGCTCGCGCAGGAACGCGTCGCGCTGCTCGCGCGGCAGATCGCCCGACAGCATCAACGGCGACAGCAGGATCTTGAGGTTGACCTCGTGATCGCTGCAGTCGACGCCCGCCGAGTTGTCGATCGCGTCGGTGTTGCAGCGGCCGCCGTGCATCAGGTACTCGGTGCGGCCGCGCTGCGTGATCGCGAGGTTCGCGCCCTCGCCGATCACCTTCGCGCGCAGCTCGGTCGCGTTGATCCGGACGTTGTCGTTGACCTTGTCGCCGACCTCGCCGTGCGCCTCGGTCGACGCCTTGACGTACGTGCCGATGCCGCCGAACCACATCAGGTCAACGTCGAGCGCCAGGATCGCGCGCACGAGATCCGGGCCGCTGACCGTGGCCGCGGTGATGCCGAGCAGCTTGCGCGCCTCGGCGGACAGCGCGATCTCCTTCGCGGCGCGCTCGAACACGCCGCCGCCCTTGCTGATCACGTCGGCGCGATAATCGCTCCACTGCGTGCCCGGCGTCGTGAATAGCCGGCGGCGCTCCGCGTACGACGTCGTCGGATCCGGATCCGGATCGATGAACACGTGCTTGTGGTTGAACGCGGCGACGAGCTTCAGCTTCTCGTTCAGCAGCATGCCGTTGCCGAACACGTCGCCGCTCATGTCACCGACGCCGGCGACACGGATCGACGTCTTGCGGATATCGATCCCCATCTCGCGGAAGTGCCGCTCGACGTTGACCCAGCCACCGCGCGACGTGATGCCCATGACCTTGTGGTCGTAGCCAGCCGAGCCGCCGGACGCGAACGCGTCGTCGAGCCAGAACTTGTACTGCTGGCTGATCGCGTTCGCGGTGTCCGACAGGTGCGCGGTGCCCTTGTCGGCCGCGACGACGAGGTACGGATCGTCGTCGTCGTAGCGCACGACGCCCGGCGGCGGCACGATCTTGCTGCCGACGTAGTTGTCGGTGATGTCGAGCAGGCCGGCGATGAACACCTGGTACTGCGCGCGCGCCTCCTCGCGGGTCGCGCCGAGCTTGCGCGTGACGAAGCCGCCCTTCGCGCCCTGCGGCACGATGATGACGTTCTTCAGCGCCTGCGTGCGCTGTAGCCCGAGCACCTCGGTGCGGAAGTCGTCCGGGCGGTCCGAGTGGCGCAACCCGCCGCGCGCGACCATGCCGCCGCGCAGGTGGATGCCCTCGACGCCGGGCGCGTGGACGTAGATCTCGAATACCGGGCACGGCCGCGGCATGTGCTCGACGAGCGCGCTCTCGATCTTGATCGAGATCGTGTCGCCGCGCCCCGGCCGGTAGTAGTTCGTGCGCCGCGTCGCCTCGAACAGGTCGATGAAGTACCGGAGGATCAGATCTTCCTGGATCACCGTGACGCGCTGGAGCATCTCCTCGTACTTGCGCGCGATCGGCGGCAGCAGCTTCTCGGCGCGCTCGGCCGCGCTCTCCTTGCGATCGGTCGCGAACTTCGTCTCGAAGTACTCGACGAGCAGCGCCGCGAACTGCGGGTGCTTGAGCAGCGTGTCCTCGACCGATTGCGCGCCGAACCCCTGGAACACCTGCACGAAGTAGTTGCGATACGTGATCAGCAGGTCGATCTGCCGCCAGTCGAGGCTCGCGAGGTAGCCGAGGCCGAGCAGGCGATCGTCGAGCAGGTGCTTCGCGAGCACGCGCTGGATGATGTTGCCGAGCCGCTCGAGCGTCGCCTCGTCCTCGATCTTGCGGCCGTCGGCACCGCTGACCTCGAAGCCCGTGATGTAGACGTCGGGGCCGGGACCGGTCAGGCGCTCGGCGAGCCGGCTCGTCGTGCGCAGCGCCATGCGGTGCAGCACCGGCACGACGTCGTTCAGCAGCAGCTCCTTGCGCGACACGATCCGCAGCGACGTGTGGCGCTGCTCGCCATCCCCGACGACGACGAGCGCCGCGCGCAGACCGTCTGGCTCGTCGAGCTTCTCGACGAGGCCGATGTCGAGCAGCGCGATCTCCGGCGACAGCGTGCCCTTGTACGACTCGGGGAACCGCGAGCCCGAGCGCGCCCAGATCTCCTGCGCGCTCGCGGTGGTCGCGAGGTAGCGCGACGACGTCGACGACGACCCCTTGCCGGGACCGCGGTAGTGCTTGAACACGAGGCGCCGCAGCTGGTCGTCCCAGCTCTCGAGCAGCATCTCGAGCTTGTCCGTCAGGGCCTCGAGATCCTCGTTCGTGACGTTCGGGCGGTACTTGCCGACCGTGAAGTGCAGGCGGATCGGCGACTCGTCGTCGGTCTCCTGGCGGTACTCGCGCAGGTGCGGCACCGCGAGGAACTTGCGGATCTCCTGCGACAGCTGCTCGCGCAGCGCCTCGGAGAATCGCATCCGCGGCACGACGCAGACGACCGCGAGCCGGCGTCCGTTCGGTCGGCGCCACACGAACACGCGCGCGTGGTCGCGGCTCTCCGCGAGCCGGAACTGCATCGCGATGTCGCGGATCTCGTCGATGCTCCAGTAGAAGAGGTCCTCGACCGGCATCGAGTCGAGGATCGCGACGCTCTTCGTGTACGCGTAGCTGCCCGGCTGCTCGTCCATCCGGGCCATGACTTCCTTGATCCGCTTGCCGACGACCGGGATGCGCCGGTTCGCCTGCTTGAGCGCCTTCGTCGACAGCAGGCCGATGAAGACGTGCTCGCCGAGCAGCTTGCCGCCTTCACCGGGCGGCGCGTACTGCGCGATGCCGAAGTAGCGGACCTGCGCGACCGAGCGCACGACGGTCATGTAGTCGGTGCGGTAGAACGAATAGACCTCGGTGCGCGTACGGCGGGTCGACACGATCTCGCCGATCACCTCCTCGAGGTTCTTGCGATCCGGCGCGCTGAACAGGCCAAGTCCCTTCTCGACGTGGCGATGGCCGTTGCCCGCGCCGTTGCCGTTCGACGCCGGCATCGGGAACCACGCGTAGCCGACGAACACGAAGTTGTCGTCCTTGAGCCAGTCGATCAGCTCGACCGCCTCGTCGGCCTCGATCTCGCGCTGCGTGCGCGGCGCGCCATCGATCGCGCGCTGGATCACCTCGCGCGGGATCGACTGCGATTCGCGCGGGCTCGGCTGCGACGGATCGCGCCCGGCGAGCCCGCACAGGTACGCGCGCACCTCGTTGAACCGGCCGAGCATGTCGTAGCGATCGCGGTTGACGATCAGCGTCAGCTCGAGTCGCTGCGCGAGATCGGCCTTGAGCGCGTCGCGCCGCTCGGGCGGGATCGCCGAGACCTGCATGTAGACCTGCGAGTACTTCGTCCCGCGGTTCGGATCGATGCCGGTGATCTGACCGTGATCCTGGATCACGCCGTGGATCGGGTGCAGCACGAAGTGCAGGTGGAGGTTCTGCTCGCGCAGGAACGACTTGATCGTCCGGATGATGAACGCGCAGTCCGGCAGCCGCGTCTCGATCACTGTCGTCGGTGTCTCGTCGGCGAGCAGCGTGTTCTCGGCGTCGCGGATCTCGACCTTGACGGTCTTGCCGAAGTCCTCCTCGAGGAACGCGAACCGATCCATCACGAACGCGAGCAGCTTGTGCGGCTCGATCTCGCCGAGCACCTCGGGCGGGATCGCCCGGCAGTACGCGCGGATATAGGACTGGAGTCGATCGCGATGCGACTCCTTCACGGCTTGATGCGCGAGCGTCAGAACCTGACTAACGACCTCAGCTTGCATGTCGCGCGCACGTTAGCACCGCCGCGCGTAACGAGTGCATCACGCTACCTCGCTGAATCTCCTGCAATCCGCGCCGCATCGCGTCACCGAAGTCGTGGCATGGTGCCCTCGTGAGGACGTCGCCCGCTGCCGCCCCCGCCGCCGCACCGGCGAAGCTGGAGCATCGCGGCAACCTGTTCTCGATCGCGACGCAGCAGATCGCAAAGGCGATGAAGCTGATCTCGATCGATCCCGATGTGGCCGAGATCCTGGCTCAGCCCAAGAACGAGATCATCGTCAACTTCCCGGTCCGCATGGACGACGGGCGGCTGCGCATGTTCAAGGGCTTCCGGATCCAGCACAACAACATCCTCGGCCCGTTCAAGGGCGGCATGCGCTACCACCCCGAGGCGAACCTCGACGAGATGAAGGCGCTCGCCGCGTGGATGACGTACAAGAGCGCGCTTCACGAAATCCCGTTCGGCGGTGGCAAGGGCGGCATCACGTTCGATCCGCACGCCCACAGCAAGGCCGAGCTCGAGCGGATCACCCGCCGGTTCACCGCCGCGCTCGCATCGAACATCGGCCCCGAGCAGGACATCCCGGCGCCCGACGTCAACACGAACAGCCAGACGATGGTCTGGATGATGGACACGTACATGAACATCGTCGGGCCGAACGAGCGCAATGCGGTGCGCGGCGTCGTGACCGGCAAGAGCGTCGGAAACGGCGGCAGTCATGGGCGCGCCGAGGCGACCGGGCAGGGCGTCGTCCACTGCATCACCGAGTGGGCGCGCGAGCGCAGCTTCCAGCTCGACGGTGCGCTCGTGATCATCCAGGGCTTCGGCAACGTCGGCAGCTACGCGGCGCGGCTGCTCGCGCAGCACGGCGCCGTGATCGTCGGCGTCGGCGATGCCGGCGGCTACATCACGAACGCCGAGGGCATCAACCCGCACAAGCTCGGCGAGCACGTCCAGAAGGCGGGCACGGTCGCGACGTACCGCGGCGCAACGCAGATCTCGCGCGAGGACTTCTTCGCGCTCGACGCGCAGATCTTCGTGCCCGCCGCGCTCGAGCTCGAGCTCGGCGTCGCCGAGGCGAAGGCGCTGCGAGTCAAGGTCGTCGTCGAGGGCGCGAACGGCCCGACGCATCCCGATGCCGAGGCGATCCTCGCGAAGCGCGGCATCGATATCATCCCCGACATCCTGTGCAACTCCGGTGGCGTGATCGTCTCGTACTACGAGTGGCTGCAGAACCGGCGCGCCGAGCAGTGGGACCTCGCGGACGTGCTCGGCCGGCTCGAGCGCCGGATGAAGCAGACGTTCGCGAACGTGCGCCAGTACGCGCGGCAGCACGAGACCGACTGGCGCACCGCGAGCTACGCGATCGGCCTCGAGCGCCTCGAGGACTGCTATCGCGAGCGCGGCATCTTTCCG
Source organism: Kofleriaceae bacterium (assembly GCA_035715365.1). Taxonomy (GTDB): domain Bacteria; phylum Myxococcota_A; class Polyangia; order Haliangiales; family Haliangiaceae; genus JABFXX01. The sequence continues at coordinate 103,470 of DASTLB010000040.1, read as the reverse complement.
TGATCGCGTCGTGAGCCTGCGCTCCACGATCACGCTCGCGCGCTGGCTCGGCCCGTGGGCGGACGCGACGAAGCAGCCACAGGTCGCGATCACCGACGACGCACTCGACGGCATGCGCGTTCGCGTCTATCGGCCGCACCGGCGCGCACGCGGCACGTTCCTGATCGCGCCGGGCCTGCACTACGCGGGCGCCGACGATCCGCGGCTCGATCGGTTCTGCCGGATCCTCGCGGCGAGCGGGCAGGTCGTCGTCGCGCCGTTCATCCCCGACTACCTCGCGCTCGTCCCGAGCGAGCGTGCGAAGGCGGACTTCGCGCGCGCGTTCGACGCGCTGCCGCGGTGGAGCGATCACGCGCGGCCGGTCGTGTTCTCGATCTCGTTCGGCTCGCTGCTCGCGTTCGCGCTCGCGGCCGAGCGCGGCGACGCGATCGAGCGGCTCGTCATCTTCGGCGGCTACGCCGACCTGCGCGAGACCTTGCAGTTCTGCCTGACCGGTTCGATCGCGAGCGGTCGCCAGGCGGCGCGCGATCCGCTGAACCAGCCGGTCGTGCTGATGAACCTGCTGCATCTGCTCGACTGCGCCGATCGCGAGGCCGTCGTCACCGGCTGGCGTGCGTACGTCGAGCGCACGTGGGGCCGTCCCGAGATGAAGGCGCGCGAGCGGTTCGTCGCGGTCGCCGAGGAGCTCGCGCCGAGCGTGCCGGCGGCCGTGCGCGAGCTGTTCCTCGTCGGCATCGGCGTGACGCCGGGCGCCGACAAGCTCGCGCTCGCGGCGCTCGAGCGGTTCGACGGCCGCGCCCTCGATCCGACGCCGTACCTGCCGCACGTCACGATCCCGGTCGAGCTCGTGCACGGCATCGACGACGACGTCATCCCCTACGAGCACGCGCACGCGCTCGGCCGTCAGCTGCCGAACGCGCGCGTTCATCTCACCGGCCTCTACGGCCACACCGGGACGTCGAAGCTCGCGCTGTCCGCGATCGCGAGGGAGCTCGCGACGATGGTGCGCGTGCTGCGCGTGCTGTCGTGACTACTTCAGCACGCCGGGCGACAGCTGCATCTTCGCGAACGCCGCCGGGAACTCGATGCCGACGCTGTCGCGGTCGCGCGCGGTCGGCTCGGGCGGCGCGTTGATCGCGAGGCCGAAGATCTCGAGGCACATCTCGTTCGTCGTCTGTTCGCCGAGCGAGATGTCGATCGGCTGCGACAGCCCGGAGTCCGCGAGCATGCGCTGGACGAACGGGTTCTGCAGCGTGTTGTCCCAGTCGCACTGGATGTCGACGATGTCGCCGGCCGCGATCGTCGGCAGCCGGTCGAGCGGCGCGTCGTACGTGTACGTGCGCTGCCAGTCGAAGTTCCAGCCGCCGTTCGCGAGGCACTCGGTCTGCGGGTCGAAGCCGCGCGCGGCCGGGCGCTCGATCGTGCTCGAGATGTGCGTGCCGACGAGGTGCATGTGCGGGTTCGCCGAGAACAGCCGGACGTCGGTCAGCCCGCCGAGATCCGGGATCGTGAAGCGCATGTGCTCGGTGTGATCCGCGACATTCTTCGGCACGATGAACTGCGGCACGCCGTTGATGTCACCCGGGCCAGGGAGCAGCTCGGGCGCCTGGAACGCGTTGCCGAACGCGGTCACGAAGTACATCTTCTGCGGCCACGTCGACGAGAACCGCAGATCGATCGACGTCTTGTCCGGCTCGTGCGCGAGCCCGGCCGGGTGATAGTGGATCTGCATCACGAGCTTCGCGTTCGCGACGATCGGCACCGCGATGTCGCTCGACGTCTGCATCGGCTGGTTGCCGGGCGTCCAGATGTGGACGACGAAGTCCGCCGGCGTCGCCATCGTGCTGCAGTCGAACGGCTTGCCGATGCCGCGCTGCTGGACGAGCTGGTCGGTCGTCGCGCCGGGCTGGAGCTCGGTGATCACCGCGTGGTGAACGACGAGATCGTTGTCCGGGTTGACCTGCAGGCCGGTCAGCCACTCGAGCTTCGTGTTGCCGGGATCGAGGACATAGCAGATGAACTGATCGCGATCGCCGCTCGTCGCCCAGCCCTCGACCGGCGTCAGCGTCTTCGTCACGCCGGTCAGTGTCGTGTTCGGGATCGCCGGGATCTCGGCGACCTCGCCGAGCGGGTGACCGTCGTCGACCCACTGCTGCAGCTTCTCCTTCTCGGTCGCGGACAGCCGCGGGTCATCGACCCAGCCAAATCGCGGCGTGCAGTCGGCCTCCTCGCGCGCGTCGAACGGCGGCATCGCGCCGATCGCGATCTGGCCGAGCATGCGCTCGGAGTTCTCCTTCGCGCTGTCGTAGTCGGTCAGCGAGAACGGCGCGATCCCGCCGTCCTGGTGGCAGGTCATGCAGTGCTCGGCGAGGATCGGCGCGACGTCCTGGTACCAGGTCGAGCGCGCGACCGGATCGGGATCCGGTGGCGTGTCGTCATCGTCGGCACCACACGCGGCGAGCGCGAACGGAACGAGGCAGAGCGAGAGAAGGCGCATGGGGCAGACCTCAGCAACCCGCGTACCCGGCCAAGTGCGTGAAACCCGATGCGGGTCGTCGGGTTTTTCCACGTTCGCCGTCCCCGCGTGTGGAGAACCACGGCGGTGTCGGGAGGACCCTGCAGCTAATCACACGCGCCGGTCGTACACAGACACGCGCCGCTGCACTCGTTGATGATCTGGCCGGTCGTGAAGAACTCGTTGATCTGGCGGCGCGCGGCGGGCTGGTTGCGCGTCAGGTTGTGCATGTCGGCGTCGACCGCCGGCACGTTCTCGGCCGGCACCGGCGGCGCGCCACCGTCGTAGATCACGAGCGCCGAGCCGGCCGCCAGCGGGCTGTCCTGGACGGTCAGGCCCCACGGCGTCGTCGGCGACGGACCGAGCAGCGGGATCTGCATCGTCCGCGCTTGCCAGTACGAGCCGGCGTTCGGCACCTGCTCGTCGCCGATCGCGATCTGCATCAGGATCTGCTTCGCCGGCACACCGGTCGGCGTCCCGACGAGCACGCTGTTCGCGACACCCGAGCCTTCGGTCTTGTCCCACCGCATCTGGAACAGGCTGATCGCGAGCGTGACGTCGAGCGGATCCGGATACGCGCCGTTCAGCGTCGTTCGGTAGATCGGCCAGTCCTGCGAGCGCTCGAGCAGCAGCGAGTAGTTCGCCGCACCGACCGCGAGCGTGCCGCGCAGGATGTTCGGCTCGTACGCCATCACCGTCGTGCCGAAGATCGCGCCCTGCGAGATCCCGTAATAGTAGATGTGCGTCGGGTCCGCGAGCTGCTTCGTCCCCTCGACGAACAGGCTCGTCGCGAACGCGGTCTTCACCGCGTGGACGAGCGCGACGTGGTTCGCGATCCCCTGCTCGAGCACCTCGAACACCTCGTCGGCGCGCGAGATCTCGTTGAGCGCGCCGACGACGTTCGGCAGATCCGGCGTCGACATCCCGCGCATGTCGGTGCCGACGAAGATCATGCACAGCTCGGCCGCCGTCGTGCGCTGCACGCCGCCCGACGTCTCGGTCGAGTCGCCGAGCAGGCCGTGGCCGTAGACGACGATCGGCACCTTCGTCGTCGACGTCGACGCGCACGCCGGCACGATCGCCGTGAACGGGATGCGATACATGCCCTGCACCGCGGGCAGCCCGGCCGCGTCGCGCGCGATCTTCGTGCCCGGCACCGCACGGCCGTCATTCGTCAGCAGCAGCGGCGCGTCGAACGTGCCGGTGATCCGGCGCTTGATCACCTTGCCGTCGTCGACCGGCGCGTCGCTCGTGATCGTGAACGCGGGCGTGACGCCCTCGAGCGCGGCGAGCACGCGATCGCGCGCCGCGATCATGTCGGCATGGATGAACGCGTCGGACGCGACCGTGAAGTCCCACGCGAGCACGAGGTCGTCCTCGGGGAACCCCGCGGCATCGAGCGCCTCGAGCACGTCGTCGAACCGCGGCCGCATCGCCTCGAGCAGCGGGTGATCCGTGCGCTTGCCGTCGAGCAGCGCCTTGAACCCGGGCGGCCGCGCGAGCTCGCTGCCGTCGCGCGCGAGCACGCGGTTCGTGATCGCGACCGCGTAGCGATGCCCGCCCTCGAGCCGCGCCGCCGGCCGCAGATACAGCGCCTGCGAATCCGGCGTGCTCGCCGCGGCTACGTCGAGCTCCGCGAAGTGCGCCACGCGCGTGCCGGTCGTCAGATCGAGGATCACCGTCGGGCTATCGGCCGCGAGGGACAGATCCATGTTGTCGATCGGCGGCAGCCCCTGCGCCGACACGCCGCCCGGGAACGCGACGATCACAGGCGCCGCCGGCGAGAATCCGTCCGCGACGTTCCAGCCCGCGGGATCGGTCGCGATGTCATCGATGTTCGTCGGCAGCGTCTTCTCGGGAATCGCCAGCCGGCGGCCGGTCGCCGTCGACGGATCGTCGACCTCGAACGCCGAGCTCGGCCACGGCACCATGCAGTTGCCACCCGGCGCGAGCGGATTGCAGTGCGGCTCCATCGGCAGGCTCGTGCCGCTGCTGCAGCCGGCCAGTGCGGCGAGCACGATGACGGACAACCTCCGCATCCGTCCCAGACGCTACACCCAAACCTGCTTCGGGCGTACGCGAAGTGCACGCGGTATAACCCGGCGGTGCGCCACGTCTGGACTGCCGTCGTCGCGATCGTCTTTGCCACCGCGTGTGGCACGCCACCCGAGGTAAAACGCCCCGACGACACCGGCGCCAATGGCGGCGCGCGCGTCGGCAACACGACCGGCAATCCCGCGAAGCCGGGCGGCACCGGCGGCGGCGTCGTCGCGCTCAAGGACATCGGCTGCCCGTCGCCGAGCTGTGCGTTTCACCCGAACGCGGGCGCGTACTTCACGTGCCTGTCCGGTGGTGCCGGCACGTGCTTCCACTTCGGTCCCGCGTGCACCCCCGACGGCGCGTGCATGTACGATCCGAAGGCGCGCTCGTACAAGCAGTGCACGAAGCCCGTCGAGGGCCAGTGCTTCGCGTGGGCAGGCGCGTGCGCGCCGGCGTCGAAGTGCATGATCGACCCGACGGACAACCTCTACAAGACATGCGACGACGTCAGCGGCGGCACGTGCCGCAAGTTCGCCGCCCTCTGCGCTCCCTGACGCCGCGCTCGTCGCCGGCCACGAACGGGGTCAGGCTACACTTGCTCAACCTGGCGGCGCGTAACTCCGCGCGCTGACTCGATCGACCGGGGACAGGCTCCACTTCGTCAACTTCGCGACGTGGCTCTCCGCGACGACGCTCGCGTGTGCCCGTCGTCGCGAGGGCATCCGATCGGTGGCTGTGGTTGAGCAAGTGTAGCCTGTCCCCGATCCGGGTAATGGTTTCGGCGGGTTGCGCGCCGTGTGGTTGAGCAAGTGGAGCCTGACCCCGAGCAAAACGCGCAGAGACTGCGCTTGACGAAACTGGGTTTGAAAACCATTATCAAACTCAGAAGCCGTGCTGGTCTGTATCTGCCACCCGACCTCGGACCGCGATCTCGAAGCGGTCATCGACGATGGCGCGCGGACCGTGCAGGAGATCGGCCGTCGCTGCGGTGCGGGAACCGGTTGCGGCGCGTGCGTCGACGAGCTGCGCGATCGCCTCGCCGCGAAGGGCGTGAATGCGTGCAGCCGTGATTGTGCCCCCGATCTCGTCTCGGTAAGGTCGTCGCGCTGAACGGGTCGGGCGTCGCGCACAGCGGCGTCGATCGGGCGTGCAGCGCAACCTGCTCCTGAACCGAGAGGACGTGCATGAAGGGCAACGAAGAGGTGCTGATGCTCCTCAACCAGCTGCTCACGAACGAGCTGACGGCGATCAACCAGTACTTCATCCACGCGAAGATGTGTGAGAACTGGGGCTACGACCGGCTCTACGAGAAGATCCGCGAGGAGTCGATCGACGAGATGAAGCACGCGGATCAGGTGATCAGCCGGATCCTGTTCCTCGAGGGCGTGCCGAACCTGCAGCGATACCACAAGCTCCACGTCGGCGAGACGGTGAAGGAGCAGTTCGAGAGCGACCTCCAGCTCGAGTACGCGGCGATCACGTTCCTGAACCAGGGCATCAAGACCGCGCGCGAGATCGGCGACAACGCGAGCGAGGATCTGTTCACGCGCATCCTCGTGTCCGAGGAAGAGCACACCGACTGGCTGGAGACGCAGCTCGAGCTGATCCGTCAGGTCGGCGAGCAGAACTACCTCGCGCAGCAGATCAAGAAGTGACACGCGACCGCGACCGCGCGTGCCACTCTGGCAAGCGCGTGGTCGCCGCGACCGCGTAAGCCGGCAACATGGCTGGCGCGCGCGTGGCCAGGTCGTTGCAGCTGCAGGGCGCATGGTCCTGTACCGCTCGCTGACCGTCGGCCTGCTCGGCGCGTGCCTGTACTTCCTGCTGAAGCTGTCGATGTACGCGCCGGAGCCGTACCGCGAGAGCGTCGCGGCGCAGAGCGCGAGCCCCGTGACCGTGATCGACGTCGCGCCCGGTCTCGACATCCGCCTGGTGCCCTCGCTCGTGCACCTCGCGCCGGGCGAGCGGATCACCGCGGTGGCCGATCGACCCGTCGCGAACGATCTCGCCGCGGGCGCCGCGATCGTCGAGCAGTTCATCGAGGATGGCACCGCGCGCTACATCGACATCACCGTCGACAGCGCCGCCGGAGCGCGCCGCGTGCTCGTGCTGATGCACTGAGCGCGGGCTCGATCATTCGATCGCGTTGCGCAGAAAGCCCGCAGCATTGCACGCGCGCATCAGCGTCGCGCGCGCGTTGCGAAACGTCGGCGGGATGTTGCGCAGATCGATCAGCGCGCGCTCCTCGTTGTTGCGAAACCGGCACTGGATCACGCCGTGGAGACTGTGGGCCTGCGCGCGCTGGCGCGGCGACGCGCTCTCGGCGTTGATGATCATGCGTGCGAGCTTCTCCGCCTGCTCGAAGTTGCCGGCGCGCAGGGCGGCGCGCGCCTCCGACAGCTGGCCCGGATCGGCACCGTCGTCGTCCTCGTCGGGCGGCGGGGTGGGCGGCTTTGGCGGCTTCTTCTTGTCATCCGGCTTCTTCGCGGCGATCACCGCGGCATCGACCGGCGCGCCGGCATCGATCACCTCGACCACGACCGTGGCATCGGGCGTCACGACGACCGCCGCGTCTGCCGCGATCGGCGGTGCGGCATCCGGCGTCACCGCCGCGATCGGCGTCGGCCGCTCGTGGTGGTCGCGCGTCATCACGTAGACGACCGCGGCGATCGCGCCGAGCCCGACGATCGCGAGCGCGATCCACACGAGCCGCGAGCGCGGCGGCGGCGGCGCAGGTTCCTGCACGACCGGCACGCCCTTCGCCGGCGTCTGGGTCTCGACCGTGCGCGCCTGCGGGCTCACCGGGCGCGGCGCGTCGACCGGGCGCAGCGAGCGCGTCGCGTCGTCGGCGGGCGGCCCCGATCCGGAGCCCATCGTCTTCGCGAACGCCTCCTGGCTCGTCACGCGAGGCGTCGGCGAGGCCGGAATGCCGTCGAGCGTCGATCGCGCCACCGGCATCTGGAACTGCGAGACCGGCTGGCCGGTCAGCGCCTCGACGAACGCCGACACGGTGAAGAACCGATCCGATTGCGGCTTCGCCATCGCCTGCGTCACCGCGTCGACCACGCCTGGCGGCACCGTCGGCGCCTCGCGCGCGAGCTCGGCGGGCGGCTCGTAGACGACCTTGAAGCAGACCTCCGGAATCGACGCGCCCGAGAACGCCGGGTGGCCGCACAGCATCTCGTAGACGATCGCGCCGAGCGCGAACACGTCGGTGCGCTCGTCGACCTTGTCGTGCTCGCCCTTCGCCTGCTCCGGCGCCATGTACTGCGGCGTGCCGAGCAGCATGCTCTCCTGGGTCTTCACCGTCGCCGAGCCGCGCATCTTCGAGATGCCGAAGTCGAGCACCTTCGCGATCTCGACGTGGCGGCCATCGACCTCGGTTGGTACGAGGAAGATGTTCTGCGGCTTCAGATCGCGATGCACGATGCCCTCGCGGTGCGCCGCCGCGAGCGCCGAGCCGACCTGGCGCACGATCGACAGCACCTGCTCGAGCGGCAACGGCCCGCCCCGCAGGCGCTGCGCGAGCGACTCGCCGTGCAGCAGCTCGAGCACGAGGTACGGCGTGCCGTCCGGCGTGACGTTGAAGTCGTGGACCGCGACGATGTTCGGATGCCCGAGCCGCGACGCGATCTCGGCTTCGCGGCGAAACCGCGCGAGCACTTCGTCCTCGATCAGCTCCGCGTGCAGGACCTTGATCGCGACCTGCTTGCCGGGCAGCCGCTTGTGGCTCGCCCGGAACACCGAGCCCATGCCACCGCGCCCGATCAGCGCCTCGACCGTGTAGGTATCCGCGATCACCGACCCGACGTCGACCGTCGCCCTCGCCGGTGAATTCGCCATTCGCGCGATCGTATAATGACTCACCGATGCATGCACGAGCCGTGACGGGAGCGCTGGTGGGGATCGCGATGCTCGTGGCCGGCAGTGCGCTCGCCGATCCCAAGCCGAAGCCGGTCGACATCAAGCCGTTCAAGAGCGAGCTGATCGTGCTGCAGGACGCGCAGGGTGGCATCTACGTCGTCAAGCCGGGCGCGGATGCACTCGTGTTCTTCGGCACGCCGAAGCTGCTCTACCAGCAGCAGACGACCGGTCGCTCCGCCGACGGCGCGGCGTGGTCGATCAGCACCTGGGCGCCGCGCATCCCGGGCATTCGCCCGGCCGACGTGCGCTTCAACAAGGACGGCACGTACCTGAGGTCGTGCGCCGGCGACGAGGAGATGGCGCTGACCCAGCTCACCGGCGACAAGGCGAAGGCGATCCTCGACAAGGCGCAGTTCCAGACCGAGTACCTGATGCGCCGGCCGCACCTGCTCGCGCGCGACGACGCCGGCGTCTACTACTACGTCGATCGGCTGACGAAGGACTACGGCGGCAAGGGCTATCGGGTGTTCGTCGGCAAGAAGGGCGCGCTCAAGCAGCTCGCGCTCGTCGACGTCGCGAGCGACACCGCCGGCGAGGTGTTCTCGACGAAGTCTGGCGACCTCCGGCTCGCGCGCGGTGAGCAAGCGTCCGGCGGCTCGGGAGTCACGTGGATCAAGGGCGAGAAGCGCAGCGCGCTGATCCCGCTCGACGTCGATGCGAACTCGCCGCTGATCTTCAGCGAGCTCGGCATCTACAAGTTCCTCGGCACGCTCTGCGACAACATTTGAGTCCCGATCTAGTCTCGGGGCCATGAAGCTCACAGGTTCGGTCGCGCTCGTCACCGGCGGTGCCTCGGGTCTCGGTGCCGCCACGGTTCGCCGGCTCGTCGCGGGCGGTGCGAAGGCCGTGATCGTCGATCGCGACGAGGCCAAGGGCGCGGCGCTCGCGGGCGAGCTCGCCGGCAACGCGGTCTACGCGAAGGCCGACGTCACCGATCCCGCGCAGATCGAGGCCGCGATCGCCGAGGCCGGCAAGCTCGGCACGCTGCGGATCGCGGTGTCGTGCGCCGGCGTCGGCTGGGCCGCGCGCACGCTCGACAAGACCGGCAAGCCGCACGACCTCCAGCTGTTCTCGACGGTGATCGGCATCAACCTGATCGGCACGTTCAACGTCCTGCGGCTCGCGGCATCGGCGATCGCGAAGGCCGATCCGCTCGACCACGGCGAGCGCGGCGTGATCGTGAACACCGCGTCGGTCGCCGCGTACGACGGCCAGATCGGTCAGATCGCGTACGCCGCCTCGAAGGCCGGCGTCGTCGGCATGACGCTGCCCGCGGCGCGCGATCTCGCGGTGTCCGGCATCCGCGTCGTCACGATCGCGCCCGGCATCTTCGACACGCCGATGCTCGGATCGCTGCCCGAGGACAAGCGCGCGGCACTCGCCGCGGATGTCGTGTTCCCGAAGCGGCTCGGCGATCCGGCCGAGTACGGCCACCTCGTCGCGGCGATCGTCGAGACCGGCTATCTCAACGGCGAGACGATCCGGCTCGACGGCGGCATCCGCATGCCCCCGAAGTGATCGTGGCCGTGGCGGTGGCCGTGGCCGTGATCGTCATCGTGATCGATCTCTGTCGATCCGCCCCGACGGGCCGCGCCATCTACACCGAGACGGCGCCCCGAGCACGATCACGACGAGACGATCGATCACGGCCACGGCCACGATCACGTTGGATCACTTCGGAATCAGATCCTTCGGGATCGTGTTCGGGATCTCCGGGATCTGCTTGTCGTAGAGCCAGCTGTACGTGAAGAACGTGCCGAGCACGCGCTTGGAGTAGTTGCGCGCCTGATCGTCGACGATCGACTCGAGGAACTCGTCGGTGTCCATCGTGCCGCGCAGCTTCAGCATCCGGCGCACCGCCGCGGGGCCGGCGTTGTAGCCGGGCGGTACGAGCGCGACGAAGCTGTTGAATGCGCCGAACAGATGGCCGAGGAAGCGCGAACCGATCGTCACGTTCTTCTCGGGATCGCGCAGGTTCTCGCGCGTCGGATCGATGCCGGTGCCCTTCGAGAAATCCTTCGCGGTCGGCGGGATCATCTGCGTCAGGCCGATCGCGTTCGCGTAGCTCTCGAGGAGCGGATCGAACGCGCTCTCCTCGCGCACGATCGCGATCTGCATCGCGAACGGCACGTTGTTGAGCTTCGCGTGACGCGCGAGCAGCTCCTGGTAGGCGAGCGGATACGCGATCTGCCAGCGCGCGCGGTTGCCGCCGATCGGCCACTGCTTGCGGTAGTCGAGGATGTGCCAGCGCGTCGGCCAGTGCGAGATCTGGTAGCGGCCGGCGCGATCGAACAGGAACGCCATCGCCCACAGCTTCTCGATCTTGTCCGGATCGTCGACGCGCTTCTTGTCCGACGGCGCAGCGAGCCCGAGCTTCGTCAGCTCCTGCTCGGCGCCCTGACCGAGGCCGAGCTTCATCATCTCGAGCGCGCGCGCGAATCCGGGCATGCCCCACTCGACGCGCGGCTTGAACGTGAACGCGGGCGCCTTCGGATCGAAGTCCTTCGGATCGGTCGAGATCTCGGCGACCATCGCCTCGTACGCCTTCGCGTCGGTCTCGCGCATGCGGTTGAGCGAGAGCAGCGCGTAGAACGCGGCCGGGTACTCGCGGACCGCCTTCTGCCACGACTCGATCGCCTTCGCCTTGTCGCCCTTCACCGCGTACGCGCGGCCGAGCCAGTACTGGGCCTGCCCCTCGCCGAAGTAGTTGTCGTCGTGCGGCACGAGCTCGATCTGCTTCGTCCACCACTTGATCGCGTCGTCGTACTTCTTGTCCTTCCACGCGCGGAACCCGAGCCGCCACATCGCCTCGGCGAGGTTGTCGCCGGTCGGGAACTTCGCCGGCAACGCGGACAGCACCGCCTCGACCTGCTTCGCATCGTTGCGCGACGCCCACTCCTCGGCCTCGCGCAGCATCGCGTCGTCGGCGTAGCTGTGCTTCGGATCGATCGTCTGCGCGGTCTGGTAGCGCTGCGTCGCGATGTCGTGCTGGCCGGTGAACGCGTACGACCGCCCGGCCTGGTACAGGCACTTGATCTCGAGATCGACGTTCTTCGCGTCGTGGCACAGCGGCGCTGCCTCGTCGAACATCGGCGCGGCGCCCTTGCGGTCGCGCGCTTTGAACCGGCTCTGCGCCTTGTGATAGGCGGCGATGCACTTGTCCGCGACGGTGATTGCCGGATCCTTCAGCGCCGCATCGAACGCGGCCTCGGACTCGGGGTTGCGCATCGCATCGAACAGCTCCTTGCCGCGCGTGATGTGCTCGGCCGCGGTGAGCTGATCCCACTTCTGGAGCTCGGCCGGCAGCTTCGGCGTCAGGGCGACGAGCTTGTCCTTCGCCTTCGGCGTCCATGACGACAGCGGATCCTCGATCTGGACCTTGCGGTAGAGGTCGACAATCTCCTTGACGTCACCGGCGGTCGCCTCGAGCTCCTCGGCGATCCGGAACCGGACCTCGCTCTTGCGCGGGCCGTTCGGGTGGCGCGCGAGGTAGTCGCGGTAGTGCGCGAGGATCTTCGGATGGTCGGGCTTCGTGCGCAGCAGATCGCCGACGAGCAGCTCGGCATCGGCGCCGACGATCGAGTCGCGCGCGACCGCCTGCGCCTGCGCGAGTGCCTTGTCCATCTGGTGCGCGAAGTACAGCGCGCGCGCCGCGTGATAGTGGATGTAGTCGGACAGCAGCGGCAGCTGAGGCTCGGCCGCGAGCAGGTACTCGGCCGCCTTCGGATACTCGCCGAGCCGCGCGTGCGTCAGCCCGAGCATCAGATCGAGCCGCGCCGCCTCGTCCGCCTTCGCGGTCGTGCGCGCCTTCGCGAACGCGACCTGGGCGTCGCGAAACTTCTCGAGCGCGAACGCCTTCGCGCCTTCGGCGGCGTCGCCGGTCTGGAAGTACGGCACCGCCATCGTCTCGGACAGCGGCGCCGGGGTCCCGGGCGGGACCGTGGGCACGCTCGCGGTGCCGGAGCCGCCGGTCGGTAGCGACGTCTGCTTCGCGCCGCGATCACCGCCGCACGATCCACAGGCCGAAGCCAGAACGCCGACGAGAAGGATGGTCAGACGCGCCATGCGTTCGACCGTAGCAACGCAGATCTCCGAGGACAAATTCCTTATCTCGCCACGCGATTGCGACCCGCGCGCTTCGCCCGGTACAGCGCCTTGTCCGCGGCCTCGAGCAGCTGCTCGACGGTCTCGGCGCGCGTGGAAGGATAGCCTGCGACGCCGACGGAGATCGTCGCACGCAGCTCGAGGCCCTGGTACGCGACGACGGTGTTCTCGACGAGCCGGCGCAGGCGATCGCCGAGCTGCGCCGCGAGCTCGAGCGAGATCGCGCGCAGGATCACGACGACCTCCTCGCCGCCGAACCGCGCGACGACGTCCTCGTTACGCACCGCGCGCGACAGCGTGGCCGCGAGCTGCGACAGCAGCGCATCACCGGCGAGGTGGCCGTGGGTGTCGTTGATCTGCTTGAAGTGATCGATGTCCATCATCAGCACGGACATCGTCGTCTCGTGGCGGCGCGCGAACTTCAGCTCACTGTCGAGCCGGTCCATGAGGTAGCGCTTGTTGTAGAGCCGCGTCAGGGGATCGCGCAGCGCCGACGACAGCAGCGCCTCGTGGAACTGCGCGTCGAGCTCGTCTTGCAGCGCGAACTTCAGGATCGTGCTGCGCCCGATCTGCAGCTTGTCGCCTTCCTTGAGCTGCACCGGCTTCGTCGCGCGCACGCCGTTGACGAACGTGCCGTTGCGCGACTGCATGTCCTCGACGAACAGCTTGTCGCCCTCGTGGCGCAGCCGCGCGTGATGGCGCGAGATGCCCTCGTCGACGAGCTTGATCTCGCAGTTCGGCGCGCGCCCGATCACCGAGGCGCCGCGCGCGAGCTTGAACATCGTGCCGGTCGCCGGACCGGTCATCACGGTCAGGCTCGGCTTGTGACGCTCGCGCTCGGCCTCGACCGCCACGTCCGCGAGGTTCGTCGTCGCCGTGGGCTCCTCGTCCCAGTCATCACCCGATGCCACGCCCTATCGTACCCCGTGATCGTTCACGCGCGCGCGACGAACCAGTCGGCGATCGCGGTCAGCGTAGCGCCATGTGCTCCATGACCCGCAGCGATCGCACGTGCCTCCTCGCCGAGGCTGCGGATCCGCGCGGCCGCCGCTCCCGCGTGCTCGACGAGCTCGTGATCGTCGCGATCATCGGCGTGCTGGAACGCGATCCCGATCGCCATCCCGTAGCGTGCGAGCGCCTCGCACGTCGCCGGTGCCGCGCCGGCGGTGATCGCGCCGAGCTCGGCGGCGGCGGCGAACAGCGCGCCGGTCTTCGCGGCATGCAGCCGCTCGACCGCGGGCAGCCCGCCCGCGGACAGCTCGCCGGGATCTGTCGTCAGATCGATCGCCTGGCCCTTCAGCAGCTCGAGCGCACCGGCGCGGCGCGCGAGCACGGCGACCGCCGCGCCGGCCTTCGGTCCGAGCTCCGCGAGCGTGCCGAACGCGAGCGTCAGCAGGCCATCGCCGGCGAGGATCGCGATCGCCTCGCCGAACGCGACGTGCACGGTCGGCCGGCCGCGACGCTCGTCGTCGTCATCCATCGCAGGCAGATCGTCGTGGACGAGCGTGTACGCGTGCAGCATCTCGATCGCGGATGCCGCGGGCAGCGCGGTCTCGCGTGCGCCGCCACACGCCTGTGCCGCCGCGATCAGCACCGCGGGCCGCAGCCGCTTGCCACCGCCGAGCGCGGCGTAGCGCATCGCCTCGACGAGCCGGCCGGGATCGTCGGCGGGGACCGCGAGCCGGTGCTCGAGATCGCGATCGACGAGCGCGCGCACCTCGTCGAGGAACGTCGCGAGCGCGGGCGGCGCCGTCCCGGTCGCGAGCGTCGGCGTCTCCGGCGTCATCACGGCACCTGGTTGCCGTCGGGCGATCCGCTCTCGAACGGTACGACCTCGAGCTGGCCCGACGCGCTGACGAGGATCTCGACGCGCTTCTCGGCGCTCGCGAGCATCTGCTGACCGCGGCGCGCGAGCTGTACGCCTTCCTCGTAGACCTGCAGCGATTGCTCGAGCGAGAGATCGCCGGACTCGAGCCGCGTCACGACTTCGCGCAAGCGCGCGAGGATCTGATCGAAACCGGGCTCGCTCGCATCGGCCATCGCGCCGAGACTAGCCAAGTCGATCGAAAATGAAAAGCCGACCCATCGGCGTTGCTTGACGAGTCGCCTACTTGCAGGGAAGCTGAAACGCATGGGTGAGCGGCAGGACTTTCGGCCCGACGACACCGGCGAGCTCAAGGAGCGCTGGCGGACGTACATCCAGGACCGCCGCCTGAACGTGACCGCGCAGCGCGAGGCGATCGTCGAGCAGTTCCTGCGGACGCGCGAGCACGTGTCGATCGACGAGCTGCTGTCCAAGGTCCGCAAGCGCCAGCCGCGCGTCGGCTACGCGACGGTCTACCGCACGCTGAAGCTGCTCGTCGACAGCGGGCTCGCGGTCGAGCGCCAGTTCGGCGACGGCCAGGCGCGCTACGAGGTCGTCGGCGATCATCACGATCATCTGATCTGCATGAAGTGCGGCCTGATCCTCGAGTTCGAGGATGACGAGATCGAGCGGCTGCAGGACAAGATCGCGGCGAAGCTCGGCGGCTTCACCGTGCTGCGCCATCGCCACGAGCTCTACGGGCTGTGCCCGAAGGCGGCCGGCGACGCGAACGGTACGTGCCCGAAAGAACAGCAGCACAAGCGCTGATGTTTTCCGCTTGGAGCGCGGCGCGCGTTCTGGGCATAGTCGCCGCCCCATGCGGTCGTCTGCTGTCGTCGTGCTCGGCCTCGCGCTCCTCGTCACCGGCTGCACGCGCACGGCGAACCAGGGCGGCGACGACGACGCACCGGGCGACGCCGCGCCGGACGCGCCCGGCCCCGGCTGCTTCCCGACCTCGCCGCGCTCGACGAGCGTCGAGGCCTTCGTCGCGCCGACCGGCCTGCAGTCGCGGATCACGTCGCTGATCGACAGCGCGCAGACGAAGCTCGACATCCAGATGTACCTGTTCACGGTCAGCGCGATCGCGGACCGCGTGATCGCGGCGCACCAGCGCGGCGTCGACGTCCGCGTGATCCTCGACCCCGATCACGAAGGCAACCTGACGACGCGCACGCGGCTGACGTCCGCGGGCGTGCCGAACCGCAACGCGCCCGCGCTCTACAGCTTCTCGCACGCGAAGTACCTGCTCGTCGACGGCAAGACCGCGCTCGTGATGTCGGCGAACTTCAACGTCGACGCGATGGACAGCGAGCGCAACTACGGCATCGTCGATCGCGACGCCGACGACTTCGCCGATCTACAGGCGATCTTCGACCAGGACTGGGCGGGTGGTGGCGGCGAGCCGCCGCGGCCGGCCGACCTGTCGTGCACGCGCCTGATCGTCGCGCCGAACAACGCGCGCGCCCGCCTGCTCGATCACATCGCGAGCGCGACCCAGACGCTCGACGTCGAGGCGCTCTACGTCTCCGACGACGAGATCCGCAGCGCGATCGTCGCCGCGAAGTCGCGCGGCGTGCGCGTCCGCGTGCTGATCGAGGGCTCGAGCGACGACGCCGGGTCGACCGCGGTGTTCAAGGCCGCCGGCATCGAGGTCCACTACGCGACGAGCTTCTACCTGCACGCGAAGCTGATCGTCGCGGACGGCGTCGCGTTCGTCGGCTCGCAGAACTTCTCGTTCTCCGGCCTAGACAAGAACCGCGAGGTCGGCGCGCTCGTCTTCGAGCCCGCGGCCGAGGCGATCATCCAGCAGCAGTTCGAGACCGACTGGTCGAGCACGCCGGCGCAGTGATCACTTCTGCTTGATGCGCGCGATCTCGCTCTGCTCGGACAGCGGCAGGAAGTGCACCATGCAGCGTCCGGGATCGCTCGGCATCAGCGCGGCGGCCCACAGGAACGAGTTCTTCCAGTAGGCGCGCGACGCCCGTGACTCGATCGGCGGGCCGAAGCTCTGGCGCATCCACTGCTCGAGGTCCTGCTCGATGCAGCCGCGCACCTTGAGCTGGAGCTCGATCAGCGGCGCGGTCTTGTCGGTGCCGCCGAAGTACAGATCGACCTCGGCGACGCGGTTCGCGATCTTGTACGGGGGCAGGGCGAAGCACCACGTCGCCTTGCGGCCGTCGCTGAGATCGGTCGGCTGGCAGATCCCGTCCTTGACGTCGCCGAGCGTGGTGTGGCCGAACCGGTACTTGCCGACGCCGGCGAACTCGGGCGCGTCCTGCTTGCAGGCGGCCAGCGCGACGAGGGCGAACGCGATCGCGAGGCGCTTCATGCCTGGACTCCGCCGCGGATCGTCACCTCGATCGCCACGACGTCGTCCATCTTGATCATCAGGAACTTCGGTGCGGCGAGCCCGAGCTTCGTGATGTCGAGGTCGAATGTCGCGGTTGCTTCGACGCCCACGGCATCGAGCTTACCCTGACCTGCGAGCACGACCACCAGCTCCTTGCCGCGCCACCGCAGCACGCCCTCGGCGTTCGCCCGGAAAGTGGGCCCATCACGCACCACGTCGCGCACGCTGCGCAGCTCGAACGTCGCCCTGGGGTGCGCGTCCATCTGAAAGTCCTTGCGGAGCTTTCGATTCTTGAGCCAGTCGCCGGCGTCGAACGCCGTCATGTCGACCGTGAAGCTCGCCTTCGCTCCCGCGGTCGGCAGGGTGTCCGGATCGGCGTCGACGTCGCCGGTGATCTGGTCCCAGGTCGTGACCGTGTCGTGGACGCGCGACCGCGCCTTGACCGTCAGCTTGCCGGCGTCGACGCGGTACTTCACGCTACGCCGCCAGACACTGCAGCAGCAGCGTCGTGACGTTGTCCGTGCCACCGTTGCGGTTCGCGGCGTCGACGAGCTCGGCGACCGCGCGCTCGAGGCTCTTCGCGTTCGACGCGATCTGGCAGATCTGATCGTCGACGACCATGCCCGACAGGCCGTCGGAGCACAGGATGTAGACGTCGCCGCTCTTGATCTGGTGGCTGCGGATGTCGACCTGCACGGTCTCGCGCATGCCGAGCGCCCGGGTGATGACGTTCTTGTGGGGGAAGTTGCGCTCTTCCTCCTCGGTCATGTCCGGCTTCGCTTCCTTGTAGTCCTCGAGCAGCGAGTGGTCGCGCGTCAGCTGCGTGATCCCGCCCTCGCGCACGCGGTAGACGCGCGAGTCGCCGACGTGGCCGACGTAGATCTTGTCGCCGGACACCAGCGTCGAGACGATCGTCGTGCCCATGCCCTTGTAGCGAAGGTCGCGGTTCGAGGTCTCGAAGATGCGGAGGTTCGCGAGCTTGATGCTGCAGACCAGCCGGTTCTCGATGTACGAGAGCGAGCGGTCCATCTTGTACGGCCACGTCGCGTCCTCGTCCTCGCGCGTCCGCTGATAGAACTCGCCGATCGTCTCGGCGGCCATCTTCGACGCGACCTCGCCCGAGGCGTGACCGCCCATGCCGTCGGCGACGAGGAACAGCTGCTCGTCTTCGATCAACGAAAAGTAGTCCTCGTTGTGGGTCCGCTTCATGCCCACGTCGGTCTTGGCGGCGTAGCGGATCTTCATGAGGAGGAACGCGGTACTCACACCCGCGCGAGAACGAAATGATAGGTGGCGCGTTGGTAGCGCGTCAACCGCGGGCCCCGTGTTCCAGCTATGGTGCGCGGGCGATGCACGCCGAGATCTTGACGATAGGTGACGAGCTGTGCCGCGGCGAGATCGTCGACACCAATTCATCGTACCTGGCGGGGCGGCTCTGGGACCTGGGGATCACGACGCGGTGGATGACGAGCTGCTGCGACGACGAGGCCGACATCGGCGCGGCGCTGACCCAGGCGGTCCGGCGGGCCCAGCTCGTCGTCTGCTCGGGCGGGCTGGGTCCGACCGAGGATGATCTGACCGTCGACGTCGCCGCGCGGCTGGCCGGGGTCGCGCCGGTGATCGACGAGCCGGCGCGCCGCCGCATGGAGGCCTGGTTCGCGGGCAGAACCGCCGTCACGCCGATCCAGCTGCGCCAGGTCCGGGTCCCGGCGGGGGCGCGCGTGTACGAAAATCCGGTCGGGCTCGCGCCGTGCTTCGAGGTCGCGATCGAAGGCGTGCCGGTGATCTGCCTGCCTGGCTTCCCGCGCGAGATCCACGCGACCTACGATCGATCGCTCGAGGCGCGGCTCGTCGAGCTCCGCGAGGCGGCCGGCGTGCGCGAGCGGATCGCGCGCCAGATCTACCGCGTGTTCGGGCGCGGCGAGTCGCAGATCTCCGAGGCCTGCCGCGGCATCGTCGATGCGGCTCCCGGGACGACGATCCATTACCAGGTGAAGTTTCCCGAGACGCTCGTCAAGCTCGTCGTCCGCGATGCCGACGAGGCGCGTGCCGCCGCCCGGCTCGCCGCGCTCGACGCCGAGCTCCGGCAGCGGCTCGCGCCGTATCTCTACGCGACCGGCGACGAGAACCTCGTCGAGCGTACCGTGCGCCGGCTGATCGCGACGAAGACGACGGTCGCGACCGCGGAGTCGTGCACCGGCGGCATGATCGGCGAGCTGCTGACGCGCATGCCGGGCAGCTCGGCCGCGTTCGCCGGCGGCGCGATCACGTACTCGAACGCCGAGAAGATCCGCCAGCTCGGCGTCTCGTCGGACACGCTCGCGGCGCACGGCGCGGTCAGCGAGCCGACGGTGCGCGAGATGGCCGCCGGCGCGCTCGAGCGCTTCGGGACCGATCTCGCGGTCTCGGTGTCCGGCGTCGCGGGCCCCGATGGCGGCACGCCTGACAAGCCGGTCGGCACGGTGTGGCTCGCGCTCGCAGCGCGCGGCGCCCCGGGGGATCGGATCGTCGCGACCCGCAAGCTGGCGTGGCCAAGCACGCGCGATCAGGTGCGCACGCTCGGCGCGTGGTGGGCGCTCGCGCTCGTCGATGCCGCGATCCCGTCGACCGATCCGAGCGAGGCGGCACGCGCGTCGTGGATCCTCGAACCGCGAGGCAAGTCATGAGCGAATCGAAGCGATTGTTCGTCGGGATTCGAGTGTCGGTCGCGACGGCGAACGCGCTCGCGGGCGCGGCCGAGACGCTCGCGCGGCGGGCGCGCGATGCCAAGCTCGACATCAAGTGGGTCGCGCCGGTCAACTACCACGTGACGATGAAGTTCCTCGGCAGCACGCGCGTCGAGGCGATCACCGCGATCCGCGACGCGCTCGACGAGGCCGCGACCGGGATCTCGCGGATGACGTTGCGCTGCGCGCGGCTCGGTGCGTTCGGCTCGCTCGACAAGGCGCGCGTGCTGTGGGCCGGGATCGAAGACAGTAGCGGGCAGCTCGACAAGCTCGCGAAGCAGATCGAGGCGGCGTGCGCGCGGCTCGGCCATGCCGATCCCCGGCCGTTTCATGCGCACGTGACGCTCGGACGGCTGCGCGAAACTAGACCGGTTCGCGAGGTCGTGTTACCGCTGGCTGAACAAATGTTCGGTGATACGAAGGTCGACTCGATGACGTTGTTCGAAAGCGAAACAAAGCCAACGGGTTCGGTCTATCGCGAGCTGCAAAGAATTGCCTTCAAAACCGCCGAGAACACCGCTTCCGGACGCGCAGAACGTCAGACGGGAGCGCTACATCTGGGCGCACGCAGCGAGTCACGGGTCGGCGATGCCGAGTCGGTCGAGGGTGCCTCCTCCGCCGATCTCGACACCGACGATGGGTGGCCACGCGGGCATTCACCGAACACCTAGAAGACTCGCACAGGGAGCGACCAAGATGGCCAGTAGCAACAGCAACCAGCACAAGTCCGATCTGAGTGGATCGAGCCTGATCCAGACCGGCGCCACGACGAGCGCAGGTAACCAGGCCCGCGACAAGGCCATCGAGCTCGCGCTCGGATCGATCGAGAAGCAGTTCGGCAAGGGATCGATCATGCGGCTCGGCAAGGATCCGATCGAGCGCGAGGTCCACGTGATCCCGACCGGCTCGCTCGGGCTCGACATCGCGCTCGGCATCGGCGGCTTGCCGCGCGGCCGCATCGTCGAGATCTACGGCCCGGAGTCGAGCGGCAAGACGACGCTGACGCTTCACATCGTCGCCGAGGCGCAGAAGCGCGGCGGCGTGTGCGCGTTCATCGATGCCGAGCACGCGCTCGACGTCGGCTACGCGAAGAAGCTCGGCGTCAAGACCGAGGAGCTGCTCGTCAGCCAGCCCGACTTCGGCGAGCAGGCGCTCGAGATCGCCGACATGCTCGTGCGGTCGAACGCGATCGACGTGATCGTCGTCGACTCGGTCGCCGCGCTGACGCCGAAGGCCGAGCTCGAGGGCGAGATGGGCGACGCGCACGTCGGTCTGCAGGCGCGCCTCATGAGCCAGGCGCTGCGCAAGCTGACCGCTGCGATCTCGAAGTCGCGCACGATGGTCATCTTCATCAACCAGATCCGCATGAAGATCGGCGTCATGTTCGGCTCGCCCGAGACGACCACGGGCGGCAACGCACTCAAGTTCTACTCGTCGGTGCGGCTCGACATTCGACGCGTCGGTGCGATCAAGAAAGACGAGGACGTCGTCGGCAATCGCACGCGCGTGAAGGTCGTCAAGAACAAGATGGCGCCACCGTTCAAGGAGGTCGAGTTCGACATCCTCTACGGGCAAGGCGTGTCACGCGAAGGCGATCTCGTCGACCTCGCGTCCGAGGCGAACATCGTCGACAAGAGCGGCGCCTGGTTCTCGTATGCCGGCGAGCGCATCGGCCAGGGACGCGAGAACGCGAAGCAGTTCCTGATCGATCATCCCGACGTCTACAACTCGATCGAAGCGAAGGTGCTCGCGCATCACAACGTTCGTCGCATCGGGATCGACGTCGCCGACAGCCCTGCTGGCGACAAGAGTGAAAAACTGGACAAGAGCGTTCCAGTGGTGGATAAGGCGGCTGGACCTACGAATAAGGCGCCTGCGACGGCTTCGAAGCCGGTCGCACCTGCTGCCGCGGCACCTCAGAACGGCAAGCGTCCCAACGCTTGAAATTTCCTGGTTCGTCGTCGGTCTGACATTCCTCACCTGGGGTGCTGACTCCGAGGCTCGCGGTTCGCGGATCTCGTCGCACCGAGCGAAGTCGATCACTCCCAAAAAAGGAACGATTGAGTTGGCTTGCCTTTGTCAGAGGGATGAGGGATGACTCGGCTCGTCTTCAAAGGGTTGTGCGGCTCGATGAAGAATTCTTCGAAAACTTATTGGGAGGCTCATCCATGTTCGTCAATCGCTCGCGTCTGAAGACGCAGGGCGCCGTCGTCTCGACGCTCGCATTGCTCACGCTCGCGGCATGCGAGGACCCGACGGCGTCCACCGACCTTCGCCCCGAAGGGGATCCCGAAGTCTTGGCCGTGCTCGTGATGAACGATCCCGGTCTGTTTTTGGAGACGGCGACGTTCTGCAAGCAGGGTGACGCCAAGCGCCCCGGCTTCGTGGGCGTTCCGGTCGCTCAGATCTGCGATGAGGATCTGAACAACCCGGCCGGCTTCCGCGAGACCGATCCAGACACGAACGTCGAGACGTTTGTCCCGGCGATCGTCGAGGACGCGGTTCCGACGGGCTGGTACGTGCGCGTCATGTTCGACGAGCTGCTGGATCCGGACATCGAGGAGCTCGTCCCGGTGCTCGATCCCGACACGATGCAGGAGACCGGGACGTTCACGGGCTCGCTGCTCAACACGCAGCCGTTCACGCTGACGTGCAACGGCGCGAACGTCGCGTACGACGGCTGGTACTCGCCGAGCGGCAACAACGTGACGTGGCCGGTCGGCCCGTCGCTGGTCGCGTTCCCGGTCGATTACTCGACCGTTCCGACGAGCGGCGAGTGCACCGTCCAGATCAAGTCCAACGTGGTCGACAAGGACGGCAACACCGTTCCGGCCGATCAGCAGGGCACGGCGAGCCAGTACAAGTGGAAGATCGCCGCGCTCGCAGTCGACGCGATCGCGCCGGCGCCGGCGGATCCGGGCGCCGAAGAGACGATCGCCGTCGACGCGCCGCTGATCGTGACGTTCAACGCGTTCATCGACGCGGCGACGCTCGCGGCGAACGAGGTCGAGATTCACGAAGGCGCCGCCGGCGTGACCGACTGCGCTGCGGTCTCTGCGAATGCGACCACGAAGGCTGCCGTCATCGCGCCCGACGCGGACGGCCTGTCGATCGACGTGACGATTGCGGGTGGCTGGGTCTCCGGCCGCATGTACTCGGTCACGTTCCTCCCGAACGAAGTCGCCGACGTCGCCGGTGGCCCCGGCTCGATCGACGAAGTCACCGTCTGCTTCCTGGCCGAATAGCCCGAAAGGAACCCGTGACCATGAGCAAGAAAACGTTACTGGAAGCGTTCATGGCGATCGGCGTCCTTGGTGGCGCTGTTTCGCTCCTCACGCCAAGCGACGCGTTCGCGCAGTCCAGCGCCACCGTCGGTAGCCTTCGCGGCGTCCTCAAGGACAAGGCGACGGGCGAGCCGGCGATCGGTGCCACGGTCGTCGCGACGTCGCCGGCCCTCGTTGGCGAGCAGGTCGTCATCACCGACGAGACCGGGCAGTACTTCATCAACTCGCTGCCGCCCGGCACCTACACGCTGACCATCTACTACAACAACAAGCCGTTCTCGCGCGCCGGCGTCCTGATCCAGCTCGGTAAGGAAGCCGTCGTCAACGTGACCGTCGACAGCTCGACGCCCGCGAACGCGGCCGGCCCGGGCGAGGTCATCGAGATCAAGGGCACCGTCCCGATCATCGACCAGGGCTCGACGAAGACCGGCGTCACGATCACCGACGATTACACCCGCAACATTCCGACCGGTCGTACGTTCGCCGGCGTGCTCGGCTCGACGGCCGGCTCGCAGGGTGACCTCTACGGCGTGTCGCTCGCGGGTGCCACGTCGGCCGAGAACGTGTACGTCGTCGAGGGCATCAACACGACGGACACCGGCTTCGGTGGCGTCTCGTCGAACCTCCCGAACGAGTTCATCTCGGAGACCGAGATCATCACCGGCGGTTACAACGCCGAGTTCGGTCGCGCGACCGGCGGTATCGTCAACGTCGTCACCAAGAGCGGATCGAATCAGTTCCGCGGCTCGGTGTTCGGCTACCTGACGCCCGGCGGCCTCGTCGCCGATGCCGAGACGATCGCGCGCGAGGGCAGCTCGATCGATACCGAGACGAACCTCAACTACCAGTACGATGTCGGCGCCGAGCTCGGTGGACCGATCATCAAGGACAAGTTGTGGTTCCACGTTGGCCTCAACCCGTCGAGCACGAAGTCGACGCTGACGCGCATCGTGAACCGCAACATCGACGCCGATCAGAACGGCATCCCCGATGTCGACGAGACCACGGGCTTCCTGCAGCAGGAGCAGGTCAACTCGACCGACTTCACGCAGCAGCTGAGCACGTACTTCTTCACGGCGAAGATCAACGGCGCGATCAACCAGAACAACCAGTTCCAGATCAGCGCGTTCGGTAACCCGCGGTCGGGCGATCCGCTGACCGCCAATCAGGTCAAGAACCCGGACTTCAACAAGTTCCACCTCGAGGACGGCGCGTACGACTTCGCGGGCAAGTGGACCTCGAAGTTCAACGACGGCAAGACGCAGCTCGACGCCGTCATCGGCTTCCACCGTGGCTTCGAGCGTCAGTCGCCGACGAGCTCGGCGCAGGACCTCGCGTTCGTTCGCTACGGCTTCGAGCGCTCGCTGTTCGACTTCGAGTCGATCGAGCCGGGCGACATCTCGGGCTGCAACGACAACGCGGCGGATGATCCGTACCCGATGATCCGCAACTGCCCGGTGTTCAACTACGCGAGCCAGGGCCTCGGCTTCCTCGAGGAGCGCACGAACGACCGTACGTCGGCCGTGCTCGCCGCGACCCAGCGCGTGAAGGCCGCCGGCTATCACACGTTCAAGGCCGGCGTCGACCTCGAGCTCGCCACGTACAACTCGCACCGCTACTTCACGGGCGGTCAGTTCTGGACCCGCGGCGCCGACCTCAACGGCGGCATGAACCCGGGCCGCTGGCAGCTGCGCGAGAACGAGATCATCGTTCGCTCGCTGCGCCCCGATGAGGACCCGACGGCCGACGTCGACATGGACGGCGTGCCCGACATCCTCGCGACGCTCGAGCCCGGCCAGATCCTGTGTGCCGCCGATCGCGCGATCTGCGCGACCGCGCCGAACGGCATCGATGCCGACACCAACAACACGGGCCTCGCGGCGTTCATCCAGGACAGCTGGCAGATCCGTCCGAACCTGACGCTCAACGCGGGTCTCCGCTGGGAGCAGCAGACGGGCTACGTCGCGAAGAACCTCCAGGGCACGATCTCGCCGCAGGGCGAGGTGATCCCGGACGCCGCGTACAAGCTGAAGAACGAGCTCGCGCCGCGCGTCGGCTTCATCTACGACCCGACGCAGGAAGGCAAGTCGAAGATCTTCGGCCACTGGGGCCGGTTCTACGAGGCCGTCCCGATGGACCTCAACGTGCGCGCGTTCGGTGGCGAGATCACGCACTTCCAGTTCGTGAACAACCGCCGTCTGCCGTCGACGGACCCGATGTACAACCCGAACTGCGACGTCAACTTCGGCGATCCGCGCGATACCGACCTGTCGAAGATCCTCGCGGGTTGCGACCAGCGCGTGACGCAGACGATCCTCGGCGAGGGTACGGAGTTCGTGGCGCCGGGCATCAAGGGCCAGTACACGCAGGAGCTCATCCTCGGTAGCGAGTACGAGTTCCTGCCGGACCTCAAGGTCGGCCTCAACTACATCCACCGTACGCTGCCGACCGTCATCGAGGACGTGTCGACCGACGGTGGTACGAACTACCTGATCGCGAACCCCGGCAGCGACTTCAGCGCCGAGGCCGACAAGCTCCGCACCCAGAGCGATCAGCTGCTCGCGCAGTCGGGCTGCATGGACTTCACCGAGGTGAGCGACACGTGCGATCGCAACCTGCAGGGCCTCGCAGCGCTGCAGTTCGACCGCGCGCGCCAGCTCGACTCCGTGAAGGCGTACGACAAGCCGGTCCGCAACTACGACGCGCTCCAGCTCACGGTGCAGCAGCGTCCGACGAAGCGGTCGCTGCTCCAGGCCTCGTACACCTACTCGGTGTCGAAGGGTAACTACCCGGGTCTGTTCTCGACGGAGACCGGCCAGCTCGACCCGAACCTGACGTCGCTCTACGACCTCCCGGACCTGATGGCGAACCGCTACGGCCCGCTCGGTCTCGACCGTCCGCACAACCTCAAGATCGACGGCTTCTACCAGTTCGATCTCAAGAAGGCGGGCGTCCTGACCACGGGCGCGAGCTTCCGGGCGATCTCGGGCATCGCGCACAACGCTCTCGCCGCGCACATCTTCTACGGCGACGAGGAGTCCTACCTGCTGCCGCGCGGCGCGATCGAGCGCTCGCCGGTCACGACGCAGACCGACCTCCACCTGAGCTACGGTTACCGCGTCAACAAGAACACGACCGTCGAGGGCTTCGTTCGCCTCTTCAACGTGTTCAACGCGCAGGAGGAGCTCGACATCGACGAGGAGTACACGACGGACTCGGCGAACCCGGTCGTCGGTGGCGACGTGAACGACCTCGCGCACGTCAAGCAGCTCGATCCGGGCTCGGCGCAGGAGATCAACACGACCGTCACGCCGAACAAGAACTTCGGCAAGCTCAACGCGCGTCAGTCGCCGCGCAGCGTCCAGCTCGGCTTCCGCGTGACGTTCTGATCCACGCGTGAATCCGCCAGGCCTTCGGGCCTGCACGACCCGCTTCGGCGGGTCTTTTGTTTTTCGGGCGACAACGCGGCACGCGCGATCCTTGGGTCGTGGTGCGGGAAGAGTTGCGGTGAGATTCCGCGCAGTTGGTCGCCGTCAGAGAGCCGATCGGTGGTTGAATCTTCGTAGATCGGCGGCGTGTCCCGGCGCGTTCTTACGAGCCATGGACATCCGGTTTGGCGATCACGCATCGTTTCACCGCGCAGCTGCCGGCATGGTCGGCGGCGCGCTCGTCGCGGGGCTGGCCCTGCATTCGGTCACGCCGATGGCGCCGCTCGTCGGTGGCATCGCGGGTCTCGCCGCGGGCGCGGCATGGGGCTACGGCCACACGCGGCTGCGGATCGCCGCGGCGGTGCTCGCGATCGTGCCGCTGCTCGCGATGACGATGCGATGGGCGTCGGCGCTGCCGACCACCGTCGGGTTCACGATCTCGGCGGCGGTGATCGCGCTCGGTCTCGCGGCCGGCGGACCGCGCGGCGTGCGCGGCGCGCTCGGCGTTGGCTTGTCGGCGCTGACCGCGCTCGTGGCGATGTGGTGCGCGCTGCGGATCGTCAACGCGCGCGAGACCCTGACGTGGCCGCTCTGGATCAAGACGATGACCGGCGCCGCGGCGATGGGCATGGTCGGCGTGCTCGCCATGGTGCCGCGGCACCTGCGGCTCGCGCTCGACCCGGTGCAGGCCGCGGTCAAGCGCCTGCCGGTGACGCTCGATGCCGAGGTGCGCGGGCTGTGCGATCGCTCGGTGACGATCTGGAACACCGCCAAGGATCGGCTCGCCGACGAGCCGGGTCTCAACCTCGTGCGCGACGGCGTGCTGAAGACGCTCGAGGTCGCGATGAAGAGCGCCGACGTCAAGGCGGTCGGGTCGAGCGAGGCCGAGCTCGCCGCGCGGATGGCGGATCTCGATCAGCGGATCGCGACGTCGACCGACGCCGAGGCGAAGACGCAGTACCAGGCCGCGCGGTCCGCACTCGAGGATCAGAAGCGCTATCGCGACCACATCGCGAAGGGGCGCGAGCGACTCGTCGCGCGGATGCACAACCACGTCGCGGCGCTCGAGAAGTTCCAGCTCGCGGCGACCGGCCTCGAGGCCGCACGGGCGGCGACGACGGGGTCCACCGCGATGAAGCAGCTCGAGGAGCTCTCGCAGGACGTCGCGGCGAGCGGGGATGCGCTCGCCGAGATCGAGATCGGTGAGGCGGCGCCGACCGAGACCATGGCGGCGGAGCCCGCACAGGCGTAAGACCGCGGACCGGATTTCCCCGACGAGAACGGCGTGCGCTGGCGAGGCGCGCGCCGTTTCGTCGTTTCGGGCATGTGCGATAGCCGGCGCGGGACAACTTGCCCCGCGCGGTTTTGCGAGTGAACAAGTAACCGGCCGGAGCCGTCCATGCACTTCTGATAGGCTCTTACGCCAGGAGGAGAAGCCATGCGTGCGCTCGCTCGGTTCTTGTTCGTCGTGATCCTCGCCGCGGCTGCGACGCCCGCTTTCGCGCAGGACGCCGACGCCTATTACAAGCAAGGTCTTGCCCTGAAGCAGCAAGGCAAGGTCGACGAGGCGATCAAGGCGCTCGAGCAGGCGGTCGCGGCGAACCCGCGGCACGGCATGGCGTGGGCCTCGCTCGGCAACCTCTACAAGACCGCGAAGCAGGACATCCCGAAGGCCGTGAAGGCCTACGAGATGGCGACCGCGGTGATCAAGAAGGACAAGGTCCTGTGGTCGAACCTCGGCATGGCGTACTACCGCAACAAGCAGGTCGATCAGGCGATCGCGGCGCTGACGACCGCGTGTCAGCTCGACCCGAAGGACGCCGAGATTCGCGCGAACCTCGGCACGGTGAAGCGCCAGAAGGGTGATCTGAACGGCGCGATCGTCGACCTCGAGATGGCGACGAAGCTCAAGCCGACCGATGGTGGCTACTGGAACAACCTCGGCGTCGCCTATCGTCACGCGAAGCGCGATGACGATGCGATCAAGGCGTTCACGAAGGCGATCGAGCAGTCGCCGAACGATCCGAGCTTCCACTTCAACCTCGCCGTCGTGTATCGCCGCAAGGAGATGTACGAACAGGCGCAGCCCGAGTACGAGAAGTCGGTCGGCCTCGACCCGAGCAACGCGGACGCGTGGTTCGATCTCGGCTTCGTCTACAAGCAGCTGCACTACAACGACAAGGCCGTCGAGGCGTTCAACAAGTTCCTCGAACTCAACAAGAACAAGGATCCCGAGGCAACGAAGCGCGTGCAGGACGAGATCGGCGCGCTCGGTGGCAACGTGAAGGGCGGCAAGGGCACGCCGAAGAAGGCACCGCCGCCCAAGAAGAAGTAGCACCCGGTGTGCGAGCGAGGCGCACTCGGGCCTCGCGATGGGTTGTTAGGCTCGGCCTGCGTGGGATGGTAGGGTGGAACCATGCGGATCAGCTGGCTGTCGGCAGAGCAGATCGCCGCCGCACGACAGGCCCTGACCGCCGGGGGCGCCACGTGGCGCGACCACTTCGAGGGCCACGCGTTCATCGGTCTGCCACAGCCGCCGGACCTCGCGATCGAGGTCGCGGACTGGGGGCACCTCGCGGAGCACGTGGCGCGGGCCGAGCGGGTCTCCGAGGTCGTCCGAGAGCACGGGCTCGACGAGGCCCGGACCCAGTTCGCGGGCACCGGGATCGCGATCGAGCAGGCCACGCTCGCGGCTGCCGCGCACCAGGGCGAGGTCCTCGCGCTCGACGATGTCATCGAGGTCCTGCGCTGCGGGATCGACAGCTACGTGTTCTACGCGCCGTTTCTCGAGCTGATGGTCGCGCTCGGGCGCGATCAGGTCGACCGCACGGTCTCGACGTACGAGCACTTCGTGCAGGCCTACGCGCGCGCGCTTGCCCACGTGCCGAACGGTGTCGAGCGGATCGGGGCGGTGCGCGACGGGCTCGCGGACTACTACGTCAGCGCGGGCCGGCTCGACGATGCCGAGGCGCTGTTCGAGCGCCGTCACGCCGAGGATCGTGGCGATGTCGCGGTCGCGCTGTCGGCGAGCCGTGCGTTTCTGGCCGCGGGCTCGGTCAGTCACGCGGTGCGCTGGCTCGGCGTCGGCGCGCAGCGCGCGACCGCGCTGGGACGCGAGGACCTCGCGCAGCGGCTCCGGCAGAAGCAAGAGCGCGTGCGCGAGCGACTGAGCTAGTAGTTCTTGTGCCAGCCCATCGAGAACGCGCTGTTCTCGGGATCGACGTGCACCTGCGGCACGTAGTCGTAGCGCGACCACAGATAGCCGGTGACGCTGCCGCTGACGATCGCCGTGATCAGCAGGCCGAGCGAGATGTTCTGCCAGCGTGCCGTGGCGTCGAGGCTCTCCTGCTGTGCAAACGGTCCGGTGCCCGGTGGGGCGAGCTTGAGGCCGTGCGTCGCGTTCTCGTCGGTGAGCGCGTTGTACTTGAGCCACGCGGCGCCCGAGGCGATGAGGAACGCACCGGTCACGCCGGTCGCGATCCATGCCGGGGTGCGTGACATCTTCGCGCGCTGGTCGTCCGAGCCGTGGCCCTGCGTCGGCTTCGGCAGGATGAACTGTCCGTCGGGCCCGCGCGGCGCGAGCTGTGGCCCGCCATCGTGCTTCACCGGCGTTGCCTCGGTGTGCGTCGGTGCGGGCGCCGGCGGCGTCGCGGATGGCGGCGCGAGGTCCGTGGTCGATGGTGTCGGCGTCGGTGGCGACGTCGGTGTCGTGGGCGGCGAGGGCGCCTCGTCGGCGAACGCGATCCGCGGAACACACACCAGCATGGCGAGCAGGACGGCACGCATGCGCAGAGCCTACCAGCGATCACCGCGACGCGGATTGCGAGTTTCTCACCCGCACTGACGAGCTGCGCCGCAGAGATTGCGTATCTGGAATTCACACATCTGCAGCCAGCTTCACAGTTCGTCACGTGTGCCGCAGATTCACAGTCGGCGACGGTGCACATGTGCCGGGGAAATCTCGTCTACGATCGCCAGGGAGGAATCGATGAAGGCACTCGTCTTCTTGCTCGTCATCCTCGTCGCGGCGCCGGTCGCGCACGCGCAGCCCGACACCGCGGGATGGACCTTCCTCGGCGTCACCACCGTCGAGGGCCGGCGCGACCACGACACCGTCACCGTCGGTAGGTACGAGGGCCGCTTCGATCAGCTGATGCTGGTGGTCACCGACTCCGACCTCGAGCTTCGCGACATGACCGTCGTGTTCGCCAATGGCGAGCGGTGGTCGCCGGCGCTGTCGCACGTGTTCCGCGAGGGCCAGCGCTCGCGCGCGATCGATCTGCCGCGCGGCGATCGCGCGATCGCCCGGATCGAGCTCAGCTACGCGAACCTGCCCGGCGGAGGCAAGGCGAGCGTGCAGGTCTACGGCCGCGATCAGGCCAAGCCGGTGCCGGCGCCGCCAAAGCCCGCACCGCCGGCGTTCGATGCGCGCGGCTGGACCTTGCTCGGCAAGCAAACCGTCGACGGCAAGCGCGATCGCGACGTGATCCGCGTCGGCCGTTATCGCGGCAGATTCGATCAGCTCACGGTCGTCGCGAAGGACTCCGATCTCGACCTGCTCGAGCTCACGATCGTGTTCGCGAACCGCACGCGGTGGTCGCCGAAGCTGCGCCATCAGTTCAAGGAAGGTCAGCGCTCGCGCGTGATCGATCTCCCCGGCAGCGACCGCGTGATCGCGCAGATCGAGGTCGCGTACGCGAACCTGCCCGGCGGTGGGCGCGCGGCGCTCGAGGTCTACGCGCGCGACACCGGCGCGACGAAGCCAGCGCCGATCGCGCCGGTGACGTGGGACCGCCGCGGCTGGACGCTGCTCGGCAAGAAGACGGTCGACGGCTGGCGCGATCGCGATCGGCTCGTCGTCACGAACGCGACGCCGTTCGCCGAGCTCGTGTTCGTGGTCGCCGGCAACGACATCGAGATCTTCGACATCGACATCGTCGTCGGCAACGGCAGCAAGCTGAGTCCGAAGACGCGGCACTCGTTCAAGGAAGGCACGCGCACGCACCCGATCGACATCCCGGGGCCACCGCGCCGCATCCGCGCGATCGACTTCGCGTGGGGCAACCTCGGGCGCGGCCGCGCGCTCGTCGAGATCTGGGCGCGCCGCAAGCCGGCACCGCCGATCGTTCGCGATCACCGCTAGTGTCAGAGCGCGGTGGTACGACCACCGGATGGCACGCGTGAAACCAGCGAAGGCTCGCACCGTCTACGGCTGCACGAGCTGTGGACATGTCGAGCCGAGGTGGCTCGGCCGGTGTCCCGCGTGCCAGGAATGGAGCACGCTCGTCGAGCACGTCGAGCATGCCGCGCCGCCGCGACCGAGCGCGAGCGGTGTCAGCGATGGCGCGGCGCCGACGCCGATCACCGAGGTCAACGAGATCAGCAGCGCGGATCGCCTGTCGACCGGGATCGCGGAGCTCGATCGCGTGCTCGGCGGCGGCCTGGTCGCCGGTTGCCTCGCGCTGCTCGGCGGTGATCCCGGCGTCGGCAAGTCGACGCTGCTCGTGCAAGCGCTCGCCGGCCTCGCCGTGCCGCGCCGGCAACCGGGCTGGCACGGCCGCGTGCTGTACGCGACCGGCGAGGAGTCGGTCGCGCAGACGGCGATGCGCGCGCGCCGCGTCGGAGCGGCGAGCGATCGGCTCAGCGTCGTCGCCGAGACCGACGTCGAGCGGATCCTCGCGCACGCACGCGCCGAGCCGCCGAGCATTCTCGCGATCGACTCGATCCAGACGGTGTACACGCCGGCGCTCGACTCGATCCCGGGCTCGCTCGCCCAGGTCCGCGAGTGCGCGAGCCGGCTCATGCAGTACGCGAAGACGTCCGGCGTGCCGACGATCGTCGTCGGTCATGTCACGAAGGACGGCGGGCTCGCCGGTCCGAAGACGCTCGAGCACCTGGTCGACGTCGTGCTGCAGCTCGAGGGCGATGGCGGCCCGTACCGGATCCTGCGCGCGCACAAGAATCGGTTCGGCTCGACGCAGGAGATCGGCGTGTTCGAGATGCGCGGCGCCGGGATGGCCGAGGTCGCGAATCCGTCGGCGCACCTGCTCGCGGAGCGGCCGGTCGGCGCGCCGGGCTCGGTCGTCGTCGCGTCCGCCGATGGCGCGCGGCCGCTGCTCGTCGAGATCCAGGCGCTCGTCGCACCGGCATGCGCCGGCGTCGGCAGGCGGACGGCAGCGGGCGTCGACGGCAACCGTGTGTCGCTGCTGCTCGCCGTGCTCGCCCAGCGCGCGAGCTGCGACGTGCTCGACCGCGACGTGTTCGTCAACGTCGCCGGCGGCGTGCGGCTCACCGAGCCGGCGATCGATCTCGGCATCGCGTGTGCGATCGCGTCGTCGGCGCGCGGCCGGGCGATCGACGCGGCGACGGTGATGTTCGGTGAGGTCGGGCTCGCCGGCGAGATCCGTGCGGTCCCGTTATGCGAGCAGCGGCTCGCCGAGGCGGCGCGGCTCGGATTCCGCCGCGCACTCGTGCCCGCGCAGAACAAGGCGCGGCTCGAACACACGCATGGCATGGAGGTGATCGCGGTCGATCGGCTCGTGTCTGCGATCGCGGAGCTGTGAGCGCTCTCGGTCTTTGACAACCTGTCCGGATCGCGGCGCGCCGCCGATCATTCGTCCAGCTTCGGTGGGGGCAGCGCTTCGATCGTCGTGGATGGGCAGTCACGGCCATCCATGTGCCCTGAGGATGGAAGGTCGCGAGGGCAGGGCAAGGCTTCACGCAGATGCCGTGCTTCGCCCACACGTGGTGCTGCGTGTCGCGCCGCGAGTTGTAGTCGTCATCCTCGAGCACGACGAGCTTGCCGCCGCGCAACGCGAACGCGATCTTCTCCTTGCCATGGTTGTGGATCTGGTCGTGCTGGATCCAGGTGTCCGGCAGCTCCTCCCACGGCGGATCGCCCGCGACCTCGCTCGCGTGAAACGGCGTGCCGGTCCACCAGAACGCGACGAACCAGTAGCGGCCGGGAGTCTCCTCGATGACGTAGCCGCCGGTGCACGGCGTCTTGCACTGGGGCTCCCAGTTGCTGTTCGTCTCGACGCCGAGGCCGGCGTAGCGATGCGGCGTCTTGCCGTCGAGCTTCAACGTGCCCCACGACAGCAGCAAGCGCTGACTGCTCGCGGCGAACCGCTTGACCGCAGCGCGGAACTGCTCGTCGTCCGACCCCGGTGTGCCGGCGTCGCCGGGCGCTGCGTCTCGCGCGGCGGGAAGCGCGTCGGTCGGTACCTGGACGATCGCGGTCGCATCGCCGGGCACACCGGCATCGACCTGCACGATCGCAGCTCCGTCGACGCCGGGCGCTCCGGCGTCGCGGGTCGCGCGCGCCACCTCCGGAGCTGACCGTGGCGACGCCGGCTCGCATCCGGGGATCGCGGCGGCGACCGCGACCGCGATCGCGATGGCGGAGGAGGCGATGATCCCGCGCGTCAGCACGTCGATCCCGCGCCAGCGGGGCGGGCTACGCAGCCGCGGCCTGCGACTCCGAAGCGAGCCATGCCGCGAGAACGAGATCACGCGCTCCGGTATTTCACCGTCGCTGCCGCGCAGACGGCCGTGCGCAACGGAGATCAGAGCGCGCGCAGGCGGAGGTGGCGGAACGCGACCGCGCCGGTGTGCGACTGCAGCCCGACGAAGCGTGGAGCGCCGGGACGGCTCGGCAGCGCGCGCTCGGGTCGCGAGAGATCGCCCACGAACGTGCAGTCGGTGACCTGCTGGCCATCGATGCGGACGACGATGCGATTGCCGCGCACGGTGATCGCGAACGCCCGCCACGTACCGGGCACACCGTCCGGCGCCCGGACAAACGTGCTCGGCTGCTCGTACACCGCGCCGGTGCGATGGATGTCGGCGCCGTCGGGGCGAGCGGTCTCGTCGATCTGGATCTCGAGGCCATCGTGGACGCCGACCCACGCGGGGTTGTCGTAGCCGAAGCGGTCCGGATCGCGGAACCGGACGAAGACGCCGGAGTTATCGTCGAAGCGATCGAGCCGGACGTCGGCGGTGAGCTCGAAGTCCGGCGGCGTCGGGATCGCGGCCCAGTAGAGACCGAGCTCGCTCGGCGCGGGTTGCGCGCGCAGCGCGGCGCTGCCGTCGAGCTCGACGATCGCGAACGAGCCGGGGCCTGCCATGCGCCAGAGCGCGGCGTCGGGCGCGGCATCGAACAGCGTGATCTCGGACCGCGGGGTGATCGCGAGCTCGCTGCGCACCGGCGCGCCGGCGGCATCCTCGGCGATCACCGCGAGCGTCGTCGGTACGGCCGCGAGGTCGAGCGAGCCGCACCACAGCGTGTTGTGGCCATACGGTCCCGCACCCTCGCCGGCGATCGTCATCGCCTGCTCGCGGACGGTGCCGGCGTCGGTCCACACGAGCTTCGCGCGGGTCGCGGCGCCCATCGGGTAGCTCTGCGCGCAGACATCGACTGCGCCGGCGAGCAGCTTGTCCGGCGGGATCGTGAAGTCGTCGCGACGCAGCTCGAGAGCGCCGAGCCATTCGATCGCAGAGCTCGTCGAGCTCATCGCCGCATCCGGTGCGGGCGGATCACTCGGGGCGGGCGCGAACGAGCAACCCGCGGACAGCACGAGGCCAACGACCCGAGGAGCCACGTCGCGACGCACGTCGCGGCTTGCAGCAACCGACGTGCCCGCGCTCGGCCATGAGGGTTCGCTGATCTAGCGCGCGGCGCGTGTTCGCGACGTCGACAAACGCAACCCGTGGCAACACCGTCGCGGTCAGCGGGTCTCGAGGTCGTGACCGAAGCACAGGCGGTAGCCGTTGCAGTCCTCGACGTCGAAGTCGCGGCAGCCATAGGGCTGATCGCAGATGTCGCGCACGATCGTGACGCCGTTCGCGCGGTACTCGGCGAGCAGCGCGTCGGCGTCATCGACCCAGACGTATGCGTCCCACGCGTCGCCGCGCGGATCGACGGTGTGATTGGGGCGCTTCGCACCCGCGCGCTGCGCGAGCATGATCACCACGCCCGCACGCTTCACCATGCAGAACGACGGCGGATCCCCGAACAGTCGCTCGTAGTGAAAGCCGAGGCGATCGCGGTAGTAGCTCGCGGTGGCGGGGACGTCGTCGACGAAGAAGTACGGTGCGACGGTCCACCGCATGGTGCATCAGAACTGCAGCACGAGCCGTGACTGGATGATGTGCGAGGTCTCGGCGTCGCGGATGTTGTTGCCGATCACATCGTCGCTCGAGAAACCGTAGCTGCCGCCCGCGTCGTCGGCGGGGTGAGACATCGCGCCGAACGGGAACAGCACGCCGTACGAGATGCCGGCGAACAGGCCGTTCGCCGAGTAGCCGAGATCGGCGTTGAACTCGGTGCCGTACATCTTCGAGTTGCCCGGCGTCGCGACCGGCTTGAGCGCGAACGACGTGATGTTCGCGACCTTGAACATGATCGACTTCGTGAGGTCGTACGACAGGAACGGCTTCGCGTAGGCGGCGTTCGTGACCGCGCCGAACAGGTGGCGCCACAGGATCATGTCGATCTTGTAGTCGCGGTTGAAGATGAACTGCGTGAGCTTGGTGTCCGACTTGTCACCGATCAGGTTCGCGAACGCGATGTTCGTGTTGCCTGCCGGCGTGTTGTCGTACTGGTCACCGGTGGCGAAGCCGCCCTCGACGCCGAGCCGCAGCTTGCCCTCGAGCCCGCGCCAGATCATGCGGCCGGCGCCGCCGTACTTGCGGATGTCGGCCTGATCGGTGAAGCCGTACTCGTCGAGCCGGCCGATCTTGCCGAGGTTGCCGACGAGCTCGGCCTCGAGCGTCACGCGACCGATGCCGAGCTTCGCCCACAGGCTCGGCGAGTACGTCTTGTAGTCGCGCGCGAGGTAGCGCGTCGCCGAGTCGAACGTGCCACCCTGCGTGAAGCCGGTGATGTCGTCGTCGAAGCTCTGCGTCTTGTACTCGAAGTACGCGCCGTAGTTGAACGCGAGGTCACCGCGGTCGATCTTGTCCTTGAACTCCTGCGGCGAGTCCATGCGCGACAGCACGAACGTCCAGCCGTTCGCATCGTCGTTGTCGTCGAGATCCCACGGATGGCCTTCGCGGCCGCGGCCCGACGAGGTCTGGTTCGAGACGAGGCGCGTGCTCGCCCAGTCGCTCGCGACCATCGCGCGCAGGTTCGTGCCCGGGATCAAGGCCGAGAAGCTGACGCGATCGACGGTGTCGCCGTAGTCCGCGTCGAGATCGTAGGTGCCCGCGATCGGATCGTAGCCGCCGCTGTTCGCCCAGATGCCCATGCCCCAGTGATTCGGCATGCGGCCGAACTTGAGGATGCCGAGCGGCACCGCGAGCTCGCCCCACGCCCGCTTGATCTGGATCGAATCGCGATCGCTGTTGACGCCCGCGGTCGGGACGCCCTGGTTGTTGCCGAACGCGCCGAGGGGCGGGCGCAGCGTCGGATCGGTCGATGCCGAATCGTAGTTGTAGCCGTACGACTCGTTGATCGGCGTCGAGCCGAGGACGAGGTTGTCGAGCACGTCGGCCTGGATATGGATCGAGGTGCCCTCGTCGAGGTTGATCGTGGGCTCGAGGCGGAGCCGCATGTTCGTGCTCGACAGCGCGTCCTCGCACGGCGCGCCGGTC
Organism: Kofleriaceae bacterium; assembly: GCA_035715365.1. Classification (GTDB taxonomy): domain Bacteria; phylum Myxococcota_A; class Polyangia; order Haliangiales; family Haliangiaceae; genus JABFXX01. The sequence goes on along the minus strand of DASTLB010000040.1, from coordinate 66,642 downwards.
ACCGTCGACGTGCAGCCGAGCGCGCGCGGAAACGGCGCGCCGCCGACCGCGGGATTGTCGATGAAGCCTTCGTGGAAGTTCTTCATCCAGTCGGTGCGCATGCGGAAGTAGCCGTCGATCTCGATCAGCTTCCAGCGCTTGCGGCGTCCCTTCGCGGCGGGCAGTGCCGGCAGCGTCGGCAGCTGGGCCTGCGTCTTCGGCGCGGCCTCGGCGACGCCTTCCTTCTTCTCCTCGCCCGACGGCTGCTGGCCGGGTCCCGGCATGCCGCCACCCGGTTGCATTTGGGCCTCGGCGATCCCGGTCGTGACGACCAGGCCCGCGAGCCCGAGGAGGAGAGTCCTGGCGATGCCGGAAGAGAGGGGACGAGCTGAATAAGGCATAGAAAGCACGAGGGATTTGGGCATCGCCGAAGTCGGCGGACTATAGACAGGCGAATTCCGCCCGGTCAAAGGGGGTGGGCAACGAATCAGCGGGATCGCGGGTCACGTGACGCGGAGGGCGCGCGTGCATTGGTTATTGGCGACCTGCAGATTCGCTGGGCTATGGTGCATGCGATGGCGATAGACCACTGGGCACGCGTCCCCGTTGCCTGGCTCGTGGTCGCGCTGGGTTGCGGGCCGACGGTTCGCCCCCCGGAGCCGCCACCCGAGCCGGGTCCGGTGACACGGAACGAGCTTCGGCCGAAGCCCTCGAAGGGCGAGCGCGAGGTGATCATCGGCGAGATGTGTCCACAGGGCGCGGCGGGCCGGCCCGCGGTCGCGCCGCTCGTGTGGCGTGGCGTGACGTGGAATGACGAGGCGCCGGAGGTCGCGGCGGTCGTCGAGCGCGGTGGCGTGCCGCGGTTCGCGGTGTTCGGGATCGACGGCAAGATCGCCGGCGTGTTCGACACGCTCGGGCTCGCCGACATCGGAGTGCAGCAGTCGGTCGCGTCCGGGACGTACGTCGGTGCCGCGCCGTGCACCGCGGACGCCGGTGGCGGCAACCGGACCGAGGATCCGAAGTGCGGCCCGGCGACGATGGGCTGCGGGCTCGCGATCGGCCAGCTCGGCCGCGCCGAGGATCCACCACCGATCCCGAACTACACGACCGGTGGCGCGTGCCTCTCCGGCGATGCGATCGCGGTCGACATCGATGGTGACAAGGTCATGGAGTCATTCCCGCTCGCGGGCGTGCTCGACGGCGTGCGCAGCCCCGCGAACGAGTGGACGGCCGCGCCGACCGCGGGCGCGACCTGCAAGCCGACGTTCCAGCTCTACGACGTGCGGCTGTTGCCGGCGCCGGACTCCAACAAGCCCGTCGAGGCGAAGCACACGGTCAAGCTCGCGGTGCTCGGCGTCGTCGATGTCGACGGCGACGGCCGCAAGGAGCTGATCCTGTCCCTCGAGTTTCCGACGGTACGCACGATCGTCGTCTACACCTCGACCGGCTCGCCGCAGCGGCTCGAGCTCGCGGGCGAAGGCACCTCGTTCCAGCGCTGATCGGGGCGCGATTCGCGCGCGCGAGATCGAATCTGGATAGGATCGCGCGCGACGCGTGTCCGGCGAACCGCCTCCTGGTCGATCTCCGCGCTCGTGGCGCTCGCCGCGTGTGGCTCCGAGGACGGGGCGGTGCTGACCGTCCGGGCGCCGGACGGACCGTCGACGGCCGATCGCCTCGAGCTCGTGCTCGCGAGTGCCGACGCGCGGTCGATCACCGCGGTCGACGGCCAGCGCGCGAGTGACACCGCGCTCGTCGAGGAGTCGGTGCGCTACTACCGGCAGCGCGCGACCGCCGGCACGCTCGACGCGATCGCGCAGCTCGATGGCTTCGTGGTCCGGATCGCGCCCGACACGTCGGTGAGCGCGGACGAGGCGTACGTGCCGTTCCTCGTCGCGTCCACGCGTGATCCCGATGGATCCTATCGTCTGACCGGTATCGGCGCCGTGCTCGACGCCGCCGGCGATCCGGCCCCGGTCACGATCGCCGACGGCGTGCGCGAGAGCTACTTCGTCGACGTCACCCCGCTCGTTGCACCGGTGGGCACGCTCGCGGCGCGCGAAGGCCTCGAGCTGCGATGTCCGACGCCGCAGCAGTCCACCTACCGCAGTGGTCTCGCGTGGCGCTTCGATCGCGGACCGCAGCTGCGCCTGCTGCTACCCGACGTCGTCGCGGATCCAGCCGCCACCGACGCCCGCGAACGCGCGCTCGATCTCGACTGCGATCACCACGACGCGCTCGTCGACGATTGCGACGATCTGCGCGCCGCATTCCACGACGGTGCGGCCGAGACCTGCGACGGCATGGACACGAACTGCGATGGCGACCGCTACGCGATCGTGGACTGCGCGTTGCCGGCGGGCGTGTGCGGGCCCGCACCATCGCAGGGTCTCGCGATCTGTGACGAGCTGTCGGCGCAGCAGACGACGTGCGCCGGCGATCCGCAGTGCCAGTGCACGAGCGGCAATCCCGGCCCGTGCACGAAGTGCATCCTCGCGTTCGAGCCGACCGCCGTCGTCACCGACCAGCGCCCGTGCGCGCCCGCCGTGGGCAAGCTCGCGATCGGGTGCACGGAGCCGTGCACCGTCGAGGTGATGCCGCGGCCGGGCAACTGGGGCGCGCTCGTCGCCGCCCAGCTCGGCGGCACGTTCGCGCCGCGCGCGACCGGCGTCACCGATGCCGTGTTCATCCAGGCAGCGCTGCTCTCCGGCAGCGTCGTCACCGCCGCGCCCGCCGAGAGCGTCGGCGACTTCGTCCTCGCGATCACGCACGGCGATGACGTCCGCTACCTCGGCGTCGATCTCCAGCTCTCGAGCCTCGGCTCCGCGACGTGCCCGATCACGAACGGCACGAGCCCGATGCTGTGCTCGCCGTGACCGCCGGCCCCATCGCCGCCGAGTGGCGCCGCCGAGATCGCCGGGCTACTGTCGCGGCGTGCGCGACGACGTCGGTCAGCTGCTGTGGATCGGCTTTCATGGAACCACCGTCCCCGACGAGCTGACACGGGCGCTCGATGCGGGCCGCGCGGGCGTCACGATCGTCTTCAAGCGTAACCTCGTCCACCACGCCACCCCCGACGGCGACGGCGAGCTCTGCGATCTCGACGCGCTCGTCGCACTCAACGCCGCGCTCCACCGCAGCGCGCCCGACGGCACGCCCGCGCTGATCGCCCTCGATCAGGAGGGCGGTCTCGTCCAGCGCGTCCGTGCGCCCGCCACCGTCTGGCCGCCGATGGCCGCCCACGATCGCCTCGCCGCCGACGACCCCACCGACACCGCGCTCGCCGAGCAGGTCGGCCTCGCCATGGGCCGCGAGCTACGCGCCCTCGGCTTCGACATCGACTTCGCACCGGTCCTCGACGTCCACACCAACCCGCTGAACCCGATCATCGGCAACCGCGCCTTCGCGACCGAGCCCCACCTCGTCGCGCGCCGCGCGCTCGCCTTCGCTCGCGGCCTCACCGACGCCGGCATCCTCGCCTGCGGCAAGCACTTCCCCGGCCACGGCGACACTGCCACCGACAGTCACCTCGACCTCCCGCGCATCGACCACGACTGGGAGCGCCTCGAGCAGGTCGAGCTCCTCCCGTTCGCGCGCGCCGCCGCCAGCCCGGACCCCGCGATCATGCCCATGCTCATGACCGCGCACGTCGTGTTCGCCGCGCTCGACCCCGATCGCCCCGCCACCCTCTCCCCGCCCGTGATCACCGGCCTCCTCCGCAACCGCCTTCACTACAACGGCGTCATCCTCTCCGACGACCTCGACATGCGCGCGATCGTCGACCACGTCGGCGTCGCCGAGGCCGCGGTGCAGGCCATCCGCGCCGGCTGCGACGCGCTCCTCCTCTGCCGCGACGAAGCCAACCAGGCCGCCGCCGAAGCCGCCCTCCTGCGCGAAGCCGAGCGCGACTCCACCCTGCGCACCCGCATCGCCGAATCCGCCGCGCGCATCCGCGCCATGAAGCGCGCGCACCTCGCGAACCAGCAACGCCATCCCGCACCCCCGCTCGCGACGGTCGGGAGTGCCGAGCACAAAGCGCTCGCGGCGCGGCTGGAAGGCAAATGATTCCAAGGCCCTGACCCCTCCGGGGTAAGGATCCTCGCAACCGCGAACGCCCCCGGCCGATGGGAGGCGCCTATGACGCTTCCCCGCGATGTGGTTCCCGGCCGCTTCTACATGATCACGCGTCGCTGCACGCGCCGCGAGTTCCTGCTTCGTCCGAACGACGAGACGAACAACGCGTATGCGTACTGCCTCGGGCTGGCGATGCAGCGCTTCGAGAACATGGCGGTGATCCTGACCTGCCAGATGTCGAACCATCACCACACGGTCGTGTTCGATCGAGACGGTGAGTATCCGGCGTTCATGGAGCACTTCCATCGCATGGTCGCCCGCTGCATGAACGTGCACCTCGGGCGTGACGAGAACTTCTGGTCGTCGCAACAAGCGTGTGTCGTCCAGCTCGTCGACATCGATGCGATCTTCGACAAGCTCGCGTACACCGCGACGAATCCCGTCAAGTCGAACCTCGTGGCCACCGTCGAGGATTGGCCCGGCATCAACACGTACACGAACCTGCTCGAGGACACGCCGATCATCGCGACGCGGCCCGGCTTCTTCTTCCGCCAAGGCGACAAGGCGCTGCCGGAGCGGATCGAGGTGCGAATGAAGCTGCCGCCTGAGCTCGGCGAGCGCGCGCCATTCCTCGCCGAGCTGCGCGCGCGCGTCGATGGACTGGTCCAGCACTTCGCGGCGGAGCGACGGAAGCAGCGCATCGGCGTGCTCGGTAGGGCGCGCGTGCTGGCGCAGGATTGCTTTGGCCATTCGCGTCCTCGTCGACCGCGTCCCGATCGCAACGGGATCCGACCGCGCGTCGCGACCAGGAACCGCTGGGCGCGCGAGGAGGCGCTCGCGCGAAACAAGGTCTTCGAGTTCCTCCACGCAGTCGCGCGTCGCGCGCTCAAGCATGGCTTCCAACCCACGTTCCCGCTCGGCACCTACTACCTGCCGCGATACGTGAACGTGCGCGTGCGCAAGCTCGCGACCGATGCTGTGATGCACGCGGATGCGTGAGCGCGTCTGATCGAACGCACGACGGAAGCGAACGACGAAAACGACTGCGACGTATCGATCGAGTCCACATCGATCGATTTGCAGACCCGCGCGCGCGTGCGTGCCGGGAACGCACCGATCCGTCCGCGATGCGCGGCGTCCGTCGAGATCGGCTGACAGCGTGGTGGCGAGCTCGCGATCGGGCGGCGAGCTAGCGACCGCGGCGCCGAGCTCGCGTTCGAGCGGCGATCCTTACCCCGGAGGGGGCTAAGTACTCACCGTTGCACGAGAATTCCCTCCGCCAGGAGCAGCAGCAGCAGTGCTGCGGCGAGCGCATGCCAGAGCTCGACGCGACGGGTGTCGTTGTCGACGGGCGTCGCGCCAGCACCGGTGCCGGAGGGCGGGAGGGCGGACGGTGGGGCGGGCGCGAGATCGGAGCCGCGCGGGTCGACGTTGACGACGAAGGCGAGCTCGTCGCGCTCGCGCGTGGCGTCGGTCTGGTCGGTGCCGATCACTTTGTAGAGGCCGGGGCGATCGGTGCGCGTGAAACGGATCGAGGTGCGGTTGGCGAGGCGGTCGCCCTCGAAGCGCGCGCTCAGGCCGTCGGGGCCGCGGACCTCGAGCTTCTTGAGATCGCCGGTCGGGAGCAGGACCGAGGCGCCGACGAGATGGTCGCCGTTGCCGAAGGATGCCGTGTGTTTGCGGGCGAGGTGGCGGACGGCCTGCTGGACGAGCGGAAGATACCCCGGATGGATCGGGAGGTCGTTCCAGTCGCGGTCGAGGGTCGACGTGAAGAGCAGGGTGCGGCCGGCGCCGATCGAGGCCTCGACGAGGGCGGCGGCGCCGTTGGTGAACCGGGCGAGGACCTTGCGGTCGGCGGTGTCGGTGGTGGGGCCGAGGAGGACGATCTTGTAGAACTTGGCGTCGGCGAGCTCGGGGGCGGCCTTGGAGAACGGGGTGAAGATCGGGTGGTCGGCTTCCCACTTCACGAGGTGGAGGGCGCGGCTGTCGCGATCGTCGGGGGTGGCGCCCCACGTGGTGTCGATCGGATCGCGCAGCGATTGGGGGAGGAGCGGGAGCATCGTGCGGTCGTAGGCGGCGGCGTCGACGCGATCGCCGGGGGCGACCAGGATGCCGCCACCGGCGCGCACCCACTGGGCGAGGATGTTGACGCGCTCGACCGGGAGGGCAGCGACGTTCGCGAGCACGATGACGTCGAACTCCTCGAGGTCGATCACCGGGGCGCGCGTGCCGGAGGCCTGGGTGCGCGGCTCGATGCCGGCGAGCTCCTCGGCGGTGATCGAGCGGACCTGGGTGCCGCTGTCTTCGCGATCGCCGGGGCGGAGGGCGGCTTCGAGGTAGAAGAGCTCGTTGTCGTGGCGGACGGTGCGCGGGTCACCGTTGACGAGCAGGACGCGGACCTGGTCGCGCAGCGAAGCACGGACCCAGCGGCGGTCGTCGATCGCGAGCGCGTCGCCGGCGAGCTGGACCGAGGCATCGGTGGCACGCGCGCCGGGCGGGAGAGTTGCGAGGAAACTCTTGGTCTTACGCTCACCCGGGGTAAGGTCGACGGTACCGCGCGCGACCACGCGATCGGCGATCGAGAGCGACGCCTCGACCGACGCGGGCTTCGGACCGAAGTTCGCGATCTCGGCATGGAAGGCCACGCCGCGGCCGCCGACGCCCGGATCGGGATCGACCCGCAACGCGGTGACGGCGAAGTTCGGGAGCGCGGCGGGGCGGACGTCGACCACGACGAGCGCGGGGCCGTCCTTGCCCCACGCGGGCTCGTCGGTGCGCAGGCCGTGCTTCGCGAGCAGCGAGAGCAGGTAGACGGTCTTGCGCTGGTGGCTCGAGGCGGAGAGTAGCTGGCCGGCGCGGGTGAGGGCGCGCGTGGTGTCGGCGGGGCGCGCGGTCGGCTCGAGCGCGAGCAGCTGATCGCGCAGGCGCATGTGATCGCGGGTGAGCTCGGTCGGATGGTCGGAGACCTCGGCGGCGCGCACGATCGCGACCTCGGCTTCGGGGCCGAGCTGCGTCAGGATCCGGCGCGCCTCGTCGGTCGCGAGCCGCAGCCACGGCTTGCCGTCGACGAGGTAGCCGGAGGCGAAGGAGTCGTCGATCACGAGCACGGCGGCCTGCGGGCCACGCGTGACCTGCGGGCCCTTGCGCGCGCACGAGGTGTAGGGCTTCGCGAGCGCGATCGCGATCGCGGCGCAGGCGACGGCGCGCACGATCAGCAGCAGGCGCTCGCGCAGCCGGAACCGGCGCGCGGTCTTGCGCTTCGTCGCGAGCAGGAAGTCGAGCGCCGCGAACGGGACGATCTTCGCGCGCCGCCGGCCGATCAGGTGGATCGCGATCGGTACCGCGAGCGCGGTGATGCCGACGAGCATGAGCGGCGCGAGGAAGCCCATCGCTACACCGCCCTCCGCGAGGCGCCGCGCTTGCCGAGCATCAGGCGGCTGCGCGCGACGAGCAGGTCGAGCAGCGTCAGATCGAGCGGCCGCTCGGTCGTGACCTGGTGGTAGTCGACGCCCGCGCCGGCGAGCGTGCCGCGGCAGCGCGTCAGGAACGCCTGCATGCGATCGAGGTAGTCGCGGCGGATCGCGGCCGGGTTGACGAGCATCTTGTGCTCGTTCTCGAGCGACTCGAACTGGGTCAGGCCGTCGTACGGAAACTCGAGCTCGTGGGGATCGAGGACGTGGAGCACCGAGACGTCGTGCTTCTGCGCGCGCAGCTGCGCGAGCGCGGACAGCGTCTCGTCGGCGGTGTCGAACAGATCGGTCGCGAGCACGATCAGTGCGCGCCGGCGGCGCGACAGCTCGGCGATCCGATGGAGCGCCGCGGCCGGCGACTCGTCGCCCTTGCCGCCACGCTGGATCACGCCGTCGAGCACGCTCAGCAGATCGTGGAGGTGCGTCGTCCGCGCGCGCGGCGGCACCATCGTCTCGATCTGGCGGTCGCCGCACGCGACGAGCCCGACCTTGTCCTGCTGCTGGATCGTCAGGTACGCGAGCGCGGCGAGGCAGAGCGCGGCGTACTCGAGCTTCGGGATGCCGGCGCCGGAGAACTGCATCGACGCCGAGGCGTCGAGCACGAGGTACACCGTAAGCTGCGATTCCTGCTCGAACTGCTTCACGTAGTAGCGGTCAACCTTCGCGTACGCCTTCCAGTCGACGTGGCGCAGCTCGTCGCCGGGCGAGTACTCCTTGTGCTCGGCGAACTCGACCGACGAGCCGTGCACGCTCGCGCGGTGCAGGCCGGAGAGCGCGCCCTCGACGATCACGCGCGCCTTGATCGGCAGCGTGCCGAGGCGCGCGAGCTGTGCCGGATCGATCCGCTCGGGCAGCGTCGGCACCGCAGCGCTCCTACGGCGTCACGACCGACAGCAGGCGATCGACGAGGTCGCCGGCACGGATGCCCTCGGCCTCGGCGCGATAGTTGAGGATCAGGCGGTGCTGCAGCGTCGGCCGCGCGAGCGCCGAGACGTCATCGATCGAGACCGCGAACCGGCCGTCGAGGATCGCGCGCGCCTTGCCGGCGAGGATCAAGAACTGCGACGCGCGCGGGCCGGCGCCCCACGACACGCTCTCGCGGATGAACGGCGGTGCGCTCGGCGCGGTGGGCCGGGTCGCACGCGCGAGCGCGACCGCGTACTTGACGACGTGGTCCGCGACCGGCACGCGGCGCACGAGATCCTGCAGCTGCAGGATCCGCTGCGGCGACAGCACGCGCGCGAGCTCGGGGCGGTGATCGCTCGTCTGCTGGCGGACGATCTCTTCTTCCTCGGCCTCGGTCGGATAGTCGACGTCGACCTGGAACATGAACCGGTCGAGCTGCGCCTCGGGCAGCGGGTACGTGCCCTCCTGCTCGACGGGGTTCTGGGTCGCGAACACGAGGAACGGCAGCGGCAGGTCGTGCGTCGTGCCGCCCGCCGTCACGCGATACTCCTGCATCGACTGCAGCAGCGCGGCCTGCGTCTTCGGCGGCGTGCGGTTGATCTCGTCGGCGAGCACGAGGTTCGCGAACACCGGGCCGCGCAGGAACCGGAACACGCGACGCCCCGTCGTGTGATCCTCCTCGAGGATCTCGGTGCCGGTGATGTCGGCCGGCATGAGGTCCGGCGTGAACTGGATGCGCTGGAACGACAGGTTCAGCGTCTCGGCGAGCGTCGAGATCAGCAGCGTCTTCGCGAGGCCCGGCACGCCGACGAACAGCGTGTGACCACGCGCGAACAGCGCGACCAGCAGCTGCTCGACGACACGGCGCTGGCCGATGATCCGCTTGCTGATCTCGCCGACGATCTCCTCGTGGGCCTGCGCGAGCTCGGCGACCGCGTCGAGATCGGTGCGGCTCGTGACCGCGCCCGGCTCGGCTGCCAGCGGGAACGTCTCGTCGTCGTCCTGGTCGCGCACGACCGTCGGGTTGAGATCCGTATCTTGCGGCCGCAGCGGCGTGACAGTGGGTCGGCTCGTCTTCATCGTTCAGTGCTTCAGCTGGTCACAGGCCGCCCGCTCCCGCGCGGCGCGTGCATCCGAGGTCTTACCGTAAGCTTCGGCCAAACCACACCGGGTCGTGGGATCGAATGGACTGATCCGGAGCGCTTGCTCGTAGGCGGCGATCGCCTGCGGCCATTGTTGCTTTGCGGACCGCGCGATGCCAAGCGTCACCGCCGCGACCGCGTCGTCGGTGTCGGCCGCGACGAGCGGTGACGCCAGCTCGATCGCGCGGTCGTAGCGACCGAGATCGACGAGCGTGCGCGCGAGCTTGCCCGCGACGAACGGCTCCGGACCCGCCGGCGGCGCCGACAGGGCTTTCTCGTACTCGGCGACCGCCGCCTCGAGCGCACCGCGTGCCCGCAGCATGCCGGCGAGCCGCGCATGCTTGCGCGCCTTCGCGCCGACCGCCTCGAGCCCGACGTTCTCGGAGTCGGTGCCGCCCTTGTCGAACTTGATCGGCTTGCCGCGCACGAGCACCGGCTTGTCCGACGGCTTGAGGCTCTGCCGCCACGCACGCTCGAGCGCGCCCCACGTCAGATCCATCCCCTCGCTGACGGCACGCCGCGCGCTCTTGCCGTCGCGCTGCGCCACGAGTGCATCGCGCAGGCCCTTGTAGCCGACCTTCGCGTGGACCCAGCCGACCAGCGTGTAGACCTCGGCGTACGCGAGCGCCGCGGCGTCCTGGCTCGGCAGCTTCGCCATCGACGGGTGCATCTCGTCGAACGTGATCAGCCGCCCCTTCTTGAGCCCGGCATTCAGCAGCGACTGCTCCGTCGTCGACAGCTGGACGGCCGGCGGCTTGCGCCACCGCGTCTGCTCGAACCGCGCGAGGCCTTCCTGCAGCCAGACGGGCACCGTGTCGTGCGAGATCCGCGACACGAGCAGGTGCGTGTACTCGTGCGCGAGCGTGTCCATCCACGGGTAGCCGAAGATCGTCGCGCGCGGCGAGACGACCATCAGCTTGTTGTACTTCGACAGCGCGATCGTCCCGGTGGTCTCGATCTCCGCCTCGGTCAGCGGCGACAGCTTCGCGAGATCGGCGGGCGCGCCGAGCAGCTCGACGCGGATCGGATCCGCCGGCTTCTCGCCGAGGTCGTCGCCGATCGCCTCCCACGCCGCGTCGAGCACCTCGCCCGCGAGGCCGGCGATCGTCGCGTCCGGCCCCGGCGCGTGGCGGATCACGAAGTGGCCCTTCGGCGACTTCACGTCGACGAACGCGTCGGTGACCGCTGCGCTCTGCGCCGCGAGCTTCTTCGTCTGGCCGACGAGCCCGTCGACCGCGGTGTCCGGCAGCTTGTCGAGCAGCTTCACCGCGCCGTCGTAGTCGCCGGTCTGGAACGCGAGCTCGGCGCGCAGCCACTTGACCTCGGCGGCGTCGGGCGCGCGCTTCTCGAGGTCCGCGAGCACCACGCGCGCGTCGGCGAGCCGCGAGCTCTGGAGAAACCGCGCCGCCTTGATCACGTCGCCGCTCACGGTGCGATCGCGCTTCGGCGTGGCGTGCGCGACGCTCGCGACGACAAGCAGGGCGAGCACGGCTCTCATTTGATCAAGTCCTCGTAGTAGCGCTTGATCATGTCGTCGTAGCCGTCCGGCCCCTGCGAGCCCTTCTTCTTCATCGCCTCGAGCAGGTCCTCGCGGAATCGCTCGGGCGCGCGATACTCGTCGGCGCCCGGGATCTTGATCGGCTCGTCGGAGGTCGCGCCTTCCTGTGCCTGTCGCGCGGCGCTGCGCGCACGGTCGCGCGCCTTCGCGAGCGCATCGGCCGCGGCGCGCGTCGCCTCGCGCGTGCCGGACGGATCCTTGCCCTTCATCCGATCGTCGGCGCTCTGCATCTGCTGGATCGCGCTGCCGAGCTTCTTGCCGAGCTCGGCGCCGGTGTCGCCCGGCAGGTCTGCGGACAGCTGCTTCGTGCGATCGGCGAGCCGCTGCGCGCGCTGCTTGTTCATCGCCTCGCGCCGGCGCAGCCGCTCGAGCGCCTTGAGATCGTCGCTCGACATGATCTGATCCGGCCGCGGCGCGAGCGACTGCAGCTCCGCGATCAGCTCCTTCGCGACCGGCGTCGCACGCTCGACGCCATCGAGCGCGTTCTGCGTCTCGTCCGCCCACTTCGACTTCGGATCGTCCTCGAGCGCGGCCTCGAGCTCGCCGGCGATCGTGTCGAGCGACTGCTTCGCCTGGTGTGCCATGCCGAGCGCCTCGGCGAGATCGCCGTCCGCGACCATCTTCTCGACGTCGCCGATCCGGCGCTCGACGATGTCGAGCTCTTCCTTCGCGAATGGCGTCAGGCCCTGGTCGTCGATCTCGGCGAGCCGGCGCCGCAGCTTGTCGACGAGCGCGCCGACCTTCTTGCTCGCCTCGCGCCGGTTGTCCTTCGCGACCTCGTCGGCCTTCGCCGCGTACTCCTCGAAGATCCGGTTCGCCTCGGCCGCGATGTCATCCTGATCGCGCGCGACGTCGGCGAGCTCGTTCATCACCTCGTCGAGCTTCTTCTGCTCGTCGGAGAACTTGTCGCCGCGCAGGTTCGCGAGCGAGCCCTCGAGCGCGCTCGACGCCTTGTCCTGCGCCGCGCGGCACGCCTCGAGCTTCGCGGCCGCGGCCTGGTGCTGGCCGGCGCGGACGAGCGCTCGCACCTCGTCGATGCAGCTCGAGCCTTGCTGCGCCTGCAGCGCGCTCTGGTTGACATACTGATCGAGCACGTCCTCGGGCATGCCGCGGCGATGCTTGTCGAGCTCGGCGAGCGAGCGGTCGATCGCCTTCATCTCGCGCTCGATCTCGTCGAGCAGCCGCGGATCCTTCGTGCGCTGGTACTGCGCGAGCAGATCGGCGAGCCGCTTCTGGTGGCTCTTGACCTCGTCGGTGATGTCGAGCAAGCCCTCCATGCGCTCGCGATCGAGCCAGTCGGCGAGCACGATCGTGTCGTCCTCGAGCTCGGCGACGAGCTTCGGATCGAACGCCGCGAACGCGTTCTTCAGGACCGGCTTGCCCTTCGGGACCCACTTCTGCTCGGTGCTCGCGAGCTTCTCGAGCCGATCGCGCATCTGGGCGAGCGCCTTGCGCATCGCGTCCGACGCGTGCGGATCCTTCTCGAACGCGGCCGCGACCGAGCCGAGCTCGACGATCGTCTCGCGCAGCTGCGCGCCGAGCTGCTCGCGCGCCGGGTGATCGTCGGGATCCATCGTCAGCCGGTCCGCGAGGTTCTTCAGCACCTTCTCTGCGACCTCCTGCTGGCGGCCGAGCGTCTCCTCGTGCCGCTCGCGCGGGCTCACGACCTTGAGGTGCAGCTCGCGCGACTTGCCGATGTTCGGCGTCGCGGCTGGCGTGCCCGGCATCGTGATCGATCGGTTGTCTTTCGCCTCGACCCAGTACCGGACCTCGCCGCCGCTCGGGACCTGGACCTCGGCGATGTCCCACACGAACTTGCCTTGCGCGCGCCCGGTCGCCTGGCCGCTGTCGAGCTGGATCGGCTTCTTGCCGCGATCCTTGCCGGCCTCCCACACGAGCTCGGCGGTCGAGAGGCCGAAGTCGTCTTCGATCACGTACGCGAGCTCGATCCGGCGCAGGTTCGTGACGTCGAGCGGCTCGGCGGGCGCCATCAGCTGCACCGTCGGCGGCTGATCCGGCTCGGCCTCGATCGCGCGCGGCGTCGCCTCGATCGAGCGCGTGCCCGAGGGAGACGTGATCGAGAACCGGTAGCGCGCGGACTCGACGATCGTGAGCTTCGCCGACAGCTGGTTGCCGGTGATCGTGACCGGCACGGTGCGCGGCTCGCTCGCGTTCGGCTCGCCTTCGATCACCAGCTCGCCGGCGCGCGCCGGCACGAGCACGCGCGCGCTCAGCGTCACCTGCGTCCCGGGCAGCCCGCGCACGTCCCCCGACGCCGACGGCAGCTTCAGCGGTGCGCGCCGCGCGTACGGCGGGAACTCGAGCCGGGCCTCGAGATCACCGACCAGTGGAACATTCGAGACCTGCGCGCCGTCGAACGGCGATTGCGGCGACGCGAGCAATGCCTTCCAGCCACCGCCGACGAAGCTCGGCGCGATCACGAGCACGAGCAGGTTGACCGCGACGAGCGCGATCGCCCAGCGCGCCGGCTGGTGCAGCTCCTCGCGATCGAACAGCTGCACCGGATCGACCTTGCGCACGCGATCCGCGGTCGCGTCGATCAGCGCGTCGACCAGGACCGCGGACGGCGCACCCGGCCGCGTCGGTGCGTGCGCGAGCTCGACCGACGACAGCAGATCCGATGCGAGCTCGCGGCGCTTTGCACCGACCCACCGCGCGAGCGCGGGATCGCTGCCGTACTTCCTGCGCGGAACGACCACCCCGAGGACGATCGCGCCGCCGATCACGCCCATCGCGACGAGGCCCGCGATCCCGAGCAGCGCGAACGCGGTCGTCCGGCTGCCCGCGGCGAGCTTGCCGAGCGCCGGCAGCACGAGCGCCAGCGCCGCGAGCGCCGCGAGCAAATACAGCCAGGCGCGTCGAGACTCGTGGCGGTACAGCCGTGCGCGGACGCCCGCGAGGAAGTCCGAGATCGCGCGCAGCGTCGATCCCGACCCCGGGTCAGTCTCGGAAGGAACAGAAGTCGCCACGATTCGCCCTGCCGCGCGGCCCCTCAGCATAGCGCTACGGAGGTCTTCCGACACCCCGCACGGCACATGAGCTATAACCGGCCGGGCGTGAATAAGGCTGGCGATCGCGCGTCCATGTCCACGCATGGTCGGCATGGAAAATCCACGGCAGTCGACGACCTCGAGCTCGTGCTCGCGGCTCGCAAGGGTGACCGTGACGCGTTCCGGACGCTGTTCGAGCGCTACCACCGCCGCGCCTATGCGCTCGCCTTCGGCGTGCTGCGCCACCAGGACGACGCCCTCGACGTGGTCCAGGACGCTTTCATCAAAGCCCACAAGTACCTAGACAAGTTCGAAGGCAACTCCAGCTTCTACACCTGGCTGTATCGGATCGTGATGAACCTGGCCATCGACCACCTGCGCAAGCACCGCCGCGTCAAGCCCGTGGAGCTCGACGAGACCCGCGTCGACGAAGGCGCGGACGAGGGGCTATTGCCGCGAATTCTCGGGTCAAACCCGGGCCGCGCGCTGCAGGACAAGGAGATCCGCGCCCGGATCGACCGCGCGCTCGACGAGCTCTCGGAGAACCACCGCGCGGTGCTCGTGATGCGCGAGCTCGAGGGCCTGTCGTACGAAGAGATGGCCCAGGCCATGAATTGCTCCAAGGGCACGATCATGTCGCGGCTGTTTCACGCACGAAAGAACATGCAGCGCCGGTTGCTCGACCTGATCGAGAACCCGTCGCAGGAGCTGCTCGACGAGCTCGGCGTCGAGAAGTCCGAGCTCGAGGACGCGCGGGTCGAGACGCCGCCGGCGGGAGCGCGAGGTCGGTGATGGCGAAGCAAGGCGATGACATCGAGCTGATGCAGCACGCGGACGGCGAGCTCGACGAGCGCGCCTCGGCGCAGATGCGAGCGCAGATCGAGCGCGATCCGGATGCGCGGACGAAGATCGAGTCGCTCGGTCAGATGGGCGAGCTGGTGCGCAGTCACCTCGAGCTCGCGACCGACGCGGTTCCCGACAGTCGGTTCGCCGCGATGTGGCGCGAGGTCGAGAAGAGCGTCGACAACGCGATCGAGCACGACCAGCGCGCGCGCGCGTCCTCGGTGATGCACGCGCAACGCGCGGGCGTCTGGGGCAAGCTGACGGGCTGGTTCGAGCGCCATCGCGGCCACGTGTTCACCGGCGTCGTCAGTGCCGGCGCGGTCGCCGCGCTCGCGCTCGTGCTGCGCAGCGATCCGAACGAGGTCGTCAAGACCGTGCAGCCGAGCGTCGACGTCCAGCCCGCGGCGCTGCGTGCCGCACCGGTGATCGAGCAGCTCGAGACGCCCGGCAGCGAGGCGACCGTGCTCAACCTCGAAGATGAAGATGGCCACACGACGGTGATCCTCGTGACGCCTGCAGATACTGTGGAGGGCATATGAGCATGCGGACCTGGATCGCGATCTCGCTCGTCGCTGCGCTCGCAGCGCCTGCCGTCGCGGATACCGCGCGTGCCGACCGGCCGCGGCCGATGCAGGCGAATCAGGTCGAGGTCGGCTGCGACTTCATCGAGATCGTCGCGACGAGCGGCAAGGACGCGTCGGTCGACGGCGAGCTCAAGCCGCTCGAGAAGCGCCTCAAGCGACTCAAGAACTGGAACCAGTTCAAGCAGGCCTCGAAGACGACGAAGACGCTCGCCACGAAAAAGCCCGAGAAGCTCAAGCTCAAGAACTTCACGGCGACCGCGACGCTCGTCGAGGTCGTCAACAAGTCGCAAGTGCGCCTGAACCTGGAGCTCGAGGACGGCAAGGGCAAGGTCGTCGCGAACCAGACGCAGCTCGTCTCGGCGGCTGACTGGGTGATAACTGCCTACGTCCAGACCAACGGTGACGGCTACTTGCTCGCTGCCAGCTGCAAGTAACAGGTCGCTGCAATTCAGCGGACAGGCTCGGTGTTGTATGACGAGCCTGTGAGGTTTTTCGGCGGCACGCGCATCGCTCCGAAGCGACGCTGGATGATCCCCGCGATCGCCGCGGGCGGCGTGTGCGTCGTGCTCGCGATCCTGCTGCTCGTCGTCTATCCGCGGGTCGGCGCGAGCAAGGTGCGCGACAAGGTCACGGCGAAGCTCGGCACCAAGCTCGGGCGCGAGATCCGGATCGGCGATGTCGACGTCTCGCTCGGCCACGCGGTGATCCGCAACCTCGAGATCCGCGGCCCGAACGACGGCGAGCTGCCGCTCGTGCACGTCGATCGGATCGACGTCAACTTCGACGCGCTCGCGTCGCTCGTCGGCTCGATCAAGGTTGGTGACGCGATCGTCGACGGCGTGACGGTGTCGGTGCGTCGCAACGCGGACGGCCGCGACAACATCAGCGACGTGATCGAGCGCGTGCGCGCGCCGAAGCAGGGCGGCGGCGAATCGAGCGGCTCGACGCCGACGTCGATCAAGCTCGTCCACGCGCGGCTGCTCGCGAACGACATCCAGGCCGGCGCGACGATGGTGATCAACGACGGCGAGGCGACGTGGAAGCCCGGCGAGCTGCTCGCGCAGGCGAGCAAGATCACCGCGACGACGATCGGTGCGCCACGCGCCGGGGCCGCGCGCGTCACCGTGCGCAAGGTCGACGGCCAGCCGCCGAGCATCGCCGTCGAGGGCGGCGAGATCTCGCTGTGGGAGACGTTCTCGCTGACCGGCATCGGCGGCAACGTCACCGCCGATCCGGCGCACCCCGGCCAGTACACGCTCGAGTTTGCGGGCGGCTACGGCGGCGTGCCCGGCAACCTGTGGACCGCGAAGGGCGCGCTCGATCCGACCGCGAAGGTCGGATCGGTCGATCTCGTCGCCGCGAAGTTCCAGCTCGACCGGCTCGCGCCGATCCTCGCGCGCACGCCGGTCGTCGACTACAACTCGACGTCGGTCGACACGAAGATCCGGCTCGATCTCGACCACGACAGCCTGAAGTTCGCCGGCGAGCTCCACCTCCACGGCCTCAACGTCGGCCACCCGATGATCGCGGACAAGGAGGTCCACGATCTCGATCTGTCCGCGAAGGTCGCCGGCGTGTTCGACCGCGCCGCGGGCCGGCTCGCGCTCGAGCAGGGCGACTTCGTCGCGCGCGATCTGCCGTTCTCGGTCACCGGCTTCATCGCGAAGCCGCGCACGACGCCGGACACCATCGTCCAGCCCGATCCGACGAAGCCCGCCGGCAAACAGGTCGAGACCGTCGCGCAGCGCGGCCCGGGCGGCATCCAGCTGCTCGACCTGCGGCTCGTGATCCCGCCGATCGACTGCCAGCGCGTGCTCGCCGCGATCCCGTCGGAGATGGCGCCGTACCTCGCCGGCTACAAGCTGCGCGGCATGTTCGACGCCGACATCAACCTCGACATCGACTGGGCCGACCTCGACGCGACGAAGCTCGGCGGCCACGTCGGGCTCAAGCACTGCAAGGTCGTCGACGAGCCGGCCGACTCGCCGAAGCGGCTCAAGGAAGAGTTCGAGCACTACGTCGAGGTCGAGAAGGGCAAGTGGCACTCGTTCATCGTCGGCCCGACGAACGAGGACTTCGTGCCGTTCGATCAGATCTCGCCGTACCTCGTGAAGTCGATCATGAGCACCGAGGACTCGGCGTTCTACTACCACAAGGGCTTCATCACGACCGAGTTCCGCACCGCGCTCGTCAACGATCTCAAGGCGGGCCGGTTCCGCTACGGCGCGTCGTCGATCACGATGCAGATGGTCAAGAACGTGCTGCTCTATCGCGAGAAGACGCTCGCGCGAAAGCTCCAGGAGCTGTTCCTGACGTGGCACGTCGAGAACACGCTGACGAAGGACCGCATCCTCGAGATCTACTTCAACGTGATCGAGTACGGCCCCGACCTCTACGGCATCGGCCCGGCCGCGAAGCACTTCTTCGGCAAGCCGGCGAAGGACCTGAACCCGGTCGAGGCCGCGTTCTTCTCGACGATCCTGCCGTCGCCGAAGGAGCGCTACAAGCAGTACTGCGCCGGCACGCTGACGAAGTGGACCGACGACAAGATCCGCCGGATCCTGAACATCATGCTGAAGCGCGACCGGCTGACGCAGCAGGAGTACGACCAGGCGATGGCGACCCCGCTCGTGTTCGTCAAGAACGGCGACGAGACCGAGGAGCAGTGCCTGAAGCGCGTCAAGCAGGCGATCAAGAACGCGCGGTCGACGAACCCGCTGAAGAAGTAGCGAGACACATCGTCGCAGCACGCGCCGCGCCGCCCCGTGCTATGGCTCTCCGCGATGCGAAGCTTCGTCGCGGCACTCGGGATCGCGTTCTGCCTGTTCGTGGGCGGCACCGCGGCTGCCGATGACCCCACGCCGCAGCCGCCGCAGCGCCAGCACGAGATCCTCACGAGCCGGCCGTCCGGGTTCTGGACATCGAACCGACCGGCGGTCGGCGGTGCGTATCGCTGGCGGATGCTCGGGATCGGGGTCGTGCTCGCGGTCGGCACCGGCGTCGCGATGTGGCGGCTCGTCAAGCGGGCGAACGCCGAGCGTGCGCGCCGCAACCAGCGCTGACCGCGTTGTCTGGACAGTGCGTCTGGACGCGCCGCGCTGCCGGCGTGCAAGCGTGCGAACCGGCGATGTCCGGCGCTGGCGCACCGCTTGTACAGCGAGCGGTCCATGCGATCTCGCAACGTCATCGCGCTGTGCTCGGCGCTGCTGCTTGGCTGTGGTGAAGTCCACGAAACCATCCCCGATGCGGGACCCGATCCGGTCGCCGATGCCGGCGCGGATGCCGCGGTCGACACCGTCGATGCGCCGCCGATCGAGACGTGCACGCCGGACCAGTTCGTCGATTGCGACGGCACGTCGGCGCGGATCTGCAACGCGACCGGCGACGGCGTGATCGCGACCGAGTGCGGCGCCGCCGGCTGCAACGCGACCGCGGGCCGCTGCAACGCGTGCGTGCCCGACTCGGCGACGTGCGCGGGCAACACCGTCCAGCACTGCACCGCCGACGGTGCCCTCGGCGCGACCGAGAGCTGCACGCTCGGCTGCGGGACCACGCCCTCGGCACACTGCAAGTACATCGAGCCGCGTTACGACGCGCTCCAGGACAGCTGCGACGCGCTCGCGACGTTGCCGTCGCTCGTGATCGACACGAACCAGAGCTTCGACACCGCCGCGGACATCCTGTGCACCGGCGGCGTGCGCACGCAGACGTCGGGTCCCGAGATCTGCGTCGTGCGCTACGGCGCGATCACGATCAGCGGTGGCCGGACGCTGAAGGTCACCGGCCCGCGCGCGATCGCGCTCGTCGCCGATCGCGCGGTCACGATCGACGGCGTGCTCGACGTCAGCGCCGACGGTACGACGAACGGCCCGGGCGGCGGCCTGATCGCATCCGGTGGCAAGGCGAACACGTCGGTCGGCGGCGGCGGTGCAGGCTTCAGGACCGCGGGCGGCAACGGCGGCAGTGACACCGCCGACGGCGGCGGCGCGCCGGGTGGTGCACCGTCGACGAACCCGGCCGATCTGGTCTCGCTCGTCGGTGGGCCGCGGCCGCAGATCCCGACGACGATCGACGCCGATCCGGGTGGCGGCGGCGGCGCGCTGACCGTGATCGCGTGCCGCGGCGCGGTCACGGTATCGGCGACCGGCGTGATCGACGCCGGCGGTGGCGGCGGCCGGCCGGGGTTCGATCAGATCTTCGGCGGTGGCGTGCAGTTCACGTCGGGCGCGGGCGGCGGTGCCGGCGGCAACATCGTGCTGCAGGGCGCGGCGATCTCGGTGCTCGGCCAGATCTTCGCGAACGGCGGCGGCGGCGGTGGTGGCACCGCGATCTCGGACACGCCGGGCCAGCCGGGCGATGACGGCCTGCGGCTCGCGACGACGTCGGCAAGCGGCGGCGCGGGCGCGGGCGTCGGCGGCGCGGGTGGCGCGGGCGGCCGGCAGGGCGTGGCACCGACGCCGGGCCTGATGCCGGGCTCGACGGGCGCGACGCCCGGTGGCGGCGGTGGCAGCGTCGGGTTCGCTCAGACGTACACGCCGTCGGGCGTCGCGCCGGTGCTGCAGCCGAGCGCCGCGTCGCCGGCGTTCAACGGCAACCGCACGATCAATACGCGCTGACGGTCGCGACGCCGGCGCTCACCGTCGCCATCCCCGACTTCACGCAGACGATCGAACCGATCACGCGGTGTCGTATGACACCGACGGCACCGTCTCCGTGCTCGCCAACGTGACGCCGCCATCGTTCGCCCATGTTCGCGCCGCGGCGACTTGCCCCGGCACGCGCGCCGTCCGGTGGCGAGGCCGATTTCGAAGGCGACCGTCACGACAACCTCGCGATCGCGACCGCGCTACCGGAGTCGCGACCACGTTGGGTATTCATCAACATGACACCCGTGGGCTCGGCGTCTTGCCAGCGGGTGTCCTCGTGCTGCTCGCGCGCTGACCGCCCCCGTCGCTCACGTGCGAGCGGACAGCAGACTTCAGCCCTGCCTTTTGATTTCGGCAGACCTGAAACGTCGTCATCCGTGTCGTGAGCCAGACGAGACCTGCACCTGGGCAAAGGCTCGAAGCAATCGAATGCAATCAAGGCGCTCGAAGCCCAGAAGGCCGGCGATGACCGGCTGCTTGCTCGTGTTCGCATCACGGCGGTGTTTCCGGCTGCCGATCGTGCGTGGCTGGCCAGACCACATCTCTGCCGTTTTTCAAACGCGCAGAATACGCCTCGACCGCGGTATCGCACCGTCGCGGCCGCTCGCGGCGCCGCCCCGACTCAGCGGCTGACCGCGAACCACGCCGTCGCGCTCCACGCGGGCGTGTACGGCATCACCTCGAGCATCTCGTCGGACGGTGCGAGGTACATGCGCGCGAGCTCGACGCGCGTCGCGATGTGCTTCGACCACAGCACGCGCAGCTCGCTCGCACCGGCGAGATCGTGACGGCTCGCCGCGACCCATGCACCGGCCGCGAGCCAGCGCGCGATCGGTGCACCGGCCTCGAACGTCGCGAGCCCGTGCAGCTCGGGACGCCAGCGCACCCCGGCGCGCAGCCAGCCCGCCTCGCCCGCGACGCCGACCGCGAGCGCGCCGCCTGCACCGACGCCGGTGATCGCCGCGAGCCGCGTGCGCTCGATCCGGTACAGCGGGCCGAACGCGCCTCCGACGGTGCCGGTGCCGGCACGCAGCTCGCCGGCGATCGTCCAGCGGGTGCTCGCGTGGTCCCACGCGAGCGCGCCGAACGCGAGCGCGTGGAGGCCGTGCGATGGCTCGCCGACGACGCCCGCGCCGGCATCGACGCGCAGGTCGTCGCGGCTCCACCGGCGCGCGGCCGCGAGCTCGATCGCCGAGCCGCCGTCCGGATCGATCGCGGTCGCCGCATGACCGACGTGGTCGTCGCCGATCGCGAGTGACACGGCGCCGCCGATGAAGCCGGGCTCGATGACGTCGTCGAGCTCCGCGGTGATCGCGAGCCGCTCGGTCGCGAGCTGCGTGCGCACGCCGGTGCGCGGTCGATCGTCGAGCGTCGCGCGATAGCCGTCGGCGACGTGCGCGAGCTGCGCCGGTGCGAGCCCGCCCGCCGCGAGCGCGAGGCGCGCGTCGGCGATCGTCGTCGAGGCTTCGAGCAGCCGCAGCACGCGGAGGCCGTCGATCGGACGTGCCCAGTCGCGCGCGCGCCAGTCACCGTCGAGCCACACGCCGCGCGCGCCGAGCCCGAATCGCACGTCGCGCCAGCTGCCGTCGAGCCGCAGCTCGAGCGCGCTGTACGTCGCGTCGCCCTGACCGCCGGCACCGACCGCGGCGCCGACGTCGACGTCCGCGCGTGCCGCGGCGGGCACGACGATCGCGGCGAGGGCGAGCAGCCGGCGCATGCTGCAAGCCTCGCTCGGTCGCCCGCGGGGCGCAGCTTTTTGGCAAGCGTCAGCGGGTGCCGAGCCACGCGACGAACGAATCGAGCAGCTTCGTGGGCTTGTACTGATCGAGGTAGTCGTCGACGCGGTCGAGCCCGATCGCGGTCTGCAGCCGGCGGATCAGCGCGGCACCGCGCACGGCGTGGCGGATGCCCGCGATCTCGAACAGGTGCGGCTTGCCGCGCGCGTGCAGCCAGGCGTCGACCTTCTTCGCGAGCGCGAATTGCGCGGGCTCGACGAGCGGCCACACCTCGGCGCGCGCGGCGGCGCCGGTCCGCTCGAGGATCGCGTTCGCGGCGCGGCGGCCGGACTCGCATGCGCCTTCCATCGACGCGATGTTCGTGTGCGTGCGGACGTAGTCGCCGGCGAGCACGAGGTTCGGCACGAGCGTCGCGGCCTCGGGCCGGACGAGCCACGAGCCGGGTGGGTGGACGAGCAGCCGCGAGCCGTTCTGCGGCGGCACGCCGGCGGTGTAGTCGAGATCGTCGTCGAGGTGCCACGAGTGCAGCAGCTCGTCGGACAGGATCGTGCCGCCTTCGCCGGCGCCGTTGAGCGCGGCCTTGAGCTGGAACCAGACTTCCTGCGCGACCTCGTCGCGCGTGCACAGCTTCGCCGGCTTGGGAATCAGCGCACCCGGCGTGTCCCAGTCGGAGATGTCGACCGACAGCAGGCCGCCGACCGCGCCGTCGCCGAAGATCCGGCGAAAGATGCCGAGGTCGCGCCAGAACTGCGGCTGGCTGATCGCGGTGAGCGCCCATGGCGAATCGGGGAAGAACAGGTGACCGCGGACGAGCGGTACGTCCTCGTAGAGGTAGTACTGGATGCCGACCATCCACTCGACGAGCGACTCCGGCGGCTGCAAGCGCAGGCGCTCGAGCGCGGGATCGAGCGCGCCGATCTGCGGCGAGACGAGACCGATCGCGATATCGAGCGGGACCGCGAGCACGTAGTGATCGGCCATCACGGTGCTGCCGCTCGACAGCGTGACGCCCGCGATCCGATCGGCCGTGACATCGAGCGACAGCGCGCGCTCGCCCGCGAACAGGCCGACTCCGCGACTCGCGAGGTACGCGAGCCACGGCTCGATCCACATCTGCGTCGTCGGGCCGGCCATCGTGCGGTCGTTCTGCGCGCCGGCGAACGCGAAGTCCATCAGCAGCTGCATCGTGATCGTGCCGATCGTGCGCGCCGAGCCGCGCTGCGAGTCCATCGCGACCATCATGCGAGGGATGCCGCGCAGCTGGCGCTGGAACTTCGGCGAGTACGAATCCGCGGCGAGGAACTGCCACCACGACACGTGCTCGTACTCGCCGAGCCGGCGCGCGTCGCAGCTCGTCGCGAACTGCAGCAGCTTCGCGCTGAAGATCGAGACGTCCTGCGAGTCGAAGTCGAGATCCTGGAAGAAGATCTGCAGTGCCTCGAGCACGCTGTACGGCGTCTCGAGGTGCTTGCGCGAGAACCGGTACCACGTCGTGTCGTCGATCATCGCGATCGCCGCCTCGGTCGTCGGCCGCAGGTGATCCGCGACCGTGCCCGCGCCGCTCGGGATCCGCGCCATCTGATCGATCACGTGGCGGTAGAACCGCGGGTAGAACCGGAAGCCGTGCTCGCCGGGCAGATCGCGGCGGCCGTCGGTGCCGGTGCCGAGCACGGGCTGCGACCGCGCCTTGCCGCCGAATGACGGCCGCGCCTCGTACACGTCGACGGCGTAACCGCGCTCGACGAGCTCGTGCGCGGCGGTGAGGCCCGCGACGCCGCCGCCGATCACGATCACGCTGGTCATCGCGTAGTCGTACTCGATCGGACTGACGGTCCGCTCGGACGCGGATGTCAGAGCGGTGTGCTATCGAAACGCAAAGCTGCAGAGCCGGGACAGCGCAAAGCCGCCGAGCCCAGCCGCCTGCCGCGCCGCCGAGCCGCGCCAGCGAGCCCGGACAGCGCAAGCCGCCGAGCCCGGCCGCCGAGCCCCGCCGCCGAGCCCGGACAGCGCAAAGCCGCCGAGCCCGGACTATCGCAAAGAGGCAAAGCCGCGAAGCCCGCAAAGGATCTGGTCGACGACCGCTGCGCCTCGAACAAGCACCTAACAGATCACGAGCGCATGCGCCGGCAACGGGCACGCGCTTGGCTGCCGTCGAGCGAGTGACGTCGATCGCGACGTGGAGCGTGTCGTTGATGATTCGTCGATGGTTCATCGATGGTTCGTCGATGGTTCGTCGATCGGGTCGTCGATCGGCGTGTCCTTGTCGTTGTCGTTGTCGTTGTCGTTGTCGTTGTCGTTGTCGTTGTCGTTGTCGTTGTCGTTGTCGTTGTCGTTGTCGTTGTCGTTGCGGGCACGACGTACGCGGTCTCGCCCGGAGCGTGTTGTGGCAGTGCCGTCGCTTCCCGAGATCCTTTGCGTGCTTGGCGGCTTTGCCTCTTTGCGATAGTCCGGGCTCGGCGGCTTTGCGTTCGGGGTTCGGCTTTGCGTTCGGGGTTCGGCTTTGCGGTCGGGGTTCGGCTTTGCGTTCCGTTCTCACACCGCGCCGCCGGTGCTCCACGTCACCGCCGCGGCCAGCACGCCGGCATCGATCGGCGCGCCGGACAGCGCCGCGATCGCGAGCCGGTCGACCTGACCGCCGCGCGACGCTGCGAGCATCGCGGCACGCGCGAGCGTGCGATCCGCCGCGGCGTCGTCGCCGAGCAGGCGCTCGGCCTGCGCCTCGAGGCGCGCCGCAGTGACGGCGTAGAACGAGGCCCGGCCGCGCCGCGCGAGGCGCTTCGCGGTCGTCCGTGCGCGATCGGCGGCGCCGCGATCGGCGCGCGCGCGCCCGAGATCCGCGGTCGCCGAGATCACGTCGATCATCGCCGACACCGCGGGCATCGCGGACAGCCACTGCGCCTTCGCGGATCCGGCGAGCTCGTCGGCGAGCGCGGCGGCGAGCGACCAGTCGTGCTCGGCGAGCGCGAGCTCGGCCGCGAATACCTGGTGGTAGATGCCGGCCATGCCGCGCTGGGCGACCGGTGCACGCTCGAGCTTGCGCAGCTGATCGCGCGCGGCACGCAGGTCGCCCGCGAGGACGAGCGCGCGGCCGCGGTAGCTGCCGAGCATCGCGCGGCCGAACAGATCGTCGGCGCTGTCGATCAGCTCGTCGAGCATCGCGAGCGCGCGCGCCGGATCGCCGGCATAGAGCTCGCCGAGCGCCCAGTAGCTGCGCAGGAACGATGCCTCCCACGATCGCTCGAGCCCGAGCCGGCGACAGATCTGCTCGCCGGTCTCGTGCGCGCTGCGCATCGCGGCCCAGTCGCCGCGCAGCATCGCGAGGATGCCGGCGCAGCCGGCGGTCACCATGCGCGGATACGGCGCGCCGCTCGCGACCGCGAGGCGCTCGGCGCTCGCGATCGCACGATCGCCGAACCGCCCGAGCGACGCCGCGCCGAGGTAGGCGGCGAGCATCGCCATGCCCTGGCTATGGGCGGCGTCGTCGCGCGTACGCTCGGCGAGCGCGACCCCGCGCAGCACGTACTCGAGCGCATCGATCGGATACGGCGTCGACACGAAGCTTGCGATCACGCGGTACGCCGCGGCGAGCACGTCGTCGACCGGCTGCGGGCGAACCGGGACCGGCGCGAGCCAGCGCACGCCGACGACGGCGGCGCGCAGGATCGACAGCGCGCGGATCTTCGAGCGGCGCTGACCGCGGCGCTCGAGCACGTCGTCGAGCACGCCGAGACCGCGGTCGAGCTCGCCGAGCTTGAGGTACGCCTCGGCCGCGCGGACGCGCCAGCGATCGCCACCCTCACCACGCGCGAGCACGAGGAACTGCTCGGCCGCCTCGGCGAGCTTGCCGCCGAGGAACAGGCTCTCGGCGAGCTTCGCGCGCGGGCGCTGCGCCGGCTGCTGCACGAGATCCGGTGCTCCGAGCTCGAGCGCCTTGCGGTACCAGTCCGCGGCGAGGCCCCACGCGAGCTGCGCGAACGCGGCGTCGCCCGCGAGCACCGCCCACACCGCGGCGCGCGTCGCATCGCCGGCGTGCTGCCAGTGATACGCGAGCTGGTCGGGCTCCGAGCTCCCGGCCTCGTGCCAGCGCGCGAGCTTCTCGTGCAGCGCGCGGCGCGCACCGGCGTCGAGCTCGGCGTGCGCGGCGTCGCGCAGGCGCTGGTGATAGAACACGTAGACCGGATCGCCGGACGGCGACGGCGTCGCGCGGACGATCCGCGCCTCCTCGAGGCCGCGCAGCACCGAGTGCAGCCGGCTCGACGGCAGCCCCGCGATCGTGCGCAGCTGCTCGAACGAGACCGCGCCGGTCGCGACCGACGCGACCTCGGCGACGACGCGCTCGGTCGGATCGAGCCGCGCGAGCCGGCGGACCTCGGCATCGTGCAGATCGCGCAGCTCGGGCGACCGCGCATCGCTCGTATCGCCGAGCTCCTGACCGAGCAGCTCGGCGAGGTACGGGTTGCCGGCGGCGAGGTGTGCGGCGGCGACGAGCCGCGCGAGCGGCGTGTGCGGCGCGAGGTTCGCGATCACCTGCGCGAGCTCCTGATCCGACATCGCCGGCACGTCGACGAGCGCGGCGGCATCGCCGAGCCGGTCGAACAGCGCGCGCATGCCGTCTGACGCGATGCTCGCACCGTCGACGGTCCACGACGCGATCACGGTCAGCGGCCGGCCGACGCGCTCGACGAGCAGCGCGAGCAGCTCGAGGCTGTCGTCGTCGGACCATTGCAGATCGTCGATCACGACGACGCCGCGCTGGCCGCGCAGCAGGCGGCGGAACAGCTCGACCATCGCGAGCAGCGCGCGCTCGCGCTCGACGCGCAGGTCACCGGCGGGTGCGGCGTCGGCCGCCGGCGCGCCGGCGACGACATCGATCACCGGCGCGAGCACCGGGAACACGCGGGCGAGCGCGGCGAGGTGCTCGATCCCGGACGCGAGCGCCGGATCGCCACCGAGCTCGGTCGCGAGGTCATCGATGATCGCGTCGAACGCGCGGTACGGCACGCGCTCGCGCTCGTGGCAGCGGCCGCGCCACACGAGCGTGTCGGCGTCGTAGCCACGGCATGCCTCCTCGATCAGCGACGTCTTGCCCGCGCCCGACGCGCCGGTGACGAGCACGAGCCGGCCGCGCGGCGCCGGATCCTCGATCGCGGCGCGCAGCCGCGCGAGCTCCGCGGCACGGCCGACGAACCGCGGCGCGCGGCGCTGCGCGTGTGGCCGCGAGCCCGAGCCCGACAGCTGCACCGCGATCTCGGTCGCGGTCGGCCGGTGCGCGGGATCGTGCGCGAGCATGCTCGCGATCAGCTCGTCGAGATCGTCGGGCAGCGGTACCAGCGTCGACGCGCGCGGGACGTCGACGCTACGCTGCAGCCGGGCGAGCACGTGTAGCGTGCCGCCGAGCGGCGGCGAGCCAGTGACGAGCTCGTACGCGAGCACGCCGAGCGCGTAGACATCCATCGCCGGCGACACGTTCAGCTTCTCGAGGTACTCGGGCGCGAGGTACGCCGCGGTGCCGACGACGCGCGACTCGCGCGCGAGATCCTCGGCCTGGCGCCGGCGCTCGATCGCGAGCCCGAAGTCGAGCAGCTTCACGGTGCCGTCGACGACGATCGCGTTGCCCGGCTTGACGTCGCGATGGATCACGCCGCACGCGTGGAGGAACGCGAGCCCCTCGGCGAGCTGGCACAGCACCGCGCGCACGCGGGCGAACTCGACGAGCGGCGCCGGGCGGCTCGTCACGCTCGCGGTCAGCGCCGGCCCGGTCTCCTCGGTCGGCGCCTGCTCGAGCGGCGGCACCGTGCGCGTGGTCTCGATCGAGCTCGCCGGATCGAGCCGCGGCACGATCGGCGCGATCGTCGGGCTCTTGCGCTGCACCCAGCGCCGCGGATCGATGCCGGGCAGGTACTCCATCGTGAAGTAGCAGGCGCGATCGTGCGCGACGAGCTCGTAGAGCTCGACGAGGTTCGGGTGGCGCAGCGACGACACCGCGCGAAACTCGCGCTTGAGCCACAGCGCGCCGTCGCTGTGCGACACGCTGCGAAACTTGATCGCGACCTCCATGTCGCGCCGCAGATCGCGGCCGAGGTAGACCACGCCCATGCCGCCGCGCCCGAGCTCGCGCACGATCTGGTAGCGATCTCCGACGATCCTACCAGGCGCGCCTTCGAGCACCGAGCCACGGTATCGTGCGCGCCGTGGGCGATGCAATCACGCGCGCGATCGAGCGGTACGGCGCGGACGTCGTGTGCGAGACGCTCGCGCCGATGCTGACGCCCGAGCGGATCGCGCGCATCGATCAGGTGCTCGCCGCGCGGCTCGGCTCGGTGGTCACCGTCGTCGAGGACACCTACGATCCGCACAACGCGGCGGCGACGATCCGCACGACCGAGGCGCTCGGGCTCGGCGAGCTGCATGTCGTCGAGCCTGGCCTGCGGTTCTCCGCCGCGCGCGGCGTGACCCGCGGCGCGCACCGCTGGATCGACCTCCACCGCTGGGCGAGCGTCGAGGATGTCGCCGGTGCGCTGCGCACGCGCGGCTTCCGCGTCTACGCGACGCTGCCCGGCGCGCCGCACACGATCGACGACGTCGACGTCACGACGCCGATCGCGGTCGTGTTCGGCAACGAGCACGCCGGGCTGTCCGACGCCGCGATCGCCGCGTGCGATGGTCGGGTCGGCGTGCCGATGTACGGCTTCACCGAGAGCTTCAACCTGTCGGTCACGGTCGCGCTCGCGATGAGCCGGATCGCGGCGCGCCGACGGGCGGCGATCGGCACGCTGGGCGATCTCGACGACGCGCATCGCCGCGAACTGCGCGCACGGTGGTTCGCGCTCAAGATCCGCGGCGCGGTCGGCGTGCTCGAGCGCCGGCTCGGTCATCGGGTTCCCGAGTCCACAAGTCCATGAATTCACTGCCCGCAAGCGGGTGGCGCGCCGGGCGTGGACAGGGGAGAATCCGGGGGCATCTTCGACCGTTCTCTCTGCGGGTTCACCCGTGCAGAACAAACGCGACAATCCTCATCCACCGGGGGCCACGATCCGGATGTGGGCGCCGCAGCCGCCCGGCGATCCCGAGAAGTCGCCGCACCCCGAGAAGCCTGCGAAAACCACGAGGGTCATGAAGAAGGACAAGCCGAACGGAAAGCCGAACGGGAAGCCGCTCCGGCCGAGCGTGCCGCCGGGCAAGCGACGCACGTGGGTGACGGTGGTGAAGTGGCTCGCGATCGCCGGGCTCTCGGGCCTGCTGCTGATGATCGCGACCGTCGCGTTCGTGTTCTGGATGTACGGCCGCGACAAGGATCTGCCCGATCCGCAGAAGCTGTCCGACTTCCGCCACCGCCAGGTCACGATCATCGTCGACAAGAACGATCACCGGATCGGCGAGCTGTTCGGCAGGACGAAGGGCGAGGACATCGAGCGCCGCGCGTACGTCGAGTACGACAAGGTTCCGAAGATCCTCGTCGCCGCGTTCGTCGCGACCGAGGACACGAAGTTCTGGGAGCACTCCGGCGTCGACTACTGGGGCATGTTCCGGGCGTTCTGGGCGAACCTGCGCTCGGGCAAGGCGAAGCAGGGCGCGTCGACGATCACGCAGCAGGTCGTGAAGAACTTGCTGCTGACGCCCGAGAAGACATTCAAGCGCAAGATCCAGGAGATCATCCTCGCGCGCCGGCTCGAGAAGTCGCTGACGAAGGAAGAGATCCTCACGCTCTACATGAACCAGATCAACTTCGGCAACGGCCGCTACGGCGTGCAGGAGGCGGCGCGGTTCTACTTCGGCAAGGACGTCTCGCAGCTCGATGTCGGCGAGTGCGCTCTGCTCGCCGGGTTGCCGCAGTCGCCGGAGAACTACGCGCCGAACCGCAAGAAGAACCAGGCGAAGGCGAAGGAGCGCCAGGTCCACGTGCTGAACCGGCTCGTCGAGGCCGGCAAGCTGACGCCCGCCGAGGCGCAGAAGTGGATCGACAAGCCGATCCAGTACGTCGAGAACCCGTTCCCGTACCTCAACACCGCGCCCGAGTGGGTCGGCATGGTGCGCAGCGAGCTCGTCGCGAGCAAGTGCGGCGGCAAGGGCAGCTGCCCCGAGGGCGAGCTCTACCTCGACACGCTCGGCGCGACCGTGCGGACGACGCTCGATCCGCAGATCCAGGCGACCGCGCAGAAGGCGCTGCAGACCGGGCTGCGCGCGGTCGACAAGCGCAAGAGCATCGGCCGCGCGAAGCGCACCGCGAAGGACAAGGACGCCGAGCTCGCGAAGCTGACGAAGGCGCTGCCGAAGACGGGCCCCGTCAAGGGTGAGACCTACGAGGCGCTCGTCACCGAGGTGTTCGACGACGATCACGAGGTCAAAGTCAACCTCGGCAACTACGAGGCGGCGCTCGTCGTCGACGGTCCGGACGACGAGCGGTTCAATCCGCCTGACGACAAGGGCGTCACGAAGAAGCCGAGCGAGCGGTTCAAGCCCGGCGATGTGGTCGATGTCGTCGTCACCGGCGACAAGCAGCCGCCGAAGCACGCGGCCCATCGCGTCGTGTTCCCGAAGGGGCCCGAGGGCGCGGTCGTCGTGATGGAGGTCAAGACGCGCAAGGTGCGCGCGCTCGTCGGCGGCTATGCGAGCAAGACGCTCGGCCTCAACCGCGCGACCGACGCGCATCGCCAGCCGGGCAGCTCGTTCAAGCCGTACGTGATGGCGGCCGGCATCGATCTCGGCGCGACGAAGGCGAAGGATCAGGGCGGCCGGATCACGTTCACGCCGGCGTCGTCGGTCAACGACGCGCCCGAGCCGCGGTGGGAAGAGAAGTGGAACGCGAAGAACTACGAGAGCGGCAAGTTCGAGGGTGACGTGCTGCTGCGCTACGCGCTCGCGAAGTCGATCAACACCGTCGCGATCCGCGTGCTCGAGCGCGTGACGCCGCAGAAGATCATCGACCTCGCGCATGCGATGGGCGTCCAGAGCCAGCTGCCGTCGACGCTGTCGCTCGCGCTCGGCGCCGGCGAGGTCACGCCGCTCGAGCACACGAACGCGCTCGCGACGCTCGCCGCCGGCGGCCAGGCCGCGCCCCCGGTGTTCATCGACTCGATCGACGGCAAGGCGCCACCGCCGCCGGAGACGACGCAGGTCATGAAGCCCGAGGTCGCGTACGTGACGCTCGACATGATGCGCTCGGTCGTGACGTCGGGTACCGGCATCCAGGCGAACAAGCTCGGGATCACGATCGCCGGCAAGACCGGTACGTCGAACGACGCGAAGGACGTGTGGTTCATCGGCCTGACGCCGGACTATGCGATCGGCGTGTGGATCGGGTTCGACGATCCGACGCCGATGGGCAAGGAGACCGGCGGCACGACCGCGGTCCCGGTGTTCGTCGACATCGCGAAGGGCATGGGGCTCAAGAACAAGCCGTTCCAGCGGCCGCCGCACGTCGTCGAGGCGCGGATCGACAAGAAGTCCGGGCTGCTCGCGCCCGAGGGTGCGCCGGCCGACTCGGTGACGACCGAGGTCTTCGTCGAGGGCACGGTGCCGACCGAGACCGCGGCGCTCGAGGGCGATGTCACCGAGCAGAATCAGGTCAAGAAGGACTACGAGTAACGCGATGGCTGCTCGCGTGGTCGCGCTCGCGATCGCTACGCTCGTCGTGTCGCGGCCCGCGCATGCTGGCGACGACGACGACTACCTGCGGCGGCTCGCCGCGACGGTGCGCACGCGGCTCGACGCGATCGTTGCCTCGCGCGCGCCGAGGCCGAAGCCACCGACGCCGGTCGTCGTGACCTGGAAGGTCGTGCGGCTCGGCTCGATCGATCTCGGCGCGCCGCTCGTCGCGCTGACCGCGGCGAACCTCGACGGCGACAAGGTCGGCGAGCTCTACGCGGTGACGCCGCGCGAGGTCGTCGCGATCGGGTTTCGCAACGGCAAGGTCGTCGAGCTCGGACGCGTCGCGTTCGCGGGCGACCGCGCGGTGCCGGCGCCGCGCGACGACGTCGGGACCGCGGTCGTCGACGGGGGCGAGCTCGTCGCCGCCGTGTCCGGCTGGGCGAAGGAGCTGCGGATCGGCTGGAAGAACAAGCAGCTCGTCGCGCAGCAGGGCGGGGCGGGGTTCCTCGTGTGTCCCGGCGAGCGCGCGCAGCTCGAGCCCGGGCGCAATCACTTCACGAACAAGACGTACGGCGTGCGCTGCCGCGGCGACCTGCTCGATCGCGAGGGCCAGGCGCTGAAGCTGCGCGCCGAGCTCGCGCTCACCGGCAAGCTCGCGGTCTCCGTCGAGCGCTGCACCGCGACCGGTTGCCAGGCGAGCGGCAAGCAGGAGCTGTCGAACGTCGGTGCCGCGTTCGAGGTCGCGGACATCGATCGCGACGGCACGCCGGACGTGATCGTCTCCGAGGCGAGCGCGCCGGGCGCACCCGACAGCGTCAAGGTGTACGCGCTCGGCGACGCGAAGAAGCCGCGGTTCAAGAAGACGTTCAACGGCGGCGTCGCGGGGCTCGCGGTGATCGACGGCGACGATCCCGACGACATCCCCGAGGTGATCGCGGCGGTCCGGCTGTCCGGCGCGACGCGCGTCGACATGTGGAGGCTCGATTGACGCCGGCGCGGGCGCTCGCCGTCGTCGTCGCGCTGAGCACGGTCGCGCGCGCCGAGACCCGGCCGCACTACGGTGGCAAGCTCGAGGCATCGCTGCTCGGCGCGCCCGCGACGCTCGATCCGGCGGCCGCGCAGAGCCATGCCGAGCTGACCGTCGCGGAGCTCGTGTTCGACACGCTGTATCACGTCGAGCTGTCCGGCCCCGAGCCGCATGTCGCGGCGGCGCTGCCCGAGCTCGACGCGGCGGGCACGAAGGCGAAGATCGCGCTGCGCAAGGGCATCAAGTTCCACGACGGCACGGCGCTGACGCCGCAGGATGTCGCGGCCTCGCTCGACCGCGCGCGGACGTCGACGGGGCGGTGGGCGCTCGCGACGATCGCGCAGGTCAAGGCGAACGGCGACGGGATCGAGCTCGTGCTGACCGTGCCGGCGACGCCCGGCGAGCTCGCGCAGTGGCTCGCGCTCGCGCCCGCGTCGATCACGAAGCACGGCAAGCCGCCCGGCGAGAAGCCGATCGGCACCGGGCCGTTCGCGGTCGATGGCTTCGATCGCAAGACGCGCCGGCTCGCGCTGCGCGCGTTCGACGACCACTTCGCGGGGCGTCCGTACCTCGATCGCCTCGTGCTGTCGTGGTTCGACACGCCGGACGGCGAGGCGCGGCAGTTCGAGACCGGCGCGGCGCAGCTGTCGGCGCGCGGCGTCGCGGCGTTCACGACCGGACAGCCGAAGTTCAAGGCGAGCTTCGTCGACGGTAGCGCGTCGCTGCTGCTGTTCGTCGGGTTCGGCAAGAAGCATGCAGACGTCACGAACGACCGCGGGTTCCGGCGCGCGCTCGAGCTCGCGATCGATCGCGGCGTGCTCGCCTCGATCAACAAAGGCGAGGCGGTGTTGCCGGCGGCCGAGCCGATGCCCGGCAGCGTGCCGTCGGCGACCGCGCGCACCGGCGACATTGCGCAGGCGAAGGCGCAGCTCGCGCAGGCCGCGTCGCGCGTCAAGGCGCTCGCGCCCGGCGCGATCGGATCGCTGTCGCTCGAGATCGCGTTCGACGATTCGCGGCCCGACGATCGCGACCTCGCGGAGCGGCTCGCGCGCGCGCTCGGCAAGCTCGGCGTCGCGTCGACGCTGTCCGCGTATTCGGCGAACGTGCTGCGCGATCACGTGCAGCGCGGCACGACCGATCTCTACATCGGCCAGCTCGCGGCGCCGTCGAACCAGCCGGCGGCGTGGTGGAGCGCCGCGTTCTCCGCCGGCGGCGATGACTGGGCCGCGGGCAAGCTCGCCGCCGGTGCGCTCGTCGTCGGCGACGCGCAGAAGGAGTTCGCGCAGCGGCTGCCGATCATCCCGCTGATGTTCCGTGGCGTCCGGATGTGGCACCGCACCGACATCCGCGGCCTGCGATTCGACACCTGCGGCCGCCCCGGCTTCGCCGACGTGTTCCTGTTCGGCCAGCCGGTCGCGATGACGAAGCTCAAGCCATGAAGCTGCGCGGCCGATTCACGCTGACGCTCGCGCTCGCCGCGCTCGTCCCGATCACGGTCGCCGCGGTGACGACGCGCCACATGATCGCGTCGAAGGCGACCGACACGTACCTGAAGAAGCGCGAGAACGCGAAGGCCGCGGTCGAGGGCGCGCTCGGCCGGCTCTCGAACCAGGTCAGCGGCGTCGTGCGCTCGCTCGCGAGCCCGAAGCATCCGTACGTCGACGGCATGGTCGTCGACAGCCTGAAGGACTCGCTCGAGCGGGTCGATTTCGCGCGCTGGCGCGAGCAATCACAGCCGTGGATGCAGGGGCTGTCGCTCGACGTGCTCGCGATCGGGATCGCCGAGCGCGACGACGCGCCGCCGCGCGTGATCGTCGCGCCGCACTACAAGGCGCTCGAGCGCGAGGACCTCCCCGAGCTGCGCGGCAAGGTGCTCGCGAGCCAGGGCCGCGCGTTCTTCCACCTCGAGGAGGTCGGCGGCACCGAGGGTAGCGGCACCGGCCAGCCCGCGACGAAGCGGATCCTCGTCGCCGAGGCCGGCATGCGGTTCGAGGAGCACAGCGGCCTCGTGTTTCGCTACGGCTACGTGCTCGCCGGCCGCCAGGTGACCGCGGAGCTGCTCAAGCCGATCCACGAGGGCGGGCAGGACACCGACGCGCGGATCGTCGCGCCCGGTGGCGGCGTGCTCGTGCCGCCCGGTCCGTACTGGAGCGCGCTCGCCGGCGACGATCTGATCCGGGTCCCGCTCGACGGGATCGACGGCAAGCCGGTCGCGTTCGTCGAGATCGCGGTGTCGAACAAGGACCTCGCGGTGCTGCGCACGCTGACGTATCTGTCCGCCGGGCTCGCGCTCGCGGCGCTCGGCGCGGTCGTGCTGATCGGCCTGCTCGTCGCCCGCCGGACCGCCCGCGATCTCGACGCGCTCGTCGAGGGCTCGCTCGCGGCGTCGCGCGGCGACCTCGATCACCGGGTGCCGGTGCGCAGCAAGGACGAGATCGGCGCGGTCGCGAGCGCGTTCAACTTCATGATGGAGGACCTGCGCACGAGCAAGGAGCGGCTCGTGATCGCCGAGCGGATCGCGGCGTGGCAGGAGATCGCGCGCCGGCTCGCGCACGAGATCAAGAACCCGCTGACGCCGATCCAGATGGCGATGGACACGCTGCGCAAGACCTGGAAGAAGCAGCACCCGTCGTTCGACGAGATCCTCGAGGAATCGACGACGACCGTGCTGCAGGAAGCGGATCGGCTGAAGCACATCGTCGCCGAGTTCTCCGACTTCGCGCGGATGCCGAAGCCCGACTTCCAGCGCGTCGATCTCAACGAGGTCGTGCGCTCGGCGCTGACGCTGTACCAGGGCGCGCTCGCGCTCGACGTCAAGCTCGGCGAGCTGCCGCAGCTCGACGCCGACAAGAACCAGCTCAACCAGGTCGTGCTGAACCTCGTCGAGAACGCGCGCGACGCGATCGGCAAGCGGCCGAACGGCAAGATCACGGTCGCGACCCGGCTCGGCGAGGCCGGCGATCGCGCGGTGCTCGTCGTCGAGGACAACGGGCCCGGCGTGCCCGGCGATCTCAAGGACAAGGTGTTCGCGCCGTACTTCACGACGAAGCACGCGAAGGGCGGCACCGGCCTCGGGCTCGCGATCGTGCACCGCATCGTGTCCGACCACGGCGGCCGCATCGCCGTGTCCGACGCGCCGGGCGGTGGCGCACGGTTCTCGATCGAGCTGCCGCTGCGCAACGGCACGGCCCTGCTCGCCTCTCGTATCTGAGCGCGTCATTTCACCGTGACGCTGTAACGGGCAACACGCGGCGGCGCTGCGCAGTCGAATCTGCGTTGGGTCAAGGCGAGAACCGGGATCGAAATCGCGCGACCTGGGCTAGGGTCGATCGCAGGACTCGTCGAGCCGTCGCTCGCGAGCTCAGGAAGGGGTCGTATGCGCAGGCTGCAAACGACGATCGAGGCGATGGGTTGGACGAAGGAGGTGCCGAGGCTCGGGCGCGAGGACCGCGTGATCCGCGCGTTCGATGCGATGAGCGGCGAAGCTCACGACTGCGTGCTCGTCATGGACGACGGCGAGCACCTCGCGGGCATCTTCACGAGTCGTGACTTCCTGAACCGCGTCGCGGGCGAGCGCGGCGATCCGGCGGAGATCCGGCTCGGCGACGTGATGACCCCGAACCCACGCACGCTGCGGCCTCGCGATCCGGTCGCGTTCGCGATCAACTGGATGGCGGTCGAGGGCTTCCGCAACGTGCCGATCGTCGACGATCTCGGCCGCGTGCTCGGCGTGCTCACGATCTGGGACGTCATGCGTCACCTCGGCGAGATGTTCGACGAGATCGACGCGACGCCGCGCGAGCGCATGCCGAACAGCGACACGTCGTCGGTGGTCTCGCTGATCGATATCGGAGGTGGCGCATGAGGACCGAGCTGTCTGCGGGCATGAGCATGCTCGCGTTTGCCACGGTCGCCGATCTGCCGGTCCGCGACGTCGCGCGCGTCTCCGTCGACACGCCGATGTGGCAGGTCGTCCAGGAGATGAAGACGAAGAACCGCGGCTGCGTCCTGGTGATCGAAGAGACGGGTGCGCTCGTCGGCATCTTCACCGAGCGCGACCTGCTGAACCGCGTCGATCACAGCGACGTGCTGTGGT
Source organism: Kofleriaceae bacterium (assembly GCA_035715365.1). GTDB lineage: Bacteria > Myxococcota_A > Polyangia > Haliangiales > Haliangiaceae > JABFXX01. The sequence continues at coordinate 29,985 of DASTLB010000040.1, read as the reverse complement.
CGCACGCGACGGTCGGCGATCTGATGACGCCGATGCCGATGGTGATCCACGGCGACGACTCGCTCGCCGAGGCGATGCGCCGGTTGACGCAGGGGCGGCGCCGCCACCTGCCGATCGTCGACGACCGCGGCCGCGTCGTGGGCCTGATGTCGATCCGCGACATCCTGAGCTACATCGCCGGCAAGTTCCCCGAGGAGCTGATGAACCTGCCGCCCGATCCCAGCCACGAAGCGTGATCGAACCATGATCGACCCGTAGCGCTGTCAGAGCGCCGCGCTACGGTGCGCCATGCTCGACGCACTGTCTGCCCAGCTCGAGGCCGCGCTGCTGCGCGAGCTGCAGGCGTACTACGACTGGGAGAACCGCGCGCGGTTCGGCAACCGGCTGAAGCGGCCGCTGCTCGTGCTGTCCGACGCCGCGAGCCGGCTCGGCCGCTGGATCCATCCGACGCGCACGATCGAGCTGTCGCGCACGCTCCTCGTCGAGCGATCGTGGCTCGAGGTGACGAGCGTGCTCGAGCACGAGATGGCGCACCAGTACTGCGACGAGGTGCTCGGCGTCGTCGAGTCCGCGCACGGCGAGACGTTTCGCCGCGTGTGCGCCGAGCGCGGGATCGACGGCCGCGCCGCCGGTGCGCCGGAAGCGTCGACGTCGGGCGGCGTGCCGCGGTCCGAGCAGATCCTCGACCGGATCCGCAAGCTGCTCGCGCTCGCCGGCAGCCCGAACCAGCACGAGGCCGAGCTCGCGATGAACAAGGCGCACGAGCTGATGGTGCGCCACAACATCGAGGTCACGGCGGCTGGCGCCGAGCTCGGCTACGTCGTGCGTCACCTCGGCGATCCGGAGAAGCGCGGCACGCGCGTCGAGTCCGACATCGTCGGCCTGCTCGTCGAGTTCTTCTTCGTCAAGGCGATCCGCGTGCCGGTCTATGTCGCGAAGACCGGCAAGCGCGGCCAGGTCTACGAGATCGTCGGCACCGAGCAGAACGTCGAGATGGCGTGCCACGTCCACGCATTCCTGCTCGCGACCGCCGAGCGGCTGTGGCAGGAGAACCGCGGGGACACGCGCGTCCGCAGCGGCCGCGATCGGCTGTCGTACCAGTCCGGCGTGATCAACGGGTTTCGCGAGAAGCTCGTCGGCGAGCGCAAGGGCCTCAAGCAGCGCGAGGGCCTCGTCTGGGTCGGCGACCGCAAGCTCGACACGTTCTATCGCGCGCGCCACCCGCACATCACGACGCGGACGACGCGCGTGCGGCTCACCGGTGCACACCAGGCCGGGCGCGAGGCTGGCCGCACGGTCGTGCTGCACAAGCCGGTGTCGTCGACGTCCGGCGGCACACGCGGCCTGTTGCGGTGATGGCTCGCTGAGGCGATGTCAGTTCGGCGAGGGCTGCCGAACGAGCGCTTCACTTTTTTGCAACGCTGCCCTACGGTGCCGCCACTCACGGGCCATGTTCGTCAGGGCAGGTTCAGGTCTCGGTTTCGGCGTGCTGGCGATCGTCGCGGTGCTCGCGAGCCACGCCGACGCGTCGACGATCGTCGTGCTGTCCGAGCCGGCGCGCTCCGCGGAGCTCGGCTCGGCGCTGCAGGTGACGCTCGCCGGGCGCGGGGTTGCGCGACACTCCCGGCGCCCGACGGCGCGCTGCGGCTCGATCGCGCCGCGGCGGCGCAGCGCGCGGCGATCTCGACCGGCGCAGACATCGCGCTGTGGATCGATGCCGATGCGCAGGCGGTCGATGTCTGCGCGGTGTCGTCGGACGGCCGTTACTTCCGCCACGCGCCGTTGCCGGCCGACGGCGCGACGCCGCGCGTGTTCGCCGCGATCGCGACGAGCCTCGTCGACGAGATGATCGTGCCGCCGGACGCGCCGGCGATCGACGTCGACGTCCATGTCCACGTCGGCCCGGACGGCGCCGTCGCCGCCGCACCGACCGCGATGATCGCGCCGCCCGGGTTCGCCGCCGTGGCGCCAGCCGCGCTCGCGGTTGCCGAGACCGCGGTGCCGGTGCGCGCGAATCGCGTGCTGTTCGAGGTCGGACCGATGCTGAGCCCGCTGACGTTCGGCATCGAGGCCGAGCTGACGTTCCCGATCTCGGATCACGTGCGGCTCGGTGCGATCGGCATCGCCGACATCACGTTCGTCGACGAGACGATCCCGATCTTCGGCGCGGCCGCCGAGCTGCGCTACGTCGGCAGCGGTTCGCGGCACTGGGACATCGGCGCGATCGCGGGTGCGGCCGAGGGCGACGGCGATGCCGTCGGGTTTGGCGGCGTCCGGCTGTCGCGCGCGTGGGAGGGCGCGCACCGCGGCACGGCGTTCTCGATCACGCCGCTGCTCGTCAGCGATGGCGCCGAGACGTTCCCGGGCCTGTACGCCGCGCTGCACTGGACCTTGCCGCTGTGAACCGTCCGGCGCTGCAGGTGAGCGTGGGCCTCGACGACGATCGCCTCGAGCGCTTGCGCGCCGGCGATCGCGACGCGGTCGGCGCCACGCTGCAGACGCTGTTGCCGCACGTCCGGCGCTGGCTGCACCGGCTGCTCGGGCGGTCGCCGGATCTCGACGACGCGACGCAGGAAGCGCTGTCCGAGATCGCGCGGTTCCTGCCGCGATTCGAGGGCCGCTCGAAGCTCGAGACCGCGGCGCACCGGATCACCGTGCGCGTCGCGTATCGCTACTTCACGCGCCGCGACGAGGTCGCGCTCGAGGCCGTGCCCGAGCTCGTCGATCCGGGCGGCGACGCCGACGCGCGGATCGTCGCCCGCGAGGCGCTCGCGCGGCTGCAGCGCTGCCTGCGCCGGCTCCCCGCGAAGCGGCGCGCCGCGTTCGTGCTGTGCGCGATCGAAGGCCTGTCGCCGGCCGAGGCCGCCGACGTCGCCGGCACGACCGCGCTCGCGATGCGCTGCCGCCTGCTGTGGGCGCGCCGCGAGCTCGCGCGCATGCTCGCGCACGATCCGTACCTCGCGCAGTGGATGCAGCCGGAGGGATCGCGATGACAGCTCGCCAGCAGCGTGCGCTCGCCGTCGTCGACGAGCTCGCGGACCGCGCGTCACACGCCGAGCCGCCCGCGCTCGACGAGCTCGCCGCACGCCGGATGATCGAGCGCGCGCTCGACGCGCCACGCCCGGTGGTCCCGATCGCGGCGCCGGCCTGGCGACGCGCGCTGGTACCCGCGGCGATCGCCGCGATCGCGATCGTCGTCGCGATCGCGTGGCCGCGCGCGCCGGTCGCGCCCGCGGTCGTCGCCGAGCCGCCGCTGCTCGAGGTGTCGCTGCCGACCGGCGATCGCCTCGTCGGCACCGCCGGTGCGCGGTTCGACATCGACGAGCTCGCACCGGAGTCGCGGCGATTGCAGCTGCGCGCCGGCACGATCGTGTTCGACGTCGCGCACGTCGTCGCCGGGCAGCGATTCGAGGTCGCGACCGAGCGCGCGCGGCTCGTCGCGATCGGCACGGTGTTCTCGGTCACCGTCGATCCGCGCGGCACGCGCGCCCACGTCTACGAGGGCCGCATCGAGGTCCACCACGACGGCCGGGTCGACGTGCTCGGCGCGGGCGCGTCGTGGTCCGAAGGCACGCTCGTCGCGGCCGCCGATCCGGCCCCGCTCGTCGCGGCCGCGGATGCCCGTGTCACCGCGCGTCAGGCGAGCGCTCGGCGCGTCGACACGGCGCCGGTCGTCACGCCGATCGATCACGACACCGTCGAGCCGCCGCCACCGCCGCCGCCGCCACCGCCGCGGCGCGAGAAGCCGGCGCCGCCGCCACCCCCGCCGACGACGACCGCACCGGATCCGTTCGCGCTCGCGCGCTCCGATCTCGCGGCCGGCCGCTATGCCGAGGTGATCGCGCGCGCCGACGCGCGCGGCGAGCTCGACGGCGCGTGGCTGCTCGTCGTCGGTGACGCGCATCGCGGGCTGGGCCACGCGCAGGCCGCTGCGGACACCTACGATCGCGCGGCGGCGAAGCTCACCGGCACCGAGCGCGCCGAGGCCGGCTACTCCGCGGCGTACCTCCGGCACCGCACGTTGCACGACGCCGCCGGTGCGCTCGCGTCGTTGCGCGCGGTCGACGGCGATGCACCGGGCTCGCCGCTCGAGGAGCGCGGGCTCGCGCTCGCCGCGCAGCTCGTCGCGACGCTCGATCGCAAGACCGAAGCGCGCGAGCTCGCGACGCGCTACCTGCAGCGGTTTCCGCGCGGCGAGCTCGTCGGCCTGATGCGCACGCTCGCGCGCTGAGTCGACGGATCACTTGCTCGGCTTGTGGAGCTCGCTGTTGCCGAGCAGCACCGTCTTGCGATCGTCGCGCAGCGCGAAGAACATGCGCTCGATGCGGCCGCTGTCGTAGCGCAGCTCGAGCACGTAGCCGTCGATCTTGTAGCTGCCTTCGCGATCCGCCTTCGTCGAGCCGCTCTTGCGCCGCGACCCGCCGCCGACGTTCGGGCCCGAGATCGCGACGCTGCTGCCCTCGTCGTCGTACGCCTGGCTGATCGCGACCTCACCGGGCAGCGTCGACGTCGAGCCGCCGCCGCCCGAGCTCGAGCGCGAGAACCGGCCGTCGCGGGTGAACGTGATCGAGCGCGTCGACCACGTCGAGATCGTGCCGATCGACGAGCTGCTCGACGCTTCGTACGTGCCGTCGAGCCGCTCGTTCGGCTTGCCCGGCTTGCGCATCATCGCGCCCTCCGGCTCGAAGAACTTGCTGTTCTGGATCGACACCAGGTACTTGCTGCCCTGCTTCTTCCACCGCCCCCACGCCTTCGGGGTCTCCTGGCGGTCGGCCTCGACGTCGAATTCGTCCGGCGCGGCCTTCGGCAGCGTGCGGCGCACCGTGCCGTCGGCGAGTAGCAGGTAGATCGTCTCGTCGACGTTGAGGCTCGTCCCGCTGTAGCCGTACTGCCACGAGTACAGGATGCCGGCGATCTGCGATGGCTTCAGGCCCGCGCCCGGCTTCTTGACCGGCGGCGGTGGTGGCGCGTCGGGGGTCGCGGCCGGCTGCGGCAGCGACGACAGACACGACTGCAGCGCGATCTCCGCCGCGGCCGGCGTGTACGTCTGGAGGTCTTCCGCGCGCTGCGGCGTGATCAGCTCGGCGTAGACCATCGCGGTGCCGGCGCGGCAGCCGAGCGAGACGACGAACACCGGTGCCCGATCGCGCTCGCCCATCGCGGCGCCGATCTGGACGCCGCTGCGCTCCTCGGTCCGGAGATCGCGCACGAGCGTGACGCCGGTCGGCGCGCGCCGGCGCCGGCTCTGGAACCACGTCGCGGCCGGATCGCTCGTCGGCTCGGCCGCGTGGACGCGCAGCTCGATCTCGGCATGGCCCTCGGGGCGATACAGGGTCTCGCGTCCGCGCGACTCGATCGTCCACCCGGAGGTCCACCCGGCGGGCGCGGCGAGCGCGGGAACAGCAGCGACGACGATCAGCGCGAGCGACAGTGTCTTCATGGATCTCCTGGTTCGCTCCAGGAGACGGAGGCCGCGGGCGCACAGTCGCATCGCGCCCGGAACGCGGCGCTAATCAGGCAGTTGCGTGCGGCGCTCGAGGAAGTCGGCGTCCGGCGTCAGATCGACGTGGAAGTGGTTTCTGTGATCTGCGTTGTAGTTCGGCGTCAGCACGATGTTCCACGTGCCCGCCGCCTTGAGCGCGCAGATCAGCTCGTGCAGGAACGTGTCCTTGCCGGGCTCGGTCGCCGCCGCGCACGTGTCCTCGCTGTCCGGATCGATGATCCAGTCGTCGTTGACCGACGCGTACGTGCCGGTGGAATCGGTGAACCCGGCGAGATCGATCGCCTTCGCGTACGCGTGCTGGGAGATGCCGTTCGGACAGTCCGGCGGCGTGCCGCCACCGATGCAGCGGTAGTTGTAGACGCCGATGTCGGCGACCTCGACGATGTCGCGCGCGCGCAGCAGCGGTGCCGCCTTCGCGAGCGACAGGATCAGCGCGCAGTCGCCGAACAGCGTCTGCCGCGGGTCGGCATTCTCGACGTAGCGATACGACACGCCGTTGATCGGCACCGTCGCGGTGACCGGATCCGCGACGCCGTCGCGCACCGGCCCGTCGGTGAACTCGATCTGGTAGAGCGCGAGGTGCGCGTGGCAGTCCGCCGGGCTCGCGTCGGCGACGGTGATGTCGACGCTCGCGGTCGCGAGCACCGCGTCGTCGTCGCCGTACGCGGTCGCGACGATCGTCGCCGCACCGGTGGTGGCCACGTCGGCGACACCAATACCATCGGCCGCGAGATCCGCGCTCGCGACCTCGCCGGCGGCGAGCCCGACGCGTGCGGGTGCACCGCCGACGTCGACGGTGACCGGCACCTGCGCGACGAGCGCGCCGGTCGCGCCGAGCTGATCGCGCACGAACCCGGCACCGGGAGCTGGCGACGTGAACGCGAGCGACACTGGCTCGTCGGACGCGCTGCCGCTGCACCCGACCCACAGCATCGCCAGGAAAATCACCGAAGCGCGCATCGCGGCGACTCTCATCCGATCTCGAAGTGCCGTCAAGCACGACTTCCGAGGAGGAATGGCTTTCTTCGGCGCGACGTTGGATCTATGACTGCAAGAGAGGATCGACGCATGGGCAAGCTCGCTACGATCGAAGGCTGTCTGACCGCGATTGTGACGCCGTTCCGCGACGGCAAGGTCGACTTCGACGGGCTCGCCAAGCTCGTCGACTGGCAGATCGAGCAGGGCGTCGACGGCATCGTCGCGGTCGGCACGACTGGCGAGTCCGCGACGCTCGACGTCGACGAGCACGTCGCGGTGATCGCGGCCGCGGTCAAGGCCGCGCGCGGTCGCGTGCCGGTGATCGCGGGCGCCGGCGGCAACGCGACGTCCGAGGCGCTCGCGCTGACGAAGGCCTCCGAGGAGGCCGGCGCGAACGCGCTGCTCCACGTGACGCCGTACTACAACCGGCCGAACCAGGAAGGCCTGTTCCGTCACTTCGAGGTGCTCGCGAAGGCGACGAAGCTGCCGATCATTCTCTACAACGTGCCGACGCGCACCGCGTGCGACCTGCTGACCGACACCGTCGTGCGGCTCGCCGACTTCGACAACATCATCGGCATCAAGGACGCGACCGGCAACCTCGTGCGCGGCAGCGAGCTCGTCGCAAAGGTCGGCGATCGCATGACGATCCTGTCGGGCGACGACGGCACGTCGTTCCCGCTCTACGCGGTCGGCGCGCGCGGCGTGATCTCGGTCGTGTCGAACGTGTGTCCGCGCGCGATGAGTGACATGTGGGACGCGGTTCGCGAGGGCGACTGGGCGCGCGCGAAGCAGCGCCACTTCGAGCTCCGCGTGCTGAGCCAGATGCTGTTCGCCGAGCCGAGCCCGGCGCCGACGAAGGCGGCGCTGTCGATCCTCGGCCGGTGCTCGACCGAGGTCCGGCTGCCGCTCGTGCCGGCGACCGCGAACCTCGTCGAGCAGCTGCGCAACGAGCTCCGTACGCTGGGCATGTTGTGACCGCGCGCGTCTGCGTGCTGGGGCCGTCCGGCCGGATGGGCCGCGCCGTGATCGAGGCGGCGCAGGGCCGCAGCGACGTGCGCGTGACCGCCGCGGTCGATCGCCCGGATGCGCCGGGCCTCGATGCGGCGATCGTCGCCGCGAGTGGCGCGATCGCAGCGACGAGCGATGCCGCCGCCGGGCTCGACGCCGCGGACGTCTACATCGACTTCACGACGCCGGCCGCGACCCGCACGTTCGCCGAGCTCGCGCGCGGCAAGCGCAAGGCCGCGGTGATCGGCACGACCGGCCTCGGCGCCGTCGACGAGGCCGCGCTCGACGCCCTCGCGAAGGTCGCGCCGATCGTCGTCGCGGCGAACTTCTCGCTCGGCGTCAACCTGCTGCTCGGGCTCGTCCAGACCGCGGCGCGTGCGCTCGGCCCCGAGTGGGATGCCGAGGTCGTCGAGACCCACCACCGCGCGAAGCGCGACGCACCGTCGGGGACCGCGCTGATGATCGCGCGCGCGATCGCGGCCGGCCACGGCGTCGACTACGATCAGGTCAAGCGCCACACGCGCGACGGCGACGTCGGTGCGCGGCCGCGCGGCGAGATCGGCGTCGCGTCGGTGCGCGGCGGCGACGTGATCGGCGAGCACACGGCGTACTTCTTCGGCGCGGCCGAGCGGATCGAGATCAGCCACCGGGCGACCTCGCGCTCGATCTTCGCGGCCGGTGCGCTGCGCGCCGCGTCGTGGGTCGTGAGCCAGCCACCGGGCCGCTACGACATGCTCGCCGTCCTCGGGTTGTAGGCAGCCCGTTGCAACGCGTTGCCCGTGCGTGGCATCGCAAGGACCGTGCTGACGTCGATCGTCGACGGGAGGATCTGGGCGAGCGAGCGCCCGGTGTGGTTTCGCGGTGTCCGGCTGCGCGCGCGGACGTCGGTGATCCGGCTCGATGACGGCGGCTTGCTGGTGCACAGCCCGGCGCCACCGTCGGACGCGTGGACGACCGAGGTCGCGGCGCTCGGCCCGGTGCGCTGGCTCGTCGTGCCCAACGGGTTTCATCACCTCGGCACGCCCGCCGCGGCGGCCGCGTTTCCAGAGGCGAAGGTCGTCGCGCCGCGGAGCGCCGCCGCCAAGAACCCCGCGCTCCGGATCGATCTCGACATCCGCGACCCCGCGTTCGCGGCGGCGGTGCCCGAGCTCGTGGCGTATCCGCTCGACGGCGTGCCGTTCCTCGACGAGACGCTGCTGTATCACGTGCCGACACAGACCTTGTTCGGGGCCGATGTCGTCCTGCGCGCGGACCGCGGCGACCACTGGACGTGGCGCTTCGCGGCGCGCCTGCTCGGCTGCTTCGAGCGCGTGCGCGTGCCTCCCGACGTCAAGAAGCAGGTGGCGGACCGGGCCGCGGCGGCGCGGTCGCTGCGCGCGCTCGAGCCGCTCGCCGTGCAGCGTGTCGTGATCGCCCACGGCATCGTCCTGGAGCAGGCGCCGCTGGCACAGCTGCTCGATGCCTGGCAGCGGGTCGGGGTCGGGCCCGCATAGTTGCGAGCCGGGAGGGGGCGCAACCAAGCCCTGTCCCTGCTACGGTTCGAGCGCCTTGACCGCGACCGAACGCATCACGATGGTCGTCCTCAACGACGACGGATCCCGCGACAAGTTCACGCTGTCGTCGTGGGTCGGCATCCCGCGCAAGCACGAGCTCATGTGGATCGGCGACGATCCGTACATGATCATCGAGGTCGAGTACGCGGTGTCCGAGGGGTTCTTCGGCGCGCGCAGCATCGACGCCGCGGGCGTCTACGTCCGGCGGCTGACGAAGGACGAGCAGGAGGCGGTCGCGCGCCGGCTCGCGAATCCGGTCCGCGGCAAGGACGAGCAGCCGTTCCGGCCGTGATTCAGTTCGCGACGACGGCGTCGTAGGCATTGCCAGCGACGCGGTAGTACTTCCAGTCGCGGTCGAACGTGATCGCCCCGAACAGGTTGATCGCGATCCCGAGGACGATCAGCGTCTTGACGAGGCTCGTCAGCGGTCGGCCGCCGATCGCGATCAGCATCACCAGGAACACCAGGTAGTCGAGGCTGAACCGGTAGCCGAACTGGACCCAGCCCGAGTTCATGTAGAACAGCGACGGCAGCGCGACGAACAGCACCGTGAGCCACAGCGGGAGGTGGAGCGCGCCCTTGTGCCGCGGCCACACGACCATCAGCAGCGCGGGCGTCGTGACCCACAGCGCGAGCCCGTGACCCGAGATCTGGACCCACGGCGCGCGCGGCAAGAGCTCGGGCAGCAGCGTCAACGCGACGCTCAGGTTGCGCGACAGGTAGTGATAGCTCGCGAGGCCCCAGGTCTCGATCTGGGTCTGCTGACGGACCGGGCGGTGATCGCCGAGCGCGAGGTACGTATGGCCGAACTCCGTCGGTGAATGGAACCGGACGTAGTTGTAGAGCATGCCGAGAATCGCGAACACGACGATCGGGATCGCGAAGTGGAGCAGGGGGCGGCGGATCGCGACCCACATCTGCTTGCGGCCGGTCTTGAGATTCAGGCTCGCGGATGCGTTCGGCGGTGCTTCGGCCGCGGTGGTCTTCGCGGCCATGCGCCAGACCTCGAAGACGAAGATCGGGAACATGAACGCCATCGACGTGCGCGTCAGCGCGGCGAGCCCGAGCGCGACGCCGGCGATCGCGGGATGCCGCGCCTCGATCGAGGCCCACGCGTAGACGAGCGCGAGCACGACGCCGACGACGTGCGCCGTGTACCAGACCTTGCCCTGGACCGACGAGAACACCAGCACGCTGCCGAACGCGAGCAGCGCGACGAGCCACAGATCCTCGCGCAGCGTGCGCGTCGAGTGGCCAGCGTCGGCGAGCCGGCGCAGTAGCAGCAACGTGAGCGGCACGATCAGTGCGGCAAACACGATCGTCGGGATCACGTCGTTGCCGGCGCGCCCCGAGATCAGCGCGCTCGGCAGCATGATCAGCGACGGTACCGGCGGGAACGACACGAAGTGGACGTAGCCGCGGCTCGCTCGCACGCGCGAGCCCGGCATGCTGCACGTCTTCTGCGCGGGCTGGTTCGCGGACAGACAGCTGCCGTACTCTCTGCCGTCGAGTGCCCGGAACGCTTGCTTCGTCAGGCGGAACGGCTTGCGCGTGACCATCCGGCGGCCCGAGACCTCGGTACCGTCGTCGAGCACGACGGTCTCGACGACCGCCCAGTCGTCGGCGGGCAGCGGCGGCTCGACCGCGATCGAGCCGTGCAGCCAGGCATCGGCCTGGTACACGAAGTGCGGCGCGCCCGACTGCTTGCCGAGCCGGCTCCATGCGAGGAGCCCGTAGACGACGAGGCCCAGCGCGAACAGCGCCGCGTAGAGGCGCAGGTCGTGGCGCGCGCGCGGCGGCGTCTCGGTCACGCGCCGACGTTAATCCAACGGGCCTCGCCGTGATAGCGTGTCGCCGTCGATGTCCGACGCCGTCTCCGTCCGGCGCTCTCGGCTGGCGGCGATCCCGGCGGCGCTGCTCGTCGCGCTCGCGCTGTGGGAGATCGTCGCGACGCGGTGTGCGGCGAGCTCGGTGCCCGACGACGACGCGTGGGCGCGCGCGGCCGCGGTCGTCCGCAAGGATCATCGCGCCGGCGATCTGATCGTGTTCGCGCCGCGGTGGGCCGCTCCGATCGGGCGGCTCCACCTCGGCGACCTGATCCCGGTCGACATGGCCGCGCGGATGGATGCCGCGCGCTACGGCCGGATCTGGGAGCTCTCGATCCGCGGCGCCCGCGCGCCCGAGGTCGGCGGGCTCGCACCGGTACGCAGCGAGCACGTCGATGGCGTCGAGGTCCGGCTCTACGAGCATGCGCCCGCCGTGGTCGTCGCCGACGTCCGCGACGCGCTCGCGACCGCGCGGTTCGACGGCGGATCCGGCCGGGTCGAGCTCGCCGAGGTCGGCTTCGAGCCGCATCGCTGCGTGCTCGTGACCGCGCTCGGCGGCAAGCCGGTGCGGATCACGTTCCCGCAGCTCGCGCTCGGCACGCAGCTCGTCGGCTACGTCGGCATCGCGGACATCTTCACGCGCCGCGACAACCGCGCGCCGGCGTCGCTCGACGTCGAGCTCGCGGGCCGGGCGATCGCGCACGCGACCGCCGGTGTCGACGACGGCTGGGTGCGGTTCGCGGCCGGCACGCCGCCGGGGGCCGCGGACGTGACGTTCGTGCTGCGCGCGTCCGGACCGCCGAACACGAACCGCCAGATCTGCTTCGCGGCGGAGGCGCGGCGATGACCGCGTGGCACCGGCGGCTGATCGGCTGGGGCCTCGCGCTCGTGACGACGCTGGTCGTGCTCGTCAACCAGTGCAACGTCGGCATCGCGCGCGACGAGGTCGTGTACATGCAGGCCGGCGATCACTATGCCGACTGGTGGGCGCAGCTCGGCACGCGCGCGCTCCTCGTCCAGAAGGGCGTCAAGGACCTCGTCAGCAAGGACGGCATCACTCGCACGTTCGGTGGACCGCAGCCGACCGATAACAACCGCGAGCACCCGCCGCTGATGAAGACGCTGTTCGGGCTCTCGCACCGGATCCTGTCCGGCGGCCTCGGCGTCGACGACGTCACGGCGTACCGGCTGCCGGCCGCGGTGCTGCACGGCCTGCTCGTCGCGCTCGTGGTCTTCTTCGTGCTCGAGATCTGGGGGCTCGCCGAGGCGCTCGTCGCGGCGCTGCTCGTGATGACGCTGCCGCGCGCGCTGTTCCACGCCGGGCTCGCGTGCTTCGACGCGCCGATCATGACGCTGTGGTTCGCGACCGTGTACGCGTACTGGCGGTGCCTGAACCGGAAGTGGCCATGGCAGGTCGGCGTCGTGTTCGGGCTCGCGCTCGCGACGAAGCACACCGCGCTGCTGCTACCGTTCGCGCTCGGGCTGCACTATCTGATCGCGGGGTTTCGCGAGCAGCGCTGGCGCGGCCTGATCCTGTATCGCTGGCGCGTGATCGTCTCGCTCGCGGTGATTGCGCCGCTCGTGTTCCTGCTCGTGTGGCCGTGGCTGTGGATCGCGCCGGTCCAGCACGTCCGGGAGTGGCTCGCGTTCCACATGAACCACGTGCACTACAACTTCGAGTACCTCGGCACGAACTGGAACGCGCCGCGGTTTCCGTGGCACGTCGCGCTCGTGACGACGCTGTACACGGTACCGGTCGCGACGCTCGGCGGCGCCGTCGTCGGAACCGGCGTGTGGATCGCGCGCCGCAAGACGCTGGATGCGCGGATGCCCGGCACGCTGATCGCGCTGTCGCTCGCGGCCTCGATGGGGCCATTCTTCCTCGGCACGACGCCGATCTTCGGCGCCGAGAAGCACTGGATGCCGGCGCTGCCGTCGATCTGCATCGCCGCCGGCGTCGGCACGGTGTGGGCCGCGCGCACGCTGTTCCGGCTCGTCCCGCCCGGTGGTCAGGTCAATTTGTGGATCCAGCGCGCGGTGTTCGTGGTCGCGTGTGGCCTCGTCGTCGGTGCCGGCGCCGTCGAGACCGCGACCGCGCAGCCGTACGCGCTCACCTGGTACAACGCGCTCGCGGGCGGTGCGCCCGGCGGCGCCGATCGCGGCATGAACCGCCAGTTCTGGGGCGTGTCGGCGCGCGGCGTGCTGCCGGTGCTCGAGGCGCTCCCGCCGCCGCCGCCGGGCCAGAAGCTCGCGGTGTACTGGCACGACGCGTCGCCGGCGTGGGGGTTCTACGCGAAGCAGCTGCCGCGGTACGTCGACAACGCCGGCCAGGAGCAGGCCGGGATCGATCGCAGCCAGATCGCGCTGGTGATCCACGAGCTGCACTTCAACCGCCACGACTACATGATCTGGAAGACGTACGGCACGGTGCAGCCGATGTTCGTGCTGCGCAGCGACGGCGTGCCAATCGTCAGCGTCTATCGCCGGCCATCACGAGTCCCGGCCGAGCGACCCTGACGGACGCCTATTGCCAGATCCAGACGTCGTCGACGTCGAGGTGACTCGTCGGGCTGTCGTCGACGAACACGAGCTTCGCGAGCTTGCCGCGATACGCCTCGGGGATGTTGATCGTCATCGTCTGCAGCGTGTCGCCGCCGGGCTGCGGCACCGCGACCGCCTCGACGATGTTCGTGTCGACCCACAGCTCGGCGCGCAGCTTCGTCGGGTCGGCGCCGCCGCCGAGCCGCAGCGTCAGCTTCGTGCCGTCGAGCAGGAACACCGGGGACGTCATGCGGCCGACGCCGGACTCGCCGCCGTGCATGCTCGTCCCGAACCGCAGCCCGGTCGCGCCGAGCACGGGCTCCTGACCCGGCAGCGCGGTCGTCTCCGGACCGTTGCCCCACGCCGCGCCCGATCGCGTCCACGCGCCCCACGTCGCGGTCTCGAAGTCGAACACGCTGTGCGCGCCCTTCGGCGGGATCGCGGGCACCGACGGGACCCACATCGAATCGGGGACGATCGTGGCACCGGTGTAGAGCCGCGGCCGCTCGTTCTTCGGCAGCTTCAGCGCGGGGCGGTAGTTGCGGAGGATCGCGGGCAGGTGCTCGCGGTTGTTGAGATCGACGTTGTCGAAGATGATCGCGGCGAACGCGTGCTTGTCGAGCGCGCCGTCGAGCCCCTCGACCGTCCGCGAGCTGCGCGTCGTGACATCGATGATCCCCATGCGATGGACGCGCGGCGTCTTGCCGGCCATGTACGCGTACCAGGGATGCGATGGCATCCAGACCTCGCCGTCGATCGACCGCAGCCGCGCGATCAGCCGATCGCCGGCCTCGACGTCGGCGCGCGTCGGCACGTACCTCGACGGGCTCCAGCGGTGGATCAGGCACGTGATGCCGAGCAGCAGCGCGACCGCCGCGGCGCTGCCGGTCGCGACGAGCTCGAGCCGCGGACGATCGCCCCACAGCAGCCGCGCGCACGCGTGGACCGCGGGCACGGCAGCACCGGCCGCGAGCGCACCGTGCAGCAGTGCCGGCATGTACGCGTTGAAGTGCGCGAACTGCGTGCCCCAGCCGATCGCGCCGACGAGCGTCGAGACCGCGTACGTCGCGGACCACAGCAGCAGGGGATGCGCGCCGCGCGGCAGCACGCGCTTGCGATAGCGCGTGTAGCCGACGAGCCCGAGCGCGACCACGATCACGATCGTCATCGCCGGGAAGTGCCACAGGATGTTGCCGAACGACGCCCAGAACCGATCCATGTTGAAGTCATGGGCGCGGTGGATCTTCGAGACGTAGGTCCAGAACCAGCCGTTCGTCGCCGAGCTCAGGATCAGCGTGCCGCCGATGCCGATCAGGCCGGTGACGGCGATGTAGATCGGCGCGCGCCGCCACGCGATCGCGACGACGATCACGCCGCCGAGCGCGACGTAGAAGATGCCGGTCTGCTTGCAGAAGAACGCGAGCGCGAGCAGCGCGGCCGCCGCCGCGACCTTGCCGTGACCCGCGATGCCGTGGCCGGTCGCGGCCCACCGCGGCAGCGCCGAGATCCCGGCGGTGACGAGGAACAGGAACAGCGTGTCGGCGCGCGCGAGGTCGTACCAGCCCTCGACGAACGGGTACGCCGCCGCGAACAGCCCGAGCGCGAGCAGCGCGCCGGTGATCGCGGGGCCGATCCGCTGGTGCATGTGGCGGTTGTTCGTGATGTGGACGAGCGCGACGATCACGATCCCGCCGAGCGCGGCGACCGAGATCGCGCGCCCGACCTGATACGACACGCCGAACGCGCCGCCGAACAGCGCGATCAGCGACGGATACAGCGGCGTGTAGAGGTACGGGATGAAGTCGACCGACGGCGGGACGTAGATGCCGGTGCCGTCGCGGATCCGCTGCGCGTGGTGCAGCATCCCGCCTTCCATCCACTCGAGGTCGTACGGATAGCCGAAGCGCCCGGACACCGCGGACACGAGCAGCAGGATCTGGACGAGCGACGGTAGCGCGAGCACGAGCCAGACCGCGACCTGGATCAGGATCATCTGCTTGCGCTCGCGCGTCAGCGGCACCTTCGGCAGCGTCGCCGTCGGGATCGGCGAGGATCCGATGCCCATCACGGGACGACCTCGAAGCTCGTGGCCACGACCGAATTGTCGACGATCACGGCCCGCGGTGCGCGGACCGGAGCACGCGTCGTGCCCTTGAACAGGCCGATGCGCACCTTGTATGTCCCGCGCGGCGCGGTGCGCGGCACGGTCACCTGGGTCTGGTAGCGGATGAACTGGCCGGGCCGCCACCACTCGAACGGTCGCGCCGGCGCGTGATCGCCATTGACGAACGCGCGGTTCGGGCCGTCGACGTGGACGAACAGCTTCCAGCCCGGCTCGGGCGTCCCGGTCGCCTCGAACGTCCAGGTCAGCGTCACGGTCTCGCCGGGCTTGACGGTCGGCGTCGCCTCGGCGGCGAGCAGGCGCACCGCGGGGCCGAGGTCGGCGTCGAGCGGGCTCGCGATCGCGGGACGCGCCGGCAGCAGCGCCTCGGCCGCGCCGCGCGGCACCTGCTCGAGATCGTACCAGCGCTCGACGGCAGACCGCGTGTCGCGGCACGCGCCGTCGCCGTCGTCGGCGAGATCCGCGGTCTCGAGCGGATCGCGGTCGACGCGATACGCCTCCCAGCTCGTGTCGGGGCTGACGTTGTAGATCACGTGGCAGTCGCGGCTCGCGCCGGCCCGCATCTCGTGGTTGCCCTCGTACGACAGCTGCTGGAACACGACGCGGTCGCGATCGGCGCCGGCGAGCGCGTCGACGAGCGAGCGGCCCATCATCTCGGTCGTCGGCTTGCCACCGGCGAGGTTGACGAGCGTCGGCAGGATGTCGACGTGACCGGCCGGCGTCGTCGACCGCCGCGCCGGCAGCCCGGGCACGCGCACGATCAGCGGCACCTTCGTCTGCGGCGAGTACAGGTGATAGCCGTGGAAGTCGACGCCGTGCTCGCCGAAGCCCTCGCCGTGATCACCGGTGACGACGACGACGGTCTTGTCGTAGACGCCGCGCGCCTTGAGGTCGTCGAGCAGCCGGCCGATGTGGTGATCGGTGAACACCAGCTCGCCATCGTACATCGCCATGCGGTCGGTGCCGAACGACGGGAACCCGGGATGTGGCTCGTACTCGAAGTGCGGGTCGTAGTAGTGGACCCACAAGAACCAGCGCTGCTGCGCGGCCTCGTGCTTGTCGACGAACGCGATCGCCTTGTCGGTCTGCTGCTCCGACGAGCTGCCGCGCGTGTGGGCCGGGCCCTCGCCGGCGACCCCCGTGTGGCGCACGGCGTTCGCGTTGTCGTACTCCGCGAAGCCTTGATCGAAGTGGCGGCTGCGATCGAAGTACGAGTAGTTCGTGATCGCGCCGGTCGCAAAGCCGAGCGGTGCGAGTGCCTCGGCGATCGTCGTCGCCTTCGCCGCCAGCCCGGGCCAGCCGTCGACCGACGTGTCGTAGTAGACGTCGAGCGGCAGCCGGCCGGTCAGGATCGCGGGCATCGAGTAGCGCGTCGACGGCGCGTGCGCCCAGCCGTGCTCGAACACGGTCCCGTCCTTCGCGAGCGCATCGAGCTTCGGTGATGTCGGGCGCGCATAGCCGTACATCCCGAGGTGATCGGCGCGCGTGGTGTCGATCGTGATCAGCAGGATGCGGAAGTCCTTCGGCACCGCCGGCGGCACGGCGACGAACGCGACGTCGTCGAGCGAGCGCTTCGTCGTCGCGTCGCCACCGACGCAGTTCTGATCGATGCCGTCGTCGGGCAGCTCGGGCGCGCCGGGGTGCACGGTGCGATCGCCGTCATCGCAGTCGCCGCCGCCGAGCACGCTCGAGTAGCCGTCGCGATCCCAGTCGAACGCGCGGCGCACGGTGCGCGCGATCGGCCCGCCGAGCCCGGTGTACGCCGACGATGCCTTGACGACCGGGGCCGAGCCGCCGGCCGCGAGCACGAGCAGCAGCAGGATCACCGGCAGCGCGGCGTACACACCCCGGCGACGCCAGCGCGGCCAGCGCTCGAGCAGCACGGTCAGCGCGAGGGCAGGGCGCGCCGCCGCGATCGCGAGCGCCGCCCCGAGCACGCCGACGACCGGCGCCCGCAGGGGCAGCGCACGCGCGGTCTCCCACGAGCTGGCGAGCCACGCGACGACCGCGAGCCCGACGAGCGCGGCCGCGGCGATCGCGGGTGCGAGCGGCGACGCGAGCGGGGGCCACCGGCGGGCGAGCGGTGCGAGCGCGGCCTCGAGCGCGCGGCCGAGCACGAACGCGAGCGGGATCGCGGCGGCGAGCGCGCCGAGCGCGGTGGCCATCGCGACGATCACGACGAGCCGCGGCTCCTTGCGCGTCGCGAGGAACGGCACCGCGAGCTTGTACGCGACGACGAGCGCGAGCGCGATCACCGCGAGCCCGGCGAGGACGAGCGCGAGCCCGGCGACCGCGCTGCCCGGATCGCTCGCGCGCCGCGCGCGGTGATCGGCGAGCCCGAACCGCGCGAGGTCGCCGAGCCGGGTCGCGCGCGATAGCACGAGCACGACCGCGGTGACGACGAGCCCGGCAAGCGCGCCGGCGAGCGCGTGGCTCGTCGCACCGAACAGCACGAACCGCAGCCGGCCGCCGAACCCCGGCGTGAACTGGGCGGCCGGACCCCACGACCACAGCGCATCGATCGCGCCGGCCGCGAGCCCCGCGATCGTGCCGGTCCACACGCCCGCGCCGAGCACCTCGGTGATCGGGCGCAAGGGATCGCGACGAGCGGCCATCGAGCGCTGTCAGCGTATCACTCCTGGCGAGTCGTCGCCGTGGCCGGCGATTTGATAGGTTCGGTCCATGATCCGCTGGCTCCGCGAGCATGCCCACTGGGTGCTCGTGGCCATCGCCGCGATCGTGCTCGTCGTCCATTCGCTGCAGTACAACTTCGTCACCGACGACGCGTACATCTCGTTCGTGTTCTCGCGAAACTTCGCGGAGCACGGCGAGCTGACGTTCAACCTCGGCCAGCCGGTCGAGGGCTACACGAACTTCTCGTGGACGCTGCTGCTCGGGCTGCTGATGGTCGTCGGCGTGCCGCCCGAATTCGCCTCGCGCGTGCTCGGCACCGCGTGCGCGATCGGCACGCTGATCGTCGTCACGCGGATCATGCTGCACGCGCTCGGCCGGCGCTCGCCGTGGGCCGGGGTGCCGGCGCTGCTGCTCGCGTCGTCGTCGGGGTTCGCGTGCTGGTCGTCCGGCGGGCTCGAGACCCAGCTGTTCACGCTGCTCGTGATCGCCGCGCTCGAGGCGGTCGTCGCCGCGACCACGACGCCGCGCGCGATCCGGCGCGCCGGCTGGCTGCTCGCGCTCGCCGCGATGACGCGTCCCGAGGGGCCGATGATCGCGGCGGTGCTCGGCGCGATCCGGCTCGTCCAGCTCGTGCTCGACTGGCGCGCCACGAAGCGATTCCCGCTGCGTGACGAGCTGTACGCCGCGGCGTGGTTCCTCGGCCTGTGGGTCCCGTGGTTCGCGTGGCGCTACTTCTATTACGGCCACCTGTTCCCGAACACGTACTACGTCAAGGCCGCCGGGGACTGGCTACGCCCCGAGATGGCGACCGAGATGGTGCGCCACGGCGCGTACTACATCTGGATCTGGCTCGTCCAGACGCAGCTCGTGCACGTGCTGCTCGTCGTCGCCGTCGGGATCGCCGCGGTCCGGCCACGCACGCCGCGATTCGTCACCGCGGTCGCCTGCGCGCTGATCGCGTTGTTCTACGTGCCGTACACGATCAGCGTCGGCGGCGACTTCATGGGGCTGCACCGCTTCATCATGCCGCTGTTCGTGATCGCGGCGATCCTCGTCGTGCTCGGTGCCGAGCGCATCGGCTCGCTGATCCCCGACGAGCGCGTGAGCTTTCCGGCCGCGATGGGCTCGGGCCTCGCGCTCGCGGTGCTCGCAGTGTTCACGGTCCGCTACGGCTACGTGGCCGCGCGCGCCGGCGCGGTGCCCGAGCTCGTGCTCGCGAGCTTTGTCTTCGTGCTCTACCTCGGCGTGCGGCTCGGCGCCGGCGATCGCAGGCTCGCGTACGCGCTCGCGGCGGGCACGCTGCTCGTCGGTGCGTTCGCGCTCACGCAGGTCGCGCTGACCCGGCGCTCGCTCGATCCGAAGAACCTGCTCGCGGATCGCGGCGTGATCGACACGCCCGCGTTCCTGATCGTCTACACCGAGGATCGCGCGACGATCGGCAAGGCGATGGCGCCGTGCTTTCGCGACGACGATTTCAGCATCGTCGGCGGCGCCGGCGCGCAGCCGTACTACGCGCGGATGCGCGGCATCGACGTGTTCGGCCTCGTGTCCGAGCGGATCGCGCACGAGGAGAAGCGGACCCGGCCGCGCGCCGGTCACACGAAGTGGGGCTCCGACGCGCTGCTCGCGAGCTACGACCCGACGTTCGTGTTCTCGTGCTACGCGATCCACCGCACCGCGGCGCAGCCGCAGCTGCCGTGCGCGGGGTTCTGGAAGAACCTCGGCTACGAGGAAGTGACGATGCACATCCCGGATCTGCGCGAGCGCGGCGAGTACTACACGTTCCTCGCGAAGAAGGCGCGAAACTTCCAGTGCCCCGGCCGCGTACACTGAGCGAGCGGCTCGATCAGTTCGAGCGCCGGCCGTCGACGATCGCCGAGCCCACCCGTCGCGTGCCGCGGTGGTGGCCGGTGATCCCGGTGCTGCTCGTCGCGCTGCTGCTGATCGTCCGCGCGTCGCTGCACGTCGCGCCGCTCGATCGGCTCGCGCCGGCACCGTCGCAGCCCGGCGATCCCCCGGGCTCGACCGCGTACACCGGATCGATCGCGATCGCGCGCGGTGGCCCCGTGATCCTCGGGTTCCAGAGCGACACACCGGCGCGGCTGTCGTTCGCCGGGCGCGAGCTGTTCGGCGCCGGCCTCGTCAAGGATCGCTACATCGTGAACCACGGCGCGGCGGCGATCCGGTTTGCCGCACCGCCGGGGGCTCGCCTCGTGTGGAGCCCGGCCGGCCGGCGCGGCGATCCCGAGTACGTCCCGGCGAGCTCGCTGTCGCCCGAGCCGCCCGAGCGCGCGACGTTCGACGCGCCGGGCACGTCTTGGCTCGACGGCGTGATCGCGCTCGCGTTGCTCGCCGTCCTCGTCGGCACGCTGTGCATGATCGGCCGGCACCGGCTCGCGGCGGTCTCGCGCGACACCTGGCTCGCGATGGCCGGCGTCGTCGCGGTCGCGCTCGTCGCGCGGCTCGTCGGGATCGGCGATCAGGGCCAGACCTGGGACGAGGAGGTCAACTGGGTCGCGGGTCGCAACTACGTCACGAACCTGCTCGCGCTCGACTTCTCGGATCGGTCGTGGATCTGGAACTACGAGCACCCGCCGATCATGAAGTACCTCGACGGCATCGGCGCGCAATTCGCCGATGGCTTCGGCCCGGCGCGCGTGCTGTCCGCGATCTGGAGCTCGCTCGCGTGCGCGCTGCTCGTGCCGATCGCCGCGCGGCTGTACCGGTTCCGCGTCGGCGTCGTCGCCGGGCTCGTCGCGGCGCTGCTGCCGCCGCTCGTCGCGCACGGCCAGATCGTCGGTCACGAGTCGCCGACCGTGCTGTGGTGGACGCTCGCGATCGTGATCGCGCTCGGCGTCCACGACTACCTGCCGGCGGATCACCGCGCGGCGCTGCGCTGCCTGCAGCTCCGGCTCGCCGGCGTCGGGATCGCGATCGGGATCGCGATCGCGTCGCGGTTCGTCAACGGGCTCGTCGGTCCGCTGTGCGCGCTGATCGTCGTCGTCCAGGCGCCGCCGACGTGGCGCCGCGCGACGATCGGCTGGGGCGCGGTGATCCTGCCGCTCGCCGCGATCGCGACGTTCTACGTCGTGTGGCCGCGGATGTGGCTGCACCCGATCGCGCACCTCGGCGAGTCGCTCTCCAAGCTCGGCAAGCTGCACTCGGTCGAGCCGTTCCTCGGCACGATCACGAACGAGCCCGGCCCGCATTACTTCCTCGTCTATCTCTACGCGACGGCGCCGGTCGGCATCCTCGCCGCGGTCGTCGCGTGGCTCGTCCGTAGCGCGCTCGACGTCCGCGCGCGCCAGAAGCTCCGCACGCTGATCATCGTCTCGGCATGGCTCGTGATCCCGCTCGGCGTCATGGCCTCGCCGGTGCGCCAGGACGGCGTGCGTTACGTGATGCCGTGCCTGCTCGCGCTGTGCGTGATGGCGGCGGCCGGGCTCGACGGCGTCGCGGCGCTCGCGAAGCAGCGCGCGAGCCTCGTCTACCGCGCGCTCGCGGTCGTGCTCGTCGGCTATCTCGCGATCACGCTCGTCCGCGCGCGGCCGTACTACCTCGACTACTTCGGCGAGCAGACGGGCGGCGCCGGCGCGGTCGCCCGGGCGCGCGCGTTCGAGACCGCGTGGTGGGGCGAGGGCCTCGACCGCGCGATCGCATACGTCAACGACCACGCTCGCCCCGGCGACAAGATCCTGACGCCGTCCGCGTGCATCGAGCCCTACCACATGGCGTGGTTTCGCGAGGGGCTGTGGACCTCGTTCGTCAATGCGCCGGAGCAGGCGAACTGGATCGTCAGCTACGCGCCGATGACCCGGCCGTGCCGGTTACCGGCCGATGCTCGACAGGCCTACGAGGTCGTGCATGACGGCGCCGTCCTCGCGGTCGTGTACCAGCGCTGACGCACGGCTCGGCGCGGTCGTCTTCGACGAGCTCTTCTTGCTCGGCGGCGTGTCCGACCTCGGGCCGGTCACGTTCCACGACTGCGTGCACAGCGGCTTCCCGTTCGTCGAGTACTCGCCGACCATCACGAGGTGGAGCTGACCCTCGGGCGTCACGCGGCCGGCGACCGAGAACACGCCCATCATGCCCTCGATCATCGTCGCGCCGAGCTTGCTCTTCGCGCTGACCTTGCCGTTCTTCTGCGGCACGCCGGTCATCAGCGGCGTGCGATCGATGTCGACCGACACCGTGTTGCCCTTCTGCGTGATCGTCAGCTTGCCGTGCGGATACGTCAGCGGCGCCGAGCAGTTCGTCGAGACTTCCTCGAACTTCACGTTGTAGACGCCGACCACATCCGCGAACGCGGGCGCTGCGGCGAGGCTCAGGACGACTGCGACGAGGACGGCGGTGCGCATGGTCACTCCGATAGACGAAAAGGCGGCAAGGCCATTCAGCCCGCCGCCTATTCTGCCGCAACTCCGAGGGAAAGTCGGAGGATGCGCATGTAGGTATTACGGCGTCTGCGCCGTGCGCGGCGGGTCGCGATAGACGAACATCGTCTTCACCGACCGGACCTCGGCGTTCGAGCGCGCCACGACGGTGACCATGTTCGAGCCCGGCCACAGCGGCAGATCGGGCGCGAACGTCATCGTCCGGGCGTCCTTGCCACCGCGGTTCGAGCGGTAGAACACCTTGCGGCTGTCGATCTTCGCGCTCTGGTTCGACACGAAGATGTAGACGTCCTCGACGTGCTGCTCGTCGGACACCGTGCCGTGCAGCTTGTAGGTGTCGGCGTTGGTCTCGAGGCCCTTGAGGTTCAGCGTGATCGTCGGCGGCGTCGAGTTCCACACCGGGTGATAGGTCGCGGACCCGCCACCGCCGGGGCCGAGCGCGCCGGTCGGCACGAAGCCCAGCTTGCCGGCCGCGTTGAGCTTCACCTTCGTGTACGCGCCGTACGTGCCGACCGCGGTGTAGGTCGTGCCCTTCGGCGCGGTGCCCACGATCGTCGCGTCGTCCGCGGCGCCCGCGCGGATCGTCGCCGGTGCGCGCACCGTGACCTCGCCGGCAGCGCGCTGCGCTCCGACCGGCGCCTGGACCTTGAACTTCAGCTTCTCGCTCGACTGGACGTCGAGCGCGGCGTCGTACGCCATCAGCTCGACGATCAGCTCGTCGCCGCGCAACGCCGCATCGGTCTGCAGCGGGAACTCGAGCTCCTTGACCTGGCCGGGCGCGAGCGGGCTGTCCTTGAGCTCGATCCGCGACTTGCTCAGCGTGACGCCGTCGCCGGTCGCGTTGCGCAGCAGCACGGTCGCTTCCTGGGTCGCGCCGGCGCCGGTGTTCTTGAGCTGGACCTGGAGCTTGAACTTCTCGCCGCGCTGGACGAGGCCATCGCCGTTGCCCTCGTCGACGAGCTGGTACGCGTACGCGAACACCGGGCGCGGCGCCGCCTCGACGTGGAGCTCGGTCGGGACGATGCGCGTCGGCGCGTTGCGCGCCTCCTTGACCTCGATGCCGATGTGATCGACGCGGTCGAGTGCGTCCTTCGGCACCTTCAGCTTCGCGGTGAACGTCTTCGTCTCGCCGGGCGCGACCTTGCCGACCGGCAGCTCGGTGTCGTCGAACACCTGATCGTCGGTGTGCAGGCGCGGCAGCACGCGATACGCGGTGCCCGTGCCGGTGTTCTTCACCGTCGCGGTCACGGTGACCGTATCGCCGGCCTTGACGACCGCCTTCGGCGTGGTCGCGACCGCGATCTCGAGGTTCGCGGCATCCTGCGTCTGCGCCGCCGGCGACCAGTCGACGCCGATCGCGGCGAGCGCGGTCACGAGCTTCTTCTCCTCCTCGGCGCGGACGCGCGTGACGAGCTTGCTCGCCGAGGCGACGAGCTTCGGCCGCGACGGCGTGCTCGCACCGGACACGAGCTCCTTCGCGAACTTCATCTCGAAGTCCTCGACGATCTCGTCGGCGTCCGCCGCGTCGTCGTCATCGTCGTCCTCGGGGCGCACCGTCGGCGTCGCGGCGGCACCGGCCGCCGGCTTCTTGCGCTCGACGAGGAACGGCAGCTCGTACGCTGGCTTGTCGATGTCCTTCGCGTACGTCGACACCAGCGTCGAGTCGAGATCCTTCTCGCCGTACGTGCGCGTCGGCGGTAGCAGGCGGACGAAGTCGTCCGGCGAGTCGTTCTTCTCCGGCACGTACATCCGCTGCAGGTTGATGTCGGGGACGATGCCGAGGTTCTGGATCGAGCGATCGCCCGGCGTCAGGTACTGCGCGATCGTCAGCTTGAGCTTGGACTTGTCCTCGTTGTCGTAGAGCTCCTGGACGGTGCCCTTGCCGAACGTGCGCGTGCCGACGATCGCGGCGCGATCGAGGTTCTTCAGTGCACCGGCGACGATCTCGGACGCCGACGCCGAGCCGCCGTTGACGAGCACGACGAGCGACGACGTGGTGTCGCCAAACCCGTGCTCGGCGCGGCGCGCCTCGCGATCGCGGCCCGACACCGTCGTCACGACCGTGCCCGAGTCGACGAACAGATCCGACAGCTGCACCGCCTCCTCGAGCAGACCGCCCGGGTTGCCGCGCAGGTCGAGGATCCACGACGTCGCGCCCTTGCCCGACATCTCCTTCATCGCCTCGCCGACGTCGCGCGAGATGCCCTTGCTGAACTGCTTGACCTTGATGTAGCCGACGCCCTTGTCGAGCAGCTTGTGCTCGACCTGCGTCACGCGAATGATGTCGCGCACGAGATCGAACCGCATGAGCTGCGGCTCGCCCTTGCGCTCGATCCACAGCGTGACGCCGGTCTTCGGGTCACCACGCATGCGATCGACCGCCTCGTTCGAGGTCAGGTTCTCGGTCGGCTCGGAGTTGATGCGCACGATGTGATCGCCGGCCTTGATGCCCTTGCGCCACGCCGGCGTGTCCTTCATCGGCTTCACGACCGTCAGCTTGCGGTCGATCATCTTGATCACGATCCCGAGGCCGCCGAACTTGCCGCTCGTCGACACGTCCATGTCGCGCGCCTGCTCGGGGTCCATCAGGATCGAGTGCGGATCGAGCGTCGACAGCATGCCGTTGACCGCCGCGTACTCGACCTTCGCGAGATCGCTGCCGGCGTTCATGTTCGCCTCGATGAAGCGGAACACCTTCTTCAGCTTCGCGGCGAGCCGCCACGGCGAGTCGACGTCCTCGGTGTCGAACACCTCCGGCTTGTCGTTCACCGTCACCTTCACCTTGTGGTGAGCGACGTCGGGCTCGACGAGCACCTCGGGGATGTTGAACTGCACCTGGTCGAGCGCGGCGTACAGCATCTTCTTCGGATCGACGCGCGACGGATCGACGTAGCGATCCTTGATGCGCACGAGCGTCATGTTGAAGATCTTGAGCGCCGAAAGATCGTGGCGCTGCACCATCGGTTTGCCCGGCGCTGCCCGTACCTGCTTGGTGTCGAGATCGATCGAGAACACACCCTCGGGCGACTGGCGGATCACGGTGAGGACGAGTGCGAGTGCACCTGCGGCCACCACCAAGGCCAGGTTCAACCGGCTTCGCATATCCATCGATTATAGGGTGGAGCGGTTTGGGCGCACGTGACTTCTCGTGTCCGCATCACCGTTCGGCCGCGCGGCTCGGGACACCTCTAGTGGTCGCATGTAGTATGGTCTCTCGACGCGATGGCCGAGCGCAGGAACAAAGGCGGAGCCGGAGCCGGCCCGGCGGCAAAATCCAGGAAGTCGAAGAAGGCCGGCGTGATCGACGTGGGCGACAAGCCCGCCGACGACGAGGACGCGACCTCAGAGGAATCAGGCGACGACGAGGAGGAAGAGTCCGGCGAGCCCGAAGGTGTCGATGCCGAGCTGCTGCAGGCCGCGACCGCGATCGATGTCGACGAGCCCGAGCCCGCCGAGGAAGCGCCGAAGCCGTCGCGCGGTGGCTCGCTCGCGAAGCGCGATCCGATGGCCGCGTACATGCAAGAGACGCGGCGCTATCCGCTGCTCACTCCCGACGAGGAGCACTCGCTCGCGGTGCGGCTCGTCGAGCACGGCGACACCGCCGCGGCGCGTCGCCTGATCGAGGCGAACCTCCGGCTCGTCGTCAAGATTGCCTACGAGTATCGCCGAGCGCACAGGAACCTGCTCGACCTCGTGCAGGAAGGCAACATCGGCCTGATCCAGGCGGTCAGCAAGTTCGACCCGTACCGCGGCGTCAAGCTGTCGAGCTACGCGGCGTTCTGGATCCGCGCGTACATCCTGAAGTTCATCCTCAACAACTGGCGGCTCGTGAAGATCGGCACGACGCAGGCGCAGCGCAAGCTGTTCTTCAACCTGCGCAAGGAGCGCGAGAAGCTCGAGCAGCTCGGCTTCCAGCCGACGACCGCGTTGCTCGCCGAGAAGCTCGACGTTCCCGAGAAGGAAGTGATCGAGATGGAGCGCCGGCTCGCCGCGCCCGAGGCCTCGCTCGATGCGCCGCTCGGCAGTGGCGGCGGCGACGACGAGGGCACGCGGACGCGGCTCGACTACTTGCCGAGCGAAGACGATCGCCCCGACCGCGCGGTCGCGCAGAGCGAGTTCTCGACGCTGCTGAAGGGCAAGCTCGAGGAGTTCGCGAAGACGCTCGAGGGCCGCGAGCAGACGATCTTCCGCGAGCGCTGGCTCACCGAGGAGCCACTCACGCTGCAGGAGATCGGCGATCGCTACCAGGTCAGTCGCGAGCGTGCGCGTCAGCTCGAGAAGCGCATGCTCGACCGGCTGAAGAAGTATCTCGAGAACGAGCTCGGCACCGCGGTCGACATCGGCGCGCTGACGCGCGATTGACCCGGCCGGAACGCAAAGCCGCTCTCGACGGTGGCCGAAACGCAAAAGCGGCTCGAGCGACGCATATCTCCGATCCGAGCGTCGGAACGCAAAGCCGCCGAGCCCCGACTATCGCAAAGAGGCAAAGTCGCTAAGCCCGCAAAGGATCCATCAAACCCACGAGCCCACGCTCGCGCGAACGCGAACGTCGGCCGCTCGCAGATCAGAAAACAGACATTCCCTTGATCCCATGAGCGCGGTCCGACGAAGATCGACACCATCGAGCACGTGAGGCAGGGCTACTCTCGCGTTCGAGGGAGAGGCGCGTGTTCTCGTCGACGTCGCGCTCGAGGGTTTCGAAGATCCTTGGCGGGCTTAGCGACTTTGCCTCTTTGCGATAGTCCGGGCTTTGCGGCTTGGCGTTCTGGGCTTCGATGCGGCTTGGCGGTTCCTGGCCTCGGTCGTGGCGTGCACGTCGCCATTCGGCGGCTTGGCGTTCCACGTTTGGATCGCGAACGAGTACGCTCCGCGGTGTTGCCGGGCACGCTCTACATCGTCGGCACGCCGATCGGGAACCTCGAGGATCTCTCGTTGCGCGCCGCGCGAATCTTGCGCGAGGCCGATCTGATCGCCGCCGAGGACACGCGCGCCGCGAAGGTGCTGCTCGCGCAGGTCGACGCGCTCGGTACGCCGAATCCGGCGCGCCGGGTGATCTCGTACTTCGAGGGCAACGAGGCGGAGCGCGCGGCCGAGCTCGGCGCCGCGCTCGCGGCCGGCCAGCGCGTCGCGGTGATCAGCGAGGCCGGCATGCCGGGGGTCAGCGATCCGGGCGCGTACGCGATCGCCGCCGCGATCGAGGCCGGGGCGCGCGTCGAGGTGATTCCCGGGCCGTCGGCAGCGCTCGCCGCGCTCGTCGGCTCGGGGCTGCCGAGCGATCGCTTCACGTTCCTCGGATTTCCGCCGCGCGAGAGCGGGGCACGCCGCGCGCTGTTCGGTACGCTTCGCGACGACGTGGCGACGCTGATCTTCTACGAGGCTCCGGATCGCGTCGGCGCGACGCTCGGCGATCTGCGTGACGCGCTCGGCGCGGAGCGGCGCGCGAGCCTCGGGCGCGAGCTGACGAAGCTGCACGAGGAGCACGTGCGCGGCACGCTCGGCGAGCTCGCGGCTCGCTACGCCGACACGCCGCCGCGCGGCGAGTGCACGCTCGTTGTCGAGGGTGGGGCAGGGCCCGCGATCGCGGTCGACATCGAGGCCGAGCTGCGCCGGCTGCTCGACGAGGGACTGGGCCCGAAGGACGCCGCGGCGCGGCTCGTCGTCGTCACCGGCAAGCCACGCCGCCAGCTCTACCAGCTCGCGCTGTCGTTGCAGCGCGAACGGGATCGCTCGTCATGACCGAATCGATCACGTTCGAGCACGACCTGCCGCGGCTGCACTACCGCCGGCGCACGCTGCCGTGTGGGCTCGACGTGATCGTGCACGGCGACGCCAGCGTGCCGCAGGTCGCGGTCAGCGTGTGGTACCGCGTCGGCAGCTCCGACGAGCGGCCCGATCGCACTGGGTTCGCGCACCTGTTCGAGCACCTGTTCAAGAGCCCGCCGGAGCG
Source organism: Kofleriaceae bacterium (assembly GCA_035715365.1). Taxonomy (GTDB): domain Bacteria; phylum Myxococcota_A; class Polyangia; order Haliangiales; family Haliangiaceae; genus JABFXX01. The sequence continues at coordinate 1,476 of DASTLB010000040.1, read as the reverse complement.
GCTCGGCGGTCATCACTACGAGGTGCTGCGCAAGGCCGGCGCGACCGACGCGAATGCGTCGACGAGCCCGGATCGCACCGCGTATCACGAAGTGATGCCGGCGCATCAGCTCGCGCTCGCGCTGTGGCTCGAGGCCGATCGCATGGGCTACTTCGCGCCCGCGTTCGACGAGCACCGGCTCGTCACCCAGCAGTCGGTCGTGCGCGCCGAGCGCCGCCAGCGCTACGAGGACGTGCCGTACGGCGCCGAGCGCTTCGCGACCGCGTGCGCGCTGTACCCCGAGGGTCATCCGTCGCGCCACCTCACGATCGGCCGCCACGACGACATCCAGGCCGCGACCGTCGACGACGTGCTCGCGTTCTACCGGACGTGGTACGTGCCGGCGAACGCGACGCTCGTGATCGGCGGCGACGTGCCCGACGACGTCGATGCGCTCGTCGATCAGTACTTCGGCAGCTTCCCGGCCTCGCAGCGACCGCCGCGCAGCGCGCCGCCGAGCGTGACGCGCGCGCCCGCGATGACGCAGGTCGAGGACCGGTTCGCCGTGCTGCGGCGAATCCATCGCGCGTGGCACGGGCCGGCCGCGTTCGCCGCCGACGAGCCGGAGCTCGACATCCTGACGTCGGCGTGGTGCGCGGTCGGCACCGGCGCGCTGTGGCGGCGGCTCGTCTATGAGACCCAGCTCGCGCAGCGCGTGTCCGCGTGGACGACGAACGGCCGGCTCGGCGGCGAGGTCCACGTCGCGGTCGATCTGCGCACCGGCAGCGATCCAGCCGCGGTGCGCGCGATCCTCGACGAGGAGTGCGCGCGCGGCATCGACGATCGCGCGGTCGCGCGGGCGGTGACGCGGCGCGAGGCCGGCACGATCTGGGCGCTGACGACGCTCGCCCGCCGCGTCAGCTTGCTGCAGCGCTACCAGCTCTACACCGAGGAGCCCGACGGGCTCGCCGCGGATCTCGCGCGCTATCGCGCGGTCACGCCGGCGGGGATCGAGGCAGCACGCGCGCGCTGGATCGATCCCGCGCACACCGTCGAGATCGAGACGATCCCCCGACCGTGATCGTGATCGTGGCCGTGGCCGTGATCGTGATCGTGGCCGAACGGTACAGCCTCACGACATCGGTAACAGAACTGCCTCGGGACATGGGTGACAGACCGTAGGGCGATCCCATGGGGGTGCCCTGGAAAGTGACTAGTCCCGTGAAAGAGCGAATGGCTTTTGTGGCTCGTCTACACGCTGGCGAGCGGATGGCCGACCTTTGCAGAGAGTTCGGCATCAGTCGTAAGACTGGGTACAAGTTTGTGGCTCGCTTCGAGCGGCTCAGCGTCGTCGGATTGGAGGATCAATCTCGCGCGCCTGTCGTACGGGCTAAGACACCGAGCGAGATCGAGGATCTCGTCGTAGCACTGCGCCGGAAGTATCCGACCTGGGGCCCCAGGAAGTTGCTGGCGGCTCTCAAGAAGCAACATGACGGC
>DASTLB010000039.1:0-139609 GCA_035715365.1 Kofleriaceae bacterium | reverse complement strand
CGACGGCGTTTGCGGCATGACGAAAAGCGCGCACAGCAACCGAGGTAGCGTCGCGGTTCCTACGCCAACGACGAAACCAAAGGTGTGCTGTGCGCCTCACGACGCTACTCCGTTCCCTGCTGGGTCTGGAAGGGACCCGTGTGCTCGACGTGGATTTCGAACAGGAAGGCCTCGTCGTCGATGTTGCTCCGACGTGGCGACGCGGCCGCTGTTCGGCGTGCGGGGAGCAGTGTCCCGGCTACGACCGCGAACGTGGTCGTCGGTGGCGCCATCTCGACCTCGCCGGGATGACGCTTCACCTGCGTTACGACACGCGTCGTGTCGAGTGCCCACGGTGTGGCGTCAAGGTAGAACGAGTCCCGTGGGCCGAGACAAGCTCGTGGTTCACGCGACCGTTCGAGGACCACGTCGGGTACCTCGCCCAGCGCTGCGACAAGACTACGGTCAGCGACATGATGCGCGTCGCGTGGGACACCGTCGGCTCGATCATCCAGCGCGTCGTGGCGCGCCGTCAGCGGCCCGATGTGCTCGACGGGCTCACGCACATCGGCGTCGACGAGTTGTCGTACCGCCGCCACCACGAGTACATCACCGTGGTTGTCGACCACAAACGTGGACACGTCGTGTGGGCTCAGCCGGGCAAGAACGCCGACACGCTCAAGGCGTTCTTCGACGAGCTCGGCACCGAGCGATGCGGAAAGCTCGAGGCCGTCACCATCGACATGTCCGGCGCGTACATCAAGGCGGTGACCGAGTGCTCTCCGCAGGCGCAGATCATCTTCGACCGCTTCCACGTTCAGCGGCTTGTTCAGGACGCCGTCGACGAGGTTCGCCGCGATGAAGCTCGTGCCGCGACCTCCGACGAGGAACGCAAGGAGCTCAAGGGCACACGATGGCCCCTGCTCAAGAGCTTCTGGAACCTGTCGCTGTTCGAGACGAACCGGCTCGCGGCCTTGCAGCGCGACAACAAGCGGCTCTACCGCGCCTACCTGCTCAAGGAGGCGATGGTCGGCGTGCTCGACTGTCGCGCCGACTGGCTCGCCGAGCAGAAGCTCGACGAGTGGATTCGATGGGCGCGACGCTCGCGCCTCGAACCGTTCAAGCGCCTCGCCGCCACGATCCGCGAACACGCCGACGGTATCCTTGCGTACGTCCGCTCCGGCCTCTCGAATGGCCGAACCGAGGGCCTCAACGGAAAGGCGCGCACCATCACGCGCCGCTCCTATGGCTTTCACAGCGCGCACGGTCTCATCGCCCTACTCAAGCTCTGCTGCTCAGGCATTCACCTCTACCCCGTACATCACTGGCCAGGATCCACCCACTAAACCTCTCGGAGAACCAGTTTTTTTGTTGGGGCAGGATCCTGTCGCGCGGCGCGGACGAGAACGCGCACGCTCCCTCACACCCGTGTGAGGCGCGATGTCGGCGCGGCGGAGCTGGCGCGAAGTCGTTTCATATCTGCCCGAATTCAAGACTTCGCCGACGACATCCCAGCGCACGTCGCTCTCGCCCATGACCGAGCTCGCGCATCGCCGGATCGGCCGTCACATGCGTGCACCGACGCTTCGCCCCGCGCCGCTCGCGCCGCCATCGCCGCGCAGAGCCTGTGGACAGTGCCGCTCGTGTGGACAGCGAGCTCGAGAGCTCAGGTCGCGACAATTCGCTGTCCACACTCGCTTGGATTGGCGCGACGTGGCGCACGCGCATCCAGGTGCGCGCCAATCCACACTGCCCACAGGCCTACTACCACCAGCAGAAGTTTTTTTTGAGGGGAGATCCTGTCGCGCGCCGCGGACGAGAACGCGTGCGCTCCCTCACCCCCGTGTGAGGCGGCGATGTCGTCGCGCGCGCTCGTCGAGCTCGCGCCGTACGGGCGACGTCGTTTCATGTCTGCCCGAATTCAAGAATTCGCGGCTCACCCGACGAGCGGCACCGACGGCCGCTCCTCGGGGTCGCACAGCCGGTCGAGCGTGTCGCGCGACGAGCTCTGCGTCCCCTTCGCGATCGCCCACACGGTCTCGACGACGCGTGCGTTGACCGGTGTCGGCACGCCATGCTTCGCACCTCGGGTGACGACCTCGCCGTTGAGGTAATCGATCGCGGGCGTGCGGCCGCGTTCGATCGCGGCGAGCATCGAGGAGCGCATGCGGCGGTAGCGCAGCCCGACCGCGAGTAGCAGCGCGTGCTTGGCCGTGAGGCTCATCGAGGCGGAGGCGGCGCGGTCGGCGTCGGAGAGCGCGATCCACTCGAGATCGAGCGTGCCCGCGACCTTCTCGAGCGTGATGCCCTCGGCCTTCGCGACCGTGACCGCCTCGGTCATGATCTCGAGCGCGAGCCGGCGGTAGCGGCGCTGGCGGACGAGCGGGCCGAGGCGCTCGCCGGCGATCGTGCCGAGGGCGGAGACCGCGCAGTTGAGCGCGAGCTTGCTCCAGCGCGCGCCGCGCAGGTTCTGGGTGAGGGTGACGGGGCCGATGGCCTCGAGCAGCTCGGCGACCCGGCGGAGGTCGGGGTCGAGCGTGCCGGCGAGCCGGCCGATCTGGAAGCCGCCGGCCGCGGTGCGCTCGTAGCGGCCGGGCTCGGGCATCGAGGCGCCCCACGCGACGATCGCGCCGATCACGCGGTCGGCGCCGACGATCGCGGCTACGCGATCCTCGCACAGGCCGTTCTGGAGGACGACGACCTGCGCGTCGTCGGCGAGGTGGGGCAGGGCGGTGCGCGCGGCCTCCTCGACGTTCGGAGGCTGCGTCGCGAGGATGCAGAGGTCGTAGCGGCCCTCGGGGGCGGGCGAGACCCAGCCGCGGACGATGCGCTCCTCACCCTCGTCGACGATGCGGAAGCCGGCGCGATCGACGGCGGCGCGGATCTCGGCGTTCGTGGAGACGGCGGTGACCGCCGAGCCGATCTCGGTCAGCGTCGCGGCCACCGTGCCGCCGATCCCGCCGGCACCCATCACCAGGATCCTCGGTTGTGGGTTCATGGAACCTCCATACCCCAGCGAGTTTTGGGGATTTCCTAAATCGGGGATAGAATTTGTAACGGCAATGCAGATCACCTTCTGGGGCGTGCGGGGCAGCTACCCGGTGCCCGGCGCGGCCACCGTACGCTACGGCGGCCAGACGTCGTGCGTCGAGACGCGCTCGCGCTCCGGAATCACGCTGATCGTCGATGCCGGGACGGGGATGCGCGCGCTCGGCAACAAGCTGCTCGGCGAGGCCGCGGCGCCGCAGCATCACCACGTGCTGCTGTCGCACGTGCACTGGGACCACATCCAGGGACTGCCGTTTTTCTCGCCGGCGTACATCCCCGGGACGAAGATCTCGATCTACGCGCTGCTGACCGCGGCGGACGAGCTGCACCAGGTGATCGGCGGCATCACGCGCCACGAGTTCTTTCCGATGCCGCTCGAGGCGGTGCCGGCACAGTTCGAGTTTCACGAGGTCGAGCCCGGCGTCGAGTTCGACATCGGCGACTTCCACGTCATGCCGATCGCGCTCAATCATCCGTTCGGCTCGGTCGGCTATCGGTTCGATTGCGACGGCTCGTCGTGGGCGTACGTCGCGGATACCGCGCCGTTCGACCAGGTGCTGCACAAGCAGCACTTCTTGCCCGGGCCCGAGCCGCTGTCGGACGACGACAAGCTCGCGCTGTCGGCGATGCGCGAAGCGCTCGTGCGCCGGCTCGAGGGTGTCGACACGGTCGTGTACGACACGCACTTCCTGCCCGACGAGTACGCGAAGTTTCCGCACTACGGTCACTCGACGCCGGATCAGGCGCTCGAGATCTGTCGCGAGGCGAAGGTGCGGCGGCTCGTGCTGTATCACCACGCGCCGTCGCACACCGACGAGCAGATGGACAAGATCGCGGCGGAGTATCTCGCGCGCGGTGCGTCGCTCGGGATCGAGGTGCTGACGTCGTTCGAGGGCATGACGCTGCCGGTCGGTCCGGAGGCCGAGGCGGCGTGAAGATCCGGTTCTGGGGCGTGCGTGGCTCGTTCGCGATGTCGGGCCGCGACTTCTTGCGCTACGGCGGCAACACGACGTCGGTCGAGCTCGTGACGAGCGCGGGCCAGCGGCTGCTGATCGATCTGGGGACCGGCGCGACCGAGCTCGCGAAGACGCTGATGGCGTGCGAGTTCGGCAAGGGCCAGGGCACGCTGCCGATCTTGCTCTCGCACACGCACCTCGATCACATCCAGGGCCTGCCGTTCTTCACGCCGTTCTTCATCAAGGGCAACCAGATCCGGATCCTCGGCGCCCGGCCGAGCTCGGGCGTGTCGCTCGAGGCGACGCTGCAGAACCAGCTCGCGCCGCACTACAGCCCGCTGAACGGGCTCGAGAACCTCGCGGCGGGCGTGTCGATCGAGACCGTCACGGCCGGCGACACGATCCGGCTGCCCGGGTTCGAGGTGACGACCGCGGCGGTGCCGCACGGCTCGATGTGGAGCACGGCGTACCGGATCTCGGCGGATGGCAAGACCGTCACGTACCTCTCCGATGTCGAGTATCCATCTCCGGACGAGCCGATCGACATCGCGCTCGCTCTCGCGCAAGATGCGGACCTGTTGATCCACGACGCGATGCACGCCGATCACGACTACGAGCTCCGCCGCGGCTGGGGGCACTCGCCCGCGCGCGCGGGCGTCGTCGTCGCCGAGCGTGCCGCCGCGAAGAAGCTGGCGCTGTTCCACCATAGCCCGGACGCGACCGACGACATGATCGACGAGGTCGTCTCGCGGACGGCGGCCAGCACCGCGGTGCCCGTCTTCGCCGCCGCCGAAGGGAGCTACCTGGAGATATGAAGCTCGACGCCGAGTACTTCCGCGATCTGGGGGAGAACACCACGAACATCACGAACGCGTGGGCGGGCGCTCGCGACTACGTCTCGCGCGGCGTCAAGGCGTGGGCGCGGCAGCAGTTCGGCGCGGATCGCCAGATGGCCGTGCGCGCGGCGATCGCGTGCTGCGAGCTCGTGCTCGGCGAGTACGAGCAGGATCACCCGGAGCTGCCGCCGAAATCGTACCTCGACGACATGGTCGCGCACATCAAGCGCTGGCTCGCCGACCCGTCGCGCGAGAACACCGAGGCCGTGCGCAGCGCGCTGAACGTCACGCGCGACGCCCACGCGTGGCAGCGCGAGGAGGATGCCGAGAGCTACTGGATCCTCGAGGCGGTCGATCACGCCTGCCTCGCGGTGTGGTCGGGCTCGCGCGCGTCGTACATCGTGCCGATCGACTACGCGACGACGGCCGCGCGCTCGATCGCCTGTACGTTGCACGCGATGCGGGACGCCGGGGTGCCCGAGGACGTCGCGTGCGACCGGATCGTCCAGGCGGTCCGCGCCGTGATCGCGTAAAAGTCGCGATCCGCGTGAATCGCCCGCCGGCGTGAGACGTTGCAGCGAGTGATGGTCTCCCGGCGCGATGTCCTGGCGATGCTCGGCGCGGCAGCGCTCGCGGCATGCGGTCGCGGTCGCCACGCCGGGGCGTCGGCCGCGCGCGCGTTCTACTACTGGCGGACGACGTTCGCGCTGTCGGCGGCGGAGCGCCGCGCGCTCGTCGAGCTCGCGATCCGCCGGCTCTACGTGCGGATGTTCGACGTCGAGTGGAACGCCGAGCGCGCCGGCGTCTCGCTGATCGGAGCGATCCAGCCGGCCACCGGCCAGCGCACGCCGGACGGCGTCGACATCGTTCCGGTCGTCTATCTGCGGCAGGCCGTGTTCGGCAAGCTCGACCGCGCCGGCATCGCGAAGCTCGCCGCGACGACGTGGACCGAGGTCGACGACCGGTGCCGCCGGCTCGGCGCGACGTATCGCGAGCTGCAGCTCGATTGCGACTGGACGGACACGACGCAGGCCGCGTTCTTCGCGTACCTGCGCGCGCTGCGGGCGGGCCGGCGTGACGTCACGCTGTCGTCGACGATCCGGCTGCATCAGGTCAAGTACCGCGAGCGCACCGGCGTGCCGCCCGTCGAGCGCGGCATGCTGATGTTCTACAACATGGGCAAGTTCTCCGCGGATCCCGACGCGCGCGCGATCTTCGACGCCGATGCCGCGGCACGCTACCTCGCGCGGATCGCGGACTACCCGCTGCCGCTCGACGTCGCGCTGCCGATCTGGTCGTGGACGCTGCACCTGCGCGACGAGCGCGTCGAAGGCCTGCTGCAGGCGACCGATCCGGACGCGCTGCCGGCGCTCGACTTCGTGACGCGCACCGCGCCCGATCGGTTCACCGTCACGCGCAACGCGTTCCTCCAGGGCCGGCTGCTGCGCGAGGGGGACGTCCTCAAGATCGAGCGCATGGGCCCGGCCGAGTCCCGGCAGGCGGCCGCGCAGCTCGCCCCGCACCTGCCTTCGTCCGCCGCGCGCACCGTCGCGCTGTTCGATCTGTCCGAAAGGAACCTCGCTCGCCATGGCCTCGATTCGCTCGCTGATCTCTACGAGACGGTTCGCTGAGCTCGCGCTCGCCGGAACGCTGTTCGTCGTCGCCGGGACGCTGCTCCACGGCGAGCGGGTCGACGCATGCGCCGGCTTCGAGCCCTTGATCGAGGACGTCACGACGTTCGATCCGGGCGTGCTCGGCGAGGACGAATCCGCGCTCGGCTACGATCCGTTCGTGTCCGGGTTCGGCGGCGGCTGCGGCAACTGCCTGACGAACGCGATGCTCGAGGACTGGGCGGGCTACCTGAAGGATGCGGTCAAGCCGGCGGACTGGAGCAAGCTGCTGCTCGAGGCGAAGCCCGGCGAGCTCGCCGCGATCGCGAAGCGGCTCGCCGGCGCGTCGGGGACCTCGCCCGCGACGTTCCGTGACAGCTCGCTGTGGTCCGCGAAGGGCGCAGGGCTCGATCGGCTGCGCGCGGCGGTCGCGGTCGTGGAGCTCGCGCGCAAGCTCGAGGCATTCACGTCGCTCGAGGCGTACGACGAGGCGCAGGGCAAGACGGTCGCGTCGCCACCGACGCCGAAGGACCTGATCGCGCAGGCGAAGGCCGCGATGAAGGCGACGAAGGACAAGTTCATCGCGCAGCGCTACGCGTTCCTCGCCGTGCGCGGGCTGTTCTACGCCGGCGATCACGCGGGCCTCGTTGGATTCGTCGACGGCAATCGCGCGACGCTCGACGGGCCGTCGAAGGACCTCGCGTGGCGCACGCGCTACTACCTCGCGGGCTCGCTGATCCGCACGAACGCACGGCCGCGCGCCGACGTCGAGCTCGCGCGCATCCACGCGAGCTATCCGCCGCTCGCCGGGCTCGCCGCCGCGGACTTCAAGCCGAAAGGCGACGGCGAGTGGCACGCCGCGCTGAAGCTCGCCGCGACGCCGCGCGAGCGCGCCGAGATGTGGCGGCTCGTCGGCCTGTCGCAGGACGGCCTCGTCGCGACCCAGGAGATCCTGAAGCTCGATCCGAAGTCGAACCTCGTCGGCCTGCTGCTCGTGCGCGAGCTCGCACGCGTGGAGAGCCGCGGTGGCTCGGCCGCGTGGGAAGAGGCGCCGTCCGCCACCGACGTCGCGGCGCAGCAGAAGGCGTACGCGCGGCTCGAGCAGCTCGCGGTCGCGATCGCGGATCGCCCCGGCTCGGATCGGCCGTGGATCGCGAACCTCGTCGCCGGGCACGTCGCGGCGAAGCGCGGCGACGTCGCGACCGCGCGCACGCGGCTGACCCGCGCGGTCGCGCAGCGCCCGGGCGATCTGCGCGTCGCGAGCCAGGCAAAGGCGAGCCTCGCGGTCGGCATCGTCGTCAGCTGGCGCATCGATCCGCAGCACGAGGACGAGCTCGCGACCGCGGTCGGTCAGCTCGATCCTAAGTTCGCGCGCCTCGCGTCGGTCAACCACGAGATCCGGACGACGCTCGCGAAGGCGTACGCGAAGGCCGGCCGGATCGTCGACGCCGAGTACCTCGCCGCCGGCACCGCGGACGAGACGCGCGCGCCGAACGCGAAGTCGCCGTGGGAGAGCGCGACGTTCATCCAGCAGATGATCGCGCGCACTGCCCGCCAGAGCACGCCGTTCGAGCGGTTCGTGCTCGCCGGCGGCACGTTCAAGCGCGAGGACCTCGAGCGCGAGCTCGCGATGCGCTACGTGCGCGAGGGCAAGTTCGTCGACGCCGCGAAGCTGTTCCAGATCGCGCACCCGACCTCCGCGCGGCTCGGCACCGATCCGTTCGTGATCCACATCCGCGACTGCCACGACTGCGATCACGCGAGGTACGCGCACGCCGCGTGGACGCACGCCAGCTTCACGGCGAAGCTCGTCGAGCTCGAGCGCAGCGCACGCGGTGGCGGCGAGACCGCGGCGCAGTCCGCGCTGCTGCTTGGCAACGCGCTCTACAACATCACCCACCACGGCAACGCGCGCGTCGTGTTCGAGGCGACGCACCAGGCGACCGAGGACACCGCGCCTGCCGAGTACTGGTACAAGCGCGCCTACGAGCTGACGACGAAGCGCGAGCTCAAGGCGAAGGCCGCGTACCTCGCGGCGAAGGCCGAGCTCGGCGCGCTGATCACGAAGCAGCAGCAAGCGCAGCCCGGCGATCCCGACGTCGATCTCGTGCCCGTGCGCTGGTTCAAGGTGCTGAAGGGCTACAAGACGACCGCGTACTACCGCGAGGTGCTGCGCGAGTGCGGCACGTTCGCGACGTGGTCCGCGCTGAATCCCTGATCTACTCGGGAAACAGCGCACGCTCGATGAACAGCGTCAGCGCGGCCTTCGCGCGCGCTGGCTCGACCGGCGGATCGCCGACGTGGCCGGCGAGGCCGTACGCGCATTGCATCGCGCAGCCGTACAGCACGTACGCGGTCGCCTCCGGATCGGGGACGATCGCGCGCGGCACGATCGCCGAGATCAGCATCGTCAGCCGCTCGACCGAGACATGCTCGAACGCGCGGCGCAGCTCGGCGACCTCGGGATCGCGCAGCGACATCTCGGTGAAGCTGCGCGACAGGTTCGGCCGCGACAGCACGTGATCGAACAGCACGTCGACGGTCGCCGCGATCGTCTCGTGGCGCGCGCGGCCGACGAACCGCTCCGGGCCGAGGCCCTCGATCGTCTCGCGGTACGCGGCGACGAGCGTGCGCCGCACGATCTCGAGATAGACCTCGTGCTTGTCGTCGAAGTAGCGATAGAACGTGCCGACCGAGACCCCGGCCTGTTGCGAGATTTCGGGGGTGCCGACGGCGTCGTAGCCGTGGGTGGAGAACAGCTCGGTCGCGGCGTCGATCAGCGCGAGGTAGCTGCGGCGCGAGCGCTCCTGGCGAAAGTCGGGCTCGCGTGTCGCACGCAGGATCACCTCGGGATCCGGCGGCGGCGCGGGTTTCGTGCGAGCCCGGGAGGCCATACGATTCACATTGCCCTTGACGGTCGCGCGAGCGCCAGTCCAAAATGAAACAAGTTTCAGTTTTCGGGGTAAGGGGAATCGGGATGCATGGAGACCAAGGAGCCGTCATGGAAGCCGCGCAGCTGACGAGCACGCAGGTAGCTGGTCCGTCGATCGAGACGCTCGAGGCGATCCTCGAGGTGACGTACACGTGGGGCTACCAGGAGACGCGCGAGAAGCTGCGCGACCTGTACCAGAAGGCGGTGCACGCGCAGTGGATCTCCGACGAGGTCTTGCCGTGGCAGACCGACGTCGATCTCGACAAGCCGATGGGGCCCGAGCAGCTGATGCCGCTGTTCGGCTCGGACATCTACAACAAGATGACCGAGCAGGAGCGCCGCAAGCTCAACATCGAGACGTTCGCGTGGACGCTGTCGCAGTTCCTGCACGGCGAGCAGGGCGCGCTGCTCGCGACCGCGCAGCTCGTGCCGTCGGTGCGTGACCTCGACAGCAAGCTCTACGGGGCGAGCCAGGTCGTCGACGAGGCGCGCCACGTCGACGTGTTCAACCAGTACCTGCACCACAAGATCGGGATCGCGTATCCCTGCAACCAGCACCTGAAGACGCTGCTCGACATGATCCTCAAGGACAGCCGGTGGGACATGAAGTTCCTCGGCATGCAGATCATGGTCGAGGGGCTCGCGCTCGCCGCGTTCGGGATGATCCGCAACAACACGCAGGAGCCGCTGCTGCGCGAGCTGACCGCGTACGTGATGGGCGACGAGGCGCGCCACGTCGCGTTCGGGATCCTGTCGCTGCGCGACTACTACAAGGAGCAGCCGGAGTCGGTGCGCCGCGAGCGCGAGGACTTCGTGTTCGAGGCCGCGCGGCTGATGCGCGATCGGTTCCTGTTCCAGGAGGTATGGGAGAAGACCGGCCTGCCCGCGAAGCAGTGCATGGAGATCGCGCTCCACAACCACGGCCAGGTGATGTTCCGGCAGATGCTGTTCGCGAAGATCGTGCCGGCGATCAAGAAGATGGATCTGCTCTCGGAGCGCCAGCGCCAGCGGTTCGCCGAGCTCGGCATCCTGCAGTTCGAGAACTGGGCCGATCCGTTCGCCGATCACGAGAACCAGTCGCCGAAGGGCGCGAGCTCGGCGCGGCTGTAGCGACCGCGGGACGCGCGCGCTATGTTGCGCGGATGCGCTTCGTCCTCGCTCTCGCGTGTGCTCTCTCGCTGACCGCCTGCAAGAAGGCGCCGAAGTCCGAGGCGACGGACAAGGACAAGCCCGCCGCGACGGCGACGACCGGCACGGTCGGTCCGGACGGCGTGCGCACGATCAAGATCGAGGCGAACAAGGACGGCTACGTGCCGGATCGGATCGCCGGCAAGCCGGGTGAGAAGCTCGACCTCCAGTTCACGCGCACGATCGACAGCGAGTGCCTCGCGCAGCTGAAGACGCCGGACGGCAAGCTCGTCGATCTGCCGCTGAACAAGCCGGTCGATGTCGCGGTCACCGTGCCCGCCGACGGCGAGGTCAAGTTCGCCTGCGGCATGGACATGTTCCATGGGGTGATCGTCGCCGAGAAGGCGAAGTGATCACTTCACGCGGAAGCTGACGACGAAGCACGCGGGCACCGCGGTACCGGCCTGCTTGTACGGCGCGTAGCGCCAGCCGCGGATCGCGGCGGTCAGGTCTAGCACGGTGAGCCGCTCGAGCTTCGTGATCATGTCGACCGAGCTGACCGCACCCGCGGTGTCGATGCAGACCTTCGCGGCGACGACCGGCGGCATCTCGGCGCGCTTGGTCTTCGACAGCGTCGGCGTATCGCCGGCGACGCGCGTCACCGCGGTCGGTGCGACCGTGACCGGACCGGTGTGCGGGATCACGACCGGCTTCGGCGCCGGCGGCGGCTGCACCGGCGGGGCGGGCGGCGGCGTCGGCGCGGGCGCGGGCGGGGGCTCGGCCTTCTTGTCGTCGACGGCGGGCGGATGCACGGGCGCGGGCGGCGGCTGGTCGGGCACGGTCTTCTCGGTGCCGGGAGCCGGCGCCGCGTTGTCTTCCTTCGTCAGCTGCAGCGGCGGCTCGGGGCGCACGATCCGCGAGGCGCGCTCTCGCTGCTTCGCCTCGGTCATCGACGGGCTGAACTCGTAGTCGACGCTCGCCTCGGCGACGAGCTCGTGCTTCCAGACCTCGAGCCCGTTCTGGCGCAGCGCGATCGTGTGCGAACCGGCGGCGATCGGCAGCTTCACCGGCGTGCGCTGCGGCAACAGCTTGCCGTCGAGCACGACCTCGAGGCCGAGCGGCGTCGACGTCAGGATCAAGTTCGCTTCCTTGTTCGAGCTCAGGCGCTCGAGCCCGACGACCAGCGTCTGGGTCTCGTTCGGCGACAGCTCGATCGACATCAGGCGCGCCTTGTAGCCGTCGCGATGGATCTGGATCGCGTGCTGGCCCGGCGGCAATTCGATCGACCACGGCGAGCCGACGTGCGTCTTGCCCTCGATCGTGATCTCGACGTCCTCGGGCTCGATGTTGAACTTCACCGTGCCGACGGTGCGCACCGGCGGTACCGGCGGCGTCTCGATCGCGGTCTCGAGCTTGTCGGCGTGGCCGCGCGTGAAGTACAGCGTCGCCGCGGTCGCGGCCGCACCGGCGACGAGCAGCAGCGTGACGATCAGCCACGTGCCGCTGCGGCGCTGGCGCTGGACGATCGACGAGCCGATGTTGATGTTCGACTCGCGCTTCTTCGCGCGCACCGGGTTCGGCGTCGTCGCGACCGCCTCGGCGTCCGACATCGCGACCCTGGGGTCGGCGTTGCTGTCGAGCGTCGGCGCGCGCGCCGGCACGTGGCCGGGCTTCGTCGTCGGCAGGCGCTGGACCTCGGGGAGCGTTCTCGCCGCAGCCTCGCCGAGCACGAGCGCCGGCGAGGGCTGGGTGTCGCGCGTGTCCTCGTGCGCCGCCTGCGCCAGGTGCGAGAGGTCGGTCAGCGAGCGGGCAGGGCGCGGCGGTGCGGTGACCATCGCGTCCGGCACCGGGCCGGTCTGGATGTCCGGGTTCGGCGTCGCGAGCGGATTGGCGGCCGAGCGATCCTCGACGCGCGGCACCTCGGCACCGACGACCCCGGGCGCGGTCGTGCGGCGCTCGCGCGCGGGCGTCACGGCCGGCGACAGCGTCTCGCGCTTCGTGCGCGGCGGCAGCGTCGCGGCCGACAGCGACGGCGACTTCGGCCGCGGGATCGGTCCGGTCGCGTTCGCGGCGCGGATCGACGTCGAGCTGCCGCGCGCCGCGATCGTCGGCACCGCGTCGGTCGCGCGCGTGTCGACGCCGTCGGCCTGCGCGACCGCTCGTTCCGGCGCGGTGTCGCGATGCGGCCGCGGTACGCCGTGGCTCGGCTCGGGCGGCGGGATGTCGTCGCCGAGATCGTCGAGCTCGACGCGCGGCTGCGCGCCGAGGTGCTTCGCCGAGACGTCGGGGACATCGTCGAGCTCGATCGGCGCGGCCGCCTCGGGCTCGCCACCGCCCCACGCGATCTCGACCGCGGCGTCCTCGTCCTTCCTCGGCAGCGGCGTGATGTGCTGGCGATAGCCGCGCACCGCCGCCGCGATGTCGCCGTTGCTGCCGGACGACGTCTGCGGCGAGTGGTCGAGCGTGTTCGGCCCGGCGAACCCACCGCTCGGCGGCTCGAGCGAGAACGCCCAGTCGAGCCACTGCGCGACGTCGCGATGGCCGGTCTGCAGGTTGTACTGCTTGCGCATCGCGAGCAGGTGCTCGCGCAGCTCCGCGGCGTCGGCGAACCGCTCGTCGGGATCGCGCGCGAGCGCGCGCAGCACGATGCCGTCGAGCTCGGGCGGGCACGCCTGGTTGAACGTCGACGGCGGCATGATGTCGCCGCGCTGGACCTTGAGCAGCGTCTGGTACTCGTTCTTGCTCGCGAACAGCGGGCGCGCGGTCAGCAGCTCGTGCGCGATCACGCCGGCCGCGAACAGATCGCTGCGCGAGTCGAGCTCCTTGCCCGTGATCGCCTCGGGCGCCATGTACGCGAGCTTGCCCTTCACGCGGCCGGTCTGCGTGCGCAGCTGCGAGCTCTGCGCCTTCGCGATGCCGAAGTCGATCACCTTGAGGTGACCGGCCGACGTGACGAGCAAGTTCGACGGCGAGACGTCGCGATGCACGAGGCCGAGCGGGTGGCCCTGATCGTCGACCTTCGTGTGCGCGTAGTCGAGCGCGTCGCACAGCTGCAGCAGCAGCCCGACGGTGACGTGGATCGGCGGCGGCCCGGTGACCTTGCGCGCGTGGCGGAGGATCCGACGGATGTCGCGACCGTCGATGTACTCCATCGAGATGAAGTACTCGGTGCCGACGCGACCGAGCTCGAAGATCTGGACGATGTTGTTGTGGTTCAGCAGCGACGCGAGCTTCGCTTCACGGACGAACGACTTGATGAAGCTCGCGTCCTCCGCGAGGTGCGGCAGCAATCGCTTGAGCGCGACGATCCGCTCGAACCCTTCGATGCCGCGCTCGAGCGCGCGATGCACGGTCGCCATCCCGCCGATCCCCAGTCGCTCGTACACGAGGTACGGGCCGAACTGCTCTTCCACGGCGAGGTCCGCTCCCATGACGTTTCGGAACCATAAGGGTCACATGGATTCGCATTCAGCGCACATGGATTTGCCCGGCGGATCAGGGACGTTACTGACAGATCTGCCCGCGAAACTGACCGGGTCTCGGGTGTTTGGGCCCCAGCCAGATCGACCGTGCGTTAACGCTCGGCCTCGTCGGGGGTCCTGACGTCGAGCGTCAGAGCGTGGATCGGCCCCTTCAGCTCGTCGGCGAGCGCGGCCATGACGAGCCGATGGCGCTGGATCAGCGATTTTCCCGCGAACGCCGCCGAGATCACCTGCGCTTCCCAGTGGTCCTCGGTACCGGTGAGGTCCTTGAGCTTCACGACCGCATCGGGCAGCGCCGCGCGGATCTTCGATTCGATCGCCTCGGGCTTCACGGGCACCTCACGACAGCACGCCGAGCTCGCGCCCGACGGTGCCGAACGCGTCGAGCGCGCGATCGATGTCCGCCTCGGAGTGCGCGGCCGACAGCTGGACGCGGATCCGGGCCTGGCCCTTCGGGACGACCGGGAACGAGAAGCCGATGACGTAGATGCCGTGTGCGAGCAGCCGCTGCGCCATCTCGACCGCGAGCCGCGCGTCGCCGAGCATCACCGGCGTGATCGGGTGCGTGCCCGGCCGGATCGCGAGCCCGAGCTTCGTCATGCCCTCGCGAAACCGCGTCGTGTTCGCCTCGAGCTTGTCGCGCAGCGCGGTCGATTCGCTGACGAGCGTGATCGCCTCGATCGAGCCCGCGACGATCGGCGGCGCGAGCGTGTTCGAGAACAGATACGGCCGCGAGCGGTTGCGCAGCAGATCGATGATCTCCTTCTTGCCCGACGTGAACCCGCCGGACGCGCCGCCGAGCGCCTTGCCGAGCGTCGACGTGTAGACGTCGATCCGGTCCATGCAACCGCGCAGCTCGGCCGAGCCGCGGCCGGTCTTGCCGACGAAGCCGGTCGCGTGGCTGTCGTCGACCATCACCATCGCGCCGTACTTGTCCGCGAGGTCGCAGATCGCGTCGAGCCGCGCGATGTCGCCATCCATCGAGAACACGCCGTCGGTCGCGATCATGCGCAGTCGCTTGCTCTGTGTCGCCTGGAGCTTCGCCTCGAGATCGTTCAGATCGTCGTGCTCGTAGCGGTGCCGCTCGGCCTTGCACAGCCGGATGCCGTCGATGATCGACGCGTGGTTGAGCGCGTCGGAGATGATCGCGTCCTGCTCGCCGAGGATCGTCTCGAACAGCCCGCCGTTCGCGTCGAAGCACGACGAGTACAGGATCGTGTCGTCGGTGCCGAGGAACTTCGAGACCGCGGCCTCGAGCTCCTTGTGCCGATCCTGGGTGCCGCAGATGAACCGCACGCTCGACAGCCCGTAGCCGCGATCGTCGAGCGCGCGCTTCGCCGCGGCCATGACGCGCGGGTGGCTCGACAGCCCGAGGTAGTTGTTCGCGCAGAAGTTGATCACTTCCTTGCCGTTGGTCTGGATATGCGCCGCCTGAGGCGACGTGATCAGGCGCTCGTGCTTCCACAGCCCCGCCGCCTCGATCTCGGCGAGCTGCGCTGCGAGCACCGACTTCGCATGCGTGTACATGCGCGCAGCCTGGCGTATCAGGGACGGGCGGTCAACGTGACCTCGAGCCCGAAGTGGTCGGACACGAACGTGCCGTCGATGTCGAACGCGGCCGTGCCGACCAGGTCGATCGCGGACGCCTGCCAGCGCGCGCTGCGCAGGAACACGCGATCGATCCGCTTGCGCGAGTGCGACGGCTTGAGCTGATAGCGCATCGTGTTGACGACGGTGTCCGCGGTGTAGCCGGGGTCGCCGGGGCGCAGCGCCGGCCAGACATCGACGAAGCTCGCGTCGAGCGTCGCGGTCTCGAGCGCGTCGTCGGGCTTGAAGTTCATGTCGCCGACGAGCACGGCGTCCGGATACCGGCTCGCGAGGTGCGGCTGGATGATCGCGAGCTGCTCGGCGCGCGCCTGCGAGCTCTCCTTCATGCTCTCGAGGTGCACGGTCGCGACCGCGAGCCCGTTCGCGAGCTCGGCGACCCGCAGCCGGCGGCCCATCGTCGACGGCAACTCGACGCTGTCGAACGCGGTCACCGGGACGCGCGACAGCAGCGCGACGTCGTAGCGCTGCAGCAGCGCGTCGTCGGATAGCTGGTAGCGCGCGCGGACCCACGTCGAATCGACGAGCATCGCGAGCAGCGGCTCGGTCACTTCCTGCAGCGCGATCACGTCCGGCTGTCGACGATGCAGCTCCGCGAGCAGTGCGGCGCAACGCTCCTCGAACATGTGGGCACCGAACCAGACGTTCCACGTCAGCACGCGCAATCCGGCGGGCTCGGAGTTCGCGGCTTCGACCACAGCCATCGGCCGAGTCTAACCGAGCATGCGCTCGCGCGCCTCGACGACGGGCAGCGCCTCGTCGAGCACGGCGTCGGGCACCGTCGCGAGCGCGTCCGCGCGCGAGCCCGCGAACCAGCGATAGCGACCGTGCAGCTTGAGCAGCACGCCGTGATCGGCGCCTGCCTGGCCGTCTGGATCGAGCCGGACCACGACGAGCCCGAGCCGGCCATGCTCGCCGGCACGGCGGAACAGCACCTCGCGCACGCGGTCGGCCGGCGCATCGTGCTCGGCGAGGAACGCACCGGCCTCGACGCAGAAGATCCGCTCGTCCATGGCGCGCAGCAGGCTCGCGGCCGAGCGCAGCTCGTGCGCGGGGACCGCGCGGACGAGCGTCAGCGCGAGCCGGGCCGCCGCCTTCGCCGCGGTCACCGTCGCCGCCGGGTTCTTGTGCGCCCGCCACGCGGTGCGCTCCGCGAGCATCGCGACGCTCAGCCGCTCGACCGGATACTTCGCGTGGCCCTGCGGCCCGACGATCTCCGACGGCGTCGCGAGCCAGCGCCGGGCACGCGCGAGCACGCCGGCCTCGGGCGGCTCCGCCGGATCGAGCACGCGATCGGCGAGCCAGAGCACGAGCTCGGCGAGGCTCTTCGGTGCGAGCCACGGCGGCGATGGCGTCGTCGCGTGCAGCGGATTGTCGAGCCCGCGCCGCCGAGCGCCTTGCATCGCCGCGAGCAGGACGGGATGCAGCGCGACCATCAGTGCGTCGACAGCACCGCGCCGAGCTCGAGCATCCGGCGGATCCGCGGGATCAGATCGTCGGTCATCGCGTCGAGGTCGTACTTCGGCTTCCAGCCCCAGTCGCGCCGCGCCGCCGAGTCGTCGAGCGACTTCGGCCACGAGTCGAGGATCGCCTGGCGCCGCGGATCCGGCGAGTACGTGAACTTCGCCTCGGGGATCGCGCGCTGCACGCTCTTCGCGATCTCGTCGGCGCGCGGCGAGAACGCGGCGATGTTGTAGATCGAGCGCGTCAGCCGCTCGCGATCGGCCATCGCGACCTCGAGCAGCGCGCGCACGCCGTCGGGCATGTACATCAGCGGGATCCGCGTGTCGGCGCGCGCGAACGCGTCGTAGCCGCCCTTGCGGACCGCATCGACGTACATGAACAGCGCGTAGTCCGACGAGCCGCCGCCCGGCATCGCCGCGCTGATCAGGCCGGGGAACCGGACGCCGCGGCAGTCGACGTCGAACTTCTTCGTGTAGTACGCGCACAGCAGCTCGCCGGCGACCTTCGTGACGCCGTACATCGTCGTCGGGTGCAGCGCGACGTCGTCCGGCGTCGGATCGGGCAACGGGCCGCTCGGCGGCGGGCCGAACACCGCGATGCTCGACGTGAACACGAGCCGCTTGACGCCGGCGGCGCGACACGCCTCGAGCACGTTCCACGTCCCGGTCTGGTTGACGTCGTAGGCGAGCCGCGGGTCCTTCTCGCCGCGCGCGGAGAGGATCGCCGCGAGGTGAAACACCATGTCGGGCTGGATCTTCTCGAACATCGCGAGCGTCGCCGCCGCGTCGGTGACGTCGAGCCGCTGCCACGACGAGCCGCTCGCGTGCGCGTGGCTCGGCGGCCGCGGCGCGAGGTCGGTCGAGATCACTTCATGACCCGCGTCGGACAGTGCGCCGATCAGATCGTGGCCGATCTGGCCGCCGGCGCCGGTGAGCAAGATCTTCATGGTTGCCATCGCTTGGCCGCGCACTATGGCACGGCTGCGGCTGCGGCTGCGCGGCGATCGCCGAGCCGGGATCAGCGTGTCGCGTCGTTCGCGAACACGGTGCAGCCGTTCGTGTAGTACGTCGCGCTGCCGACCTCGACCGGGTTCTGCGGGGGCTCGGGCTCGTTGACGCCGCCGCCCCAGTTGTACGGCGAGTCCGAGAACGCGAGAAACACGCACATCTCCTGATCTCCGACGCCCCACGTCACGGTCTCGGCGCGCGGGTTGTAGAAGTCGCACCAGAACCGCAGCTTCGTGTAGCCGGTCATGTCGAACGCGGGCTCGATCGGTCCGCCGAGCGCATCGCCGACGTGCGTCGTGGTCGTGTACACGGTCGCCGATGTGCCGTCGGGCTTGACTGCCTCGACGGTGAGCCCGGTGCCGAGCTCGTGGTAGTGCGCGAGTGCGTAGTAGATCTTGAAGTCCGGATCGGTGCCGAACAGCATCTCGTGCGTCGGCGCGAGGTCGCACTCGACGGTGAACCGCGACGCCTTGTCCGGCGGCAGCGCGAGCGCCTGGTTCTGGAACGAGATGCCGGCGAGTGTCTTGTCGACCGAGGCCTTCGGGATCGGCGTCAGCTTGATCGTCGGCGACAGCTCGAGCGTGTTCTCGGTCGCGTTCAGCAGGTGGATCTGGGTGACGAGCTTGAAGTGCGGCGGGATCTTGATCGCGACGCCGTCGGGAAACTGCTGGATCTCGTGCGGCGCCTGTGTCGACTGCGCGAACAGCACGCCGCCGAAGATCGCCGCGACCGGCTCGTTGAAGTCGCGGTCGTCGCACGTGAACGTGCCGTCCTCGCCTTCGAACGTGCGCTCGGGGACGTAGAACCAGTTCGAGTGGTGGAAGCCCGGCCCGGTCGTGAGCTCGACCGCGTTGATGTAGACGTAGTCGTCGTTGTGCAGCGTGATCTGCACGCACTGATCGGTGACTTCCTGGCTCGGCGCGATCGTGTACGGGCCGAACGCGAGCACGTACGGCTCGGGATCGGAGCTGCCGCACGCGCCCCCGAGACCCACGAGGCAAGCGAACGCGATTCCTCCCACGAGCCGGCGCATGGCCGGGATTCTACATGGGTCCGGTGGTCGAGCCGCGCGGCGAATCTTACAGGTTCGTGACAGCCGGCTCGCCGGGCATATGGATTCCGCGTGCTTGGAAGCGTGGCCGATAATCACGGTCGAGCGTGCGCGCGAGGATCTCGGCGTACTCGCGCGGCGGCGCGAGGCCCCACGCGCGGTCCGCGTCGTCGAGCACGCCATCATCGGTCGCGACCGCCTCGTTCGCCATGCCATAGGACGCGGCGAGCTCGTCGAGCATCTCGGGCAAGGCCGCCTCGACGCGCGCGGGCACGCCGTCGTCGCGATCGATCGCGAGCAGCCAGTCGAGCACGTCCCACCCGAAGTCACGGTGCCGGACCTCGTCGCGCAGGATCCGATCGAGCGCCGCGCGCGCCGGCTCGATCGTGCAGTGCTCGCGCAGGTGCGAGAACAGCGGCACCGCGACGGTCTCGCCGAGGCAGAACACGCGCACCGCGACGCGCAGGATGTCGTGCTCGAGTGGCTCGCTCGTGCGCGCCAGGCCGAGCTGGTCGCGATCGATCGCAGGCGGCAGCGTGCCGCCGGCGGCCTGGTAGACCTCGTGGCTCATCCGCGAATGCACGAGCTCGTCGCCGACGATCACGAGCCCGGCCTCGATCAGATCCGGCGGCGCGCCGGCCTGGATCAGCCACAGGACGAGGTGCTGCGTGATCGCCGCCGACGTGTACTCGGCCGCGATCCGCGCGCGCCACTCGTCCTGGACCGCGCGCGACACGGTCACCGCGTCGGGCAGTCGACCTTGCGCGGCCGCGGCGGGTTGCACATCGCGCCCTTCGGGCACTTCATCGGCGGCGGCACGACGAAGCACTCGGTCGCACCTTCGCGCAGCACGATCTCGAACGGCACGTCGACATCGGTCGGGCACGCGTACTTGATCGGCGGCGGCGGGTTGCACGTCGGGCGCGGACCGCCGTTCTTCGGCTCGGGACAGCTCACCTGCGGCATCGCGAGGCAGCCGTCGCCACCCTTCGAGACGCGCCAGTGCTGCTCGTATGTCGCGGGCTGGACCTTCGGCGGTGGCGGGTTCGCCTGGATCGGCGGCGTCGTCGCGGGCGTCGGCTCGCCAGCGGTCGGCTCGGCGATCGGCTGCGGCTGCGCGGGCTCGACGGTCGTGATCGGCGTCGGCGGCTGCGGCGGCGGGGCCGACTTGCCACCGCACGCGGCGAGCGTGACCACGAACGGTGCGGCGAACGTCTTGCGAGGAGTACGCGAAGCCATGGCCGGAACGTATCACCAGTTCGGCGTGCTACGCTCGGCGCGTGGCGAGCCGGGATGCGACGAGCCGGGCGAGACTGAGCACGCTCCTCGAGCGCTGCCGCTCGGACGCTTCCGAGGTGCCGGTGCTGCGCGAGGAAGGCGACCGGCTCGCCGTCGAGGTCGAGGGCGAGCTCGCATTCGAGTGGCGGCTGTGCGTCGTGCGCGCGACGATGGCGGCGCCGCCCGACGGTGATGCCGTGCGCGAGCTCTACGGCGAGCTCGTCGATCGCTATCGCGGCGAGCCCGAGCGGCTCGCGCAGCTGCGCGCGATCGGCGACGAGATCCGGCGGCTCGAGACCGAGGGTGCGTTGCCGAGCACGCTCGTCGCGCGCAGCGATCGCCGCAAGCGCTGAGCGTCAGCCCTGCTGCGCGATCCGCGTCGCGATCTCCTCGGCGAGCGCGTCGAACAACACCTGGAGTCGCTCGGCGCGACGGCGCGCGACGCGCTTGAAGATCGCGCGCGCACCCGCGTACACGCCGCCGAGCCAGCCGAGCACGAACACCGGCGCGAGCACCGGCACCGCGATCGACGCGAAGATCGGCGCCACGATCGCACCGCCGCCGACGCCGCCGCCGATCCCGCCGTAGATCGCCCCCGCCGCCTGGCCGAGCCGATCGGTCACGGTCAGGGTCGTCGCGCCGTCCTTCACCGACACCGTGACGACGAGGAACGGCCCGATGCTCTTCTCGCCGGGCGTCGCCGACCACGTCAGCGACGATCGCAGCAGCTCGCTCCGTCCGGGATCGCGGACGATCGCGCGGATCCGCTCGATCAGATCCTCGAACCGGTCGGTCGGAAACGTGCCGCCGAACCGCCGCGTCAGCTCGAGCTGGAGCGGCGCGCCGAACCAGCGCTTCGCCGCGGTGCCGGGAGCCGGCGCGGTCAGCGCGTTGCCACCGCTCGCGAGCACGAGCGCCTGCTCGCGGCGCCCCTCGAGCTCGGCGATCCGCTGGTTCGCCGCTGCGAGATCGGCCTCGAGCGCGGCGATCCGTGCCTGATCGGCATCGCGGTCGTCGCGATACGTCATTGCAGGAGCAGCGGCAGGTAGCTGAGCGACATCGGGGGCACGTTGAGGGGATAGCTCGCGGTCATCGTCGTGCCCGGGGGGCCGACGATCTGGACGTTCGTCAGCGGTGGCGCGTTGAACACCCACGCCGCGCCGGATGGATCGGTCGACGTCGCGCCGTTGCGCGGAAAGCCGGTTGCATCCGCGTAGACGACCTTGCCCGGATCCGCCGTGATCGTCGCGCCCGCGATCCCGACGTTGTTCGCATCGAACGCGAACACGATCGCGGCGCCGAGCTGCGGGTCCTGCTGGGCCATCGCGAACTGCGCGACCTGCTGCAGCGCCATCGGCGACAGCATCGTGAAGCTGACGTCGGCGTCGCGGCCCTGCAGCTGCGCGAAGTAGTGGAACGTGTCCATCGCCTGCGGATGCTTGACGAACAGGAACACGTCGACCGTCCCGGGCTGGAACCAGGTCACCGAGTACTTGCCCGTCGAGTCCGTGCCGCTACTGCCGAGCACGCTGCCGTTCTGCGCATCGAGCACGTCGACGGTCGCGTTCGCCGCCGGGCCCGTCATGCCGGTCGTGACGTCCATGAACAGCTGGATCGAGCCGGTGAACGTCACCTGCGTCGGCATGACGTCGCCGGGTACGTTGCTGTCGCGTGGTCCGCCGTCGTTGCCCGGCGTCGAGCTGCCGAGATCCTCGATCCCGAGCAGCTTGCCGCACCCGGCGAGCCCGAACACGAACACGGAAACGACCGCGAGCCGGGTCATCGTCATTTCAGCACCAGGGACAGATAGCTCACGCTGCTCGGCGGCACGTCGAGCTGGACGTTCGCGGAGCCGACATTGGGAGCCATCGCGATGACCTGGGTCGGCGTCGGCGTGTTGAAGATCCACGCGAACCCGGCCGACGTCGTCGCACCGAGCATCGGGTTCGGATTGCCGCCGTCGTCGGCGTACACGACCTTGCCCGCCGGATTCGACGTGATGTTCGCACCGACCACCGGGCCCATGGCCGGCGTTTCGGCGAGCGCGAGGACCGTCCCGAGGTTCGCGTCGAACGGCACGCCGGCGAGGCTCGACATCATCTGCATCGCCTGCGGCGTGAACAGCGTCATGCTGATGTTCGTGCTCTGCAGCTGCAGCGTTGGAAAATACACGAACGTATCGAGCGCGCTCGGATGCTTCGTGAACAGGAACACGTCGAGGTTGCCGGGCTGCGTCCAGTCGATCGACACGTGGCCGTTCGGATCCGCGACGCCGCTGCCGAGCACCTGGCCGGACTGCGCCTCGAGCACGTCGACGATCGCGCCACCCGCGGGCATTTGATTGCCGGTCTCGCTGAACAGGAACAGGTCACCGCTGAAGTTGATATTGCCCGGCATCGCGTCGCCGGAGCCGCCGCCACCATCGCCGCCACCATCGCGTGACGCCGCACCGAGATCCTCGATGCCGAGGAGCTTGCCGCACGCGCTCGCACCGGTGAGCGACGCGACGAGCACGAGCACGCGCCACATGATCAGAATCCACCGCCGAGCGTGACGCCGACCGCCGTCGGACCGACGCTGGGCGTGATCCGCCACGCCGTCGACGTCGGCGCGCGCTTTGGCGCGCTCACGATCAGGTACGTGCCGAGACCGGCGGCCGCGACGCCACCGATCACGAGCACGGTCGAGAGCGTCGCCGCCGACCGCGCCTCGTCGACGAGCTGGTTGCCGACCGAGAGGTCCCCGTTGCTGTCGCACAGCAGATCCGCGCCGCAGATCTCCTTCGCGTTGTTCCACTTGGCGCGCGCGCGGCTGCCGAACACGAGCCCCGTGACGACGAGCGCGCCGCCGGCGCCGAGCGTGATCGCGCCGTACAGCTTGCGGTTCGACTTCGGCGCGGTGTCGACCGGTCCGCTGCCGCCACCACCGCCCGTGCCGATCGTCGGGTTGCCGGTGTCGACGGGATGCGTGGCCGGTGGTGGGTTCGTCGGCGTGACCTTGCCGGTGTCGGGGGCGGCGGGCTGATCGAACGCGATCTCGACGGTGACCGTCTTGCCCTCGTCCTTGATCTCCTTCGTCGCGGTCCACGGCTTCTTGCCGTTCGCGCGTGCCTCGAGCTTGTACGTGCCGACGTCAACCGGCGTATCGACGTTGACGAGGCCGGTGACATCGAGCCCGTTCATCTGGACGACGAGCCCGGGCACCTCGGGCGCCTTGATCAGCAGCTTCGACAGCCGCGGCGTCAGCTCCTTCTCGCGCTTCTCGGAGTCCTTGCGGCGCGCGGCGTTGCCATCGCGGGCGGCGAGCTCGTGATACGCGGCCCACGCCGACGCGAGCTTGCCGAGCTTCACGTAGCAGCCGGCGAGGTTGTAGAGCGTGCCGTTCTGCGGATCGAGCTTCTGGCTCTGCTCGAACGCGGCGCACGCCTCGGCGTACTTGCCTTGCTTCATCATGTCGCGGCCGCGATCGAACTGCACGGTCGCGGCGGCTGGCTGCGCGTGCGCGACACCGGCGAGACATCCAAGTGCGATCGCGCAGCACAGCGCGATCCGGTTAGAACCTGCTGCCACCGAGATCCTCCTCGTCGCCGGGCTTCGTCGGCTTCGTCGGTTTGTTGGGCTTCGTCGGCTTGTTCGGCCGGGTCGGCTTCGTCGGCTTGGAATCCGGCGGCGTGTCGGTCGCGACCGCAGGCGCCGGTGCGTCTGGCGGCGGCGTCGTCGCGACCGCGGCGTCGGGCACGGCAACCACGGCGGCGTCCGGCGGTGCCGTCTGCGCGTGCGTCTCGGCCGCGTCCGGCGCGGGCGTGGGCGTCGCCGCGGGCGCGGGCTCGGTGTCCTTCGGCTTGTCGCCGCTGCGCATCGTCGTGATCGCGACCGGGATCCCGATCGCGAGCAGCACGAACGCGGCGCCGGCGATGATGCCCCAGCGCGCGCGCGACGGCGACGACGTCACCATCGAGCTCGCGGCCGAGCCCATCGTCGTCGGGACCGGGCCGGTTCCGGGACCGGTCTGCGGCACGTTCGTGATCGGCACGCCGGTGATCGGCACGTGGCTGATCGGCGCGGTGCCAAACCGGATCGATTCCTGTGGCATCGGCGTGCCGCCGACGTTGAGCACGCGCGCGACGCCGTACGCCATCTCGCGGGCGTGCGGACCACCGAACGGCGCGAGCGCGTTCGCGAGCTGCGCGAGATCCTGGAACCGGTTCTTCGGATCCTTCTCGAGGCAGTGATAGATCAGCTCGGCGAAGCCGGGCGGGAACTGGCCGACGATCGGCGGCGTCGGATCCATCGCGACGCGCAGCGCGAGCTCGGTGATGCTCTCGCCGTCGAACGGCCGGCGACCGGTCACGATCTCGTACAGGATCACGCCGAACGCCCAGATGTCGCTGCGGCGATCGACGTCGCGACTCGACCGCAGCTGCTCGGGCGACATGTAGCCCGGCGACCCGAGGATCGCGCTCGTCTGCGTCAGCTGGAAGTTCGTTTCGGCCTGCGCTTTCGCGATGCCGAAATCGAGCACCTTGATCAGCGCGCTGCCGTCGGGCCGGCGGTGCAAGAACAGGTTCGCCGGCTTGAGATCGCGGTGCACGACGTTGAGCGCGTGTGCCTCGGCAACGCCGATGCAGGCCTGGAGGATGAAGTCGGCGGCGATATGGACCGGCAGCGGCCCGCCGCGCTCGACCATCGACGACAGGTCCTCGCCGGTCATCAGCTCCATCACGATGTACGGCGCGCCGCTGTCGAGCGTCCCGACGTCGGACACCCGGCACACGTGCTCGCCGCGCAGCTGCGCCGATGCGCGCGCCTCGCGCAGGAAGCGTTCGACGACGCTGCGGTTCGACACGAACTCGGGCAGCAGGAACTTGAGCGCGACTGACTGGTGCAGGTGCAGGTGCGTCGCGGCCACGACGATGCCCATGCCGCCTCGACCGATCACCCGATCGACCCGGTACTTCCCGGCCAGGACTTCACCGACCTGCATCACCGCAAAAGCCTAACATGACGGGTCGGTAGACTCTCGAAGATCGCTTGCCGAGTGACGCCCGGCGTGACCGCGGTCGCGATGGCCGGTTCAGCTTCGCCGGCCGTCGCAAACACGTGTGGGCAGGTCGTGCTACTCATGCCGCCCGTCGCCCATGAGCCTGGTCGTACTCGACGAAGTCACGCTGTTCTTCGGCGATCGCATGATCTTCGATGCCGCCTCGCTGCGGCTCGGCCACGGCGACCGGGTCGGCCTGATCGGTCCGAACGGCTCGGGCAAGACGACGCTGCTCAAGATCATCGCCGGCGACCAGGAGATCGATGACGGCAAGGTCACGCGCGCGAACGGTGTCCGGATCGGCTGGCTGCCGCAGGACCTCGCGATCGAGGGCGGCCGCTCGCTGATCGACATGATCCTGTCGAGCGTACCGGGCCGCGTCGAGCTCGACAGCCGGCTCGCCGCCGCCGAGGCCGAGCTCGAGCAGGCCGCGAAGGACGGCGCCGACGACGCGACGATGCTCGACCTCGCGGCCGACGTGGGCGAGCTCCACGAACGGATCGATCACTTCGAGCGGTTCTTCGGCGAGCACGAGGCGCTCGCGATCCTCGCCGGTCTCGGGTTCGCGTCCGGCGACGAGCAGCGCGACATCGGTGAGCTGTCCGGCGGCTGGAAGATGCGTGGCGTGCTCGCCGGCCTGCTGTTCCAGCGCCCGGACGTGCTGCTGCTCGACGAGCCGACGAACCACCTCGACATGCCCTCGGTCGCGTGGTTCTCCGACTTCCTGAAGAAGTGGAACCGCTGCTTCGTGCTGATCAGCCACGATCGCGAGTTCCTGAACGAGCAGATCTCGCGCGTCGTCAGCCTCGAGCCCGAGGGCCTGCGCAGCTATCCCGGCAACTACGAGAAGTACCTCCAGCAGCGCGAGGAGGAGGAGACGATCCTCGCCGGCCGCGCGAAGAACCTCGCCCGCGAGCGCGAGCGACTGACGAAGTTCATCGATCGCTTCCGCGCGCAGGCGAACAAGGCCGCGGCCGTGCAGTCGCGCGTCAAGATGCTCGAGAAGATGGAGTCGGTCGAGACCTACCAGAAGCGCAACGTCATGCGGTTCTCGTTCCCGCCGACCGCGCGCTCGGTCAACGACGTGATCCGGATCGAGGGCCTCAAGAAGGCGTACGGCAACCACGTCGTGTTCCCCGGGATCGATCTGACGGTCCGGCGCGGCGAGAAGATCGGCATCATCGGCGTCAACGGCGCGGGCAAGACGACGCTGCTGCGCATGATCGCCGGCGAGCTGCCGTCCGACGGCGGCACGATCAAGATCGGCAGCGGCGTCGAGGTCGGCTACTACGCGCAGCACCACGCCGACACGCTCGATCTGACCGCGACCGTCTACGAGGTGCTGCAGCGCCACTCGCCGGAGACTCCACCCGCGCGCGTCCGCTCGATCCTGGGCGCGTTCATGTTCTCCGGCGACGACGTCGACAAGCCCGTCAAGGTGCTGTCCGGTGGCGAGAAGGCGCGCGTCGCGCTCGCGCGGCTGCTTGTCAAACCGGGCAACCTGCTGCTGATGGACGAGCCGACGAACCACCTCGACCTCGCGTCGTCCGAGAGCCTCGCCGCCTCGCTCGGCACGTTCGACGGCACGCTCGTGTTCGTCAGCCACAACCGCAGCCTCGTGCGCACGCTCGCGACGAAGATCTGGAACGTCGAGGATCAGCGCGTCGAGACCTATCCGGGCACGCTCGACGAGTACCTGTACTCGATGGCGCAGCGCCGGCAGGCGATCGCGACCGAGGGCGGCGAGGGCAAGCTGCGCGATCCGCGCGGCAAGGTCGCGCAGAAGCAGGCGCCCGCGGCCAGCTCGCGCGATGACGACAAGCAGCGCAAGCGCCGCGAGGCCGAGGCGCGCCAGCGCCGCGCGGCGAAGCTCGGTCCGCTCGAGAAGCAGGTCGCGCAGCTCGAGGAACGGATCGGCGTGCTCGAGGCCGAGCAGAAGACCCGGTCGGTGGAGCTCGCCGATCCGACCGTCTACGACGACGCGCAGCGCCGCAACAAGCTGCTCGGCGACTACCAGGCGGCGCAGGACAAGCTCGACGAGCTCGTGCCGCGGTGGGAAAAGGCGATGTCGGATCTCGAGGCGGCGAAGGCCCAGCTCGCCGCCGAAGACTGATAGCGTCGCCGCGTGGTGCGGCTCCGGCTCCTGGCGATCCTTGCCGTCGCGGGCGCGTGCGGCGGCACGAAGCGAGACGAGTGCGCCGACGCCACGGCGAAGCTCGCGCCGGTGCTGCAGCGCATGCGCGACGACGGCGCCACGACGCGTGCGCTCGATGCGATCGCCGCCGACGTCTGCAAGCCTGACGCCGCCGAGCTCCGGCGCTGCATTCACGACGCGGCGAATGACGCGGTGGTCGCGGGCTGCGTCGAGGCCGTGCTCGCGCGCACGCAGCGTGACCGCCTGCAGCAGAAGCTCGACGCGATCGATCGCAAGCTCGACCGCCTGCAGGACGATCTCGCGCGTCCGCCGCCGGCGCCACCCGTCGACGCGGCGGTCGTGGGCCCGGCTCCCGCGCCGCTGCCGCCGCCGCCGTCGCCGATCGATCCGAAGACGCTCGACGTGCTGCCCGTCCCGAGCGCGGGCCGTCCGGGTCCGGAGACCGAGCTCTACGCGGTCGACGCGCCGGCCGGCCAGCTCGTGCTGCTGCTCGCGAAGCCGCCGCTGCTCGCGCGCTCGAACGCGGTGAAGATCACCGGCCGCCTCGTCGCGTCGCAGGGCGACGTGCTCGCAGCGATCGGCTCGCTGGCGACGCTCGACCTCGCACCGCCGAAGCTGCACGGCAGCGGACCGACGGTGGACCTCGCGTTCACCGCCGCGCCGCAGCGCGATCTGTTCACGCTGCTCGGCGATGTCCTGCGCGTCAACATCGTCGTCGCGCCCGGCGACCTGCCGGACGTCGACCTCGTGGTCAAGCGCGTGCCCGCTGGCGCCGTGCTCGACGCACTCGTCCGGTTCGACGATCGCGTCGCGCTCCGCTCGAGCAACACGATCTATGTCGTCCCGAAGGGCAGCAAGCTGCCGCCGCTACGCCCGGTGCCGGGTCACGACAAGATCTCGCTGCGCATGCGCGACGGCAATGCGCGGGTCGCCACCCACGCGATCGCCGCGGTCACGGCGTTCCCGGCGTACGCGTGCGACAGCGAGCCGTTCATGCTCGCGCTCCGCCAGACCTCGGCCGGCGAGGCCGCGCGCGCGATCGAGGTCGCCTCCGGCGCGACGCTCGGCGCCGACGACTCGTGTCCGCTCGACGCGACGAGCGCGCCCGACCTCGCGACGGCGACGCTGCTCGCGACCGTGCGCACGACCACCAAGCGCGCGGCGGTGATCCGCGATGCCGGCTCGAAGCTCCTCGTCGTGACGCCGGCGCCCGGCCTCGACGTGCTCGAGTCGGCGATCACGACCGGCAGCCACGCGATCCAGTTCCCGGGGATCGCGCCGCCACCGCATCACGACCGGGTCGAGGACTGGCTCGCGACCCTGCGGCGCACGACCGCCGTCCTGCGCGTCGGCACGACCTGGCGCGCGCTCGTCGAGACGCGCGACGGCCGGCTGCTCGTCCTCGACAACTCGCCGCGCCCGGCCAGCTCGCTACCGGAGGAGCTGTGGCTCGACCCGCCGACGATCGCGGCGAACGGGGTCACGGTCCGCATCCCGGAGCGGGGACCGCATGCACCCGCGCGATCGGTGGTCGTCCCGCTCGGAAAGTAACGACCGGGGCGGTGTAAGCTGTTCGTGTGGACCTGACCGGCTACGTGATCGATGGCAAGTACGAGCTCGTCTCGGTCGCGGGCGAGGGCGGCATGGCCACGGTCTACAAGGCGATCGCCCGCGGGGCGGCCGGCTTCCAGCGCGTCGTCGCGGTCAAGCACATCAAGCCCGAGTACCGCGCGGTCAAGAACTACATCGACATGTTCATCGAGGAGGCGCGCGTCGGCTCCGAGCTCGCGCATCCGAACATCGTCCAGGTCCACGACTTCGTCAGCGAGAATGGCAACTACTACCTCGTGATGGAGTGGGTCGACGGCATCGACCTCGGCGCGTTCATCAAGGCGCACCGCCAGGCCGATCGCGACGTCCCGTGGCCGCTCGCCGTCGCGATCTCGATCGGCACGCTGCGCGGCCTCGGCGCCGCCCACGATCGGATCGCCCCCGACGGCACGCCGGCCCCGGTGATCCATCGCGATGTCTCGCCGCAGAACGTGCTGCTCGGCCAGAACAGCACGATCAAGCTCACCGACTTCGGGCTCGCGCGCGCCCGCGATCGCGCCGCCTCGCTGACCGCGCCGGGCACGGTCAAGGGCAAGCTCAACTACCTCGCCCCCGAGGTCGCGTTCGGCAAGGGCAACAGCGTGCAGTCGGATCTGTTCGGCGCCGGCACGCTGCTGTGGGAGACGCTCGCGGGCGAGCGGCTGTTCGATGGCCGCACCGACGTCGAGATCTTCAAGAAGATCCGCGCGTGCACGGTCCCCGCGATCGTCGAGCGCCGGCCCGACGTGCCGGCCTCGCTCGCCGCCGTCCTCGATATCGCGCTCAGCCCGGATCCCGCGAACCGCCACTCGACGGCGGAGCTCATGGCGCTCGCGCTCGTCCAGGTGATGCAGCAAGAGGTCGGCTACGACGCGACCGGCGCGCTCGGCCCGGCGGTGATCGACGCGAAGCGCAGGCTCGGCGGTCGCTACGACACCGATCATCTGCCGACCGATCACGAGTAGCGGACCGGCGGGGACCGCGGATTTCGCCGAGATTCTTGTCGCGCTTCGCAGCAAGTGGATTGCGAACGCGGCGTTCCCCAAGATCGACTCGCGGTGCGCGCGCGTTCTGCACCGTCCAGCGCGCGTGGGCTCTCCGCATTTTAAAAAAACCTCTGCTGGTAGCAGCAGGCCTGTGCGGCAGTGTGGATTGCCGCACCATCGCGCGGCGCGTGCGTACGCGCGCGGCAATCCAAGTGAGTGTGAGCAGCGAATCAGGATCCACGCGCGCCACGGGTTCGCTGGTCACACGAGCGTCACTGTCCACAGGCTCTGCGCGGCAGCAGACGAGCGCGAGGCGGTGTAGTGACGCGGCGCCGCAACGACGTCGCGGGTGCTGCGGTCCGTCGACCGCATCGCAGCTGACACGCACGGGCGTGCGATCGATTTCGCCGAGATTCATCGGCATGAAGCGCCGAGGGTTCATGCCTGAACGCGCACGGCGCAACTCGCCACGCGTTCGTGCCGAATGCTCGCGTTCGGTGGCTGGAAGGAGCTCGGCGCGGGGCGCGATTCATCGCCCCGGTGGACTACGAGGCATTGTTCACGTGCGCGCTGCAGACGTGGCTATTGCGCGTCGGCTGGCAGAGATACCCACCGATCTCGGTGTACGACCGGCCGGATCGCGCAGCGAGCTAGCAGGTTCTGATCGAGGGTCACCGTCGCGCCGCGCGCATCCGCAGCCGCGCAGAGCCTGTGGACAGTGCCGCTCGTGTGACCAGCGAACGCGTGGCGCGCGATCATCCCGAGTCGCTGCTCACACTCGCTTGGATTGCCGCGCTCGTACGCGCGAACATCCCACTGGCGCGGCAATCCACACTGCCGCACAGGCCTGCTACTACCAGCAGAGTTTTTCTTGAAGGGGGGGGGGAGAGCCTGCGCGCGCAGGGCGGTGCAGAACGCGCACGCACCCGCGTGTGCGGATGCGACGCGCACCGCGAGTGCCGCCCGAGGCACGCGGCGTCCGCATGGGCGTCCACGTGCTGCGGCGCGGCGACGAAGAACCTCGGCGAAATCGGCGTGAGCCTGCGCAGCGACGTCGGCGCAGCACGATCGCCGCGACGGCCCCGTTCTGCACCGTCGTGCACGCGCCATGGGTTCGCTGGTCACACGTTCCACAGGCTGTGCGTCGCGCAGCCTGCGTGTGGCTGCGAGGTGCGTGATCGATTTCGCCGAGATTCATCGGTTGAATGCGGGCACGGTCCTCTCGATACGCCGGGCCATGGGTCGTCCGGAACACAGAGGCGGTATCGGATTGATTGTCAGACACTCGTGTTATGCGTCGATTCTTGATCTCGGAGAATTGGCAATGGCACGCGCACGCAAGGTTCACATCCAGCTCGCGATCACATTCAAGAAGCGCGGGGGCGCGCGCAAGGGCGCCGGCCGCCCGCCGAAGGGGCCGCGGTCGAGCGAGCGGCACAAGAAGCGGCCGTATCATCGCGCGCGCTATCCGCTGCATGTCACGATTCGCGTCGCCGACGACATTCCGTACCTGCGGCAGCCGAAGCTGTGGAAGGCCGTGCGCGAAGCGACGCGAACGCACCTCGCGCGCGATCACTTCCGCATCGTGCACATGAGCGTGCAGTCGAACCACATCCACCTGATCGTCGAGGCAGCGAGCAAGGAGCTGCTCGCGAAGGGCATGCAGGGATTCGAGATCTCGGCCGCCAAGCACATCAATCGTGTGATCGCCGAGCTCACGGGCAAGCGCCGCAAAGGAACCGTGTTCCCGGACCGCTATCACGCGCGCGAGCTGACGACGCCGCGCGAGGTGCACAAGGCGATCAACTACGTGCTGAACAACTTCCGTCGCCATCACGAGGACCGCGTCGGCCCGGCGCGGACGTGGCTGCTCGACCGGTACTCGAACGCGATCGCGTTCGGTGGCTGGAAAGAGCTCGGCGCCGGGGCGCGATTCACCGCCCCGGCGGACTACGAGGCATTGTTCACGTGCGCGCCGCAGACGTGGCTATTACGGATTGGCTGGCAGAAATACCCACCGATCTCGGTGTACGACCGGCCGGGTCGCGCAGCGAACTAGCAGCTCATGAGGAGGGCGATCGCCGTCGCGCCGCGCGCATCCGCAGCCGCGCAGAGCCTGTGGACAGTGCCGCTCGTGTGACCAGCGAACGCGTGGCGCGCGATCATCCCGATTCGCTGCTCACACTCGCTTGGATTGCCGCGCTCGTACGCACGAACAGTCCAATGGCGCGGCAATCCACACTGCCGCACAGGCCTGCTACTACCAGCAGAGCTTTTTTGAAAGGGGGAGAGCCCGCGCGCGCGCGGCGGTGCAGAACGCGCACGCACCGAGGCACGCGGCGTTCGCAAGCAGCGCCTCGGCATCCACGTGCTGCCACGCCGCGACGATGAATCTCGGCGAAGAAATCTCGGCGAAATCGACCGTCACCTCGCGCGGCGGCGTCGTCGCAGCACGATCGCCGCGACGGCGATCAGCAGCAGCGCGCTGCCATCCCGCACCGGCGCCTGGCAGCCACAGCCGGTCGGCGACCCATCGTCGCCATCGCCCGGCGTCGGCGGCTCGTGGCCGCTCTCGTCCGGGCCTTCACCGTCGGGCATGTACGACGCGTCCGGCGTCAGCAGCACGCGGTCGACGATCGCGCCGGCGTCTCGCATCCACAGATCGATCGTGTGGCGGCCGGGCGCCGGCACGTTCACCGTGACTCTTGCGGATTGGCTGGCAGAAATACCCACCGATCTCGGTGTACGACCGGCCGGGTCGCGCAGCGAGCTAGCAGGTTCTGATCGAGGATCGCCGTCGCGCCGCGCGCATCCGCAGCCGCGCAGAGCCTGTGGACAGTGCCGCTCGTGTGACCAGCGAACGCGTGGCGCCCGATCATCTCGATTCGCTGCTCACACTCGCTTGGATTGCCGCGCTCGTACGCACGAACAGCCCAGTGGCGCGGCAATCCACACTGCCGCACAGGCCTGCTACTACCAGCAGAGTTTTTTTGTGAAAGGGGGAGAGCCCGCGCGCGCACGGCGGTGCAGAACGCACGCGCACCGAGGTGTGCCGAGCCGATTCCCACCGCGAGTGCCACTCGAGGCACGCTGCGTGCTCCCGCGTCACGACGATCAATCTCGGCGAAATCGATCGTCAGCTCGCGCGGCGGCGGCGCCGCAGGACGATCGCCACGACGGCGCCATCGCGCGGGCGCCTGACAGCGAGCGGTCATCGCATTGCCCGGCGTCCGTCACTCGCCACCACCTCGACGAGGCGCTCGTGCAATGCCGCGTGCCCATCCAAGCCATCGGCGAAGAAATCTCGGCGAATCGACCGTCAGCTGCGGCGGCGGCGCCGCAGCACGATCGCCGCGACGGTGAGCAGCAGCAGCGCGCTGCCATCCGCCGCCGGCGCCTGACAGCCGCAGCCGGTCGGCGAGCCATCGTCGCCATCGCCCGGCGTCGGCGGCTCGTGGCCGCTCTCGTCCGGGCCTTCACCGTCGGGCATGTACGACGCGTCCGGCGTCAGCAGCACGCGGTCGACGATCGCGCCGGCGTCTCGCATCCAGAGATCGATCGTGTGGCGGCCGGGCGCCGGCACGTCCACCGCGACGATCGTGCCGGCGTCGTCGACGTTGCTCCACGTGAACGTGTCCGCGTTCGCGAACGTGACGGCCGAGGTGCCTGCGCCGTCGAGTCCGACCGTGACCGTGTCACGATCCGGGTCGTTGTAGGACCTGCCGCGGATCCACACGTAGTGCGTGCCGGCCTCGGCGAATTCGACGTCGTACGCGAGGTGCGGCGCGTGCGCGAGGTCTGACGGTGTCGTGCGGTCGTTCGGCTGCGCGATCACCGCGCCGTCCGCGACGTAGCCCTCGGAGACGGTCGTCGTCTGCCACGCGTGACCGCCGGCGTCGGTGCGCTGCATGTGGTGCTCCGCATCGACGACGACGAGCGCGCTGCGATCGAGGCCCTGGTAGAACGGAGGCGGCGCGGCGTGCGCGGGGTAGACGTCGATGAAGTCGAGATCGACGGTCTCGGGATCGCCATCGTCGGTCTGGATGCGGATCGTGTTCGCGCCGGCATGGAGCGCCACGCGCACCGGATCGGTCGTGCCGAACGCGTCCCAGTCCGGGGTCGATGCGAAGTACAGATCGGCGACGCGCGTGCCATCGACGTAGAGGCCGCGGATAGCGCGGCGTGCGCGACCGTTCGCGTAGCCGATCACGAGCTCGTAGTCGCCCGCGCTCGCGATGTCGACGCTGACGTCGACGTGACGGCCGATCGCGTTGAGGCCGCCGACGTACGCGCCGCCCGAGGCATCGGGCTTCGCGGTGACCGTCGCGTCGGTGATGCCGTCCTCGGCCTCGCGCCGGATCGCGGCGGTCGGGGTGCAGGTGCGGACCGCGATCGTGTGCGGCGTGTCGAGGGTCGACGCCGGCACGACGACGGTCAGCGTGCCGGCGACGTTGCGCGCGGTCCACGCCGCGCCGGCGCCGAGCGCGAGCGCGTCGTGTGCGCGGTCGAGCTGTGTGGCCTCGACGCCGTCGATCGTGGCGCACGACGGCGACGCGAGGCCGTGCACGATGATGCGATAGCGACGGGTCGCCGGCGCGCCGTCGTAGGTGCCGGTGGTCGCGGCGACCTGCAGCGTCTTCGTCGCGGCGGTGTACGCGAGCTCGGTCGCCTGGCCGGCGCCGGTGCGGTAGCCCTCGGTCTTGCCGTCGTCCTCGAGCAGCGTGAAGTGGCCGTCGGCGCCGTCGTAGACGTGGATGTCGAGGACGTCGCGGCGCAGGAACGTGGTGCTCGATGCCGCGGGGCCCATCGGCACGATCGCGCCGGCCTTCGCGTAGACGAGCACGCGACCGAGCGCGGCGGACGCGTCGAGCGTGCGGTTGCCGTCGAGCTTGCGATCGGTCCAGAAGTCGAACCACGTGCCGGGCGGCAGCCATACCGAGACCGTGTTGAAGCCGGGTGACGGGTTCGGCGCGACGAGCAGCTCGCTGCCCCACAGGTACTGGAGGTCGCGGCTCCACGCTTCGTTGTGCTCGGGGTAGGCGAGCAGCATCGCGCGCGCGAGCGGCAGGCCGGTCTCGGCGGCGACGCGCGCGAACGTGTACGTGTACGGCAGCAGCTGGTAGCGGAGCTCGCCGTAGACGGTCGCGACGTGCTGCGCTTCGGGGCTGCGATCGATCGGCCACCGCGAGTGCAGCGTGCCGTGCGGCTTCCAGTACGGCGAGAACGCGCCCATCGCCATCGCCCACTGCTGGTAGAGCTCGTCGAACTGCGGCGCGGTCACCTGCTCGCCATGGAAACCGCCGGCGTCGTGGCCCCAGTACGGGAATGCCGACAGGCCCGCGGCGAGCATGCCGCGGATCTGCAGCTTCTCCTCGGCGTAGGTCGGATCGATGTCGCCGCTCCACAGCGTCGCGTAGCGCTGGCCGCCCGCGGTCATGCCGCGCACCCACGTGAACGGCCGCTTCGCGCCGGCCATCGCCGCGTCCCAGCCGTCCTCGCCGAGCGCGCGCGCGATCCACAGGAACCAGTGGTTGCGCATCTCGCCCCAGGTGTGGCCGTTGCCGAGGATCTGGGCCGCGGGCGCGGTGCCCATCTGATCGAACTCGTCGATCCACAGCGCGTCGCCGGGGTAGTGCAGCGCGGGATCGAGCGTCTTCGTCCACATCAGGTTCCACCACCACGCGCGGACGTCGGCGCGCGTCAGGTCCGGCTCGCTCGACGAGAACTCGGCCGTGCCGGGCTCCGGGAGGTTGAACGACGGCTGCCAGCCCGCGCTCTGATCCGCGATGCAGCGGTTGAAGTCGAGCGTCGCGACGAGGCCTTGCTGCTCCATCCACGTCCGGAACGCGGACGGATCGGCATACCGCGTCGCGTCCCACTCGAATCGCGACATGCAGCGCTCGCCACCGCCGGCGCGCCACCGGTTGTCGTTGACCATGTGATCGATCGGCCAGCCGGCGGCGCGGTGCGCGTGCACCTTCTGCTGCCACCAATCGGCGGCCGAGACCGTCGGCTCGGCCTTGTCGCTGAGCGCGAGCCCGAACATCGCGAGCGGCGGCAGGCGCGGCTTGCCGGTCAGGTCGGTGTACTGAGCGAGCACGCTCGGCAGATCGGGGCCGAGCATCACGAAGTAGTCGATCTCGCGTCCGGCGAGCGCGATCTCGTACGCGCCGGCGACGTTGAACCGGAAGCGATTCGTGAACGCGCTGTTGACGAACACGCCGTAGCCCTTGCTCGACAGGTAGAACGGCACGATCAGCGGCGCCTGCTCGCCCTCCTGCGTGCCGTAGTTGCGACCGGTGTCGCTGCCGGTCAGCTCGAGCTTGCCGACGCGGCCGAGAAAGCCATGGCCAAGGCCGGCGAACCGCTCGGTGCCGTCGACCGCGAACTTCTGCGTCACGCCGGCCGCGGACCAGGTGGCGCCCCCGGCGTCGGCGAGCACGAGTGTCGTGTTGCGGAAGATCTGGACGCGCAGCGGCGACTTCGTGAGCTTGATCCGCGCGCGGCCCGCCGTGAGCTCGAGGAACGGGCCGCCATCGACGACGGTGAAGGCACCGCCGACATCGTGGCGCGCGACCATGTCGTAGGTCGCGTCCGGCGTGAACTGCGCGCCCGGCTCGATCGCCTGGATCCGGACGGTCGCGTCGCCGTACGAGGTCAGCCGCATGCGATGGCCGCCGTCGGTCGTG
Organism: Kofleriaceae bacterium; assembly: GCA_035715365.1. GTDB lineage: Bacteria > Myxococcota_A > Polyangia > Haliangiales > Haliangiaceae > JABFXX01. The sequence goes on along the minus strand of DASTLB010000039.1, from coordinate 102,773 downwards.
ACGACGACGCTGCGGCCGACGACCGCGTGCCCGGTGTAATTGCCGACCGCCTGGGCGTGGGCCGGGCCGACCGTGAGCCACGCCACGGCGACGACGATCGCAACGCTCAGCAGGCCGCGTTGCCGAAAGCAACTCGCGAGGAGGGCGCGCCGCATCGGAACCGCCGCTTCTTGCACGATGCAGACCACGCCAACCCCGCGTGGCGGCTCGTCGGGACCCGGCAGCTCGACCCGCCGGCTCTAGATCACGCCGTCCCAGCCGCGGTCGTGGCGACGGAACCGGGTCCGGATCTCGTCGGCGGCGGCTGCGCCGAGCGCGTGGACCTCGGTCATCGTCCGCAGGTGGTCGAGCGACGTCGTGCCGACCAGCACCGACGAGATGCCGGGCTGCGCGAGCACGAACGCGAGCGCCGACTCCGCGGTCACCGTCAGCCCCATCGCGTGCACGCGATCCCAGTACGTCGCGCGATCGGGCGCGTCGGGCCGCTCGGGCTCGCGCCACGCCGCGTTCGCGAGCGGCCGCTTCGCGAGCACGCCGATCCCGCGCGCGGCCGCGACCGGCACCGAGCGATCGAGCGCGCGCTGATCCGCGACGTTCACCGAGCACTGCACGACGCCGAACCGGCCGCTGTCGATCGCCCACGCGAGCGCGCCGTTGTCACCGGAGTACGCGGCGACCCGCAGCTTGCCGGCGCGCACCGCGGCGTCGAGCGCGTCGATCACGTCGCCACGCTCGAGCACGACCTGGGGACACGAGTGGAGGTGCGCGACGTCGAGCCATGTCGTGCCGAGCCGCTCGAGTGCGAGCTCGATGCCGCCGGTGATGCACGGTCCCGTCCAGTCGGGCACGCCGGGCACGCCGTAGCCGAGCTTCGTCGACAGCACGACGCGATCGCGCCGGCCGCGCAGGGCGGCGCCGATTCGCGCCTCGGAGCGGCCGTAGCTCGGCGCGGTGTCGATCAGCGTGATGCCGAGCTCGAGCGCGCCATGGATCAGGCGCTCGGCGGCGGCATCGGCGAGTCGCTCGTCACCGAGTGGACCGGCGCCGAGCCCGAGCTCCGAGACCGCGAGCCCGGTCGTGCCGAGCGATCGTGTACGCATGGCGCGAGTCTATGCACCACGCGCGCCCGTCGGGCCAGAGGGTCACGACGCGGCTTCGACCGCCTTGACCTGGAACACCATGCGATCGTCGAGCCGCACCGCGGTCAGCGACTTGCCCCACACGCAGCCGGTGTCGAGCGCGATGTGGCGCGGTCCGAGCTCGAGGCCGAGCGCGGCCCAGTGTCCGAACACGATCGTGTGCGTCGCCCAGGCCGGGCTCGGCAGCGCGTACCACGGCACGGTGTTCGCGGGCGCCTGCGCCGGCGGACCGTCGTAGTCGGGGACGACGCGACCGTCGGGGCGGCACATCCGCACGCGCACGAGATACGCGAGGCTCGCGCGCCAGCGATCGCCGCCGCCGAGCCGCGGATCCCACCGCGGCGGCGCCCCGTGGTGGCCGATCTGCGCGAGGAACGCGCGCCAGCTCGGACCGCGCAGCTCGTGCTCGAGCTCGGCGGCGTAGCTGCGCGCGGCGTCGGCGGTCCATGCGGGATGGAGGCCGGCGTGGACGAGCACGTGCTGATCTTCGACGTGGACGAACGGCCGCGCGCGTAGCCAGTCGATCAGGCGATCGCAGTCGGGCGCCGCGAGGATCTCGTCGAGCGTGTCGCGCTTCTTCTCGCTCGCGGCGCCGGCGGCGCGCGCCAGCAGATGGAGATCGTGGTTGCCGAGCACGCACGTCACGCTCGCGTCGTGATCGCGCGCCCAGCGCAGGACGTCGAGCGAGCGCGGCCCGCGGTTGACGAGATCGCCGACGAGCCACAGCTGATCGTGCGACGGCGAGTAGTCGATCAGCGCGAGCAAGCGCTCGAGGCTGGCCATGCAGCCTTGCACGTCACCGATCGCGAAACGTGCCACATCGTCATCTGTACCACGGGCGGGTGGTCACAACGCGACGTGCGCGGTGACGAACCCCGCGCGACACGAGCCGACCCGGATGTCGAGCGCGCCGGTGCCGCGCACGAGGTAGGTCGCCCACGCCGCGTGCGTGTTGCCGCGTGTGCCAGGGTAGGCGGGCAGGTTCTGGCCGGTGTGCAGGCCGTGGCCCCAGCCGTCGAGGTGGCCGAGGATCTGGTGGGAGGCGCCGGCGTCGACGAGCTCGCAGCCGTCGGTCGCGCGCGCGGTCGCGTAGATCGGCTCGTTGAAGTCGAGCTGCTTCGCGGACGGGATGCCGTAGCTGCCGAGGTAGCCATCGTTGATCACCTTGACGTCGACGCGCACGAGCCCGCCGGGCAGCGGATGTCGATCGATCGTCTGGATGCGCAGCCGCGGGGCGAGCGCGGCGACCCGCAGGAACACGTGCGCTTGCGAGACGCACACGCGATGCAGCTCGTGCAGCGGCGGGTTCCAGATCCCGATGCGCGGATCGATGCCGCCGATCTCGACGTGCCCGAGCTGCGGATGGTCGAACGGCTTCCACGCGGGGAACGCGCGGCCGCCGTTCTCGTCGCGATCCCACCACGCGAGCTTGATCAGGTCCGCGCGCGTGACGCGCTCGTAGTACTGCACGAACTTCGTCGGCCGCTCCATGCCGAGGCGCTTGAACAGGTCCCACAGCTCGATCACGTAGCCGAGCGCGCCGCGCGCGTTGTACGCGTAGTCGGAGAGGTCGCCCTTCAGCGGCTTGTCGGGCTCGTAGAGGAACTCGTCGTGGCCGCACACCGTCGGATACCCGGTGTGCTCGAGCATCCACGCCTCGAGCTGGCGAAAGATCGCGAGGTCCTCGGGATCCATCTTCGAGTCCGGCGCGTGACCGAGCGGACGGATCAGCACGCCGCCGAACGTGTGCAGATCGACCCACGCGAAGATGTTCGGGTGCGCGGTCGCGAACTCGACGATGCCGCGCGACTCCGGCTCGCTCGCCGCGTACGGACCGGCGCCGACCTGCTCGTGCGACGGCGCCCACGACCACGGGAAGTTGCGGTTGAGATCGACCGGGTTGTCACCGAGGAAGAACGGCGACGGCACGTGCTTGCCATCGAAGTGCTCGATCGTGCCCTCGGGGTACAGCTTGTAGAACGGGCCTTCGTCCTCGAGCGTGCGCTCGACGAGCAGCCCCGGAAACTCGCGCGCCTCGACGAGCTCGCCGCCCGGATCGACGACGCGCATCGACAGCGCGCGGCCGTCGCCGTCGATGTCGCCCTGGATCCACCGCGGCTTGCCGCGCTCGACGCGGCTGTCGCGCGGGACCGAGCGCACCGTGCGGCCGCTGCGCAGCACGTGCTCCGCGCCGTCCGGCGAGATCCGCGGGCAGACGTAGAACAGGACGTCGCGCAGGCGGTCGACGAGCGCGGGCGGCAGATCGAGCGACTCCGGCTCGAGGTGCACGCGCAGCGCGTCCTCCGCGATCGCGAGCGCGACGCTCGATCCGGCGAGCTCGGCCGCGTGGACGTTGCCGCCGACCCAGACGGCCGGGCGGACCCGGTCCGGCTCGAGCCCGACGACGAGCAACCAGACTTCGCGGTCTTCCGGCGTTCGTGCCAGCGGCTGGAGCCGGCAGAGATGAGGAAATGCGTCGGCCCACCGCCGCAGCTGACGCGTCACACCGTCGTGGTCCAGGTACGCGTTTCGAAAGCCAACTGAGAGTTCCGCGAGGCTCGTCGTCGACGCAGACATCGTGCGGCACGTTACACCTGGGCTTTCGACGTCGTCTGCTACCGCGGCCTGTTACGAAATCATCGGTGGGCGTTTCCCGTAGTAGGAGACATATTGGAGGTTCCATGGCGCTCGACCCGATCCCACAAGCCCGACTCGTGAAGCAGGCCGGTCAGCTGTTCGCGCCGCCGCCGGCTCCCAAGACGCAGCCGCCGAGCCAGATCGGACAGCACCTGAAGAACGCGCTCAACGTCGCGCTCGGGCTGTGGCCGCTCACCGGCGTCATGCTGCTGATGCTCGGCCTCCTGATCATGGCCGGCAACGGCAGCGTCAAGTAGCGCGCCGCTTCAGTCGAGCGGCATCGCGCGCAGCGTCTTCGGCAGGTCGAGCAGGCTCTCCGTCGGCGAGCCGACGAGCATCGCCGGGCTCATGTTCGTGAGGCCCCACGGCTCGATCGTCCCCGCGGTGACGGCGAACGCGCCGCCATCGATCCGGCCGACGACGCCGAACCCCGAGCGCATCGGCACGCGCGCGGTCTCGATCACGAGCTCGGGCAGGTGCGAGACGTCGATCTCGACGAGCCCGCGCTCGCAGGTCAGCACGAGCCGGTACTGCAGCACGCGCCGCTCGACGAGCAGGATGTTGCCCATCGTCGACGTGAACACCTCGATCCAGCCCTCGCTCGGGCTGCCGTGCTGGGCGAGCGTCGCGAAGTCGAGGTGGAACAGGCGGGGATCGTCGATCTTGCGGGCGAGGATGCCGGTCGTCGTCACGACGCAGTCGAGGAAGCCGAGCCCCGCGAGGTCGGTGACGACCGAGAGGTGATCGACCGTCCACCACGAGCCGGGCACGTGCGGCGTGCAGCCGAGGAACACGTTCTTCGCGGCGCTGCCCTTGAGCCACGCGGCGATCGCGCACGCGACCTCGGGCGCGCTGCCGGTGTCGCCGAGCCGGCGGTCGCCGTTCCACAGCACGCCGAGCGCGAGGCCGGGCAGGCGATGCACGGCGTCGAAGTGGAAGTAGCGGCCCTCCCACGGCGGGACGAGCGATAGCTTGTCGCCGACCCGGATGCTCGCGACCGCGTCGAGATCCTCGGGCACCGCGATGTACGTCTCGCCGCGCGGATCGAGCGCGACGAACAGCAGGCCGCGTGGCGTCAGGCCCTGCTTGCGCAGCTCCTTGAGCCCGAGGATGACCGCCGCGGGATCACGGTAGTGGTAGACGCGCGTCGCGAACATGGGGAAGCGTGCACCGTATCACAGCAGCACTCCCGCCAAGATCAGGTTCGCGATCCCGAAGTAGATCAAGATGCCGCTGACATCGACGAGCGTCGCGACGAACGGCGCGGACGCGCTCGCCGGGTCGGCGCCGAACTTGCGCAGCAAGAACGGCAGCATCGCGCCCGCCATCGTGCCGCACAGCGTGCAGCCGACGACGCTGAGCCCGGCGACCAGCCCGACGAGCAAGAAGTGCTCGCCGTAGCTGCCGGCGACGCCCCAGATCAGCACGCGCAGCGACGCGACGAGCCCGAGCACGCCGCCGAGCATCAGGCCGAGGCCGAGCTCGCGGCGCAGCACGAGCCACCAGTCGGCGGCGCGAACCTCGCCGAGCGCCATCGCGCGGATCATCAGCGTCGACGCCTGCGAGCCGGAGTTGCCGCCGGTCGAGATGATCATCGGGATGAACACCGCGAGCAGCGGCGCGCGATCGATCTGACCCTGGAACGTGCCCATCGCGCTCGCGGTCAGCGTCGAGCCGACGAGCAGGATCACGAGCCACACGCCGCGCTTCAGCAGCATCTCGCGCCGGCTCGACTGCAGGTACGGCATCTCGAGGGCCGCCATACCGCCGAACTTCTGGGCGTCCTCGGTCGCCTCTTCCTGGACGACGTCGACGATGTCGTCGACGGTGACGATACCTTTCATCCGGCCTTGGGCATCGACGACCGGCACGACGTTGAGGTCGTACTCGGCGAAGATCCGCGACACCGTCTCCTGATCCATCTCGTCCGAGACCCGGACGACATCGGTCTCCATGATGTCGGCGACGATCTTCTTCGGATCGGCCGCGAACAGATCGCGGAACGACACGACGCCGAGCAGGCGCTGCTCGGGATCGAGGACGTACGCGTAGTAGATCGTCTCGATCTTGTCGCGCGCTTGCCGGCGCAGGTAGCTGACCGCTTCGTCGGCGGTCATCTGCGGGCGCAGCCGGGCGTAGCGGGTCGACATCAGGCCGCCGGCCTCGTCCTCCTCGTACGCGAGCAGCGCGGTGACTTCCTTGCGCGTCGGCACGTCGAGCAGGCCGAGCAGCGTCTGCTTGTGCTCCTCGCCGGCGACCTGGATCACGTCCGCGACGTCGTCGGGCTCGAGCATGCGCATCCACTGCCGGCGCTGCCCGGGGCGGAAGTGGAGCAGTAGCGCGGCCTGGTCCTGCGCGGACAGCGAGACGAAGAAGTCCTCGGCGTCCTCGCGGGGCAGCACGCGCAGGCCGTCGCTGCGCTCCTCGAGATCGAGCAGCGGCCAGGCGTCGCGCAGCTCGTCGGCGGTGAGCGCGTCCTCGTCCTGGATGATCGGCAGCGGCTGGGTGACCGGCAGCGCGACGAGCTCGACGACCTCGGAGTCGTCGCCGCGGCGATCCGCGACCGCGCGGATCTCGGCCGCGACCTTCTGCGCCTCCTCCGGAGGCAGCATGCTGATCTCGCCGGTCGCGTTCTCGGGCCGATCCGGGATCGCCTCGGGCACGCTGTCGTCGCGCTGCTCCGGCGAGTCGGAGCCCGGCGCGGGCACGCGGTCGTCGGGCGGGGACATCGTGCTCACCCTGCAAGATCGCGCTCGCTTCGTAAAGCGAAGAACGCGCGATTCACGCCGGGCGCGCGGAGATCAGGTGATCGACGATCCGCACGAGCGCCGCGGCCGCCGGCGCGCGCACGGTGCCGCCCGAGCGCGCGGCGATGTCGCCGAACGGATTGTCCTCGGGGTTGATGTCGACGATCGTCGCGCCGGCGCGGTGGGCGATCGTGACGACCTGCCACGGCAGGTTCGTCTGCGCCGAGGTGCCGGCGACGATCAGCAGCGCGGTCTGCATCGCGAGCCGGCGCACGGTGTCGAGGTGGAACCGCGGCTCGTCGTAGCTCTCGTCGAACCACAGCACGTGCGGCCGTGCCATCCCGCCACACCGCGGGCACACGAGCCGGGCCCGGTCGGCGTCGGACACCGCGTCGCCCTTGCCGTAGTCGCCGACCGCGTCGGGAATCGGCCAGCGATCGAGCACGCAGTCGGCGGCGCACCGCAGCAGCGAGATGTCGCCGTGGATCGGAAACGTCGCCGCGTCCGGGCTGCCGGCGCGGCGGTGCAGGCCGTCGACGTTCTGGGTCACGAGCGCGAACCGCTCGGGCAGCGCGCCGGCGAGCCGGACGAGCGCGTGGTGGCCGGCGTTGGGCTCGGCGCGCCGGCACACCGTGCGGCGATACAGATACCAGGCCCACACCTCCCACGGCATCGCCGAGAACGCCTCGTGCGTCGCGAGCTCCTGCGGGTGGTACTCGCGCGCGCCGACGGTCCAGTAGCCCTCCTTGCCGCGAAACGTCGGGATGCCGCTCTCCGCCGAGACGCCGGCGCCGGTGAGCGCGAGCACGCGCCCGGGTCGATCGAGCGCGGCGGCGCAAGCAGCGAGCACGTCCTGCATGACCGCGATGCTACACTTTCGGTCATGGTTGCCCGCTCGCTGATCGTCGCGCTGCTGGCGGTCGCGGCGTGCGGCAAGGCGAGCGACGAGGGCGAGGCGAAGCAGTGGCAGGAGCCGCCGCCGGGCAAGGACGTCCCGATCCCGATGCAGCTCGCGATCGAGGTCACCGTCGACGGCTCCGTCCGGCCGCCGATCACCGCCGAGTCGCTACGCGGCGCGAAGCCCGACTTCGCGGACTCCGAGCGCAAGGCCTGGAAGATCGCGACGCTCGTCACCGAGGCAGCAAGCGCCGGCACGGTCGAGGCGTGGTCCCCGACCGGCGTCTCGGTGAAGTTTCCGCACCCGACGCCGGAGGGGCTCGAGCCGGTGCTCTACCTGACCCGGCGCGGCGAGGTGATCGTCGCGGCGCTCGATCCGAAAGATCCGTTCCCGCGCTATCACGGCCAGGGCGGACGGCTGCATCGCGCCGGCGACTCGATGCCGCGCGTCGCGCCGGTCGCGAAGCTCGACGTCACGCGATCCAGGCCGTGATCCCGTCGGTCGCGGGCGTGATCAGCACGCGCGCCGCTTCGAGCTCCGGCGGCGGCGGGCCGAACCCGAGCCGGGTCGTGCCGAGCCGCTTCGCGTAGGCGCGGGCGATCCAGCCAAACGACAGCCGCGCGTTGATCTCGCACAGCGGCCGGAACCTGCGCGCGTCGCCATCGCGGTAGGCGAACGCGTCGATCGCGAAGTGACCGCTGTAGCCCTCGGCGGCGATCGCGGCGCCGGCACCCGCGACGATCGTCGACAGCTGCGTGCGCTCGTCGGGCGATAGCGCCGGCTCCGCGAGATCGATGCCGACGAAGCCGCCGCGCGCGTCGGTGACGATCGTGTGCGGCGGCTGCGCGATCACGAGCCCCGAGACATCGACGTGCGCGCACACGCCGACATCGAGGATCCGATCGCACCACGGCTCGAGGATCAGCGCGCCGCACGGCGCGAGCAGCCGCCCGAGGTGCACGCGCTGCTCGGCGGTCGGCGGTCCGACGCCGCGCGCGCGATCGCGGCCGGCCGCGGTCCACGGCAGCTTCGCGACCCACGGGCCGGGCACATCGATCTCGTCGGCGCTCGTGATCACGCGCGCGCCCGGCAGCGCCATGCCGTGATGCGCGGCGACCGCGAGCGCGAGCCGGCGATCGTTCGCCGTCTTCGCCTGGCGATGTGCCCACGCGAGGTCGGCGCGCGGCGGCACGCCGGCGTGGAACCGCACCGGCCACGGCCCGCGATAGCGCGCGGGATCGATCGCGACCGGCGTCCACAGCTCGACGGCATCCTCGTCCTCGGGCGCGAGCACCGCGAGCAGCGCGCCGTACAGGCTGATCCGGTGCGCGACCTTGCCGGGCAGCGACACGCCGCTCCACACCGCCTCGCAGTCGAGGTTCGCGTCGATCACGAACGCCACCCGCGATCCGTAGCAGCGGGCGCGTCAGCGTGAAAGCGGGAGCCGGCAGATCGCGGCGCAGTCGGTCGCGACGCCGAGCTGGAAGAAGCTCATCGACAGATCGCGCGACTCGAGCCAGACGAGGTCATCGCCGGCGAGCTGCAGCGACGAGAACGAGCCGATCGTCGCGGTCGCGAGCACCGTCGCGGCACCGGTCGCGAGCTCGATCTGCCACAGCTCCGCTGGCTCGATCGGCCCGACACCGGTCGTGGGCGTGAGGAAGAACGCGCGATCCGACGCGACGACCAGCCCGCTGACGAAGTGCGGCAGCGCGCTGCGTGTCAACCGCTCGAACGCCCCGTCGTCGCCGATCCGGTACAGATGCATCTCGCCCGCGTCGTCGGCGTTGCGCGACAGCACGTAGGTGTGATCGTCGACGCGCGCGAAGCTCTGGATCGCGTGCTCGAGCGGCGCTCGCTCGACCGGCTGACCGACGCGCCAGCGTGCGAGCGCGCGCACCGGGGCTTGCGCCAGGGCCTCGCGGACGTGCAGGCCGCGCTCGGTGACCTCGTCGCGTACGACGGCGCTCTCGTACTGCAGCTCGACCCACCACGCGCACGTGCCATCGCTGACCAGCTGCTGGCACTCGCGATCGCGATGGCCGCGCGCGAGCTCGGCCGTGAACCCGTCGTCGGTGGTCGCGTAGATGACGATCGTGTCGAACGACTCGCGATCTTCCTCGCGGTACACGAGACCGCCGTGCACGATGCGAGCGGCTCTGGCTTCCTCGGGGCGTGGCACGCTGACGACGAGCCGGCCGGTCGCACGCTCGACCAGCTCGAGCGTCGTGCCGCGCGTGAACAGCACGCGACCGTCCCGCGCGTCGACGAATACGCGGCGAGCCGGCTCGGTGAACAGCGCGGCGAGATCGACGGGCGTCGCGCGGCCCTCGACGAGCACACGCGGGCCCGCGGGCTCGAGCGCGCGGACCTCGCCACCGGCGAGCGACATCACGCTGCAATCCCCATCGACCACGACGCGTTCGATCGTCTCGTCGAACCACGCGCGGCGGCCGCGCCCGTCCGTGGTCGCGGCGCTCGCGCGCGGCGGTGGCTGGACACCGGCCGCGGCCATCACGTCGTGAATCGTCCAGCTGCCTTCGATCGCGAGCTCCCCTCCGACGATCCGGCCGATCGTGACCACCTGCGACGACACCGCGGCAAACCGATCGCCGCTCGCGTGCAGGTCGGTCGGCGCGTGTGGCAGCTCGTGATGCGCGATCTCGACGAGGTCCGGTAGCGCGAGCACCGCGAGGCACCCCGCGTGCGGGCCCTCATCGCTGTACGTGACGACGTGCTCGCCGACGACGACGGGCGTGGGCATGCCCCACCGGATCGCGTCTTCGTCGTCGCCCGTCGGCCAGCGCGCGAGCAGCGCACCGTCATCGGAGACGTGAAACAGATCGGAGTGGCGATGGTTCCACTTCATCCCGACAACCAGCCCGGCTCGCGAGCGCGCGCCGTACACGGTGTTCTCGGATCCGGCCGGCACGCGATAGCTGCGCTCGATCCTGCGGTCGGCGAGCGACACCACGACGACGTGCCCGCTGTCGTTCGCGGTGACGACCACGCGATCGCCGGCCGGGAACACGCGGATCCCGCGGTGGTCGCCGGCGAGCACGTCGTCCTCGGCCCAGCGCTCGTCGTCGGAGATCCCGGGCAGGCGCGGTCCAGATCCGCGGAGCGGCAGCTCGAGCTCGACACGTCGCGAGCTCAGCTCGACGATCCGCAGCATCGGCGGCGTTCCGGCGACCACGATCGCGGCGCGGCCACCGTCGACGATCGCGGCGTCGACCACGTCGTCACCGACGATCGAATCGTGCGGAGGTAGCACGCGAACATCCTCGTCGGTGCTCGCGGCATGGTGGCGCAGCGGCTCGAACCGCGTCTTCCAGGTGATCGCGTGGTCGCGATCGATCGTGAACGTGCCCGCAGGCAACCAGCAATGAACCATCCCTCCGTCGACGAGCACGCGCATCGCGGCACCCTACACTACAGGTTCGCGTACACGAAGCCGCATCGGCTCGCACCGACGACGATCCGGTAGGTGTGCAGCGCGTTGCCGGTCTCGTGCACGAAGCCGCCGGTGTGCTCGCCGCGATCGACGCCGTCGATGTAGAGCCGCGCGACGCCGTTCCACGCGAGCGTCGCGGTGTGCGGTGCGTGCGCGACGTCGCCGACGCGCGCCCAGGCATCGACCGGATCGGCATCGCCGTGGACGCGCAGCGTGCCGGCCTCGAGGCCGCCGACGCACGTCGCGCCCGCGCGCAGCGCCTCGATCACGCCGGCTTCGGTCGCCTCGCGCGCGAGCACCCACGTCGTCGCGGCGACGAACAGCTGGTGGTTATCGGTTCCGCCGACCGCCGCGATCCGGCGATGCTGCTCGTGCACCGTGCGATCCGCCGCGAGCCACGCGCGCTCCTCGCCGGTCTGCCCGCCCGGCCGCGAGATCACGTTCGCGAGCCCGAGCGGCACGTTCCACACCTCGACCGAGTCGATCAGCGCAGGATCGGTCTCGGGCTTCGCGGGATCCGCGGCGCGCGTCCACGCGCGATACGACATGTCGTAATGCGAGGCGTGGATGCCGGGCAGGCGCGTCGGCACCGCGAACGGATGGTTGACCGAGATCAGCGCGCCCGCCGCGTGCGCCGCCGACAGGAACACCGGTCCGAGCTGCGTGACGTCGACACCCGCGACCGTGAAGTGGCCAAGGCCGGTGCTCCACTCGACACCCGGGATCATGACGAGCGAGCGCTCGCTGCGCGCCTGCTTTGCCATCGCACGCCACGCGCGATCGAAGTCGTCGCCGCGCCGCGCCGGCCACAGATGGGGCGTCAGCACGAGGAAGTCGAGGCTCGCGCGCCGGGCGGCGTCGGCGATCTGGGTGACCGACATCCGGACGTCGGCAGGATCGTCCGGCGGCGACACGTGCATGTGGACGTCGCCGACGAGCCAGCGTCGATCGTCGACGGTGGGCCGCGCGGCATCGGTGGTCGCGTCGTGCGGCCGCGACGAGGTCGGCGGGGACGTCGAGCGCGACGAGCACGCGACGAGCGAGAGCAGGGCGAGCGAGCGCGTGATCCGCATCGTCACCAGGATGCAAGATCGCGCGGCGCGGTCGACCGCGACCGCAAGATTGCTCGACGATTGCTGGCCCGCTGTCAGAACGGCACGCCGGGTCAGCGCGGCGCGCCAGAAGGTCGCTTCGCGGTCACGGTCTCGAGCTCGGCGATGAACGCGTCGTCGAAGCCGGCGCGCACGCGCGCCTCGCGATCGAAGCGAGCACCGCGCGCGCGATGCGGCCCGAGCGGTGGGTGGACGTGCGCGACGTACGCCTGCCAGCGATCGCCCTCGGGCGCGAGCTTGCACAGCCACACCCAGCCGAAGTGGACGTGCGCGATCTCGTCGGCGTGCACCTGGTCGAGCACCTCGGCGGTCGCCGGATCGCCGGCGGCGCGCGCGGCCTCGGCGTAGTCGCCCGCGAAGTCGAGGTTCGCGGCCTCGAACGTCAGGCCCATCGCGCACACGAACTCGAGCGGCCCGGTCAGGTGATCGATCTTGTTCCAGAAGTGGCCGGTGACCTTGTGATCGCCGAACGCGACGCCGTGCGCGGCGAGCCGCTGCTCGTACAGCCGGAAGTGGCGCTGCTCGTCGGCGAGGATCGCGACGAGGCCGCGGCGAAACGCGAGTGGCGCGTCGGGATACGCGAGCAGCGCCCACGCGAACAGCTCGATCGCCTGCAGCTCGTGGTTCGCGAGCGCGTGCAGGATCCGGCCGCGCTGATCGCGATCGCGCATCCCGGCGAGCGGCGGCACGCGCGCCTCGCGCCCGGGCACGATCGCGAGCGCTGGTGCCCGGCCGGGCGCTGCGAGCCGCAGCGGCGGTCCGGAATCGACGAGCTCGAGCGCCTCCGGCGGCGGCACGAGCTTGGCCTCGAGCGATACGCTCGTGACGATCGACTCGGCGTAGGCGCGCGCGTCCACGCCGCAGCTTAGCGCCGGCGGCGGCGCCGGGGTGCAAGGACGAGCGCGAGCACGCCGAGCCCGAGCAGGGCAGGGCCGGTGCCCGAGCCGCTGCTGTCGCAGCACCCGGTGTCCTCGCTCGGCCAGCACACGCCGCTCGCGGCGCCGCTCTGCAGGCAGATGAAGTCGGTCGGGCAGCTGCCGGGCGACAGGTCGCAGCTCTCGACGCAGAACTTGTTGCCCTCGGTGTCCGCGACGCATTGGTTCGACAGGCACTCGGTCGCGCCCTGGCACGTGTCGCCGAGCCCGCCCGGCGTGTCCGGACCGGCGACGCAGCCGCCGTTGACGCAGACCTCGCCGCCGGAGCAGCCCTTGCTCGCGGTGCACGGCGGGCCGAGCAGGACGTCGGTCGTCGCCGACGCCGGCGTGCCCTGGACGTCGAACGCGCGCGCCTCGACGGTGTGCGGGCCTTCCGGCAGATCCGGCGCGACGAGCCAGTACGGCTGCGTCTTCGCCTCGGCGACCTTCGTGCCGTCGATGTAGAGCTCGACGCGATCGATCGCGACATCGTCGGTCGCGGTCACCTTCGTCACGAAGTGCGGCTGCACGGTCTTGCCGCTCGCCGGCGAATCGATCGCGACCGTCGGTGCGGTCGGGATGCCGGGCCCGAACATCGTGACGATGTGGTTGTACGAGTTCTGCGTGCTGCCGCCGCAGTCGCACGGCCGGTTCTGGAACTCGCCGCACGGCGTATCCGTCGCCTGGAACCGCTTCGGAAACGGCCCGGTCAGGTACGTCAGCGGATCGAGGTTGTTCATCTCGTGCTCGAGCCCGAATGCGTGCGCGGTCTCCTGCGCGACCACGTAGCAGAGCTCGAGCGGGCTCGGGCCCCAGACGTCGAACGTGTACGAGATCGCGTTCGGGATCTCGCCGCACGTGAACGGCGACACGCCGCCGACGCCGTTGCCGAGATCGGAGCGCAGATCGCTCGGGTCGCCGCCGACGAGGTGCTCGTAGTGCGGCACGTTGCCCGGATCGACGTCGGTGACGCCGATGTTGAACGGCGCGTACGTCGCGCGGACGCACGCCATCATCTCGTTCCACACCGCGTCGCCCTGGCGGTACGCGCCGATCGTGCGCGTGCCCTCCGCGATCGACGACGTGTCGGTGCGCGAGTCATCGTCGGTGCCGAAGTGCACCGTGCACGTGCCGTCGCCGCAGCGCTTGACGTAGATCAGGCGCGACGAGGGCTCGAGCGGCGTCACGAGCCGCGCGGTCGCATCGCGCGGCGTCAGCGTCGGCAGATCGATCTTCGTCGGGCGAGGCCGATCCGCATGGGCGATGCCCGCGGCACCGAGCACCGCGATCACGAGCGCGACACCGCGCATCAGCTCCGCTTCCGGCGGCGGAGGACGAGGATCGCGGCGAACCCGAGGCCCATGCCGATCGCGCCGCCGCTGCCACCGCTCGAGCAGCCGCCGGTGCCGTCGTCGTAGCCCGGGAAGCAGATGCCGCCGCCCGCGCCATCCTCGGCGCAGCCGAAGCCGTCGGGGCACTGGCCTTCGCCGAGCGCGCAGACCTCGACGCAGTACTGGCCGCTCGCATCGCCGGCGCACAGCCCCGACGCGCATTGATCCGGCGCCGTGCACGAGGTGCCGAGGCCGCCCTGCACGCCGGGACCGGGCACGCAGCGCCCACCGATGCACGTGTCGGTGTCGAGCGGGCAATCCGCCGGCTTCGTGCACGGGTCACCGATGATCACCTGGACCGTCGCCTTCGCGGTCGCGCCGTAGGTGTCGTAGCCGGTGACCTCGACGGTGTGCGTGCCGTTGCCGAGCGTGGCCGGCGCGTTGAACGCGTACGGCGGCGTCGCGAGCGACAGCACGAGCTGGCCATCGACGCGCAGCTCCGCCTTCGTCACCATCTGATCGTCGGTGACGTCGGCCGAGACCGGGAACCCGGGCGCGACGTTGTCGCCGGTCTTCGGGTTGAGGATCTTCACGCTCGGCGGCGTCGGGGTGCCGGCGCCGAACAGGTTGCGGATCACCTGCACCGAGTTCTGCGTCTGCGAGCCGGTGCACGTGCACGAGTGGTTCTGCTGGTTCGTGCCGCTGCAGGTCTGGCCGAACGGGCCCTGACCGCCGACGCAGTCACTACCGCACTGGACCTGGGCGTCGACGAACCGGCGCCGGCCGTTGAACGGGAAGTACGTCAGCGGATCGCTCGGATCGGTGACGTGATCGAGCCGGAACGAGTGCGCGATCTCCTGCGCCGCCGTCGAGCAGATCTCCTCGATGTCGCTGCCCCACACCTTGGAGAAGTCGAACACGAGCGAGTTGCTGATGAACTCCGCCTGGCAGTTGAACGGCGACACGCCGCCGGTCCCCGAGCTCATGCCGAGATCGGTCGGGCTGCCGGCGATCATGATCTCGAAGTGGTTCGCGGTGCCGGGATCGACGTCGGTGATCTGGACGCCGAACGGACCGAACACGTCGCGCATGCACGACATGACCTGTTGCCACTGGGTCTCGCCGAGATGGAACGGCGTCAGCGTGCGCGTGCTGCTGATCGGCCACGTGTCGTTGATCGAGTTCGCCGAGCCGACGCGGACGACGCAGCCGTTCGGACGGCAGCTGTTCAGGAAGATGACGTTCGTGTTGACCGCCGGCAGGATGTCCGCCGGCGCGAGCTCGACCATCACGCGCTCGGACACCGGGCGGCTGACGAGCGGCGCCGGCGTCGTGTCCTCGTCGATCGACCCGCCTTGCGTCGGATCGACGGTCCGCGCGACGTCCGCGTGAACCACGTTTACAGAACCAACCAGGCCCACTGCCCCGACCACAGCAGCGCACAACAGCTGTCGTTCCATAGCCTACCTTTGTACGTGGTTGGCCGGCCGCAAACGAGCGAAAAGTGATGGCGGATCCTCTAGCCAGTGCGGCCAGAAGTCCGCAGCAAAACGCCTGGATAGCTCGAACCGCGTGAAATCAGCGGCGGCGGCGGCGCGTCAGCGTGACGAGCGCCGCGGCGATGCCGATCACGAGCAGGCCGGGACCGCCGTTGCCGCCCGCGCTGCAGATGCCGTCGCCGCCGTCATCGACGCCGGGCCAGCACACGCCCATCTCGCCGCTCGGCAGGCAGCCGAAGCCGCTCGGGCAACCGTGGTTGTCCGGATCGCAGCTCTCGACGCAGTAGTGGTTGCCCGCGGTGTCGGCGCCGCACTGGCCGGACACGCACTCGGCGTTGTCCGCGCACGTCGTGCCGAGGCCACCGTCGACGCCGCTGCCGGGGACGCAGCGACCATCGACGCAGGTATCGGTCTCGTTCGCGCAGTCGCTCGGCTTGCCGCACGGCGTGCCGATCGCGGCGGTGATCGTCGTGTCCGCCGGCGTCAGCGCGACGTCGTACGCGGTCACCTTGATCACGTGGTTGCCCTGCGCGAGCGTCGCCGGCGCGTTCCACACGTACGGCAGCGCGTTGAGCGTCGAGATCAGCTTGCCGTCGATCCGCAGCTCGACCTTCGCGACGCCGATGTCATCGGTCGCGTCGACGCGGATCGGGAAGCCGGCGGCGAGGCCGGTCTGGCCGTTCGTCGGCGCCGTGATGCCGACGCGCGGCGGCGTCGGCGGGCCGCTCGCGCCGAACGTCGCGAGGATCTCGGCGAAGCTGTTCATCGTCGAGCCGCCGCACTGGCACGCGCGCGCCTGGAACTCGCCGCACGGACCGGCCTCGGCCTGGAACGACTTCTTCGACGGGCCGGACTGCAGGTACGTCATCGGATCGCGGTTGTCGAACTTGTGGTCGAGGCCCCACGAGTGCGCGGTCTCCTGCGCGACGGTCCAGCAGATCTCGTTGACGTCGGGACCGTAGATGTTCGCGAAGCTGAACGAGATCGCGTTCGGGATGTAGCCGCACGAGAACTCGGACACGCCGCCGACGCCGGACTGCATCTGCACGTCCTGCGGACGGCCGGCGACGATCGCCATGTGATAGTCGGTGCCCGCCGCCGGACGCTGGTCGACGATCTGGACGCCGAACGGCGCGTACGTGTCCTTCACGCACTGCACGACCTGCTGCCAGACCGCGTCGCCGTACGCCCACGCCTGGACGACCGACGGCTGGCTCGGAATGCCCGACGTGTTGTTGATCGAGTTGTTGTTGCCCGGGCTGACCTGGCAGCCGCTCGGCAGGCAGTTGTTGAGGTAGATGATGTTCGAGAATCCGGGCGCGGCGTGGACCGCGTCGGGGCCGACGTAGACCGGCAGGCCGGGATTCTGGAGGCGATACGTCGGCTGCGGGCGCGACCACGGCGTCGCGAGCGGGTTCTCCGGCGCGTCGGCGAGGTTGTCCTGGGTATCCGCGAGCGCGGTGCCAACCATCCCCATGGTCAGCGCCGCAACAGCAGCCGCAAACGTACGCTTCATATGCCGGCTATGTAGTGGATGTCGGATAGGACCCGAAACCACGGCAAGCTATCTTGCGCTTGCGGCAGTTGAGGTGACGGATGCTCAACCAGCGATGTCTCGAGGTTGCGCCCGAACCCCGAGCATGTTCGCGCAGATGGCGCTCAGAACACGAACGGATACGAGAACGAGCCGCCGGTCCTCGTCATCGCGAAGCGCGCGCGGGTCATCGCGTGCTGGACACAGCGGCCGAGCGCCTCGTCCGGGGTCTCGGCGACCGTCGCCGAGAGCACGCGACCGTCGGGGCCGACCTTGACCTTGAGCTTGACCTTGCCGTGCACCTCCGAGCGCTCGCCGCAGATCATCACGAGCGGCTTCACCCTCGCGACCGCGGCGCTGATCTGGGCGCGGTCGAGCGTGTCGGGATCGTCGGACTCTAGCAGCGTCGGCGTCTTCTTGAACGGCGCGCAGCACGCACCCTCGTAGTTGTTCAGCACGCACGTGACCTCGTCGCAGACCGCGAGCGGGTTGTTCGACGGGTGCTCGTCCGCGATCTGCGGGACGACCGGCGGCGGTGGCGGCGCGGGCGGCGGCTCCGCGAGTCGCTGCTCGATCCCCGCGAGCCGCGTCTCGAGCTCGTCGGTGTTCGACAGCGTGCGTGATACCGCGACCACGGCAGTCGAGGTCACGACGGAGGTCAGCACGATCGCCACGACGAGCCGGGTATCCGCGCGGGTCATGGCCAGAAGACTAGCGCGACCACCGCGCGCATTCCCGCGGCTTTCAGACGAGCGCCGCGGATACCAGGAAGCCAATGTAGGCGAGCACGAGCACCGCACCCTCGACGCGGCTGATCCGGCGGTTACCGCGCAGCGTGAGCACGCCGAGCAGCGTGATCGCGACGAGCCCGATCAGCTCGACGATGTGCATCGGGTGCGCGAAGTGGATCGGCTCGAGGTACGCGGTGACGCCGAGCACGAGGAACACGTTGAGCAGGTTCGAGCCGATCACCGAGCCGACCGCGAGCGCCGCCTGGCCGCGCGACGCCGCGACGAGCGATCCGATCAGCTCGGGCAGCGCGCAGCCGAGCGAGATCACCGTGAGGCCGAGCATGCGCTCGGACATCCCGATCTCGGTCGCGATGCCGCGGCCGCCGCGCACGAACAGATCGGATCCGGCGACGAGCAGCACGAGCCCGAACAGCGTCATCATCGCCGCGACGAGGCGCGATGCACGCGGCCGCGCCTTGCCGCCGTGGAACGCACCGCTCTCCTCGGCGCCGCGGTGGTCGACCTCCATCTGATCGTCGGGATCGAGCTTCGACGACACGGTCAGCGTCAGGATCGTGAACACGATCGCGCAGCCGATCAGGATCATGCCCTCGAAGCGCGACAGCACGCGGTTCCACAGCAGCAGCGGGATCGCGATCGCGGAGCCGAGCAGGATCGGCACCTCGCGCTTGATGATCCGGCCGTCGACGGTCGGTGGCGCGATCAGCGCGGTCAGCCCGAGGATCAGGCTGATGTTCGCGGCGCACGATCCGACGACGGTGCCGAGCGCGATCGCCGGGTGGTGCGTCAGCGCGGTCTTCGTCGCGACCGCGAGCTCGGGTGCCGACGCGCCGTACGCGACGACGGTCAGCCCGACGACGAGCGGCTTGACGCCGAACGCGCGCGCGACCGCCGCCGAGCCGCGGATCAGCCACTCGGCGCCCCAGTAGAGGACCGCGATCCCGACCGCGACAAACCCGATGTCGAGCGCGATGCCCACGCGCGCTCAGTGTAACGCGCTTACGGGCCGCCGAACTTGTACGAGTGGTCGGATCCGGTGCGGGCGAGGAACCGGGCCGCGCGCGACAGCTCCTCGAGCCGCTTCTCGTCGTTCGAGTCGTAGACGCCGCGGATGTGGAGATCGCCGTCGACGAGGATGAAGTACCCCTGGTGCGCGATGTTCGGTGCGCCGGACTTCGTGTTGCCGTCGCGATCCATCGCGATCATGAACGTCTTCGTCACGAGCGACGTCACCTGATCCTTCGGGCCGGTCAGGAATCGCCAGCGCGTCGGGTCGGCCTGATAGCGCGTCGCGTACTCGGCGAGCCGCGCGGGCGTGTCGTAGTCGGGATCGACCGTGACCGAGACGAGCTTGATGTTCGAGCCCTTGCGATCGCCGGTGCGCTCCTGCAGGCGCTGCATGCGGAACGACAGGGCGGGGCAGATCGCATCGCACCGCGTGAACACGAAGTCGACGACCGTGGGATGGCCGCGCAGCGCCTCTTCGGTGAACGTCTGGCCGGTCTCGTCGACGAGCGAGAACGCCGGCACGACGCCGATGTCGTCGAGCACCGGATCGGGCTGGCGACACAGCAGCGTCGGCACGAACACCGCGGGAATCACGGCGAGCGCGAAGATCACGAGCATCGCGATCAGCAGCCGGCGACCGGGAATCCCGAGCACGCTGCGCGACTCCGCAACTCGTTCGGTGGGCACGAGCGGACCCTGGCAGATCTCGCTCCGAAATGCACCTGGCAGCGGGCCGCGTCACGGCGTCGCATGGCAGACCTCGGCTCAGCGCGTGCCGATCAGCTTCTGGAGCGTGGCCTGGAAGTCCTCGATCGAGACATCGACGTGCTCGATCACGCGGCCGTAGAGCATCGCGGTCGGCACCGAGCCGCCGCGCTCGCGCTCGAGCGTGTGGAGCTGCCACAGGATCACGCGCTCGAGCTTCGTCAGGCCGTCGCGCGCGTCCGGCAGATCGGTCATCGCGCACCCATCGCGGACGCGACGATCCGCTGCAGCTTCGCGAGCTCGATCGGCTTGACGACGTGCTCGTCGAAGCCGGACTCGAGCGCGCGCTGGCGATGCTCGTCCGAGCCATAGCCGGAGAGCGCGACGAGCCGCATCCGCGGCTGGCCCTGCTTCGCGCGCAGCTGACGCGCGACCTCGTAACCATCGATCCCGGGCAGCCCGATGTCGATGAACGCGACGTCGGGCCCGAACGCGAGCGCCTGCTCGACGCCGCTCGGTCCGTCGCCGGCTTCCTCGACGGTGTGACCTTCGAGCTCGCACAGCGAGCGCAGCAGCACGCGCGCGTCCTCGTTGTCGTCGACGAGCAGGATCCGGCAGGATTCGCGCGGCGTCGCGACGGTCGGCAGCGCGGGCGAGCTCCTGCGCAGATCGCCAAGCAGCGGCAGCCGGATCCGGAACTCGGAGCCTTTGCCGATGCCGCTCGACTCCGCGACGATCGATCCGCCGTGCAGGTTGACGAGCGTCTTGACGAGCGTCAGGCCGATGCCGAGCCCGCCGCGCGACCGCGCGAGCGTCGTCGATGCCTGGGCGAACAGCTCGAACACGGTCGGCAGCATCGCGGCATCGATCCCGACGCCGTGGTCGCGCACGCTGACCTGCGCGAACCCGCCGGACACGACGAGCTTCACGGTCGTCAGCGATCCCGCGTCGGAGTACTTGCTCGCGTTGTCGAGCAGGTTCGTCAGCACCTGCTCGAGCCGCCCGGGATCGCCGTGGACGACGACCGACATCCCGTCGATCTGGCAGACCAGCGTCTGGTCGCGCGGGCCGAACACGCGCTCGCGCATGCCATCGCACACGCTCGTCACGAGCGCGCCGAGATCGACCGGACGCAGCTTGAGCTCGATCCGGCCGCGCGTCACGCGCGAGACGTCGAGCAGATCGTCGACGAGCCGGATCAGCAGCGCGGTCTGGCGATGCATGATCGCGATCGTGCGCTCCTCGAGCGTGTCGCGCGGCGGGAACCGCTCGAGCATCGGCAGGCCCATCTGGATCGCGGCGAGCGGGTTGCGCAGCTCGTGCGCGAGCATCGCGAGGAACTCGTCCTTGCGGCGGTCGGCCTCGATCAGCTGATCGTTGCGCGCCTGGAGGTCGGCCTCGACCTCGTGCAGCCGGATCAGCGAGCGCACGGTCGCGATCAGATCCTGCGGCTCGAACGGCTGCGTCAGGTAGCCATCGGCGCCCGCCTCGAGGCCCTCGATCTTCGTCTCGGTGCCCGAGAACGCGGCCGACGTGTGGAGGATCTTGATGTCGCGCGTCGCCGGATCGGTCTTGAGCCGGCGGCAGACCTCGAAGCCGCTGAGGTCGGGCAGCTTGATGTCGAGCACGATCAGATCCGGCTTCGTGTCGCGCTCGTTCGCGAGCTCGATCGCCTCGCGCCCGGTCTTCGCCTCGACGACCTGGAAGCCGGCATTGCGCAGCATCTTCGACACCATGTAGAGGTGTGCGAAGTGGTCGTTGACGTTGAGGATGAGAGGCTTGCGCTCGCCGCTCATGATCGTCTCAGCCTGAGCGGCGCGTGCTCGCGGACGCCGGCGCGTCCGAGCGCATCGCGGATGCGGTTGATCGCGAGCTCGCGAGACAGGTGCTCCTTCGAAAGGATCGCCTCGGTATTCGCGGCGAGCCGCTCGCGCTCCTCGAGCGGCAACGCGTGCGACGTGATGATGATGACCGGGATCAGGCGCGTGCGCGGATCGGCCTTGAGATCGTCGAGCACGTCGAACGCCGTGTGCTCCTCGAGCAAGAAGTCGAGCATGATGACGTCCGGCTGCTCGCTGCGTGCGAGCTCGACGCCGCGCTTGCCGTCGGCGGCCTCGATCAGCTCGTACGGCGTGCCGGTCAGGAACTTCTTCACGAGGTAGCGCGCGGTTGGGTCGTCGTCGACGACGAGCACCTTCGCGCCGCGGCCGCTCGCGATCGAGTGCAGCTTGCGGATCAGCTTGTCCTCGTCGACCGGCTTGAGCCAGAACTCGTCGGCGCCGAGCGCGCGCGCCTGCGATTCGCGGTTCATCACCGTGCACACGAGCACCGGGATGTCATGCGTCGCGGGATCGCGCTTGAGCTCGGCGAGGAAGCTCCACGTGTCCTCGCCCTCGAGCATGATGTCGAGCAGGATCGCGGACGGCCGGACGTCGCGCAGCAGCTCGCGCGCGGCCGCGGTCGTGCGCGCCGGCAGCACCTGGAACCCTGCCATCGACAGGTAGCGCTCGTAGACGTAGACCGCGCTGCGATCGTCCTCGACGACGAGCACGGGCGCGCGGGTTGGATCGGCGACGTTCGCGGCCTGCTCGATCCGGCGGTACTGCGCGACCTCGGCATGCTCGAGCGGGACGATCACGCTGAACGTCGAGCCTTCGCCGGGCTCGCTGGCGAGCTCGATCCGGCCACCGAGCAGCTGCGCGAGCTTCTTCGCGAGCGGCAGCCCGAGGCCGGTGCCGAGCGCGGCGCGCTGGAGCTCGCTCTCGATCTGCACGAACTCCTCGAAGATCTTCTCGCGGTCCTCGGGCGCGATGCCGATGCCGGTGTCGCGCACCGAGATCCGGACGTCCTCGCCATGCGCGCCCTCGATCACCGCGGTGACGCGGACCTCGCCCTGCCGCGTGAACTTGAGCGCGTTCGCGATCAGGTTGCGCACGATCTGCGACAGCTTCGCGCGATCGGTCTCGAGCGGCACGTCGGGCGCTGGATCGAACACGAGGTCAAACTTCGCATCCGCCGGCACCATCGGCAGCATCGCGCCGCGCATCGCGGACATGAACTCGGACAGCTCGAACGTCTGCGCGCGTACCGGCGCGTTGCCGGCGTCGAGCCGCGCGAGATCGAGCATGTCCGTGATCATCGCCGACAGCTCCTCCGCGCTGCCGCGGATCAGCTGGATCTGCATGCGCTGCTCCTCGCCGAGCGGACCGTCGGAGTCCGCGAGCAGCAGGCGCGACAGCCCGAGGATCGAATGCAGCGGCGTACGAAACTCGTGGCTGACCGCCGCGACGACCCGGCTCTTGATCTCGACCGACGTGCGCAGCCGATCCGCTTGCTGCGCGAGCTCCTCGTGCAGCGTGCGCACCGCGCGATACGACTCCTCGAGCCGCGCCTTCTGGCGGGCGAGCTCGCGATGCAGCTCGACGATCTCGTGCATCGACCGGCTCGCCTCGTGGATCGCGCCCGCGTAATCCTCTGCCGCGAGGCTGCCGAGGATCGCGATGTGGTCGTCGATCGGTCCGGCATGGACGACGAGCGTCCCGGGCCGGCCGTCGAGCACGACCGCGAGCTCCCAGCCGCTGACGCGATCGGTGGCGGCGCGTCGCACGAGCTCGCGGATCTTGTCCTCGGTGCCGGCGACCGCGTGCTGGTCGATCGGCTGGCCGACGGCGAACCCGACCGCGGCGGCGCGCGCGTCGACCCAGACGATGGAGCCCGAGCGATCGACGAGGAGGCGGAGCTCTCGCGTCAACTCCGCGAAGACGCGCTCGAGCGCAGCTACTTCCATCGACAGTCCGCGCAGCGTAGCGCACCGCGCGCACCGGCGGGGTGCTCGGCATGGGCGTCGCGTGATCGTTCAGAGGTCTTCTTGCGTGAGAAGCTCTCACCGAGTGGTCGGATCGTCGCCACGTGTCTCGCCGCGGCGGTGTGCGAGGGTATGCGGATGATCGCGGGCCAGCCCGTGCTCCGTCGGCTCAAGGCCGAGACCGCGGCTCTGCATCGCGAGGCCGAGACGTACGTCCACGTGCTCGACCCGACCGCGACGCTCGCGGAGTACCGGACGTACCTGCGCCGCATGCACGGCTATCACGATCCGGTCGAGCGCAGGCTCGCGACGCATGCCGGGCTCGTCGGCGCCGGCTTCGATCCCGCGCGCTGCGAGAAGGCGCGCTGGCTCGAGCACGATCTCGACGCGCTGCTCGATCCGGCGCCGCGCACGACGTGCCACGCGATCCCAGCCATCGCGGATACCGCGACCGCGATCGGCGTCGCGTACGTCCTCGAAGGCTCGATGCTCGGCGGGCGCTACGTGCTGTCGAAGCTGCCACCGGCGATCGCCGAGGTCCGCGGCCGTGCGACCCGGTTCCTCGAGGGCTACGGCACCGAGACCGCGGCACGCTGGCGCACGTTCGGCGAGATCGTCGAGCGCGTGATCGAGCACGCACCGGATGCGGACGCTCGCACCGATGCGGCGATCGCGGGCGCGCGAGCGACGTTCCGCACGCTGATCGACTGGCTCGCGCTCGACGACGCGATGCCGATCGCGTGGACGGCATGACGCCCGATGACCTGGCCGGGCTGCGCGATCGCTACCTCGCGGCGCAGCTCGCCGGCGATCGTCGCGAGGCCGTCCGGCTCGTGCTCGACGGCCTCACGCACGGCGCGACCGTGCGCACGCTGACCGGATCGGTGATCCAGGCCTCGCAGGACGAGATCGGTCGGCTGTGGCAGCAGAACCGCGTCACGATCGCGCAGGAGCACATGGCGACCGCGATCAGCCAGCTCGTGCTCGCCGCGCTGTTCGAGCGCGCGCCCGCACCGCCGGCGATCCAGCGCACGATCGTGATCGCGTGCGTCGAGGGCGAGCTGCACGAGCTGCCGGCGCGGCTCGTCGCCGACGCGCTGCAGCTCGACGGCTTCGACGTGCGTTACCTCGGCGCGAACGTGCCGCACGACGGTCTGATCGCGCTCGTCCACGCGACGCAGCCGGATCTCGTCGGGCTGTCGGTCACGATGTCGTTCAACGTGCCGGCATTGCGGGCCGCGGTCGCGCGGCTACGGATCGCGTGCAGCGCGCCGATCTTCATCGGGGGCCACGCGCTGCGCTGGGCCCCGAAGCTCGCCGACGAGCTCGCGGTCGCGGCCGCCGGCCAGACGCTCGACGAGGTCGTCGCGAACGCGCGGCGGCTCGTCGGGATCGGAGACCACGCGTGACCGACCACGCGAAGCTGTGCGCCCGGCTCGTCGAGTGCGCGCCGCGGCTGACCGAGCGCGTGCTCGGCGAGATGTACCAGAACCCGTTCTGGCAGGAGCGGTTCGGCGAGCGCGCGACCACGCACGGTCGCCAGGACGGCATGTATCACGTGCAGTACCTCGTCCAGGCACTGACCTCGAACGACGCGACGATCCTCGAGAGCTACGCGCGCTGGCTCCAGCAGGTGCTGACGACGCGCGGCATGTGCACGCGCCACCTCGCCGAGAACTTCGAGCGGCTCGCCGCGGCGATCACCGAGGAGTGCTGGGCCGACAGCGCGCCCGCGGTCGCGATGCTCGATGCGGCGCGCGCGGCGCTGCGCTATCCCGACGGCCCGGCGCGCGCGCTCCAGGATCAGGCGCCGGCGATCGCGCGCAGCGCCGCGGACGCGCTGTACGCGAAGCATCCCGAGTGGCTCGCGCGGTGGGGCGAGGCGGGCCGCGAGCGCTGCGCCGACGATCTGCAGTACCACCTCGCGTACCTCGCGGACTCGATCGCGCTCGGCATGCCCGAGGTGTTCACGAGCTACGTCACGTGGATCGCCGCGTTCCTCGAGCGCCGGCAGATCCCGCGCGCGCACCTCGACGAGAGCCTCGCGGCACTGCGCAGCGCGCTCGAGCACGTCGGGGCGGGCGTGAACCTTCCCTCGATGTGAGCAGGTTCACGCACGATCACGTCGTGGTCACATGACGTGAAATCTATTCCGGGCTGCTACGTACTTTCGGTCCATGCGCACCAAGATCGTTGTCCTCGTCACCGTCCTCCTCGCACTGCAGGCGATCGCGTTCGCCGCGCCGCCGCCGTTCCTCGGCAAGTGGAAGCTCGTCGCGGTCTCGACCGCGAGCGGCCCGGTGCCGAAGGAGAAGCTCGCCGGCGGCGGCATGACCTGGGACTTCAAGGCGGACGGCAAGCTCGACATGACGGTGACCGCGAACGGCAAGACCGCGACCGCGACCGGCACGTGGACCGTCGACGGCGACAAGATCTCGGTCACCGAGGGCACGCAGGTCAACGTCGTGACGTTCAAGAAGAAGGGCAAGCAGCTGCTGCTGTCGGGCACCGGCAAGTCGACGGTCGTGATGACGTTCGCGCCGACGAAGTAGCGCTACTCGTATTCGGCGGCGTAGCGATGGCGCTCGAGGTTCGGATCCTCGACGTCTTCCTCGTCGTCGTAGATGTCTCGCTGATCCACGGTGATCACGTTGTCGAGCACCCTGCGGATCGCCGCGACCTCGTCGTCGGACAGCTGATTCTGCGACAGGTCGATCGACGCGAGGTGGCGGAACGCGGCCGCGTGCTCGACGAGCTGCGCGGCCGAGTGGCGCCCCATCGTGCTCATGCGGAGATCGAGCGATTCGAGCTGCGGCAGCACCGCCGAGCCGGCGAGCCGCGGGATCACGAGATCGATCACGTTCGTGTTGACGAGGCCGAGGTGCCGCAGGGCCGGGAGCCCGCGCGCGTCGAAGATCGGCTGCAACGAATCGACGAAGTCAGCCTCGCATCCGCCCAGCCACAGCTCGAGGTGCGCGAGCGCGGGCCGCGCACGATCGGTGATCGCCTCGATCTCGCCGGGCCCGAGCGCGGTCGCCTCGCGGATGTAGGTCCGGAGCCGCGGCAGGTCGAGCGTGCCGACGGTCATGCGATCGCCGCGCAGCCGCAGCTCCTCGAGCACCGGGAAGCAGTGCCACAGCCCGGAGAAGTCCGCGTCCTTGATCCAGTGCATCATGCAATCGTCGTAGTCGTAGGCATCGAACCGCAGCACGCGCAGCCGGTCGGCGACCGCGGAGTGGGCGATCCGCTCGAACGCCGGCCGCCAGTTGTTGCCGTGGCCAAACGCGGCGAGCCCGAGCCGCAGCCGTTCGAGCAGGTCCGCCATCGGCGACGCGAGCAGCGTCTCGGTCGCGGTGGTGAGGTCGGTCGTGTCCTCGTAGAGCGCGAGCTTCACGGTCGCGCCGATCGCGAAGCCGTGACGAAACTCGAACGTCACGTACCTGGGATCGATCGGGCACAGCGTCGCGTGGTGCACCGCGAGTAACTCGGCGGCGCGGCCGGCGTTGCCGCGCAGGTGAAGTGCCGCGATCTCGCCGCGCGGATCGCCGTGCTCGATCAGCCAGTCCGCGTAGACCGCCCACGGTGCCGGATCGTCGGGCGATGCGCGACAGTGCGCTTCGAGCACGGGATCGCGCGCGATCGTGGCGAGCGCGCGCTGCTCGGCGTGGCGCTGCGCGCGCTGCTCGGCGGCGAGCTTCACGCGATCGCGTCGGTCGCCGCGGCTCACAGCTCGCGTGACCGGCTGGCGAGGAAGTGCTTGCGCAGCTCGGGATCGCGGATCTTCTTCGCCTTCGCGTCGATCTCGGTCGACGCGCGCGACTCGGCGGCGCGCGCATCCGCGGTGCGGCCGGCGGCCGCGAGCACCTTCGCGCGCCAGCGATGGACATACTCGGCGCCCTCGGGCCGGCCGTTCTCGAGCAGCTTGACCGCCTCGTCGACCGCGTCGACCGCCTCGGGGTGGCGGCCGAGCTTGGACAGTGCGAGCCCCTGGAACGCGAGGCCATAAATGATGCCGACGAGCATCGGCATCTTGCGCGCCCACTCGGTCGCCGAGCGCGCCATCTCGAGCGCGGCCTCCGGTGGATCGCCGACCGCGAGGTGCGCGAGCGCGATGTACTCGAGCGCGCGCACTTCCTGGTAGCGCTCGCGGTTCTCGGTCGCGAGCGACAGCCCGCGCTCGAACAGCTCGAGCGCCGGCTTGATCTCGCCGCGCGCGAGCTTCGTCTGGCCCCACGACACCGCGGCGTCGGCGGCGGCCGAGAGATCGCCGGTCTGCTCGGCGACCTTGAGCGCCTTCGACAGGTAGCTCTCGGCGCGCTCGGTGTCGCCGAGATCGGAGTAGCACTGACCGATGTTGCCGAGCTTGAGCGCGATGCCGCTGCGATCGCCGAGCTGCTGATCGATCTTGAGCGCGCTCTTGTAGTGCGCGAGCGCCTCCTCGTACTCGCCGAGCGCGGCGAACACGATCCCCATGTTGTTGAGCGCGCGCGCCTCGTGCCGCGCCATGCCGATCGCGCGATAGATCACGAGCGCCTCGGCGTAGCTCTCGATCGCGGCCTCGAGGCGGCCGATGTTCCACAGCGTCGTGCCGCGCTGGTTCAGGATCGTCGCGCGCGTCATCAGTACCGGCGTCGCCGGCCGCGTCACCGGTCCGCTCGCGCCCGGATTCGTCACGCCCGGCGTCATCGCCTGCGCGCGATCGCACAGCTCGAGCGCTTGTTCGACGAGCCGCAGCGACTCCTCGGCATTACCGACGAGCCTCGCGATCGCCGCGCGCAGCCGCAGCGCCTCGGCCTCGAGCAGGGGATCCTTGGCATCGCGCGCGTACTGCAGCGCGGGCGAGGCAGCGCGCAGCGCGGCGGGTGCCTTACCGACGTCGATGTAGAACTGGGCGAGCGCGCAGTGCGCCTGCGCGAGCTTCGCGGGCTCGCCGATCGCGTCGGCCTCCTTGCGCAGCGCGTGGAGCTCGCGCAGCTGCTGCGGACGCTTCGCGAGCCGGCGCAGGATCTCCTCGCGCAGCCGGTGCGCCGCGAACCGCCGCTGATGATCGTCGGCCGGCAACAGCTTCAGCGCGCGCGTCAGCTGACGGAACGCGTCGGCGTTGCCGCCGAGCTCGACCGCGTGACCGGCCGCGCGCAGGTAGCGATCGGCGGCCGCGACGTCGTCGCCGGCGAGCTCGAGGTGGCGCGCGATCAGCGCGTCGTCCTGGCCGAGCCGATAGCCCGGCGCGCCGGCGATCCGCGCCGCGACCGCGCGGTGCATCTGGATCCGCGCGTCGACCGGGATCAGGCTGTACGCGACGGTCATCGTCGAGTCGTTCTTGAACCGATACTCGCCATCGACCGGCGACAGCAGGCCGCGCCGCACCAGCTCGTCGAGCTCGAGCCGCACCGGCCGCCCGAGCAGCTGCGACAGCGCCGCCGCGGACACGTGGCGGCCGAGCACCGCGGCGTGGACGAGCGTGTCCTTCTCGAGCGCGGGCAACGCGTCGATCCGCGTCAGGATCAGATCCTCGACCGTCGACGGCACGAGGATCGGCGCGTCGCGCTTGACCCAGCGCAGCAGGCCGGGCGCCTCGCCGTCGTCACCGTCGGGGACGAGGATCCCGCGCTCGGTCAGCGTGTCGAGCAGCTCCTGGATGAAGAACGCGTTGCCACCGCAGCGCGCGGCGATCTGCTCGACGAGCTCGTCGATGTCGTGCCCGGGCACGAACCGCTCGGCGAGCATCTGCTTGCGCGCGGCGTCGCTCAGCTCCTCGAGCATCACGACCTCGGTGCCGAGCTCCTTCGCGAGCTTCAGGATCCGCGGCTCGGGACGGCTCGTCATCAGGCCGAAGATCGGGCGCGGCGTGTCGACCTTGAGCAGCGCGGCGAACAGCTCCTGGCTGTCCTGATCGGCCCAGTGCACGTCCTCGCCGACGAGGATGATCGGCTTCTCGCTCTCGAGCCGCTGCTCGATCCGGTTCAGCAGCTGGAGCAGCGTCTGCCGCCGCGTCTCGGCATCGACCTCGGCGGCCGGCGCCGCGCCGCGCGCACCGAGCAGCATGCCGAGGATCTGGAGCGCCGTGCGCGCCTCGCGCGAATTCTCCTCGCCGGGGAAGATGAGCGGCACGCCGCGCAGCAGCCGGCGCTCGACCTCGTGCGGCTCGGCATCCTCGGCGAGCCCGAGCACGTCACGCGCGAGATCCGCGATCACGCCGTACGGTGTCATCGCGGTGCCGACGCGCCCCGAGGTCCGGATGATCACGGCCTCCGACGGGTTGATGCCCTCGAGGAACGTCCGCACGAGCGTGCGCTTGCCGACGCCCGCGTCGCCGACGATCAGCATCTGGCGCTTGCGCTTCGTGACGAGGACATCGCGCCACGCGTCGCGCAGCGCCTTCAGCTCGAGCTCGCGGCCGTGCAGTACGCCGTCCGGATCGCCGCGGCGCTCGCGCATCCGCTGGGCGCGCTCCTTCGGCCCGCGCAGCCGGTACACGCGCGCACGCTTGACGCCCGGATCGGTGTCCTCCTCGACGGTCGACTTGCTGACCTGGCCGGTCTGGCTCGTCGCGCCGGTGCCCGCGCTCTCCTCCGGCAGGTCGATCGCCTGCAGCGACTCGAAGTTCCACTCGGCGCGCGCGACGCGAAACACGCGTCCGCCGACGAGGATCTCGGCGCCGCGCGCCTGCCGCGCGAGCTTGTGCGCGAACGACGCGGTCGCCTCCTCGATCTCGAACGCGGGCGCGTCGGCCTTCGCGCTGCGACGCACGAGCGCGACGCCGCGCTGGACCGCGAGTGCGAGCCGCAGCTCGGGCTCGACGTCCGAGCCGATGCCGTCGAGCGCGTCGACCAGCGCGAGCGCGAGCCGGATCGCGCGGCTCGAGTCGTCCTCGCTCGCGATCGGCAGCCCGACGACGACGCGGATCCCGATGTCCGCCGCCATCCCGGGGTGCGCGCCGAGCTCGACCGGAACCTCCTTGCCGTCGGTCGGCAGCCGCGGCAGGTCGAGGATCGCCTCGTGCTTGAACGCGACGTCGCGCGCGACCTTGTAGAACTCGTTGACGAGTCGCGCTGCGCCGGTCGCGCCGAGCTTCTTCTCGAGCGCCGCCATGCCGCGCAGGATCCCCTGCAGCACGTAGACGTACTTGCGCTCGCGCTGCCCGGTCGGCGGCGTCGGCCGCGCCTGCGGGTTCGTCGGCGTCGGGCCCGACGGTGTCGCGGGCGGGGCGGGGCGAGGCACCGCTTGCACCGCCGCGCTCGGCTCGGGCCGCACCGGCTGTGGCGATTCCTGCGGCATCACGACCGGCTCGGAGCCCTCGGCGGGCACCGCGACGACGCGAGCCGGCCCGCCTTCCATCACCGGGCGCGGCACGACGACGCGATGCTCCTGCGGCACGAGCTGCGCGAGCAGCTGCGCGAGCGTGCCGGAGTCCGGCAGCATCCCGGTCTTCTGCGCCCACTCGAGCTGGAACCGGCCGAGCTCGTGCTGGAGATCGCGCGCGGTCTGGTAGCGATCGGCGCGATGGAACGCGAGCGCCTTCAGGATCGTGCGCTCGAGCGACTCCGGCAGCTCGGGCGCGAAGTCGCGCGGCCTCGGGATCGCGCCGGACTTCACCATCTCGAGCGCTTCCTTGCCCTTGCCGTGGAACAGCGGGCGCGCGCACACGAGCTCGAACAGCACGATGCCGGCGGCGAACACGTCGCTGCGGCAGTCGACCGGTTCGCCGCGCGCCTGCTCCGGGGACATGTACGCGAACTTGCCCTTGATGACGCCTTGCTCTTCGTGGACGTCGCGCGCGCGCGCGATCCCGAAGTCGACGATCTTCACGCTGCCGTCCCACGACAACAGCACGTTCTGCGGCGAGATATCGCGGTGGACGATGCCGAGCGGCTCGCCGAACTCGTCGGTCTTGCGATGCGCGTAGTCGAGGCCCTTCGAGATCTGCTGCACGATGTACGCGCTGATCCCGTACGGCACGCGCTGCCGCGCCTTCGCCGCCTCCTGCAGCAGGCGCAGCAGGTCGATGCCCTCGACGTGCTCCATCGCGAGGAAGTACGTGTCGCCGACCGCACCGAAGTCGAACACCTGGATGATGTTCGGGTGATTGAGGCCGAGCGCGATCTTCGCCTCGTCGACGAACATCGTCACGAACTGCCGGCTGCGCGCGTACGCCGAGTGGATCTTCTTGATCACCAGCGTCTTGTTCAGGCCCTGCGCGACCGTCGTGCGCGCCAGGAAGACTTCGGCCATGCCCCCGGTGCCGATCTTGCGGACCAGCGAGTATTTGCCGAACTGCTCCATGACGGGACGCGGATGATCATCGCGAGCCTGGAGAGATGTGGCGTGCGATGGCCACCGCCCCACGCGTCGGTCGAATGATTGTAGCTCAGAGCGGTGTGATCACGAGGTTGTCAAACCACGTATCCGTCTCCCAGTTGTTGAACCCGAGATACTCGTGGCCTGGCCCTTCGAGGGGGCTCTTGTCGTCGTACTGGAGGAACGGCGTGGTCATGTCGTCGATGAACCACCGGATCAGCTTGCCCTTGCGCTCGATCCGCCAGTGGTAGTGCTGGTTCGGCACGACCTTGCGAGCGGTGTTCTGCGCCAGCTCGCTGCCGTGCTCGTCGAGCCGGGCGATGATCGACTTCGAGTTGTACCAGCCGCCGAAGATCACCTCGTAGCCGCTCGCCATGTAGCGGCCGCCGTCCGGATCGAACGACCGGCCATCGCCGAACACCTCGATCTTGAGATCGCCACGCGCCTCGGTCGACCAGCAGTCGAGATCGATCCGGACATCGCGCGGCAGCTTGCGGCGCAGCCACAGCGGATGGTTGTGCGCGCCGTGCGCGGACAGCGCGCCGCCGGTGACCGCGTAGCCGGGGCCGGTCACGAAGTAGTCGGGGCCGAGCGCCTCGCGGTTGAAGTTGTCGGCGTACGGCTCCTTGATCGGCGGCGACTCGGGGACCTTGCACGCGACGGCGACGAGGAGGCAGGGCAGCAGCGCTCGGTGCACGGGCGCGATGGTAGCGTGGCGGGCTCGGCGCGCGGCGGGAGTGATCTCCGAGCCGCCCTAACGTGTTCGATCGCTTGGCGATCCCGGGGGGTTCACTGTCAGAGGGTGCCGCTAGGGTGAACGCGTGGAAGGCACTCTGTCGCTGCTCGATTGGCGTCCCGCTCCGCCGGCGCCCGAGCCTGCCGAGCAGGCCGCGACGAGCGCGCCCGAGGCGGCCGCCGCGGTCGGCAGCGCGCCCACGAACGGCCACCCCACCGCGAGCCCCGCGATCCCGCGGATCGTGGTGTTCGACTGCGAGACGACCGGCACGGATCGCACGGCGGATCAGATCATCGAGCTGTGCATCCAGCGCGGGCTCGATCCCGACGCGCCGGGCGCGGTGACGACGTGGCGGATCAAGCCGTCGGTCGCGATCCATCCCGGCGCGCAGGCGGTGCACGGGATCTCGATCGCCGAGCTCGAGCACTGCCCGAAGTTCGCCGAGGTCGCGGACGCGATCGCCGGCGTGTTCGCGACCGCCGACGTGATCGTCGGCTACAACATCGCGTTCGACATCGACATGCTGCAGGCCGAGTACCTGCGGATCGCGCGCGCGCCGCTCGACTTCGCGGGCAAGCAGATCGTCGACGCGTTCCGGCTGTGGCAACAGTGCGAGCCGCGCAGCCTGCAGCACGCGCACCAGCGGTTCGTCGGCAACCTGTTCGAGTCCGCGCACAGCGCGAGCGCGGATGTCGCGGCGACCGGGCGCGTGCTCGCCGGCATGCTCAAGCACTTCAAGCTCGACGACCAGGACTGGTCGCAGATCGCGAACGTGTGCGATCCCGCGCGCGCGAGCTGGGTCGGTCCGTCGCGCCACCTGCGGTGGGAGAACGACGTGATCGTGCTCGGGTTCGGCAAGCACGCCGGGCTGCCGATCCACGAGGTCGCCGCCGGTCCCGATCGCAGCTTCCTCAGGTGGGTGCTCGAGCGCGACTTCCCCGAGCACGTCTGCGACGTGTGCCGCGCGGCGCTCGATCTCGATGGCGAGGCATTCCTCGGCTGGGCGCGCGAGCGGTTCGGCCAGCCGGCACCGACGGCGCGGCCGCCATTCGCAGTCGCCTCGAAATGAAATACTGTGGGGTTTGGAGGGCGTTCCCTTGTACCCCATGCGCACGTTTGTCCTGAGCTCGCTCGTCATCGCCGCGACCGCTGTACCGGCGGCCGCCAAGCCGGTCGAGCGTCGGCTGCACTCCGATACCGTCGATGCCAGCTCGTTTCTGTGGAACGACTGGAACAAGTTCGTCGAGAACTACCACCCGAACTACGTCGCCGATGACGATCCCGCGACCGCGTGGGTCGAGGGCGCCAAGACGACCGGCGCCGGCGAGTGGATTCGCGTCCAGCTGACGCCGCTCGATCAGACGACGCGGATCCGGCTGCGCGTCCGCAACGGCTACCAGAAGTCGAAGGATCTGTTCGCGGCGAACGCGCGCGCGAAGGAGGTCACGCTGCGCCTGCTGCCGAGCAAGGTCGAGAAGAAGCTGACGCTCGCCGACAAGGATGGCTGGCAGGACCTCGTGATCGATCAGCCCGCGGGCCAGGTCCGCGCGGTCGAGCTCGCGGTCGGCTCGGTGTACGAGGGCTCGAAGTATCCCGACCTCTGCATCAGCGACGTCCAGGTGTTCGCGACGTCGGAGACGCCGGACAACCCGGCGTTCGAGAAGTCCAAGCGCGAGGCGCTGCTCGCGTGGCGCGCCGCGCGGATCGCCGCCGCGAAGCAGATGCAGCAGAAGGGCAAGCAGGTGCCGCTGTACCCGGCGTACGCGACGACCGCGACCGATCACCCGTACGACGGCAACTGGGAGCTCAAGGACCAGATCGCCGAGGCGCAGCGCGACGCTGCATTCCAGAAGGAATGGAAGGACACGCTCGCGATCGCGGCGAGCACGGCGGCGAGCCTCGACAAGCTGGCACCGGCGCAGCTCAGCCCGGCGTCGAGCGCGAAGCTCGTCGCGGTCGACGGCATGCAGATCCCGACGATGGGCGATCTGTCGTTCGAGCCGTGGTTCGAGGAGAACGCGCTGCGGTTGCCGATGCTGGGCACGGTCGCGGCGCTGTTCGCCGATCAGCTGCGCGTGCTCGATCTCAAGGCGAAGGACGCGCAGTTGGCGGCCGACTACGAGGGCGGTGAACCGAAGTCCTGCAAGGGGCCCGATCACGCGTGGGTCGTGCGGCAGACGCCGAAGGAAGCGAACGCACCGGCGAAGGTGCAGGCCGTCGTGATCGGGCGCTGCGGTCGCGTCCAGGGTCGCGAGGGCACGTACATCGCGCGCACGCTCGAGATGATGGTCTACGACGCGCAGGGCAGGCTGGCGCTCGTCGTCGGTACCGGCCACCTCGACGCGTATCGCTGGGAGGTCGTCGACGGTCAGCCGAAGCTCGCGGGCGGACGCTCGCTGCTCGTGCAGGGCAAGATCGTCGAGGCAAAGCGGCGCGACGCGGTCGCGAAGCAGTGACGCGGCTCGCGATCTGCGTGATCGCGGTCGCGGCGTGCAGCGCGCCAGCCGCGCCGCCGGCGATCGCGCGCGAGCCCGTGGCCGCGTGGCAGGTCCGCGCGGCCGGTGGCGCCGATCCGATCGATCCCGGGCCGGCCGCCAGCGCGCTGCTCGATCCGGTCGGTTGCGCCGGCTGTCATGCCGCGATCGTCGACGAGTGGGCCACGAGCCGGCACGCGCTCGCGTGGACGAACGGGATCTTCCAGCGCGAGTACAGCGCGCGGCCGCAGCAGTGGTGCGTCAACTGCCACGCGCCGCTGACGACGCAGCAGCGCGATCTCGCCGGGCCGGCGGCCGCGCGCGGTGTCGACTGCGCGACCTGCCACGTCCGCCACGGCAAGCTCGTCAGCGCGAGCAAGCGCGCGCGCTCGCCGCACGACACGATCGCCGATCCGAGCTTCGGCTCGCCCGCGTACTGCGCGGACTGCCATCAGTTCACGTTTCCGGTGCTGTCGCCGCGCGACGGCTCGGTCGAGCGATTCACCGAGCATCCGATGCAGAGCACGGTGTCGGCGTTCGGTGCCGGTCCGTACGCGCACGAGCGCGACGGCTGCGCGACGTGCCATGGCTCGAAGCACGGCCACGCGTACGCCGGTGCGCACGATCGCGGCATGCTCGAGAGCGCGCTCGACGTCGGGTGGTGCGCGGACGACGGCGGGCTCGTCGTCACCGTGCGCAACGCGGCGGCCGGTCACCCGGTGCCGACCGGCGACATCCATCGCCACATGTACCTGCGCGTCTGGAAGTCGTCGGCGCCCGAGGCGCTGTTCCAGGCGTATTTCGGCCGCCGGTTCGAGGCCGCACCCGACGGCGGCAAGCGCACGGTGTGGGACTCGACGATCGCGCCCGGCGAGACGAAGCGCTACGAGGTACCGACCGCGGCGCTCGCCGGCGACGACGACGAGCCGATCAACCTCGAGCTCGTGTTCGTGTTCATCGAGTCCGAGTTCCCGCGACCGCGCCACGCGCCGAACGAGCCGACGACCGCGTCGGTCGTGCGCAAGCGCATGGCCGCGAGCGAGCTGCCCCGCTGCGCCGCGCGCTAACATCGCACGCGATGCGATCGCTGTGCCTCCTCGTGCTCGTCGGCGCGTGCGGCTCCGACGACCCGCCGCCGCGCCGCGAGGTCCGCGCGCCGCCACCGCCGATCGCATCGCCGGTCGTCGATCGCGCGCTCGACGAGCTCGAGGCACTGCGCGCGAAGCTGTGTGCGTGCCACGATCGCGCGTGCGCCGATGCGGTGCAGACCGAGCTCCGCGCGTGGCGCGCGCCGCTCGCCGAGCAGTTCGCCGCGCATCCGCCGACGCCCGAGCAGGATCAGCGCGGCGTCGCGATCACGCGCGCGATCACCGCGTGCCAGGCGCGGTTCGAGCCGAGCGCTACGCCTTGATGCCTTCGACCTCGAGCGCAGCCGCGACGGCGGGACGTGCCGCGACGCGCTGGTAGTGCTCGACGAGCTGCGGCCAGCGCGACAGGTCTTCCTTGAGCGCGTGCTGCCAGAACCGCGAGATGTAGAACGCGTAGCCGTCGGCGATCGTGAACCGGTCTCCCATCAGGTACGGGCGATCGCTCAGCATCTGCGCGAGGTACGCGAAGCGGCCAGCGATCCGCTCCTTGAGCTGCTTCTTGAAGTCCTCGCTCGCGAGCACGTTGTAGAGCGGGCTCGTGCCCTTGTGGAGCTCGGTCGCGATGAAGTGCAGCACCTCGTTGAGGCGATAGCGCTCCATCGTGCCGTAGCGCGGCGCGAGGTGCGCGTCGGGCACCTGGTCGGCGATGTACTGCACGATGATCGCGCCCTCGGTCAGCACCTGACCGTCGGCGAGCCGCAGCGCGGGGACGTACCCCTTCGGGTTGATCGCGAGCCAGTCGCCGTGCTCGCCCTCGACGAGCTTCTTCGCGCGCAGATCGACGCGCACGAGCTGGAACTCGAGATCGGCCTCGCGCAGCGCGATGTGCGGCGACAGCGAGCACGCGCCCGGCGTGTAATACAGCGTCAGCTGAGACATGGCGGGCTTCATAGCGCGGCTGCCGTCCGCCGGCGCGTCGCTCGCTGCGAAAACATCGTTGCTCAGTCGATGCCGTACTTCTCGAGCTTGTAGTAGAGCGCCGACGTCTTGATGCCGAGCAGCCGTGCGGTCTCGGTCTTGACGCGGCCGGCCTTCGCGTACGCCTTCAGGATCAGCTGGCGCTCGAGATCGTCGAGGATCTCCGGCAGCGACAGCTCGCGCGGGACGTCGAGCCGATCGTCCTCGGCGCCGCCTTGCAGGAACTGCGGCAGCGCGGCCGGCGTGATCTCCTCGCCCTCGGCGAACACGAGCGACTGCTCGATCGCGTTCTCGAGCTCGCGCACGTTGCCGGGCCAGTGATACGCCATGATCCGGCCGAGCGCGGCATCGCTGACGCCCCGGACCCGCGCGTTCGTCTTCGGCGCGAGCTTCGCGACGAAGTGCGCGCATAGCAGCGGGATGTCCTCGCGGCGCTCGCGCAGCGGCGGCAGCTTGACCGGCAGCACGTGCAGCCGGAAGAACAGATCCTGGCGGAACCGGCCGGAAGCGACCTCGGCATCGAGATCCTTGTTCGTCGCCGACACGACGCGAACGTCGACCTTGATCGGGTGCTCGCCGCCGACGCGCTCGAACTCCTGCTCCTGCAGTGCGCGCAGCAGCTTGACCTGCATCGCGGGCGGGACGTCGCCGACCTCGTCGAGGAACAGCGTGCCGCCGTCCGCGAGCTCGAACCGGCCGAGCTTCTGCTTGATCGCGCCGGTGAACGCCCCCTTCTCGTGACCGAACAGCTCGCTCTCGAGCAGCGTCTCGGTCAGCGCGCCGCAGTTGACCTTGATGAACGGCCCGTTCGCGCGCTTGCTGAGCCGGTGGATCGCACGCGCGACCAGCTCCTTGCCAGTGCCGCTCTCGCCCGCGATGAACACCGTCGTGTCGCTCGCGGCGACCTTCTCGACGGTGCGGCGCACGATCGCCATCTTGTCGCCACCACCGACGAGCTCCGGGAACCGGCCTTCCGCCTCGCTGCGCAGGTAGTCGGACATCGCCGACGCCTTCTTGACGCCACGCCGCGCGGCGCCGAGCTCGAGCGCGCGCTCGACCTTGAGCCGCACGACCTCGGTCTGGATCGGCTTCGTCAGGAAGTCGAACGCGCCGAGCTTCATGCACTCGACCGCGGTCTCGACGGTGCCAAACCCGGTGATCAGCATGATCGGTACGTCGGCATCGAGCGCGCTGATCGTGCGCAGCACCTCGGTGCCGGTGCCGCCCTCCATCTTGAGATCCGTGATCACGAAGTCGGCGCGGCGGCCCTTGAACGCGTCGATGCCGGCGTGGCCACTCGCGGCGGTCATCACGTCATGCCCCATCTTCTTGACGGTGTGTGCCAGGCCTTCGCGGATCGTCTCGTTGTCGTCGATGATGAGGATGAGGGCCATGCGTCTTGGACGATCCTACACCCCGGCGGGGATCACGAGCGTGAAGGTTGTCTCGCCGCTCGCGCTCGCGACCTCGACCCGCCCGCCGTGGTCGATCGCGATCTCGCGCACGAACGCGAGCCCGAGCCCGGTGCCCTTCTCGCGCGTCGTGTAGAACGGCTCGAACAGCTTGCCCGAGGTCTCGGGCGCGATCTCCTTGCCGCGGTTCCAGACCTCGAAGTGAACGTCATCGCCGCGGCGGTGTGCGGAAAGCCGCACCGCGTCCTTGCCGCGATGGCCGGCCGCGGTCGCCGCCTGGACCGCGTTCTTCGCGAGGTTCAGCAGCGCGCGCCGCAGCTGGCCCGGGTCGCCGCGCAGCTCGACCTTGCCGGGCTCGACGGCGATCTCGATCGCGTCGGTCGTTGCGAGCTGCGCGACCTCGGCGAGCAGATCATCGGACTCGACCGGCCGGAGCTCGGGGCGCGGCCGCCGCGCGTATTCGAGGAAGTCGTTGACCACGCGCTCGAGGTAGCCGAGCTCGCGCTGGATCCGATCGACGTGACCGCGGCGCTCGTCGCCCTCGGGCAATTCGTCGCGCAGGATGCCCGCGAACAGCGTCATCCCGGCGAGCGGGTTGCGGACTTCGTGCGCGATCCCCGCGAGCATCTGCTGCGTGCGCGCGTCGCGATCGGCGAGCTGCTTGCGCATGCGATCCATCGTCTCGGCGAGCACGCCGAGCTCGTCGTTCGACGTCACCGCGACCCGCTGGCGCAGCTCGCCGCCACCGATGCGCTCCGCCGCGGCGGCGAGCCGCCGGATGTTGCGCGTGATGAACAGCGTCGTGATCACCGCGGCGAGGATGCTGACGAGCACGAGGATCGCGCCCCACAGCACGAGCCGCTGCGCTTGCTCCTTCAGCCGATCGAAGTACGACGCCGGCGCCTCGGCGCGCAGCACGAGTGCGATCGTCGGATCCTCGTCGGACATCCGGACCGGCGCGTAGCCGGCCTTGTACCACTGGCCGTCCTGGCCGACGAACGTCACCGACGACGCGGTCTGGCCACGCCACACGCGCGAGATCTCCTCGCGGTCGAGCTCGGCGCGGAAGTACCGCGTGCCGATCGGCGTCTCGCCCTCGGAGTCACCGCGCGAGCCGTAGTGATCGTCGAACAGCGTCAGGTGCACGTGCTCGTGCACGTTCGCGAACGTCTCGAGCTTGCGCGCGATGTTCTGGTAGCCGCGCTCGAGCTCGTCACCGGGGCCGAGGTCGATCACGTACTTCGCGCGGACCTGGGTCGCCACCGAGGCCGCGATCGACTCGAGGCGGCGGCCGAGCTCGTCGTCGAGATCGCGGCGGCTACCGTCGTACGCGATCAGCGCGAAGATCGTGAACAGCGCGACCGTCGGCACGACGAGCGCGACCAGGAGCTTGACGAGGATCGTCGGCCGAGGTCGCACCGCCGCAGCGTACTACTACATCGGCGGTTCGCACTCGCAGACCGTACGCGCCACGTTCTGGCACCGCTCGTCGCTGAACATGTTCGCGGTCGACGCGAGCACGCAGTCCTCGCCGGGTGATTTGTCGTCGGGCTGGCCCGCGGCCCACGGCAGGAACGTCTGCGGCTGGTTCAGCACGGTCACGAACGTGTTCTCGGTCGCGGTGTCGCTGATGCCGACCCAGATCGCGGTGCCCGACAACGTGATCAACGCGGCGAGCTCGGTCGCATCGTCGGGGATCGCCATGTACGTGCCCTCGAGCGAGCACGAGTCGCGGCGGTTCTGCCAGCCGCCGCTCTGCGTGACCAGCT
This sequence comes from Kofleriaceae bacterium, assembly GCA_035715365.1. Classification (GTDB taxonomy): domain Bacteria; phylum Myxococcota_A; class Polyangia; order Haliangiales; family Haliangiaceae; genus JABFXX01. The sequence continues at coordinate 62,483 of DASTLB010000039.1, read as the reverse complement.
TGTACTTGTGACCCGTGATCCCCGGCAGGCTGACGTAGTTCGTCGGGCAGCCGACCGGGGCGTCCGGTGGCGCATCCGGGCCGTCGTTGGGACCACCGTCGATCGGCGGCTGATCGCCGACGCACAGCCCGGCGTACGGGCCGGACAGCTCGCCGAACCGAGCGCCGGTGCCGCAGCTCGAGTCCGCGAAGCTGCAGTAGCCGACGGCCTCGCAGGTGCCGGTGCCGCAGTCGGTGTTGTCGTCGCAGTGGAACTGCGTGGAGCGCAGGCAGCCGACCGCGAGGGGCGTGGCGACGAGGGCGAGCAGGAGGGCGAGCTTCGTCATCAGAACCGTCCGCGATAGGAGATCAGACCACCGTCGGTGGCGGGCACGATCGCGACGCCAGGGCTCTCGACCGTGACGGTGCGATCGCCGGTCACGTAGCGAACGATGCCGCCGATCGCGAGCCCGGCGCCGGCGACGCCGAACACGACCGAGAGCGTGCGCTTGCTCTTCGCCTTGTCCACGAGATCGAGCTGCTCGTCGTAGGTCGCCGCACCGTCGGCCGCGTCGAGATCGGCGCGCGCCCGCGTGTACATGAACACGCCGAAGGCGCCCGCGAGCACGCCGCCTCCGAGCAGCACGTCGCCAAGCACGTCGGTGTAGAACGGCTGGGTCGTCGTGGTCACGACGGGTTTCGGCGGGGGCGGGGGCGGCTCGGGCTTCGGTTCGGGCTTCGGCTCCGGCTCCGGATCCTTCGGCGGCTCGGGCGGGTTCGTCTTGCAGGTCTCGATCGCCTCGCGCGCGGCGGCCGCGGGTCCGGCATCCGGTCTCGACGCGAGGAAGCGCTCGTAGAACGTGATCGCCTGCGTGCAGTTGCCGAGCTTCACGTGCACCTGCGCGATCGCGTAGAGCAGCTCGGGCTTGGGGTCGAGCGAGTACGCGAACATCAGCGACTCGAGCGCCTCCTTGAACTTCCCCTGCTCGTGCAGCTGCATCGCGCGATCGATGTGCGCCTGCGCTTCTTTCTTCGCATCGGCGTGCGCGACGAGCGGAGTCGCGATCGTCGCCATCACGAAGGCCAATCGGGCCAGCTTCATGGACACCCCGGGGGCAATGATAAGGCTATTTCTTCGGGAACAGCGAATTCGGGTCCCAGCCACCCTTGGCCGGTTTCGTCGTCGGCTTCTTCTTGATGACGACCGGCTTCACCACGGGCTTCTTCTTGTCACGGTCGTCGTCGCCGGTCGCCGCCGGTGACTCGGTCGTGGCCGGGGGCTCCGTCGCCGCCGGTGGCTCGGTCGCTGTGGCCGCCGGCTCGCCCGCGGTATCCGGCGCGGGCGTCGGCTTCGCTTCCTCGACCGGTAGCGCGGCCTTCGCGCTCGGCTTGCTCTGCCGCGACTGCGATGCCGCCGGCGCGTCGCCGCCGGACATCACGACGATCGCGATCACCGACGCGAGCATCACGACCGCCCCGACGCCGCCCGCGATCACCCACTTCTTGCGCTGACGCTCGACGAGCCTGCCGACGATCTCGGTCGACTCGTGGGCGGCGCGATCGTCGCGCGTCGCGGGGAAGTCGTTCGGGTGGTCCGCCGGTAGCGGCGTCGGCTGCGACAGATCCGCGAATGGATCGCCACCGCCCATGTGCACGGACGTCGGCGCGTCGAGCACGCTGTCGTCGTCGAGCGCGTCGCGCAGCGGCTCCTTGCGCTTGACGAGCTCGATCGGGCCGGTCGTCACCGCGCGCTTCAGTACCTGCGCCTGGACCTGGCCGCTCTGGCGCTTGTTCGGTCCGTGGTCGCCCGTGATCGCGCGCGTGCGCGCACGCATGATCGGCGAGTGCTGGTGCGCGTCGGGCGCGACGAAGCTGTGGATCGCCGCTTCCGGTGCCGGCACCAGACCGCTCGCCGAGCCGTCGAAGTCGATCGACAGCTCCATGTCTGGATCGTCCTCGTCGATCTCCCACGGCACCGGACGCTGTCCGAACACCTGCCGCATGAAATCGGCGAGCGCCGCGGTCGACGTCCGCAGGTTCCGCTTGATCGCGAGCTTCTCGAGTGCGGTGCGCATCTCGAGCGCGGTCTGGAACCGATCGGATGGATTGGCGGCGAGCGCCTTGAGGATGATCTGCTCGAGCTCGGGGTCGATGTCCTTGCGGAACTGCGACGGCTTCGGGATCTGTCCACCGGTGATCGCGGACATCGTCAAGAAGTCGTTCGCGCCCTTGAACAGACGGCGCGCGGTCGCGAGCTCGTAGAGCACGATGCCGAGGCAGAAGATGTCACTGCGCCGATCGACCGGGAGCCCGACGCATTGCTCGGGACTCATGTACGCGACCTTGCCCTTCATGAGGCCGGATTGCGTCTCGGTCGTGCGCTGCGTCGCCTTCGCGATGCCGAAGTCGACGACCTTCACCATGCCGTCGTAGCTGACGAGGATGTTCGCCGGCGACACGTCGCGATGGACGATGCCGAGTGGCTTGCGATCCGGGCTGCGATGCTCGTGCGCGTAGTGCAGCGCGTCGGCGGCGCCGAGCACGATCGTGACGACGTGCTCGATCGGAACCAGCTGGTCCTTGTCACTGATCGCGGCGAGCAGCTTGCGCACGTCCTCGCCGTGCACGTACTCCATCGCGAAGAAGTACTCGCCGTCGTCGGTGCCGATGTCGTGGACCTGGACGATGTTGTGGTGGTGCAGCGAGGCTGCGAGTCGCGCCTCGTCGAGGAACATCTGCACGAAGCGAGCGTCGCGCGCCTGATCCTCGCGGATCCGTTTCAAGACGACGTGACGCTCGAAGCCTTCGATGCCCGTCGCGCGCGCGAGCAACACGTCTGCCATCCCGCCCGAGGCGAGGTGCCGTACGAGTTGATATCTGCCGAGCTTGGTCCTCGGTACCGGTGCGGTGCTCACCCCACGTTAAGGCTCACTTGAAACTCCAATTTCGTCAAGCAAGCTGTGGACTTGCGGGCAATGTGGGAGTTGTCGGTGATGCCAGAACTGAAACCTTCGCTACCAGCTTTCTGATCGGTCGTCCGAAAAACCGAAACGCCGCGCACGAAGCACGGCGTTTGCGAGTACATCGACCTACGATCGGATCCGCGTGGTGACGCGGTGATCCTGATCAGCGCTTGCTGAACTGGAAGCGAGCGCGTGCGGCCTTCTGACCGTACTTCTTGCGCTCCTTCTTGCGCGGGTCACGCGTGACGTAGCCCGCTGCCTTCAGCTTCGGACGCAGCTCGCTGTCGATCTTCATGAGCGCGCGCGTGATGCCGTGGCGGATCGCGCCGGCCTGCGACGAGATTCCGCCGCCGCGCACCGTCGCGATCACGTTGTACTGGTCGAGCAGCGCGACTTCTTCGAGGCCCTGACGGATCACCATGCGCGCGGTCGGGCGCGAGAAGTAATCCTCGTCGCTGCGATCGTTGATCGTGATCTTGCCGTCGCCGGCGGTGAGCCACACGCGCGCGATGGCGGTCTTGCGGCGTCCAGTTGCGTAGGTCTTCTGCATCGTCGACATCGTCTACTCGCTCTCGTGGCTCAGTTGCGCTGCTTCGGGGTCTTGGTCGAAAGCTCGAGCACGCGTGGCTTCTGCGCGGCGTGGTCGTGCTCCGCTCCCTTGTAGATCTTCAGCTTCTTGATCACGCGACGGCCGAGCGGACCCTTCGGCATCATTCCCCAGACCGCTTCGCGGATCGCGCGCTCGGGATCGTCGGCGAGGACATCCTTCGCGAGGCGCGTCTTGATCCCGCCGGGGAACAGCGTGTGGTGGTGATACAGCTTCTTGTCGGGCTTGGTGCCGGTGAGCCGAACGCCGCCTGCATTGAGGACGATCACGAAGTCGCCCATATCGACATTGGGGGTGTACGTGGCCTTGTGCTTGCCACGAAGCACCATCGCGATGCGAGACGCGAGACGGCCGAGCGTGTGCCCGGTCGCGTCGATCACGTACCACTCGCGCTGTGCCTCGCCGGCTTCCTTGGTGAGCCACGAGCTCTTCTGCGTCGTCATCATGTTCGGGGGCTTCTCTAGAAGGGGGGAACGTGTACAAAACCCCGAAACACCTGTCAAGCCGGCTCGGAGTCGGGGGACCATATAGACAGAACCGCCCGCACGCAATGACACTGTGCTTTCGTTCAGTGTCAGGCGCCTGTGATACCAACGAGGCGTGTCGAGAGTTGGTTTCATCCTCAAGCCCGACAAGACCGAAGCGGGCGTATTGCTCGAAGATCTCGTCGGTTGGATCCGCGGCCTCGGCCACGTCGCTGTCGTCACGAGCGAAGATCAGGTCGCGCCGGCGGGCGCCGAGATTGTTCCCGAGGAGCAGCTCGGCGAGTCCGTGGATCTCGCAGTCGTGCTCGGCGGCGACGGCACGATGCTGCGCGCCGCGCGGATCGTCTCGGACCACAAGCGACCGGTCCTCGGCATCAACCTCGGCGCGCTCGGGTTTCTGACCGGGTTCAGCGCGGCCGAGGCCAAGCCCGCGATCGAAGCCGCGCTCGCGAACGCGCTGCCGCGCGAACAGCGGATGCGGCTCGCCGTGAAGTTCACGCGCGCGGGCAGCGAGCCGGTGCTGCGCTACGCGCTCAACGACGCCGTGCTCCACCAGGGCGCGATGGCGCGGCTCGTCGGGATCGACGCGTTCGTCGACTCGCAGTTCGTCGCGTCGTATCGAGCGGACGGCCTGATCGTCGCCACACCGACCGGATCGACCGCGTACAACATGGCCGCGGGCGGCCCGATCGTCGTCCCCGGGCAGGCGGCGATGACGATGACGCCGATCTGCGCGCACTCGCTGACCAACCGTCCGCTCGTGATCCACGCGACCGCCACGATCCGGCTCCAGCTCGGTGCCGACGTGCGCGGCGTGATCCTCACCGTCGACGCCCAGTGGGCCCACTCGTTCTTGCCCGGCGACGTGGTCGAGATGACCGCCGCCGCGTCCCCGCTGATCCTGTTCTCGTCGCAGAAAGGGTTCTTCGACATCATGCGCGACAAGCTGCACTGGGGTGCTCGCAGCGATCGCAAGGAGGATGCGTGATGCTGCGCCACCTTCGCGTCACCAACTTCGCGATCCTGTCCGACGTCGAGATCGAGCTCGGCCGCGGGATGAACGTCCTCACCGGCGAGACCGGCGCGGGCAAGTCGCTGATCGTCGAGGCGGTCAACCTGCTGCGCGGCGGTCGCGCGTCCGCGGACATCCCCCGCACCGGCGCCGAAGAGGCGGTCGTCGAGGCGATCGTCGAGGTGCCCGACGATCTGCGCGCGCGCGTCGCGAGCGTGCTCGACGCCGCCGGCCTGCCCGCCGAGCACCGCGACGATCCCGATCCGGCCGCGACCGTGTTCATCCGTCGCGTGATCCAGCGCGGCGGCCGCAGCCGCACGTACGTCAACGGCGCGCTGACGACCGCGGCTCGCCTGGCCGAGCTCGGCGCGCTGCTGATCGATCTGTCCGGTCAGCACCAGCATCAGGGCCTCGTCGATCCGGGTCGCCACCTCGAGATCATCGACGCGTTCGCCGAGTCCGGCGAGCTCGTCGCCGCGATGTCCGCAGCGTGGTCGGAGCTGCGGCGGTTCGACGACGAGCTCGCGGCGCTCGGCGGTGACGAGCGCGCACGCGAGGCTCGCATCGATTACCTGCGGTTCCAGCTCGAGGAGCTCGACGGTGCGAACCTCGCGCCCGGCGAGGACGCCGCGATCGAGGTCGAGCGCGCGCGCCTGGCCTCGGTCGACCTGCTGCAGGGCGCCGCGCGCGCCGCCGAGGAGCTGCTGTACGGTGCCGACGACAGCGCCCGCGATCGCGTCGCGAGTGCCGCGCGCGAGATCGAGCGCGCGACCCGCGTCGATCGCACGCTCGAGCCGGTCGCGCGTCAGCTCGGCGAGATCGAGACGTTGATCGACGACGTCGCGGATCAGCTGCGCGCCTACGCCGACCGCCTCGAAGGCGACCCCGAGCGTCTCGCCTACCTCGACGAGCGGCTCGCGCTGATCCGCCGGCTCTCGCGCAAGCACGCCGCCTCGTCGCTCGACGACATCATCGCGAAGCTCGCCGAGCTGCGCGCCGAGCTCGACACGCTGACCGGGCGCGACGCCCGGCTCGCCGAGCTCACCGCGAATCGCACGAAGGCCGAGGCCGCCGCGATCACTGCCGCCGCCGCGCTGACCGCGAGCCGCAAGAAGGCCGCGCGCAAGCTCGAGAAGGACGTCGCCGCCGCCCTGTCCGAGCTCGGCATGGGCTCGGCGCGCCTCACCGTCGTGATCGAGCCGCGCGCGCTCGGCCCGACCGGCACCGATCGCATCGAGCTGATGCTCGCCTCGAACAAGGGCGAGGACACCCGCCCGCTCGCGAAGATCGCGTCCGGCGGCGAGCTGTCACGCATCATGCTCGCGCTCAAGCTATCGCTGCGCCGCGCGGACGAGGTCGCGACCTACGTGTTCGACGAGGTCGACACCGGCATCGGCGGCGCCACCGCGCAGGTCGTCGGCTACCAGATCCGCGCGATCGCCTCGCAGGAGTCGAGCCACGACACGAACCACGCGAGCCGCCAGGTGCTGTGCGTGACGCACCTGCCGCAGATCGCCGCGTTCGCGGACCACCACTTCCTCGTCGAGAAGACCGAGGTCGCCGGCCGCACCGAGACGCACGTGCGCAAGCTCTCCGCCACCGCCCGCAAGGACGAGCTCGCTCGCATGCTCGGCGGCCACGCGACCTCGAAGGCGAAGGCGCACGCCGCCGAGCTCCTCGCCGACGCTGCACGACCGCGCAAGACGTCCGCTGCACGCGCCACGTCCTGAGCGGACGCTCGAAGCCGCGGCAGGCATGCACGATCGTGTCAACCCAGCACGCCTCCGCATGATTCGCGACGAGCCCGTCGGAACGAACGAGCGGATGTCGTCGATGCGCTGTCCGATGGCCGGATGCCGAGCACACGCACGACCGTCGACAGCACGATGATGCGCGCAACGGCCGCTCGACGGCGCGGCAAGAATGCTCGTGCTGAGCGTGTCGCCTCGCGCGATTGCATCGGTTCCCGATGGACCCGTCGCGTCGAGCGACCGAATGCCGTCAACGGATCCGAAACGGTTCCGCGGAACCGTGTCACTCGTCACAACACGGTTCCGCGGAAACGCGCGGTGTCCGACGGCCGGACACCGAGGACAATCGCAACCGTCAACAGCACGTCGATGCGCCGATGATCTCGCCGTTGATCGTGCCGAGGGCGCGCATCGTGTACTGGCTGTAACGCTAGATCCCGAGCCGTCGCCGGTTCGGCGCGCACCCATGCAACCCATGCAGCACGCGCGAATCGCGTCGCCTCGCTCGTCAGCCTCGCGGGCGCATCGCTTGCGATGAACCGGGCCGAGTCGAACGACCGGATGTAGTCGATGGATCCGAAACGGTTCCGCGGAACCGTGCCACTCGTCACAACACGGTTCCGCGGAAACGCGCGGTGTCCGATGGCCGGACACCGACGACAATCGCAGCCGTCGACTGCACGGCGATGCGCCGATGATCTCACGGTTCACCGTGACGAGCGTCGGGCGCGCATCGTGCGCTGTCCCGCTGCGACTCTCGATCCCGAGCGCCGCCGTCGGCGCGCACCCATGCATCACGGCGAGAGCTCTCGTGCGGAGCGTTCGCCTCGCGCGACAGCCTCGCGGTTGCATCGGGTCCGATGGACCCGTTGCGTCGAGCGACCGATGACGTCGACGGAACCGAAACGGTTCCGCGGAACCGTGTCACTCGTCACAACACGGTTCCGCGGAAACGCGCGGTGTCCGACGGCCGGACACCGACGACAATCCCAACCGTCGACGGCACGGCGATGCGCCGATGATCTCGCCGTTCATCGTGCCGAGCGTCGGCGCATCGTGCGCGCCGTCCCGGTGCGACTCTCGATCCCGAGCCCGTCACGTCACAACACGGTTCCGCGGACACGCGCGGTGTCCGATGGCCGGACGTGGGGCGCAATCACGATGTCGACGGCACGACGATGCGCGCGACGATCTCCCCGTGATTCGAGCGCCGCTCGAGGCTGAGCAGGAATGGCAGCATCGTGGCGAGCCCCTCGTCCGGAGCGTGTCGCGTCTCGACAGCGTCGCGGTTGCATCGTTCGCGATGACCAGGTCGGAGCGAATGAGCGGCCGGCGATCGAGGCAAACGGTTCCGCGGAACCGTGTCACTCGTCACAACACGGTCCCGCGGAAACGCGCGGTGTCCGATGGCCGGACGCGGGGCGCAATCACGATGTCGACGGCACGACGATGCGCGCGACGATCTCGCCGTGATTCGATCGTCGCGAAGCTGAGGCGGGCCCAACGCAGCTCTCGTGCGGAGCGTGTCGCCTCGCGCGACAGGCTTGCGGTTGCATCGGTTCCGATGAGTCGTCGCGTCGAGCGACCGATCCGGAACGGTTCCGCGGAACCGTGTCACTCGTCACAACACGGTTCCGCGGAAACGCGCGGTGTCCGATGGCCGGACACCGAGGACAATCGCGATCGTCGAGCGCCGCGCGCAGATCGGTACGCCATCCCGCTGCGACTCTCGATTCCGACTGACCGTCGAGTCTCACCAGTCGGGATCGTCGAAGTCCTCGACCCCGTCCTCGCCGCAGATCTTGCCACGGAGCGCATCGACCCCGACGAGCCGAGCGAGCCACTCCTCGCCGTAGCCGTAGAGCCGCACCTTCTCGAGCCTCGGCAGCTTCGCGAGCGCCGAGACGTCGGCGAGCCGCGGGCACCATCCGAGATCGAGAAACCGCAGCTTCCGCAGTTCCGCGAGCGCGCCGACCTCCTCGACAGGCCACTTGCGCAGCGACAGCCACTCGAGGTTCTTCGAGTGCGCGATCGGCGCGAGCGCCGGCGTGCCCGGATTGCCGAGGTTCGCCTCGCGCAGGTTCGGCAGTGTCGCGATCGCGTCGACATCGTCGAGTTGTCGGAGGCCCTCGGCGCGCAGCTGCACGAGCGCGTCGAGCCCGCGCAACGGCGCGAGCGAGGTCACCTTCATCTTGTCGGAGTCCGGAAGGCTGATCCGTGCGAGCTGCTTGCAGTGCTCGAGGCCATCGAGCGACGTCAGGGCGCCGCTGACGCCCCACAGCCGCCGGAGGTTCGGTAACGCCTCGAAGCCGACGAAGTGCGTGACCGCCTCGCCGAAGTGGAAGTAGACGCCCTCGACCTTCGCGAACTTCGCCGGCCAGCCGCGCGCCGTCTGGCCGAGGAACTGCCGGAGCACGGCGTCGGACCACATCCCGGTCGACGGACCGAGCTCGAGGAGCTGGGCGCCGCTCGTGTCCTTGATCAGCTTGAATTTCACGGCCGCGATCAGTTCGTCGTCGTGGATGCGGGCGGGGCGGGCGGCGGGCCGCCGACGTGGAGCGCCGCCTTGATCGCGGCGAGGCGCTCGCTCGTGATGTTGAACGCGATGACGAACATGCCGAGCACGTTCTTCTCGAGCGTATCGATCTCGCCGTCCGAGAACATCAGCGTCGCCATCGTGAACACGACCTTGTCGCGCAGCGCCGGCGAGGGCAGGCGCGTCGCGAGTCCGGCGACGTAGTCGTGGATCTCGGCCGGTGACTTGAACGACGTCAGGCGCTGCTGCGCGCCCTTGATCATGCCGACGAGGACGTCGCGCTCGACGCCCCAGGGCAACGCGAGCACGATCTCGTCGAACCGGCGGATCTCGGCAGGCGTGACCTTGTTGTCGGCGATCAGGCCGATGACCATCGTCTCGAGGACGGCGAGCCGCTGTGCATCGTCCAGCGCGGCGAAGTCGGATGCTTCGAGGTGCATCCTCTGCGTGTATCACCGCTCTCGCGAGCGCCGCGGGCCGGGTGGCCCGAATTCGTCGCGGGAGCGGCGGCGGCCGTGGTGAGCGCCGAGCGCGATCGCGACGCTCACGGCGAGCCCGAGGTCGCCGGGTCGATCGGGCCGCCGTTGCGGCGCGGCCGTACAGCCTGTTGGCTGGCACACGCTCGCTACGGCAGGCCCGAAAATGTTCGCGGGCGTGCGACCACCTCGTGATAGCTGGGTTGCCTCGTCATGCAGTCCGCCGAGTCATCGCCCTCGATCCCTGCCCCCGAGCTCGGAGGCGGAATCCCGCTGCCGCCGACGACGCCGGAGGCAGCGGTGCGGTCGATCCGCGTCGCGAGCGCGCTCGTCGACCGGTTCTTCCAGATCATGAACCAGCGCGCGCCGAGCGTGGACCAGCTCGAGCTGATGATCGGCGAGTCGCAGCAGATCTATCCCGAGATCTGGCGCCACCTCGACGACGCACGGCGCGTGCTCGTCCGCCAAGGCTACGACATCCGCGCGTTCGATCAGCTGCGACGCGCCGAGCTCGGACACCTCGGCGTCACGAACGTCGAGGTCACCGACGAGATCGACTACGTCGCGCTGGCGCTCGGCACGTACGCGCGGCGCTACAGCAAGAGCGCGAGCTTCAACGCGGGCGGCTGTCAGCGCGCGGCGATCGCGTGTCGCACGCTGATGGCGGCGATGCCCGAGGTCGACTGGGCCGGCGTGATCCAGGCGGAGAACCGCGCGATCGAGGCCGCCGGATCGCTGTCGCGTCGCAAGTGGATCGGCGCGCTCGTCGGGCTCGTGGCGCTCGTCGGGCTCGTCGTCGCAGGCGTGGTGCTGTATCGCGTGCGGCCACGCGGCGACGAGGACGTCGAGGTGTCCGAGGGCCGGCGCGAGCGCTCGGCGTTTCCGGATCGCGCCGACCTGATGGCAGCGGCGCTCGACGTGCGGCGCGCGCGGATCCGCGAGCTCCGCGCGGCGTACGACGCGACGTGCGATCGCAAGCACCTGCCGGAGCTCGTGCGGCTGATGCGCGAGAACATGCAGGCGTCCGAGGGCGCGGCCCTCGAGCGGGCGCGGTGCACGCCGGTGCGGCCGTCGTGCGAGCCGGTGCGCGAGGCGATCGCGGCGCGACTCGCGACCGAGCTGTCGCTCGCGCGCGACGACCAGTGGCAGCTGCGCTGCGAGGGGTTCTACGTCGCAGGCGCGAGTGGCGGCGGCACGCCGGCGTTCGCGATCGTGGTGTCGGGCCACGTCGCGAAGCCATCGAAGCAGGTGAAGTCGGCGGCGGTGAAGACGCTGCGCGGGATCGTGTCGGCCGATGGCGAGCGTGACGTCGTGCCGTTCGCCGCCTCGCCGGTGCCGAAGCTCGTCGGGGTCGCAGATCTCGACGAGGATGGCAGCGACGAGCTCGTGATGATCGACGCGCGCCGGCTCGTCGTGACGCGCGTCCGCGGAGACGGGGTTGTCGATCTCGCGGGGCCGTCGCTACCGCCGAGCTGTCAGGCGAACGTCAACGTCGAGCGCGATCTGCGCCAGGGCAAGGGCGGCGAGCACCGGCGCGTCGTCATCACGGTCGACGATCCGGTGCGGCGCGCCGGCTGTCCGCAGCCCGGGCGGCATTACTACGCGCTCGTCGGCGACGCGCTCGAGCCGAGCGAGTAGGCGGTTGTCCGAGCGGGGTGCGGCGTCGGGTTCTCGGTAGACCTCCCCAATCGGCCGAGTCGACCACCCCGAGCCGCGTCTCTACGTTCGCCGCATGCTGGCCTGGCTTCGGGCGCGTCGTCGTCGGCGCATCCTCGCGCAACCGTTTCCGCCGGAGTGGGATCGCTACATCGACGACAACGTGGCGATCGCGCGCCGGCTCGACGCGGCAGATCGCGCGAAGCTGCGCGAGCTCGTGCAGGTGTTCGTGGCCGAGAAGCACTGGGAAGGCTGCGGCGGGCTCGCGCTCACGGAGGAGCACCAGGTCACGATCGCGGCGCAGGCGTGCCTGCTGATCCTCGGGCGGGACGACGAGCGGCTGTACAACGATGTCGCATCGATCCTGGTGTACCCGTCGATCGTGATCACGCGGCCGCGCCCGCTCGGGCTGTTCGAGCAGCCGCGCGCGCCGATCGCGCACGGCCACACGATCAAGGGCGAGGCGATGCTCGGCGGACCCGTCGTGCTCGCGTGGGACGAGGTGCTCGCGGGCGGGCGCGAGGAGCTCGTCGCTGGCGGCAACGTCGTGTTTCACGAGTTCGCCCACAAGCTCGACATGGCGAGCGGGCGCGTGAACGGCACGCCGCCGCTGTCGTCGCGCGCCGAGCTGCGGCGGTGGGCCGAGGTCTGCGGCGAGGCGTATCGGCTGCACGGCGCGCGCGTCGACGCCGGTGTGCCGACGCTGATGGACGCGTACGGCGCGAAGAACGAAGCCGAGTTCTTCGCGGTCGCGACCGAGACGTACTTCACGCGACCGTACGCGCTCGCGTACGAATATCCGGCACTGTACGCGCTGCTCGCGGACTTCTATCAGCTCCGGTTTCGCGTGCGCGCGCTGCCGCCGCTCGAGCGCGACGACGCTCAGGTGGTCTGCGCTTCGATCACCTGACGGATCGCGGTCGCGAGCGCGACGAGATCGCTGCGCGGCGGGCGCGGGTTCGCGAAGTGCATCGTGATGTCGACGTGCAGGTTGCGCACGCGCACCTCGTACGCGACGCCATCGCGGGTCTTGTCACCGGCCTTGGCGTGGAGCGAGATCGGCGGCAGCGCGGCGAGGAACTCCTGGACCGTGTCCTGGTGCATGGTGTCGAGGCGTGGCGCGGTGGCGCACCGCTTGTCGACGTTCGCGAACACGCCGTAACGGTGGTGCAGCGTCTGGTCGGGCAGGAACGTCGTCGTCGCCCGGACGAGGAACATGTAGACGTGCGTCGCGAGCACGCCGCCGGTCTCGACGAACACGTCGTCGTGCAGCTGCGGGCATGCGATCTCGGGACGCGCAGGATGCGGGCGTTGCAGCGCCTTGGTCTTCTGATCGAGGGCGCTGTAGAGCGCGCGATATGCCAGGTCGCTCGACGGCATGCAGCGCAGCATAACGCGCGCGTCGCGACGGTTCGGCGTGGCGCTCCTCACGGCTCGTGACAGCCGACAACGTGGCGCGGCGCTTTGGCTATGCGGCCTTCAGTTCCGCGATCGCGGCGCGAAGCGCGACCGGATCGAGGCCGTTGCCGGTGTACATGCGCGCGCTGCGCGGCGGATCGCGCTCGGGCCAGTCGGTCGCGAGGTTGTCGAGCGCGCCGGTCGGGCGCACGAACAGATACACCTCGCCGTCGGCGGCGGTGACCGTCACCCACAGCACGTGGTTGCGCGGCGGCGCGTTCCGGAGGACGCGCAGGCCGACCCGGCCGTGGTCGGTCGCGCGCGGGATCCCGAGCTCGCGCGTACCGGCCGCGCTCGCGATCCGCACGCCGGTCGCGTCGACGACGAGCTGGCAGCGCGCCCGGCCGTGGGCGCGCCACGCGAGGTACGCGAACGCGATCGCGACCGCGAGCGCGAGCCACGGCAGCATGGGGATCACGTCCCGGATCGTGCGACCGATCGTGAACACGAACGTGATCGCGGCGAGGATCGCGATCGCGCCCGGCAGCTCGACGCGCCATCGCCCGCGCTGCGCGAGCACGTAGGTCGAGTACGCGGCGGCCACGCCCAAGCCGTAGCACGTGCGCGGCGGCGGCGGTCAGCTCGCGCCGCCGGTCGCGGGTGGCGCCGCGGCGGTCGCCGCACCGGTGAGCTCCCACGACTCGTCGCCGACGCGCAGCGACTTCGTCGCCTTGCTGACCGTGCCGTTGTTCGGCGCGCAGCCCTTGTACTCGAACGCCCAGACGCCGATCTGCTTCTGGTAGCCGCGCTCGAAGCAGCTACCGACCTTCGACGCGTGCACCTTCTCGACCGAGATCTGGCCGCCCTCGTTCGCATCGTTCGCGACCGAGAAGAACTCGGTGCGGTTCGCGGTCGGCTCGCCCGACCAGCCCGGCGGTTGCTCGACGTGCTTCTTCGCGACGATGCAGATCTGCGCCTCGGTGACGTTGACCGAGAGCGAGTCCTCGAACGGCCAGATGCTGCAGTCCTGCTCGGTCACGGTGCCGATGCGCGCCTTCGTCGAGGCTTCGAGCGGCTGGCCGCTGACGAGCGGGTTGTCGGCGGTGCGCGGCTTCGGCGTCATGCTCTTCATCATCGCGGCACAGCCGGCGAGGCTGGCGAGCGCGAGGCTGCCGACGACGATCGGCGACACGAGACGGATGGACGAGGAACGACGGACGGACATGGCAGTTCTCCGGCTGACGGGTTCTTGACGGATGTGCCGGGTCCGGACGTGCGGTGCCGTCCGACAGTCGCACGCGATCGTCAGGGCCGGCAGTCAGGGCCGAGCTCGGAGACCGGATCGAGGCGCGGGTCGACGGCGGTCGCCTCCGCCGCGAGCGCGCGGGCATCCGGGCAGCGGGCGTGCTCCGCGAAGCAGCGCGCGAGCGTCGCGAGCACGGCGGCGACGCGCTGCTTGTCCGCCTCGGTCGCGATCGCACGCCGGGCCGCGCGCGCCGGCTCGACGAAGTACGCGCAATCGAGCTGATCGGATTTGCGGTGCAATGTCTGCAGCGACAGCCGGCGCAACCGGACCGCCGGATCGTTGCCGGGAGGACAGTAGCTGTCGACGACGACCTGCAGTCCGGCGGCCGGCAGCGGAAACCGATCGCCGAACAGCTTCGCGCCGCCGTCGCAGTTGCCGGCGATCATCTCGCAGTGCGCGCGCGCCTGCGCGAGCAGGTCGTCGCTGCGCCGGTCCGGCAACCGCGCCGGCAGCGTCGACAGCGCGAGCCGGCACGAGCGCGCGTCGTGGCGGTCGATCGCCGCGCGTGCCGCCTCGATCGTGACGATCGGCGACGATGACGTCGTGGTCGTCGGCGTCACGCCACCGGATCCCGGAGGCTGCGTCGATATGCGTTCGGTCTCGGCCGGCGGATCGATCACCGGCGCGCTCGGTCGAGCCGCGGGCGTCGCGAGCCGTGCGGCCGGCTGCGCGCGATCGTGCTCCGCGCGCGCCACGTTCTCGTCGATGATCGCGAGCACCGGCGTCGGCGGCGTGATCGACGCCGGTGCGACCCCGGCATCCGGGCTCGCGATCGCGACCGGCGGCGAACGATCGCGGTCCTCGCGGGTCGCCGCGACGGCGATCACGGCACCTGCACCGGCGGTCGCCGCGAGCGCGTAGATCGGCCACCGGCGCCGGCGGCGCGGCGCGCTCGCGACCGGACGCGCGCACCGCTCGAGCGCCGCGGCGAGCGCGGTCGTGTCGGCGAACCGCGCCGCTGGATCGCTGGCGAGGCCGCGCGCGATCACACCGCACAGCTCCTCGAGCGCCGGGTCGCGGGATCGCCGCTCGGCGACCTCGGCGATCAGCGCGTCGCGGTCGGTGGTCGTCGGGCGGCGGCCGAGGATCGACTCGGCGAGCGCGACGCACAGCGCGTACTGATCGGCGCGCGCGTCGGCCGGTGCGCCGGCGCGCTGCTCCGGCGCCATGTACGCGGGCGTGCCGGCGATGTGTCCGTGCTCGGTGACCGAGCGCGTGTCCGTGCTCGGTGCGCCGCGATCGTCCGATGCCGCGGTTCGCGCAGGCGTTCGCGCGCGCACCGCGAGCCCGAAGTCGGCGACGCGCACGCGACCGTCGGTGCCGAGCAGCAGGTTCGCGGGCTTGATGTCGCGGTGGACGAGCCCGACCGCGTGCGCGGCGGCGAGCCCGCGCGCGGCCTGCGCGTAGAGCGCCGCGAGCGTGCGCCAGTCCGCGCTCGGACCGCCGCGCGACGCGAGCGTGTCACCGGGCACGAGCTCGGTCGCGAGGAATACCTCCCGCCCAGAATCCCGCCCAGAATCGCCGTCGTGCTCGCCGACGTCGTGGACCGCGAGCACGTTCGGGTGGGTCAGCCGGGCGAGCGCGCGGGCCTCGCGCAGCAGCCGCTCGCGCTCGCGTTCGCCGGCCGCGCGATCCGGACGCACGAGCTTGATCGCGATCTCGCGGCGCAGCTGCGGATCCCACGCCGCCCAGACCTCGCCCATCCCGCCGGCGGCGATCCGGCGATCGAGCTCGTAGCGGCCGATCACGCGCGGCTTCGCGTCGCTCGCGATCGCGCCGAGCCCGGCGACCACGGCCGCGCAGCGCTCGCACCCATCGACGTGTGCCTCGAGCTCGCATAGCGACGCATCGCCGAGCGCGCCCTCGACCATGCGAACGAGCTGATCGTCGTCGGGGCAGGGCGCAGCGCTCACGCCGGCTCCTCGTCGCTGCCGGCGGCGAACGCCGGATCGCGCAGCACGCGCGACAGGCTGAGATCGATCCGGCTGTCCGCCGCGCGGACGATGCTGTCGAGCGATTCCGGCGTGACGCCGAGCTGCTCGCCGAGCAGCCGCCGGGTCTCGGTCACGAGATCGGCGCGCGCCTGGGCGAGCGTGCGCGCGACGGTCGCGCGGTGGACGCTGTAGAGCGCCGCGATCTGATCGAGCGTCAGCGCGTCGACGTGCGCGTGGCGCAGGAAGTTACGCTGGCGCGGCGCGAGTCCGGCGACCGCGCGCGCGAACGCATGCTTGATCGCGTGGCGCAGCTGCTCGCGGCCGACGCGCGCGTCGAGTGCGGGCGCGAGATCGGGCAGCGCGACGAGCTCGTCGTCGGCGAGCAGCTCCTCGAGCCGGCGCACGCGCTCGCTGCGCGCCACATCGACGAGCGCGCGCAGCGCGGTGACGCGCAGCCAGTTCTGCAAGAAGCCGAAGCCGGAGTACTCCGCGATCCGCGGCGGCTTGCCGGCGGCGCCGACGAACAGCTTGATCCGTAGCAGCTGCTGTAGCTCGTCGGGCGCGACCGCGAGGCGCCGAAACCGCGCGAGCACGGCGTCGAGATCCGCGCGATGCACGGTCTCGAACGCGGCGATCGCGCGCGGGTCGCCGGTCGCGCACCACTGCGCGAGGAACAGATCCTCGATCCGTAGCCGACCGAGCGCGGCCGCGACGTCGCGCTGGCTCGCGATCCCCGCGACGAGCGCGCGTGCGAGATCCTCGTCCCGGATCGTGGCGACCGGCCAGCGCCGGCGCGCGGCCGCGAGCTCCGTCGACAGTCGCTCGCCGAGGCCGGCTTGCGAGAGCTGTGCGAGTGCGCTCGGCGGTGCATTCGCGAGCACCTGGTTCCACCACGACGTCACGGCCGGCATCTTGACATGGCCGAGATCGGGGCGAGCCGTAAACCCGCCGCACGCCAGGGCGAGGCGGCTTCGTCGTCGCGCGAGCGGGGCGGGCGTCGCGCGCCGGCACGACGGTTGCTCGCGTGCTCGCTCGTGGTCTTATCCTCGCGAGACCTGAACCATCTACGCACGCGGTATCGCTTCGATGCGCCGGCCGCACCGCCGGGGCGCTGGCTCGCGTTGCTCGCGATCGTCGCGACGTTCGCGCACCATCGCCTGCACGGTTTGCAGGGGAGCGCCGGCCTCGAGCCGATGCTCGCGCGACTCGGCGGCGCGCTGATCCCGGCGCACTCGGCGTTTGTCGCGTGGGGTGGCTTGCTGATCGTGCTCGCGATCTACGGCGTCGCGCAGCTGCGCGAGGACCAGCGCCGGCTCGCGATCCACGATCGCGTGTCGTTTCATGTCGTCGCGATGTGCGCGCTCGCGAGCACCGCGCTCGTGATGGTCGATCAGCCGGCGTGGCTCACGACGGCAGCGATCGTCGCGCTCGCCGCGGTCGCGCTGTCCGCCTACCTGCGCGTCACCGCGGAGCTCGACCACCCCGAGATGCCGCGCGCGGTCGCGATCCCGTTCGCGCTCGTGCTCGGCTACGCGCTCGTGATGGCGATCGCGTTCCTCCACGGCGTGACCGCGAGCGCGCTCGCCGAGCGCGGCCAGCTGATCCTCGCGATCGCGCTCGTCGTCGGCGCGGCGGCACTCGCGCTCGCACTCGGCTGGCGGCGCCGCGATGCCGTGCTGCCCGGCTTCGTCGCGTGGCTGCTCGCGAGCATCGCGGCCGACCACCGCGATTCGATCGCCATCGTCGGTGCGGTGCTGCTCGCCGCGGCGGCCTGCGCCGCGATCGCGGTGTTCATCGCCGCGACCCGGCTCGGCGCACCGGCGGCGCCGCCGATGCGACGTGGTCGCCGCGTCGGCACGTGAAGAAGTCTTGCTGACCGCGCCTGGCAGCGACGTCGCTCGACGGTCTCGCTACCAGATCGCGTGACGGCGATCGCCGAGCGACGCGACGCCGCCACAGCGATCCGGCACGCTGCGGAATGAATCGTTCACGGTGCTCGTTCGTCGACGCTGCGCGATCGCGTGGTTGCGCGCGGCGGTCGCCGCACGCGGCGTGGCCGCGCGCTTGCTGTGGAGCCTCGGCATGCACGCCACCAAGTCCTTGCTTGCCTGCGCCCTGTTCGCCGTCGGTTGCGGAACCTCGATCCACGCCACGACGATCAACCCCAGCCCGCGCCCGATGGCGGCGCGTCCACCGGAGACCGTCGAGATGTTCACGAGCGGTCCGCCCGCACGCGCGCACGTCGATGTCGCGCTGCTCGAGGCCGAGGAGAGCTCGAGCCTGTCGCTCGATCGCACGCCCGAGATGCTGTCGAAGCTGCGCGCGCGGGGCGCGGCGATGGGCTGCGATGGCGTCGTGCTCGGCGGCATGTCGTCGCGCGATCCCGGCGTCGGCGATGCCGAGAGCTGGCTCGTCGATCATCCGAAGGGCCGCAAGGGCGTCTACGCGACGTGCATCGTCTACCGGCCCGAGGCCGAGGTCGTCGCCGCGCCTCCGGTCGCCGTCGCGCCCGCACCGGTCGCCGCACCGACGCCGGTCGTCGCGGCACCGGCACCGGCGCCCGCGCCCGTCACGCCGTGATCAGCTGACCGGCTTGCGCGCCGGCTGCGTGCGTCCGGTCTTCTTCTTCGACCGCTTGCCGCCGTTCGGTCCCGAGTAGTCGGTCCACCGGAAGCTCGGCTCGCCGGGCGCGCGGTAGTCGAGGTGCACGAAGCCGCTCGTCGGATAGATCCCGAGGCCCATGTTGCCGGTGTCGAGCGTCGCGGCGTACTTGCGGATCTCGTAGATCGAGACGCCCTGGACGCGGAAGTCGACCGCCGACGCGTGGTGGTGACGGCTCGAGGTCCGCTCGGGATAGCGGAAGCCCGAGACGAGATCGATCCGCTTGCCGCCGAAGTGATCCTGCACGCGCGACAGGTGCTCGTAGAGCTCGGCGCGCATCGCCCGGACCTCGCCACTGCGGACGCAGCGGAACAGATCGTCGAGCTTGCCGAGCGCCTCGTTATCGAAGCTGCCGTCCGCGTTGTAGATGTGGACCTTGACCTCCTCGTCGAGGTTCTCGGCCCGGATCCACAGATCGCCCGAGGGCCGCTCGAGCGGCTCGGTCCGGTACTCCGACTTCGGGGCGTTCGCGCCCTTGAACCACGGCGGGTGCTTCGCCCGCTTCGCGCGTGCCGACGCAGCGGCGGTTCGCTTCGACTTGGCCGCGGGCGCCGCTTCCACCGAGCTGGTGAACGCGAACGCCGCGACGAGAAGTAGGGCCACCCGGCGCATGGAGTCAGAGGCTAGGCCAAGCCGGCGATCGGTCTCAACCAAAGACGACGCGGATTCGGTGCACTGCGCGAAAATTTGGTGAGGGCACTGAACAAGTCTTCACTTGTCCGCAATCCGGACAGTTTGAGCACGAACCGGATCGTTGGTGTGCAAACGATCGTGTGCGCTCAGCCCGGACCTTGTGGTGGCAATGGCGCGAGGTTGACACCGGGCAGCGGCACGTGGACGAGCTCGAGGCCGATCTTGCCGGCGATGTCGAAGATCCGATCGTCGCGATAGAACTCGCCGTAGCAGATCCGCGTGATGCCCGCGTTCGCGAGCTGCTTGAAGCAGTGCCAGCACGGGCTCGCGGTGACGTAGTTGGTCGCGCCATCGATCATCACGCCGTTGCGCGCGGCCTGTATGATCGCGTTCGCCTCGGCATGGATCGTCGCGACGCAATGCCCGTCCTCCATCATGTGGCCGACGTCCGAGCAGTGCGGCATGCCGCGGATCGATCCGTTGTAGCCGGTCGACAGGATCGTGCGGTTGCGGACGATCACCGCGCCGACGTACTTGCGCGGGCAGGTCGACCGCGTCGCCACCACCTGGGCGATGCTCATGAAGTACTCGTCCCACGAAGCGCGCGGTCGGATTTCCTCGGCCATGCGGCATCGTACTCGGACCGTCTGACTCCGTCCGGCGCGCGCTTGCGGCAACGAGGCCGCCTCGGGTGCTATGGTGCGCCTCCTCATGTTTGCCGAGCCCGCGAGGCAGTAGATGTCGGCCGAAGCACCGAAGGCCAAGTACAAGCACACGGTCATCCTTCCGGACACGCCGTTCCCGATGCGCGGCGATCTCGCCAAGCGCGAGCCCGAGATCCTCGCGAAGTGGGACCAGACCCGGCTCTACGACCGGATCCAGGCCGGGCGAGCGGGCGCGCCGCTGTTCGTCCTCCACGACGGGCCGCCGTACTCGAATGGCAACATTCACTACGGCCACATCCTGAACAAGATCCTGAAGGACATCGTCGTCAAGTCGCGGACGATGGCCGGGTTCCGGACGCCGTACGTCCCGGGCTGGGACACCCACGGCCTGCCGATCGAGCTGGCGGTCGAGCGCGAGCTCGGGGCGAAGCGCCAGTCGATGTCCGCCGCCGAGTTTCGCGCGGCGTGCCGCGACTACGCGCTCAAGTTCGTCGGCATCCAGAAAACCGAGTTCAAGCGGCTCGGCGTGCTCGGCGAGTGGGACCATCCGTACCTGACGCTCGACCCGACGTACGAGGGCGCGATCGCCCGCGGGCTCGCGAAGTTCGCGCGCGGCGGCTACCTGTACCGCGGCAAGAAGCCGGTGCTGTGGTGCCCGCGCGACACGACCGCGCTCGCCGAAGCGGAGATCGAGTACAAGGACCGCACCTCGCCGTCGGTCTACGTGCGGATGCCGCTGGTCGACAGCGAGGGATGGCGCGGCAAGCTCGATCCCCGGCTCGAGGGCCGGCGGCTCGCGCTCGTCATCTGGACGACAACCCCGTGGACGCTACCGAGCAACCTCGCGATCGTCGCGCATCCCGGGTTCACCTACGTCGCGATCCCGAACCCGCGCGATCCCCAAGAATCGCTGATCGTCGCGCGCGAGCTCGCCGAGGCATTTGCCAAGGCGATCGGAGGCGCTGACCTCGGTCACTCGATCGAGATCACCCCGGCGCAGATGGCGACGCTCGAGCGCGCACGATACCAGCACCCGTTCGTCGCGAAGTCCCCGATCCCGCCCGCCGCGAGCGGGGAAGATCTCGCGTACCGGCTGTGGTTCGCCGATTACGTGACCGCCGACGCCGGTACCGGCCTCGTCCACACCGCGCCCGGCCACGGCGCCGACGACTACAAGACCGGCGTCCGGATCGGGCTGCCCGCGTACGCGCCGCTCGACGATCGCGCGCGCTACGTCGCCGGGGTCGCGCTCGACACGCCGGGCAAGCACGTCGATCTGTCCGGCAAGTCGACCGAGGAGGCGAACCCGATCATCGTCCAGTACCTCGCCGAGACCGGGTACCTGCTGAACCCGCCGACCGATCGGATCCAGCACAGCTACCCGCACTGCTGGCGCTGCAAGGGGCCGATCGTGTTTCGCGCGACGCCGCAGTGGTTCATCGAGATGGACCACGCGGAGTTCCGCCAGCGCGCGCTCGCCGAGATCGATCGCACGACGTGGGTCCCGCCGTGGGGCCACGATCGGATCTACGCGATGATCGCGAACCGCCCGGACTGGGTGCTGTCGCGCCAGCGGCTGTGGGGCACGCCGATCCCGACGTTCTACTGCACCGCGTGCAACGCGCCGCACGCGAACGCGGACACGATGGAGCACGTCGCCGCGCTGTTCGACAAGGAAGGCGCCGACGCGTGGTGGACCCACAGCGTCGAGGAGCTCGTCCCCGCCGGCACGACGTGCAGCGGCTGCGGCGCGCCCGCGACGAAGTTCGAGCGCGAGCAGGACATCGTCGACGTGTGGTTCGAGTCCGGCGTGTCGTGGCTCGCGATGCAGCGCCGCGATCGCGACGGCAAGGACCACGACGACATCGATCTGTACCTCGAGGGTAGCGACCAGCACCGCGGCTGGTTCCACTCCTCGCTGCTCGCGTCCCTCGGCGTCCAGGGCCGCGCGCCGTACCGCCAGGTGATCACGCACGGGTTCGTGCTCGACGAGAACGGCATCCCGTACTCGAAGTCGACGATCGCGAAGGCGAAGGCCGAGGGCAAGCAGACGAGCTACATCGAGCCCGAGAGCGTGATCCAGAAGTACGGCGCGGAGATGTTCCGGCTGTGGGTCGCGTCGACCGAGTTCCGGTCCGACATCCCGTACTCGCAGAAGATCATCGACGGGCTGTCCGAGTGGTATCGCAAGCTGCGCAACACCGCGCGGTTCCTGCTCGGCAACCTCGCCGGCTTCGATCCGGATCGCGACACGCGCTCGCTCGTCAAGCTCGGCATCGACCGCTACCTGCTCGCCCGGCTCGACGACGTCGTCGAGCGCGCGCGCAAGGCGTACGAGTCGTACGAGCTGCATGTCGTGCACCGGCTGCTCGTCGAGCTCGTCACGGTCGACATCTCGGCGCTCTACGGCGACGTCACGAAGGATCGGCTGTACTCGGATCCGATCGACTCGCCGGAGCGCCGCGCCGCGCAGGTCGTGCTGTACGAGTGCCTGCGAGCGATCGCGACGCTCGCGGCGCCGATCCTGTGCTTCACCGCCGAGGACATCTGGCAGTACATGCCGAAGCGCAGCGGCGATCCCGACAGCGTCCACCTCGCGGCGTTCCCCGACGTCGTCGATCGCACGGATCACGCGGGCCTGATCGCCGACTTCGAGATCGTGCTCGCGTGGCGCGAGCGGGTGACGAAGGCGCTCGAGCCGTTCCGCGCCGCGAAGAACAAGTCGGTCGACGCGCGCGCGATGCTGCATCCCGTCGCCGGCGAGAAGGCCGTGCTCGAGCGCTACCGCGACGAGCTCGCCGATCTGTTCATCGTGTCCGACGTCGGCTTCGGTCACCTCGCGAACAACGAGGTGACGGTCGCCGAGCACCTCGGTCCGCGGTGCGAGCGATGCTGGAAGCACTTCGACGCGCTCGCGAAGGATCCCGCCGATGTCTGCGAGCGCTGCGCGCGCGCGCTGAAAGCCCGGTCATGAGCTCCGACGACAAAGCCACCGAAGTTCCCGACGACGATCGCAAGGCAGCGAAGGCCGCGGCGAAGGCGGCCGCGCATCGCAAGAAGTGGATGCTGTTCGCGATCGTGTCCGTGCTGTCGCTCGTCGCCGATCAGGTGACGAAGATCTGGGCGCGCGCATCGCTGCCGGTCTACGAGGTCCACAACAGCCCGGGCTACGTGTGTCAGATCCCGACCGACATCTCGAGTGGCCGGTGCGGCGGCGAGGCGGTGTCGGTGATCGACAGCTTCTGGCACTGGCGGCTATCGATGAACCCGGGCTCGGCGTTCGGCCTGTTCTCCGGGCAGGGCCAGACCGGGCGGATCCTGCTGTCGATCGTCGGCATCCTCGCGGTCGTCGGCATGGTGTGGATGCTGCGCAAGGCGCGCGGCGATCAGAAGGTGCTGCACTGGGCGCTCGCGTTCGTCGCCGGTGGCGCGATCGGCAACCTGATCGATCGCGTGTACTACGGCGTCGTCACCGACTTCATCCTCTGGCACTGGGGCAACACGCCGAAGGGCCCGAACCGGTTCGAGAACGAGTGGCCGGTGTTCAACATCGCCGACGTCGTGCTCGTGATCGGTGTCGGCCTGATGTTCATCGACATCCAGAAGGAAGGGAAACGCGACAAGGAGAAGAAGCGCCGCCGGCAGGAGAAGGCAAAGGCGCAGGGTCTCGTCAAGCACATGTGAGCCGTGGAATAGCGGCACGCGCAGACCGGTCTGCCTGCCATGCGCACGCGCTGGCTCGGGTTTGTCGCGATCGTCTCGTTCTGGCTCGCGTTCGATCAAGGCACGAAGGCATGGGCGCGCACGCTGCCGGTCGATCCAGCGGGCTGCGCGTTCTCGGGCCTCGCCGAGCATCGCTGCGCCGGCGTGCCGCAGCCGGTGATCGACGGCGTCTGGGACTGGGAGCTCGCGGCGAACACCGGCGCCGCGTTCTCCAGCCTGCGCGGCTCGCGGTGGATCCTGTCCGCGCTCGCGCTCGCCGCGATCGCCGCGCTCGGCGTCATGGCGTGGAAGACCGCGCCCGAGCAGCGCCTGAAGCGGTTCGCGCTCGCGGCGATCGTCGGCGGCGCGGCCGGCAACCTGATCGACCGGGTGCGCGACGGCGCGGTCACCGACTTCGTGCGCTGGCGGATCGGCGACCACCGGTGGCCGATCTTCAACGTCGCGGACGTCGCGCTCGTGATCGGCGTCGCGCTGTTACTACTGGAAACTGTCGCCACGTCGAGGCGTGCCGGTAAAGTTGCGGCATGAGAGTCGCGCTCGCGGTCGTGATGCTGGCGGCGTGTCAGGCCGAGGCGCCGGATGACTATCCGGTCGGGGTCGGCAGCGGTGGGCCCGGCGGCAACGGCAGCGGGAACAAGGATGCCGCGACGCCCGACGACGACGGCGGGAGCGGCGGCCAGATCATCGGCCGGGTCTGCGTGCTCTCGGATCTGCGCGTGCTCGATGGCTGCGCCGCGAGTGGCGCCGGCGGCATCGCGGTCACGCTCGGCGGCGAGGCGACGACGACCGCGGACAACGGCGCGTTCGCGATCGCGACGCCGGCCGGCTCGAACCTCGTCTGGCACGCGGGCGCGCCCGGTTACATCACGTCGGTCGTGCCGTTCACGACGCGGTACTTCATCCCGATCCTGCGCGACACCGACTACTTCACGCTGCTGCAGGACAACGGCATGCTGCTCGCCGACACGCAGGGCTCGCTCGTCGCGCGCGTCGTCCAGAACGATCTGCCGGCCGCCGACGCGATCGCGGCGATCGATCCGGTCTCGCAGTTCGCGCCGCGCTACGACGGCACGAGCGCCGCGCTGTGGGATCAGGACGCGACCGGACCGCGCGGCCTCACGTGGATCACCGGGATCGCCGCAGGCTCGGCGAGCGTTCGCGTCACACCGAGCGGCAGCACGACGGCCACGACGACGATCCAGTCGATCGAGCCGCTCGCGATCACGTTCGTGACGATCGAGATTCCCTGAGCGCGCCGCCGCACACTGGTCGTCACGATCGTGGGCGGTACGGTTTCTTCATGAAGAGCCTGGTCTTGCCCTTGATGCTGCTCGCCGGTGCGGCGGGCTGCATGGATGCCGCGGATGATTCGTATCCGGTCGTGCCGTCGGAGACTCCCGATCCGGGAGCCGGCGGTGGAACCGGTGGCGACGGCAGCATGCTGAGCGGTCGCGTGTGCGTCACCGTCGATCTGATCGATCGCGCGACGTGCGGCGAGTCCGGCGGCGGCGGGTTGACCGTGTCGCTCGGCGGCGCGACGACGACGACCGCGGCGGACGGCTCGTTCACGCTGCCGCGCCCGACTGGCTCGTTCCTGTCGTACACCGTCGGCGGACCGGGCATGGTCACGACGACGACGCCGTACTCGCCATCACCGACGGTGCCGGTGATCAGCGCCGACACCTGGGCGAGCGTGCTCGCGTCGAACGACATCACGCTGCCGGCGGGCATCGGCTCGATCCTCGGCACGCTCGTGCGCGGCGGCTCGCCGGCGAGCGGGATGTCGGTGACCTCGACGCCGGCGTCGGCGTTCCGGCCGTTCTACGACGGACCGGCCGGGTTCGTGCCGGGCGGCACCGGCCTGCGCGGCGTGTTCCTCGTGCCGGGCGTCACCGCGGGCGCGACGAGCCTGACGTTCTCGCCGGGCGAGACCCAGGTCGCCGGGATCTCGGTCGTCAACGGCGGCGTCACGATCCTCGACTCGATGGCTCTGCCCTGAGCGCGGCGAGCGCGGCGAGCGTCGCGACCCAACCGGCGGCCTTCGTCTCGGTCTCGGCGAGCTCGGCCGCGGCGTCGCTATCGCTGACGATCCCACCGCCGACGTGGACGCGCAGCTCGTGGTTGACGACGACGCCGACCCGGATCGCGATCGCGAGCTCGAGCGCGCCCGGTCCGAAGTAGCCGAACGCGCCGCAGTACGGGCCGCGCCGCGCGGGCTCGAGCTCGTCGATCAGCTGCATCGCGCGGACCTTCGGCGCACCGGTGATCGAGCCGCCGGGAAACGTCGCGCGCAGCAGCTTCGCGTAGCCGACGTCGGGGCGCAGCCGCGCGCTGACGCGCGAGACCTTGTGATAGAGGCCGGGCAGCTCGACGACGTAGCCGAGATCGTCGACCGACACCGAGCCGGTCTCGGCGATCCGGCCGAGGTCGTTGCGCTCGAGGTCGACGATCATCAGGTGCTCGGCCGCGTCCTTCGGCGACGCCGCGAGCTCCTCGGCACCACCGGCGATCCGCGGCCGCGTGCCCTTGATCGGCCGCGTCTCGATCCGATCGCCGACGAGGCCGAGGAATCGCTCGGGCGAGCCGGACACGAGCGTCAGGCCGTCGGCCTCGATCAGCGCACCGTAGGGCGCGGGCGCGACCTCGCACAGCGCGGCGTACACCGCGAGCGCATCGCCCGGCGCGACGACGCGCGCGACATGGCGGCGCGCGAGGTTGACCTGGTAGACATCGCCGGCCGCGAGGTAGTCGCGGATCTTGTCGACGCGCGCCATGTGGTGATCGCCGTCGTCGTCGGCGACGAGTGGCCCGAAGCTCGGTGGCAGGCTCGGCCGCGCGGGCTGCTCGAGCATCGCGGTCAGCCGGGCGCGCGCCGCCGGATCGTCGCCGATCACGTCGAGCTCGTCGTTGCCGCGCCAGCGCGCGAACGCGCCGTACGCGCCGAGCCACAGATCCGGCGTGTCGCGCCCGACGTCGGGCCCGCCGGGCAATGTCTCGATCACGCGCGCGAGGTCGTAGGACAGAAACCCGACGACGCGCGGCTCGCGATCACCGGTGGGGCCGAGCGAGCAGCCGTGCGCGGCGAGGAATGCCTCGGCGGCCTCGAGCGGATCGCCGGTGAACCGGCGCGCCGGCCGGCCCGTGGCGTCGAGCTCGACGATCGAGTGGCCGCGCGCGATCAGCGTCGCGCTCGGTTCGACCGCCGCGTACGAGCGGTGGCCGAGCCCGTCGTCGTCGCGACCGGAGTGCAGCAGGATGCGACCGCGCCCGACGAGCCGCGCGGCAGCGGACAGCGGCGACAGCTTCATCAGAACTCGTCGCGATCGTCCGTTCCGGCCGGCGAGTCGGGCGCGTCCTCGCCGACCGCGTCCTGCAGCGCGGCCGCGAAGTCGGCGAGCTCGGGCGGCGGCGCGGGCGTCGCGTCGGACTTCGGCGGCGGCGGCGGTGCAGGCACGGCCGCGACGATCGCCGATGGCGCGACCGCGGTGCCCTCGGCCGGCTCGACGAGCACGATGCCTTCACCCGTGCACTCGACGCACATTGCACCCATCGGTCCACCGACCGGCGGCACGACGGCGCGCGGGATCACTCGGCCGATCCACCCGGCGAGGCGCTCGGCATCGACGAACACGAGGCCCTGTGGCGGCAGCTTGACGCGGACGAGCGGACGCGACAGTCGCAGCGCGAGCGCGCCGTCACCGCGAAACTGCACGACGTGCAGCTTGCCGCGCAGGCCGGGCACGTTGCCGTTTTCCCAGCGCAGTGACGACTCGAACGCGTACACGAGGTCCTCGCGGACGTAGAGGATGTCGTCGTCGAGCGCGATCGCGACGAACATGTCCTTGCCGGGGACGGCGATCAGATAGCCCTTGCCCGACACCGCGTGCAGCGGCGAGCCGCCGGCGTCGAACCGCTCGTCGGTCTGATGGCCGCGCGAGCGCCGCATCGCGATCTCGTACGCGAGCGTGCCGCCGGTGATGTGCACGCCGTCGAGCCGCGTCATCACGCGATCCGCGACCCGCACGATCAGCGTGCCGTTCGGCGCGATCTCGAACGCGTCGGTGCCGTCATCGGGGCGCACGAGATCCTCGGTCGCGAGCTCGGACAGCGGGCGCGCCGCGAACCCACCGGCCGGCGTGCGTGCGGCGGCCGCCGGGGCGGGAGCTGCGGCCGCGACCGCCATCGACACCATCGAGTGGCCATCGACCGGCTGGGGCGCCGCCGGATCGGGTTGCGGCAGCACGAACTGCTGCGAGACCGTCATTGGCTGCGGCGCCGCGCCTGCGGCGACCGCTGGCATTGGCTGCGGCGCCGCGCCTGCCACCGGCGGCTCCTCGCGCGCCGGCTCGGACACCGCGATGCCGGGATCCGACGCACGCTCGATCGTGATGTCGGGCGAGCTCTCGATCGACGACTCGTCCGCATCGCGTGGGACGTCGCGCCGCGCCCCGATCTCGACGGTCGACACGCGGCGCACCGGCTCGGGCCGGAACGTCGCGGCGCGGCCCTTCGGCGGCGCACTCGGCGGCTTCGTCCGCGGATCCGGTTTCGGGCGCGGCTCGTCGAATTCCTCGACGGGCGGCGGCGTCATGGCGCGCGCGGTCGGCGGCGCGGGCGCGGGCGCAGGCGCAGGCGCGGGCGGCTCGGCCGCGGCGGGCTCGGGGCGCGCGAGCGTCGGCATCGGCCCCGCCGGCGTGCGACCGAGCTGCGCCTGGATGCCGTCGCGCTCGGCGTCGCTGAGGTTCGACTCGATCTCGCTCGCGAGCTCGTTCTGGCCGGCGAGCAGGAACGCGCGGTACGCCTCGGCGTAGCGACCGGCGCGCGCGTACGCGAGGCCGAGGTAGCTGACCGCGCGGCCCTGGCTCGGGTCGAGCGCGCGGCTCGCCTCGAGCGCGTCGATCGCCTGCTCGGCATCGTTGAGCTTGAGGTACACGAGGCCGAGGTTCAGCCGGTGCGACGCATCGGTCGGCGAGCGCCGGACGAGCTCCTCGTAGATCGAGCGCGCGGCCGCGAACTCGTTGCCGCGGAAGTAGGTGAGCCCGAGCAGCGCGAGCACCTTCGTGTTGTCGGGCTCGATCTCGAGCGCCGCGCGAAACACGCGCTGCGCCTGGTCGAGCTTGCCCTGCTTGAGCATCTCGCTGCCGCGCACGATCGCCATGTCCAGCGCTTCGCGATCCCGCGACGGAGTCACCACGAACCGAGTTTCCCGCAAGTCCTGGCGGCTGTCACGGCGAGCTGCGGGTGAAACGCTCGACGGCGAGGGCACCCGCATCATCGACGACGACGGTGATCGTGCCGTCGCGGTCGGTGCGTGCGACGTCGGCGCCGACCGCCTGCCAGCGCGCGACGACCTCCAACGACGGAAACCCGAACTGGTTGCCGCGGCCGAGCGAGATCACCGCGAGCTGGGGCCGCAGTGCCTCGACGAACGCCGGGCTCGACGACGTCCGGCTGCCGTGATGCGGCACCTTGACGACATCGACCGGCGCGATGCCGGCGGCGACCAGCTGGTCCTCGCCCTCGGCCTCGAGATCGCCGGTGAACAGCAGGGTCCTGCCGCGATAGCGGATCGCGATCACGAGCGAGTTGTCGTTGATCGTGTGCACCGGATCGGCCGCGAGGATCGGCGCAGCCGTCGGCGTCGCGCGATAGCGCGGTGCCCACGCGATCAGCTCGACGCCGGCCTGCGTCCGCGCGACGCCGAGCGGCGGATGACCGACGACCGTGCCGCGCCACGCGAGCTGCGCCGCGAGCTCGTCGAACGATGGCAGCGCGAGCCGCGGCGGCGGCGCGTGCTCGAGCTCGCGCGCGGTCCACAGCTCGCGGACCGGGACGTCGAGCGCGGCGAGCCCGAGGTAGTGATCCGGATGCGGGTGCGACAGGATCACCAGGTCGATCGCGTCGTGGCCGTACGCCGCGAGCACGCGATCGATCGCGCGGCCGGGTGCGCTCGCGGTCGAGAGGTCGCGCGCGTTCGCGAGCCCGCCGGCGTCGACGAGCCACACCGCGCCGTCGGGGAGCTCGACGATCGCGGCATCGCCCTGGCCGACGTCGACGAACGTCACGCGCAGCGCCTGGGCCGGCGGCGGCGAGCGGCCGAGCGCCCACGCCGCGCACACGACGATCCACGCGAGCGCGTCGCGCTGGCTCCGGCGTTGCCGCGTGACGAGCCACAGCGAGCTCGCGACCAGCACGAGCGCGACGAGCGCGCTCGCGATCGCGATGTGCCCGCTCGGCACGAGCTCGGCGAGCAGGCCGGCGCCGCGATCGATCTGCGCGACGAGCCACGACGCGAGCGCGACCGGCGCATCCCAGCCGAGCGCGAGGCCGCCGAGCGCGAGCGGCAGCGCGACGAGCTCGATCGCGGGCGTCAGCACGAGGTTGCCGACGAGCCCGCCGGCCGCGACCTGGTGAAAGTGAAACGCGGTGATCGGCGCGGTGACGAGCGCGATCGCGAACGACGTCGTCACGCCGCGCACGATCGCGCCGCGCAGTCCGCGCGCCGGCTCGCGCTGCACGCGCAATGCGAGCGTCAGCGCCGCGACGAACGACAGCTGGAATCCCGGATCGAACAGATCCGCGGGCTGCCAGACGAGCATCGCGAGCGCGGCGACGCCGAGCGCGTCGAGCAGCCGGAGCGGGCGATCGAGCATGTGACCGACGAGCACGAGCGCGACGACGAGCAGCGCGCGCACGGTTGCGAGCTGCGCGCCGGTGACGAGCGTGTACGCGATCGCGATCGCGAGCGCCGGCGGCGCGGCCCAGCACGCCGGACGCACGCGGCCTCCCCACGGCGACGCGGCGACGAGCCGGCGCAGCAGCCAGAACACGAGCCCGGCGACGACCGCGAGGTGAAGCCCGCTGACGCTGAGCACGTGGTAGATGCCGGCCGCACGCCACCGCGCGTCGAGCGATGGTGGGATCCGCGCGCGATCGCCGACCGCGATGCCCTGAAGCGCGGCGCGTCCGGTCGGATCACCACCGGCGTCGTCGATCGCAGCCGACCATCGCAGCTGGACGCGCTCGGCCCACCGCCACACGCGCGCGCTCGCGGCCGGCGTATCCGCGAGCCGCTCGACCTGGCCGGCGCGCGCGACGAGCTCGAGCTCGGCCCCGCGCGAGCGCAGCGCGTCGCCGCGATCGGGGAGGGCAGGGCCACGCGGCCCGCGCGGCGAGCTCAGGTAGCCGGTGACCGCGACGCGCTCGCCCGGCTCGAGTACCTCGTCCGACCACACCCACACCGGCGCGGTCGAGGTCTGGAGCCGCGCTCCCGAGCGGTCGCCGGTTCGCACGACCGGGCCGACCACCTCGCCGACGATCCGGTCGAGCACCCGGTCGTCGAGCCCGGGCGCGGCCGGCGGTGTGCCGCGTGCGCCGCGCGCTGCACCGACGGCCACGGCGACGACGAGCACGACCTCGGCCCGCAGCCGGCTCGCGGCGACCGCGAGCGCGACGACGACGACCCAGCGCAGCGACGCCGGAACACCGAGCTGGTCGAGCCATGGTGCGATCGCGATCCCGAGCGCGAACGCGACCGCGATCGGAAATGGTCCTAGGCGAGCCATGGCGGCGGCCTATCGCACGCACGTGTCGGCGGTTGTGCACGAACACGAGCGACCGATCGTCTTGGATCCAGGGCAGGACAGCTTGCTGTTGGAAGTCCGAGGGTTCTACGATCGAGAGGCATGCAACTCCGCGTCTTGTTGCTGCTGATCGCGCTGGGGGGCGAGGCACTCGCGAATCCGGTGGTCGGCAAGATCGAGCTCCCGCCGCCGCCGCCGCGGCCACCGATCGCCGTCAAGGGCTTCCTCGATCGCGTCGATAACCCGTACAAGCGCGTGCGCGACGTCGACGTCGGTTCGTACATGGTCGTCGTGCTCGACGGCGAGGCGAAGGAAGGCGTCGTCCCGAAGCAGCTGAGCTGGGATCTCGTCGGCGAGTCGTTCGCGCGCCCGGTCGCGATCGTCTCGGTCGGCGCCGAGGTCGTGATCAAGAACGTCTCGAAGACCGCGCGTACGCTCGTCGCGCTCGAGGATCCGAAGCTGATCCCGAGCGGGCCGATCAACCCGACCGGCCCGAAGTCGTTCCGGCCGACCGAGCCGAAGCTCTACACGATCACGGACAAGGACGCGCCGCACCTCAAGGGCAAGCTCGTCGTCGTCGCGTCACCGTTCGTCGGCAACGTCGACGTCGTCAACAACGTCGGCAAGTTCGAGATCGACGCGCCGGAGGGCAGCTACAAGGTCCGCGTGTTCTATCGCGACAACTGGCTCGATCACGCCGAGGCCACCGTCAACGTGCCGGCCAAGGGCAAGGCCGAGGTCACCGTGAAGATCCCAGCGGGCTATCCGCTGAAGAAGTGAGGGCACGTGTTCTTCTCCAAGATCTGGTTCTTCGTGATCGCGGTGCTCGGAGCGATCGCGTTCACGATCGCGCTCGTGATGCCGCGCCCGGCGCAGCGCGCGGTCGCCAAGGAAGAGAATCGCCGCCTCACGAACGCGTGCGGTGTCGTCAACATCCTGCTCGCCGATGACGCGCGCAACCGCGTCGATCTCGCGGGCTCGTTCGCGCGCACGACCGAGATCCAGGCCGAGCTCGAGAGCGCGTCCGGCGCGGCCTCGCTCGACGACGCGCGGATGAAGAAGGCGCGCTCGGTCGGCGAGAGCGTCATGAAAGGCATCCAGGGCGCGCGCAAGCCCGACTGGGCGATGCTGATCGACAAGAAGGGTCGCGTCGTCGCGCGCATCCACCTCGACGACACCGACTTCGGCGATGTCGTCGCCGGCAGGCCGCTCGTCGACGACGCGCTCGCGGGCTACCTGCGCGACGATCTGTGGGCGGACAAGGGCACGATGTACCTCGTCTCGGCGTCGCCCGTCGTCAAGCGCGACGGTTCGATCGAGTACGTCGGTGCGGTCGTGCTCGGGCACCAGCTGACGAACGAATTCGCGAAGAAGCTCGTCGGCAACGGCCTGCTCGTCGATCTCGGGTTCTATCTCGGCAGCGACAACGTCGCCGCGAGCCAGGCCGTCGGCCTCGACCAGAAGGGACTGCAGAAGTCGCTGTCGCTGCTGAAGGGCCCCGACGTCGCCGGTGACTGCGTCAACGACATCAACAAGCCGCTCGCGCTCGATGCCGGCGCCGAGCACTACCTCGCGGTCGTGTCGCGGTTGCCCGGCGAGGCCGGCCAGCGCGGCGCGTTCTACTCGGTGTTCATCAAGAACCCGCCGAAGAAAGGCTTCGGCGCGACGCTCGGCCTCGTCACGCAGGAGGACCTCGCGTTCTCGAACTTCCCGTGGATCCTCGTCGCCGGCGGCTTTCTGCTCGCGCTCGCGATCGGCATCGGCCTCATGATGTGGGAGTCGGATCGTCCGCTGCGCCGGCTCGCCGCCGACTCGGTGCGGCTCGCGAAGGGCGAGATCGAGCGGCTCGGCGAGGATGCGCATCCCGGCAAGTTCGGCTCGATCGCGCGCAGCGTGAACATCCACATCGACAAGCTGTCGCGTGATGCGAAGGCAGCGCGCAAGGATATGGACCAGCTGCTCGGCCCGGCGCCCGAGGGCAGCCTCGGCACGATCGATCTGCTCGCGACCGCACTGCCGGCCGTGCGACCCGGTGGGCCGGCGCCCGCGGTGCCGCCGCCGCCGTCGGAGTTCCGGTTCGGAGACTCGGGCCCGGTCGGCGCACGGCCGCCGGTGCCGCCGGCGCGTCCCGGCACGCCGCCACCGGTTCGCCAGAGCGGATCGCAACCGACCGCGGCGCCGCGCGCGCCGACGCCGCTGCCGTTCCCCGCGCAGCCCGCACCGCCGATGACGCTCGGCACGCCGCCGGCCTCGCTCGGTCCGGCGTCGTCGGCACCACTGACGCTCGACGACGACATCCTCGGCCCGGCGACCCCGGTCGACGAGCCGCGCGCCGACTCGTACTACAAGCAGGTGTTCGACCAGTTCGTGTCGACGAAGAAGAGCTGTAACGAGTCGACGTCGGGCCTCACGCTCGAGAAGTTCACCGAGAAGCTGATGAAGAACCGCGATGATCTGATCGCGAAGACCGGCTGTCGCGAGGTCCGGTTCACGGTCTACGTCAAGGACGGCAAGGCCGCGCTCAAGGCGACGCCGGTCAAGGACGAGTGATCGCCGAGTGAGCGCTCACACGCCGCGGTGGATGTAGATCCACAGGTAGCGGATGTGGACGCGCGCGAACGCCGATGTCAGGCCGATCCGGCCCGCATCGGTATAGGTGTCCGCGAAGTTGAGCGACGCGGACCCCGCGCCGTCCAGCTGGAGCCGGCAGGTGCCGAGGTTCGCCGTGCGCGTGAGATGGAGCCGCGCGATCGTCGCGAACATCGTGCCTTCGGGCACGCGGCGGTCGGGGGTGCCGTTGTTCTCGACGGTGTCGAGGTACGCCGTCGCTTGCGGGTCGTACCCAGCGACGCAGATCCGGCCCCGTCCGCCGGTGTCCTCGGTCACATGCGAGATCACGAGCCCCGCCTCGTGATACCCGGCGTCGGGGTTCGGCTCGACGATCTGGAAGCCGAACTCGAGGTCGTACGCGGTCGCGAGGATCGGGTCGACCGACAACAGCCACTGCTCGCCACCGTCGACCGCGCCCATCACGAGCGCATCGGGCTTGCTCGCGAAGTCGCCGAGCGTGTCGTCGAGCACGGTCGGATCGAACAGGCCGTCCTGGAACGCGAAGAAGTGATGCTCGTCGCTGCCGTCGATCGGAAACGGATCGCACTCGTCGCCGATACCGTCCTTGTCGCCATCGGCCTGCGCGGCGCCGTTGACGTGCGGGCACAGATCGTCGACATCCGGGATGCCGTCGCCATCCTCGTCGTGCTGCAGCGTCGTCTTCTCGCCGGGACCGTCGAGCGGGAACACCAGCTGGCAGCCCGCGAGCAGCGGAAGGGTCACGAAGGCCGCGCGCACCTGATCCATGGTACCCGCGCACGGCGCGTGGCGGCGTCCGATCAGCCGTCGTGGAGATAGATCCACAGGTAGCGAACGCGCACACGTGACTGGCCGGTCACGACGCCGATCTGGCCGCCGACGAGCGCCGGATCATTGAACGTGTCGGAGAGGTACGTGAAGCCGTCGCGTTCGATCTCGCAGCTGCCGCTGAGTCCCACACGCTTCATGCGCAAGATCGCGGTGTGATCGTCGAGCGAGCTCGCGCCATCGAGCTTGTCGTCGAGCGTGTCATTGAAGTTGGTCTGCAGATATCCCGGGGCCGCCGGCTCGTAGCCCGCAAAACACACGCGGCCGCGCAGCAGGTTGGTCTCGTCGACGTGCGATGCGAGCAGCCCGACCTCGTGATAGGTCGTGTCACCGGCGGACACGATCACGAAGCCGACCTCGATCTGGATCTCGGTGTTCGCGTTCGCGGGGAACGCCTCCGTCGTCAGCAGCCACGTCGGTTCGCCGGCCGGATCGCCGATCGCGATCGCCTCGTCGAGCGCGTCCGCGGTGCCGATCAGCTCGAGCACCGACGGATCGTAGTCGCCGCCGTGAAACGCGAAGAACAGCGAGCGATCGAGCACCGCGTCGTCGAACGGATGCGGATCGCACGCGAGGCCGACGCCGTCCTTGTCGTCGTCGGTCTGGCTGCCGCCCTTGATGTGCGGGCACAGGTCATCGACGTCGGGAATCCCGTCGCCGTCCTCGTCGGGAAGCGCGGCATCGGGTCCCTCGAGCGGGAACACCAGCTGGCAGCCGGCGACCAGCGGTAACACGGCGAGCCAGCGCACCGGCTCGATCATACCTCGTTAGCCATTCGCCGCGGCGATGATGCGCTCGCGCAACCGCTGCGACTCGGCGAGCGCCTGCAGCGCGGTCGGTCGCTTCGCGGGATCGGGATGGCCGATCCGCAGCATGTGCTGCTGGATCTCGTCGGCGACGGTCGGCGCCTGCGCGAGCGCGCTCTCCGGCAGCAAGAAATCCTCGGCGCGCCGCGTACCCGCCATGAGCACCTCGCGCGACCACGGCGTCCGACCGGTGGCGTTCTCGTACAGCACGACCGCGCTCGCGTAGACGTCGGCGACCGGCGTGACCTCGCCGCGGCGCTGCTCGGGCGCCATGTAGGCGAGCGTGCCGATCGCTTCCTTCTTCGCCGTCGCGCCGACGAGCCCGGACGCATCCGGCAGGTGCGCGACGCCGAAATCGCCGAGCATGACCTCGACGCCGGGCAGATCGACGTCGCGCCGGAACATCAGGTTCGCCGGCTTGAGATCGCAGTGCACGATCCCGCGGCGATGCGCGGCGACGAGCGCGGACAGGATCTGGCCGTGGCGTTCGATCGCACGCCGCAGCGGCCGCGCACCGCGCTCGCGCAGCACGTCGCGCAGCGTGCCGCCGGCCGCGAGCTCCATGACGATGCGGCGCGATGCCTCGTCCATGTCGAGCACGGCGACCACGTTCGGGTGGCGCAGCGACGCCATCACGCGCGCCTCGTGGAAGAACCGCGCGAGGGCGTCGGCGCGCTCGGTGCCGGCGAGGTGAGGGTGCAGGAGCTTGACCGCGACGTCGCGATCGAGCTCGGCATCGCGCGCGAGGTAGACGACGCCGGTCGCGCCGCGGCCGAGCTCGCGCACGAGCCGGTAGCGCGCGCCCGCCTGCACGCCCGCGACGTCGCCGGCCGCGATCGTCTCGCCCGCGACCGGCGCCGCGCGACCCGACGACGCGCGCAGCCGCTCGACGCGCACGCGCACGTTCGGATAATCGACGTCGCGGCCGAGCACCGCCTCGTAGTGCCGCAGCGCGCGCTCGTGATCGCCGCGCCGCCGCGCGTGTTCGGCGAGGAGATAGTGCGCGCGCAGGGCGTACACGTCCTCGGTCGTCAGCATCTCGAGGTGCGGCAGCGCGGTGTCGAGCTCGCCGCGTTGCTCGTAGCGCTCGACGAGCGACGCGCGCAGCGGTGCCGTCGCCGCGACCGGCACCTCGGGCACCGACAGCAGCTTCTCCATCCACTCGATCGCGAGCCGCTCGTGGCCCGACTGCCACAGCGCATCGACGCGCTTCAGCACGTCGGGGCTGCCGACCTCGTCGCGCCGCTTGCCGTTCGCGAGATCGGCGACGAGCTGCGCGAGGAACATCTCGTCCTCGCTGCCGAGGTGCTGCGGCTCGACCGCGGTCGCCGGCAATGCCGGCGGCTCGAGCGGCTCGGCCTTGCGGCCGAACAGGCGTTGCCACCACGACGCCATCAGCCGATATCGATCTCGTCACCGTCGGCGACCACCCGGTCACCGCGGATCAGCTGGACCCGGACATCGCCGAGCGGTTCGTCGTTGAACGTGATCTGCTTGCAGTTGCCGCGTCCGAGCAGCGGCCGGCCGTGCTGGAACACGAGATCGAACGCGCACCCGACGCGCTCGAGCGCGATCCGCGCGCCTTCCTCGCCGGCGACGAGCTGGACGCCGCGATCGAGCCCGTTCGCGACCTTGACGACGAGCACGCTGTCGACGAGCTCGAACTCGAGCGCGCACTCGTCGCCGAGCTGGAACCGCCCGGTGCCGGCGAGCGGCACGCGCCCGGCGAGCGGCAACCCCGCGAGCGACGTGCCGTTGCGCGAATCGAGATCGCGTAGCAGGAACGCGCCGTCGACGCGCTCGATCTCGGCGTGCTGGCGCGACACGCCACCGGCGCGCAACGTGAGATCGCACAGCGGATCGCGTCCGAGCACGAGCTTGTGCGCGCCGCACGCGACGATCAGCGGCTTGCCGCGGCGCCTCAGCTCGACCTTGCCGGCGGTCAGCAGCGCGATGTCGAGCTGGTCGAGCAGTCGCCGGTACTCGCCGGCATGGCTCGCGGCCGCGACCGCGCGCACGAGCTCGCTCCGCGCATCGTCGCGCCGGCCGACGCGCATCGCGGTCTCGTAGCTCGCGAACGCGTCCTTCTCGTCGCGCGCCTTGCCCGACACGGCGTCGTCCAGCTCGAGCGCCTTCTCCATCCGCTCGACGAGCCCGCCCGCCGAGTACGCGTTCGCGGCGGCGAGGTGATCGCCGATCGCCTCGAGGGCCTCGCCGGCGAGCGCGTGCTCCTCGCCGATCACGAGCAGATCTGCGGCCTCGCGGACCTTCGCACGATCGCGCTCGGTCGCGATGCCCTCGGCCTTCGCCGCCTCGTACAGCACCTTGCCGAGCGCGGCAGCCGCCTGTCTGCGCAGCGTCGGCTCGTCGCCGGCCCACCGCATCGCATCGCGCAGCGCACCGATCTCGGCCTGCCGGCTCGCCGCGCGCGCCGCCCGCGCGAGGTGCATCCGGACCGCGCCGGCATGCTCGCCGGCGAGCGCGTACCGCTCCGCGGCCAGATCGACGTTGCCCGCCGCCTCGGCGGCCACCGCGGCGCGGTAGTCGGACGAGAACATGCGGCGCAGAAAGCTCACGGGCTCAATATATCGTTCCGTGTCGACCGTGGCCCGCGTCCAAGCGCGCCAAGCTGCACGCGAAACTTGTTACGTCGCTGGCCGGCCGCGAGTTATAGGCTGGGCCCCCATGCCGAGCCTCGCCCGCGTGCAGCGACCGGAGCCGACCGCCGACGACGAGCCGCGCGGCGAGCCCGAGCGTGCCGTGCGCGACCTCCCGGACGCCGTCTCGCCGAGCTATCTCGTCAACAACGCGCCCCGGCTCGCCTCGTACGCGGCATACGCGCTGTTCAACGTCGGGCTGTTCCTGTACGCGG
Source organism: Kofleriaceae bacterium (assembly GCA_035715365.1). GTDB lineage: Bacteria > Myxococcota_A > Polyangia > Haliangiales > Haliangiaceae > JABFXX01. The sequence continues at coordinate 24,021 of DASTLB010000039.1, read as the reverse complement.
CGCACCGCTACGACGGCTCGGGCGCGCTCGTACAGATCGCGCGCGGCTGCGGTGCGCTCGTCAACTTCAACGCCGCGTTCTGTCTGATGCCGATGATGCGGCTGTTCATCTCGCGCGTCCGGCGCACGAAGATCGCGCGGTTCCTCGCGCTCGAGGACAGCATCGACTTCCACCGGCTCGCCGGGCACACGATGTTCGGTGCCGCGATCGTCCACACGATCGTCTACCTCGTGCTCTACGCGTCGCGGCCGGAGCACTCGATCCTCGAGCACCTCGCCAGCTCGCTCGCGTCGGTCACCGGCGTCGTGCTCGTGCTGATCTTCCTCGTGCTGTGGGTCTGCGCGCTCGAGCGCTCGCGCAAGAAGTGGCGCTACGAGGCGTTCCTCACCGCGCACGCGCTCGGCATCCCGCTCGCCGCGATCCTGCTCGTCCACAGTCCGAACTACTGGAAGTGGTTCCTCGTCGGAGGCACCTGCTACCTGCTCGATCGCGCCGTGCGGTTCTGGCGGATGCGAACGCCGAGCACGATCGTCACCGCGCGCCCGCTACCGTCGCAGGTCACCGAGCTCGCGATCCAGCGCCCGCCCGGCTGGGGCCACCGCGCCGGCGACTTCGTCTGGATCCTCGTCCCGTCGGTGTCGCGCCTCGAGTGGCACCCGTTCACGATCTCGAGCCCGCCGGAGCGACCCGACACGTTCACGCTCCACGTCCGCACGCTCGGCGACTGGACCGAACGCATCCGCAGCCGCACCGCCACGCTCGCCGGCGAGCGCGTGTTCTTCGACGGCCCGCACGGTGCACCCGCGAACGACATCTTCCACGTCCGCGTCGCGGTGCTCGTCGCGGCCGGCATCGGCGTGACGCCGTTCGCGTCGATCTTGCAGTCGATGCTCGCGCGGCGGGCGAGCGGCGAGCCGTTCACGATCGAGCGGGTCTACTTCACCTGGATCAACCGCGATCATCGCGCGTTCGAGTGGTTCACCGAGATGATCGTCGACCTCAAGCGCGACGACGCGACCGAGCTGTTCGACGTGAAGCTCTACGTCACCGCGCCGCCGACCGGGCCGCTGCCGCCACACACGCTGCACGGCAAGCCGGACTGGAACCACGAGCTCGCGCGGATCCATGCCGCGCACGGCAGCGACGACGTCGGGCTGTTCTACTGCGGCCCGCGCGCGCTGTCGAAGGAGCTCCACGCGCACTGTCGCGAGCTCGGCTGGCAGTTCAAGGAGGAGCAGTTCTGACCGGCGACGAAGCCTCAGGGCGGTAGCGGCGTCCCGAACTTCGCCTGGTAGTCGGCGGACAGCTTCTCCCACGCGCCGCGATCCTTCGCGCGCACGTACGCCTTGCCGAGCGTGCGCCACGCCTGCCCGAGATCGGGATCGACGCTGATCGCCTTCTTCAGCTGCTCGATGCCGCGCGGCGTGCCGGCCGCGGTCTTGAGGCCGATCACGCCGGACAGGTACAGCGCCCACGAGTCGTTCGGATCGGCGGCGAGCGCGCGCTCGCAGGCAGCACGCGCCGGGTCGACGCGGCCCATGCGCAGATCGAGATCGCAGCGCGCAGCGGCGAGGCCGGGCGCGCCGGGCCACTTCTTGTCCGCGGTCGCGAGGGCGCGCTCGGCCTCGGGATACTTGCTCGCGTAGACAAGATCGAGCGCGGCGCGGATCGCGGCGACGAGCGCGGCTTCTTGATCCGGCGCCACGAACTTCGCCCCTTTGGGGATGCCGTAGCGTGCGCGGGTCTGCGCGACCTGCGCGGCGACCGGATCCTTGTCGAGCTTCGCCTTGCCGATCGCAGCCTCGGTCCACGTCAGCGCGCCCATGCCCTGGTACATCTCGATCAGCTTGCGCCATGCCTCCTCGGCCTGCGGGCCGGAGAGGTTCGCGACCTTCGCCTCGGCGGACGCGAGCTCGGCGCGTGCGCCCTTGAGATCGTCGACGCGGGCGAGCGCCTGCGCGACCGCGATGTGCGGCGACGGATCGCCGGGCGCGAGGTCGCTTGCCTTCTTGCACGCGGCGCGCGAGGCGTCATCGGGCGGATTCGGCTTGGCCGGCGGCGCGGGCTTCGCCTTCGGATCTTTCCCCGGCGGCGCGGGCGCGGGCTTCGGGCGGGTCGACGCGGCGAGCAGGATCTCGCACTTGAGCTGGTGCATCGCCGCGTTGCCGGGGTAGGCGACGAGCAGGTTGTCGAGCTCGGCGAGTGCGTCGCTGGTCTTGCCTTGCTTCGCGAGCTCCTTGATCCGCGCGTACTGGTCGTACGCGGCAGCGGGCACGGCGGCGGCGGTCTTGCCGGCCTTCCCCGTGTCGACGATCATCCGCAAGCGCTTGGTGACCTCTTCCTGGTTCGCGGCGATCCAGCCGCCCCACGCGTTCTTCTCGATCGACTCGAGCAGCTTCGCGGCGACCGCCTTGTCGTCGCCGCCGGCGATCCGCTCGTCGACCGCGAGCTGGAGCAGCTCGCGCGTGCGATCGGCGAACGTGTTCTGCTTCGGCGAGTACAACGGGTGCTCGATCCACGCCGGATCGGACTCGTGGATCGCGCCGAGCGTGCGCGCGAGCATGTGGAGCAGGATCACGGTCTGCTTGTGACGGCGATGCGCGGCGAGCACCTCGGTGCGCTCGGCTTCCTTGAGATCGGGCAGCGAGCCGGCGAGCGCCTCGGACTCCGGCTTCTCGGCCCACGCGCGGACGACGACGTACTTGCCGAGCGGCTCGGCGTTGCCGAGCTCGGACATCGCCTTGCTCGCGGTGTCCGCGGGCGTGACGTAGCCGATCACCCACGTGACCTGATCGCCCTTGTCGGCCTCGGCGAGCGCCTGCAGCGCGCCCGCCGGATCGCCGGCGCGGTTCCAGTCGCCGATCTTGTCGATCGCGAGCCGGACGCCGAGCATCGGCGTCAGCAGCTGGCTCGCGTAGTCGATCTGGTCGCCGATCTCTTCCTTCCACTTCGGCAACGCGCGGACGCCGGCGTCGGCCCACACGCGGACCTTGACCGTGCGCGGCTCGCCATCGCGCGGGCGCGCGGCCTCGAGCGTCGCCGGCAGGTGCTTCGTGATGTCGGCGACCGAGCGCTCGTTCGTGACTTTCGGACCGCACGCGGTCAGCGCGGTGATCGCTGCGAAGACGAGCACGACGGCGTGTCGCATGCCGGCGACTGTAGCGTACGATGCGCGACGTGCGGACCGATGCGCTGCTTCTCGATGAACGGATCCTCGCGGACGGCACGCACGCGCGGACGTGGGCGAGCGTGATCGAGGATCGCGTGCAGATTCGCGACGACGACGGCACGACCGGCGAGCTCTCGGTCGCCGCGCTCGATCGCGTGATGAACCGCTACGGCAAGCCGCTCGACGAGGGCGTCACCGTACCCGCGGATGCCGAGTCGCTGGCGCTGCCGGACGGCCACACCTGGCGGCGGCTGCGGTTCCACGCCGCGGTCGATGCGACCGGCCGCGACTACCTCGTCTGGGAGCGGCCCGGCGTCGAGCCGCTGTGTGCCGTGGCGACGATGGTGACCGCTGCGATCCGCTACCTCGTGCTCCGGCTGGCCGCCGAGCGCCCTCAGGAATCTGAGGCCGAAGGCTAACCACGCGACACTTTGCGAACCGTGTGCTGTCTCCGACGCAGGCGAACACGCGCACTTGAGCGTGGCATGGCAGCTGCTATTTATGGAGCCGTCATGTGCCGGTGGTTGCTCGTGCTTTGCCTGGCCGTTGCCACGTCGGCGACGGTGTGGGCGCAGCCCGCGCCGCCGGCGCTCGTTCAGACGACGCAGGCCTGGAACGCGTCGGTCGCGGCCGAGCGCCGCGTCAGCCAGCTCGCCGCGCAGCGCGGCGCGCTCAACCAGCGCTACCAGGACGAGCTCGACACGATCGACCGGCTGAAGAACCAGAAGGCATCGTGGCGCCGCGACCGCGAGCTCCGCGATCAGATGTCCGAGGCGAACGAGACGGCGAAGCAGCTCGCGGCGGTGACCGGCGAGCTCGGCCGCGCGCAGACCCAGCTCGCGACCGCGCGCCGCAACCTGGTCGCCGCGATCGACGCCGAGCTCGCGACGAACCCGCCGGCGGCCCGCCGCGCGCGGCTCGATCAGGCGCGCGCCCAGGTGATGCCGCAGACCAAGAGCAAGGTGCATCGCATCGTGCTGCCCGACATGAAGATCGATCCGCTCGCCGATCCGGAGGAGCTCGATCAGCAGGCGGCGGCGCTGCGCGATGCCGAGACCGCGCTGCAGGCGCAGATCAAGGGCCTCGAGGTGCAGAGTTCCGAGCTCGAGCGGATCGCGATGATCCGCCAGCAGCACGAGCGCACCGCGGAGATGGATCGTCGCGAGGACAATAGCTCGCGCCGCACGCAGCCGACGGGCGGCGGTCGGACGGCAGCCGAATCGCTCGGCGATCGTCCGAGCCCGCAGAGCCCGGATAGCTCGGGGCCGCCGCCATCGTTCGAGATGGACCTCTCGATCGCGCTCGCCGAGGTGATCGATCCGTCGACGATCGACTCGCTCAACCAGGCGCAGCGCTCCGGCGATCCCGCACGCCGGGCCGCGGCCGCGAAGCAGGCGCGCGATGCGGTCGTGAAGAAGCTCGAGCAGCTGCGTGCGAAGCGCAAGCAGGTCGAGGACGCCGCGCGCAAGGCGCGCAGCAAGTAGCCGCAGCATGTCGGTCGACGTCGACATCGACATCGACGCGCGCTACGCCGAGGCCGTGCAGCTCGCCGAGGAAGGCCAGCCGCAGTTCGCGACCTACCGCGCGCTCGATGTGCTGCGTGCACAGCGCGATCACGCAGGTGCGCTCGCGCTGCTCCAGGGCCTCGGCGACACCATCGACGGCCGCGCCCTCGCGGGATTCATCGACCAGCTCACGGACACCGCCGCGGATCGCGCACTCGCGGCGCGGCTGCAGCAGCTGCAGCCCGCGCCCCTACGGACGTACGACGAGCCGCTGGTGCACGACGATGCTGACTTCGAAGCACTCCGCGAGCGCCTCGCCGCGCTGCGCAGAGCCGGCGCGTCCGGCGAGGCCGTGTTTCGCTACCGCGCCGCATTCGCGAGCTTTCCATCGCTGACCGACTCGATGCACGCCGTGGCGCAGGATCCGATCCCGCCACCGGCCGGCTATCGCTATCCGCCGCGCCCGACCGTCGAGGTCCGCCCGCCGGACCCGATCGAGGCCGAGGTCCGCGAGCTGCTGGCGCGCGGCGATCGGCTCCGCGCGATCCGGCTCGTCGTCGAGCGGACCGGCGTGTCGCTCGCGCAGGCCAAGCAACGAGTCGACGCGCTCGCGTAGGCTCGTCGTTATCGGCTATACACGACGCCGAGGTAGAACAGCGCGCGTCGAAACGCGGTGTCGCCACCGCTGCTGCCGAGGTTGCGCCACACCGCGACGCGACTCTCGAGCGACCACAGCTTCGACAGCGGGCGCGCGAGCCGGCCCTGCAGCGAGCTGCGGTTCTCGTCGTCGAGCGTCGTGAACGTCTGGTTCTGGACGTCCTCCTGGACGATCAGGCCGTCGAGGTACTGATCGAGCTGCAGCGTCGCGAGCACCGTGCCGTAGAGCTGCCACGGCAGATCCTTCGTCGCCGACAGCCCGACGCGGTGGCGCACGAACGACTGCCCGAAGCTGTTCGAGTCGGTGACGGTGACCTGGTAGCCGACCGTCGCGACGATGCTGCCGGTCCACGTCAGATCGACGCCGATCCGGTGATAGCGATCGCGGCGCAGCAGCGACGTCGGCGCGGGGCAGTCGCGCGGATCCGCGGGCTCCATGTCGTGCGGGCACGCGTCGGCGAGCGCGACCTGGTCGTACGCGCGCGCTTCGATGCCGGCCTGCGCCGCGAGCTCGAGGCTGCGCGTGCCGCCGGACGCTTGCCACAGCGTCAGATCGAGCCGCGCGCTCAGCGCCGGGCCGAGCCATTGAAACTCGGGCGACGGCTTGTACGTGAACTGGTGCAGGCCGGCCGCGATCGTCAGCGTGCGCTCGCGATCCGGCGCGCCGCGCCCGCGCAGCACGAGCAGGCCGTCTGCGGCGAGCGTGCGAAACGTCCGCGACCCGACCGCATCCGCGAGCGGCAGCGCGTCGGTGTAGTTGAGTCCGAACCCGGCCGACACCGGCCGCTCGCCGACGGGGTGGATCCAGCGCAGGTCGCCGACGAGCAGCGCGACGCTCTCGGGCGAGGCCTCGGCGTTGCCGACGACGCGCGCCAGCGCGGACGCGTGCAGCACGTAGGCGCCCCCGAGCACGCTGTCGCGATGGTCGACCTTCGCGCCGAGCCGGCCGACCGGCGCCGCGATCCGATCGGTCATCAGCCCAGGGCCGGTCTCGACCCGCTCGACGTTCGTGTCGGCCTCGGCACCGCCCTCGGCGGTCAGCGTGGTCGAGCGGTCGGCGTGCGCGACCCCGCCGGTCAGCAGGGCGACGATCGCCACGCGACGCATGGTCGCAGACTAACGCAGGCCGCTCGTGGTACGCACCTCGCCATGCGTACCGTCGTCCTCGCCCTCGCGCTCGCTCTGGCGACCGCCGCCTGTAAAGGCGACGCGCAGAAGTGCGAGCAAGCCGCGCGCAACTACGCGACGCTGACGTTCTGGAAGGGCGCGAACGCCGAGATCGAGAAGGCGCCGCCGGCGCAGCGCGACGCACTTCGCAAGAAGAAGCTGTCCGCGTTCACGAACGAGCTCGAGGCGAACATCGACTTCTACGTCCAGCAGTGCCAGTCGGCGAACAACGACGATCAGGTCGACTGCATGATCGCCGCGAAGACCGCCGAGGACGTCGCGAAGTGTGCCGAGCCGGCCGAGTCGAACTGACGCTGCGGCCGATCGCACATCGCCAGAACCATTCCGACGCTGCAAGCCCTCGGCCAGCGCGGCTGGCGACCTGGCCTCGGGTTTGGAGGTTCAAGGCGACCATGCGCCGCCGCCGACTAGATGACGCGCACTTGAAGCTCGTCGCGCTCCAGCGCGAGGTCATTGCCGACGCGATCCGTGAACAGCGCACCACGCTGATCCACGAGACCGTGGTCGCTCCGTCACGCAGGTGGTGGATTGCCTGGACGATTCCGGCCGCCGCATGACGCTGTCCGGCAGGTAGGCGAGATCAGCTACAGTAGCCGCTCCATCATGCGCGAGCGCAGTCGGATCCAGCAGCTGGCGGGACGCGTGGGTTGGCTCGATCGACACCGCCGGGTGCTCGCGATCGCGTGCGCGGCGGTGATCGCGCCGCTGTTGATCGCGCGGCTGTCCGACGCGCTCGGCAGCGACTGGCCGCGCATGCACGCGACGCTGCTCGGGATGGTGATCGGCGTGATGACGTGGGTCGTCGTCGAGGTGATGCTCGTGTGGCTGACCGCGCTGTGGGACACCGAGTGCGCGCGGCTCATGCGCGATCGCGGGCTGCCGCGCGCGGTCGTCCGCCGCAAGTAGCCCGAAAATGACAAACGCGAGCCACGCGGGCTCGCGCTCGTCGAGCGATCAGCTGCGTGGACTCAGAAGTCCATGCCGCCCATGCCGCCCATGCCGCCGCCGTGGCCACCACCGGCCGGGGCGGGCGCTTCCTTCTTCGGACGCTCGGCGATCATCGCCTCGGTCGTCAGCAGGAGCGACGCGACCGACGCCGCGTTCTGGAGCGCCGTGCGCACGACCTTCGTCGGGTCGATGACACCCGACTTCACGAGGTCGGTGTACTCGAGGCTCTGCGCGTTGAACCCGAACGGGCCCTGGCCATCCTTGACCTTCGACACGACGATCGAGCCATCGACGCCTGCGTTGGTCGCGATCTGGCGCAGCGGCTCCTCGAGCGCGCGACGCACGATCGAGACGCCGAACGCCTGCTCCTCGGAGAGCTTGACGCCCTCGAGCGCCGACTGCGCGCGGATCAGCGCGACGCCGCCGCCCGGGACCACGCCCTCTTCGACGGCCGCGCGCGTCGCGTGCAGCGCGTCCTCGACGCGGGCCTTCTTCTCCTTCATCTCGACCTCGGTCGCCGCGCCGACGCGGATCACCGCGACGCCGCCGACGAGCTTCGCGAGGCGCTCCTGGAGCTTCTCGCGGTCGTAGTCGGAGGTGGTCTCCTCGATCTGGTTGCGGATCTGCTTCACGCGCGCGTCGATGTCCGCCTTCTTGCCGGCGCCGTCGACGACCGTCGTGTTGTCCTTGTCGACCGTGATGCGCTTGGCCTGGCCGAGATCCTGGAGCGTCAGGTTCTCGAGCTTGAGGCCGAGGTCCTCGGTGACCGCCTGACCGCCGGTGAGCGTGGCGATGTCCTTCAGCATCTCCTTGCGGCGATCACCGAAGCCCGGCGCCTTGACCGCGCAGATCTGCAGCGTGCCGCGGAGCTTGTTGACGACGAGCGTCGCGAGCGCCTCGCCATCGACGTCCTCGGCGATGATGAGGAGCGGCTTGCCCTGCTTCGCCACCTGCTCGAGGATCGGCAGGAGCTCCTTCATGTTCGAGATCTTCTTCTCGTGCGTCAGCACGAACGCATCGTTGAGGACGACCTCCATGCGCTCGGTGTCGGTCACGAAGTACGGCGAGAGATAGCCGCGATCGAACTGCATGCCCTCGACGACGTCGAGCTCGGAGTTCATCGTCTTGGCCTCTTCGACCGTGATCACGCCTTCCTTGCCGACCTTCTTCATCGCCTCGGCAATCATGTTGCCGATCTCGGTGTCGCCGTTCGCGCTGATCGTGCCGACCTGCGCGATGTCTTCCTTGCCCTTCGTCGGGGTCGAGAGCTTCTTCAGCGACTCGATGACCGTGGCGACCGCGGTGTCGATGCCGCGCTTGAGCTCCATCGGGTTGTGACCGGCCGCGACGAGCTTGCTGCCCTCGCGGTAGATCGACTGCGCGAGCACGGTCGCGGTGGTGGTGCCGTCGCCGGCGTTATCGGAGGTCTTCGAGGCGACCTCCTTCACCATCTGCGCGCCCATGTTCTCGAACTTGTTCTCGAGCTCGATCTCCTTGGCGACGGTGACGCCGTCCTTGGTGACCGTGGGAGCGCCCCACGACTTCTCGATCACGACGTTGCGACCACGAGGGCCGAGCGTGACCTTGACGGCATTGGCGAGCGTGTCGACGCCCGCCATGACGCGCGTGCGAGCCTTCTCGTCGAAGATGATTTCCTTGGCAGCCATGACGTGTCTCCTTTACTTCCGCTTCACTTCTCGATGACGCCGAGGATCTCGTCCTCGCGCAGGATGATGTGGTCCACGCCGTCGACCTTGATCTCGGTCCCGGCGTACTTGCCGAACAGCACGCGGTCGCCCGCCTTGACGTCGAGCTGCACGAGCGTCCCGTCCTCGAGGCGCTTGCCGTTACCGACGGCGATCACGTTGCCTTCGAGGGGCCGCTCCTTCGCGGAGTCGGGGATGATGATGCCGCCGCGGGTCTTCTCGACCTCCTCGACGCGACGAACCAGGATGCGATCCTGCAGGGGACGGACGTTCATGACTTCTCCTCGTGAGTTGGGCGAACTTTGTTAGCACTCACCCGGGGCGACTGCTAACAGGCGCGTTGGTAAGGCGACCGCCGCGCCCGCGCAAGGGGCTAGGGCGCGGTTTTCCTTGATGACTACGTGAGGTGCGCGCGCCCGCATCAAACGACACGGGAGCCGTGCGTCGAGGCTCATTCCGGAGCCGAGTTAACCCGCGAGGATCAGCCGAGTTCTTGCGTTGGCCTCGGACTCGCAGAAGATCGAATCATGGACGTTACGTTGGCTACCTCTGTGGATGAGTTCTTTCACGAGGTCGTGACCGACGCGCTCTCGGCTGTCGATCTCGATGCCTCGGAACCGGCGGGTTGGTACCTGGTGAGTCTGCTCGGTGAGTTCACGCGCGCGCGCCTCACGGACGAGCCGCTCGGGATGAAGCTGGCGCAGCCCGTCATCGACCCGGGGGAGCGGGTACGGAACCTCAAGCAGGTCGGCGACACCTCCTTGTATGTGGCGGGGTTCTTCGCGGAGTCGCTGAACCGCTCGCTCGTCGACGTCGACTACTACGTCGGCCTCGGCCAGAACGCGTATGCCCAGCTCGCGCGCCAGCTCGGCGGCGGCAAGTCGATCTCCGACGTCTACGAGGAGCTCGCGGCGAAGTTCCCGAAGTTCGTCGACGTGCTCGCCGAGGTCCGCAAGCGCACGACGCTCGCCGAGCTCAACGCGACGACCGACGTCAGCCGGCTCTACGAGATCTGGCTGCGCACGCGCGACGAGTGGGTCGAGAAGAAGCTGAAGGACGCGGGGATCCTCGTCGACGCCGGCACGAAGGTCATCCAGTAGTATGCAGACCCTCTCGCGCGTCCAGCGCGGGCTCGAGTCGCTCTACCGCGTCGACACCGGCGTCGAGGTCAACGACTTCGTCGTCGGTCACGAGGTGCGCGACGAGCTCGCTCCCAGCCGCCGCCCGAAGGAGCAGCTGCTCGTCTGCGAGGAGGCCGGCGAGATGGCGCTCGCGCTGTACATCGATCCGGCCGTGCTCGCGAACCTCGCGGCGAACGATCCGGCGCGCCGGCTCGGCGACCACAACCTCGGCGACTTCCTCTACGCGGTCGAGGGCGTCAGCCACTTCGTCTACGCCGTGCTGTGCGCCCGGCACGAGCGGCCGGTGACGCAGCTCGAGCTCGAGCTCCAGGCCGAGGTCGACAAGTACGTCACGTGCCTGCTCGCGACCGAGCCGCATGCCGACGTCAGCGAGGCGCTGCGCCGCCGGCTGTTCGGCGACTGCGCGTACGAGCCGGATCTCGATCACGACGAGCACGCGCGCTACCGCGCCGCGAACGACAACGCGCTTCGCTACGCGACGTACCTCGAGCAGACGTACGTCGCGCCGCGCCGGATCCCGGAGATGCTCGGCGAGCTGCGCCGGTTCTATCGCGAGAGCCTCGCGGGCAAGCTATCGCGGATCGCGCGCGCCGCGTAGTCAGCGAACCGCCGCCTGCTGGCAGGCGAACAGCTGCTCGCCGATCCGGTCGAGCTCCGCGCTCACGGTCGGGTCGTGGCGCGCGTGCTTGCTGACGCGTGTCCATGCGACGAACGCGGTGGCGAGCGGCTGCACGCACGCGGCGTCGTGGCAGGCGCACGTCGCGTCGCGCAGCGCCTCGAGCTGGACGCGCGCGGGACGCGAATCGAGCTGGATGTCCTGATCGATGCCGCGCATCGCGGCGACCAGCTCGGCAGTCATCGCCATGCGCTCGTGCGCATCGAGGCAGTGCTCGGTCTCGCCGCTGGCGGCCGCCTCGACCGCGCATCTCCGGGTATCGCGCGACCACGCCTTCGCGCGGCAAGTCCGGACGACCGCCTGCTCGGTCGCCGTGCGGACCTCGCGGACGAACCGCGCATGGTCCTCGATGCTCGACCCCGGGGGCGCCGGCGGCAGCTCCTGGAGCGTGGCGATCCTGTCGCCGACGGTGTCGCAGTCGGGCGCGGGCTTGCCGCATGCCGCGAGCACGCAGATGACAAGCAACGCGCCGCGCAGCATCACTTCATCTCGACGGTGCCCCAGCCGACGAGCCCCTTGTCGTTGACGTCGATCGAGAACACGGTGCGGCCGAACACGGTCGTGAACGGATCCTTGCCGCCGGACAGCGCGTCGTCGGGATCGAAGCCGCCGGTGATCTGGCGGTTGAGCTCCATGAACTTGCCGTAGTCGTAGGTCGCGACGAGGAACGGGACCTTGCCGCCGCCCTTGGCGTCGATCGTCTCGGTCGCGAGCTTCTCGCCCTGCGCGCCGATCGCGACGACGACGTTCTTGCCGCCGACGCCGGCCTTGACCTCGAACGGCAGCGGCAGCATGCCCTGACCGACCGGGTGCAGCTTGCCGTCGGTCTCGAGGCCGATCCGGCGCAGCGCCGGCTGCTCCTTCATCATGTCCTCGACGAACGCCTTGCCGTCGGTCGTCGCGAGCAGGCCGAACGCCTCCGCCTTCTCGGGCAGCATGCTCTTGCTCATCTGCACCGACTTGACGGCGAACACCGCGCCGACGACCTTCGCGAGCGGATCCGGCAGCGGCCGGCCGAGCGCCTCGCCGAGATCGGCGGACGCCTCGCGGAACACCTCGAGGTCACACGCCTGGCCGATGCCGCCGACGACGGCGACCGCGCGCTGGCCGAGCTTGTGCGCCGCCGGCAGGTCGATGCCGCCGCCGAACGCGAGCATCGGCTGATCCGCGACCGCCTGCGCGAGGCCGGGGACCTCGGTCTTGAGCGCCGCGAGCTCCTTGATCAACGTCTGCGACAGCTCGACGACGACACCACCCGAGGCGCGCTTCGGGCTGATCTCGGCGTAGCCGATCACGACGCGCGGCGCGGCGGTCGCGAACGCGTCGATCTGCGTCGAGCACGCCGGCGTCATCTGCCGGCCGTCGTAGGCGAACGCCGCGGTCGCGAGGCGCTTCGTGTCGACGAAGCCGATCAGGTGCGGACCGAACCCGTGGCGCGTCATCACCTCGGTGAGCGCCTTGCCATCGGCCATGCTCTGCGCCGGCTTCTCGCTGCCGAGGATCAGGCCGAGGTTCGCGTCGATCCGCGCGGGCGGGCCGAGCGCGAACACGAGCTGGTTGTCGGCGAGCGCGACGAGCACGTCCATCTTCGCATCGTGCAGGCGCCACCAGGTGCGGCCGTCCTTCTGCTCCATCGGCGGCAGGCTCTGGCCGGCCTGCTTCGCGACGCGCTCGATCGTCGCGAGCAGCGTCTTCTGATCCTTGACCTCGATGCGGAACACGACCGGCAACAGGCCGAGCCCGTACAGCGCGAACCGCGGCTGCGACGAGAACCCGAGCGACTCGAGCCCCTGCGCGTTCCACTTGCCATCCATCTCCTGCATCACCGCGCTGATCAGCGACGGCTTGCCGGTCGAGTCCATGTCGCGGAACAGCTGCGCCATGTTCGCGAACGTCGGCGCGAGCGCGGTCTTCATCTTCGCGTAGTAGTCGAGCGGCACCGCCTCGAACGCACCGACGACGTACGGCGCGTCCGCCGGCACGTTCGCGAACAGCGCGGGCGCGTGCAGCTTGCCCGGATCGACGACGACCGGCTGCGGCTTCATGTCCGCAGGCAGGTTCGAGTTGTTGTTCGACGACCCCGAGTCCTTCTTGCAGCTCGCGACCATCGCGACGATGGCGAGCACACTCACGCGCAGGAGCTTCATGGCCGCGGACTCTACCGACGGTGTGACGTGGTGCAAAGCGCGGCGATCGTCACGCATGTGAACGCGGTGTCACGGGCGTGGCGCAGCTGACACTTGCTACGGCGCGAGCACGATCTGAACCGCGTTGCCGCTCGCGAGCAGGAGCTCGAGCGTCGTGCCGGGCGGCGCGGCGATCAGCGGCTCGAACAGCCCGTCGTCTGGCGCGACGACGCCGATCCGATCGACGGCGGTGACGACATCGCCGACGCGGAGCGCGGTCTTCGCGGCCGCGCCTTTCGGATCGATCCACGCAACAGTGATCCGGCCGTCGTCGTGCGTGAACCGCGCGCCGAGCTTGCCGACGGGTGCGCCAGGCTCGACGCGCGGCAGGACTACGGGCAGCTTGCCGAGATCGTACGTCGCCGGTGCATCGTCCGGGATCCGGACCGTGCGTTCGAACTGCCAGCGCGCTCGCGGATCGCGCGGCAGGCCGACGAGCTTCGTCGCGCCGGCGGGGACGCGATCGATCGCGAAGTGTCCGCCGTCGTCGGTGGTCGCGCGCGGCTCGTCGGCCGCGAGCGATCGCGCGGGCGCCGTTCCGATCACGGGCTCGGCGCGCATGCGGATGCCGACCACGGGACGATCGCTCGCGCGCTCGACGAGCGTGCCAGTCAGCGTCACGAGCGCCTGCAGCCGCAGATCGACACCGGTACGCTGCTGGCCGGCCACGAGCTCGGTCGTGATCGCGCCACGCCCGGTCGGCGCCTCGACCGCGACCTCGAACATGCCCTCGGGCAGATCGCGAACCGCGTAGCGACCGTCCGTGCCGTAGAAGCGTTCGACGCGCCGGAACCCGGCATCGCTGCGGACCGTGATCGAGAGGTCGTCGGCGGGCGCGCCGGTCGCGAGCGTGATCGTGCCGGCGATCGAACCGGCGGTCGCGAGCTGCAGCGTCGTCGTGCCGCCGGCGGGGACGTGCTCCGCGATCGCATCGCCGCCACCCTTGCGAAACGCGCGCACGGTGTAGAACCCGGCGGCGAGGCCCCCGAGCTCGAACGTGCCGTTGGTGCGCGCGAGCACGGGGCGCGCGTCGAGGTCCCAGTACGTCGACGCGGCCGCGGTGCCGGTCTCGCGCGCGATCGTGATCCAGGCATCCGCGATCGGCGCGCCGGCTGCGTCGCGCACGCTGCCGCGGATCGCGAGCGTCTCGGCCTCGACGACGAGCCGCACGCTCGCGGCCTGCGGCGACGTCACGTGGACGCGCTCGCCGGGCTCGCCCTCCGGCGCGCCGGGCCGGTGCAGCACGGTCGACCGCCGGGCGGCGGTCACGACGTAATCGCCCGATGCGACGCCGGCGATCGTGAACGCGCCGGTGTCGTCGGTGTAGGCCGGATCCGGATCGAGGCTCGAGCCGCGGGTCGCGGTGACCTCGAGGCGAGGCATCGGCGCGCCCCGCGCGTCGACGACCACGCCCCGGATCGTGCCGCCCTCGTCGAGCACGACGTCCTGCGCGAGCGTGGGCCCGGTCAGCTCGACGTCGATCGGCGGGGCCGTCCCGGCGGTCGACGTCACGCGCAGCCGGTAGCTTCCGCGCGGCAACCCGGTGAGCGCGTACCCGCCGGTCGCATCACTCGTCGCGGTTCTCGAGCCCGAGGCATCGATCGCGATCGGCGCGCGTGCGGAGCTGGTGACGACCGCGCCGGTGACCGGCGTGCCATCCCGACGCCGGATGTGTCCCGCGATCGTCGCGCCTGGCTCCACCGTCCATCGCAGATCGGTGCGATCCGCGTGCTCGATCACGAGCTCCGGCGCGCTCGCCGCGTGCACGTGGCCCGGGCAGCGCACGCGGACGACGTAGCGGCCCGGCACGACGCCGTCGATCACGTGCAGATCGCCGACGCGATGCGAGGTGCCGTCGACCTCGTCGGAGCTCGCGTCGCGACGGATCGTGAACCACGCGCCGGGGCAGGGGGTATCGCCGGCGTCGATCCGCGCCGCGATCTGGTAGGCCGCGTGCAGCTTCACGACGACGCCGTCGACCTGCTGGGCGAGCGCGGCGAGCACGCTGCCGTCGGAGCGGCCGAAACCATCCGTCGCGGTCGCGACGAGCGCGTAGCGGCCGGGCAGGAGGCGCGTGATCCGGAAGTGCCCGCTCGCGTCGGTGACGTCTGCGTGATCGTGCGCGAACGACCTCGGCTCGACGGGCTCGGCAGTGACGTGCACGTCGCCGCGCGGCTCGCCGGTCTTCGCATCGACGACGACACCGGCGATCGACGACTCCGGCGTGAGCTGGAGATCGATCGTTCCGGGGGCGCTGCCGTCCTCGCGTGCGGGCGCGTAGCCATCCGCGGACGCGTAGATCGCGAGCTTGCCGCGCGGCACCCACAGCGAGAACCGCCCGGCGTCGTCGGTCTCTCCGTCGGCATCTCCGGTCGTCGTCGGAGACCACACGCGCGCGTGCGCGATCGGTCCGCCGCTGATGTCCGTCACGGTCCCGGTGACCTCGACACCCCCGCGCGCTAGCACGAGGTCGGCACCGCTGCGGTGCTCGCCGGCGGACAGCGTGACGTCCGTCGATCCGGGCAGGAACGTGCGAGCGCTCGCGTGGATCGTGTAGGTCGCGGGCGCGAGGTCGCCGAGCCGGTATGCACCCCGAGGATCGCTCGCGACACAGCGCCGATCGTCGGTCTTCGTCGAGGCGGCGCACACGCGCGCGCCCGCGAGCGGCGCGTCACGATCGTCGCGTACCGTCCCCGCGATCGAGCCGTGCGGCTGTGCGCGTCGATCGAGCGGCAGCCGCGCGGCGTCCCGCGGCGCGTGCGTGCTGGCGGTCTCGCGATCGCGCGCCGTGCACCGCCAGGCGACGACGATCGCGATGATCGCGAGGATCGCGCCTGCGATCACGAGCCCGCGCCGTCGCATCCACGAAGTCTACGTCACGGCGCGGCGAGCACGATCGTCACGGTCGTGCCGCGTGCGAGCCCGAGCGCGAGCTTCGTGCCGGGCGGGGCGCGGACCAGCGTCGACCACGCCATGAAGTTGTCACCGCTGACGTCGACGCCGTCGACCGTGTTGATCACGTCGCCGACGGCGAGCTCGGTCTTCGCGGCCGGGCCCTGCGGATCGATGAAGCTGACCTGGCGCTTGCGCTGTTCCGGCGGCGTGTCGGGCGGCTGCTCGACGAGGTGGAAGCCGAGCTCGCCGACCGGGTCGTCCTTCTTGACGCGCTTCTTCAGGATCGCGAGGTCGCCGAGATCGATCGTGCCGGTCGCCTTCGGATCGATCGTCCGCGGCACGAGCATCATCCCGTACTCGGAGCTGTCCCAGTCCTTCGGAAACCCGCGGATGTAGACCCGGCCGCGCGGCACGTCTTCGAGCGTGAACCGGCCGGCCTCGTCGCTGATGTTCGCGCGATCGTCGTCGCCGAACGAGACCCGCATGCCGCCGCCTTGCGCCGGGCTCGCGTACGTCCGCATTCCGGCGACCGGCTTGTTCGTGCCGCGCTCGACGATCCGGCCGGTCACCGTGACCATGCCCTCGAGCTGGAGATCGACGCCGGTCTTCGCCTCGCCGACGCCGAGATCGACGTCGGTCTGCTTCATGCCGATCGCGGCGCGCGCGGTGATCTGGAAGTGGCCCTTCGGCAGATCGCGAACGACGTAGTGGCCGCTCGTCCGGTAGAAGTGCTCGGTGCGCCAGAACCCGGTCGCGAGCTCGCGCACGGTGATGTCGAGCTCCTCGGGCGCGGCGCCGTCGGTGCGCACCGTGCCGTCGATCGAGCCGGTGTCCTTGATCTGCAGCCGCGCCGACGAGCCGGTCGCGACGTGCTCCGCGATCGCCTCGCCGCCGCCCTTGCGGTACGCGCGCACGCTGTACTTGCCGGGCGACAGCTTGCCGATCGTGAACGTGCCGTCGACGGCGGTCAGTGCGGGCTGCTCGTCCCACCATCGCGTGTCCTGCGCGCTCGAGGACTGCGCGCCGGCGGCGTCGGACTCGCGCGCGGCCGAGACGAACGCGTCGGGCACCGGCTTGCCGGCGGCGTCGACGACGGTGCCGCGCAGGCTCGCGGACTGCGACTCGACGACGATCCGCACGGTCGTCGTCTGCGCGGGCTTGACGACGGCGCGCTCGCCTTGCTTCGCGTCGTCGGTGGTGCCGGGCTTGCGCAGCATCTCGGACCAGTTGCGCTCGGCGGTGACGCGATACTCGCCGCCGCGCACCGGCGCGATCGTGAACGTGCCGTCGTGCATCGTCTGGGCGTCGCCGCCGTCCCACGCCGACGTCGTCGGCCGCGCGTTGACGTCGATGCCGGCGACCGGCTTGCCGTCGGCATCGACGACGACGCCCTCGATCGTGCCGCCGTCGTCGAGCCGGAGGTCGCGCTCGACGACCGCGCCCGCCGCGACGACGACCTTCTCGGCATCGCGCGGCTGGATCCCGCGCTTCGACGTGACCTCGATCTGATAGGTGCCGGCGCGCAGGCCGGTGAGCTCGTAGCTGCCGTCGCGCGCCGAGTCGTCGCCGCCCCACGCGTCCTTGTCGCGCGCCGCGCCGCCGACGGTCCGCGCCCACACCTCGGCGCCCTCGACCGGCTCGCCGGACTTCGTGAGCACGCGGCCGCGCACGGTCGCGCCCGGGTCGACGTCCCACACGACGCCGGTGACGTCCTTGTCCGCGACGACGATCGGCTCGTACTTGTCGCGCGACTGGTAGCCCTCGCAGCTCGCGGACACGGTGTACGTGCCGGGCAGGACGCCGTCCGCGTACAGCGTGCCGTCGGCGGCGCGGCGCAGCTCGGCCCAGCGTTCGGTCTTGCCGTCGCGCAGCTGGACGTCCGGCTTGTCGCAGAGCTGCTTCGTCGTCGAGATGCGCACGCTGCCGGTGATCCGGCGCGCCGGCCACAGCATCACGGTGCCGCCGTCGACGTGCTGGCCGAGCCCGACGAGCACCGAGCCCTCGGTCCGGCCGTAGCCGCGCTCGGTGCGCGCCGCCGCGAAGTAGCGACCGGGCGCGAGCCGCTCGACGCGAAACGCGCCGGCCTCGTCGGTGAACACGGTGTTGCCGTCCGACCAGCCCCAGTCACTGCTCGCGACCATCACGCGCGCTCCGGCGACCGGCTGCTTCGACTCGGCGTCGACGACGATGCCGGAGAGCGACGACGCGGGCGTCAGGAAGATCTCGACCTTGCCCGGTGCGTTCGAGCGCTCGGAGCTCTGGGCATAGCCGTCCGCCGATGCCATCACGACCGACGGGCCGGGCTTGACCCACAGCGAGAACTTGCCCTGCGCGTCGGTCTCGGTCGTCGCCATCGGGATGCCGCGCGTGGTCCAGCGCTCCTTGGAGATCACGCGCGCGTTCGCGATCGGCCCGCCGGTCAGATCCGACACGACGCCGGTGATCTCGACGCCGCCCGGCCGCAGCGCGAGATCGATCGCGGTCTTGCGCTCGCCAATCGCGAGCACGAGCTGGCCCTCGCGGCGATCGCCGCCGGGGTGAAACACGGCGGGGCGATAGGTGCGCGCGGACGCGCTGACCTCGTAGCGCGCGGGCAGCAGGTTGCCGAGCAGGTAGTGGCCCTGCGCGTCGGTCTCGACGCAGCTCGCGTCCGCGAACAGGTCCTCGGACAGCTCGTCGCTCTGGCCGGTCGCGCACACGCGCGCCTTCGCGAGCGGCGCCTTCGTTGCCTCGTCGGTGATCGTGCCGGCGATCGAGCCGCGCGCGACCGTCTTCGGATCGGGACGCGCGCGCGTGCCGGTCGTGTCGACGACGCGTGGATCGCGTGCGGAGCCAGCCGCGGTGCCACCGCTGGTCGAGTCGCGGCTGCCGTGGCACTGCCAGATCACGAGCGCGACGATCACGGCGGCGACGCCGGCAACGATGGGGACGCGGTGCTTCATGGCGCGGCTACGACAAGGGGCTTCTCATGCAGGTTGCGGCGCATGCCACCGGCACGTGCTGACAGTCGCTGCGAGCTGCGGTCAGCCGATCACGCGGTTGTCGATCAGGCGCGTCGAGCCGACGAACACCGCCATCGCGAGCACCGCGGGGCGCTCGACGCGATCGACCGTCGTCAGCTCCTGTGCATCGCGCAGCTCGACGTAATCGATGCGCGCGAGCGGCTCCGCCTCGATCGGTGCGCGCGCGGCGACGACGAGTGTCGCGGCATCGCGCTCGCCGGCCTGGTACGCAGCGGCGGCGGCGGCGAGCCCCTTCGACAGCACGAGCGCGGCGCGCCGCTGATCGGCGGACAGGTACGCGTTGCGCGACGACAGCGCGAGACCGTCCGGTTCGCGGACGATCGGAATGCTCGCGATCTCGATCCCGAAGTCGAGGTCGCGCACCATGCGGCGGATGATCGCGAGCTGCTGGTAGTCCTTCTCGCCGAACACCGCGACGTGCGGCAGCGTCGCGTGGAACAGCTTCGCGACGACGGTCGCGACGCCGGCGAAATGCCCCGGCCGGCTCGCGCCGCACAGCGGCTTCTGGAGCTCGCGAACCTCGACGAACGTCTGCGCGCCGGCCGGGTACATCGCCGCCGCGTCAGGGCAGAACGCGAGATCGATCCCGCACGTCCGCGCCTTCGCGAGGTCGCCCGCCTCGTCGCGTGGATAGCGCGACAGATCCTCGTTCGGGCCGAACTGCGTCGGATTGACGAAGATCGTCAGGATCACGACGTCGGCCTTCGCGCGCGCGGCGCGGAGCAGCGCGAGGTGACCTTCGTGCAGCGCGCCCATCGTCGGGACGACCGCGATCGTGCGGCCATCGCGACGCAGATCCTCGACGCGCGCGCGCATCGCCGCCGGCGTGCGAAACACTTCGAACGGGATGTTCACGCGCGGAATCTACCGCGCAACCCGCTCAGCAGCTCGCTCAACAGCTCATTGCTTCGACGCAATCCTGGAACTTGTACATCACCGCAGACAGCGCCGTGATGTCGTCGAAGCCGCTGCCGCAGCTCATCGCATCGATCGTGTCGAAGCAGCGCTTCGCGGCCGGGCAGCTCGCGGGCGGCGCCGACTTCGTCATCGACTTCGTCATCTCGCAGTAGTCCTTGAGCGTCGAGTCGAGCGGACCGCACGCGGCCGCGCGATCGCACGCGTGGCGCATCATGCCCATCATGATCGCGCCGGTGCCGGTCAGGTTGCCGCCGTAGCCCGGGTCGGTGCTCGCACCCGGATCCGGATCGTCGGGAATGTCGATGTTCGGCGCGGCCGAGCCGCCGTTATTGCCCTGGTTGTTCCACGGATCGCCGGTGCGCGGCGGCGGTGGCGACGGCGGCAGCGGGTTCGTGTCCATCCGCTCGGGCGCGGGCGGCGGCGCGAGCGAGCCCTTCGCCTGGCCCTTGTCCGACGAGCCGCCGGGCGGCCACACCATCAGGACGACCGCGGTCACGATCGCGAGCGCGGCGAGGATGATGACGATCAGCGGCCAGCTCTTCCACCACGCGGTGCCGGTCGCGGCGGCGGCGTACATCCGGCCGGTCGGACGCGGCGGCAGGATCGGCTGGCTGCCGTCCTGCACCGGCAGCGGCAGCGGCGCCGCTTGCGGGACGTACGCGGCAGTCGACGGGCTGCCCGGCGCGTACGGCGCGTGGCCATTCCCGTTCGGCGGCACCGGCGCGTGCGGCGACGGCGGCACATACGGCGACGGCACGTGCACGCCGTTGGCGTGACCGTTCGTCGGCTGCGGCGCGCCCATCTGCACCTGGTGCTGACCGTTCGCGATCAGCGACGGCAACGATGCCTGTGCCGCCGGCCGCGCACCGCGCAGCGCGCTCAGGTCCGCCTTGCAGTGCTTGCAGCGTCCCGCGATCGGATGGATCGGGCCACCGCACAGCGGGCATGGAATGCGCGCGTCGGCAGACTTCGGTGCACGGGCCGGAGCAGCCATGTCCGAACATGCTGCCACCCGAACCCCGCGGATGCAAAGCCATCCATGTGGGTGGGCGCCCGGCGGTCGGGGTGAGCAAGACCCACGTTGCCAAACCGAAACCCCCGACGCACAGTGCGCGCTTAGATGCCAGCTCCCGTCCCTCCGCGGGTCTCTCACCACGAGGTCCCGGTCGTCGGGCTCGATCCCGTCCACGACGGCGTCAAGATCGCCCAGCTCTCGGACATCCACGTCGGCCACCTGACGCCGGTCGAGCACATCCGCGCGGCGATCCAGGCCGCAAATGCTGCGGCACCCGATCTGATCGCGCTGACCGGCGACTACGTCTGCTGGCGCCGCCACGAGGTCGGCCAGGCCGCCGAGCAGCTCGCCGGGCTCGACGCCTCGCGCGTGCTCGCCGTGCTCGGCAACCACGACTACTTCGTGTGGGGCGCCGGCGTGCGCGGCGCGCTCGAGAAGCACGGCTACGAGGTGCTGCGCAACCAGACGACGATCGCCCGCGTCCGCGGCGCGCCGCTCGCGATCGTCGGCGTCGACGATCCGGTCACGCGCCACGACGACCTCGACGCCGCGTTCGCCGGCGCGCCGCCGAACGTGCCGCGGCTCGTGCTCTGCCACGCGCCGGATCGCGCACCCGCGGTTGCCGAGCGCGGCGCGGACCTCGTGCTATCGGGCCACACGCACGGCGGCCAGATCTACATCAAGGGCATCACCGACCGGATCATGAAGCGCGCGGGCCTCAAGTTCCGCCGCGGCTTCTACGAGGTCGGCAAGCACGAGCACCCGAAGCAGACGAAGCTCTACGTCACCCCGGGCGTCGGCTTCTCGGGCGTCACGCGCCGGCTCGGCGAGGGCACGCATGCCGAGGTCGCGGTGCTGACGCTGCGCGCGGCCTGATCACCGTTTTCAGTGCAACCGGCGACGCGGTCGCGCGTGGTGGCTGCATGAAGCAGCTCCTCGTGTGTTGGACCCTCGCAACGGTTTCGCTCGCGGCCGCGCCGGTCGCGCTCGGTGACGGCACGACCGCGCCCGCGGCGGACAGGATGTGGTCGCGGATCGTCGTGCAGTCGGTGAAGCCGACGCTCTCGGCGCGCAACATCTATGTGATCAAGGGCGTGCACAACAACGGCGTGCGCGGCGGGTGGACGGTCGAGACCGCGTACCGGATCGACGACGCCGCGAAGGTCGTGCAGATCACGGTCGCGGCGCACGCGCCGGCCGGCAGCGTGGCGACGCGCAACCCCGAGCCGATCGAGGCGAAGGTCGAGATCCAGGAGCTCGCGGGGCCGGCGTACTCCGGCAAGCCCGGCAAGTACGACGTGATCGTCGTCGATCACGACGGCAAGGAGCTGGCGCGCACGGTCTACGAGATCAAGCCGAAGCCGTGACCGTCGCGCGCGCACCGCGGTGCCGGTGCTCGGCGTAGAGCCGGAGCGCGAACTGACCGGGCGGCGAGCGGCGCCAGGTCTCGACCTGTGCACGCGCGGGACCGGGCAGCTCGTCGGGCGATGGCAGCGCGACGCCGTACTCGGGCGGGAACAGGACCGGCGCGGCGAGCGCGGCGAAGGTCAGGTCGGCGACCGTGAACCGATCGCCGAGCAGGTAGCGGCGGCCATCGCCGAGCAGCGAGCCGACGTTGTGGAAGGTCTCGTCGATCTTCGTGCGCGAGCGCTCGGCTCCGGCAGCGTCGATCTTGAGCCCGCGCTTGAGGAACGCGACGGCGAGCGGGCGGGTCGCGCGGAAGCCGACCGCCTCCCAGCGCGGGACGTCGCGCAGCAGGAATCGCACGAGGTCCTTGCGATCGACCATGTGGAAGTACGCCCACCGCCGCGTCGCCGGACCGAGGTGACGATCGAAGTCATCTTCGAGTGCCAGCGCGTCGCTGCGATCGACGCCGTCCGCGGGTAGCAGCGTGGCCGGGCGATGCGCGTCGGCCCACGCGATGATGTCGGTCGAGTCCTTGACGATGGTGTCGCCGTCGACGAGGACGGGGACGGTGCGCGTCGCGCCTGCGCGCTTCGTCGCGAGGTACGCGAAGATCGGGAGGTGCGGATCCTCCTCGTACGGGACGCCGCACAGCTCGAGCGCCCAGCGCGCCTTCTCGCAGAAGTGAGAGAACGGGATCGTGATCAGTCGTGCCGTCATGTCGTCACCGCCTGCGCGCCATCGCGCCTCGCATCATGTCCGTGAACCCGCTCTGGCCCTCGGCGAGCATCGCGTCGAGCTCGCGACCGACGCCGATCACCTTGCGGCGCGCCGGGAACGCGAGCGCAGCGAGCACGTAGATCGTGATCGCGAGCGAGAACCGGATCCCGGTCATGCCGATCCAGCCGCCGGCACCGAAGCCGAGCACCGAGAGCCGCAGCAGCGTGCCGAGCGGCTCGCCGACATCGGCGAACATCCGGCGCGCCGGTAGCGCGGACCGCGTGCGCGTCATCGCGACCTGCTGCGGCGCCGCCTGCGCGCGCTCGTGCATCTCGTCGAGCGGGCCGCGCGACTTCGCGAGCAGCGCGACGACATCGCGGGCGCGCTGCGGCCGCTTCTCGGGATCCGGATCGGTCATCGAGATCAGCGCGGCGCGCAGGCCGCGATCGAGCGACGGCAGGTGACGATCGAGATCCATGCGCAGGCCCTTGCGCGGTACGTCCTCGGGCTCGACGCCGCCGGCGAGCGCGACGATCGTGGCGCCGAGCGCGTAGATGTCGGTCGCCGGCGTCGCCTGGCCGTGCAGCTGCTCGGGCGCCATGTAGCCGAACGTGCCGACGATGGTGGAGCCGCCCTTGTCGCGCGCGGCGTCGAGGACGCCGCCGAAGTCGACGAGGGCGATCTTGCCGTCCGGCGCGCGGACGATGTTGGAGGGCTTGAGGTCGCGATGGACGACGACGGGCGTGCGCGTGTGGAGGTAGTCGAGCACCTCGAGGCAGCGGATGAGGACGTCGCGCAGCTCGGTCAGCGACAGCCGGCGGCGCTTCGCGAGGTCGCGCAGGTTCTCGCCCGGGGCGCGCTGCATGACG
>DASTLB010000038.1:0-41838 GCA_035715365.1 Kofleriaceae bacterium | reverse complement strand
CGATCTGATCGAACGCCGTGAACTTCGCGAACCCCTTCGTCGACTGCACCTTCGTGATCGCAGCGGTCAGCGTGGTCTTGCCGTGGTCGACGTGACCGATCGTTCCGATGTTCACGTGCGGCTTGTTCCGGACGAATTTTTCCTTCGACATGGCTGTTCGCGATTTCCTTTTGGTTTACGAGCCGAGCCCTCTCCGAGAATTGAACTCGGGACCCCTTCCTTACCAAGGAAGTGCACTGCCACTGTGCTAAGAGGGCGGATTTTTCGGTCGGACTTCGGTGAGAGCGGGCGATGGGACTCGAACCCACGACAACCAGCTTGGAAGGCTGGAGCTCTACCAACTGAGCTACGCCCGCGTCTGCTCTATCTCGTGTTCCTCGTTGCTAGCTAGTCTCGGCTTGCAGTTTCGTGGGAGAAGGTGGATTCGAACCACCGAAGGCTGGTGCCGGCAGATTTACAGTCTGCTCCCTTTGGCCACTCGGGCATTCTCCCGGATCTCGAAGCTATGTCTTGATGGAGCTGGCGGTGGGACTCGAACCCGCGACCTCCTGATTACAAGTCAGGTGCTCTACCGGTTGAGCTACGCCAGCAGGATCTTTCGTAAACCCCGGTTGCGAGGCGATGACGTATAGACGACGCGTCCTACATCGTCAACGGAGAAACTGCGGTTTCGAGTGACTGCGCGGGCCTACGCCGATCCCGCGCATCATTATATACGGCGCCCGCGGGCTCACTTCTCGGGGACCACGAAGCTGCCCTTCGCATCCTTCGCGAGCAGCTCCATGACCTGCACCGCGCGCTGCTGGCTGCCCTTGCTCCAGGTCGTGTCGACCCCGTACGCCTTCGCGAGCTCGATGTTCATCCGGTGACCCTCGAGCGCCTTCTCGAGGTGCTCGCGCACGCGATCGTGGAGCTCGGCGACGTACTTCGTCCGCTTGTCCGCCGACAGCTTCTGCGGGTACGGCGCCTTGACCGTGACCTCCCAGAGCTCGACGAAGATCTGGCTCATCTGATAGCCGGCCGCGGTGCCCCAGTACGCGTGGTTGTAGCCGAGGCTCTCCTTCCACCGATCGTAGGCCTGCGCGGCGAGCACGCGCTTGGTCTCCAGATCCGCGATCAGCTGGTCGTCCGGCATGCGCACCGGTGACTCGGTGAACTTGCGGTGCGCGACCTCGCCCCGGTAGTAGCCGGCCATCGCGATGTAATAGGGATCGTCGATCCGCGGCGCGCGCCGCCACTCGCCGATCGCGGCCACGAGCGCGGCCTCGGCATCATCGTACCGCTTGAGCTCGAGCAGCACGTAGCCGCGGCGCGCGTTCGCCTCGACGCGATCCGCGAACGTCAGGTTCGCGCGCGCGAGTGCGGCGTCGAGCGTCGCGAGCGCGTCGGGCCACTGCTGCTTGTCCGCCTGCAGCGCCGCGATGTAGAGGTGGCCCTCGATCGACTCGCGCGAATTCGGGTAGGTCGTGACGAGCTCGCGCAGCGTCGTGATCGTCGACGTGATGTCGCCCTGGCCGTCGTAGATCGCGGCGATGTTGAACAGCGAGACCGGCGCGTACTGCGACTCGGGGAACTCGGCGATCAGCTGCCGGTAGCGCGCGATCGCATCCTTCGTGTTGCCCGCCTTCGCCGCTTCGTTCGCGGATCTGAATAGATCGGCGGTTGCAACCGTCGTCATTTCGCGATCGCCCGCGCCATTGCTCGGCGTCGCCCGAATTCGAATGATGTCGAGATCGACGATCCGCGGATCTTTTGCAGCGAGCCCTGACTCGCCGCCTTGCACCGGCTTCGCGCTCGCCTTGGCCTGAGCGAGATCGTCTGCCGGCACCGCGGGCGATGGCTTGCCCGGCAGTGTCGATCGAGCAGGCGAGCCGCCGCAGGCAGCGACGACGATCCAGACGAGCGCACGAGACAACCGCATACCTAGTTATGACGTACGAGCGGGGTGATCGGTGTGCCGGGTTTCAAGGCGCGACTTTCGCTTGACTGTTTGCTTGTCACACCGCTTTGCTAGGAGTTGTTCACTCCATGAAGATCGCGTTCACACACAACCTTCGGCTCACCGACGTCCGCGAGAGCGAAAAGGAAGCCGAGTACGACTCCGCGGAGACCGTGAGCGCGATCGCAGCCGCCCTCGAGGCGGCCGGCCACGAGGTCGAAAAGGTCGAGGTCTCCGGTCCCGCCTCCAACCTGCTCGAGCGGCTCGAGGCGATCGACCCCGACATCATCTTCAACACCGCCGAGGGCGACACCACGATCCGCGGCCGGATGCGGGAGGCGTTCTACCCCGCCCTGTTCGAGGAGCTCGGCATCCCGTTCACGGGCAGCGACGCCTACACGAACGCGATCACGCTCGACAAGTGGCTCACCAAGCTGCTGATCCAGCGGGCCGGGATCGACACCGCGCGCGGCATCTTGGTGACCCCGCGCAACTTCGAGCAGGTCCTCGAGCGCGGGGCCGGGCTCGCGTTCCCGATCATCGTGAAGCCCAACCACGAGGGATCGTCCAAGGGGATCTACAACGCGGACATCGCGCGCGGCCTGCTCGGCTCGAGCGTCATCAAGGAGCCGCGCGAGCTGGCGTCCGCGCTGAAGGCGGCGCTGCGCCAGTACCCCGACGGGGTCCTGGTCGAGGAGTACATCGAGGGCATCGACGTCGCGGTCGGCTACATCGACGGCGTCGGCCACGACAACGGCCTGTTGACCCCGGTCGAGGTGCTGATGGAGACCGCGGTCGAGCGGCCGTTCAACATCTACGACTACCGGCTCAAGAACGTCGAGCCGGGCAAGGTCCAGTACCGCTGCCCTGCGAACATCCCGCGCGACGTCGCGGCCCGCCTGCGCTCGATCTCGATGGAGGTGATCAAGACGCTCGGGCTGCGCGACATGGCGCGGATGGACTACCGGGTGACGCCGGAGGGCCGGATCTTCCTGCTCGAGGCGAACGCGCTGCCGGCGCTCAACTCGAGCTCGTCGCTGTTCGCGGCCACGGCGCAGGTCGGCCTGACCTACAACGCGACGATCACGTCGATCCTGAACGCGGCCGCGGTGCGGACCGGCCTCGCGACGGCGAGCCAGCTCGGCGCGACGCGGTCGGGTCGCCAGCGGCGCGGACAGCCGATCCGCGTCGGCTTCACCTACAACGTCAAGCGCAGCGACAAGGGCGACGACGAGGCCGAGTGGGATCCGCCGGAGACGATCATCGCGATCGCGAACGCGCTCGCCCGCCAGGGCCACATCGTCGTCCACCTCGAGGCCACGCCGGATCTGCCGCGCGTGCTCGCGGAAGCCGATGTCGACCTGATCTTCAACATCGCGGAAGGCGTCGAGGGTCGTAACCGCGAGGCCCAGGTCCCTGCGCTCTGCGAGCTGCTCGGCATCCCGTACACGGGCTCGGACTCGGCGACGCTCGCGATCGCCCTCGACAAGGCGCTCGGCAAGAAGGTCCTGCTCCAGCACGACATCCTGACGCCGAAGTTCCAGGTCTGGGAGTCGGCGCGCGAGCGGCTGTCGCCGGACATGAAGTTCCCGCTGATCGTGAAGCCGAACGCCGAGGGCTCGAGCAAGGGGATCGGCTCGACGAGCGTCGTCGACAACGAGGAAGAGCTGCGCGCGGCGGTCAAGGTCTGCCTCGAGCGCTATCGCCAGCCCGCGCTCGTCGAGGAGTACATCGCCGGCCGCGAGTTCACGGTCGGCCTGCTCGGCGACAAGCGGCCGCGCGTGCTGCCGCCGATGGAGATCAAGTTCAAGAAGGACAACCCGCGCCCGGTCTACGACTACGCGGTCAAGCAGGAGTGGGAGGAGTACGTCTATTACGAGTGCCCCGCGAAGCTGACCGAGGCCGAGCAGAAGGCGATGGAGAAGATCGCGCGCGCCACGTTCTGGGCGCTCGACTGCCGGGATGTCGCGCGCGTCGACATGCGGATGGACGCCGACGGCCGGATCTACGTGCTCGAGGTCAACCCGCTGCCGGGCCTGACGCCCGGTTACTCCGACCTCGTGCTGATCGCGAATGCCGCGGGCATGGAGTACGACCAGCTGATCGCCGAGATCATGGTCGGCGGCCTGCGCCGCATGCGCGAGAAGCGCCGCGAGGAGCGCGAGCTCGAGCGCGAGCGCGAGGCGAAGGAGACCGCGGCCGCTCAGAAGGGCGCCGAGCTCGCGAAGCTGTCCGACAAGGCGGACAAGGCCGAGCGCGACAAGGACAAGGACCGCGACAAGGACAAGGACCGCGAGAAGGCGAAGCGCGGTGGCAAGCCGAACGGCAACGGGAACGGCAACGGCAACGGTGGCGGCAACGGCAATGGCAATGGCGACGGCACCGTGAAGGCCGCGGTTCGTCGCGAGCGCTCCGAGCCGGTCGTCGCGGCGCGCCGCGAGGCCGTCGAGGACTCGGACTCGGTGCCGACGCCCGCGGTGGCCGGCAGCACCACGACGCACTGATCGCCGGCACGCGGGATCCCGCCGGCCGAGCGCGCGCTATCGTGTTCGCATGACGGTCGACGAGCTGGGCCGCGTGCTCGAGGCGATCCCGGCGCACGCTGTGGCGTCTGCATCCGACGGCGTCGATGCCGCGGCCGTGGATGCGGCGGCCGTCGAGGGATCGGCTGGGTACCTGGCGTCCGATGCGGCGCTCGACAGCATCGAGGCCGATCCGTACTGGCCGAAGTGGGACTCGCCGTGGTGGCACATGGTGCTGCTGTTCGAGCTCGGCGAGGCGCGCCGGATCCCGTCGGCGATCGTCGACGCGATGGTGCGCCGGCTCGACGCCATGCCGTTGCACAGCTTTCCGATCCGGCCGGAGGACAGCCCGCCCGGCATCGATCCCGACCGCGACAGCTCGTGCCACTGCGCGCTCGGCTGCATGCACCAGGTCCTGACGGCGTGTGGCGTCGACGTCGCGGCGGCGTTGCCGTGGGTCGAGCCATGGTTCGCGCGCTACCAGATGGCCGATGGCGGGCTCAACTGCGACGCGAGCGCGTACCTCGTCGAGGATGAATGTGCGAGCTCGATGGTCGGTACGATCGCGGCGTTCGAGGCGATGTCGGCGCGTGGCGCGACGCCGTTCGTCGACCGTGCGGCGCAGTTTCTGATCGAGCGCGAGCTGATGCGCGGCTCGTCCTCGCGCCACAACGCCGAGGAGCGCGCGGCCGCGCCGGCGTGGCTCGAGCCGTGCTTTCCGCGGTTCTACTTCTACGACGTGCTGCGCGGCCTCCACGCGCTCGTGCAGTGGGCAGTGCGGTTCGAGCGCGTGCTCCCGGTCGATGCCGTCGCGGGCGTCGTCGCGCACCTCGCGCGGCGGTATCCCGATGGCGTGGTTCGCATCCGGCGCCGCGCGTTCGCGAACAAGCGCACGCTCGCGCGCGTCGACGGCGCGTGGGTCCGGCAGCCGGCGACGATCGGTCCCGGGCTGGAGGCGGTCTCCGAGCCGGGCCGCGTATCGCCGATCCTCACCACACAATGGGCCGCGGCGCGGCGCGGGCTTCGCGAGCTGATCGACGCCGGCCGGCTGCGACCGGCCTGAGCGTCGCGAGCGCCGGCGCGGTCGATGGCGACCGGACCGCGGTCCGTCGAGCGTGCGGTCAGCGCGACGCGGCCGGGTAGCGATAGACGATCCGGCGGCCACGTCCGTTCGCGGGCGGCTCGTCCGCGCCAGGCACGAAGCCGGCCTTGTCGAGGACACGGCACGACGCGCGGTTGTCGGACTCGACGATGCCGAGCACCTCGGACAGCCCGAGCGCCGTGACGCCCCACCTCGCCACCGCGGCGACCGCCTCGGTCGCGAGGCCGCGGCCGCACAGGCACTCCTCGATCGCGTAGCCGATCTCGACCGAGCCGCGCGCCGGGCTCAGCCCGACGTGGCCGATCAGCGACCCGGGCTCGACGAGCTCGACGCCGAGCACGTACGGCCGCACGCGCGGATCCGGCGCGTCCGCCGTGTACGCGATCAGCGCGTGCGCGACCTGCTCGGCGTGGCGCTCGTCGCGATAGACCTGGTCGGGGATCCAGCGCCGCATGTCGGCCTCCTGGCTCATCGCGAACAGCTTCGGCACGTCGGTGAGGACGAACGGCCGCAGCAGCAGTCTCGGCGTCGTGATCATCGGGTCGCCTTCTACCGTCGCGCCATGCGGTCGAGCAAGTCGCGCAACCGGCGAGCGGTGCGTCCGTCGCGTCGATGGTCGTCACCCAGGCGGCGGTGCCGCTGTCGCCGGGCCGAGCTTCCGAGCGTCGCGCCCGGCCTCGCGCGTCACGCACGCGCCAAACCGGCGTTCGTCGCGCCGGTGCCGAGCTCCATCGGCATCGCCGGATCCGCGCACCACTCGAGCAAGCCACCCATGTAGACCGCGACGTTCGGGTGGCCGAGCAGGTGCAGCACGAACGCGTCGCTCGACGATGCGATCCCGCCGCCGCAGTACGTGATCACGCGCGTGGCGCCGAGCAGCGATCCGAACAGTGTCCGCAGCTCTGCCTCGGGCCGGTAGCGCTGGGTGGCGCGGTCGATCAGCGTCCACGCCGAGACATTCGCGGCCCCCGGGATGTGTCCGGGCCGTCCGTACTCGTTGATGTCGCCGCGGTGGCTGCGCTTGCCGAGCGCGCTGACGATGCGCGTGTCGGGGTCGCGCATCGCTGCGAGGACTTCGTGCTTGTCGACGATGATGCCGGCGCGCGGGCGCGGCGTGAACGACGCCGGCGGGTAGCGGCACGGCACGGCGCAGGTCGGCCGGTTCTCGAGCCGCCAGGTCGTCCAGCCGCCGTCGAGAATACCAGCGTCATCGAAACCGGCGCTGCGCAACATCCACCACAGGCGTGCGGCCCACATGTTCTCCCGAGCGTCGTAGAGGACGACGCGCGTGCCATCGCCGATCCCGAGCTCGCCCATGAATGCGGCGAACCGCTCGATGCTCGGCATGCGGAACATGAACGGAGGCGCGCTCGGATCGGAGAGCGCGAGCAGGTCCGCATGCGCTGCGCCCGGCACGTGCGCGAGCTCCCAGTCCTTGCGGCCGCTCGAGACCTGAAAGGTCGGCGTGATCTGGACGGTCGCGTCCAGGATGCGGAGATCTGACCCGGAGAGGTTCCCTGCGAGCCAGGACGACGAGACCAGCGACGGGATCTTCGACATGGCAGCCGTCGGTGGTGCAAGCGACGGACCTCGGGCGCGGTTGTCTGGACATGTTGTCCAGCGCTTCGCACGTGTGGCCCGGCGAGAGACAGCCCGGCGGCCCGGGGGCAGCGATACGGCAGGTTCTTGTACGGAACGTCCCTTGAAATGGATCCCGCCATGGCTCGCGATCGTGACCCGGCATTTCCGAAACCGCGTGGTGGTCGGCTGGTGACCGGCTGCGGGACCACCGAGCGCTCGTTCTGCGCGCGGCGCAGTCGTCCCGACTTCGACGACGAACCGACCGATCCCGACGCGGTCGCCGTCGACCACGACGCGCGTGGGGACCGGATCGAGCCGAACTGACGCGCTGCGCGAGCCGGCGCGTGCCCGAAGAGCTCGCAGAGGGCGTCGGTGCGGGGGGGCACGGACGACGGTATGATGTCGGCGCGTGAAGGTCGCGACCCGGATCACCGTGGCGACGGCAGTCGTCGTCGCGATCGCGGCGGCGACCTACGCGCTGTTCGATCTGCGCGCGCGTGCCGCGGAGCGGCGGATGGCGGTCGAGCGCGAAGCGCGGGCGGTCGCGAACACGCTGCGCACGAACCTCGAGACCCGCGATGCCACGTCGTTCCGGCCACCGAACGAGGGCCAGCTGCGCGACCTGGCGCGCGCGACGGGCGGCTGGCGCGTCGCGGTGATCCCGCGCGAGCGCCACGCCGAGCTGCCGAGCGCGGAGTTCTCGGCCGGTCAGCTCAAGCGGCTGCGGACGCTGCTCGAGGTGCCGCAGCTGACGTTCGCCGACGTCGAAGGCGACACGTATTACTACGCGATCCCGCTGATCGCGCAGTCGGTCCGTGACGAGGAGCGCGCGCCGACCGTGCTCGGGATGCTCGAGGTCAGCCGGTCGAGCGACGCGTTCGAGACCACGACCGCGGACTGGTCGCGCGCGATCGTGCTCGTCGCGATGATCGTCGTCGTCACGACGATCATGGTCGGCGCGCTCGCGAGCCGGCTCGTCAGCCGTCCGATCACGAAGCTGCTGCGCGGCATCGACGACGTCGCGAAGGGTGATCTGTCCCACGTGATCCTGTCCGAGCGCGACGACGAGATCGGCACGATCGCGACGCGGTTCAACGAGATGACGTTCTCGCTCCGCGAGTCGCGCAACGAGACCCAGCGCCAGAACGAGGCGAAGCTCGCGCTCGAGCAGCGGCTCGGTCACACCGAGAAGCTCGCGACGATCGGTCAGCTCGCCGCCGAGATCGCGCACGAGGTCGGCACGCCGCTCAACGTGATCGCGGGGCGCGCGCGCTCGATCCAGCGCAAGGCGAAGGACCCGGACGCGGTCGAGAAGAACGCGGTGATCGTCGCCGAGCAGACCGCGCGGATCACGCGGATCATCCAGCGGCTGCTCGACTTCACGCGGCGCAAGGTCGGCACGCCGGATCGCGCGGTGTTCAACCTCAACGAGCTGTCGCTCACGACGATGGAGCTGCTCTCGGGGCAGTTCTCGAACGCGAAGGTGCGGACGCGGCTCGAGCGCGCCGAGTCACTGCCGCGCGTCGCCGGCGATGCCGATCGCATGCAGCAGGTGCTGATCAACCTGCTGCTGAACGCGGTGCAGGCGATGCCGGACGGCGGCACGCTCGTCGTCGAGACCCGCGTCGTGCGGCGGACGCGGCCCGGGCTCGAGACCGGGGCCGAGCAGGACTTCGTCTCGATCGCGGTCGCCGATACCGGCGTCGGGATCCCGGCCGACATCAAGGACAAGATCTTCGACCCGTTCTACACGACGAAGGAGGGCCAGGGCGGCACCGGCCTGGGGCTCGCGGTGTGCTCGGGCATCGTCAAGGAGCACGACGGCTGGATCGACGTCGAAGACGCGGCCGGCGGCGGCACGATCTTCCGGATCTTCGTGCCGGCCGAGTCGCACCGCCCGCGCCGCGAGTCGGTGTCGGCGACGCCGGCGACCGGCTCGCAGGCCGCGAGCTGACGGGTCAGTAGTCCTCGCCGCCGCCGTAGTAGCCGCCGTAGCCGTAGCCGCCGTACGCGCTCGCGGGGCCGGCAAGCTGGGTGACGAGCTTGTCGGTCGCGTCGTCGAGGTCGGCGCCGCGGCTGCGCAGCTGGTTCGCGGCGGCCGACTTGAGCTCGGGCTTCGCGCCGGGATCGTTGACGATCTGGGTCAGGGTCTGGTCGACCTCGGGCCCGCCGTTGTAGGCCGAGCTGATCGCGGTCTGCGCGACGTTCGGATCGGCATCGCGCATGAGGTTGACGAGCTGCTGGCTCGCGCGCGGGTCGTCCATCGACGCGAGGCCACCGATCGCCGCGATGCGCTCCTCGGGACGGCCGCTGCGCGTCGCCTCGAGGATCGCGGCCTGCGCGTTCTCGGAGCCGACCTGGCCGAGGGTCTGGATCGCGGTCGCGCGGACCGTCGGGTCGCTGTCGCGCGCGAGCCGGACGAGCGTGTCGGTCGAGGCGTCGTCCGGGTTCTGGCCGAGCGACGACACCGCCGCGATCCGGACCTGCGGATCGCTCGACGTGATCGCGCGCTCGATGAGCCGCTTCGCTTCCGGCGTGCCGGCGCCGGCGAGCGCGTAGATCGCCGCGCTGGCCGCGGCCGGGTCCTTGCTCGCGAGCACCTCCTCGGCGAGCCGGATCCCGTCGGGCGAGCCGTTGTTGATCAGCTGGTGCATCAGCTGCGTCTTGACCTGCGGGTTGTCGCGCGAGGCGGCGAGCAGCGCGGACTTCAGCGAGTCGGTCATCGGCGCCTGGCCGAGCGCGCCCGCGGCCGCGGCCGCGAGCTCCTTGTCGTTGCCGCCGAGCGCGGAGATCAGCGACTGCCGCGCCTGCTCGGTGCCGATCCGGCCGAGCACGCTCGCGGCGTACATCGACTCGTCGCGGCGGCCGGAGAACAGCGAGTCGCCGAGCAGCGCCTCGAGCGTCGGATCGGCGGGGCGCGCCTGCGCGAGCATCTCGAGCGCGGACAGCCGCGTCTGGCCGCGCGACTTGCCGGCGATGTCGAGCAGCGCGTCCCACGCCTTCGGCGTGCCTGCATTCGACAGCAGCTGCATCGCCTCGTACTTCTCGTTGCGCGAGCCCTTCGTCGCGAGGTCGACCGCGATCCGCAACGCCTCCTCGTTGCCGGCCTTGAGCAGGCGAGGCAGCGCGGCGCGCCGCTCGGCGCTCGAGCCGTCCTTGATCACCTTCGCCAGCGCGGCGTCGATGTCCTCGCCGTCCATCTGCGAGATGTGCGCGAGCGCGCCGGTGATCTGCGCGCGATCCGACAGCGCCGCGTTGATCAGCAGCTCGCGCGCCTCGGGCCCGCCGATGTGGGCGAGCGCGGCGGCCGCGGCGGACGCGGACTGGCGGTCGCCGGTGTTGAGGATCTCGCCGAGCAGCTCGGTCGCCTTCGCGCCGCCGATCTCGCCGATCGCGCTGACCGCGGCCCACCGCGTGTTCATGCTGCCGCGCAGCGCGGCCTCGCGGAGCACCGGGATGCCGGCCTCGCCCGCCTTGCCGAGCGCCGCGAGCGCGCCGTGCACGAGCTGCGGATCGCCGGACTTCACGAGCTGCGCGAGCTTGTCGAGCATGGCGGCGTCGACGCTGTCGATCGACGCGAGCGCCGCGGTCGCGATCCGGGCGTCGGGCGCGTCGATCAGCTTGCGGAGCGCGGCGGACGCCTCGGGACTGGTCACCGAGCCGAGCGCGTACACCGCGCTGTTCGCGGTCTGGAAGTCGGCGGTGTTCGCGAGCTTCACGAGCAGCTCGACCGCGTGGTCGCTGCCGATCTCGCCGAGCGCCGCGATCGCGTCGTCCTGGCCCGGGTCCCCGGCCTTCTGCGCGATCTCGACGAGCACCTGCTCGGCCTTCTGGCTCTGGGTCGCGCCGAGCGCGCGGATCGCGGCGGCGCGCACGAGCGGCCGGTCGTCCTTCGCGTGTGCGACGAGGACGTCGACCGCGTGCTCGGTCCCGATCTGGCCGAACGCGCCGAGCACCGACTCCGGCACGCCGCGGCGCGAGTCATCGACGAGCGGCATCACCGCCTGGATCGTCTCGTCGTCGCCGACGATCGCGAGCTTGCTGGTCAGGATCTGGACGTCCTTGACCGAGCGTGCCGCGAGCAGGCGCTCGACGAGCTCGGTCTTGGAGATCCCGGCGACATCCGCCGGCACGCGCAGCGAGCGCCGGAACTGCTCCGGCAGCGCGCCGCTGCGGCTCGACGCGACGGCCTTCGTGGCCGGCGTGTTGCTCGGGCCGGTGTCGCGGAAGAACAGCGCGTAGCCCGCGATCGCGGCGAGCAGCGCGCTCGCGAGCTTCCAGCGAGCGGTCGGGGTCAGCGGGAGGTTGGAGAGCGTGGGCACGAAAGGCGGCTCCTTCGACGTTCGAAGTGTCTGTGTCAAACGAACGCGGTCTGGTATCGATCCATTCCGCCGCCGGCTAACCCCGCGCCGGCGCAGGCCCGCGAAACCAGCCCGGAACGCGGCGGCCGCGAGCCCACGACGAGGGAAGCTTTTTCGCGCAACCGAGTAGCGGCCCGGGTGTCCGCACGCGCGCTCACCGTGGCTGACGAGATCTCGCGTCGGTCGCGATCCCGCGCATCACCTCGAGGATGCCGACCGTGCCGTCACGTCGCACCGGTCTCGAAATCGTCGCGATGATCGCCGGACCGAGCGCGCGTCGCAAGCGCTCGCTGAGCGTACGCGCACGTGGTCGAAAAAGTATTTTCGGAGGTGATGTCCCGT
Organism: Kofleriaceae bacterium; assembly: GCA_035715365.1. GTDB lineage: Bacteria > Myxococcota_A > Polyangia > Haliangiales > Haliangiaceae > JABFXX01. Next base: position 29,991 of record DASTLB010000038.1, on the reverse strand, counting down.
CGATTGACGGTCGAGTCCCCGTTCGTAGACTGGATTCATGTTGACGCCCGATCAAGTCACCGAGATTCGCGCCCGCTTGCAAGCGGACCTCGATCGACTCGGCAACCACGCGCACTCCGCGCTCGAGTTCACGATGGATCGCGATCGTGACCGCATCGGGCGCGACTCGATGGACGAGTCCACCGAGGAAGAGATCTACTCGACGCAGCTGCGCCTGCACGATCGCGAGACGTTCCTGCTCGCGAAGATTCGCGAGGCGATGCAGCGACTCGAGGCCGGCACGCTGGACGAGTGCGAGGAGTGCAGCGAGCCGATCGGCTTCAAGCGCCTGCTCGCGCGTCCCGTGACCACGCTTTGCTTCGAATGCAAGTCTGCCCGCGAGCAAGTCGAGGCGGACGAGCGCCCCGAGTAACGCCTACCCACCCCGACGCGTCGCCGCGCGCAACTCGGCTGGCGCGTTTTGCTCCCCCTCCGGGACCTCTGGTATGCTCGGTCCCGTCGGGGATGCGCGACCGCTACACGATTACCGAGCGACTCGACCATGGCGGCATGGCCGAGGTGTTTCGTGGCGTCGCGGAGTCGATGGAGGGGTTCAAGAAGTCGGTCGCGATCAAGCGAATCCTTCCGAACCTGACGAAGAACCAGAAGTTCGTCTCGATGTTCCTCGACGAGGCGCGGCTGTCGCTGTTCCTCCAGCACGCGAACATCGTCCAGGTCTTCGACATCTCGCGCACGCCCGACAACGCGTACTTCCTCGTCATGGAGTACGTCGATGGGTGCAACCTCAAGGCACTGATCGAGCGCCAGAAGCAGAAGGGCAAGCGGATCGAGATCGCGCACACGATCTACATGATGATCGAGTGCTGCAAGGCCCTGCAGTACGCGCATAGCCTCGAGCATCCCGAGACGAACGAGCCGCTCGGCATCGTCCACCGCGACATCTCGCCGCCGAACATCCTGCTGTCGAAGAACGGCGAGGTGAAGCTCGTGGACTTCGGGCTCGCGAAGGCGAACAGCCAGATCGAGTCGACCGATCCCGGCGTCGTGAAGGGCAAGTTCAGCTACCTGTCGCCGGAGGCGGCGAGCGGCCTCGAGGTCGACCACCGCGCGGACGTGTTCGCGGTCGGCATCATCCTGTGGGAGCTGTTCACCGGGCGGCGGCTGTTCTACGGCGAGACCGACTACCAGACCGTCGAGCTCGTGCGCCAGGCGCGCGTGCCGTCGGTCGCCGCGCTCAACCCCGAGATCGAGGCCGAGCTCGAGCAGGTCGTGCGCAAGGCGCTCGCCCGCGATCCCGACGATCGCTACCAGAACGCGAACGACCTCGGCGACGCGCTCGCGCAGTACCTGTTCTCGCGGCGCATGAAGGTGACCGCGCGCGACATCGCGAACCTCGTGCGCGACACGCAGGTCGAGATGATGCGCAAGCGGTCGGCCGAGCCGAAGGACTCGCTGATCGACGCGCTGATCCTCGACGAGATGCAGAAGATGACGTCGCTCGTCGACGGTGCCGGCGCCGGGCCGGTCCAGACCACCGAGGGCTCGATGAGCCTCGATCCGAGCGCGTTCGTCGACACGAGCGCGTGGACCGGCGAGCTCGGGCTGTCGTCGTCCGGCGGCACGAACCCGGCGGCGCGCCGCCACCCCGGTCCGAGCCGGCCGCCGATCGGCGGCAAGCCCGCGGCGAGCACGCACGGCCGCAGCACCGGCGTGCCGACGCCCCCGCCCGGGGACATCGAATCGCTGGAGCAGATGCTCGAGCCGGACCGCACCGGCGTTCACAAGAAGGACGAGGGCAAGCCGCCGTGGGCGCTGATCATCGTCATCATGCTGCTGCTCGCCGCCGGTGCGGCGGTCGCCGTCGTCGTCGCGATGCAGTGACGCGCGCGCTCGTGGCCGCCATCGCCATCGCGGCGGCGTTCGGCTGCGGCAAGTCGGCCGACGAGTGCAAGGCCGAGGCGCGGACGCTCGTCGACTACCTGCGCCAGCTCGAGCCACAGCCACCGATCGCGATCCCCGGCGACCTCGCGCTCGCCACCCGTGCCGGCATCGCGCGGCGGGCATTTCCGGGGCGGTCCGCGCTCGCGATCGGCGTGGGGCCGGAGCGGTTTGTCGTCGCCGGTCGCGCGGTCGCGACGCCGCGCGAGCTCGAGGAACAGCTCGCGCGCACGCACGATGTCGTCGCCGGCGCGGGCAGCCGCGTCGTCTATGTCGCGGTCGATCGCCGGGCGCCGTGGGAGCGCGTCGCGGCGGTCGCTGCCGCCGCGCAGCGCGATGGCTTCGAGCAGGTCGCGTTCGTGTTCGCCGAGGCGCGCGGGCTGCCGCCTGCCCCGCCGAGCAAGCTCGACGCCACGCTCGCGCAGCTGCCGACCGATCCGGCGAACCGCGCGATGGAGCTCGCCCGGCTGCTCCGCGAGCACACCGCGGACTGCCCCGCGCTCGCGGCGGTGTTCGGCCAGCTCGCGAGCGTCGAGGGCGATCGCACGCCGATCCTGCTGCGCGGGATCGAGGATGCCCTGCCCGCGTGCAAGTGCGACGTCGATCCGCAGGCGCTGCGCGCGTTGCTCGCGCACGCGATCCAGGGCCGTGACGTCATCCGCTGGATCGTGGTCGACGTGGCGCCGTCCGCGCCGCCGCTCGCGCTGCCCGCCGCGCTGCCGTGGGAACAGGCCGCCGGCAAGCTCGCCGACGGCGATCGCGTGTGGCTCGTCGCGCAGTGATCAGCGCAGCGACTGCAGCTGCCGCAGCACCTCGCTGCCCGGCGCGATCTGCTTGACCTTCGCGATCTGCTCGTCGAGCAGCTTGCGGTTGCCGAGCTTCGCCGCGAGCGCGCCGACCATGCCGTACGCGTCGAGCAGCTCGGGGTTGTAGACGACCGCCTTCTGCGCCTGCTCGAGCGCCTTCTTCGGATCCTGCGTCTTCACGATGTCCGCGTAGTACAGGTACGCCGCGTACAGCGACGGATCGAGATCGATCGCGAGGCTGAGCGCGTCGATCGCGACCGGATCGTCCTGCTTGTTGTAGGCGACGATCGCGCTGCCGAGGTGCGCCTGCGCCATGCGCCGCGGCGATGCCTTCTGATCCTTGAGCGCGAGCCGCGCTTCCTCGTACGCCTTCGCCGCGTCCTCGCCGCGGGACAGCAGCAGCTTGCCGGTGACGATCTTTGCCTCCGGCTTGCCCTTGAGCTGCTTCGCGGCGAGCGCCTTGATCCGCTCGGCGAGCTTGTCTTGCTTCTCGTCGGCGGCGGCGACCTCGGCCGCGAGCAGGAACGTCTCGGTGTCGTCGCCGCAGCTCTCGAGCGCACGCGCGAGCGCCGCACCGGCCTTCGCGAGATCGCCGCGCCGCAGCGCGAGCCGGCCGCGCTCGCGATCGAGCTGCCAGCGCGTGACGCCCGGCAGCTTGTCCGCCTGATCGAGCAGCGCGGTCGCGCCGGGGTGATCGCCGACGAGCATGCGCGCGCGCGCACCCTCGAGCAGCAGCTGCGGCGCCGGATGATCGCCGGCCGCCTTGATCAGTTGATCGAGCGTGTCGCGGCCGCCGGACGGATCGCGATCGTCGATCTGCAGCAGCGCCGCCTCGAGCCGCGCCTCCTGGCTGCCGGTGCGGCTCGCCTCGGCGTACGCGGCGCGCGCCGATCGCAGATCGCCGATCTCGCGGTAGATCCGCGCGAGCTCGAGCTGCGCGCGCGGGATGTCCGGGCCGGGGGCGCCGGCGACGACCTTCTCGAGCAGCTTCCTGGCATCCTCGCGTGCGCTCGCATCGCCGCCGAGGCGCAGCGTCGCCGCGTACGCGGTCGTGATCGCGGGCGTCGCCATCGCGGTCTGGCGCTTGTCGATCCGCACGCGCGCCGACGTGATGTCGCCGGCCTGCAGGTCGACCCACGTGCGGCCCACGATCGCGGACTCGAGGGTCGGCGACTTCTTGAGCGCGGCCTCGAAGTCGTTTCGCGCCGCCTCGAGGTCGCCGCCCGCGAGTGCGATCTCGCCACGCACGGCGAGCGCCTGCGGCTGGTCCTTGATGTCGGTCAGCTTGTTGATCGTCTCGAGCGCCTGGTCGTGCTGGCCCTGCGCGAGCAGCACGCGCGCGAGCCAGATCCGCGCCCGCTTGTTGTTCGGCCAGTGCGCGAGCGTCTGGTCGATCGTCTTCTTCGTGTTGCCGAGATCGCCGATCTCGTACAGCGTCTCGATCGTCTGCTCGGCGAACTGCTGGTCGTCGAGGTTGACGATCAGCGCGGCACGGAAGTCGGCCTGCATCGCGGCGACGTCGCCACGCATGTAGTCGATCTCGGTCAGCGCGAGGTTCGCGAGCGCGACCTGCAGCGGCGACACGCCGCGCGGCTGCTCGGCGAGCTGCTTCGTGCCCTCGGTCGCGATCTTCTGGAGCTGCGCGCGCAGATCGTTCGACGCCTTCGAGCCGGGCTGGATCTGGCCGCTCGCGGCGAGCACGAGCCCGCGCTCGATCAGCGCACCGGGATGCTCGGGCGATGCCGCGAGCGCCTTGTCGAGTGCGGCGCCCGCGCTCTTCCAGTCGCTCGCCTCGCGATACGCGCGCGCGAGCCCGACGAGGTACATCGGCCGCGGCTCGGCCTCGGCCGCCGCCTTGAGGTTCCGGATCGCCGACGCGGCATCGCCATTGAGCAGCGCCGCGCGGCCCGCGACGTAGAGCGCAGCGGGATCCTTCGCCGAGATCTCGAGCGCGCGATCCGCGGAGTTCTTCGCGACCTTCGCATCGTGCTCGGCGAGCGCGAGAAAGCCGATCGCGAGCTCGCCGTCGAGCCCGCCGACGCCGGCGAGCGACGTGACCGCGGCCTTCGCGGGCGCGATGCCATCGCCGAACTCGAACGCGACGAGCGATCGCGTGCGCGCGAGCGCGGCCCGGTTGTCGAGCGTCGCCGACGCCTGCGCGATGCCGGCGAGTCGATCGCGCGCGCCGATCCAGCCCTTCCAGGTGTCGGCCTTCGCGAGCGCGACCGCCTGCTCGCGCGCCGCGGTGATCTGCTTCTCGAGCCGCATCGCGCGGATCTGGAAGCCCGCGAACACGCCGCCGCCGATCACGGCCGCGCCGAGCAGCGCCCAGATCACGATCTGCAGCTTCGAGCGGCCGCGCCGCATCCCGGTCTTGAGGCCCTTCGACGACCCCGCGCGACCGGACTGCGATGGCGACTGCGCGTCCGGCAGCGCGACCGCGGCGACACCGGGCGCCTGATACATCGCGAGCGCCGGATCGTACGGCACGGGGTTCGGCCGGCTCGTCAGCTCGTCCGGCGACCGGCTGTACGGCTGGTGCATCTGCTGCGGCGGCATCTGCTGCGGCGGCATCTGCTGCATCGGCATCTGCTGCATCGGCATCTGCTGCATCGGCGCCGCGACCGTCGAGCGCGCCCACGCCGGGCTCTGCTGCGCGTACGGCTGGTGCTGCTGCTCGAACATCGCGTCGACCGCGGCCGCGGTCTGCTGCTGCGCCGGGCTGAGCGCCATCGTCGGACGCGCGGCGGCCGCGGCGCTCGCCGGTGGCACCCCGCCGCCCGCCGGCAACGTCGAGCTGAACGGATGCGGCTGCGCGCCGTACGGCTGCTGCATCGGCGGGCCGAGCGGCATCGGCGCGTGCGCCATCCCCGGTGGCGGCCCTGGCGGCGGCACCGGCATCGCCGCGGCGGTCGGTAGCGCGGCCGCGATCGGGTTGCGCGGCGGCGGCGGGAGCGGCGCCGGCTGCGCGATCACCTGCGCGAGGTGCGGCGGTGGCGCGACCGCGGGCGCGATGTGCGTCGGTCGCGACGCCGCGGTCGCCGGCCGTGGCTCGAGCGGTCCCGACGGCATCTTCACGGCGTTGCGGACCGCGCTGCCCGGGCTCGGCTGCTTGCGCGGACGGTCGCGATCCGGCGGCGACAGCGTCTCCTCGTCGACCTCGACCATCTCCTGATCGTCGAGCTCGACCGTCGAGATCTCGGACTTGTGCTTGAGCTTGCCGCGGCCGCGTGCCGGCGTCGCGACGACCTGACCGCGCGCGCCGCCGATCGCGACCGGCCTCTGGCGCGACGCTGGCGGCGATGCGAGCTCGCCGAAATCGTCGTCGTTCATCTCGACGCCGTCGAGCTCGGGATCGACCTCGACCGTGCCCGAGCGATCGCCGACCGCGAGCACCGACGGCGGCGGCGTCGCCTCCGGGACGGCGGCCTTCGAGAACGTCGGGCGCGGCGTCTTCTTCTTCGCCTGCGGCGCGGCGAGCGAGGTCGGCCGCGTGAAGCTACCGCCGGTGTCCTCGACGCCGTCTTCGTCGGACGTGTCCTCCTCGTCGGCGCCGTGGTTCGGATAATGCTTCGTGCTCTCCTGGACGAACGCGACCGACGCGTGGCTCGCGCTCTGGTTCGGCCGCCCCGCCGCGCGCTCGGCCTCGCCGATCAACGCGCGCAGCCGGCCATCGCCGGGCGCCTGATCGCGCGCGCGCGCCAGGACATCGATCGCGCCGTGCGCGTCGCCCTTGCGCAGCAGCGCCTCGCCCTTGAGGATCTGCGCAGGCAGCGAGCCGTGATCGAGCTCGAGCGCGACGCGCATCTCGGCGAGCACCTCGTCGAACCGCTTGAGCGCGAGCAGCGCCTGGCCGAGCACGATGCGACCTTCGACCGTGGTCGGCCGTCCGAGCAGCCCCAGCCGGCAGACCTTGACGGCCTCCTGGTACTGCCCTGCGCTCACGAGCGCCTGACCGCGGCTGACGAAGTCGCTTTGCGACACCTCGCGCGATGTTAGCGCGTTCCGGGGAGGGCTGGCGATTCGAGCGGTTAGCCGATCGCGTTTCGACCGACCGGCTCAGAAAAATCCAAGGAATCGTGATGCGCTGGGCCAGACCTCGCGGGTGATCGTGACCGTGATCGTGACCGTGATCGTGACCGTCGATCGTGATCGCGGATCGTGACCGCGGACCATGCCGGCTCGTCCGTCATCCACGACATCTTACCGGGCCGAGCTCGGACTCGATCACGATCACGGCCACGGCCACGGCCACGGGTTAGTGGCCGTCGACCGGCTCGTCGAGGCCGGGCATCTCGTCGCCCCGCACGCGGTGCTCGCCGACCATGAACCACAGCTGGCCCTGGCGCTCCCACTCCTGGACCGCGTGGGTCTCGTGCAGCGTGCCTTCGCTGTCGCGGTACCACGAGACCTTGACGCGCACGTTCGCGACCCGCTTGTTCTTGGCGTCGACGTTGACGATCTCGTAGTCGGTGATCCGCATGTCGTTCGCGCGCTCGTCCATCTGCTCGACGAACTGCGAGCGCTCGCGCGGCGGGATCTTCGTCGCGGCGATCGCGTAGCGGCCCCACCGCACGCCCTCGTTGTAGCTGCGGATCGACTCCGCGAGCGTGTCGGTGTCGCGCTGCTGCGAGCCGCATGCGGCGATCGCGAGCACCAGGATCCAGCGTGTCATGGCTCTGCCTCTCCGGCGGATGCGCGCTTCTTGCGCACCGCCTTGATCGCCTGGAGGTCCTTCGCGCCGAGCTCGCGCGTCGCGACGAGCACCACGAGGAACGTGAGCCCGACGATCACCGCCTCGACGAGGGTCATCAGCTTGCCGTGCAGCGGCAGCACGCGGCCGACCGCGAGCGCCACGCCGGTCGCGATCGCGATCCGCGCGACGCTGAGCGCCGGCAAGAACGCGCCGAACCGGCGATACAGGATCCAGCCCGACACGATCGCAGCGACCGCCATCGCCGCGCCGGTCACCGACGCCGCGACCTCGAGCACCATGCCGCGCTCGGCGGCGAGCGGGATCGCGATCCAGTTGCCGACGAACGCGAGCGCGAGCGTCAGCGCGGCGACGCCGATCGCGGGCTTCGTCAGGCCCGCGCCGTTCAGGATCGTGCCGTTGATCGCGAACACGCTGAACGCGACGTTGCCGAGCACGAGCGGGATCACCGCGCCGGCGCCGAGCTCGACGTAATCCTCGGCGTAGACGAGGCCGAGCACGTCGGCCGGGTTCGCGGCCATCACGACCGCGATCGCCATCGCGAAGATCAGCGAGTAGCGCGACGTCACGCGGATGTAGCCGCGCGTCGTCTCCTGGTCCTCGGTGAACGTCGACCGCGAGACGAGCGGGAACACGACGAACGTCGCCGCGATGATCGCCTGGTACGACAGCCGCGCGAGGTTCTGGACCGCGGCGTAGTACGCGTTCTGGACGTCGGCGAGCACGCTCGCGTCCATGTGATAGCCGGTGACGCGCCCCGCCCACGGCACGCTGTGCAGCGCGGACGCGAGCGCGGGCGCGTGGTCGTCGAAGTAGATCGTCGTGAACCGCTTGATCAGGATGCTGTCGACGAACATCAGCGCGTTGAACAGCGTCAGGTACAGCGCGACGCCGATGAAGTACTGGACGAGCGGCTTGACCGGCAGCTTCTCGACGCCGGCGCCGCCGGTGCGCGGCAGGCCGACCCACACCGCGGCGGCGCACAGGATCACGCCGACCGCGGCGACCCAGCCGCCGATCACGCCGACGACGCCGAGCCCCGCCATCGCCATGCCGAGCAGACCGGCGACGCGCAGCGTGGCGAACGTGACGTCGAGCCCGGCCTGCTTGTGGAACAGGTGCAGGCCGTTCGCGGTGCCGATGAACACCGCGTAGAACGAGTAGCCGCCGACGATCAGGCCCGCGAGCATCAGCGGCGCGGTCTTGCTCGCGTCGAGCAGCACGAAGTTCGCGACGATCGGCGCCGCGGCGATGAAGCCGACCGCGATCGGCAGCCCGAGCCGGACGTGCATGCGCAGGCCGGCGTACTGGACCGCGCGCGCCTTGCCCGGCTCCTGCGCCGAGAACCGCGAGACCGTCTGGATCGTGCCGGTGACGACGACGTTGTTGACGAACGACGCGATACCCGCGACGAGGCTGTAGCTGCCGAACGCCGCACGCGACAGGATCGCGGGCAGCCGGATCTGCACGAACAGCCCCGCGAACATGAAGTAGAACTTCGCGAACGCGATGTAGAGGACGCCCCGACCCGCCCCGGTCGATGGCCCGGTCGGCAGGGGTCCCGGCGCCTTCGGATCGCTAGCTTCGCGCTCGGGCTCGCTCACGTCGGTCCTCACCAGCGCGTATCACGCGCCTCGCCGGACCGGCAACTTCCCGGCGGTCTACTTCGCGAAGTGCTTCTCGAAGATCGGCATCGTGCAGCTGACGAACGCGGTGCACTCGGTCTGCGCGAGGCAGCCGCGCACCGTGTCGGCGTCGGCGCGATCCTCGTCGGTGAACTGCTGAGCCATCCGCGTGCACACGGTCGCGATCGCCTCGTCGGTGGAGTCGGTCGCCCACTCCTGCTTCGCCTGCGCGATCACGCCGTCGCGGTTCGTCTTGACCTCGGCCGCGATGCCGGCCGGCTTGTCGTACTTCGCGCGCGCGTCGACGAGCGCCGGGATGTAGACGTCGGTGCACGCGCGGTTGCGCGTGAACGTGTCGACGCACAGCTGCTGGAGCTCGGCGTCGGTGGCGGTCGACGCCTTCTGGGACTTCGCCGTCGGCGCGGGCGCGGCGTCGGTGGTGCCACACGCGGCGAGCGCGAGCGGTGCGGCGAGCGAGAGCACGATCATGTGAGCCAGGTGAGCGAGCGAGCGAGTCATACGAGTCTCCTTTGGGGGTTGCGACAACAGCTACGACGGATCGCGCGGCATGCGGCGCACGCCGACGGCGACGAGGATCCAGGTGACGAAGGCGAGACCGCCTCCGAGGATCAAGTTCGTGGTGGACTCCGCGAAGCCGGTCAGCAGGACGGCGAGCGTGTCCTTCGGCTCGTTGCGGACGACGTACATCGCCGTCGACGCGAGGCCCGCCACGAAACCGGTGATCGAGGCAAACACGAGCGCGTTCGACAGCGCGCGGATCAGCGACAGCCGCTGGGCGTCGGCGTTGCGCGCGAACTTGATCGCGGTGATCACGAGCACCGCGCCGAGCGCGAGGAGCACGAGCATGCTGAAGCCACCAGCGCGAATGAAGTCGACCATCGTGTTCTCCTGATGTGGTCAACGCGGGCGGAGGCCGCGCGTGACGAGGTTTTTTGCGATCCTGCCGCGACCACCCGCGACAGCTGCGACGATTGTCGCCGCGAAATCTTGTGTCACGCGCGGCCCGGTGGTGCGTTGTGCTTGCGTGGACGCCGACGAGAAGACCTGGGTCGACGGTCTTCGTCGCGGCGAGCCGGCGGCATTCGACGCGGTATTCGCCGCGTACCGCAAACGGCTCTACGGTTACCTCGTCCGGATGACCCGGCGGCGTGACGTCGCCGAGGACCTGCTCCAGGAGGCCTTCTTGCGACTCGCCCAGCACGCCCGCCGACTCGACGCCGACACCCGGCTCGGCGCGTGGCTGTTCACCGTCGCGCACCGGCTGGTCGTCAGCTGGACGCGCGCGCGGGCGGTGCGGGCCCAGCTCGCCGGTGACCTGCCGGCGCGCGACCGCGAGCCGGCGCACGATCGATCCCCGCTCGAGGCGCTCGCCGATTCGCAAGCCCAGCTCGCGCTCGAGCGCGCACTCGCGGCGCTGCCGCCCGCCTACCGCGAGGTCGCGCTGCTCGTCGGGATCGAGGGGCTGGCGCCGGCGGAGGTCGCCGACATCCTCGGCCAGAAGCCCGAGGCCGTCCGCCAGCGCCTCGCGCGCGCACGCACCCAGCTCGCCGCCGCGCTCGGCGAGCACGCACCCGCTTCGTGGAGGACGTCATGACAACGAACGGCCCCGGCGATGACGACACCCTCGGCGAGCTCGGCACGCAGCTGCCGGCCGTCGACGTCGACGCGACCACGGCCGAGCTGATCGCGCGCCGCGCGCGGCCTCAGGTCGGCAAGGGTCCGCCGAAGCGACGGCTCGTGCTGCCCGTGCTCGTCGGCGTCGCGATCGCGATCTATCTCGTCTGGATGATCGCGAAGCTCGTCGAGGTCTTGCTGCGATCCTGAGATCGCTGCGCGTCCGAGCCTCGGCGCGCAGGTGCGCACGGCGGGTGTGCGCGCGCGCAACAGCTGCGCGAGATCAGGCGGCGCGCGGAACGTCGTGCAGGCTGTCGAAGTGCGCGTGGATGTGAGCGCCGAGCGCGGCGAGCACCTCGGCCGGCATGCCTTCGGCGACCGCGGTGAACAGCTCCTCGTCCTGCCACATCGCGTGGCCCGACAGCAGCTCGACGAGCGAGGCGAGCCGGCGATCGACCTCGGGGTCATCGCTCTCGAGCCACAGCAAGTCGGCCAAAACGCGCTTGATCTCGCCATGCTCGAGCAGCAGCTCCTCGTGGACCGACGGCGAGATCCACGACGCGAGTCGCGGGTAGAACAGCTCCTGCTCGACCGCGAGGTGCGCGGTCACGTAGTCGACGAGCTCGGAGACCGCGGTCGCCCGCTCGGACTGGCTCGCCTGCCTCACGCCATCGACGAGATCGAAGATGTGCTGGTGCTGACCGGTGAGGAGCTCGAGCGCGTCCGAAATCCGCTGCATGGACGGAACGGGAATGCAGTGCATGTGCCATCACGCGGCCGGCGCTCGCGGTTCACGGGTTTCGCTCAGGGCACCGGCTTGCGGCGCGTGACGACGAGGTGCGCGTTGCCGGTCGCGTCGAGGTAGCCGAACCGGAACGGCAGCCGGCGCCTGGGCTGTCGCTTCCACAGCGCGACGAACGAATCGTCCTGTCGGGTTTCACGACTGCCCTCGAGGAACGCGCCGGTATACGTGCCGTAGGTCTCCTGCACCATGCCCGCCGGCTCGGCGTACGTCGGCGGGATGCCGGTCGAGTCCGACAGCATCCACGCGAGGTGCTCGAGCATGTAGCTGCGGATCGTCGAGAAGCTCGCACGGTGCAGCAGGTAGCTGCCGCCCTTCGTCAGGATCGCGACCTTGCCCTTCGCGGCGAGGTGGCGAACGAGCTGCGGGTGCGTCGCGAGGTAGTCGTCGCCGAGGTTCCAGCCGAGGTGGCGATGGACGCGGATCTGATCGCTGCCGGGCCGGCGATAGCGAATCTCGACGTTCGCGAACGCGGGCGAGAAGCTCGGCGAGTGCCAGTCGCCCTTCAGCGCGCCGCTGCGCTTGGTGTCGAGCGCATCGATCTCGGCGTCGTCGAGGTAGTGGATCGCGCCGCCATCGTCGAGCGTGAAGTAGCGCATGTCGACGGGCTCGAAGCCGGCCGTGACGAGCGCGATCAGAAACGACGACACCTGCGCCGGCAGCTCGTTGCGCTGCGCCGACGACAGGTTGTGGCTCGTGTTCGAGCCGACCGACAGCAGGCCACCGATCTCGACGCGCAGCGCGGCGAGGCTCGACTCGAGCGCGGCGGGTGACAGCGCGCGCAGCCGCCGTGGATCGCCGGCGAGCTCGAGCGAGATCGTCGTGATCTCCGTCGCGTCGGGAAACACGACGAGCGCCGACATCAGGTCGCCGCCGCCGAATGGATAGATCACGGTCGACGGGATGTCCTTCGGGACGACCGCCTCGAACCAGCTGCGATGGCGCTCGAGGTACGCGGCGCGAAACGTGGCCATCCGCTCGCGCAGGTTCTTGCAGTGGCGCGCGACGAGCTTCGCGAGCCGCTCGGGATCGCCGCCGGTCAGCTCGGCCACCCTGCCCTCGTCGGGCCCGCCGCACGCGGCGACGCGATACAGCACCTGCGCGTCGGCGGTGAAGTCGCGGCCGCGCGAAGCCGGCGGCGGTGCGCTCGCATCTCGGGTCGGCGCGGTCGGCGGCGCACTCGGCGCGACGGCGACCGCGGCGTCGGGCTGCGCGTGCGTGCCCCCGAGCGTGCCGAGATCGAGATCGGCGACGGGCGCCGGTTTGCTCGAGCCCGAGCACGCGACGGTGCAGGCGACGAGCGCGAACCTCACGAACCGGGCGCGGAGCATCGGTCGTGTAACGCGCACGGCGCGGCGGTGATTTCCGCGATCAGCCGGCGTCGGCGATCGCGCCCTCGTACATCTTGTCGAGCAGGTTCGAGTACTTCTTCTCGACGACCTTGCGCTTGACCTTGAGGCTCGGCGTCAGCTCGCCGGCATCGACGGTCAGATCCTTCGGAAGGATCGCGAACTGCTTCACGGTCTCGTACTTCGCGAGCGACTTGTTGACCTCGTCGAAGTACGGCGTGATCAGCTGCTTGACCTCGGGCATCTGCACGACATCGGAGTAGCTCGTGCCGTTGAGGCCCTTGTCCTTGGCCCACTTCATCGTCGATTCCTCGTCGAGCGTGACGAGCGCGGTGACGAAGTTGCGCTTGTCGCCGTGCACGATCACCTGGCTGATGAACGGGCACGTCGCCTTGAGCTTGCCCTCGATGTGCTGCGGCGCGATGTACTTGCCGCCCGAGGTCTTGATCAGGTCCTTCTTGCGATCCGTGATCCGCAGAAAGCCGTTGCCGTCGACCTCGCCGATGTCACCGGTGCGCAGCCAGCCGTCGGGCGTGAGTGCCTCGGCGGTCTGATCCGGCAGGTTGTGATAGCCCTGCATGATGCCGGGACTCTTCATCAGGATCTCGCTGTCCTCGGGCGCGAGCTTGAGCTCGGTGCCCGGCATCGGCAGACCGACCGAGCCGAACGCGTACTTCGTCGGACGGTTGACGAAGCTCGCCGCGCTGCTCTCGGTCAGGCCGTAGCCCTCGAGGATCAGGATCCCGCAGGCGTGGAAGAACTCGGCGATCTCGCGCGACAGCGGCGCGGAGCCCGAGATGAAGTAGCGGACGCGGCCGCCGAATCGGTCCTTGATCTTCGAGAACACCAGGCGGTCGGCGAGCTTCAGCTTGAGCGCGAGCAGCCCGCTCGGCTCCTTGCCCTGCTGCCGGATCTTGCTGCCCTCGCGGCCGACGCCGAGCGCCCACTCGAAGATCTTCTGCTTGATGCCGCCCTGCTTCGCGCCCTCGATGATCTTGTTGTAGACCTTCTCGAAGATCCGCGGCACCGCCGCCATGATCGTCGGCTTCACGACCGCGAGGTTCTCGACGATCTTCGGGATCCGGCCGTCCACTGCGGTCACCGAGCCCGACGCGATGTGACCGGACATCAGCACCTTGCCGAACGAGTGCGCCATCGGTAGCCACAGGAACTGGACGTCGTCGGCGCCCCACAGCCGGATGCCGTCGATCGCGTCGGCGGTGTACGCCCAGCACTCGTGGAGCAGCCGGACGCCCTTCGGCTTGCCGGTCGTGCCCGACGTGTAGATCAACGTCGCGAGCTGCTCGCCCTTGATCTCCTTCACGACGTCGTCGACCGCGCGCGGATCCTTCGCGAGGTGCGCGCCGCCGGCGGTCTCGAGGTCGGCGAGCGTGATCACCCAGTCCTTGAGGTTCGCATCCGGCGTGCCGTCGATCAGGATCAGCTTGGACAGCTTCGGCATCTGGCCGCGCACCGATGCGAGCTTCTTGAGCTGCGCCGCGTCCTCGACCAAGCAGAACCGGGTCTCGGAGTCGGCGAGGATGTACGCGCACTCGTCCGCGGTCGTCGACGGATACACAGTGGTCGTCGCGCCGCCGGCGGACAGGATGCCGAGGTCGCACAGGATCCACTCGACGCGCGTGTTCGCGAGGATGCCGACGCGCTCCTCGCGCGCGAGGCCGAGCGACAGTAGCCCGGCCGCGATCGCCTTGACGCGCTCGCCGGTCTGCCGCCACGTCATCGACCGCCATGCATCGCCGACCGGATAGCGATACGCCTCGCGATCCGGGGTGTCCTGCACGCGCGTCGCGAACAGCTGCGCGATCGAGGACGTCTTGCGGGTGAGCTTCTCGGGAGCGGTCGAGGTCGTCGCGGCCATGGCGGGGCGAACTATGGCCACGCCTGCATGCTGGCCGCAAGACGATCTGATCGTCGCCTGATCGGCGTCCCGCACCTGGGTTACCTTCGGACCGTGGCCCTCGACGCCCGCGACTGGCTCGATGCCCTCGGCGCCGCGTGGCGCGGGGAGCGGATGGCGGTGCGCGCGAAGCTCGCGCTCGAGCGCGGCGGCCGGGTCCTGTCGGAGCGGGTCGCGCTCGGCATCGCGCTCGACCACCTGCGGATCGTCGACGAGCAGTCGGCGCCCGGCGATCGTGCGCGCGTCCGGGTCGCGGTCCCCGAGACGATCGATCTCGACAACCTGCGGCTCGCGCCCGGCGATCCGATCCTGCTGTGGGGCGAGCATCCCGACGAGCCCGGCGCGGTGCGCGGCGTCTACGAGCGGCGCGACGACCAGTCGCTGTGGCTGATGCTCGACCGCGCGGTCGACGAGGTCGATCGCGAGTACGCGCTCGATCCCGAGGCGCCCGAGGTCACGTTCGATCGCGGCGATGCAGCGATCGCGCGTGCGCGGGCCGCGACCGGCGGCTCGGATCTCGCGCGGCTGCGCGACGTCGCCGCGCTCGTCAAGCCGCCGCGCCCGATCGCGCCGGTGACGTGGGAGGTGCTCGACACCGCGCTCGACGATCGCCAGCGTGCCGCCGTCGATGCGGCGCTGCGATCGGGCGACATCGCGCTGATCCACGGCCCGCCCGGCACCGGCAAGACGCGCACGCTCGTCGAGGTCGTGCGCCAGCGGATCGCGCGCGGCGAGCGCGTGCTGTGCGCGGCGCCGTCGAACACCGCGGTCGATAACCTCGGGATCCGGCTCGCCGAGGCCGGCGTGCGCGCGGTCCGGCTCGGCCACCCGGCGCGGATCCATCCCGCGCTGCAGACGCTGACGCTCGACGCGCAGGTCGCCGCCGATGGCGCGTCGAAGCTCGCGCGCGAGTGGCGCGACCGCGCGCGCGCGATCCGCAAGAGCGCGGCCGGCCGACGCGGCCCCGAGGCGAAGGCGCTGTGGGGCGAAGCGCGCGCACTCGACCGCGATGCGGCGCGCGAGATCGCGAACACCGAGCGCGCGGTGATCGAGCGCGCCGAGGTCGTGCTCGCGACGTGCGCCGGCTGCGATCATTCGCTGCTCGGCCGCGAGGACCGCATGATCTTCGACTGCGTGATCGTCGACGAGGCGACGCAGGCGCCCGATCCGCTGCTGTTCGTCGCGCTCGCGCGCGCGAAGGTCGCGGTGCTCGCCGGCGATCCGTTCCAGCTCGGCCCGGTGATCACCGGCGGCGCGGACGTCGAGGCGACGCTCGGCAGCACGGTGTTCGAGCGGCTGTGCCGCGAATCCGCGGTGATGCTCGAGCAGCAGCACCGCATGCACGTCGAGATCATGACGTTCCCGTCGCGCTCGATGTACGACGGCCGGCTCGTCGCCGCGCCGCAGGTCGCCGCGCACCGGCTCGAGGATCTCGGCGTCACCGCGGACGAGCTGCGCCCGCGCCCGCTGTGGCTCGTCGACACCGCGGGCAAGGACTGGATCGAGGAGCGCACCGACTTCGATCCCGGCAGCTCGCTCAACAACGCGCCCGCGTTCCACTTCGATCCGAGCACGTTCAACACCGGCAACGCCGAGCGCGTCGCGGCCGAGGCGCGCCGCCTGCTGTCGCGCGGGCTGCCGCCGACCGAGATCGCGATCATCGCGGCGTACTCCGCGCAGGCGCGCCGGCTGCGCGAGCTGCTGCGCGACGAGCGCGCGGCCGGGCTCGAGATCGGGACGGTCGACGGCTTCCAGGGCCGCGAGAAGGAGGCCGTGATCGTCGATCTCGTGCGCTCGAACGAGCACGGCGAGATCGGGTTTCTCGGCAACGTGCGGCGGATGAACGTCGCGCTGACCCGCGCGCGGCGGTCGCTGATCGTCGTCGCCGACTCCGCGACGCTCGGCGCGCACCCGTACTACGCGGCGTTTCTGTCGTACGTCGACGAGATCGACGCGCACGGGAGCGCGTGGAGCGACGACGCCCCGCCCCTTTGACTGCAGCCGCGGTTCTTGCGACAACCGGCCCGTTGTCATGAAGCGCGCCTATTCGCCTTTGTTCCTCGCCCTGCTCGTGACCGCCGGTTGCGAGAAGTCTTCCGACCTCGATGCGATGCAGAAGGAGGCCAACGGTCTCGTCGTCACGTATCGAGCCCGGTTCGCCGCGCTCCAGCAGCGCATGGAGCAGCTCGACAAGCGGGGTCGCCAGCTACCGAAGCTCGATCCGGCCAATCCCGAGGTCCAGGCGGTCCAGCGCACGTTCGGCGAGGCGACGAGCGAGCTGCGCAAGCTCCAGGACCTCGCGAAGCAGGCACCGCAGTCGATCACCGCTGCGGCGAATTCCGAGGCCGGGCGTGCCGAGCTGATCCGGCTGCGCGGAGAGATCGAAGAGCGGTTCATCGAGGGCACGACGGTCGTGACCGCGGATCTCGACGCGGTCGAGAGCTGGCTGACGCAGGTCGAGTGGCGCGGCGGTGAGGTGATCGCCGCGGCCGCGCCGTCGGCGCAGGACACCGAGGCCAAGACGCCGCCGCCGACGATGGAGACCAAGACTCCCGAGCATCCCGCGCTCGACACGACGACGCCGCCGACGACGCCGCCGACGACGCCCCCGACGACGCCACCGCCGCCGCCCGGCGCTGCCACGGGCAACGACATCGGCTCGGGCGCGAAGCCCGCGCCGCCGGCCGGCGCAGGATCTGCGACCACCGGCACCGATGCGGGCTCGGCGACGAAGCCGACGAAGCCGGCGAAGGAGCCCAAGCCGGTGAAGAAGCCGGCCGCCGGCTCCGGATCTGGCTCCGCGACGCGGTGAATCACTTCCACGCGCGAACCTCGCGCTATGCTCGTCGGCATGAAGATCCCGGCGAGACCGAAGGTCATCCTCCGCAGCTGCCGTGATTACGATCCCGAGCGGATCCGCAAGATCATCCGCGAGGGCCTCGAAGAGCTCGGCCTGAAGCCGTTCGGTCGCACGCTCGTCAAGCCGAACCTCGTCGCGGCCGGCCCGCTGTTTCCGTACGCGTACACGCGTCCCGAGTTCGGCGAGGGTGTGCTGCGCGCGCTACGCGACGTCGGCGGAGAGCCGGGCGCGCCAGGCGCATCGATGACCGAGCTCGCCGCGGGCGAGCGCTGCGGCATCACCGTCCCGACGCGCGTCGCGTTCCGCGAGTCCGGCTGGGACGCGATGCTGAAGAAGATCGACGTCAAGCGCTACTGCTTCGAGGAATCGCAGCAGGTCGAGATCCCGCTCTCGCATCCGCAGCGACTGCGCGACTACCTGTTCACGCCCGAGCCGGTCGCACGCGCCGACTTCTTCGTGAACTGCCCCAAGTTCAAGGCGCACCCGTGGACGACCGTGACGTTCTCGTGCAAGGCGTACATCGGGATCCAGGACGATCGGCATCGCCTGATCGATCACGATCACAAGCTCAACGAGAAGATCGCCGACCTCCAGCACATCATCCAGCCGCAGTTCATCGCGATCGACGCGATCACCGCCGGCGAGGGCCGCATGCTGACGCCGACGCCGTTCCCGCTCGGCATGATCATCATGGGCAACAGCCAGGTCGCGTTCGACTCGGTGTGCTGCGAGATCATCGGCGTCGATCCGGCGACGGTCGATCACATCCGGCTCGCGTCCGAGCATGGCTTCGGCTCGACCGACATCTCGGGCGTCGAGATCACCGGCGACGTCACGCTCGAGGAGGCGAAGCAGCGCGCGAAGGGCTTCAAGGTCGGGCTGATCCGCGTCGAGAAGTACTTCGAGGGCACGAACATCACCGCGTACGCCGGCCCGCCGCCCGAGGCCGAGGTCGGTGACTACTGCTGGGGCGGCTGCCCGGGCGCGATCGAGGAAGCGATCGAGATCCTGCGCGTGTTCGACAAGGACACCGACAAGAAGCTGCCGCGCATGCACGTCGTGTTCGGCGGCTACACCGGCGGGATCGACGCCAAGCCCGGCGAGAAGGTGATCTTCATCGGCGACTGCGCCGAGTGGAAGGGCAACCTGCACGGCAAGCCGGTCGCGATCGAGAGCCTGTACAAGGATCGCAGCACGCTCGATCCGCATGTCGCGAAGTCGCAGGACATCTTCGTCAAGCTCGCCGGCGCGAAGGCAAAGCTCGCGTCCGACGTCGTGCGGCTCGAGGGCTGCCCGGTCTCGGTCGCCGAGCAGGTGCTCGCGCTCGTCGGGATGTCCGACGTCAAGAACCCCTACTACGATCCACAGAACATGCTGACGTTCGGCCGCGCCTACCTCGGCTGGAAGGCGCGCGTGACGCTGAACAAGCTGCAGCGCAAGCGCTACCAGCAGAACGGCACGTTCACGCAGCGCGGTCAGGCTGCGCCGGAGCTGGCGTGATCTATCCGGGCTGGATGCCGTCACGCCCCCGCGGCTCCCGGCTGCGGCGCAGCCTCGCCTACACGCCGCTGCGGTTCCGGCCGGTCGCGAGAAAGCGGCCCACGCCGGATGCCGCGCCGCCGCCCGCGGTTCATGATCCGATCATGCTCTTCGACACGCATCGCTCCGAGCTCCCGGTGGCGACCGTGCGGTCGCGGCAGTGGTCGATCGCGATCGCCGGCGACCTCCAGCGCTGGCTGATCGCGCGCTGGCGCTGGCTGCACCCGCGCGTCGTGCCGGTCGTCGTCGCGCTCGCCGGCATGGTCGCGCTGCTCGGCGCCGCCGACTACCTGACCGCGCTCGCGCGCGAGACGCCGGAGCGGCTGCCGTCCGCGCAGCTCGTCAACGACGATGCCGACGTGACGACGCAGCCTGCCGGCCGTCCCGACGACGACTCGCTCCGCCCCGGCACGATCATCGAGCTGTCGTCGGGCGCGTACTATGTCGTGCCTTCGGAACCCGCCGCGGGCACCGCGGTCACGCTCGTTCCGGCGCGCTGACCTCGGGCCGATCGGCTACGCTCGCGGCATGGCGATCCGCGAGGTCCATCATCTGAACTGCGCGACGATGTGTCCGGTCGCCGGCTTCCTGCTCGGCGGCACGGGCCTCGGGCGAGGCCGGATGGTCGCGCACTGCCTGCTCGTCGTCACCGAGCGCGACGGGCTCGTGCTCGTCGACACCGGCTTCGGCATGCGCGACATCGAGGGCCACACCGGGCTGTCGCGCGCGTTCCGCACGCTCGTCGGGCCGACGCTCGACCGCCACGAGACCGCGCTCGCGCAGATCGAGCGGCTCGGGTATCGCGCCGACGACGTTCGCCACATCGTCGTCACCCACCTCGATCTCGATCACGCCGGCGGCCTCGGCGACTTCCCGAACGCGAAGGTCCACCTCCACGCGCGCGAGCATGCCGCCGCGGTCGCGCGCTCGCACTTCAAGGAGCGCGAGCGCTACCTGCCTGCGCACTGGGCGCACGGCCCGAAGTGGGAGGTCTACACCGAGGACGGCGACACCTGGCGCGGGCTGCCCGCGGTCACGAAGCTGCGCGGCGTCGACGCCGACATCGGCCTGTTGCCGATGCACGGCCACACGCGCGGCCACTCCGCGGTGATCGTGCGCGGGCCGAGCACGCACGACCGGTGGCTCGTCCACGCCGGTGACGCGTACTTCCACCACACCGCGGTCGACGGCACCGGCAGCGTCCCGTTCGGGTTCGCCGCGTTCGAGCGTGCGACCGAGATGAACACGGCGATGCGCCGCGCGTCGGTCGCCGCGCTCCGCCAGCTCCGCCACAGCTATCCGGACATCGCGATGTTCTGCGCGCACGATCCGCGCGAGTACGAAGCGATGCGCGTCGGTAACTGATGCAGTGGCTCGGGTTCGCCGGCTACGTCGTCGTGCTCGCGCTGTTCCTCGGCGGCGGACCGTGGCTCGTCAAGCGGCTGCGCAAGCCGCGCTACGAGCTGTACGGCGTCGAGATCAAGCGACCGCGCGCGAGCCAGACGCTCGTCGGCACCGTCGTCGGAGGACCGCTCGCGCTCGCCGGCCGCCACGCCGCGGGCTGCCTCGGCGGCCCGCCGATCTTCGACGTCCCCGAGCTCGCGGTCGCGCTCGCCGACGGCCGCCGGATCACGATCGCCGCGAAGCAGCGCGTGATGATCGATGGCATGGAGCGCCTGCCGCGCCCGGCCCCGCCGCCGCCGCTCGCACACGTACCGGTCCCACCGATCCCACCGTCGAGCGGCGACACCGGGTTCAGCGTGCTGCTCGACGGCCGGATCGAGATCGGTGGCCTCGTCGCCGACGGCGCGGATCGCTACCGTGTCCCCGAGGGCTATCCGATGGTGATCAAGCCGGTCGGCTGACCGGCCGGCGAATCCCGGCGAGATCTGGCAACGCCGTGGAACGTGACGGCGGCACCCGTTAGCCTCGAAGCGATGCGCGCGCTGCTGCTGCTCGGCCTCGCCGCGTGTGGCGCGCGCGCCGCGGCGTCGACGCCGATTCCCGATCCGCCCGCGATCGCGCTCGGCTCGCTGCCGCCGAAGTGGGACGCCGGCGAGCAGACGACGTGGCAGGTGTTCTATCGCAACGTCGCGGTCGGCCGCGTCGGCCTCGTCGTCGACGGTGACACCGCACGGACGTCGTTCCGCACCGGCCTGCTCGCGAGCGTGCTGCAGCCGATGAGCTACGACCTCGTCACGCGCGTCGACCACGGCCACCCGCGCAGCATGAGCGAGACGCTCGTCGTCGACGGCGCCCGCAACGCGACCGACGCGACGATCGAGGGTGCGAAGCTCACGATCGGCGAGCGCACGCAGCTCGTGCCCGGCGGCACCGACCTCCACACGCTGCACTCGGCGCTCGGCGTCGTGCGCGCGTGGGCGACGCGCGGCGCGCAGCCCGGCTATCTGTGGCTGCTGCACCAGGGCGGGCTGTACCGGCTCGACGTGTTCGCGCCGGCGCGCGACGAGGCGCTCGGGCTGCGCGCGCTGCGCGTCGACGGCATCGTGCGCGCGCTGTCGGGCGAGCCGCCGATCGCGGTGCACCTGTGGCTCGCGGCGAACCGCGATCGCACGCCGCTGCGGTTCGAGATCGATGCCGGCAGCACGCGCGTGCTCGCCGAGGTCGTCGAGTCGACGGCTGCGTTCGATTAGCGCGCGCCGGGGCGGTCGCCGAAGTTCGTGATCAGCGTGCGCCGGATCCGCCCGATCTTCTGCGCCGCGTACAGCATCTTGCCGTCGGGTGAGATCGCGAAGTCGCGTGCGAAGTGCAGGTGCAGCACGTGCTCGCGTCGCCGCGTCGCGACGTCGTAGCGCCAGATGTCGTCGTCGCCGACGATGTAATAGATCTGCAGCGGATCGTCGCGCCACGACGACGGCAAGCCTTCGACCCCGGCGTTCGCCGGATCGCCGGGCGCGCCTCCCGGCGGCACGATCTCGAACGCGTCGCGCACGACGGCGATCTGGCCACCGTCCGGCAGCGCGACGAGGCCGAGGTACGGCGCCGGCGCGATCCGGCGCAGCCTGCCATCGGGGGTCGCGAGCATCGCCGCGGCGCCGTCTGGACCGAGCACCGTGAACCGGATGCCCTCGGGCAGGTCTTGCAGGTACCCGACGACGCTGCCGTCTGCCTTCGCGATCCGGCGCGGCACGCCTTCCGCGAGCGACACGCGATACAGCTCCGAGCCGCGCGCGAACACGAGGTCGCGGCCATCGCCACTGAACTGCGCGCGGTTGCCTTCGGCGATCGTCCGCTCCTCGCCGGTCGCGATGGTGCGGACCTTGACGATCGTGCGGCCGCGGCTCGTCACCTGGTACGCGAGCATCCGGCCGTCGGGCGACCGCGTGACCGACGCGATGTTGTCGAGCGCCGGCGTCAGCCGCCTCGGCGTGCCGCCGTCGAGCGGGATCTCGAACAGCGGCACCGACGTGACGTCGACGTGGAACACGAGCTGCCGGCCATCGGGCGACACCGCGGGCGAGAAGTCCGGCCCCGCACCGAACGTGATCTGCACCGGCTCGCCGCCGTCGACCGGCACTTCCCAGATGTTGCGCGCACCGCCGCGATCCGACGACACGAGCACGCTGTGGCCATCGGGGTGAAACCGTGGACCGCTGATGTGATTCGTGCTGTCGAGCAGCTGGCGCGGCGTGCCACCCGCACGGTCGATGATCCACAGCGATTGCTGGACCGACAGATCGAGCGTGTCCTCGATCTCGCTGAAGACGATGCGCTCGCCGGCGCGGTCGCAATCGAACCACCCGAGGAAGTGCCCGCCGGGCAGCCGCGCGATCACGCGCTCGCGCCCTGCCGCATCGCGGAACGCGAGGCCCTCACAAGCGGGGCAGTCGAGCTCGCGCACGATCACGAAGCCGTCGCCGCACGCGACCGCGTCGCGCACGCCAGGGAGCACGAGCGTCGACGTGCCGTCGAGCTCGGCCCGCCGCACGCCCTCGTCGGCGGCATACAGCACGCCGTTGCCATCGCGGTCCGCGCGCGGCCGGCGCGATGGCAGGTCCGCGCTCGTCACCGGGCGCGCGTCGTCGAGCGGCAGCGTCCCGATGTAGATCCGGCGCTGGCCGTCGCGATCCGAGTCGAACGCGAGGTGCTCGCCGTCGGACAGGAACACGGTGAACGTGCCGTTCTCCTCGTACGGCGCGAGCTCGCGGATCACCGGCCGCCACGCCGGGGGCGTGCGGCGCGGCCACGCGAGCGCGACGACCACCGCGAGCGCTGCGAGCGCGACGACCGCGAGCGTGCGATGACGCCGCGTCCACCGCCAGGCGCGCTGCGCGACCGAGTAGCGATACGCGCTCACGAGCTCGCCGCGCGCGAACCGATGCAGGTCGTCGGCGAGCTGGCGCGCGGTCGGATAGCGATCCGCCGGCGCGCGGGCCATCGCGCGCGCGATGATCGCGGCGAGCTCGCGCGGCACGGCGGGCTGCCGCAGCTCGATCGCCGGTGGCGGCCCGCCCGCGATCGCCGCGAGCACGCGCTCGGCATCGCCCGTGTACGGCGGCGCGCCGGCGACGACCTCGTAGAGCAGCGCCCCGAGCGAATAGACGTCCGCGCGCTCGTCGACCGCGTCGCCGCGCGCCTGCTCGGGTGACAGGTACGGCGGCGTACCGAGCACCGCGCCGTCCGACGTCAGATCCGCGTCCGGCGTGCCGAGGTTCGCCGGCACCGCGGGCTCGGCGCTGCGCAGATCCTTCGCCAGGCCCCAGTCGACGACGTATGCCTCGCCGGTATCGCCGAGCATGATGTTGCTCGGCTTGAGATCGCGATGCAGCACGTGCTCGCGATGCGCGTATGCGATCGCGTCGACGACGGTCGTGACCTGCGGCAACAGCGCGAGCCGATCGGCAAGCGCCGGCAGCGCGTCGAGCCGCTCGCGCAGCGACCGCCCGGTCACGAGCTTCATCGCGTAGAACGGCTCGCCGCTCGGCCACCGCCCGACCTCGTGGACGGGCACGATCGCCGGATGCGCGAGCCGCGCGGTCAGCCGCGCCTCGAGCCGGAACCGCGCCTCGAGCTGGGCGTTCGTCGCGCGCAGCTGCTTGATCGCGACGACCCGGTCGAGCCGGCGGTCGCGCGCCCGGATCAGCCGGCCGAACCCGCCGCGCGCGAGCTCGGCTCCGAGCTCGTAGCTGCTCGGATCGACGACCGGGAGCTCCGCGTCGGCCCCGCCCGCGCTGTCCGCAGGTAGCGTCTCGACGTCCCCGAGCCCCATCCCGGCCAGCGTATACTGAGCCGCGGTGGCCGAGGAGACGCTGGAGCAGTCGGTGCAGGTGACGCGGGGCCAGCGCCGGCCCGAGCCCGGCGTGCTGGTCGTGTTCGCGGGCGGGCGCCCGACGTTCGCGGCGCACGCCGGTGGCGGCGCGCTCGGCCGCGACGGCGAGATCGCGGTCGCCGATCCGCGGATGTCGCGCCGTCATGTCGAGCTCCGCCGCGAGGCCGGCATGTGGCAGGCGCGCGACCTCGGCAGTCGCAACGGCAGCTCGGGCGATGGCACGCCGCTGACCGATGCGCCGCGTGCGGTCCGCGTCGTGCGGGCCGGTGACACGATCGCGCTGCTCGTCGACGACGTCACGCCGTATCTCGATCGCGCGGTCGAGCTGCACGACGGCCGCGTCGTCGGTCCGGTGCTGCGCGCCGCGTACGATGCGATCGCGAGCGCGGCGCGCGAGGGCGCGGGCGTCCACGTCGTCGGCGAGACCGGTGCCGGCAAGGAGCTCGCGGCGCGCCACTTCCACGCGGCGGGGCCGCGCGCGAAGGGTCCGTTCGTCGCGCTCAACTGCGCCGCCCTGCCCGGCCAGCTCGCCGAGACGCTGCTGTTCGGCGCGCGCAAGGGCGCGTACTCGGGCGCGGACGCCGATCGCGAAGGTCACCTGCAGGCCGCGGACGGCGGGACGCTGTTCCTCGACGAGGTCGCCGAGCTGTCGCTCGAGGTGCAGGCGAAGCTGCTGCGCGTGCTCGAGACGCGCGAGGTCGTCCCGCTCGGGGCCACGCGTGCCCGCACGGTCGACGTCCGGATCGTGTCGGCGACGCATGCCGATCTGCGCGACGCGGTCGCCGCCGGCAGCTTTCGCGAGGATCTGTACTTCCGGCTCGGCCGGCCGGCGGTCGCGCTGCCACCGCTGCGCGCGCGCGCCGAGGAGATCCCGTGGCTCGTCGCCGGCGCGCTCGCTCGCTGCTCGCCACCGGCGATCGCGCACGTCTCGCTCGTCGAGGCCGCGCTGCTCCGGCCCTGGCCCGGCAACGTGCGCGAGCTCGTGACCGAGGTCGCCGATGCCGCGCGCGCGGCCCGTCACGCCGGCGCATCGCGCGTCGAGGCCGCGCACCTGCCGGCGGACGCGGGGCTGCCGATCGCGCGCAGCGCCGAGCGCACGGCGGACGTGCTCGACGACGCCGCGGTCGATGCCACGCTCGCCAAGCATGCGAACAACGTCAGCGCCGCCGCGCGCGAGCTCGGCGTGCACCGGACGCAGCTGCGCCGGTTCCTCGAGCGCCGCAAGCGCTGACACGTGCCAGGCACGGTGCCAGGCCGGACCCGCACTCGCGCGTGATCGATCGCGGACTTGCGCTGGCGCGCGCGCTGCACAGGGGCCCCGCATGCACAAGCTCCTTCTGTCCTCGCTCCTCGTGATCGCCGCCGGTCGCGAGGCGCTCGCGTTCAACCCTCAGCCCGACCCGCCCGGCTTCCCGCTCCATGCGATCAACCCGGACGAGGTCGCCCGGTTCTCCGTCGTCAACGCGGGGACCACGACCTGCAACGTCCTCGTGCGATTCTTCGACGGCGACAACGACGTGATCGCGTCGCAGACGCTCGCGATCGCACCCGGCGATCAAGCCGCCGTCGTCGTCGCCGGTCGCGACGTCGTGCCGGCCGGTTCGCTGCGCGCGTACGTCCGCCCGGTGCTGAGCCGCGCCGATGATCCGCGATTGCTGCCGCCGGATCCGTGCATGGGTTCCCTGCTGCTCCGCAACACCGTCACCGGGGCGACGACGTTCGCGACCGGCAAGCTCGTGCGCCCCGCGCTCGCGCCGGCGAGCTCGTTCCGCGCGACGTCGCCGCTCGTCGTGCCGAGCGCGAACCAGCACGCGCAGCTGCTGGTCTCGAACACGAGCGCGGATCCCGCGGGTCCGGCGTGTCAGGCGACGCTGAGCTTTCGCGCGCCCGGCGGCAAGACGATCGCGAGCCGCACGGTGACGCTCGCACCGGGCGCGATGTCCGCGCTCGACGTCGCCGGTGCCGGTACTGCGATCTGGGCGCAGGCGATCCTCGCCGAGGATCCCGGACATCCCGGGACCCCGCCGGATCCGTGCATGATCTCGTACGAGGTCTACAACGCGAACACCGGTGCGATGACGGTCGGCGCCGCGCTCGGGCTGGTGACGCCGTGAAGCGGGCGCTGTGCAGCGTGCTGCTGACCGCGTGCGCGGTCGATGCGCAGACGACCGAGACCGAGTCGCCGGTCGTGCTGTCGTCGAGCTTCGAGGCCGTCAAGCCGGCGCTGCGCGACACGCAATGGCGCGACGCGCGCTGCAACGACGGCACGCCGTTCGGCTTCTACGTCCGCCGCAGCCCGCCGAGCACCGATTGGGTGATCTACTTCGAAGGCGGCGGGTTCTGCGACGACAACGCGCACCCGTGCGATCAGCGGGCGGCCACGCGACCCGAGCTGATCACGACGATCCCCGAGGCCGACGGCACGCTGACGACGCTGCCGGTCGGCGGCCTCGTCAGCACCGATCCCGCCGCGAACGACTTCGCCGGCGCGAACCTCGTGTACGCGCACTACTGCTCGAGCGACTTCTGGGCAGGCAACACCGACGGCCGGATCGCGACGACCGGCGGCGACTGGTTCGGCAAGGGCCATCGCAACGTCGAGGCGATGCTCGGCATGCTCGCCGCGCAGTACGGGCTCGACGATGCCGACCCCGCCACGCGCGTGCTCGTCGCGGGCGGCTCGTCGGGTGGCTTCGCGGTGCACCTCAACGCGTCGCGCGTCGAGGCCGCGCTGCCGGCGACGTCAGCCGCGCACCGCGTGAAGCTCGTCGTCGATGCGGGATGGTTCCACGCCTGGAACTGGGACGTCGTGAAGCTGACGTACCCGGACACGACGTCGCACTACTTCGCCGACGCGATCGGCCCGGACCGCGGGATGTCGGCGCAGTTCCGCCAGTTCTGGAACGCGACGTACGACCCGGCGTGCGAGGCGAGCGCACCGGCGCCGGCCGACTGCCTGTTCGGCGGCTACTGGTACCCCGTGCTCCGCAAGCGCTTGCCGATCCTCGTCCAGCAGAGCAACGCCGACAGCGCGTTCGCGCTCGGCGAGCACGCGCTCGTCGACGGCTCGTCGCAGATGTCCGCGTGGCGCTCCCAGCTGTCGAGCTCGCAGCAATCCGTCGACTGGCTGTTCTCGGGGAGCAAGCCGTATCACACGCTGACGGGCTCGAACGCCGGGCTGACCGTCGGACCGCCGGGCGCGTCGCTGCGCACGGTGATCTGGAGCTTCTGGACCGGACAGCCGGCGCAGCGCGTGGTGTTCTGACACTACTGCTTCGTCTTCGCCTTCGTCTTCGCGGGCGCGGGCGGCACCGCGACGTTCGCGGTCGGCGGCTGCGTCACGTCGTTGAGGCTCAGCTCGGCGAGCATGTCCTGGAACTGGACGCGCGCGAGCATGATCTTCTCTTCCTGATCGACGATCGCGATCGTCGTCTTCTGCACGCGGTTCGAGATGTCGCGCATCTTGTTCTTGAGGTGCGTCATCAGGTCGTTGCCGGTCTTGACCGCCTGCAGCGTCACGATCTGCGCGTGCAGCTCGTCCATGCGCTCCTTGTAGTCGGCGAGCCGGCGGCGCAGCGAGTCCTGCTCGGTCTGGTAGTCGACGAGGCCCTTGTGGATCGACAGCAGCTTCTTGAGCTGGTCCTTCAGCTCCTTGCCACCCTCCGGCGCGTCGACGTACACCTTCATCATCTCGAGCGTGACGTCGGCGTTGAGATCGAGCGTGCGCTCCATCGGCGTCGCCTCGGCGATCTCGACGTTCTTCGCCTCGTGCGGCTTGAGCTCGACCGCGAACAGGTGTGCGTCGCCGATCCGCTCGAAGTCCGACGGTCCGTTGACGAGCGTCCAGCCCTTGTTGACGGTGTGGCGGATGAACACCTTCGCCGGCTGCCCCATGCGGTTCGTGATCAGCAGCTTCTTGCGGCGGATGTGCTGGACCTCGGCGGTCAGGATCCCGCGCTGCAGCGTGACGAGCCGCGACAGCTTGTTCTCGTCGTTGTCGGTGCGCTCGACGACGATCTGGCGATCGAGCGCGTACGGCACGACCGCGGATGCCTTCGGCGGGATCGGCTCGGTCAGGCCTTCGCCGATGAACCGCTCGTTGCCGTAGACGGTGACCGGGCCGGTCTCGAGCGTCGAGCTCGTCGGGTTGCGGAACCGCACCGCGCGGAACGCGAAGTGCTCGTTGCCGCGCGTGCTCTCGGCGTCGTAGAGGTACACGACCTCGCCCTCGGTCTCGCTGCGCACCATCGACACCATCGCGGACGCGCCGCGCTCGACGGTCATCGGCGTCGGGTTCGCGAAGTGGCTCTCGCCGACCGGTGTTGCGGTGACGTCCTGGTCCTTCGCGTTCTGCTGCGCCTTCTGCTCCTCGGGCGTCGGCGCCTGCGCGACGAGCCGGACGCGCTCGGGCTGGTTCGGCTCGACCTTCGTCACGACCTTGATGCGACCGGGCGCGACGCCCTGATCGATCAGCTGGTTGCGGATGATGTTCGCGCGATCGTTCGCGCGGCGCGATGCATCGCCGCGGTTCGCGTCCGCATAGCCCTCGATCACGATCGACTGGTTACCCTTGATCAGCTGCTGCGCGAGGTTCTTCATCTTCGCGTCGCCGCCGGCCACGCGGGCGTCGTTCGACAGCTCGCCGCCACCGACACCCCCAGCCATGCCGCCCGCGTTCGGTTCCATCGCCGGCGCAGCGGGCGTGGTTGCCGCCTTGCCCATCTTGCGCTCGGCGGGCTTCTTCGCGATCCGGTGCCGCACGGCCGGTGCGTCGGCCTTCGCCGACTCCCAGCGATCCGCGGCCGACGGCATGTTCTGGACCTCTTCCTTCGCGACCGCGCGCGCGGCGAGCTTGTCCTCGGGGTGGCCTTCGGGCCGGCGGATCTCGCCGTCGTCGAGCTCGGCGACCATCGTCTGGCCGGTCGCGGTCGCATCGGCCGGGCCGTACGGCGAGATGCCATTGGGCGGCGCGATCGCGAATCGCTCCTCGGCCTGCAGCGTCTCGCGCTGGACCTGGCGCACGCTCCACAGATCGTAGCGGAACGACAGCGCCGAGCTCGAGCCGACGCCGACGCGCACGCCCTTCCAGTCCTCGCCGCTCGTGTTGTCGACGATCGCCCAGCCTTCGAGCATCACCTTGTTGTGATCGCCGACGACGACGCGATAGCTCGGCTTCCACGCCGGCGATTCGGTGACGTACGTCAGCACGACGTCGGCGCGCTCCTGCTTGCTCGGCAGCTGCAGCTTCATCACGAGGTACGCGCCGTCGTTCGCCTGCTGGCGCGGGATCGACACCGGCAGCGGCTGCTTCGAGATCGCATCGACGACGGTCAGCGACTTCAGGAAGTCGTCGACGCGATCGCGCGGCACGCTCACGGTCAACGTGCCGCCGGTCACCGTCGCGCGGCGCTCGTAGTACGCGACGCCATTGCGATACACGACGACGCGACCGAGCGCGACGTCATCGACCTTGACGAACGAAGCATGCTTCGGCCCACAGGCCGCGAGCGCGGAC
>DASTLB010000037.1:0-6727 GCA_035715365.1 Kofleriaceae bacterium | reverse complement strand
CGCGCGTCTTCGATCAGCGACGCGTGAGTCCCCACAGCAAACCCAGCTCGCGGTCGAGCAGCGCGCGCGCCTGATCCGCGTGCAGTGACACGCCCCAGGCGTCGGCGAGATCGAGCCCGCTCTGGATCTCGTTCGCGCTGCCGTGCGCGATCGTGAAGAAGCGCTTCGGATCGCGGCCCGCTCGCCGCGCGCCTTCGCCGACGTTGAGGACGACGCTGTTCGCAGCGCGACGTACCTGATCCGCGAGATCGGGGTCGTGCTTCTTCAATTCCTCGACGATCGGTCGCAACGCGCGAACGAGCTCGATCCCTACGGTGTATGCGGCGAAGTTCTTCATGACGGGCCATTCCTTCTTTCCCCAAGCTCCTCCGGCCTCCCGGAGCGGGCTCGGCTCTCGCCCGAACGCGGCCGCCGCGCGGGAGCCGTGACGAGCGCCCGCACGACCGTGCGCGCTCTGCTCGCCCGTTCATCTGTGCGGCGGTGATTCGCGTGACGTCGGCGTCGGTGGCGCTCGGCGCGGCGCACGCGCCAGGCGGACGCGAGGGCGAGCCGAGCCCGCGGAGGGGCCAGAGCACGCGTCGAGGATCCGGGCGCGTTCGTCGATGAGCCAGTGATCCCGCGAATTGTGATCGATTCCGGCCGCGACCGATGCCGTCACCGATACCGATACCGATACCGATACCGATGCCGTCACCGACACCGATGCCGCGACCGATGCCGTCACCGATGCCGTCACCGCGGCCGACGCCGTCACCGCGGCCGACGCCGTCACCGCGACCGACGCCGTCACCCCGACCGACGCCGTCACCGCGACTCTCGTGCATCGCACGCCAGCTCGGACATCGCCCCTGCGGCTCCCTCTCGCGGAATCCGACGCGCCTCGACGGTGATTGGCGGGCGTTCGCGCCGACTGCTTCGCGACGGCGCGCTCGGCTCGAGCGTGTGGCGAGTGGTGCCTCGCACATGCACGACAGTGACTATCGGCGTTTTCAAGTCGCCGTATCGGTCGTCACCGCGATCGATACCGTCGTCGCGACCGATCGCACCGCCCGCAGCGCGAGCGGCGACGGCGCTGATGTTGTTTCAGGTCTGCCCAAAATCAATGCGCGGAAATCACGGTGCGTCCTCCTCCGCTCGGTCGCGTCCGGGGCACGTTGCGTAAACCACGGCCTGCGATGTGTCTCCCGCGATCAGCACGGCAGCGCGGCGAACCCGCGCGTAACTGGTGACGAATGCAGGCGACGACGCGCGGCATGGCCACTGCACTAGCCGCTTCCCGTCAGCCAACCATCCTCACCATCCAGGAGACCAGACATGGACATCGCACTCGATTCGCCGTTCCAGACCCTCACGACCGTGGACCTCGACCTCGTCAGCGGTGGAAAGTTCGACGTGAACCGCATGGTCGACAGCGGCAACCGGTGGGGCCAGGCCGGCGCCGCGATCGGTGGTGGCGTCGGTCTGATCGCCGGCGCGCCGGGTGGTCCTCCGGGCATGGCGACGGGCGCGGGCATCGGCGCCGCGATCGGTGGCGCGGGCGGGTGGATCGGCGGCGCCGCGGGCGACGCGGTCAACCAGCTGCGCGGCCGCTAACCAACCGTTCACGACACGCTCGTCACGCTCTTTCCACCATCCAGGAGCATCATGACCCTCGATCACTTCCAGACGCTCGACACGCTCGAGCTCTCCATCGTCAACGGCGGCTTCGACGTCAACCGCATGGTCGATAGCGGCAACCGCTGGGGCCAGGCCGGTGCCGCGCTCGGCGGTGGCGTCGGCCTGCTCGCCGGCATCCCGGGCGGACCGCCCGGCATGGCAACGACCGCCGGCATCGGCGCTGCGATCGGCGGCGCGGGCGGGTGGATCGGCGGCGCCGCGGGCGACGCGATCAACCAGGTGCGCGGCAAGTAGCCGCTCGCCGTCCTCGTTCCTCGAACCCGAACACTCGACCCGATCCAACCGGAGTAGCCATGACCGACGCACTCGATACGTTCTCGACGATCTCCGAGCTCGACCTCGCCGCCGTCAACGGAGGCTTCGACGTCAACCGCATGGTCGACGCGGGTAACCGCTGGGCCGGCGCAGGTGCCGCGGTCGGCGGTGGCATCGGCCTCGCCGTCGGTGCCCCGGGCGGGCCGCCGGGCATGGCGACCGGCGCCGGCATCGGCATGGCCGCCGGTGGCGCGATCGGCTGGGCCGCGGGCGCGGGACGCGACGCGTACAACCAGGTCCGCGGTCGCTGAGCGGAAGCGCACGAGGCGACGGCGCTGCGACCGCGGCGCCGTTTTCGCGTTTCGGGACGGGTATGATCGAGGGACGTGGTCGTCGCCCTCGTTGCCCTCGCCGTCGCGCTCGCGATCGCGCTGACGTGGCGCACGACGTGGGCACCCGCGATCGGTGCGCTCGCCGGGCTCGCGATCGCGCTCGGCGGTGGGATCGCGACGCGCGGCGATGTCGAGCACGCGCTCGACGATCTGTGGCGGCCGCTCGTCACGATCGTCGGCATCATGCTGACGACGTCGTGCGCGGCCGAGCTCGGTTGCTTCGCGCGGCTCGCGAGCTGGATCGAGCCGACGACGCGCGGTCCGGTGCGGCGCGCGTTCCGGCTCGTGTTCGTGATCTCGGCGGTCACGGCGGCGCTGCTGTCGAACGACGCGGCGATCTTGCTCGTGACGCCGGTCGTGATCGAGCTGTTGCGCGCGGTGTATCCGGTGCGCCACCCGGTGTTCGTCGTGCCGTTCGCGCTCGCGGTGTTCGTCGCGGCAGGCGTCGCGCCGCTGCCGACGGGAAATCCGATGAACCTCGTCGTCGCGTACCGCGCCGGCATCGGGTTCAACGACTACGCGCTCGTCATGATCCCGGTCGCGCTCGTCGGCTGGGTCGTGGCGTACCACGTGCTCGCGTGGTGGTTTCGCGACGTGCTCGCGGACGAGGTCGCGGCTCCCGGCGAGGCGCCGCCGTCGGTGCCGCTGACGATCGCGGCGCGCGCGGTGATGGTGATCGCGATCGCGAGCATCGCGTCGTATCCGGTGCTCGCCGCGCTCGGTCAGCCGATCTGGCCGGTCGCGGCGGTCGCGTCGCTGATCGCGTTTCTCGTCGCGCGCGTCGGCGGTGGCAACGCGATCCGGATCGCGTCCGGCGTGAGCTGGGAGCTCGTGCCGTTCGTGTTCGGCGTGCTCGTGCTCGCGACCGCACTCGCGCGCGCCGGTGCGACCGAGTCGCTCGAGGCGCTGTACGAGCGCACGCCCGCACCGCTGTCGACGATCGCGACGGTCGGCGCGCTCGGCTCGGCCGTGCTCAACAACCATCCGATGGCGCTGCTGCACTCGCACGCGCTCGCCGGCGCGCCGCACGCGCACGTGCTCGCCGCGCTCGTCGGGGGCGACCTCGGGCCGCGCCTGCTGCCGATCGGCTCGCTCGCGGGCCTGCTGTGGATGCACGCGCTCCGCACGCAGCGCGTGACGGTCTCCCTACGAACGTTCATGACCGTCGGTGCGGTTGTAACCGTGCCGTCGCTCGTCGCATCGATCCTGATGCTGTGGGCGATGACGTGACCGAGTACCGGTTCTTCGGTCGCGAGCGCGTCACGATCGAGCTCGGCGGCTCGTTCGATCCCGCGGCGCTCGCGCTGCCGGCCGGGCTGTCCCACGATCTCGCAGGCGGCCGCGCCCGGATCGAGCTGTTCGCGTTTCACGTCGACGGTCTCCAGGTGCGCAGCGTCCCGCTCGCGCGCTGGAGCTACCCGGAGCTATTGTGGCGGATCGCGGTGCGGCGCGGCGACGAGCCGGCGTGGTGGGTGATCGCGTGCGACCTCGCGGCGCGCGGACCGCGCTGGGCGGCGCGGCAGTACGTGCGCTACGACGTCCGGCCGAACGCAGTCACGGTGACCGAGCAGCGCGTCGGCTCGCGCGGTCCGCTCGGCGAGCTCGCGATCGCGATCGCGGGTCACAGCGCGATGACACGCGAGCGCGCGCCCGCCCGCACGCTGCTGGTCAGCCGCGACGCGAGCTGGGAGGTGCCGTGGGGCGATGACCCCGAGCCCGCACCGGTCACCGTCGAGGCGACCATCGAGCGCGATTCGCTGTCGCGGGCAACCCTCGGGGACGCGGTGGTCTGGGATACCCACGCGTCCCTAC
Organism: Kofleriaceae bacterium; assembly: GCA_035715365.1. GTDB lineage: Bacteria > Myxococcota_A > Polyangia > Haliangiales > Haliangiaceae > JABFXX01. The sequence goes on along the minus strand of DASTLB010000037.1, from coordinate 2,591 downwards.
GTCGGGGCCGCGAGCACCGGTGCGGTGTCGCGCGCCGGTAGGACCATGCTACAAAAGGGCCAGCTCCAGGAGGCGTCATGGCATTCGCACAATCCAGTGCTCGTCCGATCTCAGGCGCGGTAGCGACCCTCGGGGTCAGCGACCGCATCACGTTCTTGCGCAAGACCTACGCCCACCTCGGGGTCGCGCTGCTCGCGTTCGCCGCGATCACCGGTGGAATGATTCGCTTCGCCCCCAACGTCAGCTGGGGCTTCTCGAAGTGGGCGCTGACCGGCCGCTGGACCTGGCTCGCCGTGCTCGGCCTGTTCATGGTCTGCGGCTACATCGCCGAGCGGCTCGCGCGCTCGGAGACGTCGCAGGGCCTGCAATATGTCGGGCTCGGGCTCGCGGTCGTCGCCGAGGCGGTGCTGCTGCAGCCAATGCTGTGGATCCTGATGCTGCGCTTCGGGGTGTACTCGAAGGCGGACATGATGCAGTTCATGGCCGGCAACGCGGTGCCGTCGATGAGCGGTGCGGCCGGGTCGATCCTCGTCCAGGCGATCGTGATCACGCTCGCGATCTTCATCGGGCTGACGCTCGTCGTCTTCCTGACGAAGAAGGACTTCTCGTTCATGCGCGGCATCCTCGTGGTGTGCAGCTTCGCGGCGCTCGGCGTGATTCTCGCGTCGCTGCTGTTCGGGTTCTCGCTCGGCGCGATCTTCAGCGGCCTGATGATCCTGCTGATGGCGGGTTACATCCTGTACCAGACCAGCGTGATCATGAAGGAGTTCCCGCCGACGGCGTTCGTGGCGGCAGCCCTGATGCTGTTCTCGACGATCGCGACCCTGTTCTGGTACGTGCTGCGCCTGCTGATGAGCCTGCAGCGCGACTGATTCGGGTCACTTAGTTCCGCGACGGGGACCCCGAACGGGTGCCTGTTGTCGTTTCGGCCGCGCTATACTCGGCCAAACATGTCCGTGGTGTCGGCACCAGCCCCGCTCTCGTCGACCGACATCGGTGCGGTGCGCAAGCTCGAGGACGCGATCGCCACCGTCGTGCGCGGCAAGCCCGAGGCGATCCGCGCCGCGGTCGTCACGCTGCTCGCGCGTGGCCACCTGCTGATCGAGGACATCCCCGGCGTCGGCAAGACCACGCTCGCGCGCGCGCTCGCGGCGTCGCTCGGCGGCACGTTTCGCCGCATCCAGTTCACGAGCGATCTGCTGCCGTCCGACATCGTCGGCGTGTCGATCTACGACCAGCACGGCAAGGTGTTCGAGCTCAAGCACGGGCCGATCTTCGCGAACATCGTGCTCGCCGACGAGATCAACCGCACCACGCCGCGCACGCAGTCCGCGCTGCTCGAGGCGATGAGCGAGGGCCAGGTCTCGATCGACGACACGACGCACACGCTCGAGACGCCGTTCATGGTCGTCGCGACGCAGAACCCGGCCGAGCACTACGGCACGTACCCGCTGCCCGAGTCGCAGATGGACCGGTTCCTGCTGCGGATCGCGATCGGCTATCCGGCGAAGTCGATCGAGCGCGAGCTGCTGCGCGACCGCATCGGCGGCGATCCGGTGCTGCGGCTCCAGCCGGTCGTCGATCTCGCGGCCGTGCGCACGCTGCAGGACGGCGTCGAGACGATCCGCGTCGACGATGCGCTGCTCGACTACGCGATGACCGTCGTCGAGGAGACGCGCCGCCACCCCGCGATCTCCGTCGGCGTGTCGACGCGCGGCGTGCTCGCGTGGCACCGCGCCGCCCAGGCCGCCGCGCTCGCCGCGGGCCGCGACTTCGCCGTGCCCGACGACTTCAAGGCGCTCGCGATCCCGTGCCTCGCGCACCGCCTCGCGCTCGCCCAGACCCACGACTCGCTCGGCCGCGCACGCACCGATGCCGAGCGGATCATCGGCGAGATCGTCGGCCGCGTCGCGATCCCGACGTAGACGCCATGGCCGACGGGTTCTGGGCGCGCGTCCGCAAGAAGCTCCGGCCTCCGCGCCGGCTGCGGTTCACGCGCGAGGGCCGGATCATCGTGCTGCTGTCGATCGGCATCGGGTTCGCCGCGATCAACACCGGCAACAACCTGCTCTACCTGCTGCTCGCGTGGCTGCTGTCGTTCATCATCGCGTCGGGCGTGCTCTCCGAGATGACGCTGCGCCGGCTCACCGTCGAGCGCCGGCCGCCGCCGCGCATCTTCGCCGGCGAACCGTTCCTGATGGAAGTCGTGATCAAGAACGGCAAGCCCAAGCGCGCGTCGTATTCGATCGAGGTCGAGGATCTGCAGGGCAAGACGCCGATCGACAAGCGTTGCTACTTTTTGAAAATCCCCGAGGCGAAGTCGCAGCGCACGTCGTATCGCCATACGTTCGTGCGGCGCGGTCTGTACACGCTGACCGGCTATCGCATCGCGACGAAGTTTCCGTTTGCGCTGTTTCGCAAGTCGCGCGATGTCGACGCGCCGCTGGAAGTTCTCGTGTATCCCGCGCGCGTCCCCGTGCCGCGCCCGCCGCCCCGGGCCGCCACCCGCGGTGATGCCGTCGCCGACAAGCTCGGCCGCCGTGGTGAGTTCTTTGGCCTGCGCGAGCGCCGCGTCGGGGACGATCGCCGCG